>JAFQIY010000040.1 GCA_017415165.1 Oscillospiraceae bacterium | reverse complement strand
GTTGTCTGGGTTGTTTTCTTTGTAACTGCAACGGTTATACTCTTTGTTCCGGCAGTAAGTGAAGCGACAGTAGTTTTCGGGGGATTAATCTTGAATGTAAGTGTCTTTGTGCCTGTGTAGTTACCTTTCATTGTTACGGTAACCTTATAGGTACCTACATTCTTTCTGCCCGAAGCGTATGTTACGGTGTAGTGTGTGTCCTTGGTAAGCTTTGTTCCGTAGGAATTTGTTACGGTAACGGTAGGAGTTTTTACATATCCGTTATATGTGTAGCTTGTGGTTGAAAGCTTTACTGTACAAGTTGAAATATTAATCGGCTTAATTTTGAAGGAAAGTGTTTTTGTGCCTGTGTAGTTGCCCTTCATTGTTACCTTAACATTGTATGTACCTACATTCTTTCTGCCCGAGGCATATGTTACGGTGTAGTGAGTATCCTTGGTAAGCTTTGCTCCGTTTGCATTTGTTACAGTCACCGACGGAGCTCTTACATTGCCGTTATAGGTGGTGCTTGTGTAAGAAAGCTTTACGGTACACTTTGAAATATCCATAGGCTTGATTGTGAAAGAAAGTGTCTTAGTGCCTGTGTAGTTGCCTTTCATTGTTACCTTAACATTGTATGTACCTACATTCTTTCTTCCCGAGGCGTATGTTACGGTGTAGTGAGTATCCTTGGTAAGCTTTGCTCCGTTTGCATTTGTTACAGTCACCGAGGGAGCTCTTACATTGCCGTTATAGGTGGTGCTTGTGTAAGAAAGCTTTACGGTACACTTTGAAATATCCATAGGATTAATATTAAATGAAAGTGTCTTTGTACCTGTATAGTTACCTTTCAGCTTGACAGTAACATTATATGTTCCGACATTTCGTCTGCCTGTATCATATGTTACAGTGTAATGCGTATCCTGTGTAAGCTTTGCGCCGTTTGCGTTTGTTACTGTAACTGCGGGAGTTCTTACTTTTGCGTTATATGTAAGACTTGTTGCAGAAAGCTTAACGGTACACTTTGAAATATCCATAGGAACAATCTTGAATGAAAGTGTCTTTGTGCCTGTGTAGTTACCTTTCATTGTTACGGTAACATTGTATGTGCCGACATTTCTTCTGCCCGATGCATATGCTACAGTGTAGTCTGTATCTTTAACAAGAGTTTTTCCGTCAGCATCCTTAACCGTAACTGCGGGAGTTCTTGCATAAGCATTGAATGTAAGAGTGGTTGCGGAAAGAGCAATTGTCTTGGGATAGCTGATAGTCTTTGTTGACTTCACATCACCGCAGAGAGTACAAGCTGTTACTATGCTTCCGTTCGTTGTAAGTGTTGCTTTTGTTGTGTTTGTTTTGTAGGTATGGTTGCTTGCATTTACAGCGATATTACCCCAGCTGTCAATATCCGCAATAGGCTTAGCACCTGCTGAATCTTCGCTGAATTTGCCGCAGGAGCACTTATAGTATGCATTCTTTCCCTGTGCCGAACAGGTGGGAGCCTTACTTTTAACCTGAGTAAATTCACAGGTGTGATCATATGTATAGCGGAATGTCATAGTCGTAGCTGAACCGACTGTAGAAGAAACCGTTGCTGTATTTCCGTTGACTGTTACAGTCAGTTTTGTTGAATCGGGATAACCTGAATCATTTGTTGCAAAAAGATAGTTTTCTTTTGCAGTAACAGAAATAATGAGTCTGTATTTATGACCTGCTTCAAACTTTGCATCATTTGCAAGCGTTTTACCTGCTGTAAGATCATACCAATAGCATTTTTTGAGCTGTATACCTGTACCGGCAACAGAGCCTATCACATCAACAGTATTTCCTGCAACGGGAGCATCAAAGCCGTCTGCTGTAACAGAGGAAATGCCTAAATAGGTCGTAGCAGCAAAAGCATAGGAGAAGCCGGCATTATCGCCTCTGTTGCCGCTGCTTTCCTTGGCATCCAGGCCGTTTACAGTCGCTCTGTAATAAAGAACATCGTTATCTGAGGGATCATAGTCTATTTCATAGTTTTTGCAGGGCTCAACCTCAAAATGTACGCTGTAGGCGTGACCTGCCTTGAATGTTTTTCCGTCACCTTTGGTAAGCTTTGCCTGCAGCGAAGCCTCTACATAGGTTGCACCTGCATTAATGAGAGCCTCTCTCTCGGTGTTGTCAATCCAGAACATATCAACAAGCTTGTAGCTGTCCGCACCGCAAACAGCGTCATAATCGGGTGTTTTTCCTGCAAGAGGACCTTCTACACCTGTGACATCCACATTGTAAATTGACTGTATTACAGGTAAGCCGAAGCTGCAGTCAAAGGAGGCTGTCTCTCCCCTGTATCCGCTGCCTTCATCCGCCTGCTTGCCGTTTACCGTTGCGGCATAATAAAGATAATCCTCTGCGTCATAATCAATTTCATAGCCTGTCTGAGGCTGAACCGTAATGCAAACCAAATACTCGTGGCCTTCCTCAAAAACCTTCCCGTCACCTTTAACGAGCTTTGCCTGAGCAACAGCATTCACATATGTCATACCGCCGCTTATAAGTTCACTCTTTAATGTTTCGTCCAGCCAGAACAAATTGATAATATCGTAGCCTGCTGCTGCGGGGGCAGCTTCATAGTCGGGCACCGTACCCGCAATGGGAGTGGATATGCCCACAATATCAATATTGCTGATAAGTTCTGAAGAAACATAGAATTCACATTCAATGCCGCGGACATAATCTACCGAATAAGTATCACAAATTGTGCAAGGAATTCCGTTGACAAGAACCTCAGCTACATTTTCTCCGTGAGAATCTGTTTTGAACCAATAGCCGTTTTCAAATTCTGTTCTCAGCCAGAATGTAACTTTATAGGTTTCACCTGTTTCAAAGGCGGTTGTATAATTCATTGACTCATAGTTGTTGCCGACCTTATGCGACCAGTCAATTGTTCCGTTAAGGTATACACCGTCTGCAAGAATATTACAGTCATTATCGGGGAATTCGCCCGGTCTGGGGATTTTAAGACCTGTGATTTCAACAGTATCAATGGCAGACATAGTGCATTTATAGTCGGCAGTAACTACCTTGTAATCCGAGGATGTGTTACCCGTCGGTGTTGTTACTGCTGCAGTCTTGTAGCCCATTTCCGGTGTATCTGAGGTCAATTCATATATTCTTGCAGATACACTGTTACTAAAAACAGCAGTTCCCGTGGGCATTACATAAATACGCGCACGGTATGATTTGCCGAGCTCGAATGTGTCGGTCTTGCTCATCTGCACTTCAACCGGTGTTGAGCCTGCATTTATCTGCCGAAGCTCATACCAGACAATTCCGTTGACCTGTTGACCGTCAACAATTTGTTTTGAAACTAAATTGCCGTTAACATAGTCTATAGTGTAGTCAGGTGTGCTACCTGCAAGAGGAGTACGCAGATTCTGGACTCCTATGACACTTATTTCGGTAGCCGCATTTGCTGTCAAAGACAATGCAGACAGCGCCATCACCAATATGAAAAATAAAACTAAAAGCTTCTTTTTCATAAAAAATTCTCCTTTTACTCTTTTTTTGGGTATAACTCCCTTGCATACATTATAGCGTAAGTACAATATAAAAAAATCACCCCTCAGCATCCGTAAGGGGTGATTTAACGCAAAAAAGGGGTGATATCACAATTATTATTCCGAACAAGAAATATAATCACAAATTTATTTGCTTAAAAGTATTCCGTTTGCTTTTTCAATAAGCTCGCTTCTGTCTTTGACCGAGAGCTTATTGAAAATATGAGATGTATGTGTTTTTACCGTATTTTCCGACAGACAAAGCCTTTCGGCTATTTCTTTTCGCTTGCAGTTATCAAGCAAAAGTGTCAGAACTTCGATTTCACGGCTTGTCAGAGCTTCTGACGGCTGCCAGAGAGCAATAATATCTTCAAGCTGTTCGGAGAGAACAAGATTATCTTCCTGTGTTTGTGTTGGTGCTGTGTTGTCGGCAGGAGCTTGCGTGCTTAGCTGAGCAGCTTCCTTTTCGGCTTCAGTTTTTTCATTTTTCAGTGCATCAAAATCCTTCATTATGCTGAACAGGAAAAGAAGCATTGTTTCACTCACGATATATGAAATTGAAAGAAATTCAAAGTCAACGGAAATAAGCTGCTCGAGAAGCCATATCAGGATATTTAAGAAAACAACACTTATAAGCAGGGAGGCATACTTGTGAGAGGTGATTTTCTTTTTGATTATCACAAAAGCCACCATTGCAAGCATTGATGCAAAATAGGTGAACAGATAGAAGAAATATATAATATGATATTTGCCGTATATCTTTACAAGTCTTGCCGTGCCGTCAATTATTTCGAGGGTGACCTCCTTATAGTACAGGTCACAATATCCGGGACTTGCCGCAAGAATAAAAACAGCTGCGCTTATACACAGCAATACTGCGGTTACGCCCTTGGGAATTCTGATACGGCATATGTCTGCAAGGGACATAAACATACACAAGGGGAGAAATACCGAGCCGAGGTAGGAAACTCTGTTTGCTAAAAGTGCTTCTTCAAGTATACGCGAAACGGAGATTGAAAAATATCCCACATTTACAAGAAGCACGCTTATAAAGAGCAGAAACAGCCAGGTGTCTTTTTTCTTCACGGACACCAGATACCCTATAACCAAAGCAAGTGCAACTACGGCAGTTATACCGTAAATTATACTGCTCATAATAAAACTTCCTTTTTATATAATAAAATCAGTTTAACACAAAATTCGTATTAAGTAAAGTATATTGCTGATTTTAAGATTTTGTTTTATTTTTCAGAAATAAAATGCTTTCATATCGTCAAGCCTTAAAAGCATCGGGGCGTAGCCTAAGGCGGCTCCGGTGTCTATGTTTATCCAGGTTTCGGAAAAGCACGCTCTTCGGGTGTATTTTTCACCGAGAAAAACGGTTGGTGTGTGTCCGAAAATTACCGTTATACCGTTGTCAAAATAGTCTGTATACAAGGTAGGTCTGGTCCAGAGCAATTCGTGGGGAGTGTATTGTGACAGCTTTTTATCCTTGCTGAAATTTCCCAGTCCCGAATGGCACAGAATAAAATCTCTGTCCCCTACAGAAATAGCCTCAAACAAGGGTGCTTCACGCAGATATTCGAGGATATATTTTATTTCCTCTTTGCTCATTGCCGAAAGTGCTTCTATGGTGGGCATACCGCCGTTTGCCTGCCAGTTTGAGAAGATGTCTAACTTCTTACCGTTAAGAGAGGCAATGGAAGAGTCTGTTATTTCATCAAAAAGGAAATCGCACGAAAGCAGCATAGCCTCGTGGTTACCTAAAATAAATTCAACATTGTCCTGCTGCATACACCATTTGAGAAGCTTTATGCCGTCCTTGCCGCGGTCGATAACATCACCGAGGATATATAAGGTATCAGCCTCAGAGAAATTGACGGATTTCAGCATATCGATAAATTTTTCCAATGGGTAGCCGTGTAAATCGCTTGTTACATAAATCATTTTATCACCTCGGATATGAAATTGAAGTAATAGGTAATAGTGAATAGTGAAGAAGTAATGGCGGGACACCCGCACCCGATTGAAAAAATATAGCGAAGCGGAACAAAACGCGACAGCGTTCCACACCTATTCACTATTCACTATTACCTATTACTTAAAAAATGGCGGGACACCC
>JAFQIY010000039.1 GCA_017415165.1 Oscillospiraceae bacterium | reverse complement strand
TTTCTGCGTATAGGTGCGCTTCTGCGACGTGCAAAGATTGCTTCAAGCAGAAAGCTTGAAATCGGCAGTTTTGTTATGGACGCTGACGAGCATACAGCTTATCTCGGTGACGAAGAAATATCTATGACAACAAGAGAATTCTCAATTCTCTACAAGCTTTTGTCATATCCGAAAAAGACTTTTACACGCACTCAGCTTATGGACGAATTCTGGGACGCAGATACCGAAACTGCTCCCCGTGCCGTTGATGTATATATGACAAAGCTACGCAGTAAGCTGTCGGAATGTACCGACTTTGAAATCGTAACCGTTCACGGTCTGGGCTACAAGGCGGTGATAAAGTGAATTACAAAAAAATACTTCACGGCATCAGCAATTGGTTTGTGTTCTTTCTCCTTGCAGCGTTTGTAGTAACCTGCTGTATGACGCTGTTTATAACGGTAATGGCTGACACTCTTGACCTGACTTTTACTGAAGAGAATATTTCAGCGGCAGCAAAGCTCACCTTCGGAAACGTTCTGCTTATAAGCCTGCTTTTCACGGTAATTGACGCTATGCGCAGAAAGCTTATGGTTGACCGTCCCACAAAGCGTATTATTTCCGCAGGCGAAAAAATTACAAGCGGAGATTTTTCCGTGCGTATAGAGTCTTTCGGAGATAATTATGCATACGAAAGCTTCAACAGCATCATTGACTGCTTTAATAAAATGGCGCAGGAGCTTGGGAGCGTTGAAATGCTGCGCACCGACTTTATAGCAAATGTTTCTCACGAGCTGAAAACACCTCTTGCGGTAATGCAGAACTACGGAACAATGCTGGGGTCTCCCGATTTGCCCGATGAAAAGCGTATTGAATACGCAAAGGGAATTACTGATAATTCACGCAGACTTGCAAGCCTTATCACCAATATTCTGAAGCTCAACAAACTTGAAAATCAGCAGATTTTTCCCGTATCGGAACGGTTTGATTTAAGCGAACAGCTTTGTCAATCGCTTTTGCAGTTTGAGGAGATATGGGAGCAGAAAGGCATTGAAATCGAAACGGACATTGAGGACGAAATTAACATCAATTCCGACTCCGAGTTGCTTGGACTTGTATGGAACAACCTGTTTTCCAATGCGTTCAAATTCACCGAAAGTGGCGGTACGGTGTTGATTTCCCTTACCGCTGACGAAAGCTGTGCAACAATAAAAATCTCCGATACAGGCTGTGGGATTTCTGCTGAAACAGGTGCACACATCTTTGAAAAATTCTATCAGGGCGATACCTCTCACGCTATGAAGGGGAACGGTCTGGGACTTGCACTTGTAAAGCGTGTTGTTGATATTATGAACGGAGAAATTGCCGTTGAAAGCAAGGTCGGAATGGGCAGTACATTTACCGTAAGGCTAAAGAGGGGTGACAACATTGGAATGGAAAAAGCTGATTAAATATCTCTACCCGCCTTTGTGGATAATCGCTCTGCTTATTCCCTTATGCACAGCGGCTCTTGTTTACACATTTATCGGTGGATACGAAGCACACCCTGTCGCATATTTTACCTATGTGCTGTCATTTTACGCGCTGACTACGGTTGTTATGCGGTGCATAAGGGTAATCCCCAAGCATTACAAATCTGCAAAAAAGCGTGTTTATGACAATCCCGTAGGCGAACGGCTTATGACCGATATGAAATTCAGAACTCACGTTTCGCTTTACGGCTCACTTGGGGTAAATCTCCTGTACGTTGCACTGAATGTTGTGCTTGGCTTTTTATACCATACGGCTTGGTTTTTCGTACTTGCCTTTTACTACACGATTTTAGCGGTAATGCGGTTTCTGCTGGTACGCTTTGTGAACCGCACAGGTATCGGTAACGACCGTTTCAGGGAGCTTCGCCGCTCAAGACTCTGCGGATACATTTTGCTGACGGTGAATCTTGCTTTGTCGGGTGCGGTTCTGATGATCCTGTATCAGAACAAGGGTTATGAATATCACGGCATACTGATTTATGTTATGGCGGCATACACCTTTTACATCACAACCCTCGCAATCATCAATCTTATAAAATACAGAAAGCTTGGAAGCCCCGTGATGTCAATGACTAAGATTATAAATATGGCGGCGGCACTTGTTTCGATGCTGTCTTTGGAAACAGCAATGTTTTCGCAGTTCGGCAAGGATATGTCAAACGAAAACAAGCAGATTTTTATAATGCTGACAGGTGCAGGCGTGAGCATTATCATTGTAACGATGTCCGTATACAGCATTGTAAAAAACTCGAGAGAAATTAAAAGAATTATGGAGAATGATAACTATGGAGAATAAGGAAACCTTCAGCTATACCTACTCTGCCAAAGAGCAGGAGGAAATAAAGAAAATCCGAGAAAAATATGCGCCTAAAGAGGCTGACAAAATGGAACAGCTTCGCCGTCTTGACGCAGGCGTAACGCAAAAGGGTACGGTGGTTTCTCTTGTTGTCGGAATTATCGGTGCGCTTATTCTCGGAACGGGAATGTCTATGTGTATGGTATGGACAGAGCTTTTCATACTTGGGATTATAGTCGGAGTAATCGGCATTGCAGCTGTATCTCTTGCGTATCCGCTTTACAACTATGTGACGAAAAAAGAGCATGAAAAAATCGCTCCTGAAATCATACGGCTTACAGATGAGCTTATGAAATGAAACAACCGTGCTGATTTGATTTTCAGCACGGTATTTTAATTATAGCATTGGCGAGAAAATTCTCACAAGCGAACGGATAAGCCTTTGCAGAATATTATCTTTGATATTGCTCTCATTCATTTCAATGGACTGCTCCATTGTTGCAGTCATATCTTCCTTAATTTCCGTAAGTACATCGTGCTTATAGAGCCACACTCCATTTTCAAAATGGTGAACAAGGCTTCGGTAATCAAGGTTTACCGTACCTACAATTCCATATTCGTCATCGGAAAGATAAACCTTTGCGTGAACAAATCCGGGTTCGTACTCAAATATACGAACACCCGCTTCTGTAAGACGCTTGTAATAACTCTGCGTCATCATAAAAACAATCTTCTTGTCAGGAATGTGAGGCGTAATAATTCTCACATCAATTCCACGCATTGCCGCATTCTCCATAGCCTGACAAAGCTCATTGTCTATAATAAGATACGGACTCATCATATAGACATAACTCTGTGACTGATTAAGCATATTCATTATCATTGTTTTTGCAACACGGTGCCTGAACATAGGTCTGGGACCGTCACCGAAAGGCACAACATATCCGCTGTCGGAAAGAGAATAGCTGTTTTCGAAGTAAGGAGAGAAATCCTCCACGGGTGTTTTAACATTAAGCTCATAATCTGCAAGAAAAATTGAGGTGAGCTGTCTGACTGCCTCACCCTCAAGTCGAATCCCCACGTCCTTCCACTTGCCGAAAAGCTTCTTTTCATTTATGTATTCGTCAGCAATATTCACGCCGCCTGTGTAACCGATTTTCCCATCAATAACCATAATCTTGCGGTGACTGCGGTTGTTGAACTCGTTATCAGCCTGTCCCTTCAGAGGCGAAAAACGGACTGCCTTTATCCCATAGCTCTGAAGCGTTTTATAGTAATCTCCTGGGAGTGTCAGCATACAGCCTACATCGTCATAAACCACACGGACTTCAACACCCTGTGAGGCTTTTTCTTTGAGAATTTCAAGTATACCGTTCCAGAAAATACCCTCTTCAATAATAAAATATTCAAGGAAAATGAACTTTTCGGCTTTCTTCAAGTCCTCCAGCATAGCTGAATTCATATCCTCGCCAAAGGAAAAATACTTTGCTTTTGTGTTGCAGTACAAATGGGAATGGGACAATTTACAAAGCAATTTCGCTTGTAAATATGCTTTTTTATCTTCCTTTTCAAGAATAGCGAAGTTTTCTTTATCATCAGTATGAACCTGCTGCTGTGCAAGCTTATCGATACGCTTTACCTGCTTTTTTGTAAGCTTACGGTCATAGAACATAAAGTAAAGCATAAATCCCGCAACGGGAATAAGCAGTGTAACTAATAGCCACGGAATTTTATAGTCGGGATTCTCTTCCGAGTTGATAATTTTCAGTACGCAGAAAATTTCTGTCGCCCACATCGCAAGATAGAAATACGGAATATATGCACCACAAAGGAGAGTGATACCGATAACCGCCGCTGTTTCAAGAATTATCAGTAGCATTGCGATAATAAACCGCACAGGGATATAGTCGATTTCCTTTTCCTTCACGCCATATCTATCGTGAATTATTATTTTCTTTTTCATAAGCCCTCCTGAAAGGCATAAGGCAGTCCTGCTTAGACAAGACTGCCTGT
Organism: Oscillospiraceae bacterium; assembly: GCA_017415165.1. GTDB lineage: Bacteria > Bacillota > Clostridia > Oscillospirales > Ruminococcaceae > RGIG8773. The sequence goes on along the minus strand of JAFQIY010000039.1, from coordinate 51,072 downwards.
TTTTTACTTCTTAGCCGAATCAATACGCTCCTGTGCTTCAGCAATTCTTTTATTTGCCGACGCAATCTGCTCATCACGTTCAGCCTGCATCATAGCCTTGCGTTTTTCAGGATTTGACATCGCTTTTGCTTCTTCCCACTGTGCTTTGGACTCTGCCTTTGCTGCGGCGAAATTAGCCTTATCAACTTCGTGCTGTGCTTTTGCACTTTCCTTCATATCCTCAAATGCGTCCTTGAAAAATTCTGTTACCTTGTTACTCATTATAAATACCTCCGTTATTGTTTTTTGTGTTTTTATTTTATCATCCGCATATTGGCAAGATGTTTTTGAAATGTTTGAGAAATGTTAATTTCGGATTCCTCTTTCAATTTCCTCACTGAGCTTTAAAATCTGCGGAGCGATTTCCGCACGCTTTTTCTTTATTGTGTTTTTATATATCGGATATGCTGCACCGCACATTATCATACCGATAATTCCTACAATGATACCGAGAATGAACAAATCTGTCCACACCATACAGCAGCTCATACCAAGACCGAGAATGAGTGAGCCAGGAATTCCGATTCCGAGTGCACATCCTACCGCCTCACTTTCAACACTGCTATCCAGCTTTTTAATTTGCTCAAGCTTTGACTCGGCAGATGTCTGCGGTGCATATTTTTTTCTGATTTTTTCAATCTCTGCATTTTTAGGTGCAGAATAGGTGTATTCAAATTTATTTTCCATTTTATTTCCGTCCTTTCGTTATTTTATGTCTGTATTATACTGGATGGTTGTTTGAGAAAGTTTTAGGAAATGTTTGAGAAATGTTAATATCGAAAATATTTAGAAAAGACTCTGCTATACCAATGATGATATATCAGAGTCTTTTGATTATCATAAGTAAAACAGGCGTATGCTTTCCGCATACGCCTGTCGTTCGTTTCATTAGCCACCGTTTAGTCAATAACCATTAGTATTTCGAAAACTTCTATATGGTCATCACCCTAAACTCGGTACCCTTGCTTTGTTTTATTTTTTCAACTTGGTTTCTTCTGCGTCGATAATGCTCATCAATTCGGCAAGAGCCTTATTGTTTTTCTTCTTTTTAGGCGGAGCAATAGTTTCCTTGGGCACTACAGCCTGTTCAGGTATAAGCGCTTCTTCCTGAGGTTTTTCCTGCTCGGGAGAAATTTCTGTTTTTCTGTCGAAATACGCCTTGACACTGTTGTCAAATCCTGATTTTTTAGGTGCAGAGGTTTCTTCCTGTACAGCGGCAATACTTTCGGGAATGATGTTGCTGAGGTGAGGTGTAAATACTACAGACTCGCTTTTGTTTGCAGCAAAATTATCATTTTCAGATTTCTGAGGAGCATACTTTTCAAGGAACTCGTTTGTCTTTTTCATTTCAGGATTAATTCTTGTAGGACGGTTTATATACACATCGTCCTCTGTAACTGTATGAGCAACACCTGCGGCAACAGGCTCACGGGTCTGCTGTGACTTTCTGAGATTTTCATAGGAAAACAGCGGTGAATTATCCTGTGGCTCCTGTTTGCGTTCGATATATTCTGCACGTCCTTTATTATCAACAGAAAGAATTTTTTCGGGCTTAGGCTCCGGCTCACGATGGATAACAGGAATTTTTCCTGTTACATCCTCAACGAATTTAGGTTCTGTAAATGTAACGGGTGCAGGCTCTTTATCATTGCGGGATTGAATGATATCATCGATGTCATCGAGAGCATCGGCTTCGTCCTCAAGCTTGCGTATACTGAGTATTCTTGCAACCTGAATTGATATGATAAATATAAGCGGAATAACAACTGCAATTATGATACCGACAGTTGATGTAGCAAAATCGAGAAACTTGCCGAAGCCGTTTATCTGCCAGACAGCCTTAGCGATTACCGCATCTGATTCTATACGGAAGGTTTCATTTGCTGACGAGGTATCAAATTTAACAACATAATAGGTTTTATCGGCTTCCTGCTGAATTTGCGTAACACGGATAAGAGTTGTGAAGTCACCGATATTGCACAGAATTACAGAGCCCTCGACTATATTGGCAATTTCCGATTCTTTGGCGATTACCACGGTATTTTCCGGGAAATCCGGAAGCATATTTACTGCTTTGGTATTATAGAAGCTGTAACCCAAAACGGTTGCTGCGGTATTATTTTTCTTGAAAAGGAAATTGAATGCAAGCATTGCAACCATAACAAGAACGAGAATTGCTATAAAAATTATTTCAACAACCGCAAAGGCTGAAACTTTTTTCTTAGAACGTGCCATAAAAGCCCTCCTGAAGTCCAAACATTACATAAAATACAATACAAATACATTATAACATACTATTTCGGAAATTTCAAATAAAATTTTATTTTTATATTGACTTTTTCAAAAAATGAATATATAATTAATAAGTATTATATTTGCTAGTGTAGCACAGTCGGTAGTGCAGCTCATTCGTAATGAGCAGGTCGCGTGTTCGAGTCACGTCACTAGCTCCATTGTCCACTAAAAGTCTCAAAGCACGTTGTTACGTTGTTTAGGAGGCTTTTTATTTTTATCGGGCTGAAAATATTTTGGCAAATAAATTTATGTGAGTCGGTAAATTTGTCGGAGGTGATTACTGTGCTGAGAAAACTTCTGCTTCATATTGCTGTATTTGCGGCTGCTATTCTGATTTTATGGGGTATGCTTATTGTTACATCCTGCATACCCAATTCCGCTATTCGTGACAACGTAATGAAAAGTGCACTTTTTTTCACTGACAAGGATGCGTTTGAATTTGACGGCAGTGAAAGATACAATGCTGTCAGCGACAATTACGCTGACTCTATTCTTCTGAATGTTATGTGGAATATCAAAAGCAGCTCTCCTTTTGTTTCGTCACTTGATACAAAATATTATGACGGAGAAAATTATGGTGAAAACTGGGGATTATATCAGGCTGTAAACGGTACTATGCCGAACACTGATTACACACGTTACTGGCACGGTTCGGTTGTTTTCATCAGACCGCTTATGCTTTTTACCGATGTCAGCGGTGTAAAAGCAATAAGCTTTACAGTTTTATTATTGCTTATCACGGCAACACTGGCTATGCTTATTGTAAAAAAACATTACTTTGCGTCGGTATCACTTCTGATTTCACTCCTTGGCGTACAATTCTGGAACGTCAGGCTGTCACTGGAATACATTCCTGCATTTATGGTTTGTTTTGCCCTGTGTCCGCTGTACATACTTCTTGAAAAAAAGGGCGACATTTTCCTGACGCTGCTTTCTGTTGCAGGTGGGGCAATGATTGCTTTCTTTGATTTTCTCACTACTGAAACAATTACAATTCTTGTTCCTCTTGCACTTGTATTCATTATAAGAAATGATAAAAAAAGACTTGGCGGCTTTAAGGAAAATTTCCTACTTACGGTAAAATGCGGGTTATGCTGGGGTATATCATATGTAATGAGCTACGTTGTAAAATGGACGGCGGCGAGTCTTGTTACGGGAGAAAATAAGTTCAGCACTGCTTTTTCGGCGGCTGGTGTACGTTTATACGGTGACACGGGTGAAGCAGTAATGCCGATATACAAACAAATTCCTGCGGCTGTTGCGGCAAATCTGTCTACGCTTTTCGGAGGCACTGAGCGCATTGAGGTACTGAATACAGCAATTGGTCTGCTTGGTACGGTATTGATTTTCGGCGGAATATTCCTGCTTTTCAGAGGTAAGAAGAAAAATAGTGTACTTGCACTTACGTTGGTCGTAATTATGATTATTCCGTATGCGCGGTATATGGTGCTTAGCAATCATTCTTATCTGCACGAATTTTTCACCTACCGCGCACAGCTTACGGTTATTCTCTGCTTATGTGCAGCAGTGCTGTATAATATTGACCTGAGCACATTCAAGAAAGGCAGGAAAAAAGTATGAGTATTGAGCTTACTGTTCTTATGCCCTGTCTTAATGAGGAAAAAACAATCGGCTTCTGCATTGAAGAAGCTAAACGCTATATTGAAGAAAGCGGTATTTCAGCTGAAATACTGATTGCGGATAACGGCAGCACAGACCGCTCGGCTGAAATTGCGGAAAGTATGGGTGCGAGGGTTGTCACGGTACAAGAAAAAGGGTACGGAAATGCACTTATTGGCGGCATTAATGCGGCTTACGGAAAATACATAATTATGGGCGACTGTGATATGAGCTATGATTTTTATCATCTTGACAAGTTCATAGAAAAGCTTCGTGAGGGCTACGGACTGGTAATGGGTAACCGCTTCAGGGGCGGCATTGAAAAGGGTGCTATGCCGTTCAGTCACAAGTATTTTGGTGTACCTGCTCTCTCGCTTGCGGGCAGATTACGCTACAAGACAACAATCGGAGATTTTCACTGCGGAATACGCGGATTTGACCGTGAAAAGGCACTTGCACTGGGGTTAAAGTGCGAGGGTATGGAATTTGCTACGGAAATTATTGCACGTTTCGTAAAAAGCGGTGCAAAAATTACAGAGATAGCTGTACCCCTGCGAAGGGACGGACGGAATGCAAAGTCACATCTGAGGAGTATTCCTGACGGCTGGCGGCATCTGAAATTTATATTATTTGAAAAAATATAGGTTTAAAGTACACTTTACGGTCTTGAACTTAATGCAACATAATTGTATAATTATAGCATATATAAATGAAGGGAATTCGGATATGAAATATACATTTTTTCTTGCTGTTCTTGCAGCTGCTTTGATACTATGTTCCTGCGGAAAAACTGAAAGCAATATCGAAAAAGAGGATACTGCTGCTGTGACGTCATTATCGGAAATTACTGAAATTGAAACCGAAACGGCAGCAACAGTTACAACAGTTCCTGAAACTACAGCTGTGACTGAAGAAGAAACATCTGAAACCGCTGAAGCTGCAAGCGAAACAGCTGTTGAAGATGAAATGTCGCTGGTTATGCAGCAATACATTGAAATTGCTGAAAAAATTGACCCGCTTTTTGCTGAAATATGCGAGGACAGAGATTATCCTGTGGTACATATTCTTACCTACAATGGTGAAAAGATTGCTTCAAAGAAATTTTACAACGACACTGTAATTGATGTTTTCAACTGTGATGAGGAATACAGGCTTACTGCTGAGGGCGGCGTCAAGGTAAGGGGCAATTCCTCGGCGAATGACTCTGTTCTTCCCTATCGTATCAAGTTCAACGAAAAGCAGAATATGCTTGGGCTTCACGACGGCAAGGAATACAAAAGCTGGGTGCTGCTGAAATCAAACTGGAATCTTGTACCTGATTTTATGGCACTGAGTCTTGCAAAGGAAATTTTTGACGGCAAGTATTACAGCTCGGACTGCACTTACGTTAACCTTTACATAAACGGTGAATTCGAGGGAATTTATCTACTTTGTGAGCACACTCAGGCGGCTGAGGACAGGGTTGATGTTTACGAGCCTAAGGAAGATGAACTGCATACAGATATAGGCTATCTTATTGAGATGGACAACTATGCGGGTGAAGACCCGAATGAACCGTTCTTTGAGCTGGACTACAATGGTATGGAATATACTGATATGCTTGGTGAAAAGCGTAAGGTTGAGATGGATGGTTACACAATAAAAAGTGATACATTCTCTGATGAACAGCGTGCTTTCATTGAAAAATATTACAAGGGTGTTTTCAAGATTTGTTATGAGGGCATTGAAAACAGCAAGCCTATGATGTTTGACGAAAATTACAATGTTGTTTCTGCTGAGGGAACTTATGCAACTGCTCAGGAAGCTATTGAGGCTGTTGTTGACACAAATTCTCTTGCGAATATGCTTATTCTCGAAGAACTTGTGCACAACTATGATGTTGGAGCAGGAAGCTTCTTTATGGCGGTGGATTTCAGCGAAACAAGCAAGTATGAGCGTTTAACGTTCCTTGCACCGTGGGATTTCAACTGGGCTTATAATGACAGTGCAAGCGGTGCTTATTACGCAGGAACATTCCAGAAGCCTGTTCATGACGGTTATGAGCGTTCAAACATATGGCTGATTATGTTTATGAATGCGGACTGGTTTCAGGATATTGTCAAGGACAAATGGGCTGAACTTCAGGCTGATGACAGTCTGAACAGGGTTGTTGCTGAGGTTTGCGAGGTTGCTGTATCTCTTGAGCACGACCTTGGCGAAGAAGAAAGCTGGAGAATTAACTCGGCGGGTGACATTGCTGATTTTGTTTCGGGACGTATCAAGTGGCTTGATACTGTATGGGGTGAAAATTCTGCTGAATAAAAAATTATTGCCTTGCATTTTCAGTGCAAGGCAGATTTTTTAGTCTTTGATTATAACTATAGGAATTGGAGGACAGTTTGGACGGTTGACAAAGGGCATTTCGATTACGGTATATTTGTTGCTGTCGAGGGTCGGGAGATATTCGAGGAGTGCATCCTTTTCCTCGAAGCCTGTTTCCCTGCCATAGTAGATGATAAGGGTCATTATTCCGCCGTGTTTAAGAAGCTTCAAGCCTTTTTCAATGGCTGGGATACTTGTTTCCTTGCGGGTGAAGATGTTGTGGTCGCCCCTTGGAAGCCAGCCGAAATTAAATGTAATACAGGACACGGTTTCCTCGTCGAAAAGCTCGTCCATTTCGCTATGACTTTTCAGCAGCACTTCCGCACGGTCAGCATAGCCTTTTTCGGCAACAAGCTGTTTTGTACTGTCGACGGCGTCCTGCTGGATATCAAGGGCGGTGACGCGTCCGCTTTCGCCTACGAGGGAGCAGAGAAAGGCGGTATCGTGTCCCCTGCCTGCGGTTGCGTCTATGCAGATATCGCCATCTTTTACGTTTTCTTCAAGTACTCGCCTGATAATATCGAGGGCACTGAATGATGTTCGGTTTATCATAGAAATTCGTCCTTTCGCTGTTTGGTTTATTATAGCATATTTTGTAATGGAGTGCAAGATTGGGTTGAATTGTGGGGGTGGGTGTGGTATAATTATTGTATAAATTGTGTAAAAAACGGAGGATTAGTAATGAAATCCAAAATAAAAGACATAGTATTTATTGTTTTCTTAGCATTAATTATGGGAGTAATTATCCTGGCAATTACTCAACTTCCGCTTTTATTTGAAAAATGCAATACTAAAGTTACAATTGACGGATATGAATATGATAAAAATTCAACTTCAATAACCTTGATTCCTAAAACGGATGAATATATTAAAAAAATTGAAGAATTTAAAAATTTAAAGGAGATATCTATACATCCGTTTAAATATAATGTGACAGTATATTGTACTGAAGATAATGAACAACAGGTAGATGAAATTTTGAATAGCTATACAGATGTTAATGATTTATATTTTCTTGAAAATTATTCTGATATTGAATACTTAAATATACGTAGCTGTCGTGTTGAAAATATGAATTTTATAACTGAAATGAATAATTTAAAAACGCTTGTTATAAAAGATACATTAATTACAGATATATCTTTGATTGTTAATTTAAAAAAGCTTAAATATTTTGATATATCAAATTGTTCAATTTCTAATTACGATTATCTATTGCAGTGTCCTGAATTAGAAATAATATATGTTAGTGAAAATCAGATAGATGAAAATACAGCAAACGAATTAACTGAAAAAGGAGTAAAACTAATTATTGATTAGTACCTTTTGCAATATTAAAATAACCTCAGGTAATACCTCCCTCCCCTTCCATAACTTACAGCTTGATTTGTTGTAACCGTTCTGTTATAATTTAATTAATCCGTTACCGGGTTGTAACCGAAACGGAAATAAATAGCGGAGGTGAAATAAATGAGCTGTTTCGATATCATCAAGTACATTCTTAACTGCTTCAGAGGCAACTGCCAGTAAACCATTTTTATGGTTACGACATTACTTAACATAAACAAAAACGGTCAGGGGATTTTTCCTCTGACCGTAATTTTTGTATATTCCCCTCACATTCGCTGTGAGCTTTTACTATACAAAAAGCACTTTCAAAGTCAAAGCCTTGAAAGTGCTTTTTTGATGTGGTGCGGATAATGTGACTTGAACACACACGGTATTGCTACCACTAGAACCTGAATCTAGCGCGTCTGCCGATTCCGCCATATCCGCATTTGACAGCTTAATTATTATACCAAATTCTGAATGAATTGTCAATACCCAACGCAAAATATTTTTTATTGCACATCATCCATAATCATAATAGGATTTGACCTTACACAAAAGGTATAAACACAGACATTTTCTCCCCAAGTGCAGGTAACCTCAAAACATCTCCAAGCTGCACCCTCCTGATAATCATTCGAATCAGAACTAAGACCTGTTGCCCAGTGATTGTCAAGAGAAAAGACAACATCATTTTCTTCAATTTCAGGAATAATCTCATTGACAGCAGCTTTTTTATCATATTTGGGTGTACCATCCTCACTGATAAGCGTATCAGTAACGGTAATTTTGTCAGGCACAGCCGTTTTTTCAGGAATGGTAACACTAAACACTGTTCCAAGCGGAAAGAAAACAGGCTCGCCGTATTCAGCAATCCACTCCGAAGCTGTCCCGTCAATCAGGTAAACGGTGTTGTCCCAGCAGGAAATATTAGTAGTATTTGAAACAGAAATTCCGCCTGCATCAACCGTAATTGTGGGCGGTGTTTCAGGAGTTTTTTGACCGCATCCCGTAAATATAAAAGCACCTAAAAGCAGCGCAATTAATTTCATTTTCATATGTATAATCTCCGTTGAATTAATATAATAATTTTAGCACTTGATTATTTTTATGTCAAGTTACAATGCAGTAACAGTTTTTGTGTTAATAAGATGAAACTTTTTTAACAATAATTGACACTCGATATATATAGGTGTTATAATAAATAACGTTATTTATTATGAAAATTGGGAGGAATCCGATGATAAAAATACTTAAACACCTGGGCAAATCAGCACTGTGGATACCTGTGATTGTCGTGCTGCTGATAATTCAGGCTTACTGTGATTTGTCCTTACCGCAATACACGTCAGATATCGTAGACGTAGGTATCCAGCAGGGCGGTATTGAGTCAGCAGCAATTGAAACAATCCGTGACGAATCGTTTCAGAAGCTTCTTATGTTTGATAAAAATAACATACTGATGAAATGTTATTTAAATGACGGGGACGGTGATTATAGTATTGCTAATGAAAATGCCGAAGAAGCTATTTTGTACCCCGCCGCAGTAGTCTATGCTCTTGATAACGCAGATTTATCACAAATGGAAGGTATGCCTCCCCTTCCTGACGGAATGACACTCACCGATGCTTTGCTTGCAATGCCTGAGGAACAGCGTGCACCTGTTATAGAGCAGATAAACGCCGGATTTGAAGGCTACAGCGATATAATGCTGTCACAGATGGCGATTGAGTTTGCAAGAGCAGAACTCAATGCACAAGGCACAGATATGAATTCCCTGCAAATGAATTATATCTTTCGAACAGGTGCAAAAATGCTTGGTATCGCTTTTATCATAATGCTTGTAACTATTGTTGTAGGCTACCTCGCAGCACAGCTTGGCTCACTGTTCGGTATGAACGTCCGCGAAAAGATTTTCCGTAAGGTTATTTCTTTTTCAAACAGCGAAATGGATAAGTTCTCCACTGCCTCGCTTATAACCCGTTCCACAAACGATATTATGCAGGTTCAGATGGTTGTGATAATGATTTTGCGAATGGTACTCTATGCACCGATTATGGGCATCGGAGGTATTATAAAGGTTGTGAATACAGGCACGGGAATGGGCTGGATAATTGTTGTTGCAGTTGCGGCAATAGTTTCTCTTGTGGCAATTCTTATGGCTGTTGCAATGCCGAAATTCAAAATTATGCAGAAGCTGGTTGACAGACTTAACCTTGTTACCCGTGAAATCCTCACAGGATTACAGGTAATCCGTGCGTTCAGCCGTGAGGAATATGAGGAAGAACGCTTTGATAAGGCAAATTCCGACCTTATGAAAACACAGCTTTTCACCAATAGAGTAATGACAGTAATGATGCCGTTTATGACGCTTATAATGAATGGTATCAGCGTGCTGATTATATGGTTTGGCGCAAAGGGCATCGACAACGGCGAAATGCAGGTCGGCGATATGATGGCATTTCTTACCTACTCAATGCAGATTGTTATGTCCTTCCTTATGCTCACAATGATTTCCATTATGCTTCCGAGAGCAGCTGTTTCTGCGGGACGTATCAACGAAGTCCTTGAAAGCGAGCCGTCTGTAACAGATAAGGACAATGCTGCCGAAAAGGGCATTACAACAGGTAAGGTTGTTTTCGACAACGTTTCTTTCAGCTATGGTGACTCCGAGGAGCAGGTGCTTCACGATATAACCTTTACTGCCGAAGCAGGTGAAACAACGGCAATCATAGGCAGTACAGGCAGCGGTAAAACAACGCTTATCAACCTTATCCCAAGATTTTTTGATGTAACAAGTGGTAAAATTACCATTGACGGCACAGATGTCCGTGACTTTACGCAACATTACCTCCGTGAAAATATTGGTCTTGTGCCGCAGAAGGGTGTCCTTTTCAGCGGTACAATTTCAAGCAATCTCAGTTTCGGGCTTGAAGAAGCAACAGCAGAGCAGCTTGCTGAGGCAGCAGAAATTGCACAGGCAAGAAACTTTATTGAGGAAAAGGAAGAAAAGTTTGAAAGTCCGATTGCACAGGGCGGTACAAACGTCTCAGGCGGTCAGAAACAGCGTCTTTCCATTGCAAGAGCAATCGTTAAGAAGCCGAAAATTTATATTTTTGACGACAGCTTCTCCGCACTCGACTACAAAACTGACGCTGCACTCCGTAAGGCACTCCACGAAAAGGTTGCGGACTCAACCGTAATTATTGTTGCACAGCGTATCAGCACAATTCTCAATGCTGACAAAATTATCGTACTTGATGAGGGTAAAATCGCAGGTATCGGCAAGCACGAAGAATTGCTTGAAAACTGCGAAATCTACAGTCAGATAGCAAGCTCCCAGCTTTCTGAGTCGGAGCTCAAGCAAGGCAGAAAGGAGGCTGAATAATATGGCAGAAACACGCAGACCTCCAAGAAGGCACGGCGGACCTCCTCCTATGGAAAAGCCGAAGGATTTGAAAGGTACAGCCAAAAAACTACTGAAATATATCGGCAGATATAAGGCAGGAATTGTTATAGTGCTGCTTTTTGCAGTTGCAGGAACAGTTTTCAATATCGTCGGACCGAAAATTCTCAGTAAAGCAACAACTGAAATCTTCAACGGTCTTGTCAGCAAGGTTCAGGGCGGCGCCGGAATTGACTTTGATAAGATTTTCCAAATAATAATGACCGTTATGGTTATGTACGTTTTCAGCGGTTCGTTCAGCTTCATTCAGGGTTTGATTATGACGGAAATGTCGCAGAAAATGACCTACCGTATGCGTAAGGATATTTCCGAAAAAATCCACCGCATACCAATGAAATACTATGAAAGCAATACCCACGGCGAAATTCTCTCCCGTGTAACAAATGATGTCGATACTGTAGGTATGCACCTTAATCAAAGTATCACCCAGCTTATTACAGCAATGACAACCCTTGTGGGCGTGCTGATAATGATGCTTTCAATCAGCTGGATAATGACTCTTATTGCACTTGTAATCCTGCCGATTTCCACAACCCTTATTCTTCTCGTTGTCAAAAAATCGCAGAAATATTTCAAACAGCAGCAGGAATACCTTGGTCACGTTAACGGTCAGGTTGAAGAAGTCTACGGCGGACATCTTGTAATCAAAGCCTTCAACCGTGAGGAAAAATCCCTTGAAGCCTTTCAGCGTGACAACCGTACTCTCTACAAATCCGCACTTATGGCGCAGTTCCTTTCGGGTCTTATGCAGCCTGTAATGGCTTTTGTAGGCAACCTCGGTTATGTAGGCGTTGTGGCAACAGGTGCGTGGCTTGCAATAAAGGGTACAATTTCTGTGGGCGACATTCAGGCATTTATTCAGTATGTTCGCCAGTTTACCCAGCCAATCAATCAGATAGCACAGGTTTCAAATATGCTCCAGTCAACAGCCGCGGCTGCCGAAAGAGTATTCGAATTTCTTGAAGAAGATGAAGAAATCAACAGTGATACAAACCCGATTGCTCCATCTGAAATTCAGGGTAATGTCGAATTTGAGCACGTCCGTTTTGGCTATAACCCCGATAAAATCATCATCAAGGATTTCAGCGCCAAGGTTGAAAAGGGTCAGATGGTTGCGATTGTCGGACCGACAGGCGCAGGAAAAACCACAATGGTTAAGCTTCTTATGCGTTTTTACGACGTAAATGACGGTGCAATCAAGGTCGACGGACACGACGTCCGCGACTTCAACCGAAGCAGCTTGCGTGAAGCATTTGGAATGGTGCTTCAGGACACTTGGCTGTATAACGGAACAATTATGGAAAATATCCGTTACGGCAGACTTGAAGCAACAGACGAGGAGGTCATCGCCGCCGCTAAAGCTGCACACGTTGACCACTTTATCCGAACACTTCCCGATGGCTATCAGACCGTGCTGAATGAGGAGTCGGGCAACGTTTCACAAGGACAGAAACAGCTTCTCACAATCGCAAGAGCAATCCTCGCGGATAACCGAATTCTTATCCTTGACGAAGCAACAAGCTCTGTCGATACAAGAACGGAAATCCGTATTCAAAAGGCAATGAACAACCTTATGAAAGGCAGAACAAGCTTTGTAATCGCTCACCGCTTATCAACAATCCGTGACGCCGACCTTATCCTTGTAATGAAGGACGGCGACATCATCGAGCAGGGCAGCCATACCGAGCTTCTCGCCAAGGACGGATTCTATGCGTCCCTTTATAATTCTCAGTTTGCACAGGCATAAAAATGACGGTCAGAGGGAAATTCCCCTGACCGTTTTTATGTCAATGTAACGTCGTAATGTAAGCAGAGGAAGGAGTTCCTGCATATTATTTTACTGTCGTTTATGGTTTAATATTGACTTATATTAACAGTTCGAAATATGCTGATAACTTTTTGCGCTTAATTTTGCAACTTTCGGTTGCGTAAATTCCAATTCAGATTGGTGGACTACCACTTATAAATATGTTACAATGTACTAAAAGGAGGCGGTTTTATGACAATCGGTGAACAGATACAGAATTTGCGTATTCAGAAAGGTTTGACGCAGGAACAGCTTGCGGAAATGCTTGAGGTTTCGAGACAATCGGTTTCAAAGTGGGAGCTTGGACAAGCTATACCTGATGTTGACAAGATTATTCGTATGAGCGAGCTGTTCAATGTTTCCACTGACACCTTGTTACTTTGCAATGCTGAAAATGAACAGACAAACAGAAATCCTCTGCACCTTGGGAGCATTTATCTTATTGTCAAGGATTTTGAAAAATCAATTGATTTTTATGAAAAGTTCCTTGGCGTGAAGGTTGATGACCGATGTCGTAGCGGGAACAAGTTCGTGGAGTTCTATTTTGACAACAAGTGTCTTTCGCTTATGAACGAGAACAATCTTATTGGGCACTGCACAGATTTGAACAGTCCATATAAATTTGTGCAGAACTACTGGGTTGAGGATTTGCTGACTGAATATGAGCGTGTTAAGGCGCTGAACATTGGCGAGGTTACGGCGATACTTGAGGCTTATCCTACATATAATTATTTTCATCTTACTGACCCTGACAACAACATTATTGAGGTGACGGGCGGTTATCACATTTGTCAAAGCTGCGGAATGGCAATGCACGACAGCGATTTCGGCAGAAATGCTGATAATAATGTTACAACAGATTATTGCAGACATTGTTATTCTGACGGAAAATTCAGAAAAGATGAGACAATGGAGGAAATGATTGAAAGCTGTATTCCGTTTTATGTTGGTAAAGAATTTGAAACTGCCGAAGTGGCACGGGAGTATCTGGCAAAGCTTTACCCAACTTTGAAAAGATGGAAAAAATAACAAAACAAGGCACACGGAAATTCACCCGTGTGCCTGATTTTTAATATACAAAGCTGCTGCCGCCGATAAATTCACGGACAAGGGAGTCAGATGGTACAGAACCTTTATCAATCGGATTAAGATTACGCAGTGTATTGAGCAGCGCATCATAATCTGTACTGAGCTTAGCAAGGTCACTTGCTTTTTCAAGCTCAGGAAGGAGCATTGTTTTATAGACTGATGGCTCATATGCAAGGAATGTATCAATATCAAAGTGAGCACGGTGCTTATGCGGCATAATGTACAAATCCTCTCCGCGTGTTACGCTTGGGAGCATACCAAAGACGTCAGAAGCGCTTCTTCCGCGAAACAGCTTATCTCTGCAAAGTCGACGCATAAGGCGGATTGTTCTCGGATGGAGGACAGTATCATCAGCGCCCTGTATACGGGTACGGACACTGACATAGATACAGGTTGTAAAGTCATCGGTATCACCTGTTACCTGAGGGTTGAGTGCGTGGATACCCTCGAGAATTATAATTTCATCGGGACGGCGGCAAAGTGTTTCGCCGAAGCTTCTGCTCTGAGTTACAAAATCAAATTTAGGAAGCTCCACAGGTTCACCCTTGAACATTTTTTTCAGGTGCTCGCTGAAAAGCGGGATATCCATTCTGAGAGGTGACTCGAGGTCTATTTTACCCTCATCATCAAGAGGCATTTCCCCTACTCCGTCTGGAAGAAAATAGTTATCCATTGAAATTATATGCACAGACAGTCCCTTTTCACGCAGACGCTTACCGATACGCAATGCACTGGTTGTTTTGCCTGAGCCTGATGGTCCTGAAAGGAGAACAAGCGGACGTGTTTTGGCGTCCATATATATTTTTTCTGCGGCTTCGGCAAGACGAAGGTTATAAATTCTTTCGCAAGCGGAAACATAATCCCCTGCTCCTGTGGAAAGACCGCTGTTGATATCTGTTGCTCTGATATAGTTCATTGCCATAAGAATTACTCCTTACCTTAATTGTTACATCTATTATACTCCATATTAATGTAAAAGTCCACAACTTTTCGTGAATAATTGTACGGATTATTGACAATTCAACAAAAAAGGTGTATACTATACTTAGTAAATATTGTTTTAGAATAATATTAATTTTTTTTCTGAAAGGAAATGTTGAAATGAGTGAATGTACACACGATTGTTCAAGCTGCAGCGCAAACTGTGAGTCCAGAAATCAGCCTCAGAGTATGATTGAGCCTCTCAACGCACAGAGCAGTGTAAAAAAAGTTATTGGTGTAGTCAGTGGTAAGGGCGGCGTTGGTAAATCTCTTGTTACAGGTATGCTTGCTACTCTTTTCTCACGAAAAGGCTACAAGACAGCTGTTATGGACGCTGATATTACAGGTCCGTCCATTCCAAAAATGTTTGGCGTAGGCGGCAGGGCTAAGGGCACTCAGGAAGGTATTCTTCCTGCAATTTCACGCAACAAGATTGAGATTATGTCTGTAAATCTGCTTCTTGAAAATCCAAGTGACCCTGTTATCTGGAGAGGTCCTGTCATTGCAGGTGTTGTAAAGCAGTTCTGGACAGATGTTATCTGGGGCGATGTTGACTATATGTTTGTTGATATGCCTCCGGGAACAGGTGATGTTCCGCTGACTGTTTTCCAGTCCATTCCGCTGGACGGAATTATAATTGTTTCTTCTCCGCAGGACCTTGTTGCTATGATTGTTAACAAGGCTGTAAGTATGGCGAATATGATGAACATTCCTATTCTTGGTGTTGTTGAGAATATGAGCTATGTTGAATGTCCTGACTGCGGCAAGAAAATCAAGCTTTACGGTGACAGCCATATTGATGCTGTTTGTGCTGAAAACGGTATTCCGCTTCTTGCACAGATTCCGATTTCTCCTGATATCACACACGCTTGTGATATGGGTCTTATTGAGGATTTCAGCGGTGATTTCCTTAATCTTGCTGTTGAAACAATTGAAAATATGCAGTAAAAACGTAATGGCATCGGTTTATTCGGTGCCATTATTTTTGTACAAGAAAAAGAGCAGTACCACAATTAAGTGATACTGCTCTTTGGTTTTAATTAATAAAGACCTCTCTTAACATAGCTTGTATGGAGAATTTCGTGAGCCTTGTGGCTGCCTGGCTTCTCAAAGAATTCCTCGTAGAGGGACTTGATAGCTGGGTTCTCGTGAGAGAGTCTGATTTCGCTTGCTGCGTCCTGATCGTAGAGAGCCTTCGCACGGATTGCACGAATGTCCTCAAAGTTACGAACAGATGCAGGAACCTGTGGCTGACCGCCGCCGTTTACACAACCGCCTGGGCAACCCATAATTTCGATGAATGTATAGTCAGCTTCGCCGTTCTGAACCTTCTTGAGGAGTTCAGCTGCGTTTGCTGTACCGGAAGCTACTGCAACCTTAACATCAAGGTCGCCAACCTTGTAGGAAGCTTCCTTGATACCTGCAACGCCACGAACTTCTGTGAAGTTGATGTCGCCTGCTTCGCTGCCTGTGATCATCTTAACCGCTGTACGGAGAGCTGCTTCCATTACGCCGCCTGTTGCGCCGAAGATAACAGCAGCACCTGTACCGATGCCGAGTGGCTGGTCGAACTGTTCGTCAGCAAGCTTATCGAACTTGATACCGCATCTCTTGATGAGGCGAGCGAGTTCTCTTGTTGTGATAGAAATATCAACATCAGGAACACCTGCTGCGTTCTGGTCATCTCTGCCGATTTCGAACTTCTTAGCTGTACATGGCATTACTGCTACTACAACCATATCCTTAGGGTCGATGCCCATCTTCTCTGCATAGTATGTCTTAGCTGTTGCACCGAACATCTGCATTGGAGACTTACAGGATGAGAGGTTCTCAGTCATATCAGGGAAATAGTGCTCACAGTACTTGATCCATCCTGGTGAACAGGAAGTAATCATTGGGAGCTTGCCGCCGTTTGTTACACGCTCAACGAGCTCTGTAGCTTCTTCCATAATTGTAAGGTCAGCTGCAAAATTAGTATCGAATACCTTATCAAAACCAATTCTTCTGAGTGCAGCAGCCATCTTGCCCTCAACGTTTGTGCCCATTTCGTAGCCGAATTCTTCACCGAGAGCAGCACGAACAGCAGGAGCAGTCTGAACGATAACAAACTTCTTCTCGTCAGCGATAGCCTTGAGAACGTCGTCTGTGCTGTCCTTTTCAGTGATAGCACCAACTGGACATACAGCGATACACTGACCGCAGGAGATACAGCTTGTTGTACCAAGACCGAGCTCGAATGCGGAGCTGATGTGTGTCTTGAAGCCTCTTTCGTTAGCGCCGA
The DNA here is from genome assembly GCA_017415165.1 of Oscillospiraceae bacterium. Lineage (GTDB taxonomy): Bacteria > Bacillota > Clostridia > Oscillospirales > Ruminococcaceae > RGIG8773. Next base: position 33,804 of record JAFQIY010000039.1, on the reverse strand, counting down.
TTACGCCAACACCCTGATTTGCGTTACATACAGCAACACAACGACGGCAGAGGATACACTTGTTGTTATCACGAATCATATGAGCTGCGGAATCATCAATTTCATACTGGATGTTTTCGCCTTCATACTTGAATTCGTCAGTGAGACCCATATCGTTAGCCATCTTCTTGAGCTCACAGTTTTCACTTCTTACGCAGGAAGTACACTTCTTGTCGTGAGTGGAAAGGATGAGCTGGAGAGTCTTCTTTCTGGACTCAAGAACGTTTGGTGTATTTGTATAAACCTGCATACCTTCTGTGATTGGGTATACGCAGGAAGCAACAAGTCTCTTGCCTCTTCCCTCGTCAGCCTCAACTACACAGATACGGCATGCGCCGATTTCATTGATATCCTTCAGGTAGCAAAGTGTTGGAATATCGATATTAGCCATACGTGCAGCCTGAAGAATTGTTGTACCCTTAGGCGCAGAAACCTCTACGCCATTGATTTTTACATTTATCATATCCATTTCTGCAATTCCTCCTTGGCTTACTTCTTATAGATTGCGCCAGGCTTACACTTTTCGATACAAGCGCCGCACTTAACGCACTTAGCAGGATCGATTTCGAATGCAGCAAGCTTCTTGCCCGGAGCGATGTAATCTGTTCTTGTGATAGCGTTTGCAGGACACTGCTTAGCACACATACCGCAGCCGATACACTTGTCCTTTTCGATTGTGAACTGGAGGAGGTCCTTACATACGCCTGCAGGACACTTCTTGTCAACAACGTGAGCAATATACTCATCACGGAAGAACTTGAGTGTAGAGAGAACTGGGTTTGGAGCTGTCTGTCCGAGACCGCAGAGGGAGTTAGCCTTGATATAGTAGCAGAGCTCTTCCATCTTGTCGATATCTTCGAGAGTACCCTGACCCTTTGTGATCTTGTCGAGCATTTCGTAGAGTCTCTTTGTACCAACACGGCAAGGTGTACACTTACCGCAGGATTCGTCTACAGTAAATTCGAGGAAGAACTTAGCGATATCAACCATACAGTTGTCTTCGTCCATTACGATAAGACCGCCTGAACCCATCATAGAGCCGATAGCGATGAGGTTATCGTAGTCAATCGGAACATCGAAGTGCTCTGCAGGGATACAACCGCCGGAAGGACCACCTGTCTGAGCAGCCTTGAACTTCTTGCCGTTAGGAATACCGCCGCCGATTTCTTCAACAACTTCACGGAGAGTTGTACCCATTGGTACTTCTACGAGACCTGTGTTGTTGATTTTACCACCGAGAGCGAATACCTTAGTACCCTTGGACTTTTCTGTACCCATTTCGCTGAACCACTTAGCACCGTTAAGAATAATTCTTGGGATGTTAGCGTATGTTTCAACGTTATTAAGGATAGTTGGCTTGCCGTAAAGACCCTTTTCAGCTGGGAATGGCGGACGTGGACGTGGCTCACCTCTGTTACCTTCGATAGAAGTCATAAGAGCTGTTTCTTCACCACATACGAATGCACCAGCACCGAGACGAAGGTCGATGTCGAAGTCAAAACCGGAATTGAAGATGTTCTTACCGAGAAGACCGTACTCACGAGCCTGATTGATAGCAATTTCGAGACGCTGAATAGCGATTGGGTACTCAGCACGAACATATATGTAACCCTGGTTAGCACCGATAGCATAACCTGCGATTGCCATAGCTTCGAGAACTACATGTGGGTCACCTTCGAGAACGGAACGGTCCATAAATGCACCCGGGTCGCCTTCGTCGGCATTACAACAGACATACTTCTGGTCAGCATCAGGAACGATATTTCTTGCAAGCTTCCACTTCATACCTGTTGGGAATCCGCCGCCGCCGCGTCCGCGGAGACCGGAATCGAGGATTTCCTGAATAACCTGTTCAGGAGTCATTTCTGTAAGAACCTTACCGAGAGCAGCGTAACCGTCTGTACCGATATATTCGTCGATATTTTCAGGGTTGATAACGCCGCAGTTTCTCAGAGCGATACGGAGCTGCTTCTTGTAGAAGCTTGTATCGTTAAGAGCCTTGATACCATCATCTGTAACTGTTTCCTGATAAAGAAGTCTGGAAACGATACGACCCTTGAGAAGGTGCTCGGATACGATTTCAGGAATATCTTCTTCCTTAACCATAGAATAGAAAGAGCCCTCCGGATAAACAATCATAATTGGACCCAGTGCACAAAGACCGAAACAACCGGTCTTTACTACCTGAACTTCATCGTGAAGTCCGTTCTTGTCGATTTCTGCCTGCAGTGTTTCAATAATCTTGGCACTTCCGGAAGAAGTACAGCCTGTACCACCGCAAACCAATACATGTGAACGATACATTTATTTTACCTCCTCAGGATTAACCGAGCTTAGCAGTCTCGATAGTATATTTTGTAACAACGTTGCCCTTGATAATGTGCTGGTCGATGATTTCTTCAACCATTTCAGGCTTAACCTTTACATATGTTGTCTTTTCGCCGTCAGCCTTATAAACCTCAACGATTGGTTCATACATACAAAGACCGATACAGCCTGTCTGTACTACTGCAACATTCTGAAGGTCTCTTTCCTGTACAGCGTTGGAGAATGCTGTAAGAACAGGACGTGCGCCTGCTGCGATACCGCATGTAGCCATACCTACTACTACTCTTGTAGCGTCAGAGCCTTCCTCACGGATATCAACCTGACCCTTCATTCTGTCACGGATTGCTTTGAGTTCGTCCAGTGATTTCATGATATTTTTCCTCCTTAATTATATTGTATAATCTCCCTTTACGCATCTACTCCGCTAAATCGGATACTTCTGCGTGGTTTTCCCTGAGAAAATCCATAATGAACGCCGAAACCTCAGGATTGGCAAAATCGCCGCTGCCGAGAATTTCACGGAATTCTCTTGTATCAAGAGCGAATTCCTTGCCGTCCGCAGAATATGTATAGAGGAAATCAATGTGCGTATTCATAGTAACAAGGGAGTGGATAGTCTGCGTCATATTCCCTAACGGCATTCTGTCGATTGATGAAAGCACATAAACAGCTTCTGTAACCGTTCCGACACCGAGTTCGGATTTTATGGAAAAGCTGCCGCCCGTCATTTCCGCCGACTGCTTGAAGAATGGAATTCCCAAGCCGATTTTACGGGTTGTACGGGTTGTGAAGAACGGGTCGATTACATTTTTGACCTGCTCCTCGCTCATTCCGCAGCCGTTATCCTTAATTGTAACGGTGAGCCTGTCCCCCGCGGTATCTATCATTACTGAAATTTCAATAAGTGACGCTTCGGCACGGACAGAGTTCTGTGCAACATCGAGAATGTTGAGGGAAATTTCGGTCATCATCAGTCGTTGTACTTAGCGAGGATACCTTCGATATCATCAACAACGAGTCTGCCGTAAACATCTTCGTTGACTGTAAGTACAGGAGCAAGACCGCAAGCACCGATACAACGGCAAGCTTCGAGAGAGAACTTTCCGTCAGGTGTGCATCCGCCGCCCTCGATACCGAGAACTTCCTGGAGCTTATTGTAGAGATCACCGCTGCCCTTAACGTAGCAAGCAGTACCAAGACAGACAGAAATCTTATACTTACCCTTTGGATTGAGGGAGAACTGAGCGTAGAATGTTACAACGCCGTAAACCTTCTCAAGAGGATAACCTGTTTCTCTTGCAATAATTGTCTGTACTTCGATTGGCAGATAGCCATAGATTTCCTGAGCCTTCTGAAGAATAGGCATCAGGCAGCCCTTTTCGGTCTTATGAGCAGCGATAACTTCAAGAAGCTGCTTCTCCTGTTCAGGAGTACCTGCAAAAGGGATGGATGAAATTGTAGAACCCATTATAGAACCTCCTCAATTATCTCGGTAATTCAGGCGCAAACACACAGTTATACACCATACTTACCATAATGAATACATTATAACACAAACTGCGACAAAATGCTACAAAAATATATTACTAACGTTACCCCCATTTTTTGTTTATTTGTCACAAATTCACACCAAACAAGTATATTTTATTTTCGCAGCAAAAAACTGCATTTAAGTAACTTTTATTAATATTCGTCATTATCTTTAAACACTTTTTATAGAGATTGCACGAAAATATTATAAGTAATGCCTATTTTACTTTTATCAAAAATATGGTATCATATTATTGTTAAAATTAATGTCAAAATAATTTTGTGCATTTTAACAAAATGTTAATTATTTAACAAAACTTGCAAAAATGTTTTCGAAGGAGGTTTTCTACCGTGACTGTTAATGATATTAAAAATCTGCTTGAAGCAAAAATTCTCTGCGGCGAAGAACATATTGACCGTGAGGTTCACACTGCCTGCGGAAGCGATATGATGAGTGATGTTCTTGCTTTTGTAAAAGACCAGTCTGTACTTCTTACAGGTCTTTGCAACCCTCAGGCTATACGCACGGCTGAGATGATGGATATTGTCTGCATCGTTTTTGTCCGTGGCAAGATGCCTGATGAATCTATGATTGAACTTGCGGAAGAACGCGGAATTGTTATTTTATCCACTTCTATGAGAATGTTCCCTGCGTGCGGTATTCTTTACACTAATGGCTTACGGGGAGGCGTTGACAATTGAGCGATACAATTAAATTGCACTACACGGTTTCCCCTGACGATTTCACACGTGCCGGCGAGGCTTCCGGCGATGTCAAGAGCAAGCTGAAAAAAATGGGTGTTTCCCCTGAGGCTGTCCGCAAGGTTGCCATTGCTATGTACGAAGGTGAAATCAATATGGTTATCCACGCTGACGGCGGAGATATTGATGTGGAAATTTCCGAAAATGATATTACTATGATACTTGCAGACAAGGGTCCGGGAATTGCTGATGTTGAAAAGGCTATGCAGGCAGGCTGGTCAACTGCTCCTGACAACATACGCTCTCTTGGTTTCGGTGCAGGAATGGGCTTGCCCAATATGAAGAAATATTCCGACGATATGAAGATTGACACAGAGCTCGGCGTCGGAACAACTGTGACTATGAAAGTGAATATGTGATGGAAAACTTTGATATAGCAATTATAGGCGGTGGTCCTGCAGGGGCAACTCTTGCTCGTCTGTTGGACGAAAAATTCCGCGTTATACTCATTGATGAAAAAACAGATGATGAAAATAGCTTCAGCAAATGCTGCGGTGGACTTCTCTCGCCTGACGCACAGAAGGCTTTTGCTGAGTTTGACCTGACTCTGCCGAAGGATTTGCTGGTTGACCCGCAGATTTTTTCGGTACGCACTATTGACCTTCAGACAAAATTTGAAAGGCATTATCAGCGTTTCTATATGAATCTTGACCGACGCAAATTTGACTTATGGCTTGAAAGCCTTATTCCCGAAAGCGTGGAAAGATTTTATGGCAGATGCAAGGAAATTACACAGCAGGATAAGCTGTACTGTCTGAAATGCACCGACAATGACGGCGCTGAAAGAACAATTGCCGCAAAGAAAATTGTTGGTGCTGACGGTGCAAATTCAATGGTACGGAAATATCTGTACCCTGAAAAAGAAATCCGCAGGTACACTGCTATTCAGCAATGGTTCAGGGAAGAAAACGCAAAGCCTTTTTACAGCTGCATTTTTGACCCTGCAACAAGCGACTGCTGCTCCTGGACAATTTCAAAGGACAATGTTTTCATTTACGGCGGTGCGTTTGAGCCGAAGGACTGCCGTATGATGTTCGAAATTCAGAAGCAGAGGCTTTCGGACTACGGCTTCAAATTCGGTGAGATACTTAAAACGGAGGCTTGCGTTGTACTGCGTCCGAAATCTCCGTTTGATATATGCACGGGAAAGAACAATGCTTTTCTTATAGGTGAAGCGGCTGGACTTATCAGTCCGAGCTCTTTGGAGGGAATAAGCTTTGCTATAAACAGCGCACGTATTCTTGCTGAGGTACTCAACAAAAATAATATGACTGCTGATAAAGTATATGGGATAAAAATCATTCCTATGCGTATTAAGATATTTGCAAAGGTGCTGAAATGTCCGTTTATGTATGTGCCTTCTTTAAGAAAGCTGGTTATGAAAAGCGGACTAAGCAGCATAAAAATCACAAAGAGAAACTAACCTTTTTTCGGTTACTGCAAAGGGAGGTTTTGCAATGAATTTTACCCATTCGGTACAGCTTGACAAAAGCAAGTGTATGGGTTGTATCAACTGTATAAAAAGATGTCCGACACAAGCTATCCGTGTTCGTGGGGGCAAGGCAGCTATTATAAACGAATTCTGCATTGACTGCGGCGAATGTATACGCATTTGTCCGCATCACGCAAAGCTTGCTATTTATGACCCGCTTTCGGTTATGGATAATTATGAGTACACGGTTGCTCTGCCTGCGCCGTCATTATATGCACAGTTCAACAATCTTGATGATATCAATATTGTACTGCGTGCGCTGCTGAAAATGGGATTTGATGCGGTTTATGAGGTTTCTGCTGCGGCGGAGCTTGTCAGCGAGCTGTCACGAAAATACATAGAGGAAAATCCTGATAAGCGTCCGTTTATTTCGTCTGCCTGTCCGTCGGTTGTACGGCTTATCAGTGTGCGTTTTCCCAATCTTATTGAGCACGTCATTCCTATCAACGCACCTGTTGATATTGCTGCTTCTGAGGCAAGAAAGATTGCTATGGAAAAGACGGGACTTCCTGCTGAAAAAATCGGAATAATATTTATTTCCCCCTGCCCTGCCAAGGTTACGGCAACACGCTCTCCTGTTGGATTTGAAAAATCTGAGGTTGACGCGGTTATTGCAATAAAAGAGATTTACCCTGTTATGCTCAAGCATATGGCTAACTCGGTTGATGATGAGGAAGATTTGATGACATCGGGTAAAATCGGCATAAGCTGGGGGCGAAGCGGCGGCGAAGCAGGCGGTGTTCTCACTGACAGCTATCTTGCTGCTGACGGTATTGAAAATGTTATCAAGGTACTTGAGGACCTTGAAGACCAGAAATTCTCCGACCTTGATTTCATTGAGCTTAACGCTTGTTCGGGTGGTTGTGTAGGCGGCACGCTTACGGTTGAAAATGCATATGTTGCAAAATCAAAGCTCAACAAGCTCAGAAAGTACCAGCCTGTTTCACGGTGTCATCTTGAAGGCAAGAGCCTTGACAAGCCTTTCTTTGAAAAGGAAATTGAGTATACGCCTGTTTTCAAAATCGGAACAAGCCTCAAGGACAGCATTGCGGCTATGGCTAAAATTGACGCACTGCTGGAAAAATTCCCCGGACTTGACTGCGGCTCCTGCGGTGCACCTACTTGCCGTGCGCTTGCTGAGGATATTGTCAGCGGACGTGCTCACGAGCGTGACTGCGTATATCTGCTGAGGGACTACATTCATCGTATTTCCCGTCAGTTCAGCAGTCTTGATTCCCTTGGCGATGATGATAATGACAACGATTATAATGATTATACTGAGTCTGACTACACTGACTATTAATGTGAGGATGTAACTATGAAACTGAATGAATTTATTGAAAAATGCGGATTTACACTTGTTAATGAGGGTGCTGAGGATATCGAACTGACAAAGGTTTACTGCTGTGACCTGCTTTCCTTTGCAATGTCAAGAAACCCGTCGGGGTCGGTTTGGGTTACGGTTATGGGCAACGTCAACACGGTTGCAGTTGCGGTACTCACTGAGGGCGGCTGCATTGTAGTTGCTGAGGGTGCTGAAATTGATGAAACCACGCTTGAAAAAGCAAAGCAGCAGGGTGTTGCGATACTTAAAACAGATATGCCTGTTTTTGAGGCGGCACTTGCGGCTCACAAGCTTCTTACAGAATAATACAGGAGGTGTCTGCCGTGAGGCTGAGCTACGATTTGCACATTCATTCCTGCTTGTCCCCTTGCGGCGACGAGGATATGCTGCCCAGCAACATTGTCGGAATGGCAGCGCTTAAAGAACTGGATGTTATTGCTGTTACTGACCATAACTCCTGCGGAAACTGTCCTGCGGTTATGAAGCTTGCGGAGGCTTACGGGGTTACTGCAATTCCCGGAATGGAGCTTACCACGGAGGAAGAAGTTCACGTTGTATGCCTGTTTCCCGAGCTTGACAATGCGATGGAATTTGACAAGTATGTGCATCAGTGTATGATGCCGTTTCCCAATGATGAGGAGGTTTTCGGCAGACAGCTGTTTGTTGATGAGGACGACAATATCATTGCGAAAGAGCCGTATCTGCTGATAAATGCTACGAGCATTGATTTTGAGTCGGTGCACGGGCTTGTTACAAAATACGGCGGAATTATGATACCTGCCCACGTTGACAAGAGCAGCACAAGTCTGCTTTCCAACCTTGGTTTTATTCCGCCCGACAGCAAGTTTACCTGTGCTGAGGTTAAGCACATCGGGTTTATGGATAAGCTGCTTGAATCTAACCCGTACCTGAAAAACTGCAATATTATTCACGACAGCGATGCGCACTATCTGGAGCACATTCACGAGCCTGAGTTTTTTATTGAGGCGGAGTCGAAGGATGTTAAGGATATACTTGCGGCTTTGGTGAGACGTTAATTTATCGAAAGGAACAGCTATGAGATTTACAAAATTACTTGCATTATTATTTACAATAATTATATTGATGACAGGTTGCAACCAAAATACACCGAATACTTCACAGAATACTGCAAGTGAAACTCAAACAGAAATTATTGAAGCTGTTTCCCCTGCCGATACTGCAAAACAGCTTCCGAAGGATAAGCTTTTTTCTGTGAATATTCCCATATCAGATGATGACGATATAAAATACCGTTACGAATGGCGTGTTATCGGAAGCACAAAGGGCATTGATGATTTAGCCTTATTTTGCGGTGAACCTATTGAAGAATTTTACGAATGGTGTTCGGGAATTGACTTTAAAAAAGAGATTATTTTTGTCGATTTCTGTTCATCGGGATGTAAGCCTGATAATGCTTATGTTTACAATGGAATGGTTGATTTTGTCTGCACGCACGACACTGAAAGTGAGGAAGACAAAATTGCTGTTATTGCCGCAGCAATTCCGAGAGAAGATATGGATGTGCTGATGTATGAAGTACAGTATTTCAGACCTGATTTGGACGGTGTATATATTTTTGGAAGCTATGAAGCAATGGAATACTGTTCATCAAAATTCATATCTGATTATTGGGCATTTGCTAATTTAAATTATGAAAAATATGACATAAACGGAAAAAGACTCGCTGAATGGGGCAAGGGTGTTGATTTTGATAAATATGCGGTAGCACTCAAGGTTGAGTGGTTTGGCAGTTCTTCATACGTTGAAACGCTTAAAGATGGCGTTTATGTTCAGAATGAAGAAATAATCTTTGATTACGAAGTAACCTGTCCTTATGTGCAAACCTGCGATTCTCAAGCTGTATTCTGTATGGGAATTGTTCCAAAAGAACAGTTGGGATTTTTGGAAATTGTAGACCCATTGGGTATAAAAGTTACCACAGAAGAAGCTTATCCGCAATTGGTTAAAATTCTTTTTGAGCAATACGGCGGTGAAAATATAGGCAATTTATTTATCGACAGCAGTTACACTCTTGAAAAATTTGAAAGCGGTAACGGTTGGGTGCAGATTGAATGTCCGACAGTTCCCGATGATGAAGAAGCTGTGCTTGCAGAATTCGGACGTACAGAATATTATCAGATATTCGGTTTTGATAATATGCTTACTTCAGGAAAATACCGTATCGGAAAACCTGTAATTAACAGATGCAGTGATGAGGATTTTGAGGAAATTATTTATTACGCCAATTTTACTGTTACAGAAGAGGATTATGAATATTACAGTTCAAAAAATAGTGAATCGTTAGTGAGAAAATGACTAATGCAGAGTACACATCAGGAGTGATTTTATTTGAAAAACAAGTCGTTGATTAAGCGGCTCATTGTTATCGGTATTTTAATATCAGTACTTGTTCTCATACCAATAGGATATGGCTTTGGATTTTTTAAGCACTTTGTTTTTTTATATGATAAGGATTTTAGAAACATTTATGGAATAACTTGCAAAAACACCAATATTTATTCTCAGCGTGTTGCTTCAATTGAAGTAGAAGAAGATGCAATAGTCGTAACGTTAAGGCTTAATTTTCCGACATATGCATTTACAGACTATGATGCATCTGCAGATGATTTTTATAGTGCGATTAATATATATAAAGAATTATCAAAGCAATATGCAGATAAACGAATTTGGGTAAGCACAGGTACAATAGGAAGCAGTTATCCTGATTGTATAATAGATGACGGGTGTATTGAAATGGCGTGGTCAAAGAAAGCAGATAATCCGGAATGTTCTATATCTTTTTATGATGCGTTGAGACAAATAATGCTTACCGATAATATCCACACAATTATTTGTGACAACTGGACTATGCCTGATTATCAATTAGACACCATAACAACAGAATTACCGACAAATAATTCTGTTACATCCCTTAAAGGTCATTCCGGATACACGGATAACTTTTCAGCAATCACATCGTTTAAAGGATTAAAAGAGTTGGATTTATCATTTGTCGGTGATAATAATATTGTTTCTGATCTCAGCTTTTTAAATGAACTTCCTGAGTTAGAAAATTTGACAATAACCGCAGACAGCATGCGTATTGATTTCTCGGATGTTTCACATAATGCAGTTAAGTCTTTTACATTATATACAGATGAGAGTTCTCAAGAATTTGAGAGCAAGTTATCTGACGCTTTTCCAAATGCGGAAATATCTGTGGTTTGTAAATAGAAATAATAAATGTTTTAAACCTAAAAAGAGACCAGTATTATTATTCTGATAGCAAGTGCCACTTGCTGAAAAACACAGTGCAAATTATATTCTTATTGATGATGAGTATAATGTATAAGGCAAAAGCCTGAGAGGAACTATCTTCTCAGGCTTTGTTGTATATAAAAAATACGTTATCATACATTTATAAATACAGCCAATAACAAATAAAAACATCTAAAAAAACTATTGACAAACCTCATTCTACAGTTGTATAATAAAGAAAACATTATACAACTGTAGAATGGAGTAATACTATGAAATTCAGTGATAACGACTTTGCGGTAATGAACCTTATATGGGAAGCGGGCGAAATCCCCGCAATTGAAATTGCAGAACAGCTTGCCAAGGAAAAAGGCTGGAAAAAGCCTACTGTTTACACACTTCTTGACCGTCTTATCAAGAAAGGTGCAATCAAACGCACTGACCCTGATTACATCTGCACGGCTCTTGTGAAAAAGGAAGACGTCCGCACTGATGAAACCGAGGGCCTGCTTTCGAGACTTTACAATGGCTCGGCAAAGCTTCTTGTTTCAGGATTTATCAAGGACAAGCGTCTTAGCGAAGATGAGCTGAAGGAGCTTCGTGAGCTTATAGATAAGATGAGCGACAATTAAGGCGGTGATTTTATGCTTGCAACAGTTATAACCTCGGTACTGCTTGCCCTTGCGGCAATAATTCTCCGTGCGGTGCTGGGAAAGAAAATGAACGGCAGAATTCTTATGCTTATGTGGGCAGTGGTGTTCTTGAAATTTGCCCTGCCGATAAATATTCCGTCGGCAGTTTCCGTGATGAATTTTTTCACGCAGACTCAGACTGTAACCGACCTGCCAAGCGAAGAATACAGCGAGCCGATTGTTACTGCTCCTGTAGCTCAGCCTGACGTTACATACCACATTGATGTAGAAAGACCGCAGGTAGATGTAACTTCTCCCCAAAGCGAAACAATATCACCATCCCCTGTCGAAACAGTACAGGAAAAACCGTTGCCCGACGCAGAAACTGTGCTGAAAATGGTGTACATTTCCGTAACAGCAATTCTATGCTCTGCAATCATAATCGCCTACATATTCTGTGCGATAAGATTTTCACGGTTTGAAAAGGTGCAGAGCAACCTGTTACAGGGTAACTCTGATTTGCGAAAAGGCAATATCGGCACACCTGCTGTATTCGGAATAATCCGCCCGAAAATTCTGCTTCCCTACAGCACGGATTTTACAGATGAAGTATCTCTTCGTCATATTCTTCTTCACGAAACAACCCACATCCGACATCGTGACCCACTGTGGAATGTACTTACGCTTCTTATATGTGCTGTTAACTGGTACAACCCTTTCGTATGGGTAAGCCGTGTGCTTTTTCTAAAGGACACGGAACGTTACTGTGACGAAACGGTTGTGGAAACAATCGGCACGGACAACAAAAAAGCATATGCGGAGAGCCTGCTTAAATGTGCGGCGGAAAGAAGCCGTATGCTTATGTTTGTTTCAGGCTTTGGTGAAAGCGATATAAAAAGCAGAATAAAAGCTGTAATGAGTATGAAGAAGGTTAGAACAGGAACGGTTATTGTGCTTGTTCTGCTGATAATAATTTCAGCGGCGGTTTTCGGCACGGGCAAAAGCCTTTCCGCTGAAATCACCCATTCGGATTTTATTCCCGCAGGAGAAAATCAGGTGTACAGCCAGATTGTCAATGGCAGCAACGGCGAAACAGCTACCATAAATCTTACTCTTGATAATGATTACGGCGATACAACTCCATCAAACTACTATCACTTCATACTTGATTTTGACAGCGAGGAATACACCCTCGGTGATGCACACGCAACCTTTGACATCAAGGGATTGACCAAATACAGGCTTATTCCCGATGAGCCTGTGGAAAACCAGTCCGAAGCAATTATTGAAGCTGATTTTGACAAGGAAAATCGTGATATTGAGCTTGCATTGTATTTTGATTATCAGCAGGATACAAGCCTTGATGTAGCGGTTACATACGAACTGAAAAAAGGCTTGTTTACTGTGGGCGAATACACGATGCAGGTGCAATATAAAAATAATTATCAAAGCTTTTATGACACCATTGACAGCTTTAATCAAAGAATGGAAAATATGGTAATGTTTCTGACAGATGAGGGCTATGAAATACGAAACACAGACGGTAAAACGGATTTGAGTTTTCATTTTAATGACCAAGATTGGAGAACCTTTACAGTCCGCAAGGGTGACAAAGAAAAAGGCTTTGACACCGATTTCGGAGGAATTGACCCATTTCGCACTGAGTTCTATTTTTATGACTTCAATGGTGACGGTGTAAATGATACAGCACTCGAAAAATATTATTCGGGAACAATGGTACTTGATAACAGCATTATTGTAATTGACGGTGCAACCCTTGACGAAATCAAAATTGATACTGCCGCCGAGGACAAGCTTGCGGAAAGCTTTCAAGTAACGCAAATCAACCGCAGTAAATTTACCGTTTCCTACAATGGCAAGGAGCACGATTTTATCTCCTCATATCAGCTTGAAAATAACGCTGAAACTAATGATGACGGCACAGTCAATTTCGGCGGCGGAACAATGTACACCGTGGAAAACGGAATGCTGTACGGTAACCGTGCTATAACGATCCGTGACGAAAAATACGGTCCATCAAGCACACAGGGTATCTGCAATGCTAAAATCGAATACAAGTTTAAAGACGGTGTTCTCGTGCCTACGGGAAATGTCGCATTTTCGGGTGATACGGATTACCGCTATCGTGCGCAAAGATCACACGATATTGTGTGGACATATCGTATAGAGGGCTACGACGAGCCATATAATCTCCAGCTTGTCCGTGTTGAGGAGCTTGAGTCTGACAATCCCGATGAGGTAATGGGCAGCTTTGCGTTGCGTCTTATGAGCTATGAAAAATTCATTGCATGGTGCCCCTTTGAAAATTTCAATGTATTTTCATTCAGACCTGAACTGATGGATGAAATGTTTATCCACAACACTGAGAATACAGGCACGCACCCCGGACTCGTATTCTTCCGACAGAAAAATGATGACGGGTTCTACACTGTTTCCGCCTATATGGCTGACGGCGACGAGGAGCTTTATCCCGTGAAATTCAGATACGAGGACGGCAGCTACACCGAAACTATTCAGGCAAGCGAGAATTTCACCGACGCAACGGGCGGACAATATTTCTACGACAGCTATGTAAAACAAAACGGTGTTGAAATTATCCGCCGTTATCCCTATGCTTATGACGGAAGCACAATGGTTGTGAGCGTTGTTGAGCTGACAACTGAGCGTGTGCTTGACCAACTTACATTTACCACGGCTAAGCAGGGGGATTTTGTTTACACAACTGAACAGCAAGGTAATGAGATGTCCTATTATCCACACGTTGACGGCAGCTATTATGATGTAACACGGATTTTCACCAACATTCAGAAGGCTGTACGTTTCTCGCAAAGCAATATGGATACACCGCCTGCAAATGCAGATGCGGTTGAAACGACCTTCTATTGCAGCGACGAGCATTACTTCTTTAAGCTGTACAGCAATAACGTTCTGCACTTCCGCACGGATAATACCGACGAATATTATCTTCTCACCGACAAGGAGCGTGAAGCGTACCTTTCAGCAATTGAAATAACACGAGGCGGTGCTGTCGATTATATTGCCCAGACCTTTGCAAATCAGCTTGACAACAATGACAGAAGTATGAGCCTTATGGACGCACTTGTGAGCAACGAAGCATACTACACCGTAAACGGCGAGGAGCATTACGCTGACCCGCCGTCAAGCTGGGAAATTTTCAAAAATGTCAGCGTAATTTCAGATGTTGATATTACTCTTGCTGATGAGTATCCCAACGCAAATCATCAGGCAATCTACCGCCTTGAATTTGAAGTGAACAGCCTTAATCCTGCGCCGTTCAAAAACGGACATAACCGCCTTGCACTTGTAATCGGCGAGCCGTTTGAAAGCGGTGCAACAAGAATTGTGAAGCTGACGGATTATGATGATTATATGCACCATAAAAATGTACTTTCACGCAATAACAGTCCCGAATATGCGGTATATGATTATCTGATGTTTGCATCTGTTGCCGACGAGTTTGAAACAACTGAGGATATTCCAGACGAAACAATGCTGTTCTATCTTCTTTACAGCGGCGAGCCGTGGAGATACCTTGACAGCACAGGCGGAAAATATGACGGAGTTACCCCCGAAAGGCTCAAAGAGGCTTCTCTCGCACGCTTTGGTACAGAGATACAGCCATCTGAGGAAAGCCGCTACTACAACAGCGAAACAGGCAGATATTATTCGCAGGGTATGGGAATACCGCTGCCTGAAAAGTACCTTTTCACCGAAACAAGACTTGACGGCGATTACGTTTATGTAACCGTGGAAAAGTACAGAGACACCTGCTGTCTGTATCTTGAGAAAACGCTGGTGTTTACCTTGCGTAATACTGATAAGGGGTATATGTTTGTCAGTGCTGTTGCGGAATAAAAAATTTCTCTCCGTTTGAATACGGGGAGATTTTTTTTGCAAATTATATTTTCCTCTTGACATATATAGATGGTCGATATATAATATATGTAGACAATCTATATATAGGAGGCAACGTGCAATGAAAATCGATAAAGGTCTTATGGCAGGGTCAACAGGAATGCTTATCCTTCATCTGCTTGCCGAAAAAGAAATGTACGGTTACGAAATGATTGAAACGCTGGAAAAACGTTCTGACAGCACTTTTTCTCTTAAAGCGGGAACGCTCTATCCCCTTCTTCATTCTCTTGAAAAAGCAGGTTATGTTTCTTCACGGGAAGCGGAAGCTGAAAACGGCAGAATGAGAAAATACTATTCAATTACTGATAAAGGCAACGGTTTCCTTGCAGACAAAAAGAATGAATGGAGTTTATTCAGCGGTGCGGTAAACAAGGTTCTTGACGGAGGTGCAGCTGTATGAAAAAGGATGAATATATCAATACCGTACTTGAACAGGTTAGGTGCAAAGCTGTTCACGAACCATTGAAGGCTGAACTTGCATCACACATTGACGAGCAGGCAGAAGCCTTTATTGCCGTCGGACTTCCTGAAGAAAATGCTGAGGAAGAAGCTGTAAAAACAATGGGTGACCCTGTTGAAGCCGGTGTGGGACTTGACTCTGCACACCGTCCAAGCTTTCCTTTAGCCGTTTTTCTCCCCTCTTTAATTCTTCTGTTCACAGGTATTATTGCACGGCATTTGGGAGAAGGCTTTTTTGCATTTCCGCCTGCTTATAATGTTTTCATAAACAGTGATATTCCCAATGCAATTATCTGCATAGCAGCTGCATTGCTGTTTTATTTTGTCGATTATACAATTCTTGTTCGCAAGCCTAAAACTGCTTATGCTGCTTTTACGCTGTTACTCGCAGTTATAGTGATTTGGAATGTAGGCAGAGCTAATATTGCAAATGTAAGCGGCGCTGAATGGGTAACAATTGCATTCCGAAATACACTTTCAGGACATTTTGCTTTTTATGGGTCAGCACTTCTCGTGCCGCTGATGTGCGGATTTGTTTTTTCAATGCGCGGAAAAAATTTCAAATGGTTTGTATTAAGCTGTTTTGTGCTTGTTGCTCCACCTGCACTTATTTCGCTTTACGCACCTTGTCTTTCGGGAGCAATCCTTGTTAGTGTTGCCGCACTTGCAATTATGACAATTGCTGTCAAAGACGATTATTTCAAGGAGTATGCCTATGAAACGTACCAACACGGCACAATGGATTGAATCCCGCAATCGCTGGCAAATCAATGTACAGAAAGACGGTATAAGAAAGACGTTCACATCATCCACTCCGGGCAGAATGGGACAGCGAGAAGCAAACGCAAAGGCTGATGCGTGGCTCGATGACGGCATCAACAACACCAAAATCAAAGTCAGACAAGCTGCTGAACAGTACATTGAGAGCCTGAAGCTCTCCACCTCAAAAAGTCACTGGATGAAATACGAATGCTTTTTCAAAAATCAAATCAATCCGTATATAGGCAATGTTCGTGTTGAGAACATCAACGAACAGCACCTTCAGGACGTTATTGACCGTTCTTACGGCACTGGACTTGCAAAGAAAACGCTGATGAACTTGCGTGCCTGCCTTGTAGCATTTATAAAATACTGCCGCAAGAATAAGCTTACTACCCTACTGCCTGAGGACTTGACTATTCCGAAGGACGCAAAGGTCGGAGAAAAGCAAATTCTGCAACCTGCTCACTTGAAGGTATTGTTTGCAGATAATATGACAACCTACAGAAACAAGCCTAAAGCTGATATGTTTATTTATGCGTACCGCTTCCACGTTCTGACGGGACTCCGCCCTGGAGAGCTTATCGGTCTGAAATGGAACGACATCCGAAACGGAACTGTGTACCTCCGCAGAGCAATCAACATTCTCGGCGAAACTACAACGGGCAAGAACCACAACGCACAAAGAAATTTTGCACTCAACATTTTTACCTCTGCCTTGCTTAATGAGCAAAAACAGCTTCAGGAAGAAAATAATATCGTAAGTGACTATGTGTTCAGCGATAAATACGGCGACCCGATACGCAGTGCCACCTATAAAGATAACTGGCAACGATACCGTGAGTATCACAATATGCCGCATGTTACACCTTACGAACTTCGCCACACTTTTGTATCAGCTGTAAAAACGCTTCCTGAGGGTTATCTCAAACAGCTTGTGGGGCATTCAAAGGATATGGATACTTACGGCGTGTACTCCCACGAAATGGACGGAGATATGTCCGAAACAGCAGCAATGGTGCAGGATATTTTCAAAGAAATTTTGACGGGATAAAATGAAAATCCGTGTACTAAAATAAAAAGTGTGTACTTTTGTGTGTACCTTATAAAAAGAAAAATCCTCGAAACCACATAGTTTCGAGGATTTTCTTGGTGAACCCAACTCAATAACAAAAGAACCTATTTATGTTGGGTGTAATTTCGGGTTTATTGTTTACCTATAACGTTTCCCCAAGGTCAGGCTGTTTGGCTTGAGCTTGGGGTTGTTCTTTTCCCTGCAAATAATTAATAACTTTTTTACCGAAATCACAATTAAACTTATGATACTCAATATTTATTAATCAAGGCTTATTTCATGCTATATGCTTTCTACAAATTTATTAAAATCATCTGTAGCTTCGTAAATAGCATCATTCCCAAGAGCCTCAAAATGTTTTCTGCCACATTTGATTTTCTGATACTCGGTTTGACGAAGAGTCTGTTCGCTTACATTTGCCTTTGTCTCGAGAACAAAATAAAGCTTTTTATCACCATCTTTTTCGATAAGAACAGCCCAGTCGGGATTATACGAGCCAAGCGGAGTGGAAATTTTAAACCAGTCAGGAAGCTTTGCATACAGCTTTATATCTTCATTTGCTTCAAATTTCTTAGCAAATTCTGCTTCGTTGTCACTGTCATATACTACATACTCATAAACAGACTTCTGAGCTTCAATCATATTATGCTCTAAATATCCTGTAAGTTCTTCTGTATCAAACAGCTCCTGAGCGTAATATTCATCATCGCCCAACTTAGTATACTTGATACCGTCAACAAGCATTGCTTTCATATTTGCAGAAATGATTTTGTTGACATCCTCCATATAACGCTGAGGATTCTTTTTGAACATATCAAGCGTACCACTATCTTTTAAAATAGCAACAAGAGTACGGCGTGTAAGGCTTGTATTCGCCTGCAAATATGTAACAATGTCAGGGAGTAACTGTGTTTCTTCTCCTGATAAAACAGCAGTATGTACCTTTTCGGTTGTTTCAAGACCGCCTGCTGTGTGTTTAAGTTCCGCTTTGGAGTAGATAAGCTTTGCCGAACTTGTACTGAGATTAGCTTTCATTTCCTCGCTACATTTTCTTATAAGCTCCTCACTTTTAAAGGATACAGAATATGATGTTTTATACTTTATCCTATCCCAAAGCTCTTTGAAATCAGGATTCAGATAAATCTGCTTGTTAAGACTTATCGACTTCTTTTCGGAAGCAGGCTTGATATTAAGATTGCCACTGATTTTCTTACATACAGCAGTAATTGCAGGCAAACTATTTTTAACTTCATCGGGAACTTCGAGAGTATTATCTTTAAGAGCCTTTTTCAGTTTATCCTGAACCTTGCCTTTATTATCGATATATCCCTTTTCTTCAAATACCTTATAGATATCCGCAGACTTTTCTGCACCGAGATAGCTTACTTCACCGTTTTCATCTGTAACAGTAATATTTGCAAATGTATGCTTCTCAATAAAGCCGAAACGGATACCTTCATCTGTTTCGTATTCCTTCTGTAATTTCTTCGCAAAATCTTCATAGCTTTCATTTGCCATAACAGTAAGAGTGTTTATCGACGAGCCATATAGGCGTTCTCCTGTCTGATTAACGCATAAACGCAGTCCTCGTCCTATTTCCTGACGTTTCTTTATGTCGCTGTTAGTTTCATTGAGGGTACAAATCTGGAACACGTTAGGATTGTCCCAGCCTTCACGAAGAGCAGAATGTGAGAAAATGAAACGGAGCTTTGTATCAAAGGATAACAGCTTTTCCTTATCCTTCATGATTAGATTATATGCGTCATCATCGGAAGTGGTATTGCCATTTGTGTCTTTGAAAACACCTTTCTTGTCAACCGAGAAATAACCGTTGTGTACAACAGTTTCATCATCGCTGATTATTCCTGCATCAATCAGCTTTTTGTATTTTGGACGCTGAATAAGCTCTTTATAGTGCTTTTCAAAAAGTTCTGCATATCTGCCCTTATGAGCTACACCGTCATCGTCGTAATAACGATAATTCGCAACCCTGTCGATAAAGAACAGGCTGAGGACCTTAACACCCTTACTGCTGAGAATAAGCTCCTTGTTCAAATGTTCCTCAATAGTTTTGCGTATCTGCTGCTCCTTTACTGCTGTATCGTCAATATCGCCTACAGCTCGTCCTATACGCAGTATTTCAGGCTTCATAGTAAAGCTTACATATTCTTCACCTTTTTCGCAGTATATTTCATCTACGATATACCCCTCATAGATAGCACGGTTTCCCGAAAGCTTTTCAGAAAGGTCGCTGCCTTGCTTTACTGTAACAACCTTACGCTTGACCTCGCCTTTTACAAGTGCATCAATCTCAATTTTCGCCGTAATAGGCGATTTTTTATTATCAACGGATTTCAGCAACATATATGCTCGGTTATGATAATCCGCTGTTGCAAAGCTTGCAACCTCAATCTGCTTTACAAGATTCATTTCAAAAGCGTCGATAGCATCAAGCTTGTAAACGCAGTTGTGCTTGTCAACGTGTGTAGCGGAATATCTGAGCGTACATAACGGATTAAGAGAAGCAATAGCCTCTTTTGATTTAGGTGTTGTATCAACCGATTGTGGCTCGTCTATGATAACGAAAGGATTTGTTTCAGCAATAAGGTCAATAGGACGCATACCGTTCATCTTATCATTGGAACGGTGAATAAGATTAGCCTTGTTTTCCTTTTCAGGGTCGGTAAAGCTTTTACGGAATGCATCGATATTTATAACCATTATCTGAATATTATCGGCAGTTGCAAAATCTCGAACCTGACTAAGCTTTCCACTGTCATATACAAAATAATCGTAAGGAGTATTATCAAACAACATATCGAAATGCTCTTTGGTAATATCAAGGGATTTGCTTACGCCCTCTTTAATTGCAATACTCGGTACAACTATAATAAACTTTGTAAAGCCATAGTTTGCATTAAGCTCAAAAATTGTACGCAGATACACATAGGTTTTACCTGTACCTGTTTCCATTTCAATATCAAAATCATACTTGCCGTGTTCAAGAGCGGTTGACTGCTTCAGACCGTTTCTAAGCTGTACTTCTTTCAGATTATCGAGAATATCTTCCTCGTCAAGCTCCAGCTTGTTTCCGATACCTGTTGAGGAAAAGAATGTACCCTGTCCCATTGAATCGTACATAGAAACGGTGAAGTTTGACTGCTTGGGTGTCTGCCCTCTGAAAAGGTCAACAACGGAGGAAACAGCCTGCTCCTGATATTCAAGGTTGGCGTCAAATTGAAGTTTCATCGGTTTCCTCCTGTTTTTTTAATCCTTCTCGCGCAATTCTCATTACAAATTCTGATTCTTCGTAACATTCAAAAGATTGTGTTTGTTCATTATACTTCGAAACATGTTTTGTTGTTACAGTTTTATCATTAACAACTTCTTTAAATGTATCTAACGCATATTCAAATTTCTCTTGTTCCAAAGCCATTGGCAGAATTATTTTATTATTCCCAACTACGAGATGCACGTTAAGAATAGAATTCTCTATTATTTCACCATTTTTTATTTCAGTAAATGGCTTGTTTCTAATATATTTATAAACTTTTATTATTAATGCTTTTAAACAGTCATAAACTCCTCTTGTAATAACAGTTTGACATATTAAAGTAACTATATCAGGCGGTAAATAAATAGAAATTTGTGCAAATAACTCATCTATACCTAAAATATGTTTTGGACTGTGCGATTTTGTTTTTAATATTAAGTTTTCTGTAGATAACATTTCAGTCATATCTTTTATTTCTGACAAAGTAAATGCATTTTGCAAATAGTCAATACAAACAGTTGCTGACGGAATGTTTTGTTTTCTGTTCAAACTTTTCATCTCTCCCACCTCACACCGTAGTAAACGCATCTTCTTCAAGACCTGCCTGAATAAGCGTCAGCTTGATATTTGTCTTTGTGCAGTCGTCGGCAAAGCCCTCGTCCTTGAAGATAACCTTCCATGTTTCGGGAGCAAGCTCCTTATACATCTTAACCATACCCTCTGCAACGGAAACAGTAACATTATCGTCAAGGCACATCATCAATGCACCAAAGCCAATAGAATGCACCTTTTTGCCGTCAATCTCGGTAACATCAACAGGATAGGAAAGGTCAAGTCCCATTTTGAGCATAAACTCATAGACCACGTCCTCTTCTGTTCTGTCGGGAACATAGTTGTTTATCATATCATCGAGAGTAAGTTCAAGATTATCAAAATCGGGATTCCACTTTTTAAGATTGGAGCTATCAAGCTTGAACACCTTAAAGCCGATATCGGGAACTTTCTTCGGCTCTTCATCAAATTTAAGCTGACCGTTTCCGCTTTCGATTTCAGTCTTTATCTTTTCGCCTGCACGTCTTATTCTTTCCTTGCCTATTTCGCAGATATTCTTATAGCCTGCCTTGAAAGCTTCTGTATCTTCTGTTGTTGGCTCAGGAAGCTGAACGCAGATAAAGCGTCTGTTTCCGCCGTCCTCTGCATTTAACTGCATAACAGCATGGGCTGTTGTTGCTGAACCGCTGAAAAAATCGAGGATAATTGCATTTTTATCTATTTTTGTAGACATATCAATAAAATGTCTAATCAAATTTATAGTTTTTGGAAAGCTAAATACTTTGCCATCAAATAAATCTGTAATTTCTTTTGTGCCATCAAGTGACATACCTATGTCTTCTGGCAATTTTGTACTTGCAGGCATCATTCCAAACATATCACCTGCTTTTTTCATATCATCTTCTTTCCAATAACGTAATACGGGTTTGGATATATTTAAAAAATCATAATCTCCAGGAAATACAATTCTGTTTTCAGCATAATACTTTTGAAAAGTTTCTTCTGTAATAGCCCATGTTCTATTTGGGTTAGCTGGATATTCATTTCCGTTTTGGGGATTAACAATTGTAAAATAACTATTTGGTCTTTCACTTGCTGTTGTCTGCTTAGTTAAATCATGGACTCTCCAAGGACGATTAGGAAAATCATCTGTTTCATAATATTTTCTTTCAGTTCCATCTACTCTTGCAATATAATTATTCGATTTTGAATAGCATAAAATCCACTCATAATCTTGTGAAACGCCAAACGGAACATCCGATTTAGCAGTTCTTTTTCTCCATGGGAATGTTGCAATAAAATTATCTTCACCAAATATTTCATTGCATAAACGTCTGAGATTATCAACTTCATTATCATCAATCGAAATAAAAATAACACCGTCATCAGTAAGCAGATTTCTTGCAAGCCTTAAACGAGGGTACATCATATTAAGCCAGTCGGTGTGAAAACGTCCGCTTGCTTCTGTGTTTGTGCTTATTCTGTTGCCCTCTTCGTCAGTCTGCCCCGTAATAGCCTTGTAGTTTTCAAGGCTGTCGTGATAATTATCGGGATAGACGAAATCATTGCCTGTGTTGTAGGGCGGATCTATGTAAATCATCTTGATTTTGCCGTGATAGCTTTTCTGCAATATTTTCAGCACTTCAAGGTTATCGCCCTCAATATAGAGATTCTGTGTATCGTCCCAGTCCTTGCTTTCTTCCTTGCAAGGACGGAGAGTACCTGTTGAGGGTGTCTGCGAAAAGCGTAAGGCTTTGCCTTTACCGTTCCATTTGAAGTTGTAACGCTCCTTGTCATCGTCAACATACTCGCCAAGTATCTGACGGAGCATATCAAAGTCAATCTTTCCGTCACATTCCACTTCAGGGAACAGCTGACGGAGATTTTTTATGTTTTCTTCCAGTAAATCAAGGGAATTTCCGTTAAGTGTTGGCATTTTGGGTGTCCTCCTTATTTTTTATATAGTCATATATAACAGGGCTCAAATAACACATATAGCTATTATAATATTTACCGTTTTTTTTATCTTCAACGTTCTCTAATGTATCCGAATAATATAATGCTATATTTGTTTTTATTAAATAAATTATCGAATCATTGTCGATACGTAACCGTTGAGGAACATTACCTTTTTTTATAAATGCATTATCTATGTATATTTTCTTAGTTTCATCCAACATTTCATACAAATCAATCTGATGTTTATTTTTGACTTCTTCATTTTGTAAAAGAATTGCTTGCTTCTTTTTCTTTTCATTAGATTGTCTTTTTCTTTCTTTTAGATAAATAGTAATCTTTTTAACAAGTAATATTAAGAGATATGTTAAACAAACACAAAATACAAAAATTATCCAATCAGTTCTATCATCTAACGGCATAATAAAACTCAAAAAGTTTATTGTTGGAATAATCATCATAGCAAGTACTATTGTTACACTCAGAACAAACTCAATAAAACGGAATTTTTTTACAAACTCCACAAGAACATCAACTAAACTTTCCATAAAATCTTTCCTTTTCCAGTTTCTTAATCTTCATATTGATTTCCATTTTCTTATTAAACTCGGTAGCCTTTTTAAGCTCCGCACGCAAAGCGGCAATCTGATTATCAATCTCAGCATTTTTGCGTAACAGCTCACGGGCTTCCTCACCACTGATTTCCTCATCAGTAAGCTTTTCCGCATTGAAAACAGCAACTGCATCGACAATATCCGAATACATATCAAAAAAGTTGGTATATCGGAAATTACTGATATTAAGCCTGTCCCATAAGTTGCTGTCTGCGTCCTGCCATTCGGTGCAGATAGGCTCTTCAAGGGTGATTTTATTGTTATCCGCAAGGTTAAAACGCTGATGAGCCGTCCACAGCTGATATTTGCCCTCAAAGCTGAATATCAGCATCATAGGATATGGAATAGCACGCATAATAATTTCCGCAATACGCTTTATTCCCTTATTCTCGCTAAGGACTACTTCCATAACCTCGATTTCAAGGTACTCACGTTCCTCAGTAGTATATGCTGAAATGTTCATATTCTCCTGATTAAGACAATAAATCCACGTTATCTTGTCTATGGAATCAACAAACAAATCCTTGTCGCCTTTGGAAAGAGCAGCGTTTTCATAGAACATCTTCTTGAATACAGTACGGCTGATTTTACATTCATCGGGAATATTCAGTTTATCGTAAATATCCATAACCGCTCCTTATCTTAACACAAGAAATGTTATAAGTTCAAAGTCCTCAATACCGTCAAAGAAAGCGGTCTGCATAGTTGTTCCGCCTCTGCTGAAAAGACTTGCAACACCGATTTCCTGCTTTCTGCCGATAAGCTCCTGAATTGCCGTTTCAAGCAAGTCGGAGTATTTTTTCATATCGTGACCGTCATCGGTTTCCTTGTTGAACTCGGCAACAAGCTCTGTAAGCACTTGATTTTTACCACAGCACAACTTTTTATAATAATCAAGAATACGTTTAACCTGTAAATATGACAGCTTGACTTCACCGTCATCAGTAATATATACAAGATAAAACGGATACAGAGGATTTTGCTCTTTTGTCTGCTCCTTACCCTGAATCTGACGGAGAGTAAATATCACACCGGGCTTAACTGCATCACGCAGACTTTCGTCTATATCAGTTACAGCATAAAGTCCTGTCGGGGCGTTGCTTAACTGCTTGCGGTGATTTTTCATGTATTCCATCAAGTCTGTTTTGAAGTCATTGAATGTAACATCGGTGATAGAAATACCACCAGAAATCTCTTCAAGGTCAACAACCTCAGTTTGTAACTGCTGGAGCTGCTTTTTACGATATTCAAGGTCTTTCATTTCCTTGCTTTCGTTTTCTTCGATATAGTCCTCTTCGCCAGTTGCGGAAACATTCAAAAGAACCATTCGTCCCTTTACACGCTGAGCAAGGTTGATATAATCGTCAAGTTCTTTCATCGCCCAGAAGTTTACAAGTTGAATTTCTGCATTTGAAGAGCCGATACGGTCAATTCGTCCGAAACGCTGTATAATGCGGACAGGATTCCAGTGAATATCATAGTTGATAAGATAATCGCAGTCCTGTAAATTCTGACCTTCGGAAATACAGTCTGTGGCAATAAGCACATCGATTTCGCCCTGCATTTCGGGATATATCTTTGCACATTCCTTTGATTTAGGTGAAAACAGCGTAAGAGCAGTATTAAGGTCGGTCAATCTTATACTGTTTTTGTACTCTCTGCCCACGGGTAAAGTAGAGCGGTTATTGCCTGCACCTGTTACAATAGCAGAGTAAATACCACGATTTTTCAGTTCCTCAGATAAGCAGTCGTAAAGATAATTTGCCGTATCTGCAAAGGCTGTAAATACAATAACCTTTTTGTTTCCTGTATTTATAGGGTTATCGATTTTATGATTGATTATCCGTTTCAGTTCAAGAAGCTTTGCATCACGTTCAACAGTGATTTTTCTTGCATCATCAAGGATAAGCTGTAATTTTTCAGCATCATCAGACAAATGCTGACGCCACTTTACTAAATCCATATCCTGAAGTAAAACCTTGACTTTATTGCCGAAAAGCATATTGTCGAGGTCGTTTTCATCAAGGTCAATATCCTCAATACTCATATTATCGCCTATATCATACTGATTGTTGTCGATAATAGATATAGTATCTTTAATACGTCCGAGTATCTTTTCAATAGTTAAAGCAAAAGAGTATATGGAGCTTTCCATTCTTTTAAGCAGTCCCACACGGATAAGTCCGATAAGGCTTGCTTCACGGTCTGCCTGCTTGAATACAGACTGGCCCGAACCTACCGACATATCGTATTTACGCTCATACTCTGCACGCTTTTCTGGAAGAACATAAGAAAGCGGAGAATACAGACCTAATGTCAGCTTTTTAATCTGCTTATTCACCTTTTCAATAGGAGGAAATTCTCCAAGCGTATCAATATCAGCATAAACATTATCAGGCTTTCTTCTTTCGGGGAATTTACCTATTTCAGATGAATCATAATATTTTTCGATGTGCTTTCTCGAACGAGCTATAGTAAGCGTATCAAGTAGCTTGAAATAATCAACATTCATCATCTCAACAAAGCTTTCCGTTGTGCGCTTTGCATCAGAAAGTTCTGACCATCTGTTAAATACAGTCTGTGCCTTCTTCAATACTTGTTCAATGCTTGCAATACCTACACCAGATAATGCTGTATCTTTTCCTTCTGTAATAAAGGCAATCTGATTCTTTATATCGTTCATACGATTATTTACAGGTGTAGCGGACAACATAAGCACCTTTGTTTTTACACCTGACTTAATAATTTCATTCATCAGACGCTCATAGCGTGTTACTCTGCCTTTAACGGGAGGATTGTTTCTAAAATTGTGACTCTCATCAATTACAACAAGGTCATAGTTACCCCAGTTTACTGTTTCAAGAGGAATATCGCCAGTATAACCACTTGTTCTGCTTAAATCGGTATGATTAAGAACATCATAATTGAATCTGTCGGAAACAAAAATATTTCTCTTGTCGTTTCGGGTATATACAGCCCAGTTATCGTGAAGCTTTTTAGGAGTAAGTACAAGAACACGGTCATTGCGAAGTTCATAATATTTAATAATTGCGAGAGCTGTAAATGTTTTTCCGAGACCAACACTATCGGCAATGATACAGCCGTTATATCGTTCTATCTTATCAATAGCACCAATAACACCATCACGCTGGAATTTGTATAATTTATTCCAAATGAGGGTTTCCTTAATGCCTGTTTTGGTCTTCACAATATTATCTTCGGTAAGCTCGCCGAGATATTCCCTGAATACATTGTAAAGAGTTATGAAGTAGATAAACTCAGGTGTGTTCTCTTTATAAAGCACCTGCATATGTTCAAGAACCTTTTCCTTGACATCTTCCACCGCAGCAGAATTGTTCCAGAGTTCATCGAACATCTGTAAATATACTGATGTAAATTCGTTCCCATACATACAGGTGTTTGAGTCAATTCGATTTGAGGGGGTTATTCCTAAACCGTCAGTTGTAAAGTCAACAGAACCATTTATGCAAATACTATCATCGCCATTATCAATATGTATCAGACGAGGCTGGGCAGGGTTTTCTCTTTTCAATGACTTTATTTCAGCCTTTTTTAAAAGCCACTCTGCACATTCCTTGGCAATAGCGGATTGGCGCATTTCATTACGGAGCTTCATTTCAAACTCATTGCCGGAAATATTCTTTTCATTATGCTGGATATAAAATTCTCGCTGAACTTCATTATCTGATTTTACAAAGGACGGTTCTGTAAACAGAAATCTGAGCTTATCAATTTTTGAAAGCTCTTTTTTTAGTTCGGCATACGCATATATAGTAAAGTAAGCAGATATTATGGAAAGTTTGGACCCTTTTATAACATTTTCTCGAAGTTCAGTAACAACTTTTCCATTCTTCTTGTTATCTATAATTTTAGGTAACTTCATAATTACGCCTCCGAGCTTACAAATTCACATAAATCGCTTATATCAGCATGTAGAACTTCTGCAATTTTTAACATAACAGTCAAAGATACTGGTTCATCACGATTTAAACGAGTCATTGTACAGCTCGAAAGGTTAGTCATTCTTCGTATATCAGCCTTTGTCATCTTTCTATCAATAAGTAGTTTCCACATTTTGTTATAACATACTCTCATAAAATACCTCCGAAGCTAAATATCAATTATATCTGATTATAGCATATATATATCTAATTTTCAATTAAAAAATCTAAAAATCGACATATTATAAATAAAACACTACAAAAAAATAGTAATTTGCTTCAGGAAGCAATGACAAAATTATCTATATAGAATTCAGTATCAAAAGAGATTACTTATACATTTTTATAACTTATCAAAAAACATTTCATATGTAAACCTAAAAAGCCGTCACACAACCCATGCAACAGCTTTTTCACCCTCTCATATAAACATATCAGGCATATACCTGTACACATACGCAATTTCTGTACACTGTTCAAAATCTTCAGCAGTTTTTATCAGGCATTTTTTTGTATCTTCACATTCAGTTTTTTCTGCTGATTTCAGCAAATTATCTATCCTACGCCTGTATGGGTTTTCCTTATTTTCAAGTACCGCACCAAGTTTTTCTATCATATGTCTGCTATGGGTATTTTTCTCCAAAGCTCTTATAGTAAAGCTTTCATAGCCGTTTTCTTCATATGCCCTTTTGGGCAAGCATCTTTATTGCTCTTGCAGCAATACCCTTATTTCGTTTTCCTCCATCAAATCAACGCCTATTTCAGGTTCTTTAGATTCGGGACGCTGCAACGAAACATTGCCACAATAATCACCGTCTCTGTCAAATATGGAGTAATTCTTATCCGACATATATAAAACCGTACTCCATATGCTTTTTTTACTTATATGCTCATAATACAACTCCGGATTTTCCGAAACCTGCTTGCTTAGCTCACAATATATTTCTCTGTCTTCCTCTGCAATCGGACATAGCGTATACTCACCGTCAGTAGCATAAATTTCCCTATTCATATAACTCACCCTCACATTTCCGTTTTCATTATAGATTTTTTCATAAATTGCCCTGGTAGTAATTACTTGTTGAATATATCCGGTGTTAATTTATATCTGTATACAACTGATTTTTCACCATCTGAACTATTATCAAATCTTTTCTGTATATATTCTAACAGTTCGCTTTCACCTTCATCTTTCAAGGAACTTATAAAACGGTCATAAAAAGTACATTCGTCACCGATTAGAACTGCACCCATTTTTTCAAAAACGTGTCTGCTATGACTATTTTTTGAGTGTATACGTATAAGATAATACTCAACAGCTTTTTCTTCATATGCTTTCCTTGCAAGCAACTTGACAACTTTTGTAGCAATACCTTTATTTCGTTTGTTTTTCAACAAATCTATACCAATTTCAGGTGTATCATCATCAGGGTGCTGCAACTCTATACTCCCACAGTATTCTGAGTTGTCATCAAATATTAAGTATACCCTATTTCCCTCTGTCATTAACCTTTTCCATAGTATATTACTCATATATGGTAAATCTTCATCATCTATCATACTATACGCATCCGGGTAGTAATATTTTATATCTTCCTTTGTAATCGGACATAGCGTATACTCACCGTCAGTTGCATAAATCTCCCTGTTCATATACCTCACCCCGCAATGTTATTTCTTGTTCAGCCAATCTTCCTGCCAAGGCTTAGGCTTGAAGCAATCGGGTGTCTGATAAGGGTGCTTGTAAGCCTGATAGCTGTCCGAAATATTTTCAATAACGCCGATTGCAATCGCTACAAATAACCAGAATAAAAACATAACCTTTACCTCCGAATTCTACTTGTTACATATATTATAGCATATGGGTTGGGTAAAAATCTGTACAGGTATTTTCTACCAAACCCATCGTTACACCGCTTCTTCCATAAGTTCCTTTATAGAATCAGGAATTTCATAAGTGCTTAAAGCGTGTTGCATTTTACCAACTGCACTCTGATAAAGTCTTCTCATTTCCGAGCAATCAAAATTCCCAACCAGTGCTTCAAGCTGGTCAATTTCTTTCTTTAGTTTCTTACGGTGGGAGCTCTTATCTCTTAATATCTTATAAACCTTGTAACCCTGTGCAACATTATAGGTTGTCGTTTCAATAAATGATAAAATACACTCGATTTCATTATCAAGCGTTTCTTTTTCTATTTTAAGATTTATGATGTGCTGCTGAATATCGGAAAAGAACAACATCTGCTGTTTTGCAACCTCAATCCATCCATCAACATTGTTATCAAAATTATCAAATACTGTCTTTCTCTTTACCATATCCATATGTACGCACTCCTGTTCTTCCGTATCATCAACATCATCAATATCTTCAAGCGTTCCCTCGCTCATTCCCAGACTTACGACCGCAGCCTTATTTACCTTATTCATAAGTGCTGCACCCGCATTACCCAGATACGTTCCAAGTCTTGACTTGTCAATAGTTTTAATCTGTTCAAGACAGATAACGCTCGGTTCCTTCAATATACTGTAATTTCTGAACTCAACGTGTGTGGGCATATTTCTCTTATGCTTTGTGGTAATTATTGCGATTATTACTGTGGGAGAAAAAAGATTTCCTTTATCATTCTGAAGTACAATAACAGGCCTTACTCCATATTGCTCACTGCCAACAGCATTCTGGTCAAGGTCAGCATAATATACATCGCCACGTTTACATATTCTTTCAGTCACACCCATACCCCCAAATCATTTTTATCGTACAAATTTATCCGCTCTACATCCACAACAGCGTATCTCATTACAACGTCCTCCGTTCAATTACAAAGCTTCGAATATTATTCCTATAAACCAAAGCCATC
Source organism: Oscillospiraceae bacterium (assembly GCA_017415165.1). Lineage (GTDB taxonomy): Bacteria > Bacillota > Clostridia > Oscillospirales > Ruminococcaceae > RGIG8773. The sequence goes on along the minus strand of JAFQIY010000039.1, from coordinate 2,931 downwards.
CCAGTGCTGCTACTATAATAAGTATTGTTGTCAGACAGCCTGCCGAAGCATCAGTGCCTTGAGAAATCCTGTTTGAGTCTGAGCCAAAATTCAAGTGTCCGCTGCTGTATGAGTTGCTACCATAGTCAATGTCAAAATCATCGTCATCATAGGAATTATTGTCATCATCCATAACGTCCTCATAAATCTGAAACTCGATAAAATCGTCTGTAAAATCCTTGTTGCCATCGTGATTCCAATCCATAAATGACATAGTGACATCTCCTTTGCTCACTTTTTCTTGATTCTATTATATCATACAACCTGTCCAAAAGTACGGACAGCAATTTGACACGCACCCTCGCGCCCTAAAAATTTGTAAAACTAAACGCAAAAACACTCGGCAACCCCCACGGCTGCCGAGTGCACAATAAATTTATTTAACCACCCAAATCCCTATCATCCTTCTCCTTATCCAAATCCTCCGAAACACCACTAAGTGGCAAATTTCTAAACCTATTTGAAAGATTCCTATGCTTGCTTTCCTTCTTTTCCTTAAACTTTCTTTGAACCTTTGCAAAAAAGTTTTCCTGCGATTTTTCCCGCTTCGCATAGTTCTCCACTTCCTTGACGATTTCATCGTCATTGTCCTCCTCATCATCAACAATCGGAGGCGGAGCAACCATCTGCTGTTCAAGCTGGGCTCCAGCTCGCTGGACTTCAACCTGCGAAACAGGTGCAGTTACAGTAATTTCTTCTTCCGTTTTTCCTTCATCTGTAACAGACTTTTTGTGTTTGGGTACATATTCAAATTCCTGTTCTTCAGCTTCAATTTCAACGGGTGCTGATACAGTTTCGTATGATATTTCAGCTGCAGTAACAGCTGTAGGCTGAACAGTTTCTTTCTCAATCTTAACCGTTGTTGTCGGCATATCGATTGATATATCAAGTGTAAATGTTCCTTCCTCTTCAATCTTCTTCATAATCCGATTAAAACGTTCAATTTCCACTTGAAGTGCTTCAGGTCCGTAAAGTGTTCCAAGCCTGTATGAACGTGCGGAACGATTGCCGTGCTTGGGTAGCTTTGTTCCTTCGGGAACTTTAGAAAAATCCAGAAGCTCATACACATAATGCTCTCCGTACTTCGGAGAGCTTTTCTTTTTTACGCCAATACCGTTCTTACTTAACCTGCGAAAATAATCTTCCTCACTTGCGGAATTTTTCATCGCTGCCAGCACACGTTCCCGTATGTCATCTCTGTATACATACTCGCCCTTTTCACGTTTCGCACGTTCTGTTCGTGTTACCTTTTCCTCGGCGTTTTTCTCACCCAAATCGAGTATGGTATACTCCTGTGTGATTTCATCTGTCCATATCTCAATGTTCTTGTAATAATACTGTTGTTTTGTACAACCCTTCAAATCAATCATTGAAACATCATTGATAAGAATGTGATTATGAACGTAACCTTTCTTGCCATCAATCTGTGTGCAGACCAATGCCTGTCTGCCTTTGAAATGTTCATTCACAAGCTGCTGTCCCACTTGATTTGCTTTAAGAATGTCGCCCTCGTTCTTGGGGTCAAATTCTTTCTTTGAAAAGGACTGCACTATTGCAATAATCTGTATTTTATGATTTGACCTTGCTCTGCGCCAATACCTGTTCATCTGTATTTCATACGGAACTTTTCTGCACATATTTATTGCTGTAAGCATTGCGTTTCGCTTTTCATGTCCGTTATGTCCGTGCTCATAAATCACATAATGCAACGCAGAGTATCCACAGACAACTCTCTTTACTGATGAATAAGCCATGCCAGCTCCTCCGTTTTATCCGTCGCTGCTTCAAAACGTTCAAGCAACTCTTTAAGTTCCGTTTTGTTTAGACAAGTATCATCTATACTTTTCACTGCATCTTCATATTCTTTTCTTGCTTCAAGTCTACGATGTTCGCTTGCAGTTTTATCATTCAACACATCATGATATTTCTGTGTTGTATTTTTTAATCTTATCTCCTGATTGTAGTTGATTCCGATACGCTTTATGTGGTTTTTTATCTCTCTGCATTCATCAGTAAGTTCACGCACAGCTTCACTGATTTTGTCAGCCTGTTCCTTGTCAATATATTTTACAGTGCCAAGATAATTTTCAAGTTCTGCTTCCAGTGCAATTCTTGCAACCGAAGCAAAACTGAGTGAAGATTCTTCAGCAAGTTCCTTCAGCTGAAAATATCTATTCTCCGGTAAACGCACTGTAACAGGAACAAGCTGCTCGCCGAAATCCACAATGTCATAATCCATCGCAATTGCTTTTGTATCCATAAACTGACTTCCTCCATCCTGTCATAAAAATTGTCATTTCCGCTCACTATCACAAAATTGCAAGTATAGGGTTGCGGTGCGGCAACCCTATATGCAAATCTTCAATTACAAAGTATTCAAAAAATCAAACCAAAGCTTGTAACTGTTGAAAACAGTTTTATATGGCTTTGGTGCAGATTTTTTGTCTATACTTTGATTGAAGATTAGCATTACTTGCGGGGGAAAACATTTGAAAAAATTCAAACGTTTTCCCCTGCGACCCCTTTCGTGACTAATAACTAATTTTATTAGTTATTAGTTTTAGGGCTGTTCCGCTTAAGGGGTGATTTCGTCAGTCGGAACAGCCTGCGCCTTCACAGCTGAATTACGCTTACGCTTTTCAGCCTTATCAACTTTAGACCGGCGCCTCTTTGCAAGCTCTGTACTTCCTTCGATTGTTGCCTTGAACCAGTTAATAAATTCAGTTGAACTGAAAATCTCTTTTAACACAATTTTCAGTTCATCGTTCGGCAACGAAAGAATGATGTTACACATAGCTTCATTCTGATAAATCAGAGTGGGGAGACATTCAAGCTTTTCTTCCAGTTCGCTTACTACGTACTCCTGCTGTGCTTTCTGTTTTTCTTTCTCAA
>JAFQIY010000038.1 GCA_017415165.1 Oscillospiraceae bacterium | reverse complement strand
GGCGACCAAAGGGCTTTGCCCTTTGGAAACCCACCACCTTTGAAAAGGTGGACGAAACTTTTAATGCTGGGTTGCTATTACTGCAACAAATCGTGCGCTAAATTATAATTTATCTCAAAAACCCCTTGACAATACTTGTATTATGTGTTATAACTGTATTACAACAATTAATACAGTTAGTACAAAGGAGTGAGCGAATGTACAATATCGACCTTCAGAGCAGAACTCCGATTTATGAACAGCTCTACAAGAAAATTATCGAGCTTATTCTTAAAAAGGAGCTTATGCCGAATGACAAGCTTCCCAGCGTCCGTGAGCTTGCCAAAGAGCTTGGTGTAAACCCCAACACCGTTTCAAAAGCCTTCCAGCTTCTCGAACGTGACAAGGTTATCTACTCCCTTGCGGGACGCGGAAGCTTCATTTGCAACGTCAACCCCGAAGCGGTAAAGGATGCCGCCCTTGCGGATTTCGACAAGGCTGCTGCCGAGGCAATTGCCGCAGGTGTCGAAAAGACAGAACTCATAAGGAGGATTGAACTGAATGATTGAACTGAAAAATGTTAAAATGCGATTTGAGGATTTCAACGCTCTTGACGGTGTTGACCTTACCATAGAAGCGGGCACGGCTTTCGGTCTGCTAGGCTCAAATGGTGCAGGCAAATCCACTATTCTCCGTCTGCTTTCAGGTGTGTACGAAGCGGCTGAGGGCGAGGTGCTCATTGACGGCGAGCCTGCTTACGACAACGTTGCCGCAAAGCAGAAGGTTTTCTTCATCAACGATGAAACCGTACAATTCGGTGCAATGACGCTGAATGATATGCGTGCGTACTACAAGGGCTTTTATCCTAACTTCTCCGACGAGATTTTTGACAAGCTCAACGCTATCATAAAACTCCCCGAAAAGAAGCGTATCGACAAGTTTTCCAAGGGTATGAAGCGTCAGGCTATCGTTATTACGGGTCTTGCTTCCTGCACCGACTACCTGCTTCTTGACGAGGCTTTTGACGGACTTGACCCTACAATGAGAATTATCGTCAAGCGTATGCTTGTTGACGCAATGCTTGACAGAAAGCTTACTGTTGTAATTTCCAGCCACAACCTGAAGGAAATCAACGAGCTTTGCGACACGGCGGCACTTCTCCATCAGGGCAAGCTGCTTTTCAACCGTGACCTTGACAGCGTTAAGGGAAGCATACACAAGGTACAGGCGGCATTTAGTGCAGACTGCTCCGAAAAGGACTTCGAGGGTCTTGATGTGCTCCACTACGAAAGAAATCAGAGTATTACATATCTTATCATCAAGGGCGACGAGGAGACAATCCGTACCGAGCTTGAAAAGAAACAGCCTAAGGTGCTTGACCTTATTCCGCTGACCCTTGAGGAAATATTCATCTACGAAATGGAGGGAATGGGCTATGACTGCAACGGTCTCGACTAAAAAAGAAGCAGCAAAAATCAATCCTGCGTTTCACAACTGGAAAAGCAGCATAAGGGACAGCAGAAAATTTTCCATAATTCTTTTTATTCTGCACCTTGTAGCAGCGCCTGCTGTTGCGCTTGCGGCAATAATTTCAATCTATTCAAAAAATGAAGTGGACAACGTTGAAATGTACGCAGTTATCGCTGTGTGCACCACCTGTCTTGCGGCTTTTCTCGGCATTTTTGCGGCGGTTGACAGCTTCAAGTGTCTGCACGACAAATCCGTTGTTGATATGAAGCTTGCGCTTCCGATGAGCAACACACAGCGTTTTTTCTCGAACTTCCTTTCGGGACTTTTTACATACCTTGCACCGTTTCTTGCGGCACAGGTTTTGTCCCTGCTTCTCTGCGGATACGGCTGTCTGTTTATGGACGGAAAAACCTTCTACCGCATATCCTATGAATATTCGGGAAGTGTAACACGACCTGTAGAAGTGCCGTATGTCTGTGACATTTTTGGTCAGGCAATGCCTGTTCTTCTCAAGCTTATCGTGGGCGGTACGCTTTGTATGCTTATGCTTTACGTTATAACCGTGCTTATCACAATCTGCTGCGGAAGCAAGTTTGAAGCAATCGCATATACTATCCTCATCAACGTGCTTATCCCGACAACAATTCTCTGCGTGTTCTACTCAATGTACGAAAACCTCTACGGCATTGACGCAGGAACTATCGCTCTCAAGGTTATGCTATACATCTCCGTGGCAGGCGGTATTGTTGCAACTACTGACTGGGCTTCACAGGGCGATATGCTTTACAGCGAAGAAATATTTTTCAATCACGGCGTATGGCTGCTGGTGTTTACACTTATTATTGCGGCACTTTTCGCACTCAGCTTCTTCCTGTACAGAAAACGCCGTGCAGAACAGGTTTCAAAGCCATTCGTATTCAAGCTTGCATACTATATTGTAGTAACCTGTGCAATGTTCTGCATCATCTCCCTTTCTATGACAGAGGGCGGAGACCTTATACCTACAATTATCATCAGCGGAATTATCTATATGATTTTCGAGGTTGTAACAAACCGTGGATTTAAAAAATTCTGGCTCAGTGCAATCAAGTATGCGGCAACCTTTATAGCGGTTGTTGCGGTTATTACAATCGGCGAAAAAACCGACGGCTTCGGTGCAGTACAGCGTGTACCGTCTGCGTCGGCGGTAAGGTCTGTCGAGCTTACCTACGGCGGCTTCTACGAGGATTTCTCCCGTGCATATGACTACTCTACAGGTAAACCGTTGCCTGCATATATCATCAGGGACAAGGAAAACATCGAAACCGTAGTCAATGCACATCAGGCAATCATTGATTTCTACAACGAACACCGTGATTATTACGACAGATACGGTTATTACAATGCTTCTGAAAATTTTGTTACAAACGGTTACGATTTAACTATTACCTACCACCTGAAAACAGGCGGCAGCTTTACAAGAACATATTACGGCTACTCTGCAAGACCTGCTGAAATTCTTACTGCTATCGACCTTTCGGAGGAATACAGAAAGCAGGCTGCTGAAAATTACAGGGAATACATCCTCAATGCTGAAAAGTATTACGAAAAGGAAATGGCACGTCTGAGTGAATTGGATGACAGATACAGATATGACGATTACACCTCATATGAAGCCTCCGTTACAAACCGTATCAGCTACACATACGGCACATCAGGCAGCAACCCATCACCGAATGTAAGTATGGAAAGCCTTGTTGCAAGAGATTTCTTCAATCAGCTTGCTGACGCTTACTATAAGGATATTATGGCAATCACTGAGGAAAACTATTTCCGCTCCGAGTATAAGAATGTATGGCAGTTCAATGTTCATTTCGCAGGAATTACAATCATCATTCCTGAGTCCTTCACAAATACGGTTCAGCTTCTCGAATACTTTGATTTCGGACTTGTACGTGTTGAAAATATCAGCGATGATCAGATTTACAAAGGTCTTGTAAACTCTCTTGCAAACAGTGGAATTATGCTTTTCACCGAAGACCAGTACAGAAACCTTTACAAGGTTGACGAGGATATTACTCTCCACGCTGATTACACAAACAATTTTCACAGAGATTATCAGAAATGGATATATGAATCATTTGTCTATGATTTTGACAGCGATTTTATAAAGCTTGTAAAATCAGCTATGCCAAGGAATATTGTTGCAGAAAATGGGTATGTTATCTATGTATCAGGCTTTACGGGAGCAGTTCCCGAAGATATGTACGGCATAGCTTCTTCCGTAAAGGTAAGCGGCTTTGACAAAGAGGAGCAGCAGCGATACTCCCGGCTTTACAATGAAATGATGTATGATTGATTTGCAGGCTGGGAAATACCAAAAAAATCGGTATAAGACAATTCATTCAAACGGATAACATTTTGCAGGGCACATAAATCCTGCGGGAAAGGAATTCCTGATGAAGAAGCTTATCACAGCAGCAATCGTGCTTTCGGCTGCGGCAATCATTCTCACAGCCTGCTCAGCGGGCGGTGATGAAGATACACAGACCGACTCTCAGACGTCAACCTCACAGAGTCAGACAACGACTCAGTCCGAAACAACAATGACCGAAATCACCTCCGAAACAGGAGATGTTGACGGTGACGGTTTTATCGAAGACAGCGGCACAGATATGAACGATATGGCTGAAGATATCGTAACAGGTGCGGAAAGCATTATGGACGATATCACCGACGGCACCGAAACAACAAAGTAAAAACAGCGGAAACCGAAATTGAACGGTTTCCGCTGTTTTGCTGTTGTAAGATAAATTATAATTTATAGAGTTAGGAGTGTTGAGAGTGGAGTGTGGAGTTGTTGTGTAAACTATGGTTCTCTTTAACTCCTCACTCCACTCTCCAAACTCCACACTCACAGACAAATTATAATTTACCTCACTTTGTCAATAATATATCAATTCTTGATTTATGTCGTAAGCTGTGATATAATGGAATAAGTATGCAAAAATATTTTATAAAAAATTATTTTATATAAAGAAGGATTTGTTATGTCAAAGAATTATGACGTCATAATCGCAGGTACGGGTGCAGGCGGTCTCTACTCCGCTATCAATCTGCCGAAAAACCTCAGGGTGCTGCTTATTACAAAGCGCGAGCTTATCCTCTGCAACTCCGCTCTCGCTCAGGGCGGTATTGCTGCCGTGTACAAGCCTGAGGACGACAGCACCCGTCTGCACACAAACGACACCCTTATCGCAGGCGGCTTCAAGAACAACCCTGACAGCCTGAAAATTCTCGTTACCGAGGCTGAAAAGGAAATCGAAAAAATCATTTCCCTCGGCGTTGATTTCGACAAGGACGAAAACGGCAATCTCCACCGTACCCTTGAAGGCGGTCACTCACGCCGCCGCATTTTCCACCACAAGGACTCCACAGGCTTTGAAATTACCACAAAGCTTCAGGCTGCTGTAAAGACAATGGATAACGTGGATATTCTCGAAAATGCGCTTCTTTGCAGGGTCAAGAAAACTTCTACGGGCTTTTCCGCCGATATTTCCGTCAATGAGGTGCACCAGACCTTCAACAGCCGCTGCTTTATAATGGCAACGGGCGGTATAGGCCGTGTCTACGACTTCACAACCAACTCCGCAATCGCAACGGGCGACGGTATTGCCCTTGCGCACGAAATGGGTGCAAACATCAAAAATCTGTCCCTTATCCAGTTCCACCCGACAGCCTTCAACAACAAGCATACCCGTGAGTGCTTCCTTATTTCCGAGGCAGTACGCGGTGAAGGTGCGTACCTGCGCAACAAGGACAAGGAACGCTTTATGCACAACTACGACGAGCGACTTGAGCTTGCACCGAGAGATGTTGTCTCCCACGCAATCGTTACCGAGGGCAGACGTCTTGACTCAGACGAATTCTACCTCGACATCACCCACAAGGACCCTGAATTCCTGAAAAACCGTTTCCCGATGATTTACAAATACCTGCTTAGTCAGGGAATTGATATGACAAAGGATATGATTCCGATTTATCCTTGTCAGCACTACCTTATGGGCGGTATCAATGTAAATACAAGCTCAATGACCTCTGTTGACGGTCTGTACGCAGTAGGCGAGTGCAGTCATACAGGCGTCCACGGCAACAATCGTCTTGCGTCCAATTCTCTGCTTGAAGCACTTGTTTTCGGCAGACAGGCTGCCGAGGATATTGCCGAAAAGCTTGATACAAGCCTGCCCCTTGAACAGCTTGAGGAGTACGAATTTGAAATCAGCGAAAATGCTGTGCCTATTCCGCAGGGCATAAGGACGGAAATCCGTCACATTATGCAGAAATCGTATTTTGTAATTCCGAATATGCAGGGCGCTGTTGCAGGCTTTGAGAGAATTGCCGAAATCAAGCGTATGCTTGACGAAAATGACTACATAATCGACCACAATTACGTTGAAGCGAAGTCCCTTGCAACGGTTGCATATCTGATACTTAAAGAAGTAATATAAAAGTAAATCCGTGAAGAAACACTTTCAAAGTTCTTCACGGATTTTTAAATTATAATTTATCTGTGAGTGTGGAGTGTGGAGAGTGGAGTGTGGAGTTGTTGTGTAAACTATGGTTCTCTTTAACTCCTCACTCCACTCTCCTAACTCCACACTCATAAATTATAATTTACTGCCCAATTCGTTTATTGTACAAAAAACATCCCGAAATTTCTATATTTTCAGAAAAAAACCACTTTACAACGGCAATAATTTATGTTAAAATAATATCAACGTATGTACTATTATAAAAGTCATACAAATTTGTAATTTTAGGAGGACTGTCCAAAATGGCAAGATCAATGAAAACCATGGACGGTAACAACGCTGCTGCTTGGGTCTCCTACCCATTCACTGACGTTGCTGCTATCTACCCTATCACCCCATCCTCTGTTATGGCTGAGGTTACTGACCAGTGGGCTGCTAAGAAGCAGAACAACATCTTCGGTCAGCCTGTAAAGGTTGCAGAAATGCAGTCTGAAGCCGGTGCTGCAGGTACTGTACACGGCTCTCTCGCTGCTGGTGCTCTCACAACTACTTACACAGCTTCTCAGGGTCTTCTTCTTATGATCCCTAATATGTACAAGATTGCCGGTGAGCTTCTCCCTTGCGTAATTCACGTTTCTGCAAGATGTGTTGCTTCCCACGCTCTTAACATCTTCGGTGATCACTCTGACGTTTATGCGTGCCGTCAGACAGGTTTCGCTATGCTCTGTGCTTCCAACGTTCAGGAAGTTATGGACCTCGGCGCTGTTGCTCACCTTTCCACAATCAAGGGCAGAGTTCCTGTTCTCCACTTCTTCGATGGTTTCCGTACTTCTCACGAAATCCAGAAGATTGAAGCTTGGGATTACAAGGATCTCGAAGATATGCTCGACAAGAAGGCTGCTCAGGCTTTCAGAAACCGTGCTCTTAACCCTGAACACCCTGTTCTCCGCGGTACTGCTCAGAACGGTGATATCTTCTTCCAGGCTCGTGAAGCTTGTAACGAATTCTACAACAAGTTCCCTGCTATCGTTGAAGACTATATGAACAAGGTTAACAAGAAGATCGGTACTAACTACAAGCTCTTCAACTACTACGGTGCTCCTGACGCTGATCACGTTATCATCGCTATGGGTTCTGTATGTGATACAATCGAAGAAACAATCGACTTCCTCAACGCTGAAGGCGCTAAGCTCGGTCTCGTTAAGGTTCGTCTTTACAGACCTTTCTGCGCTGACAAGCTCATCGAAGCTATTCCTGACACTGTTAAGCAGATTTCTGTTCTCGACAGAACCAAGGAACCAGGTGCTCTCGGCGAACCTCTTTACCTCGACGTTGTTGCTGCTCTCAAGGGCACTAAGTTCAACGATGTTGAAATTGCCGGCGGTAGATACGGTCTCGGCTCCAAGGATACAACTCCTGACCAGATCAAGGCTGTTTACTGGAACGCTTCCTTCAAGGAAGATTACAAGTCCAGATTTACAATCGGTATCACTGACGACGTTACAAACCTCTCTCTCCCATCTGAGGGCAAGCTCGATACTGCTCCGGAAGGAACAGTTGCTTGTAAGTTCTGGGGTCTCGGCTCTGACGGTACAGTTGGTGCTAACAAGAACTCCATCAAGATTATCGGTGACCACACAGATATGTACGCTCAGGCATACTTTGCTTACGACTCCAAGAAGTCAGGCGGCGTAACTGTTTCTCACCTCCGTTTCGGTAAGACTCCTATCAAGTCTACTTACCTCGTTAACCAGGCTGACTTTGTTGCTTGTCACAACCAGTCCTATATCGACAAGTACAATATGGTTCAGGATATCAAGAAGGGCGGTACTTTCCTCCTTAACTGTCAGTGGACTAAGGATGAAGTTGCTAACTACCTCCCAGGTCAGGTTAAGAGATACCTTGCTGAAAATGATATCAAGTTCTACATTATCAATGGTGTAGACATTGCTCGTGAAATCGGTCTCGGCAACAGAACTTCCACTGTTCTCCAGTCCGCATTCTTCAAGCTTGCTAAGATTATTCCTGAGGCTGACGCTATCAAGTATATGAAGGAAAAGGCACTCGCTTCCTTTGGTAAGAAGGGTGAAGATATCGTTAAGATGAACTACGACGCTATCGACGCTGGTGCTAAGAACATCGTTGAAATCGAAGTTCCTGAGGCTTGGAAGAAGTGCAAGGATACCAAGATGGGCGTTGCTAAGGCTACAGGCGACAGAAAGGACCTCGTTAAGTATGTTAACAACATCCAGATTCCTGTTAACGCTCAGATGGGTGACTCCCTCCCTGTTTCCGCATTCAAGGGTATGCCTGACGGTACATTCCCACAGGGTTCTGCTGCTTATGAAAAGCGTGGTATCGCAGTTGACGTTCCGGCTTGGAACAGTGCTAACTGTATCCAGTGTAACTTCTGTGCTTATGTTTGTCCACACGCTGTAATCCGTCCTGTTGCTATGACAGACGCTGAACTCAAGAACGCTCCGGAGGGTACACAGAGCAAGAAGATTGCAGGTCTCGACGGTATGAACTTCGTTATGACTGTTTCTGCTCTTGACTGTACAGGATGTGGCTCTTGTGTAAATGTATGTCCTGGTATGAAGGGCAACAAGGCACTTGAAATGAAGCCGCTCGAAAGCCAGCTCCCTGCACAGGAAACATTCGCTTACGGTCTTACACTTCCTGAAAAGCCTGAGATTGCTGAAAAGTTCAAGGAAACAACTGTTAAGGGCTCTCAGTTCAAGCAGCCTCTCCTCGAATTCTCCGGTGCTTGTGCAGGCTGTGGTGAAACACCATATGCTAAGCTCGTAACTCAGCTCTTCGGTGACAGAATGTTCATCGCTAACGCTACAGGCTGTTCTTCTATCTGGGGTGGTTCTGCTCCATCCACACCATACACAGTTAACAAGGAAGGCAAGGGTCCGGCTTGGGCTAACTCCCTCTTTGAAGATAACGCTGAATATGGTTACGGTATGTTCCTTGCTCAGAACACTCTCCGTCAGAGAGCTGTTGCTAAGCTCCTCGATATGCAGAAGAGCGCTAAGGGCGGTATGAAGACTGCTATCGAAAACTACCTCGCTACACTCAACGACGGTAACGCTAACAAGGCTGCTACTGCTGAACTCATCAAGGCTCTCGAAGGCTCCAAGGCTGAGGCTGCTGCAGAAGTTCTCGACCTCAAGGATTACCTCGGCAAGAAGTCTATGTGGGTATTCGGCGGCGACGGTTGGGCTTACGATATCGGCTTCTCCGGTCTCGACCACGTTATCGCTTCCGGCGAGGACGTAAACATCTTCGTATTCGATACAGAAGTTTACTCCAACACAGGCGGTCAGTCCTCCAAGTCCACACCAACAGGTGCAATCGCTCAGTTTGCTGCTGCCGGTAAGGAAGTTAAGAAGAAGGACCTCGCTGGTATCGCTATGAGCTACGGCTACGTTTACGTTGCACACATTGCTATGGGTGCTGATATGAACCAGTGTATCAAGGCTATCACAGAAGCTGAAGCTTACAACGGTCCATCCCTCATCATCGCTTACGCTCCTTGTATCAACCACGGTATCAAGGCTGGTATGAGCAAGGCTATGGAAGAAGAGAAGAAGGCTGTTGAAGCAGGTTACTGGAACCTCTTCAGATACAACCCAGCTCTCAAGGCTGAAGGCAAGAACCCATTCTCTCTCGACAGCAAGGTACCTGCTATCGATGAAAAGTATAAGGACTTCCTTATGGGTGAAGTACGTTACAACTCCCTCGCTAGACAGAACCCTGAAAGAGCTGACGCTCTCTTCAGCAAGGCTGTTAACAATGCTAAGGATCGTTACGATTACCTCTCCAGACTTGTTAAGCTTTACGGCACAGAAGAAACTAAGTAATTTTTACTGAGTATCTGTTACAAGTAATATAAAAAAACGCACCGAAGACGTTCGGTGCGTTTTTATTTGACAAAATATTATGAATATGATATATTATAAAAAGAGTATATCAGACAAAATACGGCAAAGCGGTTTGCTCCCTTTTTATGAAGGGGGGTAGATAATTATGGTTACATATGAAGGAATTTTTACATTCGTAATAATGTTAACTGGCATTATCTCCCTTATTTTTACTATTATCAATAATAAGAAGAAATAAGGCATAAAAATAACCGCCCCTACTCCCAAGTTGTGACGGTTATTTTTAACTAAAGCTATGGGAGCAAACCGTTTTGCGTTTGGTATACTCCTTTTAAATACATTTTACACGGTAAATTTGATTTTGTCAATACATATTTAAAAATGCACCGAAAATTCGGTGCATTTTTTTATTCCTCGTTGTCGTCGTCGGGAATTTCTTCCTCGGTGACAACTTCTGTTGCTTCCGCTTCGGCTGCGGCTTTCATTTCTGCCTCAAGCTCCTCTGCGGACGGTTCTTCTATCTTTTCGGTTTCGGCTTCTTCGTCGTGTTCGGCTCTTGTGAAGGAAACAACCTTTACGTCGTCCTGAACTCTCATAAGACGTACACCTGTTGCGTAACGTCCCATTACACGGATATCATTTGCACGAATTCGGATAATTACGCCGTCGTTGGAAATCATAATGATGTCGTCCTCAGCGTCTACAACCTTGATACCGCAGACGTAGCCCTTCTCCTCGGAAACCTTATAGTTAAGCATACCCTTACCGCCTCTGTTCTGGATACGGTAGGAGTCAAGCTCAACGCGTCGTCCGTTACCCTTATCGGTTACGGTGAGCACGGTTGCTCCCTCTCGTACTCGTGCCATAGAAACAACGAAGTCGTCCTCACGAAGCTTGATTGCTCTTACGCCGTGTGCAGAACGTGACATTGCACGGATTTTCTGCTCCTCGACACGGATTGCGTAACCCATTCTTGTTGCAACGATAACCTGCGCATCGCCGTTGGTGAGACGTACACCTGCGATTTCGTCGCCCTCGTCGAGACCGATTGCGATAAGACCGTTTTTACGCACGTTCTTGTACGCGCTGAGCGGGGTACGCTTGATTTTGCCGTTCTTGGTAACCATAATGATGTACTTGCCCTCGTCAAAATCCTCGGTTTTAATCATTGCGGCAACCTTTTCGCCCTCTGTAAGCGGCAGGATATTTACAATGTTAAGACCTCTCGACTGCTTTGAACCCTCAGGGATTTCGTAGCATTTCAGCTTGTACATAATGCCCTTGTTGGTGATGAACAGCACGTTGTCGTGGGTAGAGCTGATGAACATTTCCTCAACGAAATCTTCCTCACGCTGCTTCATACCCGAAACGCCCTTGCCGCCGCGGTTCTGTGTCTTGTACATACTAACAGGCTGACGCTTGATGTAGCCGATGTTTGTATAAGTTACCACGCAGTTTTCCTCAGGGATAAGGTCCTCGATATCAACCTCGCCCGAAATTGTTTCAATGGAAGTTCTTCTTTCGTCGCCGAACTTCTTTCTGATTACTTCAAGTTCTTCGGAAACGATAGCCATCATCTTTTCCTTGCTTGCGAGAATTGCAACGAACTCCTCAATCTTAGCGTGGAGAGAAGCAAGTTCTTCTTCAAGCTTCATTCTTTCCAGACCTGACAGCTGAACGAGACGCATCTGAGCGATTGCGTCCGCCTGAATTTCGGTAATACCGAAACGCTCGATGAGTCTTGCCTTGATTTCGGCAGCGTCACGGCTGCTGCGGCAGATTTTTACTACCTCGTCGATATTGTCAACGGCAACCATCAAGCCTTCCAAGATGTGTGCACGCTCTCTTGCCTTTTTCAAGTCGTACTCAGTACGGCGGCGGATAACGTCAACCTGGAAGTCGATATACTCACGGATAATCTGACGGAGTGAAAGCACCTTAGGCTCGCCTCTTACAAGTGCGAGAAGGTTTACGCCGACAGTGTCCTGCAGCTGTGTGTAGCTGAAAAGCTTGTTGAGGACAATCTGCGGAATTGCGTCCTTTTTAAGTTCGATAACGATACGGACAGCGTGCTCCTTGTCGGACTCGTCACGGATAAAGTGAATACCGTCCACACGCTTTTCCTTTGCAAGCTGTGCAATGCTTTCAACGAGACGTGCCTTGTTGACCATATAAGGAATTTCTGTCACGACAATGCAGGTTCTTCCCTTGATTTCCTCAATGGAAGTCCTTGCACGGAGAGTCAGCTTGCCCTTGCCTGTTGCATAAGCGGCACGGATACCTGCACGACCCATTATGATACCACCTGTCGGGAAGTCAGGGCCTTTGACGTGCTCCATAAGCTCCTCGTTGGTGATATCCTCGTTGGCAATCATAGCGTTGATTGCGTTTACAACCTCGTTAAGGTTGTGGGGAGGAATATTTGTAGCCATACCAACGGCGATACCCACAGAACCGTTCACGAGAATATTCGGGAAACGGGAAGGGAGAACCTCAGGCTCTTTCAGTGTATCATCATAGTTGGAGGTATACGGAATGGTGTCCTTGCCGATATCAGCAAGCATTTCTGCGGAGATTTTCGCCATTCTTGCCTCTGTGTAACGGTAAGCAGCAGGCGGGTCGCCGTCCATAGAACCGAAGTTACCGTGACCGTCAACGAGTGGGTAACGGAGCGAGAAATTCTGCGCAAGACGTACCATAGCGTCGTAAACAGATGCGTCGCCGTGTGGGTGGTACTTACCGAGCACTTCACCGACAGTATAGGCACACTTTCGGTAAGGCTTGTCAGCGGTATTGCCTGCGTCATTCATCGTGTAGATGATACGTCTGTGAACAGGCTTCAGACCGTCACGGACGTCAGGCAAGGCTCTTGCAACGATAACCGACATCGAATATTCGAGGAAGGATTTCTTCATCTCATTTTCGATATCGACGCTGATTATTTTTGTGTTTTCGTCGTTATACAAACTTAACAACTCCCTTTTATGAGTGTGGAGTTAGGAATGTGGAGTGTGGAGTTATTATTAACTTACACTTTTTTGTTCTATGTGGAACATTTCAACTCTCAACTCTTAACTTTGATTTTTCAAGCAAACCCCGATGTTTTTTGCAAGACAAAAATACTCGGAAACGAACGCTTGCGTTTGTTTTAATTGCGCATTACGCATTGCGAATTGCGAATTAAACTTTATAACGTATTCCCATTATCACGGAAAGCTTTTCACGGATTTTCTGGACTTCGTCCTCTGTGAAAGCGGATTTCGGGATAATGAAAACGTAGGATTTATTTACTACAAGTATAAACATATCATCTTTATCCAGTAAGTCAACTATTGGTTGGTCAAGATGGATAATTGTCGCAGGAATTTCCTCGGCAGGCTTTTCGCCGTAGATTGCGATATCGGCTTCGGTCTGCTCCTCAGGCTTGTCTGTTTCGGCTGTTTCATCGACCTTTTCAATCTCAACGATGTCGCTTTGGAAGTTCACGGTTGAGATTTTGATTTTGTCGGTGTAGAACTCAGCTTCGTACTCCGTGCCGCTTATGGAATCAAGACCCTTGCGGAGGTTTTTGCTGTTGACAATCGGCTGGCTGATGAAATAGACTGTGACGCTCAGGGCAATCAGCAGACAGAACATCGGCATTGTTCCGCCGGGGTCGGACATAATCATCATTACAGATGAGGCGATTGCAAGTGCCGCAAGCAGCAGCTTCGGGATAAGTGATTTCACGACGTATTTTTTCTGGAAAACCTTATACCCTTTAAGGATTTGGTCAGCGTTGCTTTCGTACTTTCCTTTTGCGAGGAACTCGCCCTCGGGTGCGGAAAAGTTTTCGTCTCCCTCGCTGAACATTTCTTTGAGTATGCTCATTTTTTACTCCTTTGCTAAATAATTTTCGAGAAATGGTGTACCTTCAAAAGCTTCTTCAATTTCTTCTTTAGTGAAGTGGTCAGGAAGAATAACTTCTGTAAGGTTTATGCAATCTTTAAATGCCCATTTTCCGAGTATTTTTACACTATCAGGAATTTCTATTTTTTTTAAATTTTCACAACCATAAAAAGATATAATACCAATAGAAGTTATATCATCATGAAATGTTACATCAGTAAGATTTTCACAGTCATAAAATGCACCATCACTTATTGTTGTAATTTCATAAGGTACAATTACACTTCCATTTGCACTCTCATATTTATAAAGCATATTATTTATTATAACTGGCTCTGATAAATTTTCCAACCAAGGTGTTTCACTGAATGCACCCGGAGAAATTGATTTAACACTGTCAGGTATATCTACTTTTTTAAGGCTTGTACAACCATAAAATGCATTTGTATCAATTGAAGTTACACCATCAGGAATTTTTACTTCTTTTAGATTTTTACATCCTGAAAACACACCACCATCTATTGAAGTAATACTATCAGAAATTTTTACTCTTGTTAAACTATCACAATTACTAAAAGCAGTATTTTTTATTATTTTTACGCTATCAGGTATTTTTATTTCTTTCAGGCTAATACAATCGTAAAAAGCCCATTCTCCAATTGATGTAACATTACTCGGAATTTCTATTTTTTCAAGACTTTCACAATTACAAAATAAAAAGTCACTTATTGAAGTCAAACCATCAGGAAGCTTTGCTTTTTTCAATTTTCCGCAACGTGCAAAAGCTTGTTTTCCTATTGATTTTACACTATCGGGTATTTCTAATTTTTTTATATAATAACAATAGAAAAAAGCTTCTTTTTCAATTTCAACAACGCCATCAGGAATTTTTACTGATGTAATATTCACATTTTCATAAAATGCACCTTCACCAATTACCTTTACAGCCTTCCCATCAATCTCACTTGGAATTACAACCTCTGTATCGTCACCTGTATATCCTGTAATTTCAATATAGGTTTCATATTCGTCATAGATGTAACCGTCTTTTTCAAGCTGTGCATTAAGAAGCTTTTCTTCAGAAATTGTTTCCGCTGTTGTCGTTTCTTCAACTGTTGTTTCTGAAATACTTTCCGTTGCTTCAGTAACTTCAATTTTGTTATCCGCCGTATTTCCGCAGGCTGTCTGACCAACCGCAACAGCAAGCACAGCTATGATTGAAATGATTTTTTTCATTTGTCACTCCTTTGTTGGAATTTTGTATTATTATTTTAACAGTGGAAAATATCCGTCTGTTGGTTTGCAGGAAAAGGATAGTTTGCGTATGGCAGCAGCAAAGCTGCTGTTAGGAAATCTCTCTCTTGCAGAGATTTCCTCTTTTTTGGCTATCGCCAAAAAATTCACCTTTTCAGAGCGCTTCTAAGGCGGCACTGCGGTGCCAAGTAAGATTTCGCCGTCTGCGGACGGCGACAATGGGGCGCTGCCCCCTTGACCCCTGCCAAAGGGTGCGCACACCCTTTGGAAACCCATTATTTTGGATTACTGCAACATTTTAAGTGTTGTTGCAACTTCGATTTCATTTTAATTGCGCATTACGAATTGCGAATTGCGAATTAAATATCCAACTCCCCGACGTACTTAGCATTCTTCTCGATAAACTCACGTCTTGGCATAACCTTATCGCCCATAAGGATTGTGAAGATTTCGTCTGCCTTGACTGCGTCCTCAAGTGTGATTTTCAGCATTGTTCTTCTTTCGGGGTCCATTGTTGTTTCCCACAGCTGTTCAGGGTCCATTTCACCAAGACCCTTATAACGCTGGACGTCAATTTTCACGTTCTCGTTATTGTCTCTAAGCTCGGTAATATACTTGTCACGCTCCTCGTCGGAAAATGCGTAACGCACGTTCTTCTCGCTCTTTCCTCGGCTTACCTTATAGAGCGGCGGCTGTGCGATATAGACGTTGCCGTTTGTAATCAGCGGACGCATAAAGCGGAAGAAAAATGTGAGAAGCAGAGTTCTGATATGTGAACCGTCCACGTCGGCATCCGCCATAATAATGACCTTGCCGTAGCGAAGCTTGCTGATATCGAAGTCCTCGCCGATTGACGTACCGAGGGCAGTTACTACAGGCATAAGCTTTTCGTTGCCGTACACCTTGTCGATACGAGCCTTTTCGACGTTGAGCATCTTACCCCAGAGAGGCAGGATAGCCTGATAACGGCGGTCACGTCCCTGCTTTGCAGAGCCGCCCGCAGAGTCACCCTCGACGATATAGATTTCGGTACGCTCGATATCCTTTTCGGAGCAATCCGCAAGCTTACCCGGAAGTGATGCAGACTCCATAGCTGACTTGCGTCGTGCTGTATCTCTTGCACGCTTTGCGGCTTCTCTTGCACGCTGAGCAGCCTGTGACTTGTCGAAGATTTCTCTTGCCACGGCAGGATTTTCTTCAAGGTAGCACATCAGCTTTTCCATTACCATATTTTCAACAAACGGGCGCACCTCAGGGTTGCCGAGACGTCCCTTTGTCTGACCCTCAAACTCACAGTCGGTAAGCTTGACGGAAACAATTGCAGTAAGACCCTCACGGACGTCATCACCCAGAAGCTTTTCGCCGTCCTTCAAAAGGTTAAACTTCTTGCCGTACTCATTGATAACCTTTGTAAGGGCATTCTTGAAGCCTGTTTCGTGAGTACCGCCGTCGGTCGTATGGATATTATTAGCAAACGAGAGGATAAGCTCGTTGTAGCTGTCGTTGTACATAAGGGCAACCTCAGCTGTAGAGTCGCCCTGCACGCCGCTTACATAGATAACCTCTTCCGCAAGGGGAGTAAGCTCTCTTGTATTGTGGAGGTGCTCGACAAACTGTCTGATACCGCCCTCATAGTGGAGGGTTTCGGACACGATTTCGTCCTTGTTTCTCAGGTCGGAGAACACGATTTTCACGCCTGCGTTAAGGAAAGCCTGCTCACGGAGTCTGCGCAGGAGCACTTCATACTCGTAGACAGTTGTTTCCTCGAAAATTGTCGGGTCAGCCTTGAACATAACGGTTGTACCTGTTTCGGTAGTTTCGCCGATAATCTTCATCTGCTCATCGTAGTGACCGCCGTTGTGGAAACGCTGGAAGTGCACGTTTTTGCCGTCCTTGACGGTTAATTCCAGCCACTCGGAAAGTGCGTTTACAACAGATGCACCAACGCCGTGGAGACCGCCTGCAACCTTATAGCCGCCGCCGCCGAATTTACCGCCTGCGTGGAGGATTGTATAAACAACCGTTGCGGCGGAGATTTTTTCAGTCGGGTGGATACCTGTAGGGATACCGCGTCCGTTGTCGGATACACGGATTACGTCGCCTTCGAGGATATCGACGGTAATTTGTGAGCAGTAGCCTGCGAGGGCTTCGTCGATAGCGTTGTCCACGATTTCGTAAACGAGGTGGTGCAGACCCTTCGGGCCTGTTGAACCGATATACATACCGGGACGTTTTCTTACCGCTTCAAGTCCTTCAAGGACCTGAATTTGATTTTCGTCATAGTTCTGATAACCTGTGTTCAGGTTTTGTGTGTTCAGGTTTTCTGACATTACCTTACCTCCATATTTAATGCGATATGCTTAATTCGCAATTGTTTTCTATTTCATAATTTACTTTGTAAGGATAGAATGGCAGCAGCTTCGCTGCTGTTAGGAAATCCCTTTCTTGCAGGGATTTCCTCTTTTGCAGCTTACCGCTGCAAAATTCACCTTTTCGGAGCGCTTCTCAGGACGCCTGCGGGCGAAGAAAGAGTTTCGCTCTCTGCGGAGAGCGACAATGGGGCTTTGCCCCCTTGACCCCTACCAAAGGGTGCGCACACCCTTTGGAAACCCATTATTTTGGGTTTCTTTGTTTATCTATTCTTTTTTTGAGCGTTGCCGCTGAAATGGGAGAGATATAAACCTTGTCCTCGCCGCCACTTTCGCACACCACAAAGCTTTTCGGCATTTCGAAATTGACGTACTCAACCCATTTATTCTTCTCCGCTTTCGTGAAGAATTCCTTTGTATGTTTACTGATTGAGGTATTCTCGATATCGAAAATTCCGATAACCTCGCTCCCTCTCACGGTTGTTTCCTCGCCAAGATGAATATACACTCAATCACCTGCTTTTCCGTTTTTCATTGTAATGACCCTGCCCTGCTTCATAGCTGTTATGGGCTTGCTGTCACAGCAGGTTATGATTACCTGCATATCGTCAATGTTGTTCAGTATAAACTGCTGTCTGTAAGGGTCAAGCTCCGACAGCACGTCGTCAAGCAGCATCACGGGGTACTCCCCTTGCTCCGCTTTTAAAATTTTTGCGTGAGCAAGCTTCATCGACAGTGCAACAGAACGTGCCTGACCCTGTGAGCCGAACTCACGGACGGAAAGCCCGTTGATGTATGCACCCACGTCGTCACGGTGCACGCCGACGGTTGTGTACCCTGCACGGACATCGTTTGCGACCGTGCTCCTGAGCTTTGCAAGGTACTCCTGCGCAAGCTCGCCGTCGTAATCAGTACGTCCTTGCAGGTTGTCAAATACTGTTGACTGATAGTATAAATCTAATTTTTCTTTACCATTTGTAATTTTATCATACAACTCACTGGTATATTTATTTAAAGTAATACAAAAAGTATAACGTAAAATCGATATATACGCACCTGTTTTCGCCAGCTGTTCGTCCCATATTTCGAGGGCAGCATCATCGCCGTACCCCATAGAAAGGGTTTTCAGCAAGGCGTTGCGCTGGAAAAGAATGTTATTGTACTTGTTCAGTGCGCTGATGTAGGAATTTTTAATCTGAGCAATGGACATATCTATGAAGCTTCGGCGGTTGTCAGGTGCACCCTTTGTCAGGTTCAAATCCTCAGGGGTGAACACCACACAACGGAAGCTGCCGAACAGCTTCGACAACAGGGGAAGCTTCACCCCGTTCAGAGTGACAAGCTTGTCTTTGATTGCGCCCTTTTTCACAGCGAAGCGGATATCCTGCTGACGGAACGAGTCAGTGAAGGTCATCTCCACCTGCGCCGAGTCTTTCGTGAAGCCGATGAAGTCCTTATCACGAGTGCCACGGAACGAACGGCATCCGCTGCAAAGCCAGATTGCTTCGATGAGGTTAGTTTTGCCCTGAGCATTTTCGCCGCAAATAATATTCATTTTTGGGTCAAGTTCGAGGCTGACGTTTTCCAGATTTTTGTAGCCGTCAGCATTAATGCGGTTAATGACCACGGAAAACTCCTTTACTATTTGTAATTATTCTATAGAAATATCCTGTCCGTTAACAGTAACAGTAT
Source organism: Oscillospiraceae bacterium (assembly GCA_017415165.1). GTDB lineage: Bacteria > Bacillota > Clostridia > Oscillospirales > Ruminococcaceae > RGIG8773. The sequence goes on along the minus strand of JAFQIY010000038.1, from coordinate 39,479 downwards.
CACCTGAGCGGATTTTCTTGCCGCGCATAGTGCAGACTTCACCATTGACCATAACCTGACCGTCAAGGATAAGCTCCTTTGCCTCCGAGCCGATAGCAACAGCACCCGAAAATTTCAGAAGCTGGTCAAGCTTGATAAATTCAGTAGTAATTTTAACTTTGTTATCCATAATAAATCCTTTAGTTATAATTAATTAATCAAATCAACCCAAATAATGGGTTTCCAAAGGGTGTGCGCACCCTTTGGTGGGGTCTTTAGGGGCAACGCCCCTAAATCGCCCTCCGCAGAGGGCGAAACTCCCCTATCGTTCCAAAACGGAGAGGGAGGTGAGGAAACCGACAGGTTTCCGAGGAGGGACGGACAAGACCGTCCCTCCTTGTATGGTTTACGCTAAAAATATTCTTCTAAAACGTTCCAGTGGAACGTTTTAGACGTAACTTTACTTTAAACACCATAGAATGGCAACGGCTTACGCCGTTGTTAGGAAATCTCTCTCTTGCAGAGATTTCCTCTTTTTTGGCTACCGCCAAAAAATTCACCTTTTCAGAGCGCTTCTCAGGCGGCACTGCGGTGCCAAGCAGGTTTTTCGCTCTCTGCGGAGAGCGATTTAGGGGCGTTGCCCCTAAAAACCCCACCAAAGGGTGCGCACACCCTTTGGAAACCCATTATTTGGATTACTCTGCTTTTAAGCGCATCGGCAATACAAGGAAAGTATACGCATTACCCTGAAGCGGCACTATCTTCATCGGTGACAATCCGCCGTTAAGCTGTAATTTTACCTTATCAGACTCAGTTGCCTTCAATGCATCCAGCAGATATCTGCAATTGAACCCGATTTCTACAGAAGGTCCTGCTGTATCTGCGTCCATTTCGTCAACAAGCTTACCCAGTGCTGTAGAACAGGAAATCTTTACCTTGCCGTCACGGAACACGCACTTTACAGGTGCTTTAGCCTTTTCGTTGATAAGGAGCATACATCTTTCAAGTGCTGAAATAAACTCTCTTGTATTGAGGATAACCTCGCTGTTATGGTTTGCGGGGATAGAGCCCTTATAGTTATGGAAATCGCCCTCCAGCAGACGTGAGAACAGCATATACTTGCCGATTTCAAAGGTGATATGCTTCTTTGAGACGTGCATTGTAACGGTTTCCTTGTCGTCGTCCTTTAAAAGCTTTGAAACCTCGGAAAGCGCCTTAGCCTTTACAACAAAGTGGTAGTGGTTGTCCGACTCGATTTTTTCGCTTCTTACAGCAAGACGATAGCCGTCGATTGCAACAAGGTTGAAGTTGTAGTCGAGAATATCGAACAGCTCACCCATAAGGATAGGCTTGTTGTCAACAACTGCAACGGCGAAAATTGTCTGATTAATCATATTTTTCAGCATAGGCTGAGGAATTGTAAAGTTATCGCCTGTGTCGTAGTCAGGGATTGAGGGGTACTCGTCAGCAGGCATTGCGAGGATTTTGTACTCAGCATTAAAGCCTCTGATTGTGGTAGTAAGGCTGTCGTCGATTTCGATTTCGATAGTTTCGGACGGCATCTTTCTGATGATTTCGCCGAAAAGCTTGCTGTTGAGGATGCACTCGCCGATGTCCTCTGAATTGACGTCGATTTTTGTCTGAATACCCAGTTCAAGGTCATAGCCTGTCAGTTCAAGGGTATTTCTGTTCAGGTACAGCTTTACTCCCTCCAGTGCAGGCAGCGGAGACTTCTGCGGTACTGCTCTTGACACGTTTGCAAGTGCTTCATTTATTTCGGCTTGTTTACAGGTAAATTTCATATGTCACGTTCCTCCTATTTTTAGAGTGGAGTGTTAAGAGTGGAGTGTGGAGTTTTTGGTAATCCTGACTGTATCGTAACACTCATTTATTGTTAGAGAAAAAATTTTCTTTTTGTCAGCAAAATTTCGCGAAGCGAAAAAATAATATAATATGATAATTATAAACAGTAGCAGCAGTAGGGGGTGTCCAAACTGTTGAAACAGCACTCAAACTGTTTCAGGGACAAGCTTTGCTTTTTCACCCTGCTGATGTTGATGAAATGTGGAAAAGTGGAAACATTTTTTTCCAAGTTGAATTATGGTGGAAGGTGTTAGTGGAAAGTGGAAAAAATCTTGAAAGATTGGTGGAAAACCCGTTCCAATTTCAGGAACATCACAAAATGTTGAAAGTCGGGTTATACAATCTGTAATGTAACGGAGTTACACGGCATAAAACCGTCAGATTTAATTTTCCACATTGTTTTCCACACCCTGTTGAAAATTTTGATTTACAACTGATTGTATTTTTTTCTTTACAGGAATTTTTGGGGGAATTTTTTGTGTAAAGGGTGGTTTTCAACATTGGGTTGTGTTGTTTTGCCTGATAGAAAATTTCGTGCGCTTTAAACAATGGCTTCGCCATTGTTAGGAAATCCCTCTCTTGCAGGGATTTCCTCTTTTTTGGCTACCGCCAAAAAATTCACCTTTTCGGAGCGCTTCTAAGGCGCGTCTGCGGACGCAAGAAACCAAACGCAAGCGTTTGGTTGGGGTGTTTCGCTCTCTGCGGAGAGCGACCAAAGGGCTTTGCCCTTTGGAAACCCACCACCTTTGAAAAGGTGGACGAAACTTTTCCTCTTTTGGGTTACTGCAACATTTCAAGTGTTGTTGCAAAACGATCGCTTGCGTTCGTTTTAATTGCGCATTGCGCATTACGCATTACGAATTAAATCAAGCATTACGAATATTATTGATGATGTCCTCAATCATTTCCTTAGCGTGTGAGTCCTTCGCCACAAGCTTCTCGATATCGCCGCAGTAGTAAATAATTGTACTGTGGTCTCGTGCACCAAGCTCCATTCCTATTGATTTGTACGACATATCCGTAACCTCTTTAAGTACATAGCAGCTTACCTTTCGTGCTATGGAAATCTGTGCGCTTCTCTTTTTTGAGATGATATCCTCTGCGCTTACGCCGTACACGTTGCCTACCTCGTTGAGGATACGCTCGATTGTGATTGGTGCAGGCTGTTCATCGGAAAGAATTTCCCTGATTGCATTCTGCGCCTGTGCCATAGACGGCGGCGTGCCAACAAGGTGCTTGCTGGCTTTAAGCTTTTTCACACAGCCCTCAAGCTGACGGATATTGCCCTTCAGCTTGTTTGCTATGTACTCCGAAACGTCGTCAGGAATAATAAGGTTCAGCATTTCAGCCTTGCGGCGGATAATTGCAACTCTTGTTTCAAAGTCAGGGGTGGAAATGTCAGCAATAAGACCCCACTCAAAGCGTGTACGGATTCTGTCCTCAAGAGTCTTGATATCCTTAGGCGGACGGTCAGATGTGAGAACAATCTGCTTGCCGACCTTGTGGAGTTCGTTGAATGTATGGAAGAATTCTTCCTGTGTTGACTCCTTGCCTGCGATAAACTGAACGTCGTCTATAAGCAGCACGTCAGCGCTTCTGTATTTCTGGTGGAACTGGCTTGTATCCTTTTTCTGCTGAATGGCATTGATAAGCTCGTTTGCAAAGGTTTCGCCTGTAACGTAAATGATGTTTGTCTTTGGGTTACGGCGCTTTATTTCATTGCTGATAGCGGTCATAAGGTGAGTCTTGCCAAGTCCCGACGGGCCGTGAATAAACAGCGGGTTGTAGGTGCTGCCGGGTTCTTTTGCAACAGAGGTGCAGGCAGCGTATGCAAACTCGTTTGAACGTCCAACGATGAACGTGTCGAAGGTGTAAACGTACTCAGCATTGGTAAAGGATTCTTCAAGCTCTTTTTTGAGCTTGTTGGGGTCGTCCTCATCGTCGTCAAGATTTTCCTCTACAGCTGAAATATCTATATCAACCTCAAAGCCGAGAATACTTTCAAGAGCGTCCTTGATAATTCCCGTGTAATTCTTTTTTATTATGGTAGCCTGAAAATCCGACTGTACAGTAAAGCAGGCAACATTTTCGTCCAGCTTCAGCGGCTGAAGAGTATTTATCCAGAGGCGGTAAGCTGTATCTGTAAGCTCGCCCCTTTTAATCTTATCCAGGCAGTATTCCTGCATTTTCTGAAAGACCTCGTCAAAGGATTTCATAGTAAAAAGACTCCTTTCGCAAAGGCAATTTCTGTAAGCCTTTGCCTTCTTTTGTTCTTAATAAAACATTACTCCAATATACTATTATATTATAGCATATTTCTCACTTGATTGCAAGTATTTTGAAATAAAATAAACGGCTTTTGCCCAAGCAAAAAACCGTTAATTGACAAGTATAAAAAATTGTGATAAAATAACGCTGAGAGTACACTAAACGCAGGCGGTTTTCCCCTTTTACGAAAGGGGGTAGATAATTATGGTTACATATTCAGACTTATTTATGTTTGTTACTATGATAACAGCAATTATCACCCTTACTTATACGATTTTTCATAACGGAAAGAAAAAGTAAGGGAAAAATAACCGCCCACCCTGACAAAGTGACGGTTATTTTTATAACAAAAACTTCAAAGGGGTAAACCGTTTGTGGTGTACTCTCCTTATTTATATTATATCCGATAAAAATTTATTTGTCAAGTAAAGCAGAAATTATTTTAATAATAAAACAATCCTTTAAATGTCGTATTTATCTTGACAAAAAAGCATTTTCGGTGTATAATATCAATGAAAAAAGAGTATGCCGACAAAACGGTTTACTCCCTTTCTGACGTTATTATAAAAATAACCGCCGATGTTGGAAGCAGGGGCGGTTATTTTTCTGCCTTATTTCTTCTTGCTGTTAAAAGTAACAGTGTAAACAAGGGTGATAATGCCGGTGAGCATAATGATGAATTCAAATAATTCGCTGTATGTAACCATTATTATCAATCCCCCTTTCAGATAGAAAGGGAGTAACCGCTTTGCCGTTATGTATAGCATACTCTTGTGGAATTATAGCATATTTTCTGTTTTAACGCAAGTATACGGAGCAAAATAAAACCAGCCTTTAAATGTCGTATTTATCTTGACATAAAAGGCATTAAGCTGTATAATAATATTAAAGGGGCATACCAGTAGACGGTCGCTCCCATTAAAGTTTGGTTAAGAAAATAACCGCCTTAGTTTGGTCGCTGAGGGCGGTTATTTCCTTTTATGGCTGTTTTGCGCTATCTGAATGATATTGCAAACTACGAGTGCGAGCGTTAAAAAATCGTTCCACGTCATAGCGCATTCCCCCGTTTCCGGGAGCAGGATTTGACCGCCTACCGTTTGTGGTATGCCCGATTGATATAATAACGCATTTTTCCCTTGCTGTCAAGCAAACTGCAAATAAATGAATTTAATCCCCTTTTGTTAAATCTGCACATTTATGTTCAAAAATAATTGTACAGATTATTTTTTATTTTCGGGGCAGTTCAGCACTTTATCGCCTTGACATTTTGTTAACAAGGGAGTATAATTGTTAATATGTAGTATTATTTTTTAATGAAAATTTTTTATTGGAGGTCATTAAAATGTCCAGAGTTTATAATTTCAGCGCAGGCCCCGCTGTTCTTCCTGAGGAAGTTCTCAGAGAAGCAGCAGAAGAAATGCTCGATTACAAGGGTTCAGGTATGTCCGTTATGGAAATGTCCCACCGTTCCAAGGTGTACGACGAAATCATCAAGGATGCGGAAAAGGATCTCCGTGACCTTATGAACATTCCTGACAACTACAAGGTGCTCTTCCTTCAGGGCGGTGCTTCCCAGCAGTTTGCTGCTGTACCTATGAACCTTATGAAGAACAAGAAGGCTGCTTACATAGTTACAGGTCAGTGGGCTAAGAAGGCTTACCAGGAAGCTAAGATGTACGGTGAAGCTGTTGAGGTTGCTTCTTCCGCAGACAAGACTTTCTCCTACATTCCTGACTGCTCCGACCTCGCTATCCCTGAGGACGCTGACTACGTTTATATCTGCGAAAACAACACAATCTACGGTACAAAGTTCTGGGAGCTCCCTAACACAAAGGGCAAGGACCTCGTTTCCGACGTTTCCTCCTGCTTCCTTTCCGAACCTGTTGACGTTACAAAGTACGGCGTAATCTACGGCGGCGTACAGAAGAATGTTGGTCCTGCAGGTGTTGTAATCGCTATTATCCGTGAAGACCTCATCAGAGATGACGTTCTCGCAGGCACACCTACAATGCTCAAGTGGAAGACACAGGCTGACAACGACAGCCTTTACAACACACCTCCTTGCTACGGTATCTACATCTGCGGTAAGGTATTCAAGTGGATTAAGAAGATGGGCGGTCTTGAAGCTATGAAGGCTCACAACGAAAAGAAGGCTGCTATCCTTTATGATTTCCTTGACAGCTCCAAGCTCTTCAAGGGTACTGTTGAAAAGAAGGACCGTTCCCTTATGAACGTTCCATTCGTAACAGGCAACGAAGAACTCGACGCTAAGTTCGTTAAGGAAGCTAAGGCAGCAGGCTTTGAAAACCTCAAGGGTCACAGATCCGTTGGCGGTATGAGAGCTTCCATCTACAACGCTATGCCAATCGAAGGCGTTGAAAAGCTTGTAGAATTTATGAAGAAGTTCGAAGCTGAAAACGCATAATTAATTCGCAATTCTCAATTCGCAATGCGCAATAAAAACAAAATCAGAGATTTTGTCTACGGGTTTTGCTCCGCAAAACGCCGTGGTTTGTCAGTAAAATAAGTTTCAATTTTGAAACATCGGATAATAGTTAAATATAATGTGTAATTTGCAGTTTGAAAAATAATTGCTAATTGCGCATTACGAATTGCGCATTTATTATAAATGGAGGTAATTGAAATGTTCAATATTCAGACTCTGAATAAGATTTCCAAGTACGGTACCGATAATTTCGATACTGCAAAGTATAACATTGTTGACGAAATTGCTAACCCTGACGCTATTATGGTTCGTTCCGCTTCTATGCACGAAATGGAATTCGCTCCTAACCTTCTTGCTATCGCAAGAGCAGGCGCAGGCGTAAACAATATTCCTGTTGACAAGTGTGCTGAGCAGGGTATCGTTGTTTTCAACACACCCGGCGCAAACGCTAACGCTGTTAAGGAGCTTGTTATCGCAGGTCTTCTCCTTGCTTCCCGTAAGGTTTCCGACGCTATGATCTGGGCTCAGACTCTCAAGGGCAACGGCGCAGAGGTTGGCAAGATGGTTGAAAAGGGCAAGGGTCAGTTTGCAGGTCCTGAAATTATGGGCAAGACTCTCGGTATCATCGGTCTCGGTGCTATCGGCGTACTCGTTGCAAACGCTGCAACAGCTCTCGGTATGAAGGTTGTTGGTTACGACCCATTCCTCTCTGTAAAGGCTGCTCTCGGTCTTAATCCTGCTGTAAAGGTTGTTAATGATGTCAAGGATATCTATGCTGTTTCCGATTACATCACAATCCATATGCCTTACAACGCTGAAACTAAGGGCACTATCAACAACGATACAATCGCTCTTATGAAGGACGGCGTCCGCATTCTCAACTTCGCAAGAGGAGAACTCGTTGACGGCGCTGCAATCGTTGCTGCACTCGAAAGCGGTAAGGTTGCTTCCTACGTTGTTGACTTCCCATCTGACGAAGTTCTCGGTGTTAAGAACGTTGTTGCAATTCCTCACCTCGGTGCTTCCACACCTGAGTCCGAGGACAACTGCGCAATGATGGCTGCTCTCGAACTTATCGACTACATCGAAAACGGTAACATCAAGAATTCCGTAAACTACCCTGACGCTGAAATGAACGCAACAGGCGTAAAGGTTTGCGTAATGCACAAGAATGTTCCTGATGTAATTTCCAAGCTTACTTCCGTACTCGGCGACGCTGGTATCAACATCAACAATATGGTTAGCAAGTCCAAGAAGGACTACGCTTACACAATGCTTGACACAGCAGACATCAACGACGATATCGCTGCTAAGCTTGCAGGCGTTGAAAACGTAATCAAAATCAGAGTTATCAAGTAAAAAAATACTATTCCCGAGCAGCTTTGTTCGGGAATAATTATAAAAAGGAGTTGTGTATAATGGCAGCACCACAGTTTGAAGAAGATAAGAAGGTTGTGGCAACCATTTCGGTATTCCCTATCCTGTTCCTTATCTATTTTATCGCAGGCAAGGATTCTGCATATGTAAGATACTGCGCTAATCAGGGTCTTATTTTTACAATTCTCGGAATTATCATTTCCGTTGTTGCAAAGGTAATCGGTATTATTCCAATCATCGGTTTCCTCGCAGGAATTGTTTTCTGGCTTATTGATGTTGCAATTCTTGTTCTTACAATCTATCAGATGATTGGAGCATTCAAGGGCACAATCAAGCCGCTCCCTGTTATCGGCGACGTTGAAATCCTCAAGTAATAAAGCAAAGCAGCACGGATTATCCGTGCTGTTTTTTTTGTATAATTTAGCATTATAATCAAAAAACTGTAAAGCATTGAATAGCCTTACAGTTTTTGTTGACTTTAAAAAAAATATGTGATATTATAATATCCAGAGTATGCCAAGCGGCAGGCGGTTCTCCCTTTCTGACGAAAGGGGGTAGATAATTATGGTTACATATTCAGACTTATTTATGTTTGTTACTATGCTGACAGCAATTATCACCCTTACTTATACAATTTTTCACAACGGAAAGAAAAAGTAAGGCATAAAAATAACCGCCCTGAGCTACCAACTTTGTGACGGTTATTTTTAACTATAACAATTAGGGAGCGCCGCATGTTGCGGCATACTCTTTTGTATTTTTATTATACACCTGTTTTTTTATTTTGTCAACTATTAATCCTGCAAAGCACAAGCCTTGCAGGTTTTTTATCACTTGAAAAATAAAGTAAATTCTGAAGAAGTTTATCTTTAAAAGTAAATTCTGAAGAAGTTTATCTTTAAAAGTAAGCTTCTTTGAAGCTTATCTTTTTTCACAGATAAGTCTTATCGCTGTCTTTGTTTCTCCGTCGATATCTACGTTTGCAAATGCAGGGTAACAAACCAAATCCACACCCACAGGGGCAAGGTATCCCCTTGCGATTGTGATTGATTTTACTGCCTGATTTACTGCACCTGCACCTACTGCCTGCACCTCAACCTCGCCATTATCACGCATTACGCTTGCGATTGCTCCTGCTACAGAATTTGGAAAGGAGCGTGCCGAAACTTTTAGGACTTCCATTCTAAGACCCCCATATTTACTCTGATATTACTTAACAAAGATATCGCTTTAAAATAATAAAATTATACTGCTATTGTTTACTTTTTGCAATAGTATTTTCACAAATTTGTAGAATCATCTAATAATAAGCCGTTCAATATTGTTACATTTGCCATCTCTTGTTTCAAAATCAACAACTACGCCGTTTATAAAAGGCGGATTGTCCGATTCAACGAACTTTACGGGAGAATGAAAACGCTGTTTTTCGATTGCAATTTCGCTTTTTACGCCGAGGACGGAAAGCTCAGGTCCGCACATTCCTGCGTCGGTAATGTAGGCAGTGTGGTCGGAAAGAATGCACTCGTCAGCGGTCTGGACGTGGGTATGCGTACCGAAAACGGCGGTGACTTTTCCTGCAAGGTACTGCCCCATTGCCTTTTTCTCGCTGGTTGCTTCGGCGTGGAAATCCACGATGATGTTGGGGGTGTCAATTTCACCGAGCAGGCGGTCAATTGTGGAAAAGGGGTTGTCGAGGGCTTCCATATAGACCGTGCCCATAAGGTTTACGACTGCGACACGGGTGCTGCCCATATCTAGCACGCAGTAGCCGTGCCCCACGTTGCCTTCGGGGAAATTTGCTGGACGGATTAAAAACTCCTCGCTGTCAAACATATCGAGGATTTCCTTTCTGCGGTAGCAGTGGTTGCCCGTGGTGATTACGTCTGCGCCAATCTGGAACAGGTATTTTGCGGATTGGGGGGTAATTCCGTTGCCGTTGGCACTGTTTTCGCCATTGATTACGACTATGTCTGCACCGTAGAATTGTTTAAGGGAGCGGAGTTTTGAGCCGACGAACTTGCTGCCGATATCTCCGACAACGTCGCCGAGGAAAAGTAGTTTCATTTGGGTACTCCTTTTGTTGGTGGTTGGTTTTGGATTTGTTGTGTTGGGATTGTTGTGTCAAAAACAGTCCACTGGACTGTTTTTGAGGTAAGGTATTTGAGGAAACAACAAGGGGACGCCCTCTCTTGCAGGGCGTCCCCTCTTTCTCGGCTTTGCCGAGAAATTCACCCCTTGCGGAGCGCTTATAAGGCAAAGGATTTCGCTCTCTGCGGAGAGCGACCAAAGGGCTTTGCCCTTTGGAAACCCACAGCCTTGAAAGGCTGTGGGTTTGTTTATAAAACAACAATTTGTGATTATTCTTCGTCAGAATTGTTTTCGGTTGTGTCGTTGTCCTCTGGTGCGTTTTCTTCGGAAGGTTCTTCTGCTTCCTCTGTTTCGGGAAGTTCGTCTGTAACTTCAACAGTTTCTTCTGTTATTGTTTCTTCAGCAGTTTCTTCCTTCTTTTCGATTACGATTTCTTCGGAAACTTCTTCAGAAGTTTTTTCTTCAGAAGTTTTTTCTTCCTCAGGTTCTTCTTCAAGCTCGCCCTTCATAAGCTTTTCAAAGTCAATGCCGTTGATTTTTTCGTGCTTGAGGAGGTACTGTGCAACCTCGTGGAGTTTATCGAGGTGCTCCTTGAGGGTTGTAACTGTCAGTTCGTAACACTCGTCGATAATTGCGCGGACTTCTGCGTCGATTTCCGCCTGCACCTTTTCGGAGTGGTCCTTGCTCTGACCGTAGCTCATACCAACGAATGGCTCGTCGTTATCGCTGCCGTAAACGACAGGACCAAGCTTCTCAGAGAAGCCGTACTGGGTAATCATTGCCTTTGCAAGCTTTGTTGAACGCTGGAGGTCGCTGATTGCGCCTGCTGTGTACTCGCCTATAATAAGCTGTTCAGCAACACGTCCGCCCATACACACGGCGATTTCTTCTTTAAGCTTTCTCATTGTAACGTTGAGGAAGGAAGGCTCCTGCTCAGGAAGGTGAATTGTCATACCGCCTGCTGAGCCTCTTGGGATAATTGTAACCTGATGAACCTTATCCTGAGTTTCCATATAGTAGGTAACAACGGCGTGACCTGCTTCGTGGTACGCAACAATACGCTTCTGCTCGTCTGTAACAACGTGGCTCTTTTTCTCAGGGCCTGCGATAACCTTGATTGTAGCTTCCTCGATGTCTTCCTTAGTGATAGCCTTGCGGTTCTTTCTTGCAGCAAGGAGAGCTGCTTCGTTTGCGAGGTTTTCAAGCTCAGCACCTGTAAAGCCTGCTGTGGACTGGGAAATAGTCTTGAGGCTTACGTCTGGAGCAAGAGGCTTGTTCTTTGTGTGTACCTTGAGGATTTCCTCTCTGCCCTTGATATCGGGGTAGTTAACGGTAATCTGACGGTCGAAACGTCCCGGACGGAGAAGTGCGGGGTCAAGGATATCCTTACGGTTTGTGGCAGCCATAACAATGATGCCCTCGTTGCCCTCAAAGCCGTCCATTTCAACAAGCAGCTGGTTGAGAGTCTGTTCACGTTCATCGTGACCGCCGCCGAGACCTGCACCGCGGCGTCTGCCCACGGCGTCGATTTCGTCGATGAAGATGATGGACGGAGAATTTTTCTTTGCTGTTTCAAAGAGGTCACGGACACGGGATGCGCCGACACCTACGAACATTTCAACGAAGTCCGAGCCTGAGATTGAGAAGAACGGAACACCTGCCTCACCTGCAACAGCCTTTGCAAGGAGAGTTTTACCTGTACCCGGAGGACCCATCAGCAGAACGCCCTTAGGGATACGTGCGCCCATCAGAGTGTACTTCTTAGGATTTTTCAGGAAGTCAACAATTTCTTCAAGTTCTTCCTTTTCTTCATCTGCACCTGCAACGTCGTCGAAGGTGTGCTTCTTGCCCGAAGCGTTCTTTACGTTTGCCTTGCCGAAATTGTTCATCTTTCCGCCGCCGCCAGCCTGCCGCATCATAAAGAAGAACAGGAACAGCATCAGACCGATTATAAGGAGTGACGGCAGAAGGTTATAAAGCCAGGAAGTATCCTGAATTTTGTAGTATTCCTGAGCAAGAGGAGCGTCAGGGTGAAGTGCGTTGTATTCACGGCGGTAATTTTCCGAGCCCGTCTGTATTTCATTGAGGAACACGCTTACATTCGGTACGGTGTAAACGATAGGCTTTTCCTGCCCCTCAACAACCATTTCCAGCTCGCCCGTGCCAAGGTCGAAATTCATTTCGCTGACCTGATAGTTGTCGAAATACTGCATAATTTCGGAGTAGCTGTACTCCGCTTCGGGTTTGGTTGACTGTTTCAGCAGGACAACTGCCAGAGAAACCAGTGCAACAATTACAAGGGTGTAAATCAGCACGCCCTTGCCGCTGCTTTTTTTGTTCATCTTATCAATCCTTTCAATATTTGATGTCAGTGTATATTATCTCTATTATGAGGTAATTTTCCGTATTTTCGTCAGGCTTCACCCTGTCGGCTGTGCCAGCGTGCTCAGCCCAGATAATGCCGTTTTCGTCTTGCAGCACGGCGGAAATTTTTCTTTTTTCGGGGGGAAGCTTCTGCTGTAGAATTTTCCGCAATTCCTTTGTACAAGCGGAATTCACGGTTTTGATGACATCGTTTCTGAGTCTGTTTCTTAAAACAATATCACCTTGTATTGTATCATAATCTGCGTAGTAAATTGTGGAATTTTTATTAACAATATCCGTTTCGGGAAGGATTTCGCCTGATTGTACCGAGATTTTCACAATTCTGTCACCGTTGAACGGATACTCCGTGTCAAAATCGGCTATAACAGCATCGGGGACGTCCTCCTGCTGTTCCCTGTAGACACGCATCACGCCCTTGTCAAACGCCGCAAAGAAGCCGTTTCCGAGCGATACCCTGCTGTTGTGAAGCAGTAAAGCCGACTGGATTTCCTCGATTTTTTCGGTAGATACTTTAAGGTTATGCGATTTCAGCTGATTTATGATAACTCTTTTTCGGATTGCGGGGTGAAGGGTGAAAAGACTTTCTTTTTCACATTTTTCCGCTTCGGCTGTTAAAAAGTCCTCGTCCTCAGCAAAGCCTGCTGTCATCCGTGTCACGCAGGCAGGAAAAGCGCCGTGCACCGCCTGCATTTCGGGAATAACGTGGTGACGGATTTTATTTCTTGCGTAATCGTCGGAAAGGTTGGTGCTGTCGGTTACAAAGGTCTGATTTTTTTCGGCAAGGTACGCCTCAATCCCGTCACGGGTGCACTCAATCAGCGGACGGATAATTTTCCCACGGACGGAAGGAATTCCCGAAAGACCGTGCAGACCCGTGCCCCGTGCAAGGCGGAATAAAAGGGTTTCAGCATTGTCGTTGAGATTGTGCGCAGTAGCGATTTTGTCAGCGTCAAGGCTGTCGAAAATTCTGTAGCGGAGTTCTCTCGCACCTGTTTCCACAGACTCGCCTAAGGAGTGTGAAAAAGCGGCAGCATCCTCACGGAAAATCTGCAAAGGGACACCGAGTCTGCCGCATAAATCGCGGCAGAACTGCTCATCACGGTCGCTCTCATCACCGCGGAGAAGGTGGTTGACGTGCACCGCCGAAAGGGAGAAATTCAGTTCCGAGGAAAGCTCATAAAGCACAAGAAGCAGGGCAACGCTGTCCGCACCGCCCGAAAGAGCAGCGCAAACGCAATCCCCTGCGTGAAGCATATTATGCTTTTGGATAGTTAGCTTTACGGTTGAAATCATTTTAGTTTCCTTTGGTTAGTGAATTATATTTTAGTACACATTTTGTTTCATAGTTAGCGAAGCAAAACCGAACGCTTGCGTTCGGCTATAAAAGTTTCGTCCACCTTTTCAAAGGTGGTGGGTTTCCAAAGGGCAAAGCCCTTTGGTCGCCCGTCGCAACGGGCGAAATTCCCCTTGCCTTCAAAAACGGAGAAGGAGGTGAGGAATGCGACAGCATTCCGAGGAGGGGCGAACACGACCGCCTCCCCTTGTATGGTTTACCGCTATACTTTCCTCCAAAACGTGCCAGTGGCACGTTTTGGACGCAACTTTACTTTAACCACTATACGAAAGCAGCAACTTCGTTGCTGTTAGGAAATTTCTCTCTTGCAGAAATTTCCTCTTTTGAAGCTGTCGCTTCAAAATTCACCTTTTAGAAGCGCTTGAAGCACGCCTGCGGGCGAAGCAGGTATTTCGCCGTCTGCGGACGGCGACTTGTGGGCTTTGCCCCCAAGACCCCCACCAAAGGGAGCAAGCTCCCTTTGGAAACCCGTAGCCGCTTCGCTAATTCTAAAACAAAGCGTATACCAAATAATAATTTAAATTTACTTTGTTGGTGCGTTCGGATTATTAAACCTCTCCGCTCCCATAAACAACGTATACTGTCCGTTCCAGCGCAGGTTTACCGTACCCGTTTCGCCGTGTCGGTTCTTTGCCACGATACACTCCGCCAGTGTCTGGTCGGGGTTCTCTTTATTATAGTACCCGTCACGGTACAGAAACATTACGATATCTGCGTCCTGCTCGATAGAACCCGATTCACGCAGGTCGGAAAGTATCGGACGCTTATCCGTTCTTGACTCAACGCTACGGGAAAGCTGTGAAAGGGTTATAACAGGCACGTTCAGTTCCTTTGCCATAAGCTTCAGCTGACGTGTGATTTCGGAAATTTCGTTTACACGGTTATCGATACGGCGGCTGGAATTCATCAGCTGCAAATAGTCGATGATTACCAGTCCCGGATTTTTCAGTCTGCGCAATTTCGCTTTCATCTGGGGCACGGTTATGCCTGCGGTGTCGTCCAGGTACATATTCATTCCTGACAGTCTTTCAGCACCCTCGGCAAGCTTTTCCCACTGGTCACCCGTGATGTTGCCCTTCATAAGGTACTCGCTTTCAACAAGGCTTTCCGAAGAAAGCATACGTGTAACAAGCTGTTCCTTGGACATTTCGAGAGAGAAAATTACGATTTCGATGTCCTTGTTGAAGCGTGCAACGTTTGAAGCAATGTTAAGCACGAAAGAGGTTTTACCCATTGCAGGACGTGCCGCAACGATAAGCAGGTCGGACTTGTTCAGACCCGTGATAACGTTGTCCAAATCGTTGAAGCCTGACTTTGCACCGAGATATTTTTCACGGTCGGGACCCGATTTTCTGCCCAGCTCATCATAAGCGTCCAGCACAACCTGGTCGATTTTAACCAGCCCGTCGGAGCTTTTTCCCTGACGGATATCGTAGATTTTCTGCTCGGCATAGTCAAGCAGGTGCATAGCGTCCTCCTGACCCGTGGTGGACGCCTCAATGATGTCCTTTGCGGCGGTAATAAGACTGCGGACGTAGTATTTTTCCTCAACGATTTTGCAGTAGCTTTCGATATTTTTCGTGGTCGGCACGCTTTCCATAATGGAAGCGAGGTACTCCTTGCCTGCGCCCGTGGTTTCGAAAATTCCGTCACGGACAGCCTCGTTGATAACGGTGATGATGTCCGCATTTACGCCCAGTGAGAAAAGTCTGACGATAATTGCGAAAAGGTCACGGTGCTTTGAAACATAGAAGCTTTCGGGCTTTATGTAATTCATAGCAATCGACAGCGACTCAGGGTCGATAAGCAGCGCACCCAGCACGGTCTGCTCCGCCTCAAGGTTGTACGGCAGCTCCATACTTTCAAGATTGAAGTCCATCGGTTTTCGCTCCTTTCTTATAGAGTGTGAAGTGTGAAGTGTGGAGTGTGGAGTTAAGAGAAACTATGATTTACACATAAACTTCACACTCCAAACTCCACACTCCAAACTTTCATTTATCCCTCGATAACTTCGACGGTAATCTTTTCGGAAACGCCTGCGAGGAATTTTACCTCGGCGGTGTATGTACCGAAAGCCTTGATTTCGGAGGAGAGGGAAACCTTTTTCTTGTCAACCTTTACGCCCAGCTGTTCGGAGATAAGGTCTGCAATGTTTGCAGCTGTAACAGCGCCGAAAAGCTTGCCGCCCTGACCTGCCTTTGACTTGCAGATAACCTTCTTGTCCTTGATTTTAGCAGCGTTTTCGAGAGCCTCCTGCTTTGCAACGTCAGCCTTGTGCTGCTCGGAGGATTTCTTTCCTGCAAGGTCGGAGAGGTTCTTTGCTGTTGCTTCGACTGCGAGACCCTTACCGAGGAGGAAGTTTCTTGCGTAGCCGTCGGACACTTCCTTTACCTCGCCCTGCTTTGCTGTACCTTTTACGTCTTTTAAGAAAATTACTTTCATTTTTATTACTCCTTTATATTTTAGTGTTTAGTGTGGAGAGTGGAGTTAGGAGTTATTATGAATTGAAGTTTATACAACAACTCCACACTCCACTCTCCAAACTCCTAACTAAGCTGAACGTTTACGTTCAGCTTATACTTGCAATGTGTTCGTCAATCGCTCCGATAAGCTTTGCTTTCGCTTCGGACACGGTTATGCCTGTGAACTGGGCAGCCGCCATTGTCTGGTGTCCGCCGCCGCCAAGCTTTTCCATTATAATCTGCACGTTCATAAGTCCCAGCGAACGTGCGGAAATGCTCACGCCGCCGTCGGGCGTGCTGAAGATTACGAAGCTTGCGTCGATATTTTCAATGCCGAGCATTTCGTCCGCCGCCTGTGCGGAGCTTATTCTTGCGTTAGGCACGCTTGTATCGTCAGATGCGATTGCACAGCGGTTGTAGATTTCCGTGGACGCAATAAGCTCGCTTCTGTGCTTGATGCACTCGAAGTCGTTGTCGAAAAGTCCCTTTACGGCAACCATATCAGCGCCAAGCTTTCTCAGGAAAGCCGCCGCTTCAAAGGTACGTACACCCGTGCGCATAACGAAATTCTTGGTGTCGAGGGTGATACCTGCAAGCATTGCATCGGCGTAGTAGCTTGGCAGCTTGTCAATGCCCGTGAAATACTGGATAAGCTCTGCGGTCATTTCGCAGGCTGAGGAAGAATACGGCTCGTGGTGGAAAATCACGGCGTTGTCGATGTAATTTACAGTCTGACGGTGGTGGTCGATGACTGCAATCTGTTTTGCACGCTCGTAAAGCTCGGTACTCTCGATAATTTCCTTGTTGTGGGTGTCCACAACGATAAGGAGGGTATTGTCGTTCATTCTTTCCAGCGCTTCCTCAACAGAAACAAAAATCGGCGGCTCGTCAGTAAGATTGTCGTTAAGGCGGTGGATAATCGGCTTTGCAAGGTTCTTTTCAAGGTCAACCGCCATAAACACCTCAAGCTCAGGGTTCAAACGGCGGATTGCTCCTACCATACCTGCACCTGAGCCTATGGAGTCCATATCGCCGTAGCGGTGACCCATAAGGATTACGTTGGAAGAAGAATTGATAAGCTCGGCAAGGGCGGTAGCAACATAACGGGTCTTGACCTTGGTGGTTTTTTCGATACCCTTTGTAACGCCGCCGAAGAATTCGTAGCCGTTTTCGGTTTTCACGGCAGCCTGGTCACCGCCTCGTCCCTGAGCCATTTCGAGAGCCTGTTTTGCTTCAAACTCGGTTTCGGTGATACTTGCGTACCCCATACCGATACCGATTGAGAGGGTTACCTGCGACTTTTCGGAGATGTTGATATTACGCACGTTATCGAGGATTTTGAATTTGTCCGCAACCATATCCTTAACGTCACGCTCCTCAGCAACAACGATGAACTTGTCGTTGCCAAGCTTACGGAGTACGCCGCTGTGGTCGTCGAAATATTCTTCAAGAAGCTTGTCAATCTGAATCATAATGTGCGCCTTTTCGCTGTCCTTTTCGCCTGAGAGGATATCCTCGTAGTTGTCAATGGAGATGAGGATTACAGACGGACGGATATCATTGAAGCGGCTTTCGAGGGTGATATAGTCGCTGATATCGTCGAAGTACAGCAGAGTAAGGTCGGAGATAAGCTCTGAATCGGAGTCACGCTTTTCGGTTGTCACGGCTGAAATGCGGAAGTGACCTGTTTCGTAGCTTACGGTTGTGTTCTTGTTTTCAAAGGTTTTCTGCAAATCAATGTCGATAATGGTATTTATGTGCACGCCGAAAGCGTCATTGCCGTAGACCTGTTCGGTAAAGGCAAGGTTATACCATATAATAATTCCCTCGCTGTCGATGATTATAGCAGGTGCAGGGAATTTATACAGCGAGTCCCTTTCGGTAAGGTTCAGCTGTGATTCCATTTCGGTAACAAAGCGGTGCAGGTTTTTCTGTGCGGCGGCAAAAAGCGTAAGGTACGCAATTGCCGCAAGGCAGGTAATGCACAGCAGAGTCCAGAAGCGGAACTCGTTCACCTCGTAAACCGAGAACGCACACGCAAGGGAAATCACTACTAAAAGGAGTGATACCATTTTAAAGGCTGTCCAGCGTTTTCCTGTCATAAAAATATCCTTTCGTTAAGTTTGGAGTGTGGAGTGTGGAGTTTGGAGTGAGGAGTGTGGAGTGTGGAGTGTGGAGTTTGGAGTTAAGGTGTCCGATTTCGTCGGACGAATTTTAAAATTAACACTTTACTGGTATGATAGCTTTGGTTTGGTTAAAAACAGTAAACTATTGACTGACATATAACCGAACGCTTGCGTTCGGTCACTCCACTCTCCTCACTCCTAACTCCTCACTCTTAAATTTCCATAATGATTGGCAGAATCATCGGTCTGCGCTTGGTTTTCATATAGATGTAATCCCCAAGTGCATCCTTCATCTTGCCCTTGATGCTGTTCCAGTCACGCATATTGCTGTCCAGACAGCCCTGAAGCGTTTTCATAAGAAGCGCCTTTGAGGACTCGATAAGCTCCTCGGACTCCCTTACATACACGAAGCCACGGGATACAATGTCGGGACCTGCGAGGATTGCTCCGCTTTCCGACTCGATTGTTGCAACAGCGATGATAAGACCGTCCTCGGAAAGGTGCTTTCTGTCACGGAGTACGATTGAGCCGACGTCGCCGACGCCGAGACCGTCAACGAATACACGTCCTGCGGGAACCTGACCTGTGATAGTCATTTTTGTGCCGTCCGTTTCGATAACGTTGCCGATATTGCCGATGATAACGCTGTCCTGCTCAAAGCCTAAGCTGTACGCAAGACCTGCGTGCTTTTTAAGGTGCTTGTATTCGCCGTGCACAGGAATAAAGAAGCGCGGCTTTGTGAGGGAGAGCATAAGCTTGAGTTCCTCCTGACAAGCGTGACCCGAAACGTGCACGTCGTACATCGACTCATAGATAACCTCAGCGCCCGACTTCATAAGCTCATTGACAACCTTTGTAACAAGCTTTTCGTTGCCTGGGATTGGAGTTGCACTGATGATGATGAAGTCCATCGGGGTTATTGTAACGCTTCTGTGCTCGTTCATTGCCATTCTTGACAGTGCCGACATAGGCTCGCCCTGACTTCCTGTTGTAATGAGCACGATTTTCTCCGCAGGGAAGCGGTTTATCTCGTTCATATCGATGAAAAGTCCCTCAGGAACTTTCAGGTAGCCAAGCTCCATAGCGGTGCTGATTACGTTCAGCATACTTCTGCCGAAAACGGCGATTTTACGTCCGCAGCGTACAGCGTTGTTGACAATCTGCTGAACACGGTGAATATTTGACGAGAAGGTAGCAATGATGATACGCTTGCCCTCTGCCGTGTCGAAAAGGCGCTCAAAGCTTTGACCCACGGTGCGCTCGCTTGCGGTGTGACCACGGCGCTCAGCGTTTGTTGAATCAGCCATAAGGGCAAGTACGCCACGGTTGCCAAGCTCGCCGAAGCGTGCCAAATCTATGATTTCGCTTTCGATTGGTGTATAGTCAACCTTGAAGTCGCCCGTGTGCACGACAATACCCGCAGGCGTGTGGATAGCAAGTGCCACAGCGTCAGGGATAGAGTGGTTTACACGAATAAATTCAACCGCCATACAGCCCATCTTCACAGTCTGACGTGGGGTAACAACGTTAAGCTTTGCGCTGTTGAGTATGCCGTGCTCCTTTAACTTGCCCTCGATAAGACCGATAGTAAGGCGTGTTGCGTAAACAGGGACGTTGACCTTTTTCAGCAGGTACGCAAGACCGCCGATGTGGTCCTCGTGGCCGTGAGTGATTACGATACCGCGGATTTTGTCGGCATTCTGTTCAACGTAAGTAAAATCAGGGAGTACGATATCAACGCCGGGCATATCGCTGTCAGGGAAAGCGAGACCGCAGTCCACGATGAACATATCGTTTGCGCACTCGAAAACGGTCATATTCTTGCCGATTTCGTTGAGACCACCGAGAGGGATAATGCGCAGAGGAGTTCTTTTCACGGACTTGTGGTTAGTAGCGTGAAGCGGCAGACCTGTCTCAGGGTGGATTTCGGGAGCGTTGTTCTTATTCTGTTTAGCCTTGTTCTGCTTAGGCTGAATTTTTTTCTGAGCAGGCTTTTTGAAGAAGCTTTTCACATCAGGCTTCTGCTCGGTTTTTTTCTGTTCAGTTTTCTTCTGAGCAGGTTTTTTCGGAGTCTGCTTGTTATTTTTCTTAGGGGCAATTTTCTCGCCGTAAGCGTTAGCTTCCACGGTGTTCTTTTCATTTTTAGCCAATTTGATACCAACCTTTCGAAAGTAAATATGTAACGATTTTACGATTTCGGGCAGAGCACAGCAAAGAAAAAATGATGGGATACTCTGTCATTTGATTTTACAGGATAAAATATCCAGTTCCGAACATAATAAATCACATTATATTATACAGCATTTTCAATGGTTTGTCAATTACTTTGAGGTGAAATTTACAATTTATGGCAATTAGTGAGTGAGGAGTTTGGAGAGTGGAGTTTGGAGTTAAGGTGTTCGGCTTCGCCGAACGAATTTTTAATGGGTTTATATTTCTTTATATAACAATTGTCAGGTTAAGCAAAGAAAACTATCTGGCACAAAGCCGAACGCAAGCGTTCGGCAACTCCTCACTCCTCACTCCAAACTCCTAACTCAAAGATGAATTGCGCATTATAATGTCCTGATAAAAATCACACAGCTCCGATGCGGTTTCCATTGAGAAGCTTTCCGCTTGCATAAGCACCCCTTTTTCCGTTTTCACAGGTCGGATAAACACCTGCCCCTTTTCGTTTTCAAGCGTTATGCCGTCCCCCGATGCACGCTTCTGCGCTGTTATTTTTTCCAACAGCTTCAACGGGTGCTTTCCAATCGGCACAAACCTTGTGCAGACTGCGCTTTCAGGCAATTCCTTCACCGCTTCCGCAAGGCTTATTTCCCTGCTTTCCAGCACGGACAACACCTCAAACATCAGCATTGCTCCGTCTCTGACAAATGGCGTTTCAAGGGCAAGCTTACGGACTGCATTTTCACGTCCGTCCGAGGGGCAAAGGCTGTAGCGGTGCACGCTTCTTCCCTGTTTCTCGGCAAGCTTTTCCGCCGCTTTGGGGAAGTCCACGGGCAAGGCAACGTCCACACCCTGCTCAAAAAGATTTTTACAGCAAATCATCACCAGCTTTTCCTCAAAGACGTACCCCGTTTCTTCGGTGTAGGCGGAAACTCCCCTGCCGTTTGAGTTGATGTGGAAAACCACGGGAGAGCCGTCCCTGCTGTTGATTTTGGTGAGAATTTTTTCACACACCTCCGACACGGTTTTTCCCGACGTGTTGAGCACGGCACGGATTTCCGTCAGCTTTTGCGGAGCGGCTTTTTCCAGCGAATTTCCGTACATTTCAGCCATTGCGGAGACGTCCTTTACTTTGCCGAAGCGGTTGAAAGCGGCGGTGGGGCAAGCGCCCTGCAAGCCTTGCTCCACAAGCTTTTCCTCACGGCGGGAAAGGGGCAGACCGTCCCCCGAAAAAAGACGGATTTTTGCCGTTACTCCTGCGTCGACGTAACAGCAGGCGTCAAGTCCCGATTTTTCGGTGCAGAAACAAAGAACAGGCTCGCTTGAAGCGCCGAAAAGCCACGCTTCTGCTCCTGCGGCGGAAATTCCCGTGCAAAGGGCAAGGGCAAGGCACTCGGATGCGGCATTTTCACGGAAAGCGACCCCGATTTTTCCTCCGAGAGAAGCAAGTGCGCTGCCTGCAAGGGCGGCGGTCTGAGGGGTGATGACGCTGCCCGTTTCGCCGCAGATGCCGTCGTCGGTGATTTTCAGCGGCAGGACGCCTCCGCCCGTGTCGGATTTTGCGCAGGAATACGCTTCAAGACGTGCTCCGCTGCGGATTTTCACGCCGCTGTGCACAACCGCCTGCTCGCCGATAACAGCGCCCTCGCCCACAACTGCGCCGCTCTGAATTTCCGCACCCGACAGAAGCTTTGCTCCCTTGCCCACAAAGCCGCTTACCTTTGCACGCTCGCCGATGTATGCGCCGTCAGAAATGATTGCGCCGTCAATTTCCGCACCACGGCAAACGGTGACATTTTCGCCGATTACCGTCCCCGAAGTGATTTTTACGCCGCCTGCAAGCTGTGCGGAATTGGCGATAATTGTGGACAAGGAAAGTCCGTCAAGGACGTATTTGGTTGCGGCAAAAAGGTCGTCGGGGGTGTTCAAATCGAAGAAAGTGCCGTCAGATGTAAAGTTTATCACCTTGCCAGTCTCGGCAATTTTCGGCAGGAAATCCGTCAGCAGGCAGTCATATTTTTCCGCAGATTCGGCAACGGATTTTTCGAAAATGAAAATGCCCGTCAGTGCAAGGTCGGAGCAGCAGTTTTCGTGCGCAGGGTCAGCGATTACAGAGGTGATGCGGTTGTTTTCGTCAACAGCGGCAAGAGCGTGCTGAGAGGGGTTGTCAACGATGCGTGTCACGACGGTTACGTCTGCACCTGTTGCGGCGTGGAATTTTTCGGCGGCGGACAGGTCAGAATCAAAGAGGACGTCCCCGAAAACAACCGTGAGAAAGCCGTCACAGTTTTTTGCGGCACGGCTAAGGGGCAGACAGCTTCCGCAAGGGAGAGAGCTGAAAATCAGGTCAGTGTCAGGCATATCGGAAATGTGCTCCGAAACGAGGTCAGCACGGCGGTCAGCAGCAACATCAATGCTTGAGTAGCCGTGCTTACGGAGGGAGTCGAGGGTGTAGTCGATGAGGGGCTTGCCGCAGATTTTCAGCAGCGCCTTGGGAGTGCCGTCGGCAATGGGGCGCAGGCGCAAAGCCTCTCCGCCAGTAAGGATTAAAGCAGATTTTTCCATAAAATCAACCTTTCTGTTTTTTCACAGTATTGACGGAAAAAGCAGGTTTAATTCGCAATTCGTAATTCGTAATTCGTAATTCGCAATTCGCAATTCGTAATTCATAATTCGTAATTCGCAATTCGTAATTCGCAATTCGCAATTCGTAATTCGCAATTCGTAATTCGTAATTCGCAATTTGTAATTTGTAATTTGTAATTCGTAATTCGTAATTCGCAATTTGTAATTTGTAATTCGTAATTCGTAATTCGTAATTCGCAATTTGTATTCCCAATTAGAAATGCACAATTCGTAATTACGGTGAATTTTTCAGAACCCTTCAATTACGAATTGCGCATTGCGCATTGCGAATTAAATTATTACAATCCGTTTACATTTTGCGGAAATTACGGTTACAAAAAACCGCAAATGTCGCAGATAAACCAAAAATCAATGGTCGGCATTTGCTTTTTTCATAATATTTGGTGTGTCGCTTTTCCTTGACTTTTTTGTTAATATGTTGTATAATTTTTAATATGTCAGCTTGTGCGCTTTTTAAGCTGACATCATACATTGACATTACTATTTTCGGAAGGAAGTTGATTATGGACTCTGACGGGTTTACCGGAATTATTCTTATTCTGGTGCTTATTCTTTACAAGGCTTTCTGCACGGTCTGCGAAACCGCTGTTACTGAAATTGATGACAGAAAGGTGAAAAATTCTGCCGACAAAATCAGGGGTAAGGCTACGCTGCTGAAGCTGCTGGAAAAACCCTCGCGCCTTGTTACGGCATTTGCGGTAAACAGGGTTACGACGGCGATAGGTATTTCGTGGCTGGCGATGATTTGCTTCGATGACGCTCTTACAACGGCAATATATGACCTTGGCGGTGGTCGGATAAGTTCGGCGGATTATATCATAGCCGTGTATCTGATTATACTGCTGGCAAGCGTTATCGTGATTACGGTTTTCTGCGAGGGCATACCAAAGAAAATTGCGGTAAAGGGCGGCGACAGGCTTGCTTATTTCTGCAGCGGCTTTGTAAAATATCTGGTTATTATTCTTACGCCGATGACTGCGCTTTCGTCCCTGCTTATCAGGGTTTTCTCCCCCGTTTTCGGTGTGGGCGGAATTCCTGAGCGTGAGGTCGTTACCGAGGAGGAAATCCTTCTTATGGTTGACGCGGGCAACGAGACGGGCGTTATTGAGGAATCCCAGCGTGAGATGATTAACAACGTATTCGAGTTTGATGACCTCATTCTTTCGGACGTTATGACCCACCGCACGGATATTGTTGCGGTTGAGGACACGGACAGCGTTTCCGAGGTTGTCAATGCTTCAATCGGCAGCGGCTTTTCGAGAATTCCTGTGTATGAGGACACGATTGACCACATTACGGGAATTATCTGCGTGAAGGACCTGCTTTGTCTGGTAGGGTCAGAGGCTGCTGAGGGTGCTGACATAAAGAGCTTTGTCAGGGATATAATCTACCTTCCTGAGTCTGTCCCCTGCGGAGAGGCTTTCAAGAGACTCACGGCTGAAAAAATGCAGATGGCTGTTGTAATTGATGAGTACGGCGGTACTGCGGGTCTTGTGACGATGGAGGATATTGTCGAGACAATCGTGGGCAATATTCAGGACGAATATGATGACGAGGCGGAGGAAATCATTCAGATTTCCGAGGACACATACACCATTGACGGCACGGCTGACCCCGGGGAAATTATGGGTAAGCTTGGTGCTGTACTTCCTGAGGAGGATAAGTTCGAAACAATGAGCGGCTTTATTGTTGAGCTGCTGGGACGTATCCCCGAGGAGGACGAAACCCCTGTTGTTGAATACGGCGGTATCAGATTTACGGCACTTCTGACAGAGGAAAAATGTATTACAAAAATCAAGGCGCAGCTTCTTGATGACGAGGAAAAGGCGTCTGAAAACAAAAATGGCAATAGTGAAAAATCAAAAAAGGAGAGCATGAAAAATGAAGAAGAAAATTAGTCTTATTCTTGCTTTTCTTATGGTTGCAACAATGCTTGCTGGCTGTAAGAAAACAGATGAGGGAACAGAGGGACTCCCTGAGGTGGAAACAACAACAGCTATGTCTGAGCTTACTCAGATGACTGTTGCGGAAACTGAAGCAACTACTGTTCCTGAGGTTACAACTGCGGAGGAAACTTCTGCTCCCGAAACAGAGACAGAAGCTGAAACAACTACTGTTTCCGAAAGTGAAACAGAGGCTGAAACAACTACAACTGCTGCTTCCGAAACTACAGCGCCGACTGAGTCAACAACTACAAAGGCTGCTACTGAATGGAACGAAACAGAAATCAGCGAAACACTCTATGTTGTTTCAAACTGCTATTCAAGAAAGAAGGCTATCGTTGGCTCGGAATCTGTAAAGCAGTACAAGGCAGGTACGGAAATCAATATCGTTGCTGCTACAGACACAGGCTACTACAAGCTTGCTGACGGCACATTCATTCACTCTGACTATGTAAGCGACCAGAAGCCTGCTTCAACAACAGCTGCTACAACAAAGAAGCCTGCTGAAACCACAAAGCCTACAGAGGAAAAGCCTTCCTCCTCCAATTCAAAGCCAATCAGCTCCTCCTATAAGGTAAGCTATGAGGACAGATATCCTTATCAGCAGCTTTCCTCCAGCGAGAAGAAGCTTTATGCTGCTATCGTTGAGGCGGCTGAAAACTTCGAAGCAGAGGTTATCGTTCCTGACGGTCTCAAGAGAGATGACGTTGATAAGGTTTATACAATTCTTTTCAACAACGAGCCTCAGCTTTTCTGGCTTGATACATCCATTCCTGTTCCTCTCGGCGGAGTGCTCCGTATGAACTACGCTATTGACAGTGATACCGCTCAGGACGTTCAGAAGGAAATCGACGCAACAGTTTCCGATGTTATGTCTGTTGTTGCAGGCTATTCCAGCACAATCAGCAGATATAAGGCTATCTATGACTGGGTAATTGTAAACAACACCTTCTCCCTCCAGGGCGACTATCAGACCTGCGGTGTTTACGACAGCCTTACAGGCGGCGGCGAGCTCCAGTGTCAGGGCTACGCTAAGACATTCCAGTATCTCTGCGATGTTGCGGGTCTTGAATCTATGGTTGTATGCGGCAACAACACTGAGGGCAGCACTCACGCGTGGAACGTTGTTTACTGCGATAACGGCTACTACATAATCGATACAACTTGGGGCGACCCATACAGCGAGGACTACGAAAGGGACTATGTACGTTACCTGTTCTTCCTTGCTAACGATGAGATGATTGAAAATACTCACCTTAACCCCGGTAATCCTATGAGAAAGAGCGGCAATCATATTTACCTCTATGACGCTCCTGCTTGTACAAAGACAGCTTGCTACTACTTCAACGCTTATGACAAGGTTTACGACAGCGAGGATGACGCATTTGAAGCTATGAAGGCTGAAATCAAGGCTGCTGTAAAGGCACACAAGAACGTTGCTCATATTAAGGTTACAAGCTATGACCTGTGGGAAACAATGAGAGATAATTCCTACTGGAAGAAGTATCAGGATTATGCAAGGTCTCTTGACGATGATGTTGATTCCGTTTCAAAGGTTACACAGTATACAGAGGACGTCCTCGTAGTTCAGTTCAACATTATTTATAAGTAAAATTCAATCGGGGGCGGGGAAATTTTTTACTCTGCCCCTATACCTATTTGATTATCTGAAAGGAAAATTATTATGAAGAATACTCGTAAAAAATATGCTGTTCTCGCAGTTCTCCTTGCGGCTTCAATGCTTGCGGCAGGCTGCAGCGGCGATGACGGCACAGCTTCGGAGGATACCTCCCTTTCCATTAATGTTATCGGTGACAATGAGTCAGCAGATAATGCTGAGGCAACAGACAACGGCGGTGCGGCAGACAACAGTGCTGCTGAAACACAGGCTCCTGTTGCTGTAACGGATGAAGCAGGCGAAACGGTTACAGGCGTTAACGGTGACGTGCTTACCGAGCCTGTGGCAACAACTGTTCCACCTTCTACAGAAAGCCGAAGCGATGAGGAAATGCTCAACGCTATGACTGCTACAACTGCTCCTCTCGAAAAGCCGTCAGTAAGTCAGAAGGGCAGCGTGCGCTACGCTTATGACAGCCTTTCCGCAAGAGAAAAGGAGCTTTATGACAGAATTGTTGACGGTATCGAAAACCTCAGCTTCATTATTTGTGAGGAGGATGAATATACCGTTGAGGAATGGATTAAGATTTACAGCCTTGTTTACAATCAGGAGGCACGTCTTTTCTATATGGGTCCTAAGATTAAGGTGGGCAAGCTTTTCTATCTGACAAAGGATACAGAAGCTATCAACCAGATGCAGAAGGATATCGACGCTGTTGCGGATAAGCTTGTTGCTGAGGCAAACGGCAAGGCAACAACCTTCGAAAAGCTCAAGGTTTTCCACGATTACCTCGTGCTTAACTCCAGCTTTGAGCTTAAAGAGGACAAGACTACAGCAAACTACAATGCTTCTATCTATAACGCTCTCGGCAGCGGCGAGGCTCAGGGCAATATCCAGTGCGTAGGCTACGCAAAGGCTGTTCAGTACCTCTGCGACAAGGCTGATATCGCTTGTATGGTTGTAACAGGTGAAACCGAATCGGGTCAGACTCACGCTTGGAACATTGTTGACGTTGACGGCGAATGGTACAACTTTGACGTTACCTGGGACGACCCGCTTCTCAACACTCCTAACTACAAGAATATCCGCTACAATTACTTCCTTGTTCCCGACAGCTATATGGAGGATATCACACACTTCCACAGAAGTCAGAAGAAAACATCCAGCGGCGATTATATCACACTTTTTGACCCGCCTGTCTGCACTGCAACTGCTCAGAACTATTTCGTCAAGAACAACCTCGTTTACAGCGATTTCGCTTCTGCTGAGGCTGCTCTCAAGGCTGAAATCGAAAGAGCTGCAAAGGACGGCTCAAGAACAGCTCAGATTATGGTTTCTTCCAAGGAACTCTACAATCAGATTTACGACGTAAGAATGGATTACAATACTTATGCAAAGGGCTTCGACGGAGTAAAGGGCGTCAGCGATGAATGTAACGAAGCTATGCTTCTGATTGAGTTTGATGTTATCTACAAGTAAGATTATGAAAAAGCTTTCTGTCTCGGTTTTCGCCGCTTTATTCCTTACGGCAGCTGTGACGCTTTCGGGCTGCACAAAGGTCGATGAGGGACTCCCTTCGGCGAAAACGGAGATTGCTCCTGCCGCTTCGGAGGACGGCGTGTTCGTCTCCCCTGTCTATGAGGCGCTTTCCGATGAGGAAAAGGCTCTGTATGAGCAGGTCAGGGACGCCGTGCTGGGCTTTGAGGATTTCGTGAAATTCGACCCGCCCGTTACCCGTGAAACTGCAAGAAAAATATACAGCCTTGTGTATTCTCAGGAAAGAAATTATTTCTGGCTCAGCAATATTTTCTATGCGCCTGACAGCGAGGTTTCAATGCTCAGGATTAATTACCTCTATGAGCGTGAGGACGCTGAAATCAAGCGTGCCGAGCTGGACTTTGCCGCTTCAACTGTACTCGGAGGAATTTCCGAGGGGGCAAGCGATTTCGAAAAGGTCGTCTATTTCCACGACAAAATCGTAAAAAGCTGCAGCTTTTCCACCGATAAGCTCCACGTCAATTCCGCTTACGGCGTACTGGTGACGGGTTACGGTCAGTGCGAGGGCTATGCGGCGGCAATGGCGCTGCTTTGCGACAAGGCAGGTATACCAAACTATATCGTCTGCGGAAAAAATACCGAGGGCAGCACACACGCCTGGAACAAAATCCGTCTTGACGGCGAGTGGTACAATGCTGACTGCACCTGGGACGACCCCATTATAAAACGAAATGACCCCGACTTCGTCCGTCACGATTACCTGTTGGTAAAAGACAGCGAAATCGAGGGAAAAACTCACTTTACCGACGAGCTTTACAAGGGGCATACAAGCTGTGAGTCCGGAAGGCTCAACTACTTCAACGGCAAGGGTCTGAGCTTTGATGCCGTGGCTGAGGGCGTCGATGAGATTGTCCGTCAGCTGAAGGATAAGGGCTACAAGGGCGAGCGTGAGGTGGAAATAAGATTTTCCGATAAGGACGCTTTCTATGCGGCAATGGCAAGGCTTTTTGACAGCGGTGAGATGAAGGACATTATTGAGGATACAAACGAGCGGTACGGTACAAAAATCCGTTCCGCCTACAAGCATAACAACGAGGAGCTTGGTATAATCCATATTTCGCTGATTTATGAGGGCGATGAAGAATAAACGGGTTAACCGTATCAATTTGCGGAGAGGAACTGTCCAATGAAAAAAAATAAATGGTCTGTATTAATATCTGCGGCAATTCTTTCTGCTGTTATTCTGTGCGGCTGCCGTGACGAAAACGTGCCCGACTGGGAGGATACCCTCCCCTCTACGGCTTCGGAAACAACCGTCCCGACAGTTGTATGCGAAACAGAGGAAACAACTACCACTACACCCGAGCCGACAATTATAACTACCGAAAAAACAAAGCGTACAGCAGCTACGGAGTCTACTCCCGAGCTTGCTACAACAACAGCTCCGCCTCCGACTGAAGCAGAGGAAACAACTCAGTCAACAACTCAGACTCCACAGACATCACTGTCAACAGAACCCACAATCCCGACAGATATTCCCAATGTTCCGATTAAGGAATACACAAGCTCAACGGCTGCCGAGCCGACAGTGACATCCGAGTCCGATGAGGAAACTGCTCCGTCATCTGAAAGTTCCGCAAAATCAAATGAGAGCACAGGCGTTGTAGAAGCAGCCGACAGTACGGAAATGACAATTACCGAAATCGACACCATCGGCAGCACCTATTCCAAGGACGAAATTCAGCGTCCGTACAGCTATAATCAGCTCAGCGAAAAGCAGATGTATATCTATGACGCAGTTATCACTGCCGCTGAAAGGCTTAAAACGGACGTGCCCCTGTCAACGATAATGGGCATTACCGCTGAGGAATACTGTGAGGTCTATCAGCAGATTTACAACGACGAGCACGCATTGTTCTATATCGACACGAAAATGCAGTACGCTATGAACAACAGCACAAAAAAGCTTGCGTCGGCGGTTATTTACTATAAGTACAGCGATGAAAGAATTCTCGAAATGCAGAAGGCTATCGAGACAGAAGCAAAGCGTGTGCTTGACGGCGTTACTCCTCAGATGACGGAGTACGAGGTTGTAAAGTATTTCCACGATTACCTTGCTTCAAATGTTGTGTACGACGAAACTGCGGAAAACTGCCGCGATATCTACGGCGTTTTCGTTGACAAGAAGGCTATCTGCGGCGGCTACTCCAAGGCGTTTTCCTACCTTTGCGACAAGGTGGGAATTGAAACAATTACAGTGACAGGCGACGCTGACGGCGAGGCGCATATGTGGAATATGGTTAAAATCGACGGTCAGTGGTATAATATCGATATCACCTATGCGGTAACTGACTCCGAGCTTGGCAGCTATGTCAGATATGATTATTTCTGCGTGCCCGATTCAATGCTTACCGAAAGCAGAACCATTTATGAGCAGATTTACACCTACCCGAAGGCAATCTCTGAGGACTGCGGCTACTTTGTGAAAAACGGTCTTATTGCGGACAGCTGGGAGGACGTAAGGGCAATGCTTATAAATCAGATTGCCGAGGTTTCAAAGACAGATGATTTTGTAATTCAGGTTAAGTGTTCTTCAAGGGAGCTTTACGATGAGGCGGTAAACAAGCTGTTTTCAGTAACGGAGAAGCAGGCTATCAAAATTTTTGAGGAGGCTCTCCCTTCTGCGGCGAAGAAGTATGACTGTGCAGCTATAAACTACAGTCAGGATAAGACCTCTATGGTTATAAAGCTGTTTCTTGACTATATTGAATAAGCTATGATAAGGGGCAGCTGCCCCTTATTGCAGTTTGTCGAAAAATTCTTTTCGACAATGAATAGTGAATATTGAATAATGAATAATTAAGGAATTGCCTTAGGCAATAAAATTAAAAATGTCCGCAAAGCGGACACCTTAACTATTCACTATTCATTATTCTTTATTCATTTTGCATTAACCTGTCCGAAAGGAGTGATGGAAATTTGCAGAAACGTTTATGCGCTGTAATTGCGGCATTATGCCTGCTGCTGACAGGCTGCTCCGACAATCAGACAGACGACGGCTATAAGATTTTTTCGGACGGAACTTATGTTGAGCACAATGAAACTCCCGAAATCGACAGCGAAAAATATGACTTTGCGGATTTCTACATCCCTGAGGGTATGATAAATCAATACTACAGCGAAGACTTCAACGAAACCGAAACGGAGCTTTACGATGAAATACTGTCCGTGCTGGGAAGCCTTGAGGACAGGACTCCGCTGAAAATGGATGCGACAGTTTATGAAAGAATTCTCAGGGCAATACGAGTGGAAAATATCGCATATCCTCACGTAAAAAAATACTGGACGGAATATGAGGGCGGCGGATTTGATGTTGCTATAAGCTACAGAATGACCGCTGACGAGATAAGCAGTATGAATATGGCAGCGGAAAAGGCTGCAAAAAAAATCATTGCCGAGCTTACCCCTGATATGGACGACTACGAAAAGCTGAAATTCTTCCACGATTATCTTATTCTGAACTGCGAAACGGATACAAGCTATGCCTTTGCGGATACAGCCTACGGCGCGCTGGTTGAAAAAAAGGCGCTTTGTGAGGGCTACTCCAAAGCGTTTGCGTACCTTTGCAACCTTGCAGGAATTGAAAACACCATCGTGACGGGTGAGACCTATGTGCCGCATATGTGGAATATGGTCAAGCTGGGCGGCAACTGGTATCACGTCGATATTACCTGGGATAAGCCCGACGACCAGCTGCACGAGCTTTTCCCTGAGGTTATACTCTACCAGTATTTTATGGTAACCGACGCGGTAATCCGCAATACTCATATTGTTGACACAGCACCGTTTACCGCACCGCAGGCTTTTGGTACGTCGGAAAATTACTTTGCAAGAGAGGGCGCGGATATTTCCTCCACGGAGGAGCTGCTGACGATTTCCGAAAATGCAATCCTCAGCGCCGTGCAGAGCGGAAAACCAAGCGCAATGGTGAAGTTTGAAACCACGGACATTATGATAGCCTGTATGAAAGACCTTACCAACGAGGAGCTGTTCAACCGAATTATCGAAAAGGCAAACCTTGAATATGACCGCAGCATTAAGCTCAGCTGGACGGATTTTTACGGGCAGTACAGAATTCTGACATTTATAATCGAATATATAGAATAAAAGATTGGGAGCACGGCAAGCGTATTCCCAATCTTTTTTGTATCAGTATTAATCAGTGGTGACAGCTTCCGCAGGTGTGAGAGCCGTCGTTATGACTTCCGCAGGAGTGTCCCTCACCGTGGTCGTGATGATTGCACATAACATTCGGGTTGTAGCCGAGAGTGCCTGCAAGATAAGCATTGACAGCATCGTCAGCACTGCCGTTTACACCGCCGAAAAGCTTGATGCCTGCCTGAGCAAGAGCAGTCTGAGCACCTCCGCCGATGCCGCCGCAGATGAGGACGTCAACGCTGTTCATAGTAAGGAAGCCAGCAAGAGCACCGTGACCGCTGCCGAGAGTGGGGACAATCTTCTCGCCCACGATTTTGTTGTCAGCAATGTCGTAAATCTTGAACTGTTCGGAGTGACCGAAGTGCTGAAAAACCTGACCGTTTTCGTAAGTAACCGCAATACGCATAAAAAAACAAATCCTTTCAAAAAGTGGTTGAATAAAATAATTATACCACTTTCTGAAAGGAAAGTAAAGTTAAAAAAACTGAATTCAGTGTGTAATAATGGGTTTCCAAAGGGTGTGCGCACCCTTTGGTGGGGGTCTTGGGGGCAAAGCCCCTGAGTCGTCCGTCGCAACGGACGAAACACCTGCTTGCGCTCGCAGGCGCTGCCTGAAAAGCGTATCTAAAGGGTGAATTTCGCAACTATGTTGCGAAAGAGGGATTTTCTGCAAGAGAGAAAATCCCTAACAGTAGCGAAGCTACTGCGGTTCTATAGTGATAAAGATAAAGTGTGTTCAAAACGTTCCACTGGAACGTTTTGAAGGGAAAATCATCTTGTAATTGCAACAAGGGGAGGCGTTCGTGGTCGCCTCCCCTCGAAATGCTGTCGCATTTCTCACCCCTTGCTCCGTTTGGGAAGGCAAGGGGGTGTTTCGCCCTCTGCTGAGGGCGACTCAGGGGCGTTGCCCCCAAGACCCCCACCAAAGGGTGCGTACACCCTTTGGAAACCCATTATTTTCGCTACATAAGTTAATGCGCTGAATTATAATTTATTCCTGAAACAGTTATTGTATCGGCTCAAAATCTGCTGCGCCGTGCTTACAGAGAGGACAGATGTAGTCCTCAGGAAGTGTGTCGCCCTCATAGATGAAGCCGCAGATTGTGCAGACAAAGCCTTTCTTGCCCTCGGTTTCAGGCTTTGGCTTCACGTTTTCGTGGTAGTAAGCGTAAGTCATTGACGGGTCGTCGTTGATGACTCTTGCTTCGGTAATTTCGCAGATGAACATTCCGTGTGTATCCAAATCAACGTACTGTACAACCTCAAGGGACATAAAGGAATTGATATATCTTGGCAGGAAAACAAGTCCGTTGTCGGAGCGGAGCGGTTCACAGCCTTCAAACTTGTCGGTGTTGCGTCCGCTCTTGAAGCCGAATTTTTCGAACACGCTGAACGGTGCGCTTGTTGACAGGCAGTTCACGTTCATCTTCTTTGTCTGATTTATAACGTGGTAGGAATAGTTCGCCTTGTTGATTGTCACGGCAACCCTGTTGGGCGAGTCGGTAAGCTGTGTAACGGTGTTGACGATAAGTCCGTTGTCCTTTTCGCCGTCGTTGGAGGTTACAACATAAAGTCCGTAGCCGATGTTTGTCAGTGCGGAAAGGTCGTTCTTGTTTGCGGTAGCGTCCTGCTGTGCAATGTATTCCATACAAAGCTCATCTGCAAGTGCTTCAAGCTGTGCGGAGCTTTCCTCGTTCAGAGCGGACAGAATTTTTACCGTATTTTCGCAGAACTTGATGTTCTTGCTCTTTTCAAGCATACCCTTCATAACCTTTGCCGCAAGGGGTGCCCAGCTTCCGTTTTCGATGAAGGCAACTGTTCTGTTCTGGAAATTGCGCTCGGTAAGGTTGGTAATGAACTGGTGCATAAAGGGGAAAATTTCAGCGTTGTAGGTTGTTGTTGCAAGAACAAGCTTGCCATAGCGGAAAGCATCCTCCACAGCCTCAGCCATATCGCAGCGTGCCAAATCGTTCACGATAACATTCGGGCAGCCCTTTGCCTTGAGCTTTTCAGCAAGCTGCATAACAGCCTTCTTTGTGTTGCCGTAAACAGAGGTGTACGCAATCACAATACCCTCGGACTCAACCCCGTAGCTTGACCATATATTGTACAAATTAATATAGTATCCCAAATTCTCTTTCAGCACCGGACCGTGCAGAGGACAGATAACCTGAATATCCAGTCCTGCCGCCTTTTTCAGCAACGCCTGCACCTGTGCGCCGTACTTGCCTACAATGCCGATGTAGTAGCGTCTTGCCTCGCAAGCCCAGTCCTCCTCCACGTCAAGTGCGCCGAATTTGCCAAAGCCGTCAGCGGAGAAAAGCACCTTGTCCTTGCTGTCGTAAGTAACGATAACCTCAGGCCAGTGCACCATAGGAGCTGTAACAAATGTGAGGACGTGATTTCCGAGATTAAGGGTGTCCCCTTCAGCCACAACTATTCTGCCGTCGGTGAAATCCGTGCCGAAAAACTGCTTCATCATAGCAAAAGCCTTTGCGGAGGAAACAATTTTCGCCGATGGGTAGGTCTTGATAAAGTTCATAATATTTGCGGAGTGGTCAGGCTCCATATGTTGAACAACAAGGAAATCAGGCTGACGTCCCGCAAGAGCCTTCCTGATGTTGTCAAGCCACTGGTGGGTGAAGTTGACGTCCACCGTGTCCATAACCGCAACCTTGTCATCAAGGATAACGTAGGAATTGTATGCCATACCGTTGGGGACAACATACTGACCCTCAAAAAGGTCGATATTATGGTCGTTGACGCCGACGTAGATTATATCGTTTGTGATGTTCATTTGTATTCCTCCCAACAAAGTTATTTTGAGTAAATTATACACTATTATTACAAAAAAGTAAAGAGTAAAAAAATGCCTCCTGTCTAACTTTGCCAAAAATTAGCCGCAATTGACATTTTGCCTTTGACGGTGTATAATTATTGTGTATAGCTAAATCTGACTGACGGAGGAATTATTTTTGCTTGATTATACATACATATATATTCTGACTTCCATAGCACTGGTCGCACTTATGACAATCGTAAGGCGAAGCAGTCATCTGGAAAAACGAAAAAACCTGTTCTTTATACTTGCGGCGTATACGGATATGCTGGTGCTTCTCGGATACGTGGGCAGAGATTTGTCCGAGCAGCATAAGATTATGTTGCTTGCACAGGGGTCAAATCTTATCATCTATATGTGTGCACCGCTGACAATGTTCTGGCTTATTCTTGCAAGCACGAAAAAAACGGATAAGCTGCTGTGCTTCTGCGGCGTGCTGGAAGCGATAAGCATAATTATAGCGGTTTCATCGCCCTTTACAGAGCTGTTTTTCACTGTATCGGACGACGTTGTCTATTCAAGAGGACCGCTGTATCTGTACAACGAAATCCTCGGAATTTTGTTTGTAATCGTGTGGGCGTGGTACTCCTACCGCGAATTCAGGTACATCGAATTCATTGATAAGGTCTACCTGTCTGAGGTGTTTGTTTTCCAGCTTGCGGCAATAATCCTGCAGGGTCTGAATTCAACCTATAAGGTGATTTATATCGGCGGCGCGTTTGATTTGGCACTTTATTATGCGTTCATTATCGAGGTGTACGGCAAATACGACAAGATGACGGGTCTGAGAAACAGACTCTACTACAACAACTTTGTCAACAGTATTAAGCCTGCCGAAAAGTACGCCGTTATCCTTTTTGACGGAAACGGTCTGAAAAATATCAATGACACCTTGGGGCACGAGGCAGGCGATAAATTCCTCTGCACAATTGCTTCTGCAATCGCTTCGGCGGTAGGAAAGAAAGGTTCATCATACCGTGTGGGCGGCGACGAGTTTGTCTCCATAGTCAGAAGCGACAACACGGAAGTCCTTGAAAGGATAGTTGCCGACGTGCACAAAAAGCTTGAAGCTTCCTCCGAAAAGCTGGGGTTTGAATGTACGGTTTCATCGGGCGTTGCGGTGCATTTGCCGTGCGAAAGCTTTAACGATACCTTCAACAGGGCGGATATGAAGATGTACGAGGATAAAAACCGATATTATATCAGCACAGGCAAGGAAAAAAGAAAATGAAAAACGCACAGCGAGAGTGAATTTGGCAGCAATCCATTGGTATTTGCTAAACGAAAAATAAACCTCATACAAACATAAAGCCGTCCCATTCAGGGAGGGGTCAATAAAGAAGTTTCATCGTATGTATTGAAAGGCTGCGTAGCAAAACGCTATGCAGCCTTTCTCTTTTTGTCGTAAATCATACATTGTTGCGTTGGAATTTGCTGCATATACACAGCCTTTGACCGTTATCTATAACAAATATTTTACATTCATTTACAAAATCAAAGCCCATGCACAAATTTACATCTATGCATGGACTTTGATAACCGATAAGCAGACTATTCCTGCTTATCATTTTTGTTATTATGAATTAAAAATTGTATTTTTTGTTAGAGCCAAGGATTACCAAAAAGATAACCTAAACCTGTTACAAAACAAAGCGCAAAATCTGAAAAACTGTTATACCATTTAATCATAATAAATTCCTCCTTCAGTAGCTGGCTGTCTTGCTTATTAAAGCTTAAGACCCTTTAGCTTTGTGTCGCCATCTTTCGATGGGTTTACCTTTTACGAAAACGGCAAGAATAGTTTGCCACTAAATTTATTATACTATAAGTCCGTACTTATATCAAGAGCAAAAATTGCTAAACATATAAGTACGGACTTATATGTTTTTCACAAATTATATGATATGATTAAGTTATAAATTAGTTATTCAGCGAAATGGAGGATTAATATGGCTAATGATAATCCAACATACAGAGCTATTGAAAAATACAAGAAAAAAACATACGACAGAATTGAACTTCTGGTTTATAAAGGTGAAAAGCAAAAAATAAAGGAATACGCGGAAAGGAAGGGAAAAACCGTAAACGGCTTTATAACAGAGCTTATCAGAAAAGAAATAGAAAAAGAGGATAGTTAAAAACGATCGCCTGCAAAAACAAGCGATCGTTAAATTTTATGCATAGTCAAAGCCGATAACGAGGAAGTCCTTGAAAGAATAGTTGCCGACGTGAATAAAAAGCTTGAAGCGTCCTCTGAGGGACTTGATTTTGAATGTACGGTTTCATCGGGTACTGCGGTGCATTTGCCGTGCGAAAGCTTTAACGATACCTTCAACAGGGCGGATATGAAGATGTACGAGGATAAAAACCGATATTATATCAGCACAGGAAGGGAAAAGAGAAAATGAAAAACGCACAGCGGACATAAACCGTTGTGCGTTTTGTTTCAGCTGAGTCA
This sequence comes from Oscillospiraceae bacterium, assembly GCA_017415165.1. Taxonomy (GTDB): domain Bacteria; phylum Bacillota; class Clostridia; order Oscillospirales; family Ruminococcaceae; genus RGIG8773. The sequence goes on along the minus strand of JAFQIY010000038.1, from coordinate 1,743 downwards.
CGGCACAAAAACCTTTACCTCAACACCAAGCTTCTCGCAGTTATCAATCACAAATTTCGTGCCTTTGGACTTCCCGTCCCAGAACGCAAGCACAAGGTCAGCGTTCTGAATTATGGTTATATTTCGTTTCAGCGGAGCACTCCTGCCGTATTTTTGGTATGCGGGTCTGAACTCCGTTAATTTTATGTTGTGGGCAAGTGCGTATTCTCTTGCACAGGTGTCAACTCCCCTCGCACCGCCTGAAATAATTTCTGTAGTGTCTTGTGGGAGATAGTCACCCAAATTTGAAATGATTATGCCTCGTGAGCCGATTACTGCTACTTTCATAATAAACCTCCTGTCAAAAAGTGGATACGTCACGTATTCGTTTATAACATTATACCACATAATAGCTGTAAAATAAACACATAATACATCTAAAAGGAGTTTATTATGGCTATAAAAAGTGTATCCATCAGAATTGAAGAAGAAATGCTTCGAAAAATAGGATATGTTGCAGATTATGAAGGACGCTCTGTAAATAGCCACGTTCTTGTTCTTATCCGTGAAAGCGTACGCAAGTTTGAAGCAGCGAACGGACCTATTGAGGGCGATATAAGTCCTGATGTTAATGTAAAGCCTGCTGGCAGAGGATAAACATCATACAAACACAAACCCCCAACAGCAACAGCGAGTTGCTTGATTGAAAACGTCCGCTGTGATATACTGTTATCGAGGTGAGTAAAAATGGAAACGAAAGAAATCATATTTGAACTCCGCACGAAAAACGGAATGTCACAGGACGAGCTTGCAGAAAAGGTTTTTGTGACACGTCAGGCTGTTTCACGCTGGGAAAACGGCGAAACCGTCCCCAACACAGAAACGCTGAAGCTGCTGTCAAAGCTGTTTGACGTTTCAATCAACACGCTTTTAGGCTCTCCGAGGGAGCTTATCTGCCAGTGCTGCGGAATGCCGCTGGAGGACGCTGTCATCAGCAAGGAAAAGGACGGTATGCTCAACGAGCATTACTGTAAGTGGTGCTACGCTGACGGCGAGTATATGTACAGCGATATGGACGACTTGATTGACGTCTGTGTGAAGAATATGGCAAACGAGGAGCACTCGGAGGACGAGGTGCGTGCGTATCTGAAGGAAGTCCTGCCGAAGCTGGATTACTGGAAGCGTTACGATGAGCTTGGCGGAAACGGTGCTTTTGAGGAGTTCAAGAAAAAGCTGATTGAAGAAATCAATGCCCTGAATATCGAGGGTATGCCGAAGCTTGAAAAGCTCAACGCGCTGGTTGGCAGCTACATCAACCTTGAATACAGACTCCCCAACGGAAGAACCGTGAAATATCTTGACGACAACGCTACATATCTGGGCAATCAGCTGGAATGTGAGTTCGGCGGGAGCAGGTGCTTCGGTATTGCCGCAAATATGGAGTTTATTCTCATCTGCACCTATGAAGAAAACGGCGAAAATCCTGAGATTGTTATTTATAAGAAAAGATGAGTGTAGTGTAAAGTAAAAAGCTTTACACAGTTGCTATATTTTATAAGGAATTTCATACAAAAGCACAACCTCCCCAATCCTTTCATTATCCTGTCGATAAAGTCGACAGGATAATGAAAAATGAAAAAAGAATAATGAATAGTGAATAGTTAAGGTGTCCGCTATGCGGACATTTTTAATATTATTGCCGAAGGCAATTCCTTAATTATTCATTTTTCATTATTCAATATTCACTATTCATTGTCGAAAAGT
>JAFQIY010000037.1 GCA_017415165.1 Oscillospiraceae bacterium | reverse complement strand
TACCAGCCGAATGATAACGGAGATTTAAAGCCGTTACACTAACATAACAATCGAATAAGTCTTGACTCATCAGCAAAAGCTGTTGGGTCTGGCTTGTTGTAGTTATGTGGGTGTGACGGCTTTTTTGTTTTGCCTGAAAAGACTGATGTATCGTTTCAGTACGTCAGCCATTCTGTAAAACGTTGCGAAGTAATCATTTCAAAGGACCCTTGTTTCAGGGCGAGTGCAGTGAGCAAAATCATCTGCCGTCGTGAAATGCGACGGTAGGTTGAATATGGGGTAGCGAAACGCTACCCCATCGGTACGGAACTGCACAAATCACCGTGGCAGATTGGAGCTGATTGCAGAGAAAACACACACCTCGTTTCAAGGTGAGTGCAGGGAGCGGTGTTTTACCGCACCCCTTGAACTGAAAAGCATATCAGAACCAATTTTCCGATGAGGGTCCAAATCAGACCCCCATCTCCGAAACAAAAGAGGTTTAAAGGAATCATCATTTCGATGACCCTCGAAATCCAAATGTCGTGAAATCCGACCTTAGAAATAAAGATGAGGTGGCAATTCACCACCCCATTGGCACATTCCCCAAATGGGAATTCGCCTTTATTACAAACCTCCTCATTACATAACGCAAAAGCGTATGTCGGCAGAAATCTGCTGAAATTTATTTTTATGGAGGACACCTCAATGAATGAAGAAAAGGAACTTATCCGCACCGAAGCCGAAATTGAAAAAGCTCTTGCCGAGCGTAATAAGCTTCAGGCAGAGCTTGACCGCCTGACGAAAAAGGAAACGCAGGAAGAACACAAACTTGCAACTATGCAAAATCGGTACAAGGAGCAGAAACGCCGTAGCCGCAACCACCGCCTTATTGAGCGTGGTGCAATTCTGGAGAGCCTTATTCCAAACGCTGAGAGCTACACCAACGAGCAGATAAAGCACATCATCAAGGTTGCTTTCGGAAATCTGCCCGGCGGCTTACAGGGCATACATTTCCCCGAAAGTCTGCGTGATAATTCTTGAAAAAGCTGTTTTGCAAGCTCAGCAATTCTGCTTCCCTTGGTACAAGGGCGCACTTATATACCACAAATGTGGTATGTGCGCTCTGCGAGGCAATCGGCAATACTGCCGAAAGGAGGTTTTGACAATCGCAATCTATCATTGCTCCATCAAAATTATCAGTCGTGGCAAGGGCAAGTCTGCTGTTGCCGCCGCTGCTTATCGTTCGGGTGAAAAACTCACGAACGACTATGACGGAACTACTCACGACTTTACAAGAAAAGGCGGCATTGTTCACACGGAAATTCTCCTCCCCGATAATGCGCCGAGAGAATACTCAGACCGTTCTATGCTCTGGAACGCTGTCGAAGATGTTGAGAAATCCAAGAACGCACAGCTTTCACGGGAGATTGAAATTGCGCTTCCGAATGAGCTTTCCGAAGCTGAGTGCATTGAACTTGCACGGGAGTTCGCACAGAAAACTTTTGTTGACAAGGGAATGTGCGCTGATGTCTGTGTTCACAATCCAAATCGTGAGCAGAAAAATATCCACGCACATATTATGCTGACAATGCGTCCGTTCAATGAGGATGGGACGTGGGGAGACAAGCAAAGGAAAGAGTATCTGCTTGATAAGAACGGTAACAAAATTTATGATAAACGCAAGCGGACTTACAAGTGCCGCACCGTTCAGACTACCGATTGGAATAGTCGGGAAAAGGCTGAGGAGTGGCGTGAAGCGTGGTCAGAATTTCTGAATAACGCTTTGGAGCAACGTAATATTTCCGAAAAAGTAGACCACCGTTCTTTTGAAAGACAGGGCAAAATTGAGAAACCAACAGTCCATATGGGAGTCGCCGCAACGCAGATGGAGCGTAAAGGCATACGTACCGTTAAGGGCGATACCAACCGTGAAATCAAATCCATAAACGCAAAAATTTCTGCTCTGCTGAAAAGAATTGATATGCTTGACGGTGAGCTTGCCAAGATGAAGGAAATTCCGAAAGAGGACAGCCTTGTTGAAATGCTTATGCGCTTTCACGATAACGGAATTAAATTTTCAGAGGTGCGTGGTGTCAGCGTTTCCAATCTGAAAAAGATTGCAAAGTTCAAGGATTTGACTCACCTTATTGCTTTTGTGCAGGGGCATAATATCGGAACGCTCTCTGAGCTTGCGGAGAAGAATTCTGAAACGAAAGCAGAACTGAAAAATCATAAATCCAAGCTTATCGGTACGCAAAAGCGTATCAAGGAATTAAATGAACTGCTTGACAATTATCCTCGCTATAAGGAGAACAAGGCGGTATATCTGGAATGGCAGTCTATTACAAATCCGAAGAAAAAGGAAAAGTTTTATGACAAGCACTACGGAGAAATTACGCTGTTCAAGACGGCGAAAACTTTCTATGACAATAAACTCAGCGGTGCAAAAATTACTCCAAAAGCGTGGCAGAGAGAACGGGATGAACTGAAAAAATCTGCCGAAGTTGACCGTGCAAAAGTTGAGAAGCTCGGCGATGATGTGGCGGTTATGGAAACGCTGATTTACAATGTTCAGCGACTTACGAATTATGAGGAAAAACAGAATGAAATTCAGCGTAGGCGTACTGCTGAATTGGAATAACGAGGGAAAGGACGGGATAAAATTATGATTTTCATATTTTTAAAAGGAAGGAGGCTCAGCTTTATGCAAAAGGATATCACATCTGCAACCGAATACAAAATCGGTAATACGACATATATCGTGAACGTAAAGTTCGCACCCAATTGTAAAGAAAATATTTCCGACGTAGTGCGTCGATTGATAGAACGTGATATTGAAAAACAGTCAAAACAAGCGGCATAACCGTTTCACGACTCTATTGAAATTTATCACTTTAAAGTATTGATATTTTATGACAATTATGGTATAATGTAATCACATTAGCCGCCGTAATTGTCGGAAAGGAATGGTTATGTTTACAGACAAGATTACGGCTCTATATTGTCGCTTGAGCAACGACGATGATTTACAAGGTGAGAGTAATTCAATCACCAATCAGAAAGCAATTTTAAAGAAATATGCTGATGAAAACGGACTCGGAAACACGCAGTTTTATGTTGACGACGGCTTCAGCGGAACAAATTTTAATCGTCCTGATTTTATGCGAATGATGGAAGATGTGAAATCGGGTAAAATCGGTACTATCATTACAAAGGATTTATCCCGTTTCGGCAGAGATTATCTTATGACGGGGCAGTATATTGAAATGGTGCTTCCCGATTATGATGTTCGGTATATCGCAATCAATGACAACGTTGACACTCTGCGTAGCGAGAACGAAATGATGGTTTTCAAGAATGTTTTTAATGACTGGTACGCTCGTGACTGTTCAAAAAAGATTAAAGCAGTATTCAAGGCAAAAGGTCAGTCGGGGAAACCTCTTGGCAAGCCGCCGTATGGTTACAAGAAAAGCGAAACCGATAAGAATGTGTGGATTGTAGATGATGAAGCTGCTGAGGTTGTAAGACGAGTGTTCCAGATGTGTATTGATGGATACGGACCTGCACAGATAGCGAAGGCTTTGAGAAATGACAATATTCTCATTCCCACAGCTTATGAGCAGTCCAAGGGCAAGGGCGGAGCTCGTCCGTTCAGAAATCCGACTTATTGGGGCGAGCAGACTATCAATAAAATGCTTGACAGGATTGAATATGCAGGACACACCGCAAATTTCAAGACCAAGAAAAAGTCCTACAAAAACAAGAAAAAAATTGATAATCCAAAGTCCGAATGGCAGATTTTTGAGAATACTCACCCTGCAATTATTTCACAGCACGACTTTGATTTAGTGCAGGAGCTTCGCAAGAACAAACGTAGAATTCAGAAATGTGAGGAAGTTAATCCTTTTTCGGGAATGGTATACTGTGCTGATTGTGGCAAGAAAATGTATTTGTGTAGAGCAAAAAGCATTAATACTGACCAAGAACACTTAAAATGTGGCACCTATGCAAAACGCAAGGACGAGTGTTCAGCGCATTTTATCCGCACTGTTGTTCTTGAAGAACTTGTGTTAAGTGAACTGAGAAAGATTACGACCTATGTCAGAGAACACGAGGAAGAATTCGTTGAGCTTGCAATGCAGAATTCAATACAAAAGCAGTCCGCTGAACTGAAAGCGGCAAAGAAAAGACTTACCCAATCAGAAAAGCGAGTTTCTGAACTGGACAAGCTGTTTACAAGGCTTTATGAAGATAATGTTTCTGGCAAGATTTCTGATGAGCGTTTTGAGATGATGTCGAAGAATTACGAAGCCGAGCAGAAGGAGCTTCGACAGATTATTCCCGAATTATCTCAGTTCATTGAAGCAAGGGAGCAAAAGAACGCTGACACTGCTCAGTTTATCGGAATTGTACGCAAGTATTCCGAAATCCCGAAGCTCACTCCTGAAATTATGCACGAATTAGTTGAAAAGATTGTCGTACACGCACCTGACAAGTCCAGCGGACACAGAACGCAGCAGATTGACATCTGCTTCCGATTTAATGTTCTGACAGCAACGGTTACTGCTGATAGCGTGGTTTACGACAAAAAGAGAAAGGCTGCGTAGGGTCTTCCTACGCAACCTTTCGGTACATACGATAAAACTTCTTTATCGACCGCCCCTTAAAATCGGAAGTGATTTTTTTACTTTGAAGCATCAATATATTTCCAGTAGCCTTTCAGATAAACACCGCCTGAAATTACGGTAAGTGCGGTTGCAATCCAGATAAGAACCTGATAAACGATGTTTGCGATTTCAGCCGCATTGCCCTCGAAATTGAAGCAGAGTCCGAGAAGAATTACAACCTCGGCAACCATTGTGAAAGCGGTTTTAAGCTTGCCCCAAATGCCTGCTGCAACAACCACGCCCTCGTTTGCGGTAACAAGACGAAGTCCCGAAACCATAAACTCACGGGTGATGATGATAAGCAGAGGAACAGACCCTACAATTCCAAGCTCACAGAAGCAAACAAGCGCCGCAATTACCAGCACCTTGTCAGCAAGGGGGTCAAGGAATTTTCCAAAGGTTGTAATGAGGTTGCGGCTTCTTGCAATGTGTCCGTCAAGAGCGTCGGTAATTGACGCCGCAATGAAGATTGCAAGAGCGATAACCTTGCTGAAAGGAACAAAATCCGTCAGCAGGAAGAACACGAAAAACGGAACGAGAATTACTCTCAGAAGCGTAAGCTTATTCGGCAGATTCATACACAATCTCTCCAATCAAATCATAGTCAAGTACATCGTCAATTCTTACCTTCACAAAGCAGCCGGGGAAAGGCTTCTTGTCGGGTGCGGTGAAGAAAATCTTTCCGTCAATTTCGGGAGCGTCAGCGGCGCTTCTTCCGAACCAGCATTCACCGTAACGGTCAAAGCCCTCGGTAACAACTTCAAGGGTCTTGCCGATGAGAGCATTGTTCTTCTTTTCGGCAATAACCGACTGCTGTTCCATAATAATTTCAGCACGGTGCTCACGTACTTCCTCGTCAATCTGACAATCCATTTCAGCGGCAGGTGTGCCCTCCTCCTCGGAGTAAGGGAAACAGCCAAGGCGGTCAAATTCCATTTCATTTACAAATTCAGCAAGCTTGTTGAACTGCTCCTCAGTTTCACCTGGAAAACCTGTGATGAGAGTTGTACGGATTACAACACCCTCAACCCTGTCACGGATTTTCTTGATTACCTCACGAAGGCTTGCTTCCGTGCCCTGACGGTGCATAGCCTTGAGAATTGCATCATCGCAGTGCTGAATAGGCAGGTCTATGTACTTGACGATTTTTTCTTCCTTAGCCATAACGTCAAGCAATTCATCGGTAATTCTTTCAGGGTAGCAGTAGAGAATTCTTATCCATTTCAGCTCCTCAATCTTGCAAAGCTCTGTAAGAAGTTCGGGGAGCATATATTTTCCGTAAAGGTCAATACCGTAGCGTGTTGTGTCCTGCGCAATAATGTTCAGCTCGCGCATCCCCTCAGCAACAAGCTTTTTTGCTTCATCAAGAAGATTTTCCATCGGCACGCTTCTGAATTTGCCCCTGATATCGGGAATTGCACAGTATGAGCAACGGTTGTCGCAGCCCTCTGCAATTTTCAGATAGGACGTAAACGAAAGTGTTGTCAGCACACGTCCGCCTGTGAGGGAAAGCTTTTCCTTGTCGTCAAAGGCTTCCACACGTTCGCCCTCCATAATCTTTTCAAGGACGGAAACGATGTCCTCGTTACAGCCGATACCCACAACCGCGTCGGACTCAGGGATAAGCTCGGAAACTTCCTCTCTGTAACGCTCGGAAAGACAGCCTGTAACAACGATTTTCTTAATACGTCCCTCGTTTTTCAGTGCAACGAATTCGAAAATTGTTTCGATAGCTTCCTGCTTTGCGGACTCAATAAATCCGCAGGTGTTTATGATTGCAATATCCGCAAGCGCCGCATCCTCGATAAGCTGATAGCCTGCCTTCTGAATTTTGTAAAGCATTCTTTCAGCGTCAACCTGATTTTTTGAGCAGCCAAGGGATACCATACCTACTCTTACAGCCATAGTATACTTCCTTTACATTTTATTACAAAGACGGGACGAAAACAACGCAAGTGTTGTCTGCCCGTCCCCTACAATTTTTTTCCGCACAAGCCCCGATGTTTTTCTGCAACGCAGAAAAACTCGGAACCAAGCTTTTACGGTTGGTTTTTATTCGCCTGTATATTCGACAATCTCAACGCTTTCCATCATAACCTGTGTGAGCGGCTTGTCGTTTTCATCTGTTTCAACCTGAGCCATTGCACGTACAACGTCCATACCCTCGAATACCTGACCGAAAACTGTGTAGCCGCCGTCAAGGAAAGGCACACCGCCGTGCTGGAGATATGCTTCCTGAACATTCGGAGCAACATAAGTGCCGTAAGCTTCAAGCTCTTCAAAGGAAGAAAGACCGCCGTAGTAAACGTAATCCTCAGGGGTGTTTACAATATAGAACTGACTGCCGTTTGTGGATGTTGCACCGCTGTTTGCGTAAGCAACCGCACCTGAGAAGTGGTAGAGATTTTCGTCAGTACCTCCCTCAAACTTTTCGCCCCAGATAGACTTACCGCCTGTGCCGTTGCCCTTTGGGTCACCGCCCTGATTCATAAAGTTAGGGATAATTCTGTGGAAAATCAGCTCGTCATAGTATTCCCTTTCAGCAAGACCGATAAAGTTTTCAACACCCTTTTCAGCGTCCTCAGGGAAAAGCTTGATTTTGATTGTGCCGAAGTCCTTTACGTTGATAACGGCAATCTTTTCGCCAACCTCAGGCATAATGAAGTTGTGGATTTCAACATTTTCCGCAGCCGGTGCTGTAGTCTCGGAATCATTGCCCCTGTCAGGTGTGCCCTTACAGCCTGTAAAAAGAGCCACAGAAGCCGCAGCAATCAGCGCGATAATCTTAATGTTCTTCATAATATAAATCATCCTTTGCATTGTAGTTTTCAAATCATACCTATATATTATACTACAAACCAGCTCTTTTGTAAAGCGTGAAGCGTCGGTATTTTCTGAAAATCCTGTGAAAACTTTACGCTATGCGCACAAAAAAAGAGAGGCACGAAGCCCCTCTCTGATTTTATTCTGTTGTGGTTTCCTCAGCAATCGTTGTCTGAGGTGTTGTCGGTACGGAATAACCGCCTGCCTTAGCTTCTTCAAGAAGCTTTGAAAGGTCAAGCATCATTGTTCCGCCGTCGCCTGATACAACGGTAGGAAGCTTGCCGTCCCACTTTTCTATGTAGTTGCTGATAAGGATTTCGGGAGTAATCTGCTCGGACTTGAGTCTGTAAGCCTCTGCCTCAGCCTGTGCCTGTGCAATCTTCTGCTCAGCCTCAACCTTAATTCTCTGGAGGTCCTGTTCAGCCTTGAGAGCGTTCTGCTGTGCAGTCTGCTTAGCCTCGATAGCTGCGTTGTACTCAGCGGTAAAATCGAAAGCGGTAATGTTGAAAATCTGAATTTCGATACCGTATTCTGTAACCTTCTGCTTGAGAAGCTCCATCATCTGGTCGCCGATTGACTGACGGTTTGTGATGAGTTCCTCCGCAGTAAACTTGGCTGTAACAGCCTTTACGCACTCCTGAATAGCAGGTGTGATAATCTTTGCCTCGTAGTCAAGACCGATATTCTTGTACACGTTTGCGGAGTAGGAATTAAGCACCTTGTAGTTTACCGCAATTGTAGAAGTTACAGTCTGGAGGTCCTTTGAAGCAGCGGAGCAAGCAGACTCTGCCTTCTGCACACGGTTGTCAACAAGAATTATATCCTGCACAAACGGGATTTTGAAGTGGAGACCTTCTGCCAGAACCTTTTCGGAAACCTTTCCGAAGGTTGTAACAACGCCTGAGTGACCTGCCTGAACGGTTGTGAAAGCGTTGAACGCAATAATCAGAAGTACAGCCACAACGATAACGGTGGTTACGATTTTCTTGACTGCGCCTGCATTTGCGTCAACAACATTTTGATTTGGATTTGCCATTAAGTAATCCTTCCTTTCGTAAATAAGCGGAAACCTTATCAGAATGCAAGTGTATCACTGCCGAGGTGTTCTTCCTCGTCATCTGCATCGGGAATTCCGTAGTAATTATATTCAGCAGTAGAGATTTTCTTCACTCCACAGCTTTTTACCAGTGAAACAATTGCAACAGCAAGTGCAGCAATAGCAGCTGCCGCAGCAACAGAAGCAAGTACGATTGCAACAACATTTGATTTTTTCATAAAATCAGTTCCTTTCAAAAATTATTTATCTTCAAGATTTTTCAGCGCCTTGAGTTCTTCCTTGTCAACCTTGATTTTTCCGTCACGGATAATAGTTACATCAGCCTTGTCGAAAACCACAGCCGCCTCCTCGGACTTTTCAGGCTTAACCTTCAGCTTACCCGTAAGAAGGTTGACTTCTTCAACGTAACCCTTGAAATCAGGAGTCTTGACATAAGCGCCAACCTTAGGCGTGCTCTTGAGGAGATACTCATAAGCCTCCTGCTCGTATTTCAGACAGCACATAAGTCTGCCGCAGGTGCCTGAAATCTTAGTCGGGTTAAGGGACAATCCCTGTTCCTTTGCCATCTTGATAGACACAGGCTGGAATTCACCAAGAAAGCCCTTACAGCAGAATTCTCGTCCGCATATACCAAGACCGCCGAGAATTTTCGCCTCGTCACGGACGCCTATCTGACGCAGTTCAATTCTTGTCCTGAACACAGAAGCCAAATCCTTGACCAGTTCACGGAAGTCAACTCTTGTCTCTGCGGTAAAATAGAACAGCAGCTTGTTGTTGTCGAATGTGCACTCAACGTCCACAAGCTTCATATCCAGCTTATGCGCAAGGATTTTCTCCTGACAAATTTTAAATGCATTTTCTTCCTTTGCCTTGTTCTGCTCAATAATTTTCAAATCCTGAGGTGTTGCCACACGGATAATGGATTTCAGCGGTACGGTGATTTTATCATCTTCAACCTGACGGTTTGCCATAACCACCTCGCCGCACTCAACACCCCTTGCGGTTTCAACGATAACCTTGTCTCCTGTTTCAGCATTTATTCCTGCGGGAGAAAAGTAATAAACCTTTCCTGCACTTTTAAATCGTACTCCAATAATTTCAATCATAATAAAGAGTTTTTCCTTTCTCAGCCCATAATGGTGCAGCTAAACGCAGCCATTTCAGGCGGTACATTCATATTTATTCCGCAGCGTGAAATCGTTCTTGCAATAGCCTCGTGAATAATTTCCGCACGGTGTATACTCAGTTTTTTTGCCAGCTGTTCAGCACCTTTCGGGTCACAGCCAATCATAGCCGTATTTCCGAGACGTGCAACACAGGCATCACGGATAACCTTGTCAACCAGTTCGAATACAAGCTTTATTTTTTTACGGTCCTCACCTATTTTATGAAGCGCCGTAAGAAGTGCATATTCGTTTCCGTCGCAGATTGCCCCTACAATACTTCTGCACAGCTCAACATTTTCCGCCGTTGCACCGCCCTCAAGGTAATCGGTACAGCTGCCGATGTTGCCGTGAAAACAGGAAACCGCTTCCTCAATCTGTTCCGCAGTATAACCCATATCCGCAAGCGCCGCCCTGCAGTCCCCTTCGGAACATTCAGGAATACCGATTGTGATAACACGGGACAGAATTGTCGGCAGAAACACGCTTTTGCTTTCCGAGGTAAAAATGAAGTAAGCCGTGTCAGGCGGTTCTTCAATAAGCTTCAGCAGAAAATTCTGTGTCCTTTCCTCAATACTCTCGCAGTCGGAAAAAATATAAACCTTAGCGTCGCAGTCATTAGGTGAAACATAGGCATCAGAGCAGATTTCACGCATTGTATCAGCGGAATAAATCTGCTTCTTGCCTGTTTTTTCAGGGATAATCACATCGGGGTGAGTTCCCGAAAGAACACGTCTGCAATGTCTGCATTTCCCGCAGGCATTGCCGTGTTCGCAAAGAATTGTCATCGCAATATACTTTGCCGCAATCTTCTTTCCCACACCTCTTTCGCCCGTCAGCAGAAAAGCGTGAGCAAGTCTTCCGCTCTGCTTCATAGCATTTATTGAAGAAACAAGCGTATCCTTTGAATACAGCTTTAACATAGCGGAAGCCCCCTTTTTTAAAAGTGTGGAGAGTGGAGTGAGGAGTGTGGAATTAAAACAAGTCCTCAACACAGTAAATTCATCACATAAACTACCGACGTTTTGCGAAGCAAAACCCGGAAAAGTGTAAAAGCTTGCTTTTACACTTTTTCAAATCTTTCAACGTCCGTAACGAAGATAGTTGCACCGCCGACGGAAACCTCAACAGGGAAGCTTGCGCCGCCGTGCATTTCAGCACCTGCAATATTAGCCGCAGGAACATACTGTTTTCTTCTGCGTGAACGTTCGGTAATTATTTCGATAATTGCGTCAACCTTGTCAGCTTCCGCACAAATCATAAATGTGGTGTTGCCCGACATAAGAAATCCGCCTGTTGACGCAAGCTTTGTAGCAAAGTAGCCTGCCTTTGTAAGTGCGGAAGAAACGTCGTGGCTGTCATCATTATTAACTATAGCATAAATCAGTTTCATAGAAACCCCTCCGAAGCATATTTAAATATGTACACTTTATTATTTTACCACATTTACTTCAGAAATGCTATACATTTTCAAAATTTTCATCACATTTTCATCAATTATTTCCCCTGCCGCAACAACAGGCACGCAGGGCGGGCACACTGTTATACCCTCTGCGGCAATTCTTCCGCAGGAATTCTCCGTGTCAACCCTTTCCTTTTCCGCAAAGAAAGCCTCACGGGGAAGCATTGCACGCTTCGGCTCGGTTATCTCAAAATGCGGCGGACGTATTAAAATTCTCGGACACATCAGTCTCTCGCAGACCTCATCAAGCCGTGCGAAATCATCTTCAGTGCTTGAAGCGGAAAACATCAGTACAACGTGAGTTTCGTCCGCATATTCAGGCTCGATACCTCCTGCACGAAGCTGCTCCGCAAGCTGATATCCCGTAAGTCCGCTTAAAATCGGATAAAAAGTAATCTTCATCGGCTCAATGTTTTCAGCGCAGAGGTGCACGAATTTCTCCTTGAAGCGGTCAATGCGTGCAACTGTTTCTGCAAGGTCATTTCGGAAATGCTCCGCAAGATACCTGTTGCACAAATCAAGACTTGCCATTATCAGATAGCTGGGACTTGTGCTGCCGAAAAGGGACATATACCTCTTGATTTCAGGTGCATATATTTCATTTGCAACGTGAAGATAAGCTCCCCCCGTCAGCACAGGCAAGGTCTTGTGCGCAGAGTCACAGCACATATCCGCACCCAGCGCAATGGGGTGCAGATTTTCTTCAAGAAAAGCAAGATAAGCGCCGTGTGCATTGTCAACAACAAGAGGTAAACCGTGTCTGTGACAGACCGCGGCAATTTCTTTCACGGGAGCAAGCCGTCCCAGATAGTCGGGAGAGGTTATGTACACGCAGGCAGGATTTTTGTCAGCGTATTTTTCTATTGCGTCCTCAACAGCCTTTGCTGTAATGTTTCCCGAAACAACAGAGCCGTCCTCATATTCGGGATAGAACCAACACGGCTCAAGATTAAGCAGTACAGCGCTGTTCATTACAGCACGATGAGCATTCCGTGCACAGATGAAAGCACGTCCCTCGCCACAAGCTGCCGCAAGCATAGTCTGTATGCAAAGCGTTGAGCCGCCTGCTGAGTAAAAAGTTGCCGCCGTGCCGAAAAGCTCTGCGGCATTTTTCTCGCTTTCCGCAATAATTCCCTCAGCCTCGAAAAGCACGTCCGCACCCTTGATTTCGGTTATGTCATAGGGAAATGCGCTCTCAAATCCGCAGGAAATTCCCCTGCCCTTGTGCCCGGGCATATGTGCACGGACAGCACCGCTGTTTTTGTATTGCTCCAGAAAATCATAAATCGGCGTATTCATATCTATCCCTCGCATTATATCAATTAATAATTGCGCATTACGCATTAAATGAAGAACTTCATTTTCTCCATAATATTCCGCCTGCCCCGTGAGATAGTCCTCGACACGGTTGAGCGGTTTACTTTCAGCATTTCAGCAATCTGCGGAATGTTCACCCTGTCGAAATAATAAAGGGTAATCATCTGCCGCTGACGCTCCGTCAGTTCCTCCTGAATAACCTTCCGCAGTATTTTCAGCATCAAACGGTGCTGTGCGCTGTTATTTGACTCAGTATCACCGATAAGGGCTGAAATTTCCTTATCGGCACAAAACTCGGCTTCACCGAGAAAATCACTTTTCAGGCGTTTCTGCACTTCTCATCCACCCCGCAGCCTGCGTAACCGTAAATTACGCTTATAACATCCAGTAAATCGTAAAGCTCCTGTTCAAGCATAAGCTTGCGGCGCATTAAATCCTCACGCTCCATTGAGCCGAGATGCCCTTTCAGCAGCTCATTCAGCTGACCGATACGCTCACGGAGAGCCGCCTCCGTCTGTTTGTATTCCATAAGCATATTTACATAACCGTTCAAAACAATTACCTCCGTTCCAATAACACAAATTTATGGTTAATGTCCGCAGGCAGAAACAACGTCCTCGGGGTCGGACAATTATTCCTGTCAAATTCCCTATTTTTAATTATAACAGCGAAACATACGTTCGTCAAGTTAAAATAGAAAATTTGTTCGATTTTTACAAAAATATTTTTGAACGAAAAAAGCCTTAAAATCCCATTTCTTTAAGTTCGGAAACGATTTTCAAATAAAACTCGGTAATGTCCTGTTCTGTTGAATTTTCACATTTTACAAGAAGCCTTTTTCGGCGCATATCCACCTCGTCGCAGTGAGAAATCCCCCTTCTTCCGCAACCGCGGTATATTCCCCTGAAGTTTGTCCACTTAACAGCCCTCGGTGCAAGCAGACCGTCATTCTCACCCTCTATACCGTTTACCACAGCCCAAGGAAGGCACATTGTCATATCCGAGCTTGCCCTGCCCATTACAAAACCGTAGCTTTGATAATAAACCGAATCATCATCGGGATTGTTTGCATTGAACTGCTCAGCTTTGTCTGTACGGAAGATGTTTATTGCACCGTATGTATCGGGCGTTTTGTCCCCAAGCACCTTAAACCAAAGGTCAACAAGCTTACAGCCGCCCTTTACAAGCGGTGCGGGAAATTTCAGCAGTTTATCAACGGTTACCGAGCCGTTGTGGGGCGTGGAAAGAGTTGTGAGCGAAGCAATTCTGTCGGCATAACCCATTGAGGAAATCAGGTATCTTGCTTCAAGACCACCTTTTGAGTGAGCAATGATATTGACCTTTTCAGCACCCGTTTCAGCCAGCACCTTTTTGAGCCTTTTTTCAATCTGCAAAGCGTTGCTTTCAACAGAGCCATTGCTGTCCTGATGCCCGAAGTAGACCCTTGCACCATTTTTTCGGAGCAATTCGGGGATACGTCCCCAGTAGCAGATATGCTTATAGTCACGGAAACCCATTCCGTGGAGCATTAAAATCGGATATTTTGTGTCAGCTGTCATTTCTCTCACCTCATATATTATATGCTGTATAATATAGTATCACACAATATACGTTTTGTCAAGAGTTTTTATTGCACGGGACCGGTTTCCTGTCTCCTACAAGTAAAAACGGCTTCCGACGCATTGCCGAAAGCCGTTTCAAAATTCAGAAACTGAATTATTCAATTACTTGATAGTAGTAATATCTGTGCCGAACCATTCTGTGGAGATTGCAGCAACTGTACCGTCAGCCTTCATCTCGGAAAGAATTCTCTGAACCTCGTCACGGAGCTTCTGGTCGTTCTTTCTGAAGCCGATAGCGTATTCCTCAGGGGAAAGACCGTCAGGGAGAACTGTGTAAGGCTTCTGCTCAGCAGTGATTTCGTAGTTGGCAACTACGCTGTCCATAAATACAGCGTCAACGAGACCAAGCTCAAGCTGCTGGAGACACTCAACGTTTGTAGCAAGCTCAACAGGTGTAATGTTAAGACCTGACTCAAGGAGAATTGTCTGTGCAGAAGAACCGCTCTGTACAGCAACGGACTTGCCGTCAAGGTCAGCCTGAGAAGCGATAGCGCTGTCTGTCTTTACAACAAAGCTCATATCATTCTTCATATATGGTTCGGAAAGATTCATAATCTCAGCACGCTCAGGGTTAACGGACATACCGTTCCAGATGCAGTCAATCTTGCCTGCGTCAAGGTCCTGTTCCTTTGTATCCCAGTCGATAGGCTGCTTTACAAGCTCAACACCCATTCTCTTGCAAACCTCTTCAGCAAGGTCGATATCGAAACCAACGATGTTGTCCTGCTCGTCTGTGAAGCCCATTGGCTTGAATGTAGCGTCAAGACCGAGAATGAACTTGCCGCTGTCAAGAACTGCCTGAAGGGAGTTGTCCTCACCTGTTGCAGCATCAGTTGTTTCTTCAGATGAGCAAGCTGTGAAAAGCATTGCAGGAACAAGTGCAAGAGCAGCAAGTGCCTTGATAAAATTCTTTTTCATAATAGTAACCATCCTTCTTCTCTTTATTAAAAAAGTCGTTTGCTTTTGTATAATACCATAACCGTGAAGTAAAGTAAAGAGCCGCAAAAAATGTTTGGCGTTTTGGTAAATTCAGCAAAAAAATTTCATATTTTTTTGTTGATAAAAGCAATCAATAATTGATAATTATTGAATTACCTTCGCCAATAATATTAAAAATGTCCGCAAAGCGGACACCTTAATTATTCACTATTCATTATTCATTCTTCACTATTCATTAAATAATTCAGCGGACACAGTCCGCCGAATTATTATTTATCTTCTTCCTCCGCGACCTCCGCCGCCTCTGCTTCGTCCGCCTGAGCGTCTGCTTCCGCCGCTTCTGTGGCTTCCGCCTGAGGACGAGCTTTCAATTCTTGTTCGTGTGGTATATTCACGGACAAAGTAATCCTGATTGCGGTACATATTGACCGACGACCTGTTCAGATAGGAATTTGCCGATGGTGCGTGATGTGTCTTGTAGCGTGCAAGGACAATTCCCACGCTTATTACAGCACCGATTAACCCTGCGATAAATCCGCCGAAAATCGCTTCAAGATTGAGATAAAATCCATCATCATAATCATCGTAATATTCGATTGCATCCTCGAAATCGTCACCCAGCGCACCGATTGTCGGGTCATACTCAACAGTATCCTGACTGTGGAAATATTCAAGATAGTAATAGAATGTCTCAAGGTTTTCCACGTCCTTGTAATCCATATAACAAGCTTCACAAGCGTCCATCATCGTGTCAAAGCGTGTGGAATTGAAATAATTGTACAAATCACCGCCAATGGAAATCCAGCGGTAGTCAAGGTCGATAAGGTACACAACCGAGTCAGGGTCGTCCCCGAAAGTGTTGTAGCAATAATCTTCCGCAAAGTCACAAGCTACAACACCGTCCAGACCGAAGCCTACATCTGTTGTAACAACAGCAATATTCCAGCCTGTCAGGTCAGCAACCTCCTGCTGACGTGCTTCAAGACGTTCAATTTCATCATCGGAATAAAGCCCCGCCATATCATCAATACCTGCCGACCACGCAGACGCAGGCACAGCTGTTATAGCAAGTGCCGCAAAAACCGTAATCATAACCGAAAGAAGCTTCTTAATCATACAAGCCCACCTCCGATTAGACCAATCAGCGTAAACCCGAAAATAAAGCAAAGTGCCATAAAAATAAGCTTACCCACCGAAACAGGAATAATGCCCGCAATCTTGCCTGTCTGACCGTTGATGGCGAAGAAATACTTTTTGCCGCCGTACATATAAGTCATAAACCATACAGGCAGCATAGTGTAATGCCACTTTGTCTTTATAATACGCAGACGCTGTCCCTTGGGCACTACCGATGTGTAGCCCGATACACTCTGACGAAGCACCTGCAATGCACCTGCTGTCATACGTTCTTTGATACGCACAATCGCCGCACTCTTTTCAACGTCGTACTTGTCAGCGTAAAAGCCGCTGAAATAGTTCATCGAAAACGGGAGAAATTCATTGTAATCGAAAGGCTCAACCGCATCCATAAGCTTATCGTCAAGCTTCTGCGAACCGTCAGCAGGAATACCTCTGTAGCTCATAGTTGCCGCACGGCTTGCGGAATAAACCTTTGTATTTGTAATTCTGTAGTCGCCCGAACGATAGCTGTGTACCTTTTTTGCGTCATACTCAGCCGAAGCGTCAACCTCGCAGTCTGCAAGCCAGAACGGCACATACAGTCCCACCATTTTCTCCAGCTGTCCCTGAGATGAAAACGTCTTTGGCAGAAACCACTTCTTTTTGCACCATTGCCTGAACGTGGTTTCCGCCATAGCCTTGTCAATCTTGAACGGAATAATCAGCTCAGGCTGAAGTGCACCGCTGACACGTCCTTTCAGCGTAACCGTGCCGTGACAGTAGTGACAGAACGTCGCGGCAGTATTTTCGTCAGCAACAATTTCCGCACCGCAGCTTTCGCATATGTACAGGTTGGTATGGTCGGCAAACTCCGTGTTGTCGGGAGCGTATTCCTCTTTTTCAAGGCTTACGCCGTCCGAATTGCTTAGTTCAGCCTCCCTGCCATTGGCAAGATTAATTTCTGCCTCGGTGAAATCCGAGTTGCAGAATTCACAGATAAAAAGCTGACTTGCGGCATTGAACCCGATTGAAGCACCGCAGTTGGGACATTTAAGCTGTAATGTGTTGTCCATAATGTCACTCCTTTTGTTAATATGGGTGAGATTACTTCTTCTTTTTCTTAGTAACAATACCTGCCACAGCCGCACCTATGAGAAGTACGCCCGCCACGATTACGATTATAAGATAAGAGCCTGCGGAAACATTTCCTGCAACGATACTGATATTTTCAAGCATTTCAACAATTCCTTTCATAATGCAATATACAGTAATTATATCATTGTTACGCAGAAATTTCAACAATTATTCAAAATTATTTTACCACGTCAGATTAAGTCCGCAAACGGATTTGCGGCACACATTCATCTTACAAAAAGTAAAATAATAAAATCTTTTTGTAAAATATACTTGACAAATTGTAAAACGTGTGATATTATAATCTCAACAACCACGGAGGTGATACAGTGGCGAAAAACTTAAAGCTCAAATCCGCAAGGGCAGCTATGGATATGTCCCAGCAGGCACTTGCCGAGGCGGTAGGCGTGTCAAGGCAGACAATAAATGCCATTGAAAAGGGCGACTACAACCCCACGCTGAACCTTTGCATTGACATCTGCAAGGCTCTTGGGAAAACACTTGATGAGATATTTTGGGGCAACGATTGATTTTACAGAAAGAAAGGAAGATTATTATGGCAGATAAATCAAGAGAAAGAAACAGTGTTGATATGTTCAGCAATTACGGTCTTGACGAAAGGCAAAGAGAAATAAGTGCAAAGCTCGGCTTCCGTTGTTTCCGTATGCTTTATTTAGGAGCGTTAGTGCTTACAGGAGTGTGGTATCTGGTATATAACGCCGGCAGTCAGATGCCGTATATGTATGTGGCAGTATCTTATCTTGCGCTTGCAATGCTGGTGTACTGCATTTATGCGGTGTATGCTTCAAAATACGGCGTAATAAACGGGATATCCGCTTTTTCATTTACAGTAACAGAACGCAATACCGCAATAGTATGTATTATCGGCGCAATAATACTTCCGTTCACGTCTTTGTTTGAAGACCCGTGGCTTTTATCGGTTGTGCTTGTGCTTGCGGCAATAAAAAGCATTGTATTGTATTTCTGCGGCAAACGGAATTTCAAGGTACTTGATGAACAGATGAAGGAGGACGAAGAAGATGAGTGATAATAAAACAACTCTTGCAAGCGGAACAATTTTTGACGAGGCAGGCTATGACGAAATGCAGAAAGCCGAAAACCACGAAATAGGTTTCCGCCTTTTCAGAATAATGTTTTTTGTGGTACTATTATTTACAATGGTGTTTATTATAGTATGTTCAAATACTGAAAATCTGGCAGGTACAATAATTTCTCTTGTTTTACTTGCAACGTTATTTGGATTTTACCTGCTTTACGCTTATATGACCGCAAAAAGAGGAATAATGAATCCTAAGTTCGCAAAAAGCTGGTCGGGAACGTGGATAATAGTTTTTTATGGTATTATGCTTGCTGCCTGGAGTGCACGTCTGATAGGAGATATCCAAAATGACGACAGCTTTTATGATGTTGTGCATTATATAATGTGGCTGATGATTTCAACAGAAGCTGTACTGATGTGCCTTTGTGCAAAGAAGAACAACAAGGTGCTGAAAAAACAGCTTGAAGATGACGGGGAGGAATAACAATGAGTGATTTTTATAACACATACGAAAAGGAAAACGTCACCCCCTCAATATTCCGTGATGAAGATTTTGACGAAATGCAAAAAGCGGAGAACTACAAAATCGGCTACAAGCTTTTTAAGATACTATTTTCTGTGGTGAGCATTGTTCCTGCGTTTATGTATATGTTAAGTATCAGTATAGGTGAAACCGTTTCGGCAGTTATGAGTCTTATACTATTTATATTCACTTGGGTGATGTATGTTCTTTATGCCGCTAAGGCTTCCGAAAAAGGTGTTATGAACCCGTCTTTTGCAAAAAGTGCTTCGGCGGAATGGAGAATACCCTGCTGTATAGGCTTTATTGTCTTTTGCATAATCCTTTCGATATGCGATGTTTTGGATTATAAACTGACAATTGCGTGGGGAATAATGATGGTAGCGAACATCTTTATCAGCCATTATGCAAAACGAAATCAGAAGATTGTTATGAAACAGCTTGAAGACGACGAGGAATAACCGCCCTGTTTCCCTTGACTTGCCGAGGTAAAAGTGCTACAATGAAAAAAAGACATTTCAAGGAGGTTTTTCTATGTTCTGTCAGTTCTGCGGAAAGGAAATTGCCGAGGGTGAAGCCTGCGGCTGTGCAAAGGAACGTGAAATAATGGACGGTGAAGCTGTTGCCGAAAAGAAAAACGGCGGCACTGCTGCATTTATCATTGCGGCGGTAATTGCGTTTGCTGCTGTTATAGCGCTTATCGTACTGCTTGTAATGTCTGCGGGCGGCGGATACAAAAAGCCTGTTGAACAGTTTGTCAAGGCAGTCAACGAATGTGACGGCGAAATTCTTGTTGAAGCAGTCTGCACGGAAAAAATGCTCCGTTATTATGACAAGAAAAGGGATTGGGAATACGACGACGTCTGCGATGAATTCGAAGATATGATTGATGATGCAATTGACGACTGGGAGGACTATTACGGTGATGACGTTGTGCTTTCGGTTGAATTTGGTGAAAAGTACGAGCTTGACGAGGACGAAATTGAGGAGCTGGAGGACGACTACAAAAATAACGGCTACCGTGTAAAAATTGACAAAGCCTACGAGCTTGAATGTAACCTTGCAATTGTTGGCGAGGACGACGAGGATGACGAGGACTACGACCTGATTGTTGTTAAGGTTGAGGACGAAGGCTGGAAGCTTTATATGGGTTCTCTTTATGATATGATATAATGATATAAAATGAGGGGGCACGAAAGTGTCCCTTTTTCTATTGTGTACAAAAAATATGTGTACGCATATGTTATTATTTTCACAAAAAATACTTGCATTTTGGAAGTACATAAGTTATAATTGTATTGTATGAAAATTTCGGGGCAACCCGTATTATTGAAAGGAATGTTAATTATGTCAAGACTCGTTTCCGCAAAGGACATGCTCAACAAGGCTCGTGAGGGCAAGTACGCAGTTGGTCAGTTCAATATCAACAACCTCGAATGGACAAAGGCTATTCTCCTTACAGCTCAGGAACTCAATTCCCCTGTAATCCTCGGTGTTTCCGAAGGTGCCGGTAAGTATATGTGCGGCTACAAGACTGTAGTTGGTATGGTAGAAGGTATGCTTGAGGAACTCAACATTACAGTTCCTGTTGCTCTCCACCTCGACCACGGTTCTTTCGAAGGCGCTAAGGCTTGCATCAACGCAGGCTTCTCCTCCATTATGTTCGATGGTTCTCACTACCCAATCGAAGAAAACATCGCTAAGACAACAGCTCTCGTAAACGCTTGCGACGTTCTCGGCATCTCCCTCGAAGCTGAAGTTGGTTCTATCGGCGGCGAAGAAGACGGCGTTGTAGGTGCAGGCGAATGTGCTGACCCTAACGAATGCAAGATGATTGCTGACCTCGGCGTAACAATGCTCGCTGCTGGTATCGGTAACATCCACGGTAAGTACCCAGAGAACTGGGCTGGTCTCTCCTTCGACACACTTGCTGCTGTTAAGGAAAAGGTTGGCGATATGCCACTCGTACTCCACGGCGGTACAGGTATCCCTGAGGATATGATCAAGAAGGCTATCTCCCTCGGCGTTGCTAAGATCAACGTTAACACAGAATGTCAGCTCGCATTTGCTGCTGCTACAAGAACATACGTTGAAGCAGGCAAGGATCAGCAGGGCAAGGGCTTCGACCCAAGAAAGCTTCTCGCTCCCGGTTTCGACGCTATCAAGGCTACTGTTAAGGAAAAGATGGAGCTCTTCGGTTCTGTTAACAAGGCGTAAAAACAAAAGCTGTGAGTTTTGCTAAGTAAAACTCAGTAAATATGAAATTAACCCCCACAATTTTTTAAGTTGTGGGGGTTATGTTATTTTTAAACAATATTTCAGCAAGTTCTATACTTGACCCGTTACAGTAAGTATTGCATACAAAACCAGCATAAATACAATTCCTATTGCAACCATTTTTGATTTTATGCTATAGAACATAAAGTCAATATTTAATATGTCCATAAATAACTTCTGCACAGCATTGACTATTATTACTGCTAAAACAAGTGATATAATAATTTCAACCATTTTTTATCCCCCATTATAGTTATTTTTCGATAGTAAAACATAAGCAGTGTTTATGTTTTACTGCTGAAATATTTTCTGTATTTAATATACCTCATTCTGAAATAACTTTGGTTAGCTGGCAGCTATACTTTTTCTATTTTCTACATATTCTTACAAAAATCAAGAGTTGTTTTGTCCATATGATACAATGCAGAGACAACACAAAACTCAACTGATTTTATACAACAAAAAAACGGACGGCAGTTACTGTCGTCCGTTTAATCTTCTTCAATCGTCTGCTCTACCTCAGCAGCACTTTTTCCGCATCTGCAAATGCCTGTACCAATCGGATTAAGCTTTCCGCAGGAGCATTTCCAGTATTCACACCTATCCTCAGGTACAAGGTTAGGATTTTCTGTTTTAATTTTATAATCCTTCCATTTTTTCTCAACGGCACGCTGCCCGAAATACAATGCAATAAGTACAGCAATCAGAAAAACAACCCATATTATATCAAAGGTTAAAGCCGCCATCACTAAGGAAACTACTCCAAACACGGTAAGCGTTGTACTGAAATAGGGATACCACGAAACCTCATCAATAAGAAAAATTTGATAATCATCTGTATTTTTTTCATTTTTGGGTATCATTCTAAAGCATCTCCCTGTTAATCTGATAAGATTTTTCACAAACATAATTATAATCTAATAAGATACATTTGTCAAGGGTATATTAGTCACATATGATACAATACAATGCAAAGAGGTGTTATATGTGGCATATTATCAGAGAATAAGGGATTTACGTGAGGACAGCGACAAAACTCAAGCTGACCTTGCTGAATATCTTGGGACAACCGCCCAGCATTACGGAAAATATGAAAACGGCAATGCCGAAATCCCATTTGAACGCGCCATTGCCCTTGCGAAATACTACAACGTCAGCCTTGACTACATCGCAGGCTTGACCAACAACAAGCGTGGACTCGCTTCAAGCGACCTTACCGACCAGCAGCAGGCTTTGCTCACTTTTGCGGAAGGCTTGTCTGACACGGAAAAAAGTATTGCCTCCGAATTGCTGAAAAAATTGCTTAAAATCATAGAATAATTACGAATTACGCATTGCGAATTGCGAATTAACAACCTCCGCCCCCGTATAGTAGTGAAGCAGAATTTCCTTGTAGTCCGCACCCTCATTCGCCATAGCGTTTGCGCCGTACTGACTCATTCCTACGCCGTGACCGTTGCCTTTGGTTGTGATTGTAAACTGTCCGTCGGCGTACTCAACCGTGAAATTTGCTGACCTGAGAGAGAAAATCTGTCGGAATTCCGTGCCCGCCAGCACTTCCCCCCCTGCCGAAAGCTCAACAACCGTACCCGATGTGCTTCTGTCACCGATAACGACCCATTTTTCAGCTGCACCGCTGAAATCAGCATTTGGGTACTCTGCTTCAAGACGTGCACGAAGCTCGTCCTCGGTGAAAACTTTCTCATCGAGATACACGGGAGAATTTTCGTCCTCGGCACTCTCCACGGGGACAAGATACTCTACTTCGCTGCCCCATATTACCTCCGCACTTTCCGTTCTTCCGCCCGACGTGGAATGAAATGCCGCAACAATCGGTTCGCCGCCGTACATCAGGATTTCCGTGCCCGTTGCGTCAACCGCTTCGGATACTATATTATAATAGGTATCATAGCTTTCACCGTAAAAAGCTTTCGCCTGTTCGGGAGTAAAGTATGCCTGATATTTGGTGCTGTCATTGGAAATATCAGCGCCCATCAGCAGTTCGTCAGGGTTAAGCCGCTGTTTTTCGCGCTGTCGCACGGCATACGTCCTTGCGGCAACCGCCTGTGCTTTAAGGGCTTCCTCGTGGTAAGAAGCAGGCATTTCCGCAAGCACCGCACCTATCACATAATCACGCATTTCAAGAGTCATAACTTGTCCGCTGGTGAAATCGAGCACTTTAAGCACGTCACCTGCGGACATTTCATTTAGTACAGACTGTTCCGCAGTTTCAGCCTGTTCGGTTCCCGCTGCCTTCTCCTCAGACGTGCTTTTTTTCGGCACAAGAAAAGTCAGCATCGGTATTGCAAGGAGCAATACCGCAAAAACAACTGCGATTTTCAACAAATCTTTCATCATAACATTCCTCCGTTTTGTTTTTTAGTCATTAAATCAATAAAATTCTTGACAAGTTGTTTACAGTGTTGTAAAATAGAAGTGTATATGAAATGATAATGGGAGAGTAGCAGAAATTGAACAATATTGATTACAATAAAGATGTCTTTAAAAGCTTATGCGACGAGTTTGCAAAAAATAACACTATCGACCAGTCGCTTTATGAAAAATATCAGGTAAAACGCGGTCTGCGTAACAGCGACGGAAGCGGTGTTATGGCAGGTATAACAAATATCTGTAACGTTCACGGCTACGTTTTCAACGAGGGCGAGCGTGAGGCTGTACCGGGTGAACTTATCTACAGAGGCTACAGCATCAATGATATCGTGGAAAATACAACTGAAAAAGGACGCTTCGGCTTTGAGGAAACTGTTTACCTGCTCCTTTTCGGTCAGCTTCCTACAGAAGAACAGCTCAAGGGCTTCAACGAAATGCTGTTCAAGTTCAGAGAGCTTCCTCCGTATTTTTCCGAGGATATGATATTTAAAGCTCCTTCAAGGAATATAATGAACAAGATGGCACGTTCCGTACTTGCACTCTATTCCTACGAGGAAAACCCTGAGGACCAGTCAATAGAAATGGAAATCCTCCGTGCAATTTCAATCATTGCAAGACTTCCATCTGCTATGGTTGACGCATATCAGATAAAGAGAAGGGTTTTTGACCACGAAAGCCTGTATATGCACCCGATTAATCCCGATGAGTGCACTGCACAGACTGTTCTGTCAACACTTCGTCCTGACAGAAAATATACCGAGGAAGAAGCTCGTCTTCTCGACCTTATGCTGATTATCCACGCTGAGCACGGCGGCGGCAACAACTCCACCTTCACCTGCCGCACGCTCACATCTTCGGGCACGGACGCTTACTCCGCTTACGCAGGCGCAATCGGCTCTCTTAAAGGACACAGACACGGCGGCGCAAACTTCAAGGTTATCAACCAGCTTGAAGAATTCAAGGCGAATATCAAGAACTGGGAAGATGACAACGAGGTCAGGGATTATCTCGCTGACGTTATCCGCTGTAAGGCTGGCGACGGTACAGGTCTTGTGTACGGTATGGGTCACGCAGTCTACACAATCTCCGACCCGAGAGCAATTATCCTCAAGGAGCACGCTATGAAACTTGCTGAGGGTACGGATTTCGAAAAGGAATTCAAGCTGCTTGATGCGGTTGAAAGACTTACTCCGCAGGTGTTTGCAGAGGTCAAGAACAATTCAAAGGCAATGTGCGCAAACGTTGATATGTATTCGGGTCTTGTGTACAGAATGCTGAAAATTCCTGTTGAGCTTAATACTCCACTCTTTGCTATTTCAAGAATTGCAGGCTGGTCTGCTCACCGTATCGAGGAGCTTCTCAACGGCAAGAGAATTATCCGTCCTGCATATAAGGCAGTAGCTAAAAGGCGCAAGTATATCCCTATTGAAGAACGTAAATAATATCAACACAACCAATACCTTGAAAGGTAAATATGAAATAAGGGGAAAACGGCAATGAAAGAAACTAAACCATACAAGGCTTCAAAAGTAATCCTTGACAAAAAACTCTCACTGGTTGCATACGTTATCACACTTGTCTGTGCAGTAGCTGCAAGAACAATTCAGCTCAATACAAATATGGATTTTGCTATGGGCAAATATATTGACCCGTCACTTGCAAAGAATTACACATTCTGGGCACTTTTAATCGGCTTTGCGGTTATTTTTGCAATAATGATTCTTGGCAAATCCCGTGACAAGGCAATCAAGTCCTGCATACTTATCAACCCTATGCGTCTGCGTGCTGAAAGACTGAACAAGAAAATCTCACCTCACGCAGGTGCTGCAATGTTCATTCTTGCACTCCTTATTGTATTTGAAATTTTTATGGATTTCTCAGCAGTTGCAAAGGCAAATCTTGCAATTTCTACCGAGGACAACCCTGTATTCATTTTTGCAGGCATCCCTGCTATGGAATGGGTACTGTTTTCAGTTAAGCTTATTACAATCATTACCCTTATTTCCACAGGCGTAAATATTATGAAGGGCGAGGGCATTTCAAGCGGTAACTGCGTATTTATGATGTTCTTCCCTATTTGGAAGCTTATTGAAATCTTTGCAATGTTCTCCGAAAATCAGCTTGTTGGTATCTACTCCGAAAAGATTATTGAGCTGTTTACTGCAATGACTGCATCAATGTTCTTCCTTTGCGCAGCAAGACTTTTCGGTGGCTGGGAAAAGAAAAATACCCGCTTCTGGATGTGTATTTTCGGCTATATGGCTTCTGTATTTGCAATGGTTTCCGTTGCACCAAGATATATTATGCTTTTCATAAAGTCCTATACTGAAAGAGACGGTATGGAAATGCCTGCTGTTTCAAATATCGGCATCGCAGTTGTTACAATTGCTATCATTGCCGTATTCTGGAGCACATATGTATACAGAGTAATGCCTAAGCTCAACCTTACAGGTAAGCGCCGCTGGACAAAGACAACTATGACATCAAAGGGTATGTCCGATATTACTGACGAAGTATAAAAATAATTATATGGGGCGTGGGGATGCAAACTCTCATAGCCCCATTTTTGCAGAAAGAAGTGAAAGCCTTGAATAAAAATAAAATACTGAAAACAATAACTGCACTTGCATTGGCTTTCGCTTTTTCAGGCTGCTCATCAAGCGCATCTGTTGATATGCTGCTTACTCCCCCAAAACTTTCCGAAGAACAGTCTGCGGTTTATGACGCACTTGTAAAATCAGTGGGTGAGGACATACGTCTGCAATATCCACGAAGCGGCGATTATCGCTCAGCTTTTATCTTTGCGGATATTGATGATGAACCCGACAATGAGGCTATCGTGTTCTACGAAAAAACAGGTGAAATCGAAAACGGCGCAAACGTCCGTGTTAATGTTATTGACAGACGTGAAGGCAAGTGGACAAGTGTCTACGACCACGCAGGAATAGGCACGGAAATCGACAGGATTATGTTTGCCCAACTCGGTGACAGAAGCGGCACAAGCATTATTATCGGCTACACGCTTCTTTCAGGTGAAAAGCAGGTAAGAATTTACCGATACAGCAACGGAATGTTAGTCCCTGAATATTCCGACAACTACAGCACTATGTTCATTACCGACCTTGAACGTGACGGAAAAAGCGAGCTGGTGCTTATCCGTCCAAATATTCAGATGAAGAAAGCTTCGGCAGGACTTATTTCAACTACCGCTGAGGGCAGAATTACCGAAACGGCAAATGTTGCACTGAATGAAAGCACAACGGATTTCGTAAATATTGCTTCGGGTTATATCGGCACGGGCACACCTGCAATTTTTATTGACGGTCTGTCGGGAGGAAAGCTTACAACAGAAATTATCTATTCCGTCAACGGACAGCTCCGTAACCCGCTCTATCTCGGTGAGTCTGCTATGATTGAACAGACCGTGCGTCAGGCAGGCTACCCCTGCACGGATATCGACCTTGACGGTATAATTGAAATCCCGAAGCTGACATTTTTCCCGGGTTACACCGAAACTACTCCGGGTATAAAGCCCTACAGCGTTGAATGGAATGTGCTTGACAACTACAGCATCGTCAAGAAATATTCAAGCTATTATAATATTGCAGAAGGGTACTGCTTTATTCTCCCAAGCCGCTGGGACGGCGGTGTTGTAACTGCCAAGTCTGACAGCGTAACAGGTGAGATTGTTTTCTATAAATACAGAATTGACCTCAACAACAGTACAACCGAGCTTATGAGAATTGCCACGGCAACAGCTGAGGAAACCCCTGCACTGCTTGATGACGGATATATGCTTGTAAAGAGCAACAATAACACGAATTATCTGGTGAAATGTCCCGATATTTCCGACGAGCCCCTTATTCTTACGGGCACGGAAATCAGCAACAGCTTCTTTATTCTTGCTAAATAATCAATCGTTGTTTTAACTGAGAAAGGAATGATTTTATGAAACGTATACTTGTTTGTGAAGACGAAGACGTAATCCGCGACTTTGTGGTTATCAACCTTAAAAGAGCAGGCTATGAGGTTGTGGACGTGAACTGCGGCGAGGAGGCTCTCAGAGTTTTCGAGCAGGAGCACGGCAACTTCGATATCGCACTTCTTGATATTATGATGCCCGGCATTGACGGCTTTCAGGTGTGCAAGGCGCTCCGTAAAAAGAGCAGCACAATCGGTATTATTATGCTTTCCGCAAAAACTCAGGAAATGGACAAGGTAAGCGGTCTTATGCTTGGTGCTGACGACTACATAACAAAGCCTTTTTCCCCTTCTGAGCTTACTGCAAGAATTGACGCTATCTACCGCAGAGTAAGTATGAGCGTTGTCCGTGAGGAAGACACCGCTTCAACAATCGAGTCGGGACCCTTCGTGCTCAATCTCAAGAGCAGGACTGTTGCAAAGAATGGTGCACCTATTGACCTTACTCAGGTTGAATATCAGATTATGGAGTATTTCCTTAACAATCAGGATACCGCTCTTGACAGAAATTCTATCCTGACTCATATCTGGGGCGAAAATTACTATGGCGACGACAAAATTGTTGACGTTAATATCCGCCGTATCCGAATGAAAATTGAGGACGAGCCTTCAAATCCGAAATATATTTCAACGATATGGGGCTTCGGCTACAAGTGGTCGGTAAAGGGCGAGGACTAAGCTTTAATAATCTGCAACGGAGAGGAGGGTGCTCTTGCGAAAATCGAATATTACAAGGCGGTGGCTGATTAACAACCTTGGCGTAATTTCAATTATGCTGCTTATACTGGTTATTCTGGGTACGCTTTTCGTGCGCAGTTATTATTACAGCTCAGCAAAGCAGTACCTTACCTCACGAATGAATATGGTTTCAAATATTCTTCAGAATTCCTACAATGACCCCTCCACAAACTTTTCCGCAGAGGTTCGCGCTACGGTAGAAAACTGGTCGGAAAAGGACAAAATGGAGCTTATGGTTGTAAGCGAAAAAGGCAACGTCGGACTTACCTCGTCAGGGTTTGTCCCCGAGGAAAGCCTTGATGAGATGCTTGATTACACCGAAGCTGCAAAAAGCGGTACAAGCGGTTACTCCACTGGCAGACTCAGCAGCGGCGAGAAAATTATGGCGGTATGCATAATGCTTCCGAAAAATGATGCAGGATACTCCGCAATAAGAATGGTTTCCTCCCTCGATGCAGTAAACACACATATCTACAGCATAACCTTTATGCTTTCGGCAATCTGCCTTACAATTCTTGCACTGATGTTCTTCTCGGGACTTTACTTTGTCAAGTCAATTGTTATCCCTGTACGGCAAATCGGTTCAACTGCAAGGCGGTACGCAATGGGTGACTTTTCCGTCCGTATTACCAAAAAGAACGACGACGAAATCGGTGACCTGTGCGACACTGTAAACCATATGGCAAGCGAGCTTGCTCTTTCGGAGCAGATGAAGAACGAGTTCATTTCAAGCGTTTCCCACGAGCTGCGTACACCTCTTACTGCTATCAAGGGCTGGGCAGAAACCATAGGCACTATGCCTGACGACGCTGAAACCGTTGCAAAGGGTATGCGTGTTATAACTTCCGAAAGTGAACGTCTTTCGGAAATGGTTGAAGAATTGCTGGATTTCTCCCGTATGCAGAACGGACGCTTCTCCCTCAACAAGGCAACTATGGACGTTCTTGCCGAGCTTGGGGACGCGGTGCTGATTTATACCGAAAAGGCGAAAAAAGAGGGCATTTCCGTTGTCTATGACGAGCCTGATATGCTGCCGTTTATCTGCGGCGACAAAAACCGTATCAGACAGGTTTTCATCAACGTCATCGACAACGCTATAAAATATTCCGACAAGGGCGGTCTTGTTTCAATTCAGGCACTTATGGAGGACAGCGACCATATCAGGATTGATGTGTCCGACACAGGCTGCGGAATAAGCAAGCACGACCTGCCTAAGATAAAGACGAAATTCTACAAGGCAAACCACACCCGCCGAGGAAGCGGTATCGGACTTGCCGTTGCAGATGAAATTATCGCAATGCACGGAGGACGGCTTGATATTACAAGCGAACAGAATGTGGGCACAACGGTAACGATTATCCTGCCCGTGCAGAAATCTTAACCCCAAAAGAAAGGATACACCAAAAAATGAGTGATTGCAAAAAAGAATGTTTCAAGTCCAAAATCGGCGGACAGGCGCTGATTGAGGGCGTTTATATGAGAGGTATCACAACTGCCGCAATGGCTTGCAGACTCCCTGACGGCACGATTGACGTTGAACAGTGGGCTGTTAAAAACGGCAAGGATGCACCTTGGTACAAAAAAGCACCGTTTATAAGAGGCTGTATAAACTTTGTATCAAGTATGGCAGAGGGTATCCGATGCACGATGAAATCTGCCGAAAAGCAGATTACCGAGGACGATGAGGAAGAAGAATTAAGCAAATTCGAGCAGTGGCTTACCGACAAATTCGGTGACAAGCTTGTTAACGTGATAATGATTATTTCCGTTGTTATCGCACTTGCTTTTTCCCTTATAGTATTCAAGGGCGGTCCTATCCTCGTGGGCAATATCTTCGTAAAGCTGGGTGCGGCTGAAACAGCAAGACCTATTATCGAGGGTCTGGCAAGACTTGTGCTGCTTGTGGGATATATGTACGCTATTTCCTTTATGGGAAGTATCAAAACAACCTTTATGTACCACGGTGCTGAGCACAAAACCATTGCCTGCTACGAGGCACAGGAAGAACTTACAGTGGAAAATGTCCGCAAGCATACCCGTTTCCACCCACGCTGCGGAACAAGCTTTATACTTATCGTACTCCTGCTCAGTCTTATCGTTGGTATCTTCCTGCCGAGGACAAATATGTGGCTTCGTTTCGGCGTGCAGATGCTTTGTCTTATCCCCGAAGCCTCAATTGCATATGAGCTTATCAAGCTTGCAGGCAAGTACGACAACATCATAACAAAAATAATTTCCGCCCCCGGTCTGTGGCTTCAGAGAATTACAACAAAAGAGCCGACTGACAAGCAGATTGAGTGCGCAATTGCGGCACTTACTCCCTGCCTGCCAAAAGAGGGCGAAGAAGATAAGTGGTAAAACAAAAAATAACCTGAGAAGAAATCTGTTCTTCTCAGGTTATACTTGTTTATTGGCTATTGAAAAAAGACGAAAAGTATGTTAGAATATTATTTGTCAGAATTGTTTATCATCTGCATACGGGCTTCGCTGTTCTTGATAACATTAAGAAGCGAGGACGCTGAACCTGCATATTCCTCAGCGAGGGAATTTGCTGTAATAAGCGTGTCATCCGTTTCTGCGGCAACATCATTGCCGTTTACCGCAACACCCTTTGCTGCTGCGGAAGCATTAGCCTCACACACGGACATCGCTGCCGAAGCTGAGCCTGATGCGATAATTTCGGGAATTGTGAAGAAATGCTGGTCATTCTTCGGGTTAGCCGAATACACGATGCGGAACATCTTATACACAGAAAGCATAAGGTAGTTGGAAACTTCCTTTAAAATTGCAGCACTTTTTGTTTTCTGAACAAGTGAAAACAGGACAGTAACCGCATTGATGACAAGCTTTTTATTGAATGATGCCATTACACCGCCTGCTGCAATCTTTTCCCTGCTGTTGGGGTCGTGCTCGGGGATATCCTCATATGAGAGCGTTTTTCCCGCAGGTTCGGGGGAACGACCAAGAAGATAATCGCAGGAAACGTTATAATAATCTGCTGTTTTAACGAGAAATTCAAGACCGCATTCTCTGATACCCTTTTCATAATGTGAAAGGAGAGCCTGCGAAATGCCGAGGTCGGCAGCTGCTTTTTTCTGACTGATGCCGCGTTCTTTCCTGAGCAGGGTTATAATTCTTGGAAAGTCCGAATTCATCACGTCACCT
The DNA here is from genome assembly GCA_017415165.1 of Oscillospiraceae bacterium. Taxonomy (GTDB): domain Bacteria; phylum Bacillota; class Clostridia; order Oscillospirales; family Ruminococcaceae; genus RGIG8773. The sequence goes on along the minus strand of JAFQIY010000037.1, from coordinate 61,219 downwards.
CCTGAAAAATTCTTTACATACTGTAAATTATAACTTATAACGTACAATTTGTAAATAGGTTTAGGCAAAAAAAGTCGATAAATGTTGAGAATTTTTTTTGTATATTTGTATAAAAAACACTTTATTTTTACCATTAAATAGAAATGAGAGGAGCAATTCCAATGAAAGGATACCGCATAAGCATACTTCGCCACGGTCTTACCGAGGCTAATGAGAACGGAATTTATATCGGCAAGACTGACCTGCCGCTTTCTGAAACAGGCAGAGAAGCGCTGGAGGATAAATACGACCAGTATGAATATCCGAAAGTACAGAGAGTATATTCAAGCCCTCTTGAAAGAGCAGTTCAGTCTGCGGAAATTCTTTTCCCTGAACGTGAAATTGTCATTGTCGATGACCTGAGAGAAATGGACTTCGGCGTGTTCGAGGGACTTCCTGCCGAAGAACTTATTCAGCTTGACAGCTATAAGAAATGGCTCAAGGGCGGACTTGACAACCCTCCGCCGAACGGAGAGACTCTCCGCAGTATGATGATGAGATGCTATTCCGCCCTTAATCTGATTATAATGGATATGATGAAAAACGGCTACACACATACAGGCGTGGTAACCCATTCGGGAATTCTGATGAATATGATGTCCTGCTTCGGTCTGCCGAAAATGAAGCCAATGGAATTTGCCTGCGACCCCGGCGAGGGGTACGAAATTCTTGTCAGCGCAATGATGTGGCAGAATGGCAACACCTTTGAAATTCTTGGTAAAATTCCGGGAAAAGATTAATCGGAGGAACACATTTTGAAAAATGTAAAGGAACTTAAACAGAGTATTGCTCCCCGTATGAGAAAATGCTGGGGAGAAAGTTGTGCAGCGTTTATCATTTCGGCAGGCGGACTTTGTGCTGCTGTTTTTGCCTGGTATATCATAATGAATACGCTTGTTTCTATGGGCATAATTGAAAATGCAGCAGACAAAATTATGCTTACAGTAACCGCCATTCTTGCTCTTTTTATGCTGGTGATTACTGTTCCCTATAATTACGGTTTAAGATGGTACAGACTTCAGCAGGTCAGAGGACATTCCGTCCACGCAAAGAGCATATTCAGCTGTTATTTTTCAGCCAAGCGTCTGCTTCAGGTTTATAAGCTGAGTGCTATGCTGTTTCTGAAAAAAATCTTCCTGCTGATTCCCTTTTCAATTCTGCTCAGTGCAGGAATATACCTCATAATCAAATTCAACACTATCGGCGGCGGTCTCGGATATAATCTGGTGGTCGTGGCACTCCTTATGCTTTCCGCCCTGACATATCTGGCATATAACATCATCAATATAAAATATGCGGCTGCACCATATCTTTACGCTCTCGGTCACGACAGACCTGCAGGCGAAATAATAAACGAAAGCGTACAGTTTATGAAAGGCAAACAGGGTTATATGATAGAGGTGCTCAGAAGCTGTGCAATAATGCTGATTCCCTGTATAGTTGTTTTCCCAATGATTTTTGTAATTCCGAAAATGATGATGATTTACACGGCGGCAATAAATGAAATAATTGAGGACGGTTTTGAAAAGGACAAACTTGTAAATATGGAACGGAGAGAAAAATTTGCTTCAAGATAAAGCTGGAACAATTGAATTTACGGTAGAAAACGGCGGTATAACCTGCGGCGATTTTCTCAGGCAGTGCGGTGTATCAAGACGGCTTGTGACAAAGCTTAAACGTGTCAATATGGGAATAACCCGACGAGGCGAATTGCTGAGAACGGTTGATATCGTCAGCGACGGCGATGTCGTGGTGCTGAAAAACCTTGACGAAAGCCTGCTTGAACCAAACTCAGACCTTACTGTGCCCGTTGCATATGAGGACGAAAATCTTGTCATCTTCAACAAGCCCGCAGGAATGCCTGTGCATCCGTCCATAAAGCATCAGGGCGATACGCTTGGCAACTGCTTTTCGGCAATGTATCCTCAGCTGACCTTTCGTCCTATAAACAGGCTTGACAAGGACACATCGGGACTTTGCGCTGCTGCAAAAAATGCACACGCTGCAAATATTTACGGTGGAAAAATCAATAAGGTTTACTACGCCGTAACCGAGGGCAAGCCTGTTCCGTCAGGCTGCTGTGAGGGAATTGAATGGACGGAAACATCGGAGGGGTACAGAATTGACGCACCAATCGGAAGGGCTGGAGAATCAATAATCCGCCGTGAGGTAAGAAGCGACGGTCAGCGTGCCGTGACAAACTATACTATTATAAAAAGCAATGCATTTCACAGTCTGGTCAGGGTCTTGCTTGAAACAGGCCGTACTCATCAGATAAGGGTGCATTTTTCTTCTGTGGGTCACCCTCTTGCAGGGGACGATTTTTACGGTGGAAGCCTTGAACACTGCAAGGTTCAGGCACTTCACTGCGGCGAAATGAGTTTTCCGTTGTCCGACGGCAGAGAAATTGTGGTAAGCTGTCCGCTGAGAGAGGATATGGCAACGTTATTTTCTGAGATGTAGGATTGTAACTCTTTGTTACCGTTTTGTAATAATTTGAATTGGCTGAAATGGCTGTTTTACGTCATTTATTTTAAAAGTGACTTTAAAAAAGTTACAGATTGTAACTGTAATAAATTGTTAATTTTAGCGTGATGCAACAAAAAAGCAAAGATTATGACAAAGAATACAATAAAATTTATAGGCATAACAACTAAAAATTCGCAAACAATTTGTAATAACGTCCAAAAAAGATGAAGAAATTGTGACTTAAAACGATTAATGGTTGATTTTTCAGGCAAAAAGGGTATAATAGTAGTAATGTTACTGTTTTGTAACTGTTTGATTTGCAGACAATTTTTATATGATAAATAATATGTGTGAAAAATACGGAAAGGAGTTGTTGTAATGAGCCTTCATCCAAATGCTGAAAAGCAAGCGGAGAATGCCGCTGAACTTAATAAGAAAAAGATAAATTTTGAGTCAGCTATGGTGGACATCGGTACACTCGTTACATATATTTGTTCCGCTGCCGTTAAGAGAACTCTCTCTCTTGCAGGCAGTGCCGTAAAAAAGATTAATCACAGTCTTGTTCCTTTGGGAAAAGAAATTGCAGACGCTTCATTAATCAAAATGAAGAATTTCGGAAGAGGCTTCGTAAGGTTTGCCGAGAATATTTCTGCAATAAACGGAAAATTCGCCGAAAGAATGGCTGAGGTAGGCTTCGGTAAGGCTCTTATCCTCCAGCTTTCCGATATTGGTGCGGCTATAAAGAACAATAAGAATTTTACCAAAACGGTTATAAACCATACTGTTCCGGTGCTTGGTATTGCGTTACTCATCGGTGTTGTTGCGGAAAAAACTTCCGCTGACTACGGTGTTTCCGTTGAATATAACGGTCAGGAAATCGGCGTGGTTTCCGAAGAATCCGTTATCAATCAGGCTCAGCAGGTTGTTGCTGACAGAGCAACTTACTTCGATACAGAAAGTGAAACATATATCACAGCTATGCTTTCCCTGAAGCCTCTCGGTGCTCAGGATAAGGTAATCGACGAGCAGATGCTTGCTGACGCTATTCAGGAACAGATTGATACTCAGATTGTTGAAGCTGAACCTGTTGAAGAAATCCCTGTAGAAGCTGAAGAACCTGTTGATATGATTGAAAGCACTGTCGATAAGGAAAGAGCTTACGTTATCACAGTTGACGGCGAGTTTATCGGAGCTGTTACAGATAATACAGCAATTGAAAACTTCCTTGAAACCAAGAAAACCGAGTATGCAGGTGAAGGCGTTATCGAGGTTTCCTTCGATAAAAACGTTGAGTATACATACGAAAATTATGTAATGCCTGACCAGGTCGTTGAGCAGATTGATATTATTGAAAAGCTCGACTCTCTCGTTACAGAGCCTGTTTATTACGAGGTTGTAAAGGGCGATAACCCTTGGGACGTTGCAATTGACAACGGTATGACTATGGACGAACTCAATGAATGTTTTGCTTCCTACAAGGGCGAAGAAATTGAGGATATTACGGAATTTTTCCCGATTGGTGCTGTAATTCAGCTTAGTGAAGAAGTTCCTTACCTTCAGGTAATGACTACCCGTGAAGTTGAGTACACAGAAGAAATTGACTACGAAATCGTAAAGACCGAGGACGATGACATCTACAAGGGCGACTATGAAGTCGATGTAGAGGGCGTTGAAGGCGAAAAGCGAGTATTTGCAAAGGTTACATACAAGGGCGATACTCCTGTTGCAACAGAAATTATCAGTGAGGAAATTATTTCCGAACCGATTACTGAATACAGAAGAGTCGGCACAAGAGAAACAATTACTCCTGTAAGTGAAGGCTCAGGCGGTTCAGGTGTTTACTTCTGGCCTGTTGACGGCGGTTATATTTCCGCTTATATGGGCGATGGCAGAGGTCATAAGGGTATTGATATCGCTGCTCCTTACGGAACACCTATCTATGCTACAGAAGCAGGTACTATCACACAGGCTGAAACAGGCTGGAACGGCGGTTACGGTACTTGTGTAAGAATCAAGCACGACAATGGTGAGGTTGCAATGTACGCTCATATGAGCTCACTTGCAGAAATTTCCTACGGCGATTACGTTGTAAAGGGACAGCTTATCGGTTACGTCGGAAGCACAGGTGACTCCACAGGTAACCACCTCCACTTCGAAATCAGAAACGCTTACGGTTCATATGAAGACCCATTGGACTACGTTTCACAGTATTAATAGCACATCAAAGCCATTCCTGAATTCAGGGGTGGCTTTTTGTTTCCTATGCACTTGACGTTTGCGGCAGTGCCGTGGTATAATTTTAAAAAACTCTGGAGAAAAATTATGAGCGAAATAAACACATTTCTTGATACTGTTTTCGGGGATAATCCCACAAGAATAATTATAAGCAAGCCGCCGAAAAATGCTGAGTACCGCAAGCTATGCATACTGAAAAAGAACAGCGGCTATCAGCTTGAAAAATACACCGAAAAGCAGGTGTTCCACGAAAACCTTACAGCTGAGGAGGCGTCTGAAAAGTGCGTGGACTTCTTCAATGACGGCTATGGTCAGCTGAATGGCTGGGGTGAAAATTACGAATATGCACTTTCCGTTACAAAAAAGGGTAAGGTGCTTTTCAACAAGAAGAAAACAGCTGCTGTCGATGTACCTGCGGAACAGACCCATAACCGTAAGAAAAACTATATTATCCCTGAGGACAAGCCATTCCCTGCGCTTGTGGATATGGGCGTTTTCACAAAGGACGGCAAGGTTGCAAAGCCTATGTATGACAAGTTCCGTCAGATTAACCGCTTCACGGAGATTATTGACGATGCTGTGCGTGAAAAGGGTCTGTCGGGAAAAAAGCTGAAAATCGTGGATTTCGGCTGTGGAAAATCCTATCTTACCTTTGTGCTGTACCACTATTTCACTGAAATTCTCGGCACGGAGGTTGATATGCTGGGTCTTGACCTGAAAGCCGATGTAATCGAAAAGTGCAATGCTGCTGCCGAAAGATACGGATACAAAAATCTGCGTTTTGAGATGGGTGACATCAGCGGCGCTTCCGTACAGGGCAAGGTTGATATGGTTGTTACGCTTCACGCCTGCGACACGGCTACGGACTACGCTTTGCACAATGCAATAATGCGCAACGCTGATATGATTTTTTCCGTCCCCTGCTGTCAGCACGAGCTTAACTCACAGATGAAGTCGGACAAGCTTTCACTTCTGACACGCTACGGCATAATCAAGGAGCGTACTGCGGCACTTTGTACGGACGCTATCCGTGCAAATCTGCTGGAATACTGCGGCTACAAAACTCAGCTGCTGGAATTCGTGGACTTTGAGCATACTCCGAAAAATATCCTTATCCGTGCCGTGAAACGAAGCGGAAATCCCCGCGGACGTGAGCAGTATCTTGAAGAAGCCGAGAACCTGATGAAGGAATTTTCCTTTGAACCTACACTGTATAACCTGCTGAAGGAAAGCGGTAAAATCGGGTAGTGAAGAAATGCACAAAATTACACCGCAAAACTTGATATTTTTCTAACTGCCTGTTCATTAATTATTACTTGACTAAAGGGCGGTAAAGTGATATTCTAATAGAAATATATTTATGATGTAAAATTTTTGGGGAGGTATTTCTGATGCTGGAAACAAATTACACCAACAAATTCGTAAAGGAAGGTCTCACATTTGATGACGTTCTCCTTATCCCTGCCGAGTCAAACTGCACACCTAATATGGTTAACCTCGGAACAAGACTTGCAGGCGACATTATGCTCAACACTCCTATCATCACTTCCGCTATGGACACAGTTACAGAAGCAAATATGGCTATCGCTATCGCTCGTGAAGGCGGTATCGGTGTTATTCACAAGAATATGTCAATCGAAAAGCAGGCTGAGGAAGTTGACCGCGTAAAGCGTTCCGAAAACGGCGTTATCGTTAATCCGTTCTCCCTCACAGCTGACAGACTCGTTTCCGAAGCTGATGAGCTTATGGGCAAGTACAGAATTTCAGGTGTTCCTGTTGTTGATGAAAACAAGAAGCTCATCGGTATCCTTACAAACCGTGACCTCCGTTTCCTTACTGATTTCAACATTCCTATCGGCGACGTTATGACAAAGGAAAACCTCGTTACTGCTCCTGTAGGAACTGACCTTGCAGGTGCTCAGAAAATTCTTATGCAGCACAAGATTGAAAAGCTCCCTATCGTTGATGACAACGGCATTCTCAAGGGCCTTATCACTATCAAGGACATTGAAAAGGCTATCGAATATCCTAACTCTGCACGTGACAAGTCAGGCAGACTCCTCTGCGGTGCTGCAATCGGCGTTGCTGCAAATATGATGGAACGTGCACAGGCTCTCGTTGACGCTCAGGTTGACGTTCTCGTTCTCGACTCCGCTCACGGTCACAACATCAACATCGTGAACGCTGTCCGTGAAGTAAAGAAGGCATTCCCACACATCCCTGTTATTGCTGGTAACATTGCTACAGCAGCTGCTGCCGAAGCTCTTATCGAAGCTGGCGCTGACTGCCTCAAGGTTGGTATCGGTCCTGGTTCAATCTGTACAACAAGAGTTGTTGCAGGTATCGGCGTACCACAGATTACAGCAGTTTACGACGTAGCTTGCGTTGCTGCTAAGCACAACATTCCTGTTATCGCTGACGGCGGTATCAAGTATTCAGGTGATATCGTAAAGGCTCTCGCTGCAGGTGCAAACGTTGTAATGCTCGGCTCACTCCTTGCAGGCTGTGACGAAGCTCCGGGTGAAGAAGAAATCTACCAGGGCAGACGCTTCAAGGTTTACCGTGGTATGGGCTCTCTCGGTGCTATGGCTTGCGGCTCAAAGGACAGATATTTCCAGGGCAACTCCGACAACAAGAAGCTTGTTCCTGAGGGCGTTGAAGGTCGTGTTCCTTACAAGGGACAGGTTTCCGATACAATCTTCCAGCTTATCGGCGGTATCCGTTCAGGTATGGGTTACTGCGGATGTGCAACAATCCCTGAGCTCCACGAAAAGGCACAGTTTGTCAAGATTACAGGCGCAGGTCTTAAGGAGTCCCACCCACACGATATCTACATCACAAAGGAAGCTCCTAACTATTCCGCTCAGATATAAAAATTACCGCTCCGAGTTATCGGAGCGGTTTTCTGTTTATTTACGATATTTTAAGTGCCTGATAAATGTCAGCACCCTCGTTCAGCCTGCCGCAGAGAAATTTGCGGCATTTCTCATAGTTTGCAAATGTACGCTTTGCATTTTCCTCGCTGCCGTATACCTTCCAGCATCCGCAGAACTTGAAGTTTTCCCCCTTGTTCTCAATAAAGCCTACAACGTCCTCCAGCGGATATCCGAGGAACACGCCGATTTCGTGCGGGAATTCCTCGCTGCTGCGTATGCGGCTTGAAAGGTGCGCAAGACATTCATCAATTCCAACATTTTCAGGGTAGCCGTACTGTTTAAGCACCTCTTGAACCTGCGGGTCGGCAAGCCGTCTTTTCATCAGCTTTTCGTTGTACACGAACAACAGCGTGCGGTTTCCACAGCTGCAAAGTATTTTCGTTACAAGTCCCTTTGCCGCCGCCTTGCTGTTGAACAGTTCAGACTGCTCATCAAGTGTAAACTCCGCCGTTGTCAGGGAAATAAGGCTTCCGCACTTTATTCCAAGCAGCGTAGGCGCTGTATGGAACGCAAGCTTCTGACCGAATTTCTCGCACTCACAGTTCTTACATACGAAATTGTTGCATTTATCTGACATAAACTCACCTCATCCAGTTAGTTGGCGCTAACCCTCTGCTTTAAAAATCAGCGCAATCTGAATTGCACATTAAAATCATATACAATACTGCTCAAGGACACTTTTCAGTGCTGTAGCGCTTGCGCTGTGAATTCTCGCAACGGGAATATCATACTTCTGTGAACGCTGATTGACGCTGTTGACCATCTTGTGAGAACAGGTATTTGTGAAAACCACCATCAGGTCGGGCGTGCCAAGCTTGTTCTCAAAATCAGAGGGCATTTGCGTGAAAACCTTTGCCTTGCAGTTGTATTCCTTGCAGATATCCTTGTATCGTGTTGCCATACGGTCGTTACCTCCAACCACAACAACGCTCATATTATCAATCCTTTCGAAAAGAAATCTTAGTTAGCTTTTGCTAACTATAGTATATCATACATTTATCTGATTTGTCAATAGTTTTCCAAAAATAAAATCGCTGTACAGATTTCCCTGCACAGCGTTTTCATCATCTCAATTTTTCAAGCTTATTTACATTGGCAATGACAATAAGCTTCATATCATTTTCAAGAGGCTTTGACGGGTCAATTTCAATCGTAACCCTTTCCCCCCTGTAAATAGCAACAATATTTATTCCGTATTTTCTTCTCAGATTAAGCTCGATAGGAGTCTTGCCCTGCCATTCATCACGGACATTAAGCTCAATCATAGAAATATCCTCAGAAAGCTCCATAATATCCATAAAGCCTGAGCTTACAAGATTTTTTGCAAGACGTGTTCCTGACTCTCTCTCAGGAAAAACTACCTTATCCGCACCTATTTTTTCAAGAATTCGGCAATTCATTTCATTTGCACACTTTACAATTACAGTGCCCACACCTGCTTCCTTGCAAAGCATTGTTGCCATAACGCTTGCTTCAAGGTTTGAAGCCATTGCAACAATTACCACATCTACGTTTGAAATGCCAAGCTGCTTGATTACATCAGGGTCTGTAATATCCGCACACTTGCAGAAAGGAATTTCCCCTACTGCGTCATTGACGATTTCCTCGTCCATATCAACCGCAATTACCTCAGCACCATAGCTGATAAGCTCCTTTGCAACAGCGTGACCGTATCTTCCAAGACCAAATACCGCATAAGATTTTTTCATACTTTAATCTCCAATCTGTTTTATCCGACACTTATATCCTCTGACGGACATTTGATAATATTCTGCTTTTCCTTTTGTGTGCTGAATGCAATCGCCAATGAAATCGGACCTACTCTTCCGAGATACATCGTGGCAATTATAATCAGCTTGCCCCAGACATCAAGGCTGCCCGTGAGGTTCCTTGTAAGTCCCACAGTAGCTGTTGCACTTACCGTTTCGTACACAATTGCCAGCATATCCGCTTCCGTAACTGCTGCCAGTAAAATTGTTGAAATAAACATTATCACAAAGGACATACACATTACCGCAGCCGCCTTTCCGGCAGCTTCCTTGGTAACTGTTCTTCCGAAAAGTATAACATCCTTACGATGACGTATTGTAGCAAGTGCAGAAGCAAAAACAACAGCAATCGTAACTGTCTTTATACCGCCTGCCGTACCCGCAGGTGAACCGCCTATAAACATCAGCAGCAATGAAACTCCCGCAGAAGCATTTGTAAGATTTTCCTGCGGCACGGTTGCAAAGCCTGCCGTTCTTGTTGTTACCGATTGAAACAGCGATGCCATAAGCTTATCGCCCAAGGAAAAATCCCCTATTGTAAGCGGATTGCCAAACTCGAAAATAAAGAACAGCAACCATCCCGACAGGATAAACACCGCTGTTGCCGAAAGGGCAAGCTTGGTGTGAAGGGTAAACTCACGAAAAGCGTTCAGACCCTTTTGCCTTATCTTTCTGACCGCATTTATCACATCCCACCATACAATAAAGCCGATACCGCCTGCAATAATCAGAAAACAGGTTGTAAAATTAACTATCGGATTTGTTGCATAACTGCAAAGGCTGTCACTTCCTATAATATCTATACCTGCGTTGCAGAAAGCGGATACTGCGGTAAACACCGAAATCCATATGCCCCTTGCACCGAACTGCGGAACAAATACAAGCATATAAAGCAGTGCACCTATGCCCTCAACAACAGCCGTGCCCCTGATAACATTTTTTGTAAACCTGACAATTCCCGAAAGGCTGTTGAGATTGAATGCGTCCTGAATAAGCATACGGCTTTTCATATTCATTCTTTTATGCAGGGAAATGACTATGCCCGAAGCAATTGTGATAAATCCAAGACCGCCTATCTGTATCAGCAGCAGAATAACAATCTGACCGAAAACACTCCAGGCGGAAGCTGTTGTAAGCGTAACCAGCCCCGTAACGCACACGGAGGTTGTCGCCATAAACAATGCGTCCAAAAAGGAAACCTGCTGTCCCTGAGAATGGCTTATCGGAAGCCAAAGCAAAAGTGTGCCTATTGCTATAACCAGCAAAAAGCTCAGCATAATAATATGTGTTGTGGAAAAGCTCACAGCTTTTTTTCTTTGCATATAGCACCTCTGAAAAAAATATTTCTAATAAAAATATTAGCACATATTACCCCAAAAGTCAACAAAGCCGCTCAGCCGTTTACAGCCTGAGCAGCTCATTCTGTCTTTTTACACGCTCTGCCGCAAGTCTGCGGAAGCTTTGCGGTGATTTTATCTCAATCACAGGTCCGAAGCTGAGCAGTCTGATAAGCAGCTCCGTTTCGTCAGCCCTGTCATACCACAGCTTGACCGTGCACACGCCTGTTTCCAAATCACGTTCCGTGTATTTCTCATAGGTTGCAAACTCCATCATAAAACGCTCCACGCCGTTTCGCTCAGGAGTAACCTCCACAGTAACAGGCTCAACGCACCTGCGCTGTGAAAAATACTGCTCCATATCCGCTTCATATACGGACTTATATTCAGTACCTGCTGCGGAAATAACCCTGCCCAGATTAATCAGCCCGTTGCTCCAATGACGGTCACGATACGCCGCACAATACACCCTGAACTTGTCATTCTTTCGTGAATATTCAAGCCGCAAGGGAAGAAAATGCCCACGCTTCCGTTCATTTTTCCCCGAAAGAAATTCAATGTCCAGCACTTCCCTTGAAGTAATCGCAGACACAATCCTGCGGAAATTCTTTATGTAATTTTCATCTGTGTAAGGGTCGCCGTCGCTGAAAACGTCTGCACTTCTGAAAATTTCGCTTTTATACAGCGGCTTTACACCTTCAAGCCGTTTCTCCAGCCTTGCACAAACCTCATCATCAAGAAAAAGCCTGAATTTCGGGTCGGCAAGCTGAGCTCTCAGCCAACGTTTATGAAGCTCCGTCGCAGCGCTGCGGGGCTTGTGCTTCAATACAGAAGCAAAGCTTTTTCCGTCGCAAGCCTTGATAAGTCCCCAATCGGAAACACCGTTTTTGGGAATAAGCTTCTGCGGTATGAACAAAGCCGAGTCGGCAAATGCCTCCTCTGAAATTATACTGTAGATACCGCTTTCGGTTATTTCATCTTCTGCAAGAATTTTCGCCGCCGTGCGGTAATATGCACCGTACAGCTCGCTGAAAATATTAATCTTCCTTTTCATCGCAATACATCCTGTTCATTCTTTCTATGTCATTGTAAAATTTATTACGGATTTCCTCACTGCCGCCCTCAACGGAAATTATCCGCCCTATAAAGCTTTTCGCCCACTGCATAATTTCATTCGGGTCAAAAACGTCAGCACTGAATACGAAGGTGTTTTCGGAAACGTGCTCCACCGTGCCGCACCGCTTTTCGCGTTCAAGACGGTTGATGATGTAGTCCTCCGTTTTTTCGTCAGCAAATATCGTAAGCTTTATCGGCTCAACGTGCCCAAGCTCGGTTCTTCTTCCGAATGACACACCGAAGCATTTCTGCTCATTTTTCAGATACAGGGCAAGCATTTCATCATAATCGGGACAAATCTCACCCTGCTTTACGGACTTTATGCTGTCAAGACGCACCGAATTGTAGCGGCGGTATTCGTAGTTGTACATTGTAAGATAACGTCTGCCCGTCTGCATTGAGGAAAGAATTCTGAACGGCACACCGCTGTATTCAAACGTCTTTCCCTCACGGTTTTTACCGAAGCTTTCGAAGGTTATAAAGCGTTTTTCATCAATTGCCGAAACAATATCAAGCATAACCTCGTCCTCAAGGGTATGTACAATATAATTGTGCTTGTTCAGAATGATATCGTTTTTCAGTCCTGCCGATTTAAGCAGACTGTTGCCCACAACGCCGAAATTTCCTGCCTCGGACGCAAATTTCACAGCGTTGTCCAGTCCTGCGTACTCATTAAAAAAGCTTTCCGCGGTATCCTCGGAGAGCCTGAAATAATCGGTTTTGCCCTGTTTTTCCTTGACAAACACACCCTCATCGGCGTATTCTTTAAGCTTGTTGCGGACGGTCTGCTCATCGAAAAGCTCGCCGTAATCGTCAGCAAGACGGTTGACAAGCTCTTTCAGGGTCAGGCTCTCGCCGTCAGCAAGAATGTCTGTCAAAAGGAAATGAAGCTTTATATCGTTGTCGGTAAAGCTTTTTGAGTAATATGCCTTGTAAAGCGGATTTTCGCTGATATGTCCGCTGTCAACGGATATACAAACCTTTTTGCCGCGCTGAGAATTGTCGGTGTGTATATAGTCCCCCAGCCAGCTTTCCACACGACGCTTTTCATCGTCATAGGTACGGCTGCTTTTTGCCTGAAAATCATTTCTCACCTTACAGCCGTAAATAAAGAAATCACGGACGTAATCCCTTGTCTTGTCAAAGCTTTTTATCAGCTCGGAAAAGCCTGCCACGATATTCACTTCCCTTCTTTTTTCAATACAATTATAATAGCAGAAAAAAATTTCAATGGCAATACCTTTGGAAATGTTCGCAGATTTTTTTAAATGATTTTTTCCTTGCAGGGTGATATACTCTGAACATACCGCAAAACACGAAACATCAAAAAGGAGTTGTCAGAAATGTTTGTTGTAAACAATGACGGTGCTATGCCGATTAAAATATGGAACACCTCTGTTGAGGCACTTGAGCAAAAATGTATTGAACAGGTTGAAAACCTTTCACGCCTCCCCTTTATACATAAGTGGGTTGCGCTTATGCCCGACGCTCACGCAGGAAAGGGTATGCCAATCGGCGGCGTAATCGCCTGCGACGGTGTGGTAATTCCAAATGCCGTAGGGGTTGACATCGGCTGCGGAATGGCTTTCATACAGACGGATGTCCCCGTTTCAGTTCTCCGTGAAACCATAACAGGCAGCGGAAATCTTGTGCAGGCGATATGCGGAGATATCCTCCGCAACATTCCCACAGGCTTCAACCATTACAAAAAGCCGCAGGAATCCGCTGTGCTTGACAGGGCAAAGGCTGAGCTTTCAAAGTATGAAGCTGACGCTGAGCTTCTTCCGCAGATTGATGAGGGCTACTTTCAGATTGGTACTCTCGGCGGCGGAAATCACTTCATTGAGCTTCAGCAGGACGAGGACGGAATGTGCTGTATAATGCTTCATTCGGGCAGCCGTCATTTCGGCAACATCGTTGGACAGCACTTCAACAAGCTTGCCTATAAGCTGAATGAGAAGTGGTATTCCTCCGTGCCGACAGAATGGAAGCTTCCATTCCTGCCAGCCGACTCAGACGAGGGCAGACGCTACCTTAACTATATGCAGCTGGCTATGGACTTCGCCTACGAAAACAGAGCGGCAATGCTCTGCAAAATCAAGGAGATTTTCACACGCTATGTTGTAAAATACACAGGCACAGAGCCAACATATTCCACTGAAATAAACTGTCACCACAACTATGCCGCACTTGAAAATCACTACGGCAAAAACGTGTGGGTGCACAGAAAGGGTGCAGTACACGCAGGTGACGGCGAGCTTGGAATTATCCCCGGAGCAATGGGTTCATACAGCTACATTGTAAAGGGCAAGGGTAATCCCGAAAGCTTTATGTCCTCATCTCACGGTGCAGGAAGACTTTACTCCCGTACAGCTGCGCTGGATAATTTTTCTACCGAACAGGTTATGTGTGACCTTAAAGAAAAGAACGTTATCCTTGCAAAGCACAACAAGGCGGACGTTGCCGAGGAGGCACGCTTCGCATACAAGGATATCACACAGGTTATGGCTAATCAGCGTGACCTTGTTGAACCAATCAAAACGCTTTTCACTGTCGGCGTTGTAAAAGGCTGACGTGGAATATACAACGGCTTTCACAGCAATATTTATCAACGACTGTCAATCGTAAAAATACAAAGCCGTGATAAAAACAAATTTCGGAACGTCTGTGAGGATTGGATAAAACGGTTTTCAGAGACAGCAATTCAATTTGCAGGTTCTCATATATCACAAGTCAGGGCAATCTTGTATTGTTTCAGAACGCTGAAATGCGTATGACCGTGAGAATGTCAAAGAAAACACGCTTGAAAACCTATCGGACGCAAAAGCCGCATACAGCAATCCTTCACACTCTTTAACATCGAAAAATTCAGTGAATGAGCGACTTGTTCCGAAAAAGAAGAATGGTGCAAACAGCAATGTTTATGTGATGAGGCATATCGCATTTACGGGTTATTCCGTAGATGTCTCGGGTTCAAATCCCGACTTAAATTGCACCGTGCACATTTTTTAAGGCGGTTACAGCAATTGAAGATGTTTTTGGGTAACATATAAACTCCGCCTTGTATTTATTTGAGAAAGAAAGGAAGATTACAATGCTTAACCTGCTTAAAGCTGAAAATAATATTGCGTGCACCGAAAACGGTGCGCTTACAAACCGTTCATCAATGTCACACTGCGTTGACCTGTTTTTCACAGCAGGAGCAATGCGTAATCAGACCAATGAACAGATAGAGGACGCTGTTATAAAGGCGTACAGCGAAAACCCCGAAAAGACAATGAAGATAATCTTTTTTGCCCGTGACGTAAGGGGCGGACTCGGCGAAAGACGTTTCTTCCGCACAGCTATGGAAATCCTTGCAAAGGTAGCGCCCGAGGCTGTAAAAAGAAACATTCCCCTTGTTGCGGAGTACGGCAGATACGATGACCTCTGCGTGCTTCTCGACACGCCTTGTGCTGATGAAGCCGTCAAGGAAATCAGCCGTATTCTTGACGCCGACCTTGAAGCTATGGCAAACAAAGAAAACGTTTCTCTCCTTGCAAAATGGCTTCCCTCAGTAAATGCGTCCTCCGCCAAAACCGTTGCTATGGCTAAAAAGCTTTGCAGAATGCTTGGTATGCGTGAGAAGGACTACCGCCGCACGCTTGCTTCTCTGAGAAGCTACATAGACATCATTGAAAATCGTCTCCGTGAGTATGACTACACCTTTGACTACTCGAAGCAGCCTTCAAAGGCTATGTTCAAGTACCGCAAGGCATTCATCCGCAACGACGGCAAACGCTACAACGAATTTGTAAGCCGTGTTATCAGCGGCGAGGAAAAGCTTCACGCTTCCGCTCTTTTCCCTTACGAAATCGTAAGACAGGCTTTTGCCTGTACAACAGATGCTGACAGAGCGTCCCTTGATGCGGCTTGGAGAAGCCTTGACAGCTACGGAAGCGGCGAGGAAAACTGCAACGCCATTGCTGTTATTGACGGCTCAGGCTCAATGACCTGCGGCTGCGATGTAAGACCCATTGACGCTGCACTTTCGCTTGGCATTTACTTTGCTGAACACAACAAGGGCACATTTGCAAATCACTTCATCACCTTCTCCGAGCGTCCTCAGCTTGTGGAAATAAAGGGCGATGACATCGTAGGAAAGGTAAGCTACTGCAGCCGCTTCAATGAGGTTGCAAATACCAACCTTGAAGCAGTGTTTGAGCTTATCCTCTCCGCCGCAGTAAGAAACAAGGTGTCCCAAAGCGAGCTTCCCTCCAAGCTCTACATCATTTCAGATATGGAATTTGACTGGTGCATTGAGGGCGGCAACAATCAGACCCTGTTTGAGCTTATGAAGCGCAAGTACGCACGCTTCGGCTACAGACTTCCCGATGTGATTTTCTGGAACGTCAACAGCCGTCAGAAAAACGTTCCCGTCAGCTTTTCCGATACGGGCGCTGCACTTGTTTCAGGCTTTTCTCCCGCAATTTTCGATATGGTAAAGGACGGCGAAATCTCCCCCGAAAGCGTAATGGACAACATAATCTACAGCACAAGATATGACAAAGTAAGCTGAATACGAATAAAGAGTGCCGAAAAAAAGCACTGCCCCAAATTGTACAGACAGCACAAAAACAGCATCTAAGGTATAATATAAAATTTTAAGCAACATACTGACTCCGTTTGAATTGCGAAGTCAGTATGTTGCTTAATATTATACCATAGGGGCTGTTTTTTATTGTCCGTTTTTACCGGACTTGTGTCAAAATCCGATACCGTTCAATTATTTGTGCCATTGTCCGTTAAGAAATTCAACCCTGCTTCTGAGCCATTCAGCAAGATAATCCGCAGCCTCAGCGTGAGTCCTGCATTTTGCCGCATTTCGGGAAAGCTCCCCTGCAAACGAATCATTGTCAACAAGGTTATTCCACCTGTCATAGTTTCTGTCAAAAGCATCGCTGTGCACCGTCTTGTCTCTCTCAATCATTTCATAAGCACGGTCAAATACACCGCCGTCATAAGCGCTTGTCCACTTCTCCTTAATCATATCCTGATACCAGTCCTCATACGCAAGCACAACCAGCCACGGGTTTGCTGTTTCGTACTGAAAATTAACATCGGGAACAATGTTTGAAGCGTAGAAGCCCTGACCGTCAGCACAGCGCTCCTTATTGCCGAGTGCCGAGTCGAAATCCCACGGCGCAGTGAAGGTAAGCTTCTTGTTGCCGTCCGCACCGAAATCAGCGCTCATAAAGAAGCTTGACCAGTAAATATCAGCGTCACAGGTAAGCTCGCTTATGATATACATATCAACCAGTGACTGCACGTCCACAACATTTTCCACAGCCTCTCTCGGAGTGAGCGTCGACTCAACAAGCTCCGTATAATCAGCGTTGAATTCATAAGCCTTGTCATTGTAAGCCGCCTCGTACATAATCCTATATGCACCGTCTACAAAATCCGCAATGAAGTCACGCTGCTCCTCAGAATAAATATCGCTCTTTATCGTAAAGCCGATGTCCTTTTTGTAATCCCATTTTCCCTTTGATAAACAGGTTATCGTCCTGCCGCTGCCGCCGTTTCCGTCATAAGGAACAAGGGGCGCATTGTCAGCATAATCAACGTGAAACTGCTGAAGCTCGTCCTCGTTGACAAAATACCCGTCAAATTCAAGAAAATAACCGATATCCGTGCCTGTGTACCCTTCCTCAGCTTCCGTTATCGCAACACGTTCCTCGTTAATCTGCTGCTGTTCAGCAAGCAGATACACACCCCAGTATTCTCCGTCAATATAAACCTCCACAAGTTCAGCATCCGAGGAATAAAGTCCGTCCGCTTCAAGAAGCTCACGACCTATCGCAAAAGCGGTCTTGTTTCTCAGCATTGAACCGTCCTTGTATTCTGCCAACAGCAGCCAGTTTCTCACCTCCGCACCATCATTCAGACCAAGCAGATTTTGCTTCTCAGCAAATTTGATACGAAAAGCCTTTTTGTCATAAGTAGTAGTCCAGTTGCCGTGCACCTTGACCTGAGCCTCAATTCCGCTCAGCAGGACATTTTCATCAGAACCCTTCAAGGAAATAACACAATCCTCGTAATACGGCTCAGGCGGAATTTTATAGCCGCGGGTCCAGCTTGCAATCTCCTTTGAAACGTGCCCCGAAACAGGCTTTGTTGCAAAATCCGTGCTGCCGTTTTTCGTGTCAATCGAAAGTATCGGCATAACCGCGGCATAATCCTCTTCAAGCCGTGCCGTAACCGTACTCACTTCCGCACCGCCCTCAGATCCCGCAGCAGCGGTCTCCTCTGAAATTGCGCCGTCTGAACATCCTGTAAGCATACATACCATAACCAGCGGCAGTACCCATTTAATAAATCTTTTCATTTTAAAATCTCCGATTTGTATTTTTTAGATGATTTAATTATATATGTATCACCATAGTTTGTCAATAAAATAAACCGCAAAGGTTAATTGAAAGCTGAAAAAGGCACACCGCTAATCTGCCTAAGCGGTATGCCCTTGCAAGTATGTGATTTTATTTTCAGGTCTGAGTAAAAATATCTTTAAGTATCTGACTTGCATCCTCAACAACAGCAAGGTCAGCGTAGCTGTCATACTCTTCAGATGCAGGCAGCTCCTCAACGGGAGTGCTGTCTGTACAGGAAGCTCCGTCATATTCGTGTTCGTACCAGGCAACTTCCTCAGCTGTGGAAATATCCGTTACCACGCCCCACGTTCTGAATGCTGTATCAAAGCCTTTTACGCACTTTGTAACCAGATAATATGTACCGTTGCCCTCAACGATTTTTATATCTGCGTATTCTGCATTCTTGCTTATGTCCACGCTCTCCATAGTACCCGAATTTACAATGCTGACCATCATATTGTCATCAACAACCACGCAGAGGTTTCCGTTAAACTCAAAAGAACCTGCAATCTTGCTCTTGTAATATTCAACAGTTTCAGCTCCGTCTTTTTCGTAAAGCTGTGCTATGACATCTTCGGGAGATAATTCAGGCTCATAGCCGTAAATATCTTCTTCGTTGTATTCATAGCTGACAGCAGAATTATCAATAACAAATTTATCACCGTTCCATTTAACAGGAATAACAAAGCTGCTGCCTATTGTCTGACCATTGACACGAATTCCTATGATGTCTTCAAAAGCGTCGATTACAAGCGGATAATTATTCTCAACAAGGTCTGTGCTAAGCGGCACACATTCGCCGTCTATAAACACACAGCCATCAATCGGAGAGCCAACACCTATTGCAGGATATTCACATACAGCAAACATTACCCCATCCAGCTCAACTCGTGAAAAATGCGGTGTAACCTCACCGTCCTTGATTTTTGTTCCGCCGTCCTTTGAAAAATACCAGAAGGAATAAACATCATTTGCTTCATCATATGTACACGCAACAGCTTCAAGCTCTCCGTCATTATTGTAATCAAAGAAATCCACGATTGCATTGCCGTCATAGTCATAAATTATGATATTATTTTCTGCACAGGTGTTGTCGATAATCTTCAATAACAATTCTTTGGTAACTTCCGTTGCTTTCTCAACAGCAGTCTCCGCTTCTGTTTCGCTTACTGTTGGAACATCTTTTGGTGTTTCTTCCGTAACTGTAGTCGCTTCAGCAACCGTTGTAGTTTCAGCAATCGTTGTTGTTTCACTTACCTCCGCTGTTTCATTTGCTGTGTCTGAACACGCTGTCATACCTGCGAGAATTGTTACCGCTATTACTGCGGCGGTTATTTTTCTGGCGTTCATTTTATTCACCCTTTAGTTATAAAAAATATCTTCAAGTGCCTGACTTGTGCCCTCAGCAAATGGTATGAACAGAACAGTTCCAAACAAATCACTTTTGCTGCAAAATCTGTCCCCAAGTGCAAAATAATACCCTTCTGTACCGATTGTGAAACAATATGCAGGAATATCTGTCCTGAAAGAAAATTTCTCGGTAAATACTTCACCGTCAATGCTTTCACATACAGAATTTATGTACCCATCATCAGCAGCAGTATTGGCAAGCACATAAACAGTCCCATTATGCACATTTAAATCACTTACGGAATTTGTTCCGCATACATCCAACGGCTCATAGCTTTTAAGGTCATAGGTAACGTGAAGTCCGTTTTCATTTACCATAAGCAATCTTCCGTTTATTTCATATACAGAAACAAAGCTTCTCGGGTTATATTTTCTTTCTGCCGTAAAATAATCAAGGCTTTCAGCATATACAAAGACATTATCATTATAACGATATAATTCAAAATAGTCAACCGCTCCGTCCTCTGAACGTACCCAAAGAGTGCAATAGAATTCATTATCAAATTCAAAGAAATTATATACCCTTGCCAGTGGCATATTTACAATATTCAGCGGCTCTCCGTCCTTTAGAAACGGGATATGTTCAAAGGTTTCACCGTTGTCAACCGATTTCACTGCGGGATAAACACTTTCGTCAATTTTAGGTACAGAGCCTATTCCTATAAACAAGCTGTTATCATACCAATACATACCATAGTCGTGAGCAGACTCAGGAATATTGCGCCGCTTAACCCACTCTCCGTCATTCAGAAAATAATAATTTCCAAAAGTCCAGTCCTCCATAGGGTCAGCTCCGCTGAACATCAATGTATCATTTATAATGTAAAACCGCTGTATTTTCTCCTCAGGAACTTCCTTGTATTCACAAGTCCATTCTCTGCCTTCTTCGTCATATGCCATAAGAGGAACAGCACCTTGATTACCCTCATCATCTCCGCCGCCGACATAAATTCTTCCGTCATAAGCAATTATATCAGGGATAAATCTTGCAATATTTCCTTTTGAGTAACGTTCCTCAAGAGGTATACCGATATTTACAGCATAATCCGTAACATCTCCCGAAAGAGCAAATTCAGCTGCCGCCTGTGTTATTGCTGTAATAATTTCCGTTTCTGCTGTACAGACGGTTGTCTCCGCAGTTGTTGTTTCCGCAGTTGTCATTTCAGTCGTTGTCACTGTTTCGGAATATTCCGAAGCAGTATATTCCGTAATATCCTCGGAAATATGCTCCGTACCCTGCGTGCCGCAGGAAGCACAGCTTAAACAAATCCAGACCGCTAAAATAAAACGACCGCTCATACAAAATATCCGCCTGCTGAAAAATTCAGCTTTTTTAATTACCTGCAACATCGTAAATATAGCTCCAATCCGGCTCCAGTGCATCTTCATTAAGCATCGCCTTTGATGTGTCAACCTCCGCGCTTTCGCCGTCACGCACTCTGCGTGCTATTGTAACAAATCTTGAATTATTGAATTCATTGCTGCAGGTGTTAAGCGTTATAAACTTATCGTCTTTGTTTACATCAACACCTGTAATAATCTGACTTCTTTTATTTACATTTTCAATCCAATCGTTGAATGAACGCTTTTTTGTAAAATTAACATAGTTATGATAATCGAATATAACACCGTCACGGGTCTGCCATTCCTCAACCTCAATAACAAATACGGCAATGATTTTATATGTATATTCTTCATATAGGTTTGACACGGTAAACGTAGGGTGGTCAAGGTAAAAGCTGAAATTTGATGTATCGCTGTGCTTTATCTTATAATTTTTCAAAGAACCGAACATACTTAAATCAGCCATATTGTGTCCGTGCAAAATAATATTATCACTCTGCATATCACTGTAATCATTGAATTTGCAGCGAAAATCAAGAAAAATCGTTCCCCGCTTATCATCGTTTCCGTCCATATCACGATACATATAAAATTCGTTATCGGTTGTCTGAACAAAATCGTAATCCACATTTGTTCCCGGGACAGTAATGTGTCCTGCAACTTCGGGGTACTTTTCAAGAGTTTCCGCAAATCTTTCCAAAGGAACAAGCGGCTCACGAACCGTTTCCGCCGCAGTGCTTTCTGTTGTAACCGCTGTCGTTTCAGCAGCAGTAGTCATTTGCGTTATTACAGGCAATGTTGTTTCAGCAGGCGGTTCATCTACTTTTTTACAGCCTGTCACAGATATAATTGTGGAAAGTGCCGCAAGCCCTAAAAGCATTTTTTTAAAATTCATATGCCGTAAATTCCTTTCATCAATCATATATTTTCATCTATCCATTCAGCACGCTTTGTAATGAAATCTTTAAGATACTGAATCTGGTCATTATATGTAATATCGAACTCAAGATTATGCCACGATTGATAGCCTGTTTTTTTACCCCAGACATTCCACGCTTCATAATTTTTTATCTGCGAACGTTCAAGCTTTGCACCATAATAATCAATGCAGCTCATTGCTTCTTCAACAAGCGCATCTCTTACCTCAAACCATCTTTCCCTGAGCCTTGAACGGAAGCTTTCATTTTCCATAAGATAGTTGCACCAATTCACCTGCACATAAGCGTCTTTGTAGCTTTCTCCGACCGTCACCCAATCATCATAATTCTGATTATCCTTATTGCAGTTGCCGAAAGCCAAATCAAAATCCCATACAGGTCCAAGCTTCAGCTTTCCACCCTTGTCTTTATTGAGATAACAGCTTCGTCTGAAGCAGCAATCTGAATTGTAGCTCAGCTCGTGAATGATAATCCAATCGCAGAAGCTGTCAACGTCTATATATTCTTCATACCCAATTCCTGAAACAATAGCTTCTTCTGTTTTATTTATGTAATCAACTATAAATTCCATCTGCGACTCAGTCATTTCGTCCGTGTCAGGTGATTTGATTTTTATGAATTTCGCAAGCTTCTGTTCCGTGTGGAAATAATCCTTTCCCTTAACATCGCCTTCATCGTCTCCGCCCACTTCAAGAAGATACCCCGTATCAGCTTCGGAGCTTCCTGTTTCAATGTTCACTCTGCTTTCCGCCGCTTCCATATGCTCGCCAATTGTGTAAACACCGCGATAAATTCCGTTTACAAACAAATCAACAGGATACTGCGTAGGGTTCCAATCCATACCGTCAAGTGAACGGCTCATACTGTATGCAGTAATATTTCTGAGCATTGCTTTATCCGAATAGTTCGCCAGCAAAACCCAGTCCTTATTCTCTCCAAGACCAAGCACCGATGTCTTTTCATCAAGCTTTATTCTGTAAGGCTTCTTTTCCCATTTCCAGGTTGAGTGACCTCGCCCGCGGATTTTACCCGTAAGAACGTCTGTACCTGCTCCGTATTCATCTGCGCCTGTATTGTCAATAAAAAATGTCATCGGTATATACTCATCTCTGCCGATATTGCTCTGGTCTGTCAGATTTTCAAGATAAACATTTACAATCGGTAAATCAAAAACAGTTCTTTCCGTAATAACATCATATTTGTTTTTTGTGCCATTTTCATCAGTAACAACAATTTCGGTAAGTCTTGTCAAATCCGCTGTACCGTCGGGATTTGTCATATCAAAGGCATATTCCCCGTTTTCGATTTCTATATCAACAATACAGTTCTGTAACGTATGTATGTCAGCATAATTTTCATAAGTTATATTTACTGCAATTGTTTTGTTCTCCTGATTTATTTCGTATTCAATCGGAGAAATCATATATTCGTTATCCGCAGATATCGCAAAACGTGTTATCTTTGCTGAACAGCTCTCATCATAAACAGACAGCGGCTCTGTTTCAATTGTAGTTTGTTCCGTTTCGCTTTCGCTTGTTGAAGCTTCTGTAACCGTAGTCTGTCCACTCGATATGACGTGAACAGATGCTGCTGTAGCTGTCTCAGCTTGTTCAGACGTGTTTTTATCGCAGGCTGCAAATCCGCATACGCATACCGCAGCACACAAAACCGAATATATTTTTTTAACTTTCATAAAGTACCCATCTCACTTATATATTAATCAGAACACCTGCTTATATCTGCCTGTTAAAGCTGTATCAGGATTTATTGTCATTTTCAACTCAGTAGTCACCCTGATATGACCAATCAGTCGTATCATAATAAATATAATCAGGTGCAAACTTTTTAATAAAATTTCTATTCTGCTCATCAGTATATGTCTTTTTGCCGTCACTTACAGGCAAGCCTTCCTTATCCCATCTGTGATTTTTGGATAGAACTGCCTCTGTCACAAGATAATAATCATATCTGAGCATTTTAACATTTGACGGGTCATCCCAGGTTACATCAATGTAGTACCATTTTCCGTCTATCTCAACAAGGTTCCACGCGTGACCGTTATAACCGCTATTGGTGCTATTGTTGGCAGTACCGCTTATATGAATCGAATTTATTTTCAGCATATCCATAAGAAGCTGGAATGTTTCCGTATATCCTTGACAAACACTCTTGTTATACTGAAGAAGCCCTGTTATATGATAGCTTCTGTCAGGTATAGTTCCTTTATCGTAATTTACAATGTCATAATCCGTGTTGTTTACAAGATAGTCGTGTATAGCCTTTACCTTTTCTTCATCGCTGAAATTATCCGAGATTTCAGAGTCAATAATTTTTTTCAGAATATCATAATTTTTCTTTGATTCTTTGTTGAGGTGCTTGGTTTCACCTGTTGCATAGGCAAAAAGAATATTCGGATAATTCTTATACTTTACTTTGTATCTGACATATGCGGAGCCATCTTTCAGAGTGTATATCTTCTCATCGACAGAACTAAAGCAGCCATACTTGTCAAACATTTCATCAGCATTCATAACAATTGACTTTGATTTGTAATAAATATAGAATGTATCCTGTGCATAGAATGTGTTCCGCTTTTCTTTAACTGCTTTTGCTACAATATCCGTCACCTGACTCTTTTTAGAAATCGCTTTAGGCTTTGACGGGGGCGTTACTTGTCGTATTGCCGAATAGCTCTTTCCTTTATGCGTTAAAACCAGCTTTACATAGACGGTTTTCTCAAATTCAAACACCGGTAAAGAGTACGTGTTTCCATAATCGCCCTCTCCTTTGATATTTTTGTAGCCAATATATTTTCCGTTTTTCTTATCTGAATAGAAAATTGATACACTGTCAGGCTTAAGCCCTTTATTCCAGCATACATAAACAAATCCTGGATAATTGTCGTTCAGTACCATCATTTCTAAATTTTTAAAGCTTGCGGTCTTTTGCTCTTTTATTTCTGATTTAACTGTTTTTCCGTTTATAACCGCAGTTATGTAAAAATAATATTTTGTGTCATATTCAAGATTATCAATATCATAATAATCCTGAGAGCCCGAAATGTTTTTATATCCCTTATACCCGCTGTCTTTGTTTTTTGAGTACATAACCGACCATTTATCAACTTCTTTATCTCCTTCAACCCGACAGTAAACTCTCACGCCGCCTGGAATAATGTTTAATTTAGCCCTTACTTTTCCAGCTGCAGCCGATGCAGGCACAGCCGTGCACATAGCAGTCATTATTGTAATTACCAAAACCATTAAAATTGAAATGATTTTTTTCATCTTCCTTACCTCCGTAAACCTTATATTTAAAATACCTTTCCAATTCCCCTGACGTGATATTCGCACTCGCCTGTGCAGCCGTCAACTATTTCAACTGCACCGTTTCATTTTATACCTCTCCGTTTGCTGCTTGCATTGACAATCTATCAAAATGCATTTTTGCAAAATACCCACTGCTATGAACAACTGTGAGTATTCTGCAAATTATTTAAATCAGATGTATACCAAAATTACTTGGTCTTTGTTGTTACGGCAACACTTTTTGATGTGTTTCCTGCTTTGTACTTGCCGTTAACAGTATCAAGCGCAACAACCTTGAACTTGTACTGTGTACCCTTTTTAAGTCCGCTGATTGTGCATTTTGCACTCTTAACTGTCTTGCACTTTTCATACTTGCCTGTCTTGCTGTTGTACATATAAACTCTGTAAGCGTCTGCACCGTCAACTGCATCCCACTTGAGTGTGATTTTAGTTGCAGACTTCGATGCTTTGAACCCTGCCGGTGCAGCAAGCTTATCAGAGGTCTTGGAGGAAGAAGCATACTTATAAGCTATCTTGTTGTTCTTCGCATACTTTTCTGCACTTGAACCCTTTGTAACTGTCATTGTGAGCTTCTTCGGAGTGTATTTCATATAGTCAAACTCAATCTGCGACGGAGAGTAGATAGCTGTCTTGCCATCAGCTACAACTGTTACAAAATTACGGTCAATTGAGTCATTATAAGTTTTTGTTCCGTAACAATATCCGAAAGCACAGCTATTATTGTCATCGTCATGGATTTTTGTTGTCGATGGAATTGTAACCTTTTCAAGGCTGAAGCAGTTTAAAAAAGCACAACCGTAAATATCTGTGCATTCGCTTGGTATATTAATTGATTTAAGAGAAAAACAAGATGCAAATGCATTGCCGCTAATTACAAATTTTTCTGTCGTAGTCTGCTTAATAGTTACCTTTTCAAGCGATTGGCAACGGTAGAAAGCATATGGACCTATGCCTTTATAAAAGCCGTTCTTAAACTCAACAGTTTTTAAATATGTGCAATCCTGAAATGCGCTTTCATCAACGCAAGCTATACCGTTAAATACAACTTTTTTAAGGTTATTACAATCCTTAAAAGCTTCTTTACCGACACTAACAGCGTCTTTTCCAAAGGTAACGCTTGTAATATCCTTATTTCCCTTGAAAACACCCCCTACAACACTGTATCCGTCAGGAATTACAACAGCTCCGCCTTTGCCTGTATATTCTGTGATATATACAAAGCCATTCTTATCTTTTAGGGTAACAAAATCGCCGGATACAGTGAAATTTTGGGGAGTAATCTTTTCAGCAATAGAGCATACATTACTGCCCTTTACCTGCACGAGAAAATCGTAGCTTGTTCCGTTGGTCAGACCGCTTACAGTGCAGGTTGTATCTTTAACAGTTTTGTAAAACTCATAGTGATTTTTGCCTGCAAGGGAATACATTACATCGTATTCGGACGCACCGCTGACCTTGTCCCACGTGAGAGTAACACTTTTATTTCCTGCTTCTGCCTTGAAATTCTTTGGAGCTGCATTATCTGCCGCCTCCGCAACAATTCCAATATTACCGCCATCTGTTGTAATCACAGTCGGAATAGTTACTGTTCCTACTGCAAGCACAAGAGCAAGCAGCGAAGAAAAAATCTTTTTACCTTTCAATCCTATACACTCCTTAATATAATTTGATGTTCCATACATTTTCTGATACGTTTTGTATATACATCATATCGCTTGATACATTTTGATAGATTGTCAATGCAAGCAAAATCATAAAAGCATCATTTGCAAAGTCCTGTAATTGCTTTTAACGCCAAATGTTCGCAAAACGCACACAAAAAGGCATAGCTCCGCCAAGGGTATAGGCTTCGCATATACCCCTAACAGAATAATTATACTCCTCAAATAACGCAAAGTCAACATTTTTCGGTATTTTTTCATATTTACCCCAAACATACGTAAATGTGCACCTCAAAATATAGCTGTTAATCTGCGTCAGCTAATGTAAACTTTACAGCACATACCCGAATATAAGAACAGGCGCGGCAAAAAATACCGCACCTGTGACAAATTTTATTATACTAATCCCGATTACAGCGTTTTGCCGTTCTTCATATCCGATAAATAACGGGAAAAATCCAGTAAGGAACGTTTGCTGCTCTTACCTGAAACACGATAGTTATTTACAAGCTCCCGTTCGTCATCAGACAGACTCGACATCTGCTCCGATTCAGACATAATATTTTTTATCATATCTTTTTTGCCGCTTTTACGATACTCTGCAACAAGGTAAATCTCGTCCGCACTGTAATCTCCCGAGCCAAATGGTATATCCGTTCTTCCCACTAAATAGTCAACAGTTACCCTGTAGTGATTGGCAAGAATCAAAAGCGATTCTATGGCAGGTTCATATGTGCCAGTTTCATATTTGCAATAAGAGGTTCGGCTTAATGAAAGAAGTTTTGCTACTTCTTCCTGTGACTCACCCTTTTCAAGTCGGAGCTCTCTTAACCTGTTTTTCATCTGCATTGCTGACATACAAATTCACCTGACCTTTCCAAACATTTTATTGATATATTTCAATTATAAATGTTTGAAAAAATCAGCACAATATGCAGTTCCGTATTGTCACAATATCGTTAAAATTCCAAACTTATAAACCGCATAAGTGCGCATTAATCACTTGAATATAATAATACCGACCTGCAATAGATTACGCAGCTTTATTATTACCATATATTAATCTATAAAATGTGCAAAATCGGGGTGCAAGTGATTAATACAATATAAGTATTATATGTAATATTTATTCACACCTATAGTATTCCACCGTTAAAATTAATACATAAGTAAAAATACGTCACTTGATTTTACTCAAATGACGTATCAATCCGTTTTCGTGGCGCGCCCGACTGGATTCGAACCAGCGGCCTTCAGAGTCGGAGTCTGACGCTCTATCCAACTGAGCTACGGGCGCAAATATAAAAAAACATTAATCTGTCGGGCATAACACCCGACAGATTATATTATAACATATTAATGAGAAACATTCAACCTTTTTCCTTTATTAACGTTTATATTCGTTTTGGAAAAATAGTTGATTACTTTTTTACCCTTTGCGGACTGTTCAAGCTTCTCTCTCATTTCGTCACGCATTTCACCGAGACGGTTTATCGCTGCTGAATCCCGTTCAATAATCTGCTCCTTGAGCTGATTTATTTTCGCAATTTTCTCCTGCAACTCCAACAGCTCCCCGTTCAGCTCGCCTATATCCTCAAACTTCATAAGCTTGTTGAGCGTATCCTGCTGTTCAATGGTTTGCTCGCTGATAAATTTCTTTATATCAACTGAAATTCCGTCCATTGATGTTATTATGCTCTGACGCTCCTCGATAAGCTCACCTACTCCGTCAACGTCCTCATACAGCATACGATTTGTAATCTCGCTGTAGCGTTCCATTTCACGGATTTTTCTGTCCACAAGGTTGATAAGAGGCTTGTTGCTCATATAAACCTCCTTTTAGAAGCCCTTGGAAGCCTGTGCAAACGCATCTCTCAGCTCCTGAAAGAACGGGAGAAGCGTTTTAAGTATTTCCGCATCCTTTTTTACATTTGCCTGTATAAGATTTTCACGAAAATACTGATACATTGCTGCAAGGTTCTTTGAAATCTCATACTTTTCTTTAAGATGGGCATCAAGCGTATCCACAATATCGGCAACCCTTGTTATAGAGTTATGTGCTTTAGGAATACTTGGTTCCTCTTCAATGAAGTATATAGCCTTGTTCAGCTCTGTTATAGCCTTATCATAAAGCGCAACAACAATCTGACCGGGAGTCATTGTAGTAACTGTCTGCTGCATATACTTCTGGTATGGATTTTGCTTAATCATAATACAAATCCTTTCGGGAAAATTCTATTAATAGCCCTGCATAAAGTAGGACTGCTGCTGCTGAGCCTGAGCCATATACTTCTCAAGAGCAGTAAAGCGATTCCAGTAGCTGTCCTGTTCACTTTCATACTTATCTGTAAGTCTGTCGATAAGGTCCTGAATGGACTCCATCTGTCTGAAAATCTGGTTATCCTTGTCTGTCTTGGTATTTGCCATACCTGCGAGAGAAGTAAGGTAACCGTACTTGTTTGTCTTTGTGGAAATGGCATTATCAACAGTTTTTTCAAGCTTTGCAGCAAGACCGTCTGCAGAAGTAAAGAAGTCTGCAATCTTATCTCCGTATGTGGAAATAGCATTGTCGAGCTTGCTTTCATCAATTTCAAGCTTACCGTGGTCCTGCCAGCTGTCTGTCAGAGTTATACCCATAGCGCCGAGTGTCATACCGTCAACTGCGGAAGCCATTGCACCTCTGATATCGGAAAGGAATCTCTGTACGCTTGTATCACGGTAGAGGAGACCCTTCTTGGCATTTTCGTTCCAGTTCTTGATTTCGTCCTCGGACATTTCTTCCTTCTGTTCCTCTGTAAGAGGGTCATAGTAAGAGCCGCTGGACTTTGGTCTGGAAGTTGTTACCTCGTCATAGAGGTCATCAAGAAGCTTGTTGTAATCATCAATAAACTTAACGATAACGTCCTTGATGCCGCTTGTATCTCTTGCTGTGTCGATTGTGATGTATTCATCTTCCGAAAGTGCCTCAAAGCTTTCAGCATTGGAAAGATTGATGTTTGTTCCGTCAAAGTTGAAGGAATTTGTTGCACTTGTATATGTTACAAAGTTTTCGCCGTCGCTGCTTACTGTAATGGAGCTGTTTGTTCCGTAAGCTGTGATTGTATCTGTAGCGTTAGCACCCTGAATTCCTGTATCCTTGCCGAAAATATCGTTAAGGAGAGTCTTTGCCTCAGCGCTTACGCCGTCAACGTCAGCTGCCGCAGTAATGTTGCCTGCATTGTCGATTGTAACGACACCTGCATCAACGAGGTCCTGCATCTTTATACCTTCGCTGCTGCTTGCATTTACAGTAACTTCGCTGCCGTTAACATTGAATGTCATAGAGTCAACGCCTGCAGCTGCAAGGTAAGAAGCGTCAGCCTTCTTTGTTTCAACGTTTGTTGTGCCGCTTGCGATGTAGAAGTCATTCTCGCCGAGGGTTACAGCGGAGTCGGACTTGATAGAAAGCTTATTGTCAGCAAAGCCGAATTCAACACCTGTAAGCTCTGTGCCTGTCTTATCCTGATAAGCAGCCTTAAGAGCATCGTTGAGAGCTGCTGCAACTTCTTCATCTGTGTAAGCGTCCTCATTTGCTTCCTTTCTGGTGAGAGCACTCAGGTCAAGCTCAAGCTCATAATCTGTACCGTCGATGTTGATATTCATAGAATACTTGGAAGACTCAGCATCGTCAGCCTTGAAGCCGTACTTAATCTTGTTTGCAATTTCGGAAGTAATAGCTGTGCTGAAATCGCTGTTTACTTCTGTATATTCAATTGTACCCTTATCAGCGTTTGTGATAGAAAGGGAAGAAGAATCAATATTGAAAAGGGAGTTAAGCAGGTTACCGCTTGACTGTGACATATTGATTTCAGCAGCAGCGCCTGTGTCCTTTGTTTCGATTTCGAAGCTCTGTGCTACAGTGCTGAAAGAAAGCTTCACACCTGCATCGGAGCTGTTAACCTTATTGATAAGGTCGCTGATTGTGGTATCGCCGTCAACCTCAAAATCAGTACCGTTGATTGTAAACTTATACTTGCCGTCAGCACCTGCAACGAGAGTTTCGTTGAAATCAATAGCGCTGAGCTTTGTGGAAGATGTAATCTTGCTGGAAGTGCTGAAGTCAAGACCTACAGACTCACCTGCACCTACGCCGAATGTGTGGTATACACCGTCGCCTCCGCCGTTGAATGTAAGGGTGGAAGTACCCGCCTTGAATTCAAAGCGCTGTGAGGAATTCGTAATATCAGCAACTGCGTTGTTTGCGGCATTGAGGAAGCTGTTCTTTGTAGCTTCGACATCTGCACCTGCTGTAAAGGAAATGTTCTTTGTTACGCCGTCAAAATTAAGCTCAACGGTATAGCTCTTTCCTGCCTCAGCCTTGGAGAAATCAAGCTTTACTGCACCGTCTGAAATTGCACCGTTGGAATCAAATTTTGCAGCTGTTGCAGCTGTTGCCTTGGAAATTGTATATTTTGCAGCGGTAGCACCTGCAGAAGCTGTTGCAGAAATAACCTTATCATTGGAAGAAGTAGCTGTGCACTTCTTCATAACGGAATTAGCCTTGATGGACTTTTCTCCGAGAATATCAAGATACTTGGACTTGAAATCAGAAACCTTGGAGATTACAGAACGGTAGCTTTCCTGCTTCCATTCGAGCTTTTGAAGCTTCTGCTTCTGGGAATTGAGACGAGCCTTGGTATTAGCGGACATCGCCTTTACGAGTTCTTCAGTATCGAGACCTGACATAAGTCCCGCCATTCTGTTAGTTTCACGGATTGTTGACATAACATTACCGCCTTTCTATGATACGATTATTCTCCGATGTTTTGTGGTTTTCGCAGAAAATTTCTCACTTTAGCAAGAAAAACAAAACTCGGGTCTGAAAATTTATTTTCAGACTTCCTGCTGACTGCGGAGCAGTGAAAGCAGGTCTGCGGCAGGTTTATGAACAGCCGCCTGAATGTTGAACCTTTCTGTGTCGAAAAGCTCATTTCTGATAATTCTTACATCTGAGGGAGCATCTATACCGATTTTAACCCTGTCCTTTGAAGTTTCAACAACAGTTACGGTAATATTTTCGCCTATACGCAGTCCCTCGTTGTTCTTACGGGTTATAACCAGCATTATTCTCCCTCCTTTTTAAAGATGGGGAATTTTATCGGGTAATTTTCTGCGGCAATAGTCTGAACCGCAAGCATTTTTTCCGTATTAATAAGTATAGGGCTTTTAAGGTTTACAGTAGTATCCTTATATTCCTCGGGAACAACCGCAAGCACGAGATAATATGGCTTATCATTTTCTCCCAGTTCAGCAGCTTCAAGGCTTTCCGCATCAGCGGTTATCTTGTAATTCTCAACAATCTGCTCAGGTGAATAAACTATGAAGCAGAGGTTTTCGTTATCAACGCTCTGAAGCCACGCGGGATATTTATCATCGCCAAGAGGTGAAAGCATTATAAATCTGTGCTCATCTTCAAAGGCGAAAATTCCGTGAGGAAAGGTTATGATTTTCTCCTCGGAGATTGTCTGTTCGCCGAAATCTCTTGTTTTAATAATCATAATATGTATCCTTTCTGCCCATTTACAGCGGCTTACGCCTTTACATCAAGAGGAGCTTCGTAGTTCGGGTCTGCACTTCTCGGAAAATAAATCGGGTCACCGAGATACTCAATGTCAATTTCAGGCATCTGAGTTACAACGAATTCAATGCTGCCCGGAACAAATTCAAAGCCTGCCATATCGGCTGTAATATCAACAGACTGGTTTTCAGGCATCTGATAGTTGATGCTGAGTGTGCCGTCTGCATAGCTTACAGCGTTATTCTTACCCTTAGGGAGAGACTGGAGAACAGATTCAATGCTCTTTGACTTCTGTGCAGCAAACTGACTGTTGTCAGCACCCTGAACATTTCCGTTCTCAGCAATCTTTGCAATAGCCTCATATGTAAGCGAGAAGCTGTTTTCACTGTTTGCGGACGGAACATAGGAGTCGTAATTTCTGTTTTCTGAAAGATTTACTCTGTAAGGATTAGCCTGAACCCTTACGCCGCCTCCCTGCTTCGCGGAAACCTGCACGGACGGTGCACTGCTTGTATTGTTTTCTACAGGCTTGAGCTCGGCTCTCTGAACCTTTACCTCAACCTTTATGGGAACGTGCTTAATACTTAACAACTGCTCCATATTATTACCGCCTTTCACGGGCAGCTATCCCTGCCGCCCTATAAAAATTTTAATCCTTTATCAAATTGTCATTAACGATTAAACGAAATCGAAAATGCTCTTAGGAAGAAGCTGTGCGCCAATCTGGAGAGAAGCGTCATAAGCCGCCATAACTGCCTCGTAATTGATGATTTCTTCTTCCATATCTGTACCCTCAACAAGATTCTGTCTGTCCTTGAGGTTAAATCTGTAGTCCTCCGTCTTACTCAGCTGGAAGTCAATGCTTGCCTGCTTTGTGCCAAGCTTTGCAATCTGAGTAAGGATGTGGTTGTTTGCAGTATTTGCACGGTCAATGATAGCATTTACCGTTGCCCTGTCGTTGTTTCTGAGAGCGTCTGCAACATCATAGGTAAGCTGGATAAGGTTCTTGCTGTAGCCGTCTTCCACACCGCAGCCGAGAATTTCTGCACCATTAAGGGCAATATCAAGAGCTGTCTGACCGTCGACCTCGTAATTTTCGTCATACTTGATACCAAGACCGATATCAACATAAATCGGCTTTGAACCGGGGAACTGGCTTGGATTGTCAAATGAATTCAGTGCCTTGCCGTTATATGTAACAACCTTCTTGAAGGGTGCACCGTCAGCAGCAGCCTTAGGTATACCATTTTCATCGATAACTGGCTTTCCATCCGCACCTATTTCAGCGTTTACTGTTTCAAAAGGAGTCTTGCCGTTGCTTGTTCCGCCGAAAATCTGTCTTTCAGCAAAGTCAACATTCATTGTATTTACCATATGGTCAGCAAGCTGTTCAACCTCTGTTGCGATGATATCCAAATCCATATCGTCATAGGTAGAGTTTACAGCAGCAACCAGCTTTGTTTCAAGGTTGATGTAAACGTCGTGAGCAATTGTATAAAGATTGGATTCAGCTGCAGCAAAAAGTTCCTTTGATGTGCTGAGGTTATCCTCGTAGATATCCAAATCACGAAGCTGACGGCGGATTGTCATTGCCTTGCTTCCGCTTATGGAATCCTCGGAAACTCTGTTGAACTTACGCTGAGTAGTAATTCTGTTCTGGCTTCTGAGCATTGAAGTAAGAGTTCTTCTGTTGTTTCTCAGAAACTGTCCTGTAGTAATATTATTGGTAACTCTCATAGAGATTCAGTCCTTTCTCACTTCACATCTTACAGACCAACGCGTCCTGTGCCGTTGATAAGCTTGTCAAGCGCATCATCGAGGGTTGTAATCATACGGGAAATAGCATTGTACCATTTCTGATAGTTCATCATATTGATACCCTCTTCGTCCATACTTACGTCCATAACTTCACTTCTGGAGGTTTCAACGCTTGTGAGCATAATGTCTGTTGCATTGTATACGCCTGTTTCGTACTCAACCTGTGTGCCGAGGTTTTCGCAGATGTGAGCAACAAACTTTTCCGGAGTCAATTCCTGAGGAACATATACCGATGCATCAGCACCGTTTGCGTCAACACGTGTATCACCGTACTTCTGAGGTGAGCCGAGAACACCGAGCATTTTCTGAATATAGCCGTTATCCAGTTCAGCAAACTGATTGCTCTTTGTAGGATTGGAAATAAGTTCAGGATAATCCTCCCAGTCCTTTGCAACTCTGAATTTCTGAGCAGCTGTTCTGAAATCATCTCCATATTCAAAAATCTTAAACGAACTTACTACATCATTTCCCTGGTCATCTTTTCTGACAACGGAAGAAAAGATTCCGTTCATTTCATCGGATACAGTCTTAACGAAAGAGTTAAGCATATCGCGGTAATATTCGATACCCTGATATGGGTTTGTGATATCTGTATTGCCCTTGGCGTCAACTACTGTTTCAGCAAAAATTCCTCTGCCGTTGTAAACATCAAGGCTGCCTCTGAGTGAACCTGTATCGAGCAGGTATTCACCATTGCCGTCCTTGCCTGAAATGTTTACTGTAGCGCCTGCCAGACCGCTTCTTACAAGAAGCTGCTTGTCGCTGCCTGTATTGTTCTTGGTGCTGAGGTCAAACCACTCATCCTTGTTATAAAGGGTAGAAGTAATTTCGTAAGCCAGCTCTGTAGGAGCAGGATTTTCCTTTGTGGTAGCCATCTGAGCGTACTTATCGTTTGAAACAACAAGCTGGTTTGCAAACTCAACTGTAAATGTACCGTCATTTTCTTCCTTGACGTGCATATTTCCGTACTGTGAAAGCTCATCAAGGAGGCTGTGGAACTGGTCCTTCAGTTCGAGAGGACCGTAGTCGTTCATAACGTGGTAGTTACCCTCATCGCTTTCAATGTAACCCATTGAAATGTAAGCGTCCTTAATCTGCTTGTTAAGGCTTCCCATTTCGGCAAGGATAGCGTTTGTTCTGTTAACAGTAGCCTGTGTATCACCGAGAACCTGCTGAGAAATATCAGTAAGCTTGGAATCATAGTTTACAATTGCCTGAACAAGGCTTTCAGCGTTGTTCATAGCAATATTAGCCATTTCTGCTCTGTCTGCG
Source organism: Oscillospiraceae bacterium (assembly GCA_017415165.1). Lineage (GTDB taxonomy): Bacteria > Bacillota > Clostridia > Oscillospirales > Ruminococcaceae > RGIG8773. The sequence goes on along the minus strand of JAFQIY010000037.1, from coordinate 25,579 downwards.
TTATCTACAGAAAAGCCCTGGAGGGACTCCTTGAACTGGTTAACGATTGAAGCAAAGCTTGCACCCAGTTCATCAGTTTCGATAGCGTCGAAAACGTCCTCAACATCAGCGAGCGTAGACATCTTTGTACCAACGTCGCAGAGGTCACCGCTGTAATTTCTTACCTTTGTATCAAGGAGTCTGTCTCTAATCTGTGCAACACCCACTGCTTCAGAGCCCTTGCCTGCAAGAGTGATGGAGGTGTTGTATCCGAGAGTACCCTTTACATTAGCAACGGAGCAGATGTCAACTCTCTGTCTTGTATAACCTTCAGTGTTTATATTTGAAATATTGTTACCTGTAATATCCAGCGCCTTCTGGGAAATGAGGAGAGCCTCACGCTGAACGTAAAGTCCTAAAAAGCTTGATGCCATTTATATCAATCCTTTCTTACACATTCTTTGAAATCACAAGTCTTGAAGCGTGTTCACGCTTGACTGTGCCCCTGCCGTCGTAAACGTCGAGTTCCGCTGTTTTACGTTCGATTTTCTTCAGACGTTCCGTTACGGTTATATTAGCAGCGTCGTTAAGCTCCTTGATTCTGAAAACAATTTCCGAAAGCTCCTTGTGCTGCCCGGTGAGTCTGTCGCGGAATTCCTCAGGAGCATTTTCTGCAATCTCCGCAAAGGTTGAGCCCTTGACACCGTCAAGCAGCTTCATACGCTTTGTTTCGTAGGAATTGGTTTTCATAATGAAGGCCTGTTCCTTTGAAAGCGAAGCACTGAGCTGTTCAATCTGATTATGATTAAGCATATCAAGCTTCAGATATTCGAACTGCAGAAACTCTCTGTAGTGAGCAATATACTCATCAAAAAAAGCAATTATTTTATTGTAATCGGACATAATATTTTTCCTTTCGTATAATCATACAAAAATATTACAATCTGTATAACTCAAATTATATCCCTATTAACCCTCAAAAATTGAAGCAGCAACATCATCAGCAGAGATGTTGTAAGAACCGTCAGCAATCATTGATTTGAGTGCAGCAATTCTTTCAGGTGAAGCAAAGCTTTCAACGGACTTCTTTGCGGAAGCCTTTGCGTTTGTAAGAGCGCCTGCTCCTGAAGCTGCGGAGAATTCAGCCTTGTCAGTATTCTTTGCCGCAGGTGCGCTGAGCTTTTTCTTAGCAGGCTCATATGCGTTTTTCATATACGCGGACATAACCGAACTGTAATTTTTAATCTCCATAAAAGCAATCCCGTCCTTTCGTGTCTGCATTGGCGTACAGACATAATAACAGCGATAAAAATCCCTCTATTAGTTTTATCGGCATAATCCCAAAAAACTTTAATATAAATTTTTATTTTTCCTGAAAAATTTTTTGTTATATTAATAACATCAGAATATTATACTTTGGGTATAATTGTATTGCTTTGATACACAATTTAAATACATCATTTTTGTCAAAATGACGGTTTACTGTTATTATTTTAACGTTGTATTGACTGTTTTGTCAGAATAATGTAAAATAAATATGAATGATATTATCAAGGAAGTGAATTTATATGGCAGGTTTCCGTTTCACCAAAATCATTGCCGCTTCATCAGCTGTGCTGGTTATGGGTTCCTGCGGCGTAACGGACAGAACTGCCGAGGTTTCAGGCTTCTTTTTTGACACCTACTCCCACATAAATGCTTGTGGGAGTAATTGCGAAAACACAATGAAAGCGCTTACACAAAAATTCACCGAGCTTGATACAGCATTCTCTCTTTGTTACACAACAACCGCAAGGCTTCTTCCCGATGACGAAGCGTACACGGAATGTCTTGACCAATGCCGTATACTCTCCGACAAATACGGAGATGACATCAATCTGACCTGCGGCGAGCTTACCGCTTTGTGGGGCATTTCAACGGATACTCCGAAAGTACCGACGGAAAAGGAAATATTGGAAGCACTTACATCAATTTCCTGTGACGGCAGCTATAGCGAAACAACAATGCTGGATTTCGGCGCTGTCGCAAAAGGATATGCCTGCGACAAGGCATATGAACTGCTGAAAACAACCGACACGGAGTACGCGGCAGTTTCTCTCGGCTCGTCATCGCTTTTGTATGGTGCAAAGCCCAACGGAAAATTCCGTACAGGGATAACAAATCCTGACAATGGCAAGGGGTATCTCGGAATAATCGAAACGGATGCCGCATTTATTTCCACAAGCGGCGGCTACGAAAGATTTTTTGAAGCTGACGGCAAGCGTTACAGCCATATTCTTGATATGGATACGGGATATCCTGTAGAAACTGACCTGACCTCGGTTACAGTGGTAATTCCTGCTGAAACGGCTGACGGAGGAATAATGTCCGACTTTCTCTCGACGCTGATTTACATTCAGGGCACTTCACAGCTTGACAAGTGGCTTGCTTACGACGAATTTGAAGTTATTGCAGCTGACGGGGACGGTAATGTCTACACCGACTGCGAAGGATTTACACTTGATAAGGACAGCGGTTACAGCTATGGAAAATAAAGAAAGAAAAGTAATAAACAAGCGTGATACTATTATAATAGTTCTGATAATAATTTCTGCTCTTGCTTGCCTGTTCATTCCGAAGCTTACGGACAGGGGCGGTTATGCGGTGCTGAAATGCGGCGATGAGGTAGCTGCACGGCTTGCGCTTGACCAAAGCGGCGACTACACATTTCCCGAATTTGAGGGAATGGTTTTCACCGTTGCAGACGGGGCAATCTCAGTTACCGAAAGCAGCTGCGGTGACCATACCTGCATACGGACGGGTGCAATCTCCCGAAGCGGAGAGGTAATCGTGTGCGTGCCGAATAAGGCGGCGGTAACAATCGAAAGCAAGGAACAGAGCGATTTAGACGTGGTACTGAAATGATAAGATTAAAACCCGAAAAGGTTTCGGCGGCAAGATATGTTGCGGTAATGGGTATGCTTTTTGCGGCAACTGCGGCGCTGAACCTTATAGAAAGCATTTTGTCGGCGGCTTTGCCTGCGGGAATGAGAGTGGGGCTTGCAAACATAGTAATTATGGCGGCAATCCTCAGCATAAATTTACCCTCGGCGGCACTGCTGGTTATACTGAAAGCGACTTTTGTCTTTCTGACAAGAGGCTTTTCCGCAGGTTTGCTTTCCCTTTGCGGCGGCGCACTTGCCTTTGGAGTAACGGCTTTGCTGTTCCGAAAGACAAATTCGACATACATATTGATAAGTGTACTCGGTTCAATTGCCCATACCCTCGGTCAGCTTCTTGCGGCACGGGTCATACTGGGCACAGGAGCAATTTTCGCATACGCTCCCATACTTGCGGTAAGCTCAATTGCGGCAGGCGTCTGCACGGGTATCGTGCTGAAAGCGGTTTTCCCGCAGATTGAAAGGGTATTGAAAAAAAACAAGAACATTACTTGATGTATATTTCATCATAAACTATACAAGGAGGATTATAAATGAACAAGCTTAACGGTATTCACCTTGCTCACAATAAGGGTACCAAAAAGTGCGAAACGATTGATTTTCCGCTTCCGAAAAGCGTGATAATCCCTATGTCACAGCATATGGGTGCACCTTGCGACAGCCTTGTGAAAAAGGGCGACGAGGTTACTGTTGGTCAGAAAATCGGTGACTCAGGTGCGTTTATGTCAGCACCTATCCATTCTTCCGTTTCGGGTAAGGTTACGGACGTTACCGATTACCTGCTCCCCAACGGCTCCGTCTGCAAGGCGGTTGTAATTGAAACGGACGGTCAGCAGACAGTCTGTCCCGACCTGCGTCCCCCTGTCATCAATGACAGGCAATCCCTTATCGCCGCTGTCCGTGACTGCGGACTTACAGGCTTGGGCGGTGCAGGCTTTCCTACCCACGTAAAGCTGAATTATGACCCTGCAAAGACTCCTGTTGACACGCTGGTTATCAACGCCGCTGAGTGTGAGCCGTACATAACAAGCGACTACCGTGAGCTTATGGAGAATTCCAACGACATCATCGAGGGTATTCTCCTTGTTCAGAAATATATGGGAATTCCGATGTGCAAGCTTTGTATCGAAAACAACAAGCCTGACGCTATCGAGCTTATGAAGGAGAAAACCGCTGAAATCGGCTCAATTGATATTGTTACCCTCCCCTCTGAGTACCCTCAGGGTGCGGAAAAGGTTATCGTTTATTCCGCAACGGGAAGAATTGTTGCAGAGGGCGAGCTTCCGTCACATCAGGGCGTAATGGTTATGAACGTTTCAACCGTTTCACATATCTACCGCTACTCTCAGGACGGTATTCCTCTTGTCAAGCGCCGTATCACCTTTGACGGCGACGCTGTTTCCGAAAACAAGGGCAACTACTTTGTACCAATCGGCACGAGAGTTTCCGAGCTTCTTGCTCACGGCAAGGCTGAGGACGCTAAGAAAATACTTTACGGCGGTCCGATGATGGGTATGTGCCTTTACGACACGGAGCAGCCTGTTACAAAGACAACAAACGCAATCCTTGCTTTCCGCAATGGTGAGCTTCCCAAAACGACAGCTTGTATCCGCTGCGGAAAATGCGTGAGAACCTGTCCGTTCGGACTTATGCCGCTTATGATTGAAAAGGCATACAACGCAAAGGACGTTGAGGAACTGAAAAAGCTGAAGGTTATGCTTTGTATGAACTGCGGCTGTTGTTCCTATGCGTGTCCTGCACACAGACCTCTTGCTGAAATCAATCAGCTTGCAAAGGGTCTTATCCCAAGAAAGTAACCAAAAAATCTACATAAAGGAACTGATTATATGAACGGATTATTTGTATCGCCGTCACCGCACCGTGCTACCACGATGTCAACGGCGAGAATTATGCTGATGGTTATTCTCTCACTTCTTCCGTCAGCAATCGCAGGCTGTGTGTTCTTCGGTCCAAGAGCTGCAGCTGTGCTTGCGGTATGCGTGATTTCCTGCGTTGCGTTTGAAGCACTCTCAAGAAAAATTATGAAGCGTGAGCAGACAGTTTCCGACCTTTCGGCAATTGTTACGGGACTTCTTCTCGGTATGAACTTGCCTGCAACAACTCCGCTTTACATCGCTGTAATCGGCAGCTTTATTGCTATTGTTATTGCAAAACAGCTTTTCGGCGGTATCGGTCAGAACTTCGCAAATCCTGCTCTTGTAGCAAGAATTGTGCTTATGCTTTCCTTTACCGAAAGTATGTCAACCTGGGTTGTTCCCTACTGGTACACAGAAGCAGTTGACACCACGACAGGTGCAACACCTCTCACAGCAAGCTGGATTAACTACACCGAAAGCGGCGTTGCCTATAAAATGGCACCCTTCACTCTCGGAGAAATGCTCTGGGGTGAAACAGGCGGCTGTATCGGTGAAACCTGTGCAATTGCACTTATTGCAGGCGGTGTATTCCTCATCGTGACAGGAATTATCTCTGCGGCAACTCCTGTTGCTTTCATCGGTTCATATGCCCTGCTGACATTTATTTATACAGGAAGTGCTGTTGAAACTCTTTACGGCGTGCTTGCAGGCGGTCTGCTTATCGGTGCATTCTTTATGGCAACCGACTACGCAACAACTCCCGTTACGACAAAGGGCAAAATCATTTTCGGTCTCGGCTGCGGTCTGATGACGTTTATTATCCGTACATTCGGCAGCTACCCTGAGGGCGTTTCCTTTGCAATTCTTCTTATGAATCTGCTTACACCTTACATCGACAAGCTTACTCTTACAACACCTTTCGGTGCAAAAAAGCCTGTTAAAAAGGCTGAAGAAAAATAAAGAAAGGACGCAGTATTATGTTTAACGAAAAAATCAAGCCGCCTCTTGTGCTTACATTGATTTGCCTTATTACCTGCGGACTTCTTGTTGCGGCTTACGAGGCAACCTATGTTGACAACACAGGCGTTATAACAGATAAGCTTACAGCAGGTCTTACTGAGGTGTACGGCACTGCTGACGGATTTGAAATGCTTCTCAATGATGACGGAACAGTTTTAACATACGATGGTGTAACCTCAATTCTCTCCGATGGAACAAACTATGCTTTCGAGGTTACCGCTGACGGCTACTCAAAGGGCGGACTTCACGTCCTTGTGGGACTCAGCGAAACAGGCAGTGTACAGGGCGTGTCAATAATGACAATCGGCGAGACTCCCGGTCTTGGCACAAAGGTTCAGGATGCAGGCTTTCTCGGTCAGTTCAGCGGTGTGAAATACGAACATACCATTTCCTCAGAAAACAGCGAGCCTGTCAAGGCGAAGGCTGTCTGGGGCAGCCGTGCTGAAATCAATTCCCTTTATATTAAATACTCATTCGGAAACGATAGCGGCGATGGCTTCACTCTTGACGCTGTAACAGGCGCAACCTTCTCATCTGAGGGTATGTATGACGCCGTAAAAACCGCACTTGCGGCATATAACGAAATGAACGGAGGTGCTGAGTAATGGCTGAACAGAAAAAAGGCAATCTTTATGAGCTTACCAAGGGCATCATAAAGGAAAACCCTACTCTTGTAACTCTCCTGGGTATGTGTCCGACACTTGCCGTTACTACAATGGCTTCCAACGGTATCGGTATGGGACTTGCAACAACCTTTGTTCTTATCTGCTCAAATATTGTTATTTCCCTGCTGAAAAACATCATTCCAAAGGCTGTCCGTCTGCCTTGCTTCATCGTTGTAATCGCAAGCTTTGTAACGCTTATCGAATTTATCCTGAAAGGCTACATTCCTGCACTTTACGACAGCTTAGGTCTGTTCCTTTCCCTTATCACGGTTAACTGTATCATTCTCGGACGTGCAGAAGCCTTCGCTTCAAAGAACGGCGTGCTCAAATCAGCGCTTGACGGTCTGGGAATGGGTCTTGGTTTTACCCTTGCACTGTTTGCAATGGGCAGCATCCGTGAAATCCTCGGCACAGGTCAGTGGATGGGCTTGGATTTGCACCTGCCGTCAACAATGACACTGTTCATTATGCCCGCAGGCGGCTTCTTCACACTGGGCGTAATCATTGCTCTTGTAAACAAGCTTGCAAACAAAAAGCCACCGCAGGAAATCGGCTGTGCGGCTTGCCCCAACGCAAAGAATTGTCCTACCTTCAATAAAGAGCTTGCAAACAAGGAGGTTAACGAATAATGAAAGAATTACTTGTAATCCTGCTTAGTGCAATGCTTGTTGACAACTTCGTGCTGTCAAAGTTTATGGGTATCTGCCCGTTCCTTGGCGTGTCGAAAAAGCTTGACAGTGCCGTTGGTATGGGCGCAGCAGTAACCTTCGTAATGATTTGCGCAACAATCTGCACAACCCTCATCTACTCGCTCATTCTCGTTCCTATGGGACTTGAATACCTGAAAACAATCGCCTTTATCCTTATCATCGCTCTGTTTGTACAGCTAGTTGAAATGATTTTAAAGAAGAAAGTTCCGTCCCTGTACAACGCATTGGGCGTGTACCTGCCGCTTATTACAACAAACTGTGCGGTGCTTGGTGTTACAATCCTCAACATCGACAACAGCTACAATATGCTCCAGTCAATCGTAAACGCTCTCGGCGCAGGTCTTGGCTTTACAATTGCACTCGTAATCTTCAGCGGTGTACGTTCAAGAGTGAACAGCTCCGATATTCCCGAAACCTTCAAGGGTATCCCATCAACACTTATCGCCGCTTCAATCGTGTCGGTAAGCTTTATGGGCTTCTCGGGACTTTTCGGCTAATCCAAAGGAAAGGAACGAATTGTTATGACCACATACATTTTACCGATGCTGGTATTTGCGGCAATCGGTCTTGCGGCAGGAATTCTGCTGACGGTATGCTCCAAAATTTTCGAGGTCAAGGTTGACGAGCGTGTTGAAGCAATCAGCGAGGCACTCCCTCAGGTAAACTGCGGTGCCTGCGGATTTTCGGGCTGTTCCGACTATGCAAACGCAATCGTAAACAGCGGCGCTGAGCTTAATATGTGTAAGCCCGGCGGCAACGACTGTGCAAAGAAAATCGCCGCAATTATGGGCAAGGAAGCCGGCGAGGTTATGCCGCAGGTTGCGGTTGTCCTCTGCAACGGCGACTGCAACGCTACAAAATCCAAATTTGAGTTCCAGGGTGTACAGTCCTGTAAGGCGGCAAACCGTTTCTACAGCGGCTCCGAAGTCTGTACGCACGGCTGTCTCGGCTTCGGCGACTGTGCGGCAGTCTGTACCGAGGGCGGTATCATCATCAGGGACGGTCTTGCAAGAATTGACAAGTCAAAGTGTATCGGCTGCGGAATGTGCGTGAAGGCTTGTCCCAATCAGCTTATTGTGCTTCGTGACATTGACAAGAAAATTGACGTGTGCTGTTCCTCAACGGAAATCGGAAAGATTGTCCGCTCAACCTGTTCAAGCGGCTGTATCGGCTGTAAGCTTTGCGAAAAGAAGTGTGAGCAGGGCGCAATCCACGTTGAAAACAACCTTGCACGAATTGACTACAGCCTTTGCAATGCCTGCGGCGCGTGCGCTGATGCGTGCCCCACAAAGGCAATTCGCAAGTGCGATATGATTTATGATTAAACACGCTGAACTGCACTCCCGAAATGAGAGTGCAGTTCGTTTTGTATCGCCTGTCCGTCAATCGGACAAAGCACGAAAATACATTTTTTGTCCAAGTTGCCGAAAAAGAAAAAATTGAAAAATTGTCCTTGACAAGCTGTCAGGAAAGTGATATACTTGTAAGGTATCCTCGTCTGCGTATCGTCGCAGGCGTAATCCAAGAGGAGGTGTTTTTAATGGCAAAGGTAAACGAAACTTATGAAACTATGGCAGTTTACAGCCTGAAGAACGGTGAGGAAGGCGTTAAGGCTCTTAACGATAAGTTCACTGCTCTCATCGAGGCTAACGGCACTATGGAGTCCGTTAACGAGTGGGGTAAGAGAAAGCTTGCTTACGAGATCAACTACGAAGCAGAAGGCTACTATGTGCTTTACACATTCACATCCAAGCCTGATTTCCCTGCAGAGCTCGACCGTATATTCAAGATCACAGACGGCGTTATGCGTTCCATGACTACTGTAAAGTAATCAGAACACGAACGGCTAATTAAGAAAGGTTGGTAGTATTTATGTTGAACAAGGTTATCCTGATGGGCAGACTTACTGCCGATCCTGAACTGAGACAGACACCAAACGGCGTTTCTACTTGTCAGTTCACTGTTGCTGTGGACAGAGGTTACACTACACAGAGCGGTGAACGTCAGACGGATTTTATTACTGTTGTTTCGTGGCGTCAGACAGCTGAATTCGTCAGCAGATATTTCGCCAAGGGCAGAATGATTATTGTCGAAGGCAGCCTCAGAACAAGAAGCTACGCAGACAAACGTTATCCTGATGTTACTCATTATGTAATGGAAGTTCAGGCAGACAACGTACAGTTCGGTGAAACAAAAGCAGCTGCACAGGCTCACAGCGGAGGTAATAATTACGCTCCTCAGCAGTTTGCACAGCCTCAGTACAGCCAGCCCGTTCAGAGCGCACAGCCTCAGTTTGCTCCGCAGCAGAGTGCTCCTGCACCTGCAGTTTCTTTCGGAGATCTGGGCGATTTTGAAGAAGTTATCGGCGATGGCGACCTGCCATTCTGATAACGCTGAAAACTGTATTTAAATTCTATAAGGAGGGTTTCATAATGGAGAAGGATAGAGAAAGAGCTCCACGCGGCGCTAAGAGAGCACGCAAGAAGGTTTGTATGTTCTGCGCTGACAGAGTGGAGAAGATCGATTACAAGGATATCAACAGACTCAAGAAGTGTATGACTGAGAGAGCTAAGATTCTCCCAAGACGTGTAACAGGTACTTGTGCTTGCCACCAGAGAGAACTCACAGTTGCTATCAAGCGTGCAAGATATGTTGCTCTGCTTCCTTACGTTTCCGACTAATTAAGAAACAACAAAATGCCTCGCATTGCGGGGCATTTTTATTTTTATATAAGCTCAAAGAAGTGATTGAAGAAAATCACGCCTATTCCGTCAGCCGTGCGGTAGAAACCTAAAACCTCCATCGGTTCGGCGTGAATAATGTTGTATGAGTTGACGTAAACCGTGATAAAACCAATCGTAAACAGTACCATAAGCACCGTCGCCGTTGCCGTGTAAAGCAGCAGGCGGCGGTACTTTTCTTTCGGCGTTAATCTCACATTGAAATTGAACATACAAATCCCCTTTCGTTTTATGTAAGACATTTAACAAGAGATTTGCCGATAAGCTCGCCGCTGTAAACAGCCTGGTCAATGCTGTTTGCGTGTCCGCCCACCTCAATGAGAATTGACCCCGTGGTTAAATCCTGATTGTACTTGCGGTAATCAAACAGTACAGGACGTGTCAGCCCCTCCCAGTCACTTTCCAGCTGACTCTGCAAAAGCGCCGCAAAGCGGAAATTCTTCATATAATCAGGCATATCCATCGTGCCGTCGTCACAGCCGCTTATAATCATAACCTGCGCCGCATTTCTGCCGTTGATTTCAGCAACGGGAGCAATCCTCTCGCCGCTGTCACGCTCAATTGCATCACGGTGCACGTCCAGCACAATCTTTATCGACGGGTACTCCTCAAGATATCTCAGCACCGTTTCACGGCTTCTGTCATAGCTTCCGTTGTAGGAAGGATAATCGTGCAGCGTTTCGTCCTGAAGCACACCAATTCCAGCCGCTTCAAGCTCCTCAGCAATTTTCTTTCCCACCGCAATCATATTCTTCGTAGGGTCGGTTGTACGTGAGTTGAAGGAGCTGTCAAAAAAGCTTCTCTCATACGGCTCATAGCTTTCCGTAGCGTGGGTGTGCATAATCAGCACCTGCGGCTCACCGTTAAGCTCAACCTCAAAATCAGGCGCAAGCAGGCTTTCCTCCAGCAGCTTATCATTGCTTACCGAGGTAATATTCCTCACCTGTCCGCTGTCGAGATTTATGTAACTGTCACCCTCATAAAAACCGTAGCTCATAACGCTTATCACGCCGTCATTGCTTTCAATGCTTTCGGGGTACGGCTTAGGACCTGCGTCATAGCCTGCATCATCAACAACAAGCTCCTCGTTGCTGCTGTTAGGCATACGCGGCTCACCGAAAGACAGCATATTACTGTCGTCAATGGCAAACGCCAGCTGGACAGGCAGCTTGTCCGCTGCTGCTTCTTCGGCAGGTTTTTCTTCCTCCTGCGCAGAAAAATCATATGCCGTAAGCTTAGCCGAAACCCCTGCCGCAAAGTAAACCGCATCTGCCGCAGACGGCATAAAAACCGATATTGCCCCGACCATAAGCGGAATCATAAGCGTGAACATTCCTGCCGCAGCAAAAGTTGCAGCGTGTTTTTTTCGTCCTCTCATAAAAAAACCCCTTTCGGTAGTGCTGTAATATCATATGCACCGAAAGGGTAATTTATACTAATCTTTAATTAAAAGCTGTACAAAAAAACAGCACACCGGATTTTACTCCGATGTGCCAAAATCAATTCCTTATCTTGTTTCCTCAGCAAATCCGCTTTCAACGAGTTCGATAAGACCTGTTACTGCAGCTTCTTCGTCAGCACCGTCAGCAATAATTCTGATCTGTGTGCCGCCAACGATACCGAGTGAAAGGATACCGAGAAGGGACTTAGCGTTTACACGGCGCTCTTCCTTTTCAATCCAGATAGAGGACTTGAACTCATTTGCCTTCTGGATGAAGAATGTAGCAGGACGTGCGTGAAGACCAACCTGATTCTGAACCATTACATCTTTAACGAACATAATACTCTCTCCTAACTCATTTCTTTACATATTGAAGTAGTTGTATATTCTGTGTTTATGTTACTATTATACCTTGCAAAATGGCTTTAGTCAATTCAAAATTGTTACGAAAATGCCTGTTAAGTGAAATTTCTGCTTTTTAATTAATTGTTGGATAAAGTCGTCTCTCAATTTTGGTAATAATAACGAATTTTATAACCTATGAACAATTTCCAACACACTTTTATAGTAATATTACCCTAAATTTTTTAATATTTTAGCGGAGTAAAGTTCATTTACCGTTCATATTGGAATTTTCTGTATATTTTTCATACATATCGGGACGACGTTCTTTGGTTATTTTAACGGCTTCATTATGACGGAATTCTGCAATATTTTTGTGATGTCCCGTCAAAAGTACAGGCGGCACGCTTTCCCCCTCCCAGACTTCGGGACGGGTGTAATGCGGATACTCCAGCAAACCTGAAAAATGGCTTTCCTCCTGGAAACACTCCTCCGATGACAGCACACCGTCACACATTCTTGCAACAGCGTCCGTAACCACCAGCGCAGGAAGCTCACCGCCCGTCAGGACATAATCCCCGATAGAAATTTCCTCGTCAACGATTTTGTCTATCACACGTTGGTCAACACCCTCATAGTGTCCGCAGATAATAAGAATATTATCCATTTTCGACAATTCAACCGCACGCTGCTGGGTAAAGGTCGCACCCTTAGGGGACATATAAATAACGTGTGGCTTTGCACCAATCTGCTCCTCAACCGCAAGATAACAGCGGTAAATCGGCTCAGCCTGCATAACCATACCCATTCCGCCTCCATAAGGCGTATCGTCAACACGGCGGTGCTTGTCGTTGGAGTAGTCCCTTATCTGATGACAGTGAAGCTCGATTTTTTCAGCCTTCCTTGCCCTGCCCACAATGCTCTCATTCAGCACCGTTTCGCACATATCGGGAAAGAGGGTGGCAATATCAATCCTCATCGAAAAGACCCTCCAGAACGTGGATTTTCATAATACCATTTGTAATATCTGTATCAATTACTACATCAGGTATAGCAGGAATAAGACGGATTTTGCCGTCCCCGCCCTTGATATGGTACACATCATTCGCACCCGTGAAGCTTACCTCGCAAAGCTTGCCGTAGCTTGTGCCGTTGTCGTTGTCAACAACCTCAAGCCCGATTAAGTCCTGCACAAAGTATGCGCCCTCCTCAAGCTCAACATCCTCACGGTCCATATATAATATTTTATTTCTCAGATTTTGTGCCTGTTCAACAGTGTCCACGCCCTTGATTTTCATCAGCACGATGTTCTTGTGAGGGTGCGCACGGACGATTTCGACAGGTGTATCGCCCTTGTCGAAGTAGAGCACGTCGAACTCGCAGAGGAATTCCTTCTCATCGCACCACGCTTCAACACGCACCTCGCCCTTCAAGCCCTGAACGGCAACAATTTTTCCTATTTCAAGAAAACGCTTCATATATTTTCACTTCCATTTGTTTCGTGTTTATTTTTAATATCATTACGCAGTTTGTTTAATGCCATTCTGTAATAATCTGTAACATATATACCATTTGTATTATCAATTATCTTCAACGCATCCTCGGTAAGACCCTTGCACGCAAGAAAAAGAGCACGCCAGTAGCAGTTTATCGTCCAGCAGCAGCTTTGCGGAAGCTTGTCCTCCTCCTTGATATCACCGCTCATAAAAGCGTTGTCGGAAGCGTTAATAAATTCAAGCGCACTGTCTGCGTGCTGTAAAAAATACTCACGCACAGCCAGCGCCATTGAAACATAACCGCCTGTGTTGGGACTATTCATATATGTTTGCATAAAATAGCTGCCCCGATTATAAACCTCATTTGCCTTATCGTGATTGCCAAGCATATGATAAGCAAGTATAAGCTGGGAGTAATAAAGTTCCGCACCGAAAGGCTGACTGTCAAAGCAACTTTCATTAATGTCGGAAAGTACCGCTATTGTTTTATTAAACTCTCCTCTGTAATTGTGCATAACAGCGGCAGTAGTTTTACTGGCTACGTTCGGCTTTTTTTCAATCATTTCATACACAGCCGCAACCGTTGCGTCGGTATATCCTTCACTGCGTTCAAGCTTAAGCACCTTGCTCGAACGTGATTTTATAATCGCAATAACAATAATTCCTGCCACAAAACCAACAACCGCACCAATCAATATTCCGATAAAAATATATTCGTGGAACTTACGGGTTGCAATCATTCCTATCATAGCGCCCATCAGCGAAAACATCAGCTTTAATTGAATACACATATCACTGGTTTTTCTTTTTGCATTTTGAGCATTCACTTCATAATTGAAATTTTTATACATAATGTCCCCTCCTGATTGAAAAAGGGAAATATCCGATGCAAAGCATAGGGTATTCCCCTGAATTTTTGTAGCAAAATTTAGATAACAGTTGTTGAAATTAACCGTGTAAAAGAATTTTGAGCAAGGCTCAAAATTCTTGGAGTCAAAAACAGCTTGCTGTTTTTGATTTTTAGTCAATTTCTACCATAATCTTCTGGTTCTGTCTGCCTGCACCTGCACGCATTACAGTACGGATAGCCTTGGCAATTCTGCCCTGCTTGCCGATTACTCTGCCCATATCGTCAGATGCAACGTGCAGATGATAAACGATAATTCCGTCTGCGTCAGGCTCGTCTATATCAACCTTTACAGCTTCTTTGTCTTCAACAAGACCGTTTACAATGCTGATAAGTAACTCTTTCATAATTAACACCAATACCTTTCTGTTTTCGTTATACAATAAAAAAGCAAAGCCTTGCGAAGTAACGAAATCGGCGGCTTTGCCATAGGATTGATATGCGGGTTAAAGAGCCGTTTTAAACGGGAACGAACAGAAAGTCCGTCCCCCTTATCGGCTAAACACCTGCAATGCAGATGCCATACAAAACGTGCACATTTTGTATCTTACTTAACACCGTTCTGGTCAAACAGCTTCTTAACTGTTTCTGTTGGCTGAGCGCCGTTAGCCATCCACTTCTTAGCCTTTTCAGCGTCAATCTTAACTGTGGAAGGTTCTGTTGTGGAATCATAGTAGCCGATTTCTTCGATAAATCTACCATCTCTTGGGTATCTGGAATCTGCAACAACGATTCTGTAGAAAGGAGCCTTCTTTGCACCCATTCTTCTGAGTCTGATTTTAACTGCCATTTATATTCACCTCCGAATTAAAATTTCATTGACTTTATATCAAAACGTTTTTCAACGTAATGAACTGATTATAATACCTGCCGCAAGGAATAAAATTCCCAGCACAATATAAACTATCTTGACATACTTTCGGGAATAAAGAAAATCAGATGTGTCAAAATTTGCTGATTTATCAAGTTCGGGATGCTTTGCATAGTAACGCTTTGCAACTACATATTTTATAACATCAAACAGAATTAAGATGCCTGCTATCATAAAAAAGTTAGTTAAAATATCCATACTGTCACCTCATATTATCCCCGTGTAGAACACAACACCGAAAGCAATCAGCAGTACCCCTGCAATGCACAGCAGCACACGCCACTTCCTGCGCCGTTTCTTCGTGGACTGTTTCATAGGATTTCTCATCACCCAGTAATCAACATACCACTTGAAATCCAGCACCCCCGCCAGCACGTTGAACAAGCCAACAGCGGCAAAAAGTACGAAATAAATGATGTCCATATAAAACACCCGTGTTTTTTATCTCATAGGAGGCATCATACCGGGCGGAAGACGAAGCTTGTTCTTCTTGCCCTTTGCATTCTTGCCCATAACGCCCATCTGCTTCATCATCTTCTGCATTTCCTCAAACTGTCTGAGCAAACGGTTTACGTCAGCAACAGTGTTACCGCTGCCTGCCGCAATTCTGCGTTTTCTCTTAGGGTCGATAATGGATGGCTTAGCTCTTTCCGCAGGAGTCATTGACAAAATCATTGCCTCAACACGGTTAAGCTGTCTGTCATCGATATCCATATCGTCAATTTTGTTGCCAACACCCGGAAGCATCTTGAAAATGTCCTTTAAAGCACCCATTTTCTTAATCTGCTTCATCTGGTCAAGCAGGTCTGTAAGGTCAAAGCTGTTTTCCTTGAGTCTGCCTGCAAGCTTTTTGGTGTTTTCCTCGTCAAAGGTGGACTGCGCACGCTCAATAAGCGTAAGCATATCGCCCATTCCGAGGATACGTGAAGCCATTCTTTCAGGGTGGAACTGTTCAAAGTCACCGAGCTTTTCTCCCGTACCCACAAACTTGATTGGCTTACCTGTAACAGCGAGAACGGACAGCGCCGCACCGCCTCTTGTATCTGAATCGAGCTTTGACATAAGTACACTGTCAATTCCGAGAGCGTCGTCAAATGACTTCGCAACATTGACCGCATCCTGACCTGTCATAGCATCGACTACAAGCATAATTTCGTTAGGTGATGTTTCAGCCTTGATAGCCTTGAGCTCGTCCATAAGCTCCTCATCAATGTGCAGACGACCTGCAGTATCGAGGAGCACCACATCATTGCCGTGGTCCTTAGCGTGCTTTACAGCTTCCTTTGCAATGGTAACAGGATTAATCTGTCCCATTTCGAACACCTTGACATCAGCCTTGTTACCCACAACCTGAAGCTGATTGATAGCCGCCGGACGATAAACGTCACAAGCAACCAGCAGCGGACGCTTGCCCTGTTCCTTGAAGAACTTTGCAAGCTTAGCAGCGTGAGTAGTCTTACCTGAACCCTGAAGACCGCACATCATAACAATGCAAGGCGGCTTTGAAGGAAAGTTGATTCTTGCATTGCTGTCGCCCATCAGGGCAATCAACTCTTCATTTACGATTTTGATAACCTGCTGTCCCGGAGTAAGGCTCGTGAGCACGTCCTCACCAACAGCACGTTCGGAAACCTTTGCAACAAAGTCCTTAACAACCTTGTAATTTACGTCCGCCTCAAGCAGAGCCATACGCACCTCGCGCATTGCCTCCTTAACGTCCGCCTCGGTGAGCTTACCTCTGCCTTTAAGACGCTTGAACACGCCGTTCAATTTTTCGGAAAGACCTTCAAACGCCATAAAAACCTTCCTTTCGCAATCTTGTTTATGTTAACTTATCAGAATAATTCCTTGTTATCCTCAGCAAGCTGTTTCAGATATTCGGCACGCTTCACAATAGCCTTAGGGTTACCGCAGTAAACGCACTCATTCTTAATCTGAGCAGCAAGCTCAGCGATTTCGTCCATCACAGCATAGAACTTCTCACTTTTTTCAGCAAGAC
The DNA here is from genome assembly GCA_017415165.1 of Oscillospiraceae bacterium. Classification (GTDB taxonomy): domain Bacteria; phylum Bacillota; class Clostridia; order Oscillospirales; family Ruminococcaceae; genus RGIG8773. The sequence continues at coordinate 8,592 of JAFQIY010000037.1, read as the reverse complement.
CGAACTTTTCTTCCATTTCAAAAAGAGTCTGTTCACCGCGTTTTATGCTGTCACGGACACCCTGACGGGTGATATTTTCGTGCTCGGCAATTTCGGACAAAGACAAATCCTCATTATAGTAGAGGTCAATAACATCTTTCTGCTTATCGGTAAGCATCGGGGAATAGTAGTCCAACAGGACGGAAATACGCAGATTTTTTTCGGTATTCATCACGTTACCCCTTTCCAAAATCGTTGTAAAGCGAAATTACTTTACATATTATACTACATATCTCCGACTTTGTCAAGGGGGTAAAAATATTTTTTTGATAAATTACAATTTATAGAGTTAGGAGTGTTGAGAGTGGAGTGTGGAGTTGTTGTGTAAACTATGGTTCTCTTTAACTCCTCACTCCACTCTCCTAACTCCTAACTCAACGATAAATTATAATTTACACCACCGCATTTACAACCGCACAAAGGATTATCCCCACCGCTGTCGGAATTGCTGCCGCAAGAAATGTCCACTTTGCAGAACCCGTTTCCTTTTTCACTGTAAGACAAGTCGTTGAACAAGGAAAGTGACAAAGCATAAAAATCATCGTGCAGACCGCCGTCGAAACCGTCCAGCCGTTGTCCACAAGAATTGCCTTCAGTGACGCAAGGTTTTCGTACTCCACAAGCGTGCCCGAAGCGGTGTACGCCATAAGCATTATCGGCACAACGATTTCATTCGCAGGAAATCCCAGAATAAACGCAAGCAGAATTACCCCGTCAAGTCCGATAAGCTGTGCAAACGGGTCAAGAAAATCTGCACAGTGCATAAGCAAGGACGTGTCGCCGATTTGCACCGTGCCTAAAATCCATATCAGCAGCCCCGCAGGTGCCGCAACTGCAACCGCACGCCCCAGCACGAAAACCGTCCTGTCAAGAATAGACCGCACAATAACCTTGCCGAATTGAGGTCTGCGGTAGGGCGGCAGCTCCAGCGTAAACGACGAGGGCACGCCCTTTAACAGCGTCACCGAAAGTAACTTTGACACCGCAAACGTCAACAGCACACCCAGCACGATTACCCCCGTGAGAATTGCAACCCCCGTAAAGCTTTGGAGAAGTCCGCCACCTGCCGCGAGGAACATCGTTATTATCGCAATAAGCGTCGGAAATCTCCCGTTACAGGGCACAAACGCATTTGTCAGAATTGCAATAAGTCTTTCTCTCGGCGAGTCTATAATTCGGCACCCCGTTACCCCGACAGCGTTGCACCCAAACCCCATTGCCATAGTAAGTGCCTGTTTGCCGCAAGTACCTGCACACTTGAAGCCCTTGTCAAGGTTAAAGGCAATTCTCGGCAGGTAGCCCACGTCCTCCAACAGTGTGAACAACGGAAAGAAAATTGCCATAGGCGGAAGCATTACCGAAACAACCCACGCAAGCACACGGTACACTCCGTCAACAAGCATACTACGCACCCACTCAGGTGCACCAATATAAACAAGCCCCTCCGAAAGCCTGTCACCAAGCGCAAACAACCCCTTCGACAACAGCGCCGACGGATAATTTGCCCCCTCAACCGTCACCCAGAAAATCCCCAGCAGAAGCAAAATCATAATCGGCACGCCCCAAATCCTGTGGGTCAGCACCTTGTCAATCCGCCTGTCGCGTTCGTAGTAATTTTCCTTTTCAAGGGTCACGCACTTTTCAGCAATTTCCTCACCTCGCCGCACATAAGCCGCCGTAACAATATCTGACAGTTTTTCCTCGTTGATACCCTGCCCCGAAAGGAAAATCCTCGCCGCCGAAACCGCATCAATCAATTCATCATTTTCAGCAATTTCCCGTCCCATAAAAAGCGCAAGCTGTGAAGCGTCAGCCTCGTTGTTTTCCAACAGCTTCAGCGCAATCCAGCGGCACGGCAGCGTGCCCCCCGAAAGCTTTTCCAGTACCGGAGTAACCTTGCCCAAAGCCTTTTCAATTTCTTCGGGGTACGTCACACACGGTTTTTCAGCACGCTGTTTTTCCATAGCTTCGGGAAGCAACTCCATAAGCCGTTCAATTCCGTCACCGTCACGTGCGGAAGCCGTGCAGACAGCTACTCCAAGCATTTCGGACAGCTTAGCCGTGTCAATGCGTATCTTCTTTTTCTCAGCCTCGTCCATAAGGTTTACGCAAAGCACCACCTTCGGCGTAACCTCAATAATCTGCAACGCAAGATTGAGATTACGTTCAAGACAGGTCGCATCGCAAACCACCGCAACAGCATCGGGTCTGCCGAAGCAGATGAAGTCCCTCGCCGCTTCCTCCTCAGCGGAATGAGGGATAAGGGAGTACGTCCCCGGAATATCAACAATAACGTAATCTGTGCCGCCCCGTGAACAGCGTCCCTGGGCATTCTGTACCGTCTTGCCCGTCCAGTTGCCCGTGTGTTGCTTCATACCCGTAAGGGCATTGAAAACCGTGGACTTGCCCACGTTGGGGTTGCCCGCAAGTGCAATAACCTTTTCGCCGCCCCTCTCAATAATAAAGTCACCGCCGTGACCGTTGCCCATACAAAATCACTCCTTTCTGCAAGTTTATGCAGAGGAGAGGTTGGACAATTACAGGCAAAAGAAAAAGCCCACGGGGGTGGGCTTGAAGATATTATTCATGGTCTTTTAGAGCAATGCAAATATAAATATTTCCGCAGATGTGTTCATAGTATTCAGGAATATCATAATCACCGACAGGATATGCAATTATAACATTATAGTAATCATTTACATAGTAATCCCATAGCACTTCATCAACCTTATTCGTGGCTGAATTTATCGTAAGCCTGCATGGAATCAATGGGTCAACCGTTACTCCAAGTTCATTCTTTAAATGTGCTGTATCGTGTCCCCATTCGAAAAAAATGCAATCAGGATATTCAAATGAGGCTTCATATTCAGCAATAGTGTGAAAATCCTTCGATTTTTCGTTAACAAGCTGCACCAACCGTTCCTTACAAGCCAGTGCTTCCTTGTATTCCTTATCATTGTTGACCTCAAAACGCAACCATATACCGCCAAATATTACGACAGGTGCTACAGCAATTATTGTAAATACTACAGTAAGAAATGCCGCAAGACCGTTACTTTTCTTTTTTACGTCCTTGCGACAACAACTCAAATAAATAATCAATGGTACAATATGAAGCAGAATAATAATTGCTATCGTTGCAATAAAGAAAATGTGATATCGCATATATGTGTCCTCCGGTGTAAGCGTCTGACATAATTTTACTCCAAATTTTCCCTCTTGTCAACAAATTCCACCCCAAAACAACACGGCAAAATTTTCAAAAACCCCTTTACAAATCAACTTTTCTGTGCTATAATGTTAACCGTTGAAATTATCGAGGTGTGGCTCAGTTTGGTAGAGCGCTTCGTTCGGGACGAAGAGGCCGTGGGTTCGAATCCCGTCACCTCGACCAGAAAAATCCGCAACAGGCTTCAAAAAAGCTTGTTTGCGGACTTTTTTATTACCCCTGCCCCGACTTGAAAATTCCGCAATTGATTTTGGGTCAATAGTATGGTAAAAATCATAGGATTTTTCACAAGCCAACAGCTTAATCCGTTCACGCTTTTTAAAGCTTTTTATCAATCTTTCCCGTATAGTAATGGGAAGTGTATTTACATACACTTCCACATAATCGTCAAAAATCAGCACCTTGTCCAGATATAAATTTATAAGCTGCCGCTTCTGCTCTGTGCTTGTGTCAGCAAATAATTTCCGTGCCCTTTTGTATGCCTCAGTAATTTCATCTTCTGTGAGTACCGAGGCTTTTGTGTTCTTTTCCGTCTTTGCAATGTCAGACAAAAGCTGTACCTTTTCAGCCTCCGCTTCTTCAAGTGCGGAAATCAGCGAAACGTTGCCTGATTTGGAAATTACGGAAACAAGATTTTTTATCCTTCCTTCGCAATCATCAAGCTTATCACTGAGAAGCGTCATCTCATTTATTGCACTCTTGTTCTGACGTGTGCAGAAATCCTGATAATATGAAACAATTCGGGGAATATTCTCGTCGGAGAGAATTGCCCTGAGGATTTCATTAAGTACAAAGTTTTCGATATATTCCCTTCGGATTTCCTTTGTTCTGCACTTCACCCCTGCCTGACGCTGTTTGGACGAGCAGGTGTAGGAAACATAAGGCGTGTGCTTTTTGCCCGAATATCGTATTCCTCCGCAGTATGCACTGCCACAGTTGCCGCAGAAAATTCTGCCTGTCAGTAAATATTTCTGCGTACTGCCGCCATAGCTTTTCAGGCGTTTTCTTGATGTAATAATCTTATTCACGCTTTCAAAAAGCTCATCATCAATAATTCTCGGCATGCCGCCCTCTATTCGGATTATCTCATCATCAAACTTGTTCAAACGACTGTTGAATTTTCCGTCAGCATCCTTTGCGGCACGGCGGTTGTAAATGTAAACACCCTTGTATTTCTCATTGTGAAGCATATCATATAAGCTATTCTTGCCGAATAAATTTCCGCTTCTTGTCCGAAATCCTTTAGCGTTAAGGTCAGCAATCACAGCATTGTAGCTTTTGCCCTCACTTATACTATTGAAAATATATCGTACCGCTTCAGCTTCATTTTCATCTATTTCATAGCACTGTGTTTCAGGGTTAACCTTGAAGCCGAATGGCGGACGTCCGCCGTTGTGCTTGCATTGCAAAGCATTTTCATTGTGCCCCTTTCGTACCTCACGAGCGAGATTTTTCGAGTAATATTCTGCCATACCATCAAGCAGAGATTCCATAATAATGCTTTCAGGCGAATCGTCAAGATTTTCAAGTACACTTACAAGAGAAACATTCTGCTTTTTAAGCTTGTTTCTGTAATTACTGCTGTCAAAACGGTTTCTTGCAAAGCGGTCAAGCTTGTGAACAAGAACTATGTTGAAATTTTTCTGTTCAGCATCAGAAATCATCCTGAGAAATTCAGGACGGTCATCTGTCGTAGCGGATTTTGCACGGTCAACATATTCTCCGACCATAACAACCTCATTGTCCTGACAGAATTTTGTCATTGCACGAAGCTGTGCGTCAATTGATTCGTCACGCTGATTATCCGAGGAAAAGCGTGCGTACAAAACCGCCTTAGGCACAACGCCCCTCATTTTCATCTGTTCGATAATTTTCACAAGCATCATCCTTTCGTCCCGAATTGTTAAGTGTGTAAACCAACTCCGCAAGCGCATATTCATCACGCAAATCCGACTCACCGTCAACAGCGGATATTTTTACAATAAGCGATGTGCCCTTGCGATAGTGGTCATACAGCGCCCTCCTCGGCGCTGTGATTTTGATAGTTTTGTATGTCAAATAACGGTGTCCTCCTTTTTATTATATCATATTTAAAACTAAAATTCAACGTGGTAAAGCAATAAAGCAAAACAACTTTTTTCATTACAATTGCACTAAATTTATCTTCCTCGAGTTTTCCTCACAGCACTTCGTTTTTCCTTTTGTTTTGTCTTTTCCTGTTCAACCCTGATTTGCTCTGCCCGTGACCTCATAAAATCAGGAACAGCCTTAAACATAGTCCTATCCACAAAATATGCTTTCTGACCATTTATAACAATCACAGCACCAACCCCAATATTTGAACGGCTTCTGCAAATATTTTCAAGCTTGTCGCCAACGCTTTCACCCTCAACATCAAACCAGCTGCCCTCGATGTCCTTGAAATAATCATCAATATTCGGAATACGTTCAAGATCATCATAAACCAAGCTTTTCCCACTGCACGGATAATACACTTCATAAGTTTCCTTTTCCAGCTTTTTCAGCTTGATTTTCTCCTGCTCGTCCATTTTCTCACGGGCAAGCCGCACAAGTCTTGATATGTAATCCTCACCCGAACAAGCTTCAAGAATACTTTTGTAATCATCAATCCGATTACGGATTTCATCAACAGAAGTCTGCAAAACAGAAATTTCGTATGAATATTTTTCAATATCCGTCCGAAGCTTTTCGACATCATCAGCAGACTTTACTCCAAACCTGTCAAGCAATTCCTTGTCAGCCTTTTGCGAAGCCTTCGGATATTGCTTTGATTTTTCGAACATACCATACTTTTTGAAATACCGTTCTGCCGCAGAAATAACTTCCTCGGCAGATTTTTTCTTGTCCTCCAAATAATCAAGCTGTAACTGTGTTTCTTCCGCAAGCTTTTCAACCTCTGACAGCTTGTCCTTAACCATAGAAACGGAGATCAAACCGTCGCCGTTAACAATATTAAGCTGATTTGCAAGCATAGCCGTTGTATTCTGTACGCTTTTTGCAAAAGAAAACTTCCTTGTCTGAAAATCAAATTGCCCCATAACCTCTGCAATAATTTCCGCAACAGTCTTAACTCTTGGAAATAATTCAATATATTCCCGAATTCTCCTCCGCAGATTTCCTTCGGTGTAATCCGTACCCAAGGTTTTCAGCCTGACAAACCGCTGCTGTTCGGGAAGTTTCACAGAAATATATTTCCCACGCTTAACAGTACAGCCCTGCCGTTCTAATTCTTCCAGCAGGCTTGCAAAATCAGGAACAGTTTTAACAAGCAAATTAATTTTGCTTCGGATAATTTCTTTCCACGACGTGCCACGCTTACGATGTATCCACTCTCCGTAGCTTACTCCAACACGGGCGTGATTTTCTTCTGCCATAATCCGTTCCATTTTGTTAATCTCATACGCACGGCAAATCTCATCTGAAACCCGTCGGATATTTTCAAGGCTTCTTTTGTTGCTGTTAAATTTCTTCCCATCCAAATCATAGGGACACAAACAAATATGATTATGAACGCAGTCACGGTCAGTATGAGTTGCAACAACAGCCTGAAAGTTATCACCAAAAGCCTTTTGAACCCATTCCAAACCGATTTTATGTGCAACCCCTGCATCACATTCATCTTTTGCAAAGGACTGAATAATGTGAAAGGCTTTGACAGATGATTTACTATTATCGGTTGGTGTTGCATAAAAATCCTTGTGCGAATAATTCTGATAGGTCAAGCAGAATTCCTTTTCAGCAATCGAAATATTCTCGGAGCAGTTTACCCCCGAAAGATAAAACTGCCCCTCGGTTTTATCAGGATTGGCAATGTATTTCAGGCAGCCTTTAACTGAATTTCTGACAGATATGCACTTGATATACGGCATACTTCCTCCCGAAATCTTTCAAGCTGACGAAGCTCGTCAGCGGTTGCATATCCGCTTGCATTGGCAACCCTTGCAATCTGATTAATGTTGCTGCCAATTTTATTCAAAGCAAAAACGAACTCGTGACAGCCATGCAAATCAAGATTAACAACCTTTCCGTTCAAAGCTATATGCTTGATATATGTCGCAGTTTTCATTCCGCATTCGGCGGATAATTTCTCAATCCGTTCCCATTCTTCAAAAGTGAACGTAAGATTTTTGTATTTGCGGTTCTGTCTTATCAATCAGCAAGCCTCCTTTTTAATATCAGCCTCAGCAAATTCTTTGACCTCATCAATAGTAAGAATAGCGTCAAGCTTTTCCTTGAATTCATCAGGAGAAATGTTGTCACCAAAAATCCTGTATACCATTTCACCAATTCTGTCATTGTTCTCACGGCGCTCAGCCAGTTCAATTTCTTCAAGCTCATCAGCAAGAGCTTTTTTCTTGGCTTTTACCTTTTCAAGCTCCGCAAGCAAACTTGCTTCACGACTTTCACAAGCCGAATATTCCTTGCATACCGTTTCCTTATTTCTCTTTCTTGCCATTTAATTTTACCTCTCTTCCAAATATTTTAGTTCACTGTATCAGCAAATCAAGGGTAGGGTTCCCTTGATTATTCCCGATTTTAGCAGCAGGAATTGCCGCTGAAAAATCGAGCGAAAATCCGAAATGTAATATTAGATTTCTATGCTTGCGAATGATAGCCGCAAGCAAAAATATCCATCACCTCCCAAACTAATTTCATCCACATCATTCCTTTCATTAAAAGCTGAGATAGCAATAACTGCCTCCATAAGTTCCTACAGATTTGCCCGATTTTTTAAGTCTGTTTTCGGGAATTTCTGAAAGTTTGTAGCTTTGCCTAAAAAGCGGCGATGTTTTTAATGCAAATTACAGCTTTCATATATTTAGGTCACTCGGAGGGGGAAAATATAACCCTTGGAGAAAACTTTGTAGGATTGCATATTTTCAAGGTTGCACTTTAGGATGTTTTTCACAGAGTGCAGGCTTTAAAAATTACTCCCTCTATCTATAAGGAAAAATATGCGTTTTTCTACGGTCAATCTGAAAAACTTTTTTCAATTTTCTATATTTTGCATAAAATGAGTTAGGCTAATTATTGCAAAGTGTAACTATATTACCTCTCATAAGTAATCTATGGGAATGAGCATTTTTAAACCCACTTGCAAAAAGTTTGGATATGTGCATAAACAAAAAGCAGCGTTACTGGTTATTTTGTAACGTTGTTGTGAGGAAATTTTCTGTTTATGTTGTTTTTTAGTCGTTTAGTCTGAAATTAATTGACTTTTGTATAAGTTTGAAATATTATTAATACAAGCTAATATTTTTAAGGACGTGACATTTATGTTAGGATTTTATCTTACCTTGCTT
>JAFQIY010000036.1 GCA_017415165.1 Oscillospiraceae bacterium | reverse complement strand
GGCGCCGCCTTAGAAGCGCTCTGGAGAGGGAATTTTGAAGCGGCAGCTTCAAAAGGGAGAGACTCTGCAAGAGAGAGTCTCTCCAACAACGGCGCAAGCCGTTGCTTTCGTATAGTGTTAAAGTTTCTTTGAACGCTAAAGAATGGCAGTGGCTTCGCCACTGTTAGGGATTTTCTCTCTTGCAGAAAATCCCTCTTTCGCAACACGGTTGCGAAATTCACCCTTTAGATGCGCTTCTAAGGCGGCACTGCGGTGCCAAGTAGGATTTCGCCGCTTGCGAGCGGCGACTCAGGGACTCCGTCCCTAAGAACCCTGCCAAAGGGTGCGCACACCCTTTGGAAACCCGTTGTCGCTTCGCTAACTCTGCAACATATCGTGCGCTAATTATAATTTCTGCAATTATTGCAGTTAAGATTATCATTTTAATTGATATTTTTGTTGACATCTACTGCTGTTTGTGCTATCATTTAAATAGGTATATCAACGTTATGCAACAAGGAAGGTTTTTATGATAGGAAACAAAAAGGTTATAGGTGTCTGCCTTACTAAAATCCACGACATCTGTCGTGCTGACTATATCAACAGACTCCACTTCCTCGGCGAAGAAGCAGGCTGTAAGATGATTGTCTTCAACAGCTTCTCCGATTTCTATGTGAATGATGCTTCTGATGAAGGGGCTAAGTCTGTCTACGGCATTATCAATTACGATATTGTCGATGTTCTTGTTGTTATTTATGACAGCTTTCATAATAAGCAGATTATTGAGGATATTGTTTCCCGTGCCAAGGAAGCAGGTAAGCCTGTAATTATTATCAACGGCACTGGTGACGGTTGCTGGTCCATATGCTCCGATTATAAAGATACCTTCAAGGCAATGCTTAACCATATCATTAAAGACCACGGCGTTGATGACACTTTCTTTATTGCAGGAACAACTGCTGATACCGATATTGACAGCATAACACGTCTTGCCTGCTACAAGGAAGTGCTTGAAGAAAATGGTATTCCTTTCGATATGAAGAAGGTTGCTTACGGTGATTACTGGGAATTCCCTGTGCACGAAATCGTATGCAGACTCGTTGAATTCGGACAGAAGCCTCCGAGGGCTATCTTCTGCGCAAATGACTATATGGCTTTCGCTGCCTGCAAGACTTTAAAGGAGCACGGCTATTCCGTCCCTGAGGATGTTATTGTAACAGGCTTTGACGGCGTACCTGCGGCAGAATATTTTTCACCTCAGCTTACTACCTGCAGTAAGGATACTGAGCTGCTTGCGAGGATGACTGTCAGCGCAATAAAAAAAGCTGTTGATGAAAAGCTGCCGCCTGAAAATCTGACTTACGGCTATAAGGTGGTTGTTTCCGAATCCTGCGGCTGTAAAAAGCTTGCGGACGTTTCCTTCCGTGATACGGCGCTTGACCTGCACTATTCAATCAGCGAGAACGAAATTCACGAGGGCTTCGTTTATGCGTGCATTGACCATATGCTGAATATAAACGATATGAATGGTCTGTGCAGCTGCCTTGCAGATACAATTCTCGAAAATTCCTATGTTTGTCTCAACAACAATTTTGTTGCCAAGACAATTGATACCAATATAATCAACAATTCGTCATTCAGTGATGAGCTTATTATTATAAATTCAAGCTATTCATATAACGAACCTGATGTTACAACAAACATAAAGGTTGCTGATATGGTGCCTAACCTTGAAAAATGGGTGGACGATGATAAGTCATATTATCTGACTGCTATTCACTCGGGCAGCGAGGTTATCGGCTACTATGCGGCACGGACTGATATTATCACTAAACACGCGTCTCAGATAAACCGTGTTATGAAGGCTATAACAATCGCGTTCAATGTTGCGATAAATCATTTCAGACAGGTTAAGATGCGTCTGAGTCTCGATACGGTGACAATGACAAATCCGATAACAAGTCTGCCAAACTTCAAGGGTCTTTCACGCTGGTTTGAGGAGTTTTCGTCAGTTCAGGAAAACCACAAGAAGGCACTAAGCTTTTCGGTTTATGCGCTGCCTAAGTACACATATATTCAGGAAAACTACGGTATGGCTGATATTGAGGCGGCTGTAAAGTTTATCGGAGAGGCGCTGAAAATCGCTAACCCGACCAACTGCTTTGTTGCACATATAAGTGACGATGAATTCGTGGTTGTGAACTACTACAGCGATGTGAATACTATTTCCGATACAATCAACAACGCAACAGGCGTGTTCTTCAGCGTTGTTGAAGGGTATAACAGCACAAGCGGCAAGGAATACTATGTTGAAGCAAATGCTGGCTGTACGGTTATTGACCCTGACTGGAACGGAAATCTTGAGGGTTATATCAAGTGCGCTAACAGTGAAATGTATATGAACCGTCTCAAGTACGGCGTAGGTATCGGTGCAAGAGAGGAAATTGCTCCTAAGGAACACTACAAGGCATTTGAGCTTCTGATTGAAAAGAATTTGTTCCTGTATAATTTCCAGCCTATTGTAAGCGCTAAAACAGGTGAAATTTTTGCTTTCGAGGCGCTTATGCGTACCGACAAGAGTATCGGTATGAATCCGCTGCAGGTTCTTGCTGCTGCTAAGGAGTACAACCGCCTGTACGACGTGGAAAAGGCAACAATGTTCAATGTTATGGAATGTTACGTCCGCGGCAAGGATTATTTCGGTGACAGAAAGGTGTTTATCAACACTATTCCCGGACACTTCCTCAATAATAAGGACAGGGAAATTTTCCGTGAGAAATACGGTGAATACACAAGCAACTGTATATTTGAAATTACTGAACAGGAATCGGTTTCCGATGAAGAACTCGATATTATCAAGAAGCTTTGCGGCGGCAATAATGTTGCTATCGACGACTACGGTTCGGGACATTCCAACATCGTAAACCTTATGCGTTACGCTCCGCAGATTATCAAGATTGACCGCTTCCTTGTTACTGATATTCACAAGGATCAGAACAAGCAGATGTTTGTCCGTACAACGGTTGAATTCGCCAAGATGAACGATATCAAGGTTCTTGCAGAGGGTGTTGAAACCTCCAACGAACTGAGAATGGTTATCGATCTCGGTGTTGACTATATTCAGGGCTACTACACAGGCAAGCCTTCCCCCGAAATCATCAAGGGAATTGACTCCGATATCAAAAAGGAAATCATCTGGGCAAACCCCCTCTTCGGTCAGGACCGCTCGTAAGCAACGATTAAGGAAACATTATGGAGACCTATTGAGGGAGACCCTTTTGGAAAAGGGTCCTCCCTCAAACTCCCTCCCTAAAACTTTTAAAGTAAATTACCCCATAGGGCTATAGCCCTATGGGGTAATTTAGACTGAAAGTCTTTGGAAAGGGGTTTGGGGAAGAACCTTTCTTCAGAAAGGTTTGCCCCAACAGGTTCCCACAATGTTTCTTTAACCGTTACTTATCGAAAGCCTGCTTGATTTTGTCGAAGAAAGAGGTGCGTTTTTTATAGTTTTTATCGTCGAGGCTTGCTTCAAATTCTTTGAGCAGGTCTTTCTGCTTTTTGGAGAGGTTTGTAGGAACTTCGATGGTAACCTTGACGAACTGATTACCTCTGTCGGAGCGGTTAAGCTTCTTTACGCCGCTTCCCTTGAAACGGAAGGTTGTACCCGGCTGTGTACCCTCGGGAATGGTGTATTTCATTGTTCCGTCAATTGTCGGAATATCAACCTCGCCGCCAAGTGCAGCCTGAATATATGTGATAGGAAGCTCTGTGTGGATATCGTAGCCGTCACGCTCAAAGATTGGGTGCGGACGAACTGTAACACCTACAAGCAGGTCGCCGCTTGGTCCGCCGTTCAGACCGCTGTGACCCTGTTCCAAAACACGGATTGTCTGACCGTCATCAATACCTGCACGAACAGTTACGCCGATAACCTTTTCCACGGTAACACGACCGTTGCCCTTACACTTGGAGCAAGGGTTCTTGATGATTGAGCCTTTACCGCCGCACTTTGTACAAGGCTTCTGTGAGGAAATCATACCGAACGGAGTTTTCTGTGCAACCTTGACATTACCTGTACCGTGACAATCGGGGCAGGTTTCCTTTGCAGAACCCTTTTCAGCACCGCTTCCGTTACAGTCGGGGCACTTTTCAAGGCGGGAAAGACGGATGTCCACTTCCTTGCCGTTGCAAGCGTCCATAAAGTCGATGATAATATTTTTCTGAATATCCTGACCACGTCTTGGTGCGTTCGGATTGGCACGGGAAGTACCTCCTCCGAAGCCGCCGAAAAAGCTGTTGAAGATGTCGCCAAGGTCGTCCATACCGCCGAAGCCGCCGAAACCGCCTGTGAAGCCTCCGCCGTAACCGCCGCCGCCATAGGACGGGTCAACGCCTGCGTGACCGAACTGGTCGTAGCGTGAACGCTTGTCGGGGTCGGAAAGCACCTCGTAAGCTTCGTTGATTTCCTTGAACTTTTCCTCAGCCTCCGCATTGTCGGGGTTGAAGTCAGGATGGTATTTTCTTGATAATTTTCTGTAGGCCTGTTTCAGTTCGTCGTCCGACGCACCCTTCTGCAAGCCCAGCACTTCATAATAATCTCTTTTATCAGCCATTTGGAACAAATCCTTTCAATTGTCTGCTGAAAATCAAATACATATAGTATAAACAGATATAAATATTAGGTACTGTAAATCAAAATGATTTACAGAATGTATATAACACGAATTATATTTCTTTTTGTATATGGATACAAGAAACAACACACGGGCGGCAATCTGCCGCCCGCATTGATAACGAAATAACTGTTTATTCAATTGTGAGAGGACCATAGCTTCCGTCTTCCAAAACAGGCATAGTTACACGCTTGCCAATTAGTTCTCTGAAATTTTCAATTTCCACAAGAAAGAATGAAGCAAATTCGTGATAGCAAGTTTTATCGCTGCTTTTATTCAACTCAGAATAGAAATCTTCTACCCATCCGCCGTATTCGTCAAGAAGCTCTTCAAGAGGATATTGTGAAATATGGGCAGGGGAAGAACCTTCGCCGAGTTCGGGTTCTTGTTCAAAGCTTAATGATGTTACAAAGCAATAGCCCAAAGCCGAACGATATTCATAAATACCCTCAGAAATTTTTGTGTAATCGGGGGAGTTGTATTTTTCAGGCTCATAAGCACGGAAGTTTTTCATTTGCGTCACCTCACATAGATGTTATTTATTAGTTCTTTTCTGTAAAGTCAGCATCAACAAAACCGTCATCGCCGCCGTTGTTTGCGTCTGCACCTGCATCGTAGGAAGCACCGCCCATATCAGCAGCACCCTCAGCGCCAGCAGTGCCGCCTGCTGCCTGATAAATTCTGGAGGAAACATCATAGAATGCCTTCTGGAGTTCATCAGTCTTAGCCTTGATATCGTCTGTGTTGTCAGTCTTGACAGCTTCCTTGAGAGCGTCAATCTTGGACTGGATGTTAGCCTTTTCGTCCTCGTTAATCTTGTCGCCGAGGTCTGTCATAGCCTTTTCGCACTGGAACACGAGGTTTTCACCGGCGTTCTTAGCATCAACAGCGTCCTTGCGCTTCTTGTCTTCCTCAGCGTACTGAGCAGCTTCGTCAACAGCCTTCTGGATATCTTCCTTGGACATATTTGTGGAAGCAGTGATGGAAATCTTCTGTTCCTTGCCTGTGCCCAAATCCTTAGCGGATACGTTAACGATACCGTTAGCGTCGATGTCGAATGTTACTTCAATCTGTGGGATACCTCTTGGAGCAGGAGCGATACCGTCAAGACGGAATACGCCGAGCTGCTTGTTATCCTTTGCAAATTCACGTTCACCCTGAAGAACGTTGATGTCAACAGCTGTCTGATTGTCAGCATATGTGGAGAACACCTGTGACTTCTTTGTAGGAATTGTGGTGTTTCTTTCAATCATTCTTGTGCAAACGCCGCCAGCAGTTTCGATACCGAGGGAAAGTGGTGTAACGTCAAGGAGGAGAACAGCGTTTTCCTTGTCAACGTCACCGGAGAGGATACCGCCCTGGTATGCAGCACCGAGAGCAACACATTCGTCAGGGTTGATACCCTTGAATGGTTCCTGACCCATAAAGCTCTTTACAGCTTCCTGAACAGCAGGAATTCTGGAAGAACCACCAACCATAAGAACCTTCTTGATGTCGGAAGGCTTGAGTCCAGCGTCGGAGAGAGCCTGCTTAACAGGACCCATTGTGGACTGTACAAGGTCGGAAGTAAGCTCGTTGAACTTAGCCTGTGTAAGAGTCATATTGAGGTGCTTAGGACCTGTAGCGTCTGCTGTGATGTAAGGAATGGAAATTGTAGCGGAAGGAGTTGCGGAAAGAGTAATCTTAGCCTTTTCAGCTTCGTCCTTGAGACGCTGCATAGCAAGCTTGTCGTTTGTAAGGTCGATAGCATCAGACTTCTTGAATTCTTCAATCATCCAGTTGATAATTCTCTGGTCGAAGTCGTCACCGCCGAGACGGTTGTTACCTGCTGTGGAGAGAACCTCTGTTACACCGTCGCCCATTTCGATAACAGAAACGTCGAATGTACCGCCGCCGAGGTCGTAAACCATAATTGTCTGGTTGTCTTCCTTGTCGATACCGTAGGAAAGAGCAGCAGCTGTAGGCTCGTTGATGATACGTCTGACGTTAAGACCTGCAATCTGACCTGCGTCCTTTGTAGCCTGACGCTGTGCGTCTGTGAAGTAAGCAGGAACTGTGATAACAGCTTCTGTAACTGTTTCGTTGAGGTAAGCCTCAGCGTCAGCCTTGAGCTTCTGGAGAATCATTGCGGAGATTTCCTGCGGAGTGTAGTTCTTGCCGTCAATGTCAACCTTGTAGTCGCTGCCCATATGACGCTTGATGGAAGCGATAGTTCTGCCTGCGTTTGTAACAGCCTGGTTCTTGGCAACCTGACCAACGAGACGTTCGCCAGCCTTTGTGAAACCTACAACGGAAGGAGTAGTTCTGCCGCCTTCTGCGTTTGCGATTACAACAGCGTTGCCGCCTTCAACAACAGCCACGCAGGAGTTTGTAGTACCAAGGTCGATACCGATAATCTTTGCCATATTAATCAATTCCTTTCAGTTCTTTTTTATATACAGTTTAAATTGTATGCGTATTTAATATAAAAAGTTGTTTAGCACTCTTCCTACGATGTATTTTCGCAACGCGAAAATACTCGGAGTCCATAAAATTACGCTTGCGGAATTTTATGGATTTGCAACAACAACCATTGCACAACGAACTACCTTTTCGCCGATTTTGTAGCCCTTCTGGTAAACCTGTGCAATAACGTTCTCGCCGAGGTTTTCGTCCTCAATCTGACTTACAGCGTTGTGGTAAATCGGGTTGAACTCGTCACCCTCTGCACCGACTTCTTCTACTCCCAGTTTAGAAAGAACATCTTTAAACTGATTGTAAATCATTTCAACGCCCTTTTTGTAGTTTTCATCTGTGCAGTCAGCCGCAACAGCTCTCTCAAAGTTGTCGATTACTGCGATAACTTCAAGTGCAGCCTTTGCTGTAGCATCGTGTGCAGCGTTAAGCTTTTCCTGAATTGAGCGCTTGCGGAAGTTGTCGTATTCAGCAAGCAGTCTGAGATATTTGTCCTTGTCAGCCGCAGCAGCTTCTTCAAGCGCCGCAACCTTTGCTTCCAGTTCAGCAGCGGGGTCTGTTTCAGCAGCTTCAACTGTTTCTTCAACAGTCTCCTCTGCCACCGTTGATTCATCAACGGTTTCTTCCGCGGCTTCCTCTGTATTTAAGCTGTCCTTTTCGATTTCACTCATTTTTCGGGGACGCTCCTTTCTTATTGTTAAAAAATATCGTCCTCATCGTCGTCCTCCGAAATAAGATTAGTAATCCTGTCCGTCAGATATTCGATATAAGGAATTATTTTTGCGTAGTCAAGCCGCATAGGACCTATAACGCCCAGCGACCCTGCGGTCTTGCCGCCCTTTTTGATTTTTGACACAATCACGCTTGAATTCTCGATTACGAAGCCTCCGTCCTCACCAAAGAGAACCTGCAAGTCACCGAAGCTGTCGTCAAGCATATTTTTCACAACCTCGTTCTTGTTCTCGAAAAATCTCATAAGCTGATTTGTGTTGATGTCCTGCCTTGCCAGCAGATTTTTTTCGCCTGCAACCTTGATTTCGTGATCCCTGAAGCCCTCGGCAAGCTCGCAAACGCCCTGAAGAAGCGGTGCAAGCGTAACCATATAAGTTCCCATTGCAGCAACAAGCTTTTCAATCACGCTTTCGTCAAGCTGGTCAATTGAAACGCCCTGGAGATTTTCAGCCATATACTTGGTGAAGAACTCCATCTGCTCGTTGGTCAGGTCAAACTCAAGTCTGCACACTTTATTTTTGATGTTGCCCGAAGAAGTGACCATCAGCAGGACGTACATTCTCCGTCCCGTGGGGATAACCTCAACCTTGGTGATAACCGAGAATTTCGGTGCAACATTCTTCACAACCGTTGCACAGTGCGTAAGCTCAGCAAGAGCCTTTGAAGCACTTTCGATAAGCGCGTCCGCAGTAGGCACTTCAACGTCGAGGCACTCGTCAAGCAATTTTTTGTCCTCGTCGGAAATGGTTTTAGCGTTCATCAGCTCATCAATGTACAAGCGATAGCCAGCGTAGGTGGGAATTCGCCCTGCGGAGGTGTGGGGTTGTTCAAGATAACCCAGCTGCTCCAGCATAGCCATATCGTTTCGGATAGTGGCGGGGGAAACTCTTATGTCGGGCATTGAGGCAATAGCCTTTGAACCGACCGGCTCGCCCGTAACGATATACGAATCAACGATAGCCGCAAGGATACGGCGTTTTCTTTCGTCCAGCAGTTCAATCACCCCTGACATAGTTTTCAGCACTCACAAGCGCCGTGTGTTAGCACTTGGATTATCACTGTGTTAGCACTCTTTTTCTTTGAGTGCTAATTCTATTATACACGGCTTTTCCCATTTGTCAATAGGTTTTGCAAATTTTCTCCGAATTTTCACAAAGATAAATTGTAATTTATAGAGTTAGGAGTGTTGAGAGTGGAGTGTGGAGTTGTTGTGTAAACTATGGTTCTCTTTAACTCCTCACTCCACTCTCCAAACTCCACACTCACAGACAAATTATAATTTTTCTTTCTCAACCTCCGCGATTGCTTCTGCGAGCCAGCGGAGCTCGTCCTCGTCGGGTTCGTGTCCTCGTTTATCCAACGAATATTTTACTGCAAGTGCGGCAGGGTCAAGCTCGGCGGCTTCGGCGGCGGTAACTCCTGCGCTTGAGGAGGACGTGCCCTGCTTGCCTGAAAAAATAAGCAAATTCGGATAATTCTCACGCAGACGTGCAAACATATTATTGCCTGCGTATTTATCGGTAACCTTTATCTTGACAAAATCCTCCTTGTGGGGGTCGGTCTCAGCATTTGTGAGAATTTCCTCGTATGTTCCCTCGATAGTTCTCAATCTGTACGGTTGTGGCACTTCAATCTCGGTAAGGGTTTTGCTGTCCGTGTCGAAAACGGAAACAGTTTTGTTCTGCGCTGCCTCTCCGAATGAGTATGGCATAGGCGTGCCGCTGTAGCGGATAACCGTGCCCGATTTTGAAATAGTCTGGGGACGGTGCAGATGTCCCAAGGCAACATAGTCGAAGCCTGCAAATGCTGAAATCGGCACAAGGTCAGCACCGCCAACCGACTCGGCGGTGCGTGCTGAAACATCGCTTTCGCCTGCCTTGCCGCCTGCCGCAAAGCAGTGTGCAGAGAAAACAAGGGTTTTGGATTTGTCTGCATTTTCAAGGATTTTCTTTGTAATTTCCGTCATAACAATTCCTGCGTCAGCCTTGCAGCCAAGCACGGCAGCTGCGTCGGAGGGGTTGTAGTAGGGGAGGGAGTAAATCTCACAGTTACCGATTTTTATCGGCAGGAAGCCGTCCTCAAGCGTGCCCGAAATGTGAAGTCCAGCCGCCCTGAGCAAATCGGAGCAGGAAGCAAGGCGTGCCGCACCGTCGTGGTTGCCTGCGCAGACAATCACGGGTACTTTCATTTCAAGGCAGAGCTTTGTCGCAAGATAGCTCCAGCACTTGATAGCCTCAGCAGAAGCAACGTTGGTGTCAAAAACGTCGCCCGAAACAATAACAGCATCTATGGAGTTGTCCGAAACGATATTGCAAAGGGAGTCGCAGAATTCCCATTGATATTTCAGCAACGGCGTGCCGCTGAGGGAAATTCCGAAATGCAGGTCGGACGTGTGAAGAATTTTCATATGATTAACTCCTTTGGTTTAGTAAATTGTAATTTGTCTGTGAGTGTGGAGTTTGGAGAGTGGAGTGAGGAGTTAAAGAGAACCATAGTTTACACAACAACTCCACACTCCACTCTCAACACTCCTAACTCTATAAATTACAATTTATAATAGTATACCACATTTTTCAATAGTTGTAAAATCAAATCGACGGCTTTTATTTGACAAAGCAAAGTTGTTGTGCTATAATGAGTGTCTATGTTTATTTTCAGCAAATAACCTTATGAAAGGAATTTATATACTATGTTATTCAGCGAACTTGGTCTCCCTGAGGAAATCGTCAGGGCTGTTGACGAAATCGGCTTTGAGGAGGCTACTGAAATTCAGGCTAAGACTATCCCCCTGCTTCTTGAGGGCAGGGACGTTATCGGTCGCTCTCACACGGGCACGGGCAAGACTGCCGCTTTTGGTATTCCTGCGGTGTCTATGATTGGCAAGGGTGACAGAAATACCGTCCGTGTGCTTATTCTTTGTCCGACACGTGAGCTTGCTATGCAGGCTTGTGACGAGCTTGACAAATTTGCGGCGCATATGCCTTGGGTACGCACCTGTGCGGTGTACGGCGGAGCTGATATTGAGCGTCAGATTATGCGCTTAAAGCGTGGTGTGAACATTGTTGTGGGCACTCCCGGACGTGTTATGGACCACATCAACCGCAAGACCCTCAAGCTTGACAATCTGACCACGATTATTCTTGACGAGGCTGACGAAATGCTGAATATGGGCTTCCGTGAAGATATCGAGCTTATTCTCGGATATGTTCCAGAAAACCGTCAGACCGTGCTTTTCAGTGCTACAATGCCTGAGCCGATTATGGCAATTACCGAGCAGTATCAGCGTGACCCTGTTGTGGTTGGTGTTGAGCAGAAGTCCCGTACAGTTGACAGCGTGGAGCAGTTCTTTTTTGAAGTGCCTATGGGCAGAAAGACGGACGCTTTGCAGACCCTGCTTCTCGCTTACGAGCCGAAGCTTTCTATGGTTTTCTGCAACACGAAGCGTATGGTTGACGAGCTTACGGAGCAGCTTGTTTCAAAGGGCTTCAAGGCGGCAGGTCTCCACGGCGATATGAAGCAGCAGAGCCGTACTCAGGTGCTTAATGCCTTCAAAAGCGGCAGGCTGAACATTCTTATTGCAACGGACGTTGCGGCAAGAGGCATCGATGTTGACGACGTTGACGCTGTGTTCAACTATGATATTCCACAGGATAACGAATACTATATTCACCGTATCGGCAGAACAGGACGTGCAGGCAAAACGGGTGTTGCGTACACCATTGCAAGCGGCAGACGTCAGGTTACAGAACTGATGGAGGTTGCAAAGTATATCAAGGCTTTCATTCAGCGCAAGGATTTGCCTACCCGTGAGGAAATTGTTGCGGCAAAGACAACTAACGTGCTGAACATTATCAAGAGCACGGTTATGTCGGGCAAGTACGCTGAGTACGCTGAACAGGTCAAGTCGCTTGAAGCGGAGGGCTTTACAACAGAAATGCTTGCGGCGGCACTTATCGGAATGAAGATTTCAGCCGAGACAAAGAACGTGCCTGAGTTCATCAAGCCTGTTATGCGTACCGAAAAGGGACGAAAGAGCAAGGAAGGCGGCGGAAGCGTCAAGGTTGAGATTTCCGTGGGCAGACAGAATAAAATTGCGCCGAATTTTGTGCTTGGTGCACTTGTTGACGCAACGGGTATGCCCGGAAAGAACTTCGGCAAGATTGATATTTACGACAGATTTACCACCGTTGAAATTCCTGAGGCAGACAAGGACCACGTTATCGAGTCGATGACAGGCACGAAAATTAACGGACAGAAAATCAAGATAAAGCTTTACGAGGGCAGAGGCGGCAAGGACAGAGACGGCGGCAGACAGAAGGATTACCGTAACCTTGACCGCAAGCGTGACAACCGTAAGCGTCCGCATTACAGCGGAAATAACAATAAATCCGCAGGCAGAAGAAATTCAAAGAGGTATCAGTAAAATTATAATTTGTCGTTGAGTTAGGAGTTAGGAGAGTGGAGTGTGGAGTTAAAGAGAACCATAGTTTACACAACAACTCCACACTCCACTCTCCTAACTCCACACTCACAAATTACAATTTATTTATGACAAATAATAAAAACGGAGAGGCACTATGCTTCTCCGTTTTCTTGTTTATTTTTCATCAGTGAATTGTGACCAGCTTATTCCCATAAGCAGCCAGAAGAATGGTGCTACTGTTACGGCGCTTACGCTGAAAAATGCCTGTACCGAATATGCGAGGACTGCGGTAAGCAGGGCGGGTCTGAACCATTTTTCACGGTTGTCCCTGAACTGCTTCAAATCCTTTATGAGGCGGTAAATTGTTGCTCCCACAAGAGCAAGGTAGACAAGAAGTGACGGGATACCGCGTGTTGCGGCGATGTAGAGGTACTCGTTGTAGCTTCTGTCAAGGCTGTCGGAGGCAAGGTCGGCAGTTGCCTGATTTTTTGCCATCATATCGGGTCCGACACCGAGGAGGGGGTGCTCCTTAATCATCATAAGGCTTCTTTCTGCGCCGATTTCCCACAGTGATTTTTCATTTACAGGGGAGGGTGAGCCTGCTGTGATGAAAAGTCGGTTGAAGCAATCGGTGTAGGCAATTGCTTTGTCACGGAGATAAATTCCCTGTGCTGCGAAAACAATTCCGAAAACCGCTGCAAAGGCAACAAGTATTGCTGCGAGTCTTTTTCCTGAGCTTTTAAGCAGACCTGCTTCAAATTTTGTTTCCTTTTTTCCTGCGGTAAGTTCGATTATAACTGTCAGGACAAGCGCTGCGCCGATACCGATAAGGGGCACGACTGACGAGGTGAAAAGTCCTGTCAGGAAGAAAAGCACAGAGGATGCTCCGTAAATTCTTGCACGGGTAATGTTTTTGTCGTAGATTGCACCTGCGATTGCTACGGCTGTTACAAGGGTGAGGAAAGAGCCGTAGAAAATAGGGCTGTCGGAAAGACCGCTTGAGAGGTGCACATCTTTCAGCAGGAGGATTGCGGGGAGCTTTCTGAAATCAGAGGGGAAGCCCCACGGGATATGCTGCATAACCGCAACGATTGCCTGAATAATTCCTGCGCCGATGAGGACGTCAAAGATGATTTTTACCGAGGTGTGTTTCATAACGGCTGTTGCGAGGAGAAAAATTCCGAAGTAGGCAAACAGGGAGAGCAGTCCCTCGTATCTGCCTGCTTCACCAAGGAGAGCGGTATTTATGTAGTCCTGAGAAGCACCGCTGAGTGCGACGCCGTAATAGGATGCAAAAGCCAGCACAGCGAGTCCGATTACGAGCCATACAACAGGGTATTTTTTGAACTCGATATCCTTTCTCAGAAGCAATACTATATAAAATAGTATGCAGGAGAAGCCTGTCGCATAGAGAAATGAGCCGAGAAACAGGCTTGCCTTGTCAACGCCGAGGATAACCATTCCGCCGATAAGGGGCACGATTATGCAGGCACAGAGGATACCCATAACCCATTTTCTCACGGTTGTGTAATTCATATTCAGAATGAAATTGGATTTTTCGGTTGTACCGAATATGGTTTTTGGCATAGAATACCTTCTTTCAATATACGGATTGTAATATGAATTTCCAAAAATACCCCGTGTAAATAAACACGGGGTATTTATTTGATTTAAATAAATACAAGTCAGTAGGGTAGAACCCTTCCTCCGATGTTTTTTCGCAATGCGAAAAACTCGGAAACGAACGCTTGCGTTCGTTTTATTTTGCGTATTCTACCGCACGGCTTTCTCTGATGAGGTTAACCTTAATCTGTCCTGGGTAATCCATCTCGTTTTCAATCTTCTGAGCGATTTCACGAGCGATGATAACCATCTTTTCATCGTTAATCTTGTCAGGGAATACCATAATACGAACTTCACGGCCTGCCTGAATAGCAAAGGACTTCTCAACTCCGTCAAAGGAAGTACAGATTTCCTCAAGCTTCTGGAGACGCTTGATGTAGTTTTCGTAGTTTTCGCTTCTTGCACCAGGACGTGCTGCGGAAATTGCGTCGGCAGCCTGAACGAGGGATGCGATAACTGTCTTAGGCTCTACATCGCCGTGGTGAGCTTCGATAGCGTGGATAACGTCAGCGTTTTCCTTGTACTTGCGGCAGACATCAACACCAATCTGAACGTGTGAACCTTCAATTTCGTAGCTGAGTGCCTTACCGATGTCGTGGAGGAGACCTGCACGGCGTGCAAGGTTAGCGTCAACGCCAAGCTCGGAAGCCATAATTCCTGCCAGATGAGCAACCTCGATAGAGTGGTTGAGAACATTCTGACGGTAGGATGTACGGTAGTGGAGTCTACCGATGAGGCGTACAAGCTCGTGGTTAAGACCGTGGACGTTGGTTTCGAGAACGGCACGTTCACCTTCCTGCTTGATGCGGTGCTCAACCTCTTTACGAGCCTTGTCAACCATTTCTTCGATACGGGACGGATGAATTCTTCCGTCTGCGATAAGTTTTTCGAGAGCAATTCTTGCAACCTCACGTCTTGCCTGGTCGAAGCAGGAGAGTGTGATTGCCTCAGGTGTATCGTCGATGATGAGGTCAACACCTGTGAGAGTTTCGAGGGTACGGATGTTACGTCCCTCTCTACCAATGATACGACCCTTCATTTCGTCGTTCGGCAGAGGAACAACGGAAACGGCGGACTCAGAAACCTGGTCAGCGGAGCACTTGGAGATTGCGAGGGAGATAAGGTCTCTTGCCTTTTCTTCACATTCGTCCTTGAGCTGGGTTTCGTACTGCTGGATTTTGAGAGCCTTGTCGTGGACAAGCTCATTTTCAAGCATAGAGAGCAGGTGTTCCTTAGCCTGTTCCATAGTAAACTGAGAAATTCTTTCCAGAATTTCCATCTGGGATTTTTTAATCTTGTCGGCTTCCTCGAGTTTTTCGTCAGCCTGCTTCAGTTTTTTCTGAAGCTGTTCTTCCTTCTTTTCGATGTTGTCGCTTTTCTTGTCGAGGTTTTCTTCCTTCTGCTGGATACGTCTTTCCTGACGTGACATTTCGTTGCGGCGTTCCTTGATTTCCTTTTCAAGCTCGTTACGGCTCTTATGGATTTCGTCCTTAGCCTCTACCAGCGCAATTTTCTTCTGGTTGTCAGCTTCCTTCTTGGCGTCCTCAACAATTCTTTCCGCTTCTTTTTCTGCGGAGCCGATTGCATTTTCAGCCTGCTGCTTGCGGTAATTTATACCAACCTTG
Organism: Oscillospiraceae bacterium; assembly: GCA_017415165.1. Classification (GTDB taxonomy): domain Bacteria; phylum Bacillota; class Clostridia; order Oscillospirales; family Ruminococcaceae; genus RGIG8773. The sequence continues at coordinate 18,596 of JAFQIY010000036.1, read as the reverse complement.
AACAAGACAGCGCCGCCGATGATTGCACCGACCAGGAAAGCTATAATTCCGATGATGATTTCCAAACCCATATACCTCCTTTGGTTTAATTAAGCAAATTACTTCGGAGGCTTAAATATCGGATTTTCACTTGTGTGGTTTCAGTAATGAAACGTTGTCAAAATTCAAAAAATTTCAAAAGATTGTGTAACTGTCCTTATCGACCTTTTGGATATATCAATTCACAGGCGGGTACACTATATATAAAGTGCAATCTATGTCAATTATACCGTATGTAAATTTTGATATGCAAAATACGGTAAGTAGTTGCCCGTGAAATATATGAAAAACCTTCTATTTGAGCCATAGAAGTAAGAAAATAGTTGAACAGCAATTTATTTGAACGAGCTGAGCATTTACTCAGTTACGCTTTTATATAAATATATTGCATTCACTTTATTATTTTAATATAAAACGTTTAACTTGTCAAGGAAAATTATACAATTTGACACTATTTCATAATAAAAAGTTTGTTTGTATGTGAAAAAAGACGGTTGACAAAAATTCAAAAGGGTGTTACACTATAAATAATATTCCAAAACGTTGATAAGGAAGGCACCTTACACAAAGGGTTTTCAGAGAGCGCCCGATGCTGTGAACGGCGTAAATCCGAGTATTGTGCACACCGCCTTTGAGTCCGTTTAATACACGGCGGCTCGTTCCCGTTAAAGGACGCAGAATGAGGTATACTATATATAATAGTATGGTTTGTTATTACGGGTTGTAATATCGCTCCTATTATAATAGTATATGAACTTCGGGTGGAACCACGAAGTTATGCGAAGCATAATTTTGTCCCTTAGTCTGCTTTGTGCAGATTAGGGGATTTTTTGTTTCAATTCGTAATTCGCAATGCGTAATTCGTAATTATGATAACAAGGGTGACAGTTATGGAAGATAAAAAACGCGGCTTCTGGTTTGTGCTGCTGATATCGCTGCTTGTTTATGTGGTACTCAAGCTTCTGAGGACGGTGCTGAAAGTTCTTTTCGGTGCGGTATGGCTGTTTATGGAGTTCTCGCTGCTTTCGTTTGTGCCGTTCATTATGTGGGCGGCGGTGGTTGCGGCGGCTGTGCTGGTGGTTAAGCTGTCGTGCAGGGTCAGTGCTTTTCCGCTTGCGGTGTTGACGGTTGAGTTGGTGTACGACATAAAGACGTTGTTCAAGTCTGCTGACACGCTGGAGACGATAACCGAAACGGCGGACTCTCTTGGCTGGTTCAACGAGACGGTGCTGTCGGTGATTGGTTCTGTCGGCGCAGGGGGACGTATACTATATATAATTTACTGCTTTTTGAACAGCTTTGTGCTGTTTGGGTTACTGCTTCTGCTTTCGGCGGTGGCTAAGGTTGTTTTGGATAAGAGGAAGAAGAAGGCTGGTTGATGGGCTATATAGCATAGCACGTCAAAAACGTTCCACTGGAACGTTTTTGAGATAAACTTGTTGCGTAACTGCGACAAGGGGCGGCAGTCTTGTTTGCCGCCCCTCGAAAAGCTGTCGCTTTTCTCACCCCACCCTCCGTTTTGGGAGGCAAGGGGAGTTTCGTCGCTTGCGAGCGACGACAATGGGGCGTTGCCCCCTTGACTCCCACCACCTAAACAAACGCTTGCGTTTGTTTTGAAGAGGTGGACGAAACTTTTAATTTTGGTTATTAAACTTTGGTGAGTGATGTGGAATATAACTCCAAACTCCACTCTCCAAACTCCACACTAAATATAAAAAGGAGAATTATTATGATTAAGCTCACACTGAAAGACGGCTCAATCCGCGAAATCGAAAATGCGATGTCTGCGGCTGAGGTTGTCAAGGGAATCGGAATGGGACTTTACAAGTCCGCTTGCTGCGTGAAAATTGACGGAAAAGTATGCGACCTGCGTACAACTATTGACAAGGACTGCACTTTCGAGGTTATGACTTTCGACAGCGAGGAAGGCAAAAAGACTTTCTGGCACACAGCTTCACACATTCTTGCTCAGGCTGTTAAGCGTCTTTACCCAAACACAAAGCTTGCTATCGGTCCTGCTATCGATAACGGCTTCTACTATGACTTTGATACAGAAAAGGCTTTCACAGCTGACGACCTTGCAGCTATTGAGGCTGAGATGAAGAAGATTGTCAAGGAAGGTATCGACCTTGAACAGTTCAGCCTGCCTGTTGACGAGGCAATCGCTATGTTGGAAAAGATGGGCGAGCCTTACAAGGTTGAACTTTGCAAGGAACACGCTGACAAGGGCGAGGCTATCAGCTTCTACAAGCAGGGCGAATTTACTGACCTCTGTGCAGGTCCTCACCTTATGAACGTTGCTGTGGTAAAGGCGTTCAAGCTTACTGCTTGTACAGGTGCTTACTGGAGAGGTGACGCAAAGGGCAAGCAGCTTTCCCGTATTTACGGTACGGCTTTCCCGAAGGCAAGCGAACTTGAAGCACACCTTGCTGCTGTTGAAGAAGCAAGAAAGCGTGACCACAACAAGATTGGCCGTGAGCTTGAATACTTCACAACTGTTGACTGCATCGGTCAGGGTCTTCCTATTCTTCTTCCGAAGGGTGCAAGAACAATTCAGCTTCTCCAGAGATGGATTGAAGACGAGGAGCAGAAGAGAGGCTACCTGCTGACAAAGACTCCACTTATGGCTAAGCGTGACCTTTACAAGATTTCCGGACACTGGGACCACTACCGTGACGGTATGTTCATTCTCGGCGACCCTGACGACGAGGAAAAGGAATGTTTCGCACTCCGTCCTATGACTTGTCCTTTCCAGTATCAGGTGTTCCTGAACAGAGCACGTTCCTACCGTGACCTGCCAATGCGTCTTGGTGAAACATCCACACTTTTCCGTAACGAGGACAGCGGCGAAATGCACGGCCTTATCCGTGTACGTCAGTTCACAATTTCCGAGGGTCACCTCATTCTCCGTCCTGAACAGCTTGAAGAAGAATTCAAGGGCTGTCTTGAACTGGCAAAGTACGTTCTTGATACGGTTGGTATGCTTGAAAACTGTACTTTCAGATTCTCACAGTGGGACCCTGAAAATCCTAAGAACAAGTACGAGGGTACTCGTGAACAGTGGGAAGAAGCTCAGGCTGTTATGGGCAAGATCCTTGACAACCTCGGCGTAGAATATACAATCGGTATTGACGAGGCTGCTTTCTACGGTCCTAAGCTTGATATTCAGTACAAGAATGTATTCGGCAAGGAAGATACAATTGTTACAATTCAGATTGATATGCTTCTCGCTGCTAAATTCGGTATGGAATACACAGACGTTGACGGCAAGAAGAGAATGCCTTATATCATTCACAGAACTTCCCTCGGCTGCTACGAAAGAACACTTGCTTACCTCATCGAAAGATATGCAGGTGCACTTCCTCTGTGGATGTCCCCTGAGCAGGTAAGAATTCTCCCTGTAACAGACCGTGCTGCTGAATACAGTGCAAAGGTTCTTGAAAAGCTTGAAAGACGCGGCATCCGTGCTACAATCGACTCCCGTAAGGAAGGCGTGGGCTACAAAATCCGTCAGGCTCAGCTTGAAAAAATTCCTTACTTCTTCATCGTTGGCGATAAGGAAGTTGAAGCTGAAACACTTTCTCTCCGCTCTCACAAGGAGGGTGACCTGGGCGTGATGGCTATGGAGGACGTGCTGAACAAGATTTTTGAGGAAAATGAGACAAAGGCTCGCTGATTATATATAGTATAATGAGAAACCCCTCTTGACAATTGCGTTAAGAGGGGTTATAATATTAATAGAAAAGGGTACACCGATGAACGGTTGCTCCCGTTATAATGGCTAAAAAATAACCGCTAAGCTGGGGAGCGTGGGCGGTTATTTTTTATGTATAATAAAAAATAGTTACTTCTTCTTATTTGAAACAAGAAAGCATAACGTGATAATTTCCACAATGAGCATCATAAACTGAATTAATTCAGACAATGTTATCATGGCTTATCACCTCCCTTGCGGGAGCAACCGTCCACCGTTTGGTGTACCCATACACATTATAATATGAATTGACACGTTTGTCAATAAAATCCGATATTGACAAATTTTATATAGTATGCTATAATATTAATCGTTTTCGGAGCAGCTCTGTGATAAACGGGCGAAATTACCGTGACAGGCAGGGTAAGGAAAAATTACAAATCTGTTACGATTATTGCGGAAAGGTTACCGAAAAAATCTTTCGTTTCAGTTCAAAAGTACAAAAATTAGTGAAAAGTGTGCAGAAACGCCTAAAAGCGATTTGAAAATTTGGCGTATGTGTACATTGACAGTTTGGACTTGAAATGTTAGAATAATAGCGTGATATACAGAAAGCGTTTAAGTACGCCTGTATACATATATTCTATTTGATTTCCATTTTAACTGGAAATAAATAAAGAAAAAACTTAAAACAAAACAAGGAGGAATTTTTCATGAACATGAAAAAGACAATGGCTGCAATCGCAGCAGGCGCAGTAGCTGTATCTGCAATGGCTACAACAGTTTCCGCAGTTGAGGATCAGACTCTTAACTATGACCTTACAGCTGCTACAGAAGTATGGACAAAGGGTACTTGTAACCTCGTAGCTAACTTCTCTGGTATCGATCTTTCCGGTGCTACAGCAGGCGGCGAAACACGTTTTGGTATTACAGGTCTTGAAGGTGTATCCAAGATGGTTGTTACAATCAAGGATACAACAGGTGGTGCTGGTTCCAAGGTTTTCACATTTGACTGGAATGAAGGCATTAACGAAAATGCTTGGCAGATCAACAGCGGTTTTGCTCCAATTGCTAACGAAGCATTTGCTGGCATTGATAAGGGCGACATTACAATTACTGCAACAGTAAACCACAATGTTGGTATGGACGGCACATGGGCTGCTGCTGGTACTATTTCTGAATTCAACGCTTGCACAGGCTTCATTGACATTGATTTCGACTGGACTGACGATGCAACAACAGCAGGCGTTTACATCACTGGTGTAACACAGCCTTCAAAGACATACCTCCAGAGCCCAATGGAAACAACACTCAACAATAACTACAACGTTATTACTTACCTTGCAGGTGCTTACAATTCCGCTATGGGTGATATGTACCTCAATGGTGATACAAACAACTATGTAAACGTTGGTCCTGTTCTCAACGATGCTATCGAAAACTACGAAACAACAACATTCGTATTCAACTCTGCTAAGGAAAGAGTACGTTTTGAAGCTGTAGTTGGCGGCGCTCTTACTGGTCTCAAGGCTGCTACTAAGGACGGCGTTGTTGCTAAGGTAAATGGCAAGATTGCTACTCTCAACAATGAAAAGGGTAAGCTTGATCAGAAGCTTGATGATGCTCTTGCTGCATATGAGGAATCAATTGGTGAAGCTTATAATGCTTCAACTGCTGATCCAGAAGCTGATGAAACAATTGCAGTTGTTACTGCTCAGAAGGACGTTGACGCTAAGGTTGCTGAAATTGCTAAGTGGGCTGACGCTAAGATGTTCTGGTACTACACAACAGAAACAGGCGATTCCACAGACTACTCCAAGTTCACACAGCACCTCTACAACGGTATGGTTTCCGATAACTACTTCGCTAAGGAAAACACAAACTACCTTGGTCTTGACTGGGCTGGCTACAACCTCTTCCAGGGCGGTCTCGTAATCAACGAAGGCTGGACAATGTCCCTCGCTGATACAACAATGTTTGACTGGGGCGAATCCACTGTATCCTTCAACTGGGATGCAATCGCTGACGCTGCTCAGACAAGCAACGCTTACGCTCTCTACCTCCACTCTATGGAACTCGCTACTTCCGTTGACTGGTACTGGGATAGCCTCGATGTAGTTCTTACAGCTGGTGCTGTTGATGATGCTACATCTGATGCTGAAGCTAAGGCTGACGACGAAACTCTCGAAGAAGAAGTAATCGAAGAAGAAGTAGAAGAAGAAATCGTTGAAGAAGAAATCGTTGAAGAAGAAGTTGAAGAAGAAGTTGAAGTTTCTAACCCAACAACTGGTAACGCTTCTGTTGCTCTCGCTGTAATTCCTGTAGCTCTCGCTGCTGCAGCTGTAGTTGCTAAGAAGAGAAACTAATTGCGCGCTGGGATTACCCAGCTTCATGAAAGATAACAACGGTTACATTTTGTAATTAAAGTTAATCTAACATCAATCGGTGCTGTCCGTATGCAGAACGGACAGCACCTTTCTTTTTATCCCCCGAAGTCAGATTTCGGGGGATTTTTATACATATAGTTTACTTAAACGTTTTTGATAATTTTATCTGTAAATTTTAATCTCTTTTTGAACAAAATTAATAAGAAAAGCTTGACAACCATTAGTCAAATTGATATAATAATTATACAACTCTATATATTTTTATTAGTGGATAACATAATTTTTGTGTAATTATCACTAAAGTTACACATTGAACTTGTATGGTTTGCACTGTTTTTGTGCTGTTTAAACTACCGATACCCACATATTGGTAATGCAAATAGCGCCTCAGTGCGTTTTTTGTGTGTGCAAATTTACAAGTGTAAAAATTTACGAGTGTAAAAAGCTGCACCGTAAATTATCTGTTTTGAGTTAGGTTATATGAAAGGTGGTCTATCTGTTGTCAAGGAAAACTAATTTTAAAAGGACTTTGTCAGCGGCACTTGCGCTTCTCCTTTGTGTTTCTGTAGTTTCCTGTTTCCCTGCTTCCGCGGAAGGCGAGTCAACCACGGCTGCTGCTCAGTACAGCGAAGCGGCTCTTGAGTTCGTCAAGCAGAAAACTTACAGCGAATACTTTGATGAAAACGTAAACGTCAAGCGCCCTGATGCTGAGGCAATGCTTGCTTACTCAGGTAAGGATGAGCTTGCTGAGGTCGAAGTGACAACCTTCGAGGGCAAGGATAATGTTTTGGTATGGTCCAATGAGGAGGGTCGCGTTGACTATACGGTTGACGTTCCCGAAACAGGCGCGTATCAGCTGGAGGTAAGCTACTATCCGCTCGATGACGGCGCAAGCACTACTGAGCTTTCCGTTCTTCTGGACGGCGTTTCACCTTATGATACGGCTACACGTGCTACTCTCCCTCATATCTGGACAAGTGAATATCCCATAACTACTGACTCCAAGGATAACGAAGTCCGTCCTCCTCAGGTTCAGGCTTCAAGATGGGTTACTACTATGGTTTACGATGTGGATGGTCTTTTTAATGAGCCGCTCTATTTCGTGCTTGAAGAAGGTACTCACACAATTTCCTTTGAGTCTGAACGTGCGTCTGTTGCTATTGAGTATATCAAGCTCTGCAACGATAAGGGCGCTGAGGCTTACACAAAGCCTTCCGATGCTGAGCTTTCCAAGAACAGCGGTGCTGCTCCTATCAGACTTCAGGGTGAACAGTATGCGTACACAAACTCGCAGACCCTGTTCCCTACATATGACAGAGGCTCTTACCTTACTGAACCTTCTCATCCGTCCAAACAGCGCTACAATACAGTAGGTGACGGTACTTGGGATACTGCAGGTCAGGCTATTACCTGGGAAATGAATGTCGAAACCGCAGGCTATTATAAGGTTGGTATCAAGGCTCGTCAGAATGAGCTCCGCGGTCTTTACACAAACCGCAGACTCCTTATCGACGGTAAGGTGCCTAATGAAGCTTTTGAACAGATTAAGTTCCAGTACGATGATGACTGGATTATGGTTGTTCCTGAGGACAGCAACGGCGATGCTGCGTATGTTTACCTTGACAAGGGTACTCACGAGCTCAGCCTTGAGGTAATCCCTGGTGAAATCGGTGAGTCTATGAGAAGACTTGACGAAATCGTATATACTGCTAACCAGTATTATATGCAGATTCTTATGATTACAGGTCCTGCTCCCGATAAGTATACTGATTACTATATCCATAAGGAAATCCCTGAAATTCAGGACGTTTTCAATAATCTTGCTGAGCAGCTCAATGAGGAAAAGGATAACATCGAAAGCCTTGCTAATCAGAAGGGTACTGAAGCTGCTGCTCTCGAAAGACTTGCTATGGTTCTTGAAAAGGCTGCTAAGAAGCCTACCAAAATTCCTGATATGATTTCCAACAACTCTATCAAGGATAATGTTAACTCCGTTTCTTCCTGGATGCGTCAGTATCGTGAACAGCCTCTCGAAATTGACTTCATTGAGCTTGTTCCTGCTGATGGTGAATTTACTTCTGTAAAGTCCAACATCTTCAAGAGCTTCGGCTTCAGCTTCAAGGGCTTTATCAACTCCTTCTTTGAAGACTACACTGAGCTTTCCATTATTGAGGGTGAGTCCATTAACGTATGGGTTTCTCTCGGTCGTGACCAGGCTAACGTTATCAAGCAGATGGTTGACGCTGACTACAACCCTGACGCTGATGTAAAGGTTGCTATCAACCTTGTACAGGGTGCTATTATGGAAGCTGTTCTTGCAGGTAAGGGTCCTGACGTTGCTTTGTTTGTCGGCGGCGAATTCCCTGTAAACCTTGCACTTCGTGACCTTGTTGTTCCTATGAACGATATGGAGGGCTTTGACGAGGTTATGGGCAGATTCCAGAGAAATGCTGCTGTTCAGTACACCTATGACGGCGATGTTTACGCTGTTCCTATCAACCAGAGCTTCCCGATGATGTTCTATCGTAAGGATATGCTCGCTCAGGTTGGTATCAGTGAGCCTCCTGAGACCTGGGACGAACTCATTGATATGCTCCCTGCTATCCAAAGAAAATATATGCAGCCGGGTCTTATTCTCCCGGGTGTTGTAAACGGTGTTTCCGTTTCTCCTGCAACTGAAGCAGGTCACACATTTGCATTGCTTATGCTTCAGTCGGGTACTAACTATTACAATGACGAGCAGACTGCCACAAACTTTGACTCACAGGCTGCTGTTGACGCATTTGCTAAGTGGACAGACTTCTATAATGTATATAAGTTTGACCAGACTTACGACGCATTTACACGTTTCAGAACAGGTGAGTCCCCAATCGTTATCCAGAACTACTGTACTTTCTACAATCAGCTGAATGTCGCTGCTCCTGAAATCAAGGGTCTGTGGGACTTCTGCGCTGTACCTGGTACAGAGCAGGCTGACGGTACTATCTCTCACGCTTCCAACTCCAACGGTTCAGGTGCGATTATCCTTTCCGCTTGTGACAACAAGGAAGCTGCATGGGATTTCATCAAGTGGTTTACCGATACAGACACAATGGTTGAATATGCACAGAATGTTGAAGGTGTAATGGGTCCTCTCGGACGTGTTGACGTTGCAAACGTTGAGGCGCTTCAGGAACTTAACTGGTCCAACAAGGATCTCGAAAAGATTATGTTCCAGATGGATCAGCTTGAGGAAATTCCGATTGTTCCTTCCGCTTACGTTGTAACACGAAGCATTATGAACGCATTCCGTTCCGTTGTTAACGACAAGGAAAATGCAAGAGAAACACTTCGCTGGTACAACATCGATATCAACCGCGAAATCACAAGAAAACGAGAAAATCTCGGACTTGATGAAAAAGAAGAATAACTTGATTGGAGGGGAAACCTTTGGCTGCTGAAACTCAGAAGAAGGAAATTTTACTGCCTAACGAGCGTAAGATGTCCTTTAAAGAAAGATGGAGTTATACCTGGCATGAAATGAAGAGAAACAAAATGTGCTACATTATGCTGGCACCATTTATGATTTTCTTCCTCGTGTTTACTATAGTTCCTGTTTGTATGTCACTGCCTATCGGCTTTACTGACTTCGATATGGCACATTTTCCGCCGAAGTTTGTCGGATTCCAGAACTATTACACAATGTTCCTTGAGGACGACGTGTTCATCGGCGCTATCAGAACAACACTTATTTTCGCTATCTTTACAGGTCCGCTCAGCTATGTGCTCAGCTTCTTCCTTGCTTGGCTCATCAATGAGCTTCATCCTGTACTGAAAACAGTCTTCACACTTATTTTCTATGCACCGTCTATGGCTGGTAACATCTACTTCGTATGGCAGCTCATCTTCTCAGGTGATACATACGGTTACCTCAACGCTGCACTTACTTCCCTCGGTATCACAACAGCTGCTATCCAGTGGCTCACTGACGCAAATTACGTTCTTATCTGCGTAATCATCGTTCAGCTGTGGGTATCTATGGGCGCAGGCTTCCTTGCTATGCGTGCAGGCTTCCAGGGTATCGACAAGGCGATGTATGAAGCAGGTGCTATCGAAGGTATCAGCAACAGATGGCAGGAGCTTATCTTCATTACAATCCCTTCTATGGGTCCGCAGCTTATGTTCGCTGCTGTAATGCAGATTGTATCCGCATTTACTGTTGATATTGTAGGACGTAGCCTCGCAGGCTTCCCGTCCACAGACTACAAGGTACACACCATTATGACTCACGCTTTCGACTATGGTTGGATCCGTTACGAAATGGGTTACTCTTCCGCTATCTGCTTTGTCCTGTTCCTTGCTATGCTGATTTGTAACAATCTCATAGGCAAGCTGCTCGGCAAGTATATGAACTGAGAAACGAGGTGAGGAATACATAATGGCTAAAAAAGAACTTAAGCCATCTCAGATTGCTGCTCAGATTGAGGCTGAAAACGCCGCTGCTCTTGAAGCTCTGAGAAAAAGGCGCGAAAAAGAACATCGCAAGATGGAAAAATCCAAGGGTACTAACAAACAGGTTGGTAAGAGCTGGAAGAACGACATCGGTATTTTCGTTTTCCTCTCACTCCTCGGCTTGTTTATGCTCCTGCCGATTTACATTGCAATTGTAACTTCCATCAAGCCGGTAAATGAAATCTTCATTATGCCGCCTCGTCTTTATGCGATGGACCCTACTTTTGACAACTTCAAGGACCTTTTCGTTGTTGCCAACAACTCGTGGGTTCCTTTCTCAAGAAACGTGTTCAACAGTATCTTCGTTACTGTTGCTGCAACCGTTCTTCACGTGCTCTTTGCTTGTACAGCAGGTTTCGTACTTGCAAAGTGCCGCTTCCCGGGCGCAAAGATTATCAACAAGATTGTTGTTATCGCCCTCCTTTTCAACAGCCAGGTTACATATATTATGCAGTATATCGTAATGGCTAAGCTGGGTATGATTAATACTTACTCCGCTCTTATCCTCCCTCTTATCGCTTCCTCTATGGGTCTTTACCTTATGATTCAGAGCGTTAGTACAATTCCTGACGCTATGATTGAAGCGGCTAAGGTGGACGGTGCAGGTCTTATGCGTATCTGCTGGGGTATCGTAATGCCGAACTCCAAACCTGCTGTAATGACAATTATCATCTTCCAGTTCCAGGCGGCTTGGAACTCCAACGGTGGTTCACTCGTATACGATGAAGCACTCAAGACTATTCCGACTGTTGTTCAGCAGATTGCTGCAGCAGGTATCGCTCGTCAGGGTGCGATTGCGGCTTCCGCAGTTGTACTTATGATTCCGCCGCTTGCTATCTTCATCGCTGCCCAGAGTAACGTTATGGAAACTATGGCGCACGCCGGAATGAAAGACTAAAAAAATTCTTCGGATTTTTTTAGTCTCCGAGTTTTCCGCTTTGCTGACGCAAAACGAAAAACATCGCGGTTTGTGTAACGAATAAAGTATTATTTGGAACTGATTTAAATTTGATTTATGGAGGGATAATATGTCAGGCTTGAAAAAGCTTACTTCGCTTATTTCAGCGGCGGCACTCAGTATTTCCGTGCTTGCGGTAAATACCTCCGCGCTGGAAACATATGACCCTTACAGCTATGACAGATGGGGTGACGCTGTTGCTTCTCAGGCAGGCTACACCGCTGAAAAATATGTGGATGGCAACACCATCGGCTGCGGCGCATTGAATGAACCTGCCGACCTGTTCATTTCACACGATGAACTTATGTACATAGCAGATAAGGGCAACAACAGAATTGTTATTACTGACCTTGATTTCAACTTCAAGAAGGAAATGAAGGAATTCAAGTACAGCGACTCAATGGTTAAAGAGATTACAATTGATGATAACGCATTGAGTGACTCGCTTGAAGAAAATACAATTCCTCTTGAGGCTGGTGATTATGTGCTTGTTTATGATAAGTCAAGTTCAAAGTTTGATGTACTTACTAAAACAGGCGCTAAAACACAGGCTAAGATTGAAGAAAGATTTGTAAAAATTTCAGGTACTGTCGGAATTTCAGGCGGTGACAGAATTCCAATTTATTTTGATGGAACTTCGCCTACTGCAACAGGCGGTATGTCTGCTACTCTTGCAAAGCCTACAGGCGTTTATGTTGACCAGTACACAGGCTATGTGTATATCTGTGACACTGAAAACGACCGTGTAATCAAGTGCGATACAGAGGGCAACATCGACAGACTTTTCGGTAAGCCTACAGACGCACTTTACGACCAGTCTCTTACTTACAACCCAAGCAAGGTGCTTGTTGACAAGGCAGGCAATGTTTACGTTGTTGTAAAGTCTCAGACAAAGGGTGCGGTAATGTTCAACTCTCAGGGCGAATTCCTCGGCTTCTACGGCGCTAACCGCGTTGAACAGACTGCTGAAGTTCTCGCAAATGCTTTCTGGGACCTCATTTCTACTGCTGAACAGAGAGACCGTTCCACAAAGCAGACTCCTATCGGCTTCTCCAACTTCGATATCGACGATGACGGATTTATCTTCACCGTTACAGATTCGCAGGAAACTACAACCGACCTCGTTAAGAAGCTTAACCCAAGAGGCGACAACATTCTCGACTCCCTCGGTGCAGCAGATATGACCTTCGGTGATATTCCTCCTGCATACTACTCAATCTATGCAAAGAATTCCAGCCTTACCGACATCGACCTCGGTCCTAACGGCGAGCTGAATATTCTTGACTTCCAGCACGGACGTATTTTCCAGTACGACAAGGAATGCTGGCTGCTGTTCATCGTAGGCGGAAAGGGAAATCAGCTTGGTCTGTTTGAATCCGCTACAGCAATCGAAAGCTACGACAATCACCTTTATGTTGTTGACTCAATCAAGGATAACATTACAATCTTCACAAGAACAATTTTCGGTGAAATCGTTACTGAGGCTGCTAACCTCTATAATGACGGTCTTTATGAGGAGTCCCTCGAGCCTTGGCAGAATGTTCTGAAGTATGACGGTAACTACCGCCGTGCTTATATCGGTATCGGTAACGCACTCTACAACAAGTATGAGTACGAGGAAGCTATGGAGTATTTCGAAATCTCCATCAGCCGTGACCGCTACAACAGAGCGTTTGAGGGCTACAGAGACTTGTGGCTCAAGGCTAATTATATGAAGTGTATAATTGTTATTGTTATACTTGTAATTCTTGGTTTCGTTTATAAGCATTTCCGCAAAAAGGGCAAGATAGTTTACCCTTGGGAAAGAAGACGCAGAAAGGGTGGTGTGTAATATGCTGGATTTGACAAAGGGACAATTCGTTAAACACGTTGTTACTCACCCTTTTGAGGGCTTTGAGGACCTGCGCTGGAAAAAGGGCGGTTCTATGAGAATTGCGTTCTTTATCGTATGCCTGCTCTTTATTCAGCAGGTTGCTTACAGCAGACTTTACGGTTTTCAGTATTACTCTGATTATGACAAAATCTTCAACATCGTACCGTACATCTTCAAGAGCTTTATTATCTTCGGTACGTGGGTAGTTGCAAACTGGGCAATGTGTACGCTCTTTGACGGCGAGGGTACAATGAAGAATATCTTCATCAACTCCGCTTATGCACTTGTTCCGTACATTGCAGGCTACCTTATCGGTACAGTAATGTCACATTTCCTTATCAAGGACGAATATGTATTTATCCAGTCTATCGAAATTATCGGTACTTGCTGGTCGTTCATTCTCCTTATTTCGGGAATAAAGGCTGTACATCAGTTCTCGTTCGGAAAGACTATTGCACTTATGCTGCTGACAATTGCGGCAATGGTTGCTATCCTGTTCCTGCTCGTACTTCTTCTTACACTGTTCCAGCAGGTTATCATCTTTATCCTTTCCATTTACACAGAGCTGTCCTACAGATTCAGAGTTTAAAATACTAAAAACGAAAAGTGGTGAAATATAGAATGCAGAAAAGGTTTAAAAAGCTGCTTGCCTGCCTCTGCTGCGTGGCTTTGATGGTGCCTCTGTGTGCCCTGCCTGTAAGCTCAGAAGATGCTGCTGATACTGCTTCAGACGCTTCTTCAGAAGAGGAAAGCTCCTCATATGCAATGAGCACTGAGGAACCTCTTATTACTGACGACCAGGCATTGGCTGAAATGGAGCTTGCTGTCGAAAACGGCAAAATGGCTTTATATTACAACAAGAAGGGTAACATCGCACTCGTTGACAAGACAACAGGCGAGGTGTGGTGGTCAAATCCTATCAATGTTGACGCTGCTGCAGGTAAGGCTGCTCAGAAGACAAAGCTGAAGTCCTCTATGACTATGACTTTCGCTCAGCCTTCAAGAAGAAGCACTACTGCACAGAACAGTGCTGACCAGAAGGTTAAGTGCAAGGTTTCCGTGAAGAAGGCTTCTGACGGACTTGAACTTACATATAAATACGGAAACGCTTCAATAACTGTTCCTGTAAAGTACACACTTCACGACGATTACCTCGGCGTAAGTGTTGACACAAAGCAGATTGTTGAAGAAGACCCCGACAAGATTGTTACAAACCTCGTTCTTATGGGTGCTTTCGGTGCAGCTGAGCCTACTGAAAAGGGTTACTACGTTGTTCCTGACGGAAGCGGCGCAATAATCAATTTCAACAACGGCAAGATGAACTATAAGACTTATAAGGGTGAAGTTTACGGCAGAAATATTACTCCTGTCGAAACTACAAAGCCTGCTGTAACTCAGAACGTTTACCTTCCTATGTACGGTATCGTAAAGGGCAACAGCGGTATGATGGTTGTTGCTGACAAGGGCGACACCTGCGCAACAATCAACGCATATGTTACAGGTCAGGAAAAGACCAGCTACAACGCTTGCTACTTCGATTTTGAAATCAGAACAGATGACGAATACCTTATGGGCGGCGACGCTAACCCGCTTGCTGTTTATGAAAAGAGAGGCATTCTTGTTCCTGAGGTTGAAGTAAGATACTATCCTGTATCAAATGCTGATAAGTCCGATATCAACTATGTTGATATTGCTGACAGCTACAGAAATTACCTTACAAAGAACCAGGGTGTTACAAAGTCCGCTGCTGCTGACAAGTCCGCACTCTACATCGACTTCTATGGTGCGGTAATGAAGCAGGAAACTGTTCTCGGTTTCCCTGTAATGATGCAGCACGAAACTACTTCCTTCGAGGAAGCTAAGACAATCCTTGAAAAGCTCAAGGAGCTCGGCGTTGACGATATGGTTGTCAACTACAACCAGTGGACAACTGCTGACATCAAGGAAAAGGTTGCTGACAAGGCTAAGCCTGCTTCCAAGCTCGGCGGCAACAAGGATTTCAAGGAGCTCAAGAAATATGCTGAGGAAAACGGCATTGCTCTTTATCCTGGCGTTGACAACCTTACATTCGAGTCAGGTAACGGCTACTTCACAATGACCGATACAGCAATCAGAGTTTCCAACGCTTACTCCAGACAGATTGAATACGACCTTGCTCACGGCGTTGAAAATCAGTTCTATGACGCTATCTCACTTCTCAGCCCGAGAAAGTATGAGAAGATGTTCAACAACCTTGCAAAGAGCTACAGCAAGGCTGGTATCAGCAACATTTCCCTCGGCAGCGCTACAACCGTAATCTACGGCGACTACGGCAGAAAGTCCGTTTCCAGAGAAATGTTCAAGTATAACCTCCAGACTTACCTTGAGGAGCTGAAGGGCTCTGTTGGTTCAATCCTTGCAGACGGCGCAAATGCTTACGTCCTCAAGTACGTTGACCACATTTCCAATGTTCCGCTCAACTCCAGTAAGTTTGACGTGTTCGACCAGGAAATCCCATTCTATCAGATTGTTATGAGCGGTCTCAAGCCTGTTTCCACAACAGCTGTAAACGGCGACGCTCAGGTTGCTGACCTTGTGCTCCGTGCACTTGCAACAGGTACAAACCTCAGATTTGACCTCGTTGCTGAATCTGCTGACGAGCTCAAGGACACACGTTACGACAAGTATTACTACGCTAACTATGAATACTGGCTTGAGGATGCTGCTGCTTGCTACAAGTTTGCGGAAGAAGTTCTCTCAAAGACAGCAGGTTCTACAATTACAGAGTACAACATTCTTTCCGACACAAAGATTGAAACTGTGTACGAAAACGGTACAAAGACTGTTGTTGACCTCGAAGCAAGAACCGTTGAGGTTAACGGTAAAACAACCAGCATTTATGACTACATCGGAAAGGAGGTAATCGGCTGATGACAAGTCTTAGAAATATGTCCTATGAAAAGAAAAAAGGTCTTTACGGCTACGGATTTATCGCACTGTGGTTTGTTGGTGCGCTGATGTTCTTCATCGTTCCGCTTTTCCAGTCGTTTTACTACTCTTTCCATACGGTAACACCTGAAACAGGTTATCTCGACATCAAGCCTCTCGTTGAGAGAGTCGGCGGCGAGGAAAAGACAAACATTTTCCTCAACTATAAGAACGCTTTTATGACCGACCCTAACTACAGACAGTATCTTGTAGAGGTTCTCGGCGATATGGCTCTTAACCTTCCGATTATCGTAATTTTCTCTCTGTTTGTTGCGATTATCATCAATCAGAAGTTCAGAGGAAGAACTTTTGCAAGAGCTGTATTCTTCCTTCCTGTTATCATCGCTACAGGTCCTGTGTATGCTATCATCACAGGCGACCTTGATACAGGCGGTAACAGCGACGCTGCACAGTTCTCAACAATGTTCGAAGCGGATATGGTTGACCAGCTGCTGGAATTCATCGGTATCTACGGCTTCGGCTCTAAGTTTACTGAACTGCTTACAACTATCACTTCCGATATCCTTAACCTGGTTTGGAAGTGCGGTATTCAGATTCTTATTTTCCTTTCAGCACTTCAGGGTATCCCGTCTTCCGCTAAGGAAGCTGCTGCTATCGAGGGTGCAACATCCTGGGAATTCTTCTGGAAGATTACTCTTCCTTACATTTCCCCGATGATTCTTGTTAACATCGTTTATACAGTTGTTGACACATTTACTGACCCGACCAACCAGGTAATGGAACGTCTGCTCAGTGTACAGAGCGAATGGAAATACGGTTACTCCGCTGCTATGGCGTGGAGCTACTTCGGTATTGTTCTTGTAGTTCTTGGTATTATTTTCGCTGTAATGAACAAGCTCGTCTGGTACGACGATTAAGGAGGGGAGAAATTTATGGCGTCTACAATGGCAAACAAGGGTTTCTCTCCCTTTAAGAAAAAAGAGAAGGACCCTACTCTCAGCGAGGTTAAGCTGACCCGTAGGGAAAAGAGAGAGCGCTTCAAGAAAAGACTTGAGTGCCTTACTCCTGAGGAACAGAAATATCTGAAGCGTAAGCAGTTTATGGACGCTGTCTGGCCTGTTTTCAGAGCCGTAATTGTGTTCGGTCTTTGCTTTATCATTCTCTATCCTCTTATCTTTATGATTTCCACAGCATTCCGTACAAGAGCGGATATGAACGACCCTACAGTAATGTGGATTCCTAAGCACATAACATTTTCCAATATCACTGATGTTGTAAAGGCTATCAACTTCTGGAAAATTCTTACCAACACGCTGGTGTTGAATATCGGCTGTTCGGTTATTCAGGTTATAACCTGCGCAATAACAGGCTACGGTTTCGCACGTTACGAATTCAAGGGCAAGAAGCTTCTGTTCTTTGTTGTAATTATGATGATTCTCGTTCCGCCGCAGATTATCCTTATTCCGCAGTATATGTTCTTCCGTTATTTCAACCCGCTGGGTATCTGGAAGCTCATTTTCGGAAGCACAATCAGCCTTATCGATACACCGCTTACAATGTATCTTCCTGCGCTGACTGCGAACGGTCTGCGTGCAGGTCTGTTCATCTTCCTGTTCAGACAGTCCTTCAAGGGCTTGCCTAAGGAGCTTGAGGACGCTGCTGCACTTGATGGCTGTAAGCCGCTGGAAACATTCGTTAAGGTAATGATTCCTAATGCAGGTTCAACATTCCTTACAGTATTCCTGTTCTCAATTGTTTGGTACTGGAATGACTACTACGTTTCCACATCGTTCTTCGTAAACAACAAGACTATCGCTCTTGAACTGAAAAACCTGGACGCAAACCTGAAGGTACTCCTTTTTGGTGACGCAAACGCACAGGTTAATATCCGTGAGCTTATCGTGTGGATGGAATCTGCTTGTCTTATCTCCATTCTGCCTATCCTCGTGCTGTATGTCTGCCTGCAGAAATACTTCACAGAAGGTATCGCACGTTCGGGTCTTACAGGTATGTAAAACTTTTCCCAATAATAAATCAAGAATCGGAAAGATTAGCTTTCCGATTCTTTTTTGTATTCACAAATAAAAGTAGATAGCTGCAAAAGTGTGAATTAGTAAATTATAATTTAGTGCATCAAATAGTTTTAGCGTTGCGAAGCGACTATAAAAGTTTCGTCCACCTTTTCAAAGGTGGTGGGTTTCCAAAGGGCAAAGCCCTTTGGTCGCC
>JAFQIY010000035.1 GCA_017415165.1 Oscillospiraceae bacterium | reverse complement strand
ATAATGGGTTTCCAAAGGGTGTGCGCACCCTTTGGCAGGGGTCAAGGGGGCAGCGCCCCTTTGTCGCCGCTCGCAAGCGGCGAAATTCCCCTTGCCGTCAAAAACGGAGAAAGGGGTGAGAAATGCGATAGCATTTCGAGGGGAAGCGGACAAGACCGCTTCCCCTTGTCGCAGTTACACAGTAAATTCATCTCTAAAACGTGCCAGTGGCACGTTTTAGACGTACTTTACTTTTATCACTATACGAAAGCAACGGCTTGCGCCGTTGTTGGAGAGGTTCTCTCTTGCAGAACCTCTCCCTTTTGAGGCTTGCCGCCTCAAAATTCACACTCCAGAGCGCTTCTCAGGCAGCGCCTGCGGGCGCAAGAAAGGTTTTCGCCGCTTGCGAGCGGCGACTCAGGGGCGCTGCCCCTAAGAACCCTGCCAAAGGGAGCAAGCTCCCTTTGGAAACCCATTATCGCTTCGCAACACTAAAACTATTTATTGCGCTAAATTACAATTAATTATCCTTGACCATCTGCTTATATTCAAGAAACCGAAATCCGTTCTTCTTATAAAGTGCAACGGCAATTTCGTTATCGTCCTCGACTTCCAGTCGGAAACGCCCGAATTTTGCCGAATAATTCTCATCAAGGTACGCAAAAAACTCCTTGCCAAGTCCTTTGCCACGGAACTGCTCCAGAATATAGACGTCCTCAATCCACAGGGTCATTCCTGCTTCGGTGTGGAAAGTTTTTGTCAGCAGGCAGTACCCTGCTCTTTCGCCGCTGTACTCAAGAATAAGTCCCTCAAGGTAGATGTCTGAGCGCATTACTTCGTCAAAATTTGCGTTAAGGCGCTCCATTGGCAGCGGCTTCTCAACTGCGTCGGTATGGTAAAATTCATCTGCGGCACGGAGAAAAAACGCTCTGTCCTCCGCCGTCATTTTTCTTATCATAGCACTGCTCCCGAAAAAATAATTATGTATATATTTTACCACAAATATGCACCCGTGGCAACTGTTTGGAAATGACAAAAAAATTAGCGTTGGGTTGTTGACATATCTGCGAAAAAGGTGTATTATTAAAGAGTATAAGTATGCCCCGATGAAAGTCCGCCGCGGAGGACGGGGTTAACATAATATTCTGCGGAGATTGGAAAAAGAAAATGTATTTTGGAAGTGTTAAGTTTTTTAAGCACCTTATATATACTGTGGTTTTTGCGTGGCTTGCAATTGCAACCTTCCTTGCTGTGTTTTTCGGAATAAAGTTCTTTATGCTGAAAAATGACAATGCCGAAAATACGGGCGAGGCTGCTGCTGACGGAATTACCGTTATTGCCCCTGAGAGCGAAACCGAAACAGTCGGACAGGTTACTATCCCTGACGATACAAGCTTTGAACAGCTTTTCCTTGTATTGCTCGCAAAGGGCTACACCCCTGAGGAAATGCTCGCGGTTATTGAGACAGGCGATGAGGACGTGTTCAGAACTTACGTTGAGGGATATATTTCAGCAAACCCTGACCTCGTTCCTGCCGATACCGAAACCGTAGGCGGCGAAGCAGGAATTGACTCGTCTGCTGAGTACACAAAGCTCTACCCTGACCTTTATGTTGAAAACAAGCCTGCCGAATTCAGAGAGGATGAGGGCACGATTTACCTTACCTTTGATGACGGTCCGTCCGAAAGAACTCCTGAGGTGCTGGATATCCTTAAAACCTACGGCATCAAGGCAACCTTCTTCGTTTGCGGCGGTACTGATGAGCAGTCACAGGAATATATGAAGCGTGTTGTTGACGAGGGTCACACAATCGCTATCCATTCCATTTCACACGACTATAAGAAAATCTATGAGAGCGTTGAAAGCTATCTCGCTGATTTCTACGAAACATATATGTGCGTTTACGAAGCAACAGGTGTGAAGCCTGAAATTTTCCGCTTCCCAGGCGGCTCTATCAACAACTACAACCGCTTTACATATATGCAGATTATTGCCGAAATGACAAGACGCGGCTTTGTTTACTATGACTGGAATGTCAGCGGTGAGGACGCTGTCAAGGGCGCTGACTGGACAAGCATCTACAACAATATTATGAACTATATCCCCTCTGACGGTACAGGCAGGGCAGTTGTCCTCCTTCACGACAGCAGGGACAAGTCTCATACTGTAAACGTCCTTTCCGACGTTATCGAGGAGCTTACTGCTATGGGATACAAGTTCGATAAGCTTGATAACAGCGTTAAACCAACTACATTTGGTTATAAGGATTAATTAATACAAAAAGTATACGTGCGATTAAAATATACGGATAGGAGTATAGAAAATGAGTCTGAAGGACAATTTTAACCAGGCGGTAAAGGAAATCCTTAAAAAGGACGGTCTCGTTGGTGAGGAGCTTTCCAAGGAATCAAAAAAGAAATCTGAGCTCGACAGATATCTTGACCCTCCAAGACCTGCGGAGCAGACTGCTCCGATAATGGAAGAACCTGAGGAAGATATCGTAGTGCCTGAGCCTGAACAGGTTGCTGAGCCTGAGCCTGCACCTGCACCAAGCTATAATCAGAATCCTTATGTTCAGACTGCACAGTCTGCCGCAGGATTTGGTACAAGACCACAGCAGAGCGACCCGTTTGCTGCGAATTACGGCGCGAAGCCTCAGCAGAACGACCCGTTTGCATCAGGCTACGGTGCTGCACCACAGCAGAATGACCCGTTTGCTTCAAGCAGAGCCAATGCTGACCCGTTCGGTACAAATTACAGCGGCTACGGCGGAGCTGTTCCTCCAACACCTCCGAGAACCCCGAATAATCCTCCTCCGTACAGAGGCGGCGGAAATGATACTCCTTATTACGAAACCGAGGAAACAACGGTTATTTCCCGTAACACAATCATTGACGGTAATATCCGTTCCTTTGCGAATATCAACATCGACGGCAGCGTAAAGGGTGACGTCAAGATTACCAAGAACATCAGCGTAACAGGTAAGGTTGTAGGCGATATCGAGTGCAACAATTCCGTTATGACAGGTGCTTCAATGCAGGGTAATGTCAATTCCAAGGGTCAGGTTCAGCTTGACCGTGACAGTATTCTTCTTGGCGATATTACTGCTCAGTATCTCGACCTGAACGGCAAAATCAAGGGTAATATCGAAGTCGGCGGCAAGGCTGAATTCAAGACAGACGCAATCGTGCTGGGCAACATTACCGCTTCTACAATTACTGTTCTTGACGGTGCAACAATTCAGGGTTACGTTAACACAACGTTCCTTCAGGAAAGCTCGTCAAGCATTTTCCCTGACGCAATCGCTGTAACAGAGTAAAACAGACAGAACCGCATAAGCTGTTATGCCGCTGCACCGACAAAAAGCGCAGCGGCTTTACATATTACCGAAAGGAACGAGGATTAATGTCATTCAACGATAACGATTTCATAAATGATGAGCTTATAGGCGGTGACGCTCCCGCAAAGCCGTATGTTCCGAGATTTGAGCAGGATTTGCAGAAAGCAGGCGGCAGTCTGTCTGCGCTTGCACAGCAGAAGGAAGCTGAGCAGAACGCTTCAGCTGCTGAAAATATCCAGCCTGAACCTGAATACGAATATGAAGAACCTGTGCAGCAGAATGTTTTCGAAGAACCGCAGGTTGAGTATGACGAGGCTGAGCTGGATTACGTTTACGACGAGGACGAGAATTACAGCTATTCGGGTGCGCTGGAGGATATCTCCGTTGAGAGCATTGCCCTTGAGGATATGGACGTCAAGCTGGAGGAAATGCGTACCGATAAAAGCTCAATTATCAGCTCGCTGAAAAATCAGATGATGCAGGACGACCTTGCAATGTCCGTTGAGGAACGTCCGCAGCTTGATGAAATGTCAGATGAGTACGGTCCAAGCAAGACAAAGCAGGAAAATATAATGCTGAAAAATAAGCTGGACCGCAACGAAAAGGACCTGCTTAAAAGCCAGCTGAAAAGTCAGCTTGAGTCGAAATCCAAGGACTACGACAAGCGTAAGAGTGCGGAAATGTACAAGGCGCTTATGGCTGAACAGCACGCAAGAGAGGCGAAAAAGGGCTTGCTTATGCTGGTAGTTACAGCTGTTCTTGGATTTGTTACAGCAGCGCTTATCTATGTGCTGAATGATAAAGTTCCTGAGGCAAGAGGAATAATTCCGTCACTTTATCCTCTCGCAATAGCAGCGGCACTGTTTTCACTGGGAATGTTTGTGAAAACAAGCTTTTTCAAGATTACATCAGTGCTTTTCTTCGTGCTCAATACCATTGCACTTATCGGACCGTGCCTTGTATTTTACGCAATGAAGCCAGAAAATCAGGAGTCGAAAAATTATATTATGGGCATCGCCCTCACTGTTGCAGCAATAGCTTTCAGTGCAGTAACAGCGTTCAGACTTGTTTCAAACAAGGATATAAAGAATTATTACAACTACAAGCCTGAAAAGGGCGCAAAATCAAGAAGAAGATAAAACATACCCCGTGAAGTCCGCTTCACGGGGATTTTTTATGGGGTGAGGAAAATTATAATTTAGAGTTTATACGAAAATCACCCCGACAAAAATCGGGGTGAAATACATTATTCTGTTACTGCGGTTGTTGTAACGGAGGTTTCTTCTGACTCCGCACTTACTTCGGAAAGCTTATCGGTAATTACCTGCTTGAAGCGGTCGATAAGTTCAATAATCGGATACTCAAATTCAAAGTAGGTGTGCGTCCATACGCCTTCACTGAAATCATAGGTTACGCCTGCGTCTGTTTCCGCAAGGAAGTCCTTCTCGTCAAAATATTCTTCGCCGTTAATCATCAGCAGGTCGCCGTCCCAGTGCACATCGTAATGCAGTGCGTCGTCCTTGTTTTCCTTGATTGCCTGCTTGATAAGCCGCTTAATTGTTGTTCTCAGCTCGATTACGTCCTTTATATTCTTGTCAAGCTGATTTGGCTCAACGTAAATCGCAACCTTACCCGAGGACTTGTTCTGCACGTCAAGCACATAGCATCTGAAATAACCTGACGGAGAAACGAGACCGCCGTTGGGGGTAAGCAGTGTATCAACGGTTGTTACCCTGAATACATTCATAATCAGGAAGAACGCAATTCCTCCCAGAATATACAGCAGCAGGAAAATCGTACCGAACACTGTTTTAATAGTATCGTTCATCTTGCAGCAGAAGAAGCCGAAAACCGTAACCATTGCCGCAGGAATAAGCAGAGGCCAGTTACCCCAGTCAAGCAGAAGCGTAGGAAAAAACGCTACCATATTCACCATACCGATTATGCAGGTGATAAAGGATTTTCGTGTGTAGAAGAAGAAAAGTGCCGAAATAATTGAGAAAGCGGAGTACGCGATAGCAAAGGTCATTTTGTCGGTATAGACAATATCATAGAAGAACACAGCGTATGCGAAATATCCGAGAACGAGGGTATATGCCGCACACAGAACACTTACAACAAGTATGAACCACTTGTTGGTGAGAACTTTTTTAACTTTTTCCATTTTAACACTCCTCAGAGCCGTGATGTAATATGTATATATGATACCAAGTTATTGCAATAAAATCAAGAACAATTTGATTTCACATCGGTTACAATTTGAATAATCATAAAAATTCCCCCGAGGTTTTCGGGGGAATTCTGATTTTAAGAGAAACGTCTGAGTGCCGATGAAACGATAAGTCCTATGCCGCCTACAATTGCGAAGATAAGTATAACCAGCAGAATTGTCAGACCGATGTTCTGCCCCTTTGACGGAGCGTCCTCAACAGCAACTGCTTTAGCTTCATAGTCACCCTGATTGGCAATTACATTTCCGTTTGCGTCAGTAATTGTGAAATCGTCAATATAAACGATATCGCCCTTATATTCCTGATATGTAGGAATTGTAAAGCCTACTCTTGTGCTGTCTGAGCCTGTAGCAACAGGCATTGTGAACGTGCTCCATTCACTGTCGCTGAGAGCTGTAACAGGCTGTGAAAGCCAGATTGAGCCGTCGCTGTAAAGTGCGAACGAGTCATAATACATAGTTGCACCAGGGCAGAGCTTAACGCTCATTTCCACTGTACAGCCGTCGAATTTTTCAAGACCGAATTTTGAAGCTTCAACGTAGTAACCGCCGTAGAGGTTCTTGTCGTCGCCCTTGGAATTTTCGGAGATAATCAGACATCCGCTGCCGTTTTTGGATGTGAAAGTAGTATGTGTAAGCTCCATATTTGTATTTTCAACAGAGCCGTAATAAGCAAAGTCGCTGATTTTTGCAGTTGTATCGAAGCAGTAGGTAGCCTGACCGTCCTCTACAGCGAAAGCGTTTGCCGCGCACAAGCCTGCCGCAGCAATGGAAGCAAGCACAGCGGAAATAATCTTCTTAATTTTCATTATTATCAGATCCTTTCGATAGTATCAACAAAAGGCTATATTTCAAGTCATACAATAATTGTATTATAAAACGAAAAATTTGTCAATATGTTTGCTGTGAAACATATTGACAAATTTTATTGCAATTATTCGTTGTTATTGTCAACGCTCAGGATAACTTCACTTACGAGGTTGCCCGGGAGCTGTTCATAGCGGAGATGTTCGAGGGAGAAGCTTCCTCTGCCTCTTGTAATCTGGCGGAGCTGAGTAGTAAAGCTCTGCATTTCTCTCATAGGCACTTCTGCTTCAATAGTAGTTGTGCCCTTCTTAGCGGCAGGGTTCATACCGATAACACGTCCGCGGCGCTTGTTGAGGTCGCCCATAATATCGCCTGTGTTATCGTCGGGAGCAGTAACGAGAAGCTTTCCGATTGGTTCGAGAATTGTAGGTTCAGCCTGTTTCAGACCTTCCTTGAAGGCGATTGAAGCAGCTGTCTTGAACGCCATTTCGGAGCTGTCAACAGGGTGGTAGGAGCCGTCCACGAGGATAGCCTTGAGACCTGTTACGGGACAGCCGGCGAGAACGCCCTTCTTCATAGAGTCCTGAAGTCCCTTTTCAACAGCAGGGAAGAAGTTCTTAGGAACAGCGCCGCCGAATACCTTTTCTTCGAATACGAGTTCATCGGAGAGACAAGGCTCGAATTCAATCCATACGTGACCGTACTGACCGTGACCGCCGCTCTGCTTCTTGTGCTTACCTTCAACCTTTACCTTCTTGCGGATAGTTTCACGGTATGCAATCTTAGGTTCCTTGAGATTTACGTCAGCGCCGAACTTAGCCTTCAGCTTAGCAGCAGCAACTTCAATGTGCTGTTCGCCGAGACCTGCGATAACCTGTTCCTTGGTAAACTCATCAAGACCATAGCTGAGAGTCTTGTCTTCTTCGGTAAGACGCTGGATACCTGCGCTGATTTTGCTTTCGTCGCCCTGAGCCTTGGCTGTAACAGCCATTCTGAAGCAAGGCTTCGGGAACTCGATTTCAGGGAATGTAACCTTTCTTGCAGCCTCGCAGAGTGTATCGGAAGTACCTGCGTTAATCTTTACAGCAACAACGATATCGCCTGCGTGTGCTTCTGTAACTTCGGTCTGCTTCTTGCCGAGGAGGGTATAGAGCTTACCGATTTTTTCAGGAGCGTCAGCTGTTGTGTTGATGTACTCTGTGTTAGCCTTGAGAGTACCGCTTACAATCTTTATGTAGGACATCTTGCCAACGAACGGGTCAGCAACAGTCTTGAACACGAATGCGGAGAGAGGAGCGTTGTCCTCGTAAGGGATTTCAACAAGCTCACCTGCTGCGTCTGCAGCAATAACAGGCTTGTTGTCAACAGGTGCAGGGAGAAGGAGTTCGATTTCTTTAAGGAGCATATCAACACCTGCTGTAGTAGTGGAGGAACAGCATACAACAGGAGTGATAACGCCCTCGTTCATACCCTTATGGATACCGTGAACAAGCTCTTTCTGTGTGAAAGGCTCGCCCTCGAAGAATTTTTCCATAAGCTCGTCATCTGTTTCAGCAACAGCTTCTGTAAACGCTGCAACAAGACCGTCCATACGGTATTCCATCTTCTCGGAGATTTCAGCTGTAGGCATATCTGTTTCAACAGCGTTGCCCTTGTCGTCGTATTTGTAAGCCTTCATTTCGATAAGGTTAACGAAGGATACAACCTTTCTGTCCTGAATAACAGGGACTACAACAGGGCAGACTGTAGGACCGAACTTTGTCTTGAGGTCGGTGAGTACGTTGTAGAAGTTAGCGTCCTCATCGTCGATTTTTGTAACAACAAACATCTTCGGCTTGCCAAGCTCGCAAGCGAGGTCGTAAGCCTTTTCTGTACCAACCTTAACGCCTGACTTAGCGGAAACTGTAATCATAACGGTTGCGGCAGCTGCAGCACCTTCGTGCATACCTGCGGCAAAGTCAAACAGACCAGGTGTGTCGAGGAGGTTGATTTTGATATCATTATATTCAAAGGATGCAAGAGCAGTGCTCAGGGAAGCCTTACGCTTGATTTCCTCAGGGTCGTAGTCACAGATGGTATTGCCGTCTGCGGTCTTTCCGAGTCTATCGGCAGCGCCTGCTCTGAACAGGAGCGCTTCAGCGAGAGATGTCTTGCCTGAGCCTGAGTGACCTGTAATTGCAATATTCTTGATTGTTTCAGCTCCGTAGTGTTTCATAGTGATTTCATCCTTTCCTTGAGTGCGGAAGCTGTTCCGCAATATATCTCATAAATAATTTGTAACAAATCCACAAAAAAATGTTTTGCAACAATTAACATTATAGCATCTTTGTTTACAGATTGCAACAACAAAACAACAATTTCAATAAATTACATTATATAATGTTGAAATTTATGTGCACTTTACACAACTAAACAGGCGTGGTACACAGCTACACCATAAAATATATTGCCCCAAAGGGAAAAATATGCAGAATTCCACGGCTTTTGAAGCCTGTTTTGCATACTTTATCTAAAGCGTACTTTATTTGCGGAAATTGCTTGACCGCGGAGGAAAAATGTGTTAAACTTTCAGTAAAGTAAACCGACGATTATTCAAAAGTGTCGGATTTGATAAGAAAGAGGCGTTATTATGAATGGATTGCTTTTAGGCACAGGAATTGCTGCGGGTGTTGTTGCTCTTGCTGCGGCAGGCTCAACTGCGGGCGCATTCAAGCTTTTCAACAAGGTTATTCCCCGTCAGGACGGCGTAAAGGTCAATATGGACGAAATGGCTGATGCGCAGAAGTGGGAAGAATACAAGAAAACAATTGGACCTAAGAAAGAGTACCTTCTCGCTCAGAGCTGTCAGCATATAACTATAAAATCCCGCGACGGACTCACTCTCCACGGTGATTATTTTGCGGCAAATGAGCCTACGGACAGAGTTGCAATCTGCTTCCACGGCTACACAAGCAGCAGAATGTCCAACGCAAGCTTCGCTTCTTTCCTGCACAAGCAGGGTATAAACTGCCTGCTTGTTGACAACCGTGCTCACGGTGACAGCGAGGGTCAGTACATCGGCTTCGGCGTACTTGACAGATATGACTGTCTCAGCTGGATTGAGTATATGAACAAGCAGCTTGAGGGCAAGGCAAGATTTATGCTTTACGGCGTTTCAATGGGTGCTTCCACGGCACTTATGACAATCGGTATGGACGAGTGTCCCGACAATGTTGAGCTTGTTGTTGCGGACTGCGGATTTACTTCACCTTATGACGTGTTTGCGCACGTGCTGAAAAAGGATTACAAGATGTCCGAATTCCCGATTATGAACATCAATGATGTAATCTGCCGCAAGAAGGCAGGCTACGGCTTCAAGGACTGCTCCACTCTTGACACACTTAAAAAGGCAAAGTGCCCCGTGCTCTTTATCCACGGCAAGGACGACAATTTCGTGCCTGTATGGATGAGCGAAAAGAATTATGAAATCTGCTCCTCCGACAAGGATATCCTCTTTGTTGAAAATGCGGGACACGGCGCAAGCTACTACGAAAATTCAGAGCTTTACGAAAGCAAGGTAAGCGAATTCCTTGATAAATACTTTAAATAAGGGGTTACATTATGAGCCAGTTTATGAAAGAACTCAACATCAACGGCGCAGTTGTTCAGGGGTATCCGCTCAACGCTGCACAGCGTATTCACAACTATACTATTAAATTTGCACCGCATCAGGTAATCAACATCGGTACGGGCTTCTACATTCAGACTGACATCAACTTTGACATTCTCCGCAAGGCTATCAAGATGGCTTATGAGCGTTTTGACAGTATGCGTCTGCGTTTTGCTGAGGACGAGGACGGCAAGGTTTATCAGTACCTTGTTCCTAAGGATGACAGAGAAATCCCGTTCTTTGACTTCTCCGGATGGAAAGAGGAGGACGCTCACAAGGAAATGGAAAACTGGACTAAAGTCCCCTTTGAGCGTTACAACTCTCCGATGAACTATATCGCAATGATTAAGCTTCCTAACGGTTATAACGGTACATATTTAAAGGTTGACCATATGACTATGGACTCAAGCTCCCTTATTGCTTTCGACAAGGATATACTTGAAATCTACTGTCACCTCTGCTACGATACAGAAATGCCGAAGCCTATGATGTCCTACATAAAGGCACTTGAAAAGGATTTGGAGTACGAGGCTGGCTCACCTGCTCAGAAGCGTGACGAGGAATACTGGATGAGTCAGATTGAAGCTGACGAGCCTATGTACACCGATTTCAACGGTATGGGCAGACTCATCACTCAGCGCCGTGAAAACAACAACCCAAACCAGAGAAGTGCAATGGTTATCTCACGCAATCCCGAAGCTGCAATTTCCGTGTTCCAGCTTGAAAAGGAGCCTTCCGACAGACTTATGCAGTTCTGTCTTGACAATCAGGTGCCTATGGCTACACTTCTTCTTATGGGTCTGAGAACTGTTCTTTCCAAGTTCAACAACGACGAGAAGGACGTTTCCGTAAAGAGCTGTATTGCACGACGCGGCACACTTCTCGAAAAGCGCTGCGGCGGCACAAGAATTCACTTCTTCCCTCTCCGTACAATTATTGAGCCAGAAACTACTTTCTATGAGGCGCTCCACATCATTCAGGGCGAACAGAACAAGCTGTTCCGTCACGCAAACTTTGACCCTATCGACCTTACAATGCGCCGCAGCAAGCACTGGGGACTTACTCCCGGTTCAAGCTACGAAAGCCTCAGCCTTACATATCAGCCGATGACAATTCAGCGCGGCAAGTATGATATGCCTGACATCAACTACAAGACAATGTGGTACACAAACGGCGTTGCAGGTCAGCCGCTTTATCTGACGGTTATGCACCGTGCCGAGGACAACGGTCTGAATTTCAGCTTCGAGTACAGAAAGGACGCTGTTACCGAATACGAAATGGAATACCTCTATTACTACCTTTGCCGTGTACTGTTCAGAGGTATTGAGGACAAGGACAGAACTGTGGGTGAAATTCTCGAAATGATTTGATTTAATTCGTAATTCGCAATGCGCAATGCGTAATTAAAACGCACGCAAGCGAAAAACCGTGGTTTGCTTGTAATCTAAACTATAATTTATAAAGGAGAAATTATTATGTTTGAACAGCTTAAAGAGCTTATCTGCAACTATGTTGAGGTTGACGAAAGCGCTATTACTGAGGATGCAAGATTTATCGAGGATTTAGGCTTCAATTCCTACGACTTTATGAGTATGCTGGGCGAAATTGAGGAAACTCTCGACGTTCAGGTTGATGAGCAGGAGGTTATCAAGCTCAGCACTGTAGGCGATGCTGTCAAGTACATCGAGTCACTGAAAGCGTAAGGTGGAATTATGGATAAAACAAAAGTAAAAAGCTTACAGGATTTGGTAAGACTTGCCGCTGAGGAATACGGCGACAAGGCATATATCAAGGAAAAGGCTGGCAAGGAAATTGTTGAAAAGTCCTTCAAGCAGTTCTTTTCCGATACAAAGAAGGTTGCTTCCTTCCTGCTTGAAGCAATGAAGGGCGAGAAGGTTCACGCGGCAACAATCGGACCTACAAGCTACGCTTATCTTGTGGGCTACTTCGGCACAATTATGGGTGGAAACGTTACTGTTCCTCTCGATGCACAGCTTGCCTGCGATGACATCTGCGACCTTATGAACAGAGCAGACGTGAACGTGTTCTTCTATGATGCACGTTACGCTCCTATGCTTCCTGCAATAAAAATCAACTGTCCTGCAATCAAGACTTATGTTGCACTTCAGGCGCACGAGGGCGCTGAAAACGTGCTGACAGAAATTCTTGAAAAATATGACGAGGCACAGATTTATGATATTCCGTCCGAGTCACTTGCTTCAATCGTGTACACATCAGGTACAACAGGCAAGGCTAAGGGTGTAATGCTTACACACGGCAACCTCATCGACAACGCTATGTGTCAGGATAACGAAAGCTCCCCTGAGGACACACTTCTCAGCGTGCTTCCTATCCACCACGTTTTCTGCTTCGCTTGTGATATTCTCCTTTCTCTCCGTTACGGCGCAACTATCTGCGTAAACGACGCTATGATGAGAATTGCTCAGAACCTCAAGCTTTTCCAGCCGACAATCATTCTTCTTGTTCCGATGATTGCGGAAACTATCCTCAAGCAGATTAACGCTGCCGCAAAGGCAAAGGGTCTCCCTGCAAAGGCTGTTGCACAGGCTTTTTTCGGCGGCAGATTAAAGGGTATCTACAGCGGCGGTGCTTATCTTGCTCCTGAGATTATCAAGGCTTACGGTGAGTTCGGTATTCCTATGGCACAGGGCTACGGTATGACTGAGTGCTCACCGAGAATTGCAACTGCTGACTTCAACAACGTAAGCCTGTTGGGTGATGTTGGTACAATCGTAAACGGCTGTGAGGTAAAGATTGTTGACGGCGAAATCGTTGTTAAAAGCCCGTCTGTAATGCAGGGCTACTACAAGTTCCCTGAGGCTACAGCTGAGGCGCTTGACGCTGACGGCTGGCTCCACACAGGCGACCTGGGCTACGCCGAGGACGGACGTCGTTACATCACAGGCAGAAAGAAAAACCTTATCATTCTCAGCAACGGCGAGAACGTTTCTCCTGAGGAGCTTGAAAACAAGTTCGCTCTTATTGACCTTGCGGCTGAAATTCTCGTTTACGCAGAGGAAGGCTACATTACAGCTGAAATTTTCCCTAACCTTGATATGTGCCCCGACATTGACGAGGCTGCTGCAAAGCTGAACGAAATCATCAAGGAAGTCAACACGACTCTGCCGTCCTCCAAGACAATCCGCAGACTCCGTGTCCGTGACAGGGAGTTCGACAAGACAACTTCGAAGAAAATCAAGCGTACACAGACTTATCAGGGCGAAATTAAATAAAAATGTTCAAATTGACCGCTGTATTTGTTGCAATTAGCACATTGACATACAGCGGTTGTTTGTTTTATAATATAATTACAGTATTGTGAGGAAGTGTTCCGAGAGGAGGTTTTATTATGACAATAGGTTCAATCGGTGTCGGAATTTCAGGTGCAAACACAGGCTTTGCAGGTAAATCCTTCAACTATGCTGCATCCGCTTACGGAAAGAACAAGGCTGAAAAGGCTGACGAAAAGTATGGTAAATACAGCGGCAGTCCTGAGCACGCTCATAGTAAAATTTCCGAGGATAACGACAAGAAGCGCCGTTTTGACTCCTTCGAGTGCAAGACCTGCGAAAACAGACGTTATCAGGACGGCTCGGACGATATGGGTGTTTCTTTCCAGACCCCTACAAAAATCGACCCTAAGGCTGCTGCGGCAAAGGTAAAAAGTCACGAAATGGAGCACGTCGGCAGAAATCAGGCAAAGGCTGAACGTGAGGGCAAGGAAATTGTTTCTCAGAGCGTTACACTCAGCACGGCTATCTGTCCCGAATGCGGCAGAGTTTACATTTCAGGCGGCTTGACCCGTACTGTCACAAGAGGAGCAGCCGACAGCCGCTTCAACGTCGGAATGAACGACCCTACACAGGGTAAGGGCGGAATGTTTGATATGGCAGTATAATTTTTACAGCACCAAAAGCACCATACGGAAGTGTGGTGCTGTATTTTGTCGAAAAAGCCTTTTCGACAACGAATAGTGAATAGTTAAGGTGTCCGCTTTGCGGACATTTTTATATTTTTGTCTAAGGCAATTCCTTAATTATTCTTTTTTCATTAGCCTGTCGAAAAATACATTCTGTAAAATTCAGCCGAAAATTTATTTTTTGTATTTGAAGAAAACCCTTGACAAATGCTAATTAATATGTTATTATAAAAGATGACTTGTTTTTGAATAAGTGTGGTGAACGGAAAATTACTGCGTTTTGTTCACCTCAAATTCGTTGTAATTTATATTTCCATTTTGGTTTTTTAATTGTAAAAACGCAAAAATGACAATTGGCAAACGGCTTTTTTGTGCAAGTATACAAAAAGCAAAAATCTTACCAAAACCTGTTGACGTTACTGGCAAAATAGGTTATAATAATATCGATGTTAGAAATCATCTAATTTCTTTAATTAAGTTTAACATCCGTTTTGTTGTCTCCTTTCTTTTGTTCTACACATATTTTACTTATTTCATTTTATTTGATTTGCAGGACACCGTTTGTCCTGCTATTTTTTTGCCCTTTTTTACTCCGTAAATTGACAAACGGCAATTGTTGGGGTATAATAATATAGTATTTATGTAAAATAACCTTTTAGGAGGAATATAAAATGTCAAAGAAATTCTACATCACAACCCCGATTTATTATCCATCGGGCAATCCGCACATCGGTCACTGCTACACAACCGTTGCATGTGACTCTATCGCTCGCTACAAGCGAATGCAGGGCTATGATGTAATGTTCCTCACAGGTACTGACGAGCACGGTCAGAAGATTGAGCAGAAGGCTGCTGAAAAGGGCGTTACACCAAAGCAGTACGTTGACGAGATTGTTGAAATCTTCAAAAATCTCTGGTCTTATATGAATATCAGCTACGACAGATATATCCGTACAACTGACGACTACCACGTTGAAGCCGTGCAGAAAATCTTCAAGGCACTCTATGACAAGGGCTACATCTACAAGGGCGAATATACAGGCAAATACTGCACACCTTGCGAAAGCTTCTGGACAGACTCACAGCTTGTTGACGGCAAGTGCCCCGACTGCGGACGTGAAGTCGTTGAAGCTAAGGAAGAAGCTTACTTCTTCAAGATGTCCCCATTCGCTGAGAGAATTGAAAAGCTTCTCACTGAAACAGACTACCTCAGACCTAAGACACGTGCAACCGAGCTTGTAAACAACTTCATCAAGCCGGGTCTTGAGGACCTCTGCGTTTCCCGTACAACCTTCAAGTGGGGCGTGCCTGTTTCCTTTGACGATAAGCACGTTGTATACGTTTGGATTGACGCGCTTTCCAACTACATCACTGCTCTCGGCTATGAGAACAGCGCACACGATGACTACAGCAAGTTCTGGCCTGCTGACGTGCATATGGTTGCTAAGGACATTATGCGTTTCCACGCTATTATATGGCCTGCAATGCTTATGGCTCTTGAGCTTCCTCTCCCTGAACACCTTGCTGTTCACGGCTGGATTACTTTCAACGGACAGAAGATGTCAAAGTCTATGGGTAACGTTGTTGACCCGTTTGTACTGGGTCAGCGTTACGGCGCAGATGCAATCCGTTACCACATTCTCCGTGAAATGGCTATCGGTGCAGACAGCTCCTTCTCTAATGAAATTATGATTAACCGTATCAATTCCGACCTTGCAAACGGTCTTGGCAACCTTGTTTCAAGAACAGTTGCAATGGTTATCAAATACTTTGACGGCACTCTTCCTGCCGAAAAGCAGGCAGGCGAATTTGATGACGCTCTCATTGAAGCTGTAAAGGCACTCCGCCCTGCCGTTGACGAAGCTGTTGAAAACACACAGCTCAACGTTGCTCTCGCTGAAATCTTCAAGGTAGTTTCCGCCGCTAACAAGTACATCGACGAAACAACTCCTTGGGTGCTTGCAAAGGACGAAGCAAACAAGCCGAGACTTGCTGCTGTTCTTTACAACCTGCTTGAAGCAATCCGTGTTACAACAACACTTCTTTCCGCATTTATGCCTACAGATATGCCTAAGATATGGGAGCAGATTGGTGCAGGCGCTGAGCACGTTACCTACGAAAAGGCTGCTGAGTACGGCGTACTTCCTGCTGACGTAACAGTAAAGAAGGGCGACGTTATCTTCCCGCGTATCGACGTTGACAAGGAAATTGACGAGCTTAACGCTCTGATAATGGCTGCTGCACCTAAGGACGAGGACGCTGACAAGGCTAACCTTGTGCCGATTTCCGAGACTATCGGAATTGACGATTTCTGCAAGGTTGATATGAGAGTTGCAGAGGTCAAGGAGTGCGAGAAAATTCCTAAGGCAAAGAAGCTTCTGAAGCTCCAGCTTGACGACGGCTTCGGTTTGCGTCAGGTCGTTTCGGGTATCGCAAAGTGGTACGAGCCTGCTGACCTTATCGGCAAGAAGGTTATCGTTGTGGCAAATCTCTCTCCTGCAAAGCTCTGCGGAGTTGAGTCCAACGGTATGATTGTTGCGGCTTCTGTCGGCGAGGACGCAAAGGTTATCTTTGTTGACAAGGATATACCTAACGGTTCAAAATTAAGCTAAGAAAAAAGAAATCACCTTTGACATTGTCAAGGGTGATTTTGGTGTATAGGGATAAATTCAGAGTGGAGTGTGGAGTTAGGAGAGTGGAGTTGTTGTGTAAACTATGGTTATCTTTAACTCCACACTCCACTCTCCTAACTCCAAACTCATAAATTACAATTTATTATGATTACAAAAAAACATTAACATATTTGTAAATTTACATCATTTACACTGAAAACGTTTTAGTGTATAATTAACATATGTATATGACTTTTTAAGGGGCTGTTAGTTTGTTTAGCAAGATAGATGAAAAATACGCTTTTGACGGTGAGCTTGGTGCGCTGTACAGTAAAAATCAGACGGAATTCCGTGTCTGGGCGCCTGAGGCGGACAAGGTTACGGTGCATCTTTATCACGACTGCCGTGACGAGAAGCCTTACCGCAATATGCCTATGACTAAGGGCAAAAACGGCGTATGGACAAAGGTTGCGCACGGTGACCTTGAC
Organism: Oscillospiraceae bacterium; assembly: GCA_017415165.1. GTDB lineage: Bacteria > Bacillota > Clostridia > Oscillospirales > Ruminococcaceae > RGIG8773. Next base: position 126,106 of record JAFQIY010000035.1, on the reverse strand, counting down.
GGGGTTTATTATACTTACTTGATGGATTATGACGGTATCGAACAGGAAACCGTTGACATATATTCCCGAAGCGCAGGCGTAAACGGCGCTATGGGTATGGTGCTTGACCTTGAAAGCTGTAATCCTGCGGGTTGGGACAATCAGGGCTATGTAAAGCTTGAACACCCTACTGACGCTTGTGTTTATGAGCTTCACGTTCGTGATTTTTCCATTGACAAGAGCGGTAATTTCTGCTACAAGGGACGTTTCCTTGCGTTTATCGAAAACGGTGTTATAAATGCGGCAGGTGACAAAATCGGTATTGACCACATCAAGGAAATGGGCGTGACACACGTTCAGCTTATGCCGATTTTCGACTATGAAAGAATTGACGAAACAAATCTCCACAAGCCGCAGTTCAACTGGGGATATGACCCGAGAAATTTCAATTCCCCTGAAGGCTCTTACTCTACAAATCCGTTTGACGGAAGAACAAGAGTTGCTGAGCTGAAAAGGCTTGTTTACGCACTTCACAGACAGGGCATCGGCGTGATAATGGACGTTGTTTACAACCACACATTTGCTACTGCCGACTCCTGCTTCAACAAGACTTATCCGAAGTATTACTACAGACTCTGGGGCGAAAACGGCGAGTATTTCAGCAACGGAAGCGGCTGCGGAAACGAGTTTGCCACCGAAAGAAAAATGGCGAGAAAGTTCATCGTGGACAGCATCTGCTACTGGGCAAAGGAATACAAAATTGACGGCTTCCGCTTTGACCTTATGGGACTTTACGATATCGAGACGCTGAACGAGATTTCCGCACGTCTCAAGGAAATCAACCCTAACGTAATTCTTTACGGCGAGGGCTGGACAGGCGGCGACTCCCCTGTAAGCTGGGAAAAGCGTGCTATGAAGCTTAATGCGAGACATACTCCTGACTACGGATTTTTCAGCGATGATTTCCGTGACACAGTTAAGGGCAACAACTTTGAAAACCGTGACAGGGGCTATGTAAACGGTGCAAGCGGCAACGAGGAATATGTCAAGGAAGTAATGTGCGGAAGAATTCCTCATCCGCAGATTCCTAACCTTACAAAGTTTGCGTGGGCAGACCACCCCGTACAGGCTGTAAATTACGTTGAAGCACACGACAACCTCACTCTCTGGGACAAGCTTTACTACACAAACGGTACTCAGAGCATTGAAACAAGAATTAAAATGGACAAAATGGCGGCGGCTATGGTGTTCCTTGCACAGGGTATACCGTTCATTCAGGCGGGACAGGAATTTCTCCGTTCAAAGCCTTTCCCCGGCGGCACGTCCTTTGACCATAACAGCTACAATTCCCCTGACGCTATCAACAGCCTGAAATGGGACAGAAAGTCCGAATACAAGGACGTTGTTGACTATTACAAGGGTTTGATTGCATTCAGAAAGGCGCACAAGGCTTTCAGAATGTACGACGGTATGGAAGTGGGCAAGAATATGCAGTTCCTCGACAAGCTTCCTCAGCGTGTGACAGGCTTTATTCTCCGTGGGGACAACGAGTTTGAGGAGATTGTTGTTTTCTTCAATCCGAATGATTATCCTGTTACGCTTCACGCTTTCGGCAAGTACGGTGTGTATGTCGGTGACGGCAAGGCAGGAACTGAACCTATCCGCTATGTTGAGGACGACTATGTGGTTGAGGGACTGGATACGATTGTTCTTGCAAGAAAATATCCACAGCCTGAACCTGCGGTTTATGAGGGACTGGCTACAGACTAATTCGCAATTCGCAATGCGTAATTCGTAATTATATAATTGTACATTAAATTTGAGGGGAGCAATGAAAATGAGCAGAATTTATGAACGTTTGGAAAAATGCTATAAGTGTTTCAGGGAGAAGATTGATTTTGTGCCTGATGTGGCGCTTATTCTCGGTTCAGGTCTGGGTGACTATGCCGACGGAATAAAGATTGAAGCAACTCTCGATTACGGCGAGATTGAGGGCTTCCCTAAGTCTACCGTTGCAGGTCACAAGGGTCGCTTTGTGTTCGGCTATGTGGGCGACGTCAAGGTTGTTATTATGCAGGGCAGAGTCCACTACTATGAGGGCTATCCGATGGAGGATGTCGTTCTCCCTGTTCGTCTTATGAAGATGATGGGTGCGAAAATCCTGTTCCTGACAAATGCGGCAGGCGGCGTGAATTTCGATTACCACGCAGGAGATTTTATGCTTATTTCCGACCAGATTTGTATGGCTCCTTCACCGCTGATTGGTGCGAATGCTGACGAATTGGGCGTGCGTTTCCCTGATATGAGCAACATCTACAACCGTGACCTGAGAGCGATTGTGAGGGACGCTGCAAAGGATTTGGATATCCCATTGCAGGAGGGCGTTTACATTCAGCTGACAGGTCCTAACTATGAGTCACCTGCCGAAATCAGAATGGTAAGAACTCTCGGTGCTGACGCTGTAGGTATGTCAACAGCTTGTGAAGCAATTGCCGCAAACCACGCAGGTATGAGGGTTGTGGGAATTTCCTGCATTTCCAATATGGCTTGCGGAATTACCGAAAATCCGCTTACACACGCTGAGGTGCAGGAAACAGCTGACAGAGTTGCACCGCTTTTCAAGAAGCTGGTTACAGAGTCAGTTATCAGACTTGGGAAAGAAGTTTAATTCGTAATGCGCAATGCGTAATTCGTAATTAGTTTGAGTAAACTCATAAAGTTGGCAGATGAAAAGTTTCGTCCACCTTTTCAAAGGTGGTGGGTTTCCAAAGGGCAAAGCCCTTTGGTCGCAAACAAACTTGTTTGTTTTGAGCAGGAGAGCGAAATCCTTTCTTCGCAACCAAACGCTTACGTTTGGTTTTCGCAGAGCGTGCTTTAAGCGCATCTAAAAGGTGAATTTTGAGGCGGCGCCTCAAAAGAGGAAATTTCTGCAAGAGAGAAATTTCCTAACAGTGACGAAGTCACTGCCTATGTATAGCGGTAAAGATAAAGTTTGCAACAATTGAGGTGATAGCTTGCAATGTTGAAACCCAAAACAAAAGACATAAAAATATTAGATGAACTATCTTGGAATTATAATTTGATGACAGATAAAAATTGGGCTCCTGTTTTTGAATTTTTTGAAGGAATGTTGGAAATTGACACGGAGAAAATATGCAAAAATATTTCTGACAAAATTGAAAAAAGTCAGATTTCAGAATATTTGAAAGAAATATATGATAACACTGATTTCTCAAATTATGAGGAACAGAAATATTATTTTGAACATTATTTTCTCGCTGTGTTTATGCTTAAATTCAAAAACGAAATTATAAACGGCAATGTTGAACCGTCAGAACGATACAAGGATTTTTTAACTAAAAGTCAGAATATCAAAATCAATTGGTTTGACAGGCTTAAACTGAAAATGACGTCTGATATATTTTTTGATTATCTCAAGGACAAATATTATTATTTCGAGGAGAACAGAGTTATCAGAAGGGCGTATTATGCAGAACGGCTGAAGTTTTACAGGTTTGCTGAAAGGTTTATGTTCGGCAGTGAATACCGTGCGTTTGCTGTTATGCAGGATTTTCATTATAACGCAAGACGTATTGCAAAACACCGATTTTATCTTGCTACATTAAAAATTGAAACCAATTCCAGTTATTCAATCGTCATCAAGTTGATTATCTGTACTTTTTTAGCAAATATCGCAGCGATGATTATTGCACATTTTATGTATTAATAAATCTGTGACTTTGAAGGTGAAAACAAAACTATGACAAAAGAAGCAAAAAAATCAATCTGGGAGAAGCGTGTCACCTACATAATTCTCGGCTGGCTGCTGATACTGGCGGTGATTGCCTGCGATGTGGGGATAACCGTGCCCCGTTACGAATTCGTCACGGACAAGGTTACCGAGGACACGAGAATTGTTCTGCTGACCGATTTCCACAGCAGCAGCTACGGTGCAAATCAGCAGGTCTTGCTTGACGTTGTTGACAGGCAGCAGCCTGACGTTATCCTGCTTGCGGGGGATATTTTCGAGGACGTCCGTCCTCACGAAAACAGCATTGAGCTGCTTTCTCAGCTTGCAGAAAAGTATCCTTGTTATTACACCACGGGCAACCACGAGGAATGGTCGGGTGAGGTTGACAATATCAAGAAAATTGTTGACGAGTGCGGTGTGGAAATTTTAGAGGGCGAATACGTTGACTTCGGCGAAATCCGTATCTGCGGCGTTGATAATGAGATGTATGGTGCGCAGTTTGCTGATTGTGCAAAGGCGGCAGGGGAGAAATATACGGTGCTTATGTCCCACCGTCCCGACCACGTTGATTTGTACAGCGGCAACAATTTTGACCTTGTTGTGTGCGGTCACGCTCACGGCGGTCAGGTGCGTATTCCGTTTCTGCTGAATGGTTTGTATGCGCCTAATCAGGGTGTGTTTCCGAAGCACGCAGGGGGACACTACACCCTTGCTGACGGCACAACTGAAATGGTTGTAAGCCGTGGACTGTGCAAGAATATTCTGCCCCGTGTGTTCAATCAGCCTGAGGTTGTGGTGATTGATGTTGCTGCTGAAAATGAATAACAATGTGTATATATGCAAAATATGCAGATAAAAGTTGCATAAAATTAAAATTATGCACCGAATAATGAATATTGGCAAATAAAATTATAAAAATATGCAAAAACCACTTGACAAAGCATATTAATGGTGTATAATTAGGATTGTAATTGTAAAATAAACAGTTCAAAGCTGTATAAATAATGGAGGAATTAACTATGGCTAAAGAAATCAAAAAGGTTGTCCTTGCTTACTCTGGCGGACTTGATACTTCTATCATCATTCCGTGGCTCAAGGAAAACTACAACAACTGTGAAGTAATCGCTGTTTCAGGTGACGTTGGACAGGGCACAGAGCTTGACGGTCTCGAAGAAAAGGCTATCAAGACAGGTGCTTCCAAGCTCTACATCGAAGACCTCAACAAGGAATTCGTTGAAGAATTCGTATTCCCAACACTCAAGGCTCAGGCTGTTTACGAGGGCAAGTATCTCCTCGGTACTTCCTTTGCACGTCCTATCATTGCTAAGAGAATTGTTGAAATCGCTCTCGCTGAAGGCGCTGACGCTATCTGCCACGGCTGCACAGGTAAGGGTAACGACCAGGTAAGATTTGAACTTACAATCAAGGCTTTTGCTCCTGATATGGAAATCATCGCTCCTTGGAGAATCTGGGACCTCAAGTCCAGAGATGAAGAAATCGACTACGCAGAGGCTCACAACATTCCTCTCAAGATTAACAGAGAAACAAACTACTCAAAGGATAAGAACCTTTGGCACCTTTCCCACGAAGGTCTTGACCTTGAAGACCCTGCAAATGAACCAATGTACGAGAAGGAAGGCTTCCTTGAACTGGGCGTTTCCCCACTTCAGGCTCCTGACAAGCCTACATATGTAACAATCCACTTTGAAAAGGGTATTCCAACAGCTGTTGACGGCGTTGAAATGGACGGCGTTTCCGTTATCAAGAAGCTCAACGAGCTTGGCGGTGCAAACGGTATCGGTCTTGCTGACATCGTTGAAAACCGTCTCGTTGGTATGAAGTCAAGAGGCGTTTACGAAACACCCGGCGGAACAATTCTTTACCACGCTCACGATGTTCTCGAAACAATCACTCTCGACAAGGCTACACAGAGAATGAAGCAGAAGCTCGCTATCGACTTTGCTGATATTGTTTACAACGGTCAGTGGTACACACCTGTCCGTGAAGCTCTTTCCGCTTTCGTTGACAAGACTCAGGAAACAGTTACTGGTGATGTTAAGCTCAAGCTTTACAAGGGCAACATCATCAACGCAGGCGTAACTTCTCCATACACACTCTATGATGAGGAAGTTGCTACATTTGACGAGGACGAAGTTTACGACCAGAAGGATTCCGCAGGCTTCATCAACCTCTTTGGTCTTCCAATCAAGGTTAAGGCTAAGCTTGACGCTAAGAGAAACAACAAGTAAGTTTCTTGAATAATATTCGGGGCGAAAGGTATGGTTGCACGGTTTTTTCAGTGCAATTATGCCCCGCCCCTTTGTTCGTTTTTCGGGTAAGGAAAGGGTGACGGTTTTGGGCAGGAAAACAGCCTTGTTTTTGGCTATATTGACGGCGATAATGCTTACTGCCTGCGGCAATGGCGGCAATGAAGCGGTTAGCGAAACTGAGCAGGTTACAACGGTTTCTGAGACAGAGGTTACAACAACGGCTTATGAGACAGAGATTACAACGGCAGATACAACAGCGTTTGAAGAAAAAACAACGGTGACAGTTACCGAGGAGGAGCCGATTGAAGAAGAACCGCATGACGGAAGTGAACGACCGACGGTTTTCCCGATAAGCGAGCGTTATGACAGTTATCCGCTGTGTACAGTCGGCAGGGTTTCTCTGAATTCAGACATTAAGTGGATAGAGGAATATACAGAAGAAGTGTTCACTGATGAAAGCGGTCTGGATATTACGGCATATAATGCGGAGTATCCCGTATTTACCGGCGGAGATGAAGTCGTATGCGAAAAAATCAACCGGTATCTGAAGGATTACGCTGATGAGGCGTATGAATATGAAAAGGCTGAGGCAGAAAGAATGTGCTACAATTCCGATGGTGAATATGATGAGGAAACCGCGGAATTCTACGAGCATACTGTAACAAAGAATATGCGTGAAATCAGCTTTGAGATTGATTCGGTGAGCGGCAATATCCTTTCGCTTACGGTGTATGATTTTTCATATAGTGCAGGTGCGGCGCACGGCTACACACTGCCTGTTCCTATGATGTTTGACCTCAGGACAGGTGAGCTTATCAGGCTTTCGGAAATGATTGCTGACAAGGATGCCGTTGCCGAGAAATATATGGCGAGAATCTATGATTCGATGTTTATAACACGGGTACTGTACAATGACACAGAGCTGAGTGAGTACGCATCGTTTGTTGAAACAATGAAGAATGCGGATAACAGCTATATGGATACGATTGAATGCGGAATTGATGAAAATGGCGATTATATAATCGGCTACTGCGTGGCTGATAAAAGGTTTAACCTGAAAGACGGCAGTGTCGGTTTTTATATTGCACCGTATGAATATGGCAGCTATGCTGACGGTATAAGACTTATGGAGGTTCCGATTGATGAGCTTCTTCCGCATCTGAATGACGAGGGCAAGGCTCTTTTTGAGGGGATTGCTTCTTCGGAATATACATCGATTGATATTATCAGCTATAGGGGTGAGGAATATCTGAGCATTATGGATTCAATTCCCACTGATGCTCTCACAAAGAAGGAGCTTACTGACGGCGACTATGAGTTTATCTCCCTTTTTCCGATGGCAAGCTACTTATCCCTTTATGATTACAGCAACATTGATTTTGCAAAGCTTGCTTCATTGGGTAATATAACACGGCTTGGTGTGGATTGCTGTGAAATCAGCGATATCTCTCCGCTTTATGGTTCGGCAATTACTTATATAAGCGATTACGGACAGATTATCCCGAAGGAACAGGCAGACGAGTTTGCTGCACAGGGCGGAAAAATTGTGCCTGAAAGAGAGTGAACAGGAATTGATTAATGATAAAAAAACAGCGGCACTGGTGCTGTCTGTGATAATGGCAGCACTTATGCTCACGGCTTGCTCAAAGGAGGAGCAGGTGGACTACACCGAGGCGGAGAACGCATTGCAGGCTTCGCTGGTGGGCTACTGGACGGACGATATTGAGCTGTTTGAAAAGACGGTTGCTGAGGAAAATGCGGCGGTTTCGGTGCTTGAATTTACAGATAATTATAATTATCTTTGGCACGAATGTGATTTTGCCGAGTGGCAGATAAAAACCTATGAACCGACGGAATATTCCTTTGAGGAACTGATGATTAAAATTGACAATAACGGTGAGGATGCGTTTGCAAAGCTTGAGCTGAGCAGCGACGGCGAAACGCTTTACTGGATTACCGATGAACATACATACGATTACACAAGGGTTTCCGAGGACGTGATGAAGAAAATCGGCGTGCCTAAACAGAAGACCCAAAAGCCAGTTCAGAATGCTGACGAAACTGAAACGGAAATTCAGCTGAACGGGAGCACCTCGCCCAGCGGATATGTGCTTGACCCGAATTACAGGTTCGATGAGTCGGATACGGAGATGGAATTCACAAAGCACGCTGTTCTGATTGCCGAGGCTGACAACACAAGAATTTACGGGGTTTACCCCGACGAAACCGAGCCGCTGATTATTATTGAGCAGGGCAATGTAATCGACGAGTTTGAGCAGAACTGGCTGACTCCGAGAAGTATGCTCCCGAATGCAGAGTGGATGGATATCGACAATGACGGTGATGACGAACTTGTGGTGGACTACTACATCGGTTCGGGTACGGGTTTCAGTATTTCCGAGTTGGTTGTGTACGAAAAAGGCGGCGACGGACACTTCACGGCACACAGGCTTGACGCTGAGTCGCTGATTGATGAGTATGTAAATTACTACATAGACAGTGAAAACGACTGGCTTGATTTTGCGGCTTACGGCACGGATGAGATTTATTCCACAAGCACGGCTAAGGCTTACCCTGACGGTATTGATGAAATCAGCTTCGGTAATATGATTGGCTTTGAGTTTGACGGCAACAGGGTTAAATTGAGTGCTTCACCGAGTACGTCGTGGATGATGTATGAGTGTATGCCGAAAATTACGGCTGACGTAACCTTTGACGGCGAAGAATTTGATTTGGAAAATATAGATTTTGAAGAAAACGAATAAAGGAGAATTATTATGGCAGATAAAATGTGGGCTGGACGCTTTTCCAAGGAGCTTGACAAGCGTGTAAATGACTTCAACTCTTCAATTTCCTTTGACGCAAGAATGTATAAGCAGGATATCCGCGGCTCGATTGCACACGCTACAATGCTTGGCGATACAGGTATCATTGACAAGAGCGAAAGTGAGAAGATTGTTGAGGGTCTTACAGGTATTCTCAACGATATTGACAGCGGCAAGCTTATGTTTGACCCTAACGCTGAGGATATCCATATGTTTGTTGAGCAGGTCCTCACCGAAAGACTCGGCGGCACAGGCAAGAGACTTCACACTGCAAGAAGCCGCAACGACCAGGTTGCGCTTGATATCAGAATGTACCTCAAGGACGAGATTATGGAAATCGTGCCGATGGTAAGAGAGCTTATCGAAACAATCTGCACACTTGCTGAGGATAATCTCAACACTGTAATGCCCGGCTACACACACTTGCAGAGAGCACAGCCAATCACTTTTGCACACCACCTTATGGCGTACGCAAATATGCTTGTCCGTGATTTGGGCAGAATTTCCGACACATACAAGAGAATGAATTATATGCCGCTCGGAAGCGGTGCACTTGCTTCTACAACCTATCCGATTGACAGACGTCAGGTTTCCGCACTTCTCGGCTTTGACGATATCACACAGAACAGCCTTGACGGCGTTTCCGACAGAGATTTCTGCATTGAGCTTTGCTCGGCACTTTCTATCCTTATGATGCACCTTTCCCGCTTCTCCGAGGAAATCGTTATGTGGTGCTCGTGGGAATTCAAGTTCATTGAGCTTGATGACGCTTATTCAACAGGCTCGTCAATTATGCCGCAGAAGAAAAATCCTGATATTACTGAACTTATCCGCGGCAAGACAGGACGTGTGTACGGAGATTTAAATACACTTCTTGTTATGATGAAAGGGCTCTCTCTTGCGTATAATAAGGATATGCAGGAGGACAAGGAGGCAATTTTCGACGCAATTGACACAGTAAAGCTTTGTATCACAACATTCATTCCTATGCTTGCGACAATGCGTGTAAACCGTGAAAATATGCGTGCGGCTGCGGCAAAGGGCTTCATCAACGCTACAGACTGCGCTGACTACCTTGTTAAGAAGGGACTTCCTTTCCGTGACGCATACAAGATTACAGGTACACTTGTTGCAACCTGTATCGAAAAGGGTACAACTCTTGAGGAGCTTCCTCTCGCTGAATACAAGGCACTCTGCGACACCTTCGAGGAGGACGTTTACGAGGCAATCAGCCTTGAAACCTGCGTGAATATGAGAAAAGTACCAGGCGGTCCTGCACCTGAGTCTGTAAAGACTCAGATTGAATATATTCGCCGTACAATTGCATAAAATTCAGAATATGCAGAATATCGGTGAATAATTGCATAAATTAATAAACAATATACAGAATATACAATAAAATTTAACAAGCGGACTATATAATAAAACTACATTTTATATAGACGACAATAACGAAAGGAAAGAATTGAAATGGCATACAAGATTTTTATAGACGGTCAGGAAGGCACTACGGGACTTAAAATTATTGAGCGATTCAAGGACAGAACAGATGTTGAAATTCTTAAAATTGACGAGGATTTAAGAAAGAGTGCACTGGAAAGAAAGCGTCTTATAAATGAGTCGGATTTCACTTTCCTCTGTCTGCCTGATGCGGCGGCTATTGAGTCCGTTTCACTGGTAGAAAACAAGAATACAAGAATTATCGACGCTTCCACAGCTCACAGAACAAATCCTGCGTGGGCATACGGTCTGCCTGAGCTTTCAAAGGCTCACAGAAACAAGATTGCAAACTCCAACAGAGTGGCTGTACCTGGTTGCTATGCAAGCGGCTTCAATGCGGCACTTTATCCAATCGTGCAGGAGGGGCTTATTGCACCTTATCACCCGATTATCTGCCACGCAGTTTCAGGCTACAGCGGCGCAGGCAAGAAGGCTATCGCTGTTTATGAGGGCGACAACAAGCCTGACGAGTACAACTCACCAAGACAGTATTCTATGGGCAAAACACATAAGCACATCAAGGAAATGATGGCGATTTCGGGACTTTCCTATCCGCCGATTTTCAATCCTATTGTTGACAACTATTACAACGGTATGGTTGTTTCCATTCCGCTTCACCTCCGTGCAATGGCAAAGAAAACCTCCGCACAGCACGTATGGGAGGTTATGGCACAGCACTACGAGGGACAGAATTTCGTAAAGGTAATGCCGTTTATGGGCGAGGGCGTTTTAGAGGACGGTTTCCTTGCGGCTAATACTTTGAAGAATACAAACCTTATGCAGATTTTCGTTTTCGGCAACGACGACCACGTCCTGCTTTGCTCACGTCTTGACAACCTCGGTAAGGGTGCAAGCGGTGCGGCTGTACAGTGTATGAATATTATGATGGGGATTGACGAAACAACAGGGCTGGTTTAATTCGTAATGCGCAATGCGCAATTCGCAATTAAATGGGTGAGAAAACATTATGAAAGAGCAAAATGTAATTGTTGACAAGAGTAAGGCTTTTGCGTTAAGAATTATAAAGCTGTATAAGTATCTTATTTCAGAAAAGAAAGAATATGTTCTTTCAAAGCAGGTATTACGAAGCGGCACGAGTATCGGTGCAAATGTAAAAGAGGCGATAAGAGGTCAAAGCAAAGCTGATTTTTATGCAAAAATGAATATTGCATTGAAGGAAGCGAGTGAAACCGAATATTGGCTTGAACTACTCGGAGAGAGTGGGTATATTGAAAATGTTCATTTTGACAGCATATATTCTGATTGCAAGGAATTATTAAAAATACTGATGTCAATAACAAAATCTCAAAAAGCAATTGAATTGTCAAATAAATAATTACGCATTACGCATTGCGAATTGCGAATTATCAAAGGGAGAAGTCAAAATGAAAACACCAGTAATTACTTTACTTTGGTTTTTAATCATTGCCGCCGCATTTTTTGCTGATTTCAACAGAGCAGGTTTTTTCATTGAAAGCTTTGTTATAGGAGAAAAAGCAGAGGTCTATGCAGTTTGCGGCGATGAGCGTGTTAAGCTTTCGGATGAGGATGCGGAAAAGGTTGTTTATCTGCTTTGTCACAAATACGACGCTCGTGGCGGCTTCAAGTGCCCATATGATGACAGAATAGGCTTTGATATTGAAGGAAAACGTTATGCAATTGCTCTTGACGGCTGCAGCACCGTTCAGGTTTACAATGCCGGCGGGGAACACATTGGTGACGGTTACCTTTATTTAGATGAGGGTTCAATCGATCCTTATTACTTTAAATATTTTGATAACGAGGATATTTCTGCAATGTGGTATGAAGAATAATTACGCATTACGCATTGCGAATTGCGAATTATCAAAGGGAGAAGTCAAAATGAAAAAATTCGCCATAATCACTTTTTTCTGGATTTTGATTTTTGCCGTTTCGCTTGCTGTCGGAATAAGAGTAGGTTTTTTCATAAGACCAAACGCTGAGGTTTATGCCGTTTGCGGTGATGAGAGTATCAGGCTTTCTGATGAGGATGCTGAACAGGTTGTCTATATTCTGCGTATGAAGTATGATACAGCAATAAGCGGCAAGTGTCCTCGTGATTATGAAGTTGGCTTTGACATTGACGGAAAACGTTATGCGATTGCTCTTGACGGGTGCAACAGTGTTGGTGTTTATAATGCTGACAGGGAATACATTGGCGGCGGTTGTGCATTTTTTGAAGGCTACTCAGTCAATCCCTATTACTATAAATATTTTGAAAGCGAAGATATTTCCGCAATGTGGTATGAAGAATAATTACGCATTACGCATTGCGAATTGCGAATTCAAAGAAAAGGAGATTTTTGCAATATGAAAATTATCGACGGCGGCGTGTGTGCCGCAAAGGGCTTCAAGGCAAGCGGTCTTTACTGCGGCATCAAGGAGAACCCTACAAAGAAGAATGACATCTGTCTGATTGTTTCGGACGTTATGTGCAACGCGGCTGGTGTGTACACCTCCAACAAGGTTAAGGGTGCGCCTGTTGTTGTTACAAAGAACAACCTTGCAAAAAGCGGCGGCAAGGCTATGGCTGTTATTGCAAACTCAAAGAATGCTAACACCTGCAACGCTGACGGTGAGGAAAAGGCACTGGAAATGTGTAAGCTTACCGCTGACGCTCTTGGCATTGCACCTGAACAGGTTATCGTTGCTTCAACAGGTGTAATCGGTCAGATTTTGCCTATCGAGCCAATCCGTGAGGCTGTTCCTGAACTTGTGAAGAAGCTTTCCTACGAGGGCAATCTTGAGGCTGCAACTGCTATTATGACAACCGACACCGTGAAGAAGGAATACGCTGTTGAATTTGAAATCGGCGGCAAGCTCTGCAAGATGGGCGGTATGGCTAAGGGCAGCGGTATGATTCACCCTAATATGGCTACAACACTCAACTTCATCACAACAGACTGTGCAATTTCTGCTGAACTTTTGCAGAAGGCACTTTCCGAAATCGTGAAGATTACATATAACTGCCTTTCCGTTGACGGCGACCAGTCCACAAACGACACCTGTATGCTGATGTCCTCGGGACTTGCTGAAAATGCGGAAATTACTGAGGAAAATGCTGATTTTGCTACATTCAAGGACGCTCTTTATCAGGTTATGGCTAACCTTACAAGAATGCTTGCAAAGGACGGCGAGGGTGCAACAAAGCTTCTTACCTGCGTTTGTTCCTCTGCACCTGACCTTGACACGGCAATCATCGTTGCAAAGAGTGTAATCCGTTCTCCGCTGTTCAAGTGTGCAATGTTCGGCGCTGATGCAAACTGGGGACGTGTTCTCTGTGCAATCGGCTACGCTGAGGCTGATTTCGACATTACAAAGGTTGACGTTGACCTTGCTTCAAAGGCAGGACGCATTGCAGTTTGCCGCAACGGTGCAGGCGTAGAATTCTCCGAGGACGAGGCAAAGGTTGTTCTTACCGAGGACGAAATTGAAATTTACATCGAACTTAATTCGGGTGACGCAAAGGCTACAGCGTGGGGCTGTGACCTGACTTATGATTATGTTAAGATTAACGGGGATTACAGGTCTTGATAATTCGTAATTCGCAATGCGTAATTAGTAATTATTTTACGCAAGGGAGAGAGTAGAAATGACTGAGCAAAACAGCACTTTCGACCGTCAGATTACGGTAAAATTCAATCGTCACCTTGAAATCGGCGAGCATATCGTGTGGTGCGGAAAAGGTGTTGCTGTCGCAGGCGTCAAGGCAAATCTTGCTGCAAAGCTGTATATGATTTTCTTTGCAACATTATGGACGGCTTTTGCGTTGTTCTGGACGGTAGGTATGTTCAGAGCAGGCGGAGGTATGATGAGCTATTTTGGCGTGCTGTTTATAGTTGTCGGCATTGTCATTTATGTCAAGGCGTTTTCGGCAGGCAGAACAAAGGCGTTTTTTGCGGTAACGAATATGCGTATTCTTACAGATGCGGGACGGGGTTTTGAAATGGAGTATCTGACAAACATCACTTCCGTGCAGGTGAAAGAAAAGGGAAGTAAGGCTGATGTGGTCTATTCCATTGAATATCAGGGAGAGAATAATGTAATTTCAGGAAACGGCACAATCGGCGGACTTACCCCTGAGGAAGCGGAAAATGTGCGTTACATAATTGAAAGCGAAAGTTCAAAGGTGCATATGTATTTATAAATTCGCAATTCGTAATGCGTAATTCGTAATTGATTTTACGATTAAATAAAAAGAGATAGCAAAGGACGGAGCAGTTTATATCCGTCTTGAAAAGGAGAAAAGAAAATGGATATCACAAATCTTACAAGCGATATTAAAATCGAAAACGAGGTGCGTTCAAAAATTCTTATTGACGCACTGCCATATATTCAGCGCTACAGCGGCAAGATTGTTGTTGTAAAGTACGGCGGCAACGCTATGACAAATGAGGCTCTGAAAGACGCTGTTATGAGCGACATTGTGCTTCTTTCACTTGTTGGCGTAAAGGTTGTTCTTGTGCACGGCGGCGGCCCTGAAATCAATGATATGCTGAAAAGAGTGGGCATTGAAAGCAAGTTCATCAACGGACTTCGCTACACAGACGAGGCTACTGTTGACATTGTAAAGATGGTGCTTTCGGGCAAGGTAAACAAGGAGCTTGTTTCTCACCTTATCGAGCACGGCGGCAAGGCTCTCGGTCTTTGCGGCATTGACGGCGGTATGATTACTGCACACAAAATGGAAGGCGAGGTTGACCTCGGCTTCGTGGGTGAAATTGTTGACGTGAACACAACTCCTATCCTTGACGCTCTTGACAAGGGTTATGTCCCTGTTATTGCAACTGTTGCCTGCGACGAGGAAGCACAGACCTACAACATCAACGCTGACACAGCTGCTGCAAGAATTGCGGCTGAACTCGGCGCTGAAAATCTTGTGCTTATGACAGATATCGTGGGACTTCTCGAGGACAAGGACGACGACAGCACACTTATCCCTACTGTTCAGGTAAGTGAAGTTCCGTTTATGAAGAAGCAGGGCATTATCAGCGGCGGTATGATACCTAAGATTGACTGCTGTGTTGAAGCTGTCAGACGCGGCGTACACAAGACCTGTATCATTGACGGACGTGTTCCTCACTCTATCCTTATCGAGCTTCTTACCAATGAGGGTATCGGTACACAGTTTATCTGATTTTTGGTAATTCATTTGTGGGGGTGTTGTCTTGTTGTTTGTTCTTTTGTGGCTTGCAGTAGGTGCGGCAATTGTGCTTGATGTTTTCGACAAGCTTCCCCTTGAAAATGCGGTGGGACGATTTATCGGCATGACAATTCTTCCTCATGGGGCGATGATTGTCGGGCTTTGCGTTGAGTACGATGTTCAAAAAAACGGCACAACCGACTGGTTAGGAGTAGGAGTCAGACTGACGGCAATTATTCCTGTTTGTCTGTTTGCATTGTATTTTATGGCAAGGCTTGCGGTGAAGCCGTACAGAGTAAAATTTGACAAGACAACTGTAAACACAAGAGTACGTGCAATGTACGGCGGGAAAATCCTGCTGAAATTTACGGCGATTTCGCTTTTGTGCAACACGGTTTACTACATATTTGCAATCAAGAATAATTTCTGGGATATGCCGAAGCCGCTTTGGGTTACGGATACGGTTATTTCTTCGGTAATTATTCTCGGCTACGGCTGGAATGGTATTCTCAGAATTGTTCTGCTTTGCAGACGACTGGGAATTGTAAAGAGGGTAGTGTACTTTTTTCTGCTTCTTGTGCCGATTGCGGGAATTTTCGTGCTTATCAGTATGTACCGCACGGCAAAGGCGGAATATGACTACGAAACAACGAGAAAAATCTGCGAAAGTCAGCGTATTGAGTCGCAGGTGTGTAAGACAAAATACCCCATACTTCTTGTGCACGGTCTTGGTTTCCGTGACTGGAAATATTTCAACTACTGGGGACGTATCCCTGCAGAGCTTATAAGAAACGGCGCTACGATTTACTACGGGCATCAGGAGGCCTGCGCAACGGTTGTCACAAACGCTGAACATATCAGGAAAAAGGTGCTGGAAATTGTTGAGGAAACAGGCTGTGAAAAGGTGAACATCATTGCTCATTCAAAGGGCGGTCTTGACTCACGTTATGCAATCGCTAAGCTTGGCATTGAGGATTACGTTGCGACACTTACTACTGTTGGTACTCCTCACCACGGCTCGCAGGTTACCGATTTAGCGAATAAGCTTCCCGACAGCTTTTATCGTAAGGTTGCTGATTTTGCCGACGGAAGATTCAAGAAGCTAGGGGACGGAAATCCTGATTTTTACACGGCTTGTCACCAGCTTAATACGGAGTATGCCGAACAGTTCAACGAGGAAATCAAGGACTCGGAAAAGGTCTATTATCAGAGCTACACATCGGTGATGAAGAACGCTTTCAGCTTTGATATTCTCGGATTTACGTGGCTTCTGCTGAGCAAATACGGCAGAAATGACGGGCTTGTTACTGAGGAGTCTGCCAAGTGGGGCAACTTCAGGGGCGTGTACGAAAGCAAGCGTATACGTGGAATTTCCCACGGTGACACAATCGACCTGAAGCGTGAGGACTACAAGGGCTATGACCCGAGAGAGGCTTACGTGGAAATCGTGTCCGAGCTTAAAGAAATGGGTTATTAAAACCAATCTCGCTGTCGCTCGATTGGTTATACCAAACAATAATTTGCATAAAATGTAAAATGATATATGAAAATACTTGAAATATTCATATTATTTTGCTATATTAAAAGGATACATCAGGCATACAGGGGTTGAGCATAATGATAGATTTGATATTTATTGCGGTAATTGCTATTTTTGCAGCAGTAGCTGTTATAAATGCCCGGAAGCTGATTTATTACCATAGAATAAATAAAATCGGAGATTTTGCTCAGGGCAGAATTACAGGCAGAGAAAACAGAAACGATTTTCTTATGAGCCTCGGCGGTGCAGGACAGAAAATTGCTCCCGTTGTTGAGTTTGAAACTGCAAACGGAATGACCGTAAAGGCGGCATACAAGGGAGAGGTGCTCGAGGGCAGACAAGGTTTTGATGTCGGTACTGAGGTGCAGGTGAAATACAATCCTTCAAACCCCGAAGAATTTATTATAATAGGCGACAGTGATTTCTACGGAAATGCTCTGTGCATAATGATTATGGGTATATTGTTTGCGGCAGGTACGGCGGCGATGATATTCATAATGACTTGATTTAAACAAAAGAGAGGTGCTTGCAATGAGTACAATAGAAAAATTCAATGAACACGTTATGGGTACTTACGGACGTTACCCTTTGGTACTGGAAAAGGGTGAGGGACGTACTGCCACTGACGAAAACGGTAAGAAATACATAGATTTCGGAAGCGGTATCGGAACAAATTCTCTCGGTTACTGCGATGAGGAATGGGCTGAGGCGGTTTGTGCTCAGGCAAGAGCTATTCAGCACACCTCCAACTACTACTATACAAAGGTGCAGGCTGATTTTGCCGACGCTCTTTCAAAGGCTACAGGCTATGATAAGATGTTCTTCGGAAACTCGGGCGCTGAGGCTAACGAGTGTGCAATCAAGCTTGCAAGAAAATATTCCTTTGACAAATACGGCAAGGACGCAAAGCGTTACAACATCATTACTTTGGTGAACAGCTTCCACGGAAGAACGATGGCTACCCTTTCCGCAACAGGACAGGACGTTTTCCACAACTACTTCTTCCCGTTTGTTGAAGGCTTCATCAACGTTGAGGCTAACAACATCGACGACCTCCGTGCAAAGCTTGACGACAGCGTTTGTGCTGTAATGTTTGAATTTGTTCAGGGTGAGGGCGGAGTTGTTCCTCTCGATAAGGAGTTCATCGACGAAATTTTCAAACTTTGCGCTGAAAAGGATATTCTCACAATTGCTGACGAGGTTCAGACAGGTGCGGGACGTACAGGTTCATTCCTTACTTCCGTTCAGTACGGCGTAAAGCCTAATATCACAACAATGGCGAAGGGCGTTGCAGGCGGCGTGCCTGTGGGAATCTGCCTCGCTGACGA
Source organism: Oscillospiraceae bacterium (assembly GCA_017415165.1). GTDB lineage: Bacteria > Bacillota > Clostridia > Oscillospirales > Ruminococcaceae > RGIG8773. Next base: position 107,749 of record JAFQIY010000035.1, on the reverse strand, counting down.
AAAGTGCAGCGGTGTTCTTGTTCCGGGTACTCACGGTTCAACTTTCGGCGGTAATCCGCTGGCTTGCGCAGGCGGACTTGCGGTTGTGAACAAGGTCGCAGACGAAAAGTTCCTTGCTGAAATAAATGCAAAGGCTGACTATTTCAAGAAGAAGCTTATGGAAATCCCCGAAATCGAGGGCGTTGACGGACTCGGTCTTATGATTGGTGCACGTCTTAAAACAAAGAATGCGGCTGATATCTGCCGTGCGTGCTGCGAAAACGGTCTGCTTATTCTGACAGCAAAGACAAAGCTTCGTTTCCTGCCGCCGCTTAATATTACATATGATGAAATTGACGAAGGATTTGAAATACTGAGGAGGATACTGGAATGATGTATTATGAAAAATACGGCGACGAACAGAAACCGATTATCGTATGTCTTCACGGTGCAAGCCACGTTCATTGCTTTTCAAAGCAGTGCGACTACCTTGCCAGAAATTACTGTGTAATCGTTCCTCACCTCCCGGGCTACGGACGCAATGAAGTTAAGACCTTTACAACTGTTGAAGCACTGAAACAGCTTGTGGAGTTTATTCCGTCCCTCGGCAAGAAGGTTACAATTATGGGTTTTTCCCTCGGTGCGCAGCTTGCTTATGTTATGCTGTGTAAAGCTCCACAGCTTTTCAACGGCGGCATAATGATAAGCCCGTGGCTGCTTAAAGACCCTGCTGAAGTTGAAAAGGCTATGAAGCAGGCTTCCGACAACGAAAAGATTTCCAAAAACAAGCTTCTTGTGGGCTTCAACGCTCTTGCTATGGGTCTTGACAAGGGCGAAAGAGAGGAAAATGCAGAGTTTGCACAGAATGTCACTATGACAACAATCCTCAATTCCATTGACAACGGCATAAAGCTTGAGGACTTCCCTGATTACCGTACAATTGAAGTTCCTATGCTTGCTCTTTGCGGCATCAAGGAAACTCTTGAGGTCAGAAAGACCGTGCGTACGCTTTCTATGCAGAACCCTCGCTGTGCTTACGATATGTGGGACGGTGCAGGACATAACATTCCGTTCAAGAGCGCTTCACGTCTTAACAAGGCTGTTGAAGAATTTATGGAAAAGAACGGCGGCAAATAATTACAGAACAGGAGATAGAATAATGAAACACTTACTTAAAATGCTTGACCTTTCCCGTGAGGAAATTATTGATATTCTTAACCTTGCTGACCAGCTCAAGTATGAGCTCAAGCACAACATTCCCCATCCGCACCTCAAGGGAAAATCCCTCGGTATGATTTTCCAGAAGGCTTCAACCCGTACACGAGTTTCCTTTGAAACAGGTATGTACCAGCTGGGCGGCAACCCTATGTTCCTTTCTTCAAACGATTTGCAGATTGGCAGAGGTGAGCCTGTACAGGATACAGCAAGAGTTCTTTCCCGTTACCTTGACGGTATTATGATTCGTACCTTTGAGCAGAAGGAAGTTGAGGACCTTGCAAAGTACGGCTCAATTCCTATAATCAATGGTCTTACCGATTTCTGTCACCCTTGTCAGATTCTTGCTGACCTTATGACAATCCGTGAATTCAAGGGTCAGTTCAATGGTCTGAAGATGTGCTTCATCGGCGACGGCAACAATATGGCAAACTCTCTTATCGTTGGCTGTCTCAAGGTTGGTATGGCTGTTTCCGTGGCTTGTCCCGAAGGATATCACCCTGACCCTCAGGTTATGGAATTTACCAAGGATTTCGACTGCTTCGAGCTTACGGATTCACCAATGAAGGCTGCTGAAAATGCAGACGTTGTAATTACTGACGTGTGGGCTTCTATGGGTCAGGAGGGCGAAGCTGAAAAGCGTAAGCTTGCATTCAAGGGTTATCAGATTAACGACGAGATTATGGGCGTTGCAAAGAAGGACGCTATGGTGCTTCACTGTCTGCCTGCTCACCGTGAGGAAGAAATCACTGAAAAGGTATTCGAGGCTCACGCTGATGAAATTTTCGAAGAAGCTGAAAACCGTCTCCACGCACAGAAGGCTGTTATGGTAAAGCTTATGGCTTAAAAGCTGAAACATAAGATTAAAGGGCGGACTCATTCCGCCCTTTTCAGTATTATGACAAGGAGGATTATTATGGGTTACGACCACGACAGAATAAAAGCCAATGCACGGCTTTTTTACAAAAATAATATGGGTAATTCCATTCTTTCCGTATTGATTGTTCTCGGTGTGGGATTTGGTGTAGGTATGGCGCTTTCTATGGTGACGGCTGTACCGACAATATTTACAGGTGTAATGGGTGCAGCGAGTGAGTTGTCAACAGGCACAGAAAAAACTGCGATATCTGCAGGATATGTTATCGGTATGGTGTTTGTCTATATTATTGAAATGGCAGCCGCAATCGGACTTTATCCGCTTACATTAGGACTTTTCGGCTGGTACAGAAAATCAATCTTCCAAAAAACTTCGCTGGGCGAAATGTTTGCGCCGTACAAAAAAGAGCATATTCTGAGCAATATCGGCACGATGCTTCTTACGCAGATTTTTACCTTTCTCTGGACGCTGCTGTTTATTGTGCCTGGAATTATCAAGTCCTACAGCTACAGTCAGGTAAGCTTCATCAAGACGGAAAATCCGAATATCCCTGCAAGACGTGCAATTGAACTGAGTGAAATAATGATGAACGGTCATAAGGGCGACCTTTTCTATCTGCACCTGAGTTTCATCGGTTGGGGAATTCTTTCGGTTTTTACAGGGCATATCCTTGGAATTGTCTATGTTTTTCCGTACTTCTATTCGGCGCTTTCCTTTGCCTATCTCGAGGTCAAGGCGGACGCAATCGCAAAAGGTCTTATTGATGCATCCGAATTTGAGTATGCGCAGGAAAAACATATCTGAGTAAATATTTTTACCGCTTCTGTATCGATTATGGAAGCGGTTTGTTTTTTTTACGGAGGTTCAGGTAGTCTGAAAACATTTTGTATAAAGTGCACAGGAGTATTCCTGAGTGTATAATATAAAGAATAATTGTTAAAAATGACTAAAAACAATTCCAAAATCCAGGAATTTTTGTGTTAGCGGATGGCTTTTTGTGCACTTTAGGAAAAATTCATAGAAAAATCGTTAAAATTTTTACGGATAAAACGGGAATAAATTCTTCTATTTGCTTGTAATTTTGGTTAAAATGTTATATAATAATATAGAGTAATTATGGGCGAGTGCGCCCTTTTGACCCTGACAGCGGCTTTTTGTGCCGGAAAGGAGTGGTATTATGGGTCTTTTCGACAGCGTAACTCACAACCTCGCTGAACAGGCGCTTGACGCAACCTGGTACAAGCAGAGAGTTATTACAAATAATATTGCAAACAGCGATACACCCGATTATAAAGCTAAAACCGTGGAGTTCAGTCTCCTCCTCAAGGAAAAGTGCAAATGCAAATACCACGAGGGCATTGAGGACGACAACTTCCACCGCCGTGACGACAGAAAATGTACAGACCCTATCGAGCTTGAGGTTGTTACTACATACGAAACCAATACAAATCAGATTCTTGACGGAAACAATGTTGATATGGAAAAGGAACAGACTGCTCTTGCTGACGCTCAGTATCAGTACAGCGCACTGACTGACTACCTCAACAACAACTACGCTATGATAAGAACGGCAATATCAAAATAAAGCAAATCTTCGATTTGCTTTATTTACGGGTTTTGCCTGAATATAAATCCGATATTTAAGAAAGGACGGTCGGAATGTCTTTTGTAAACTCACTTGATATAAGTGCTTCCGCGCTTTCGGCGCAGAGACTCAGAATGGATATTATCTCACAGAATATCGCCAATCAGGAAACCTACAATACTTCCCCCGGCGGCGACCCATACTGCCGTCAGCTTGTGATTTTTTCCGAAAAGAAAAAGTTCGGCGATATCCTTGACAAATATGCACGCCTTGCATACAACGATGACGAGGATGTGAAAAATTACAGCAGAGGTGTTTACTACCTCGACCATCAGGACAGATACAAGTCGGCGGGTGTTACCGTTGCGGAAGTAATTGAGGACGACGCTCCGTTTGTTCCTGTGTATGACCCTGATAACCCTCTTGCTGATGAGGACGGCTACATCTACAAGAGCAACGTTGACAACACCAAGGAGCAGATTGACCTCCTTGCTGCACAGCGTTCATATGAAGCAAATGCTGCTGCTTTTGCGGCTGTAAAGTCAATGCTTTCTACGGCAATGACCCTTAAAGGAAGATAATTAAACCGATTTAAAGAATGGAGATAAATTATGTTTATTGTACCAATCAGCAATGCTATTCAGCCTGTTGAGTCCATATTTGACAGCAAGAACACTGCTGCTGTTGCTGACAGCGTTGATAATCCTCAGTTCTCTGACGTGTTCAAGGAAATTTTTACTGACGTTCAGGAAACCCAGAGGGTTGTTCAGGAGGATTCCGTCCGCCTTGCAATGGGTGACGTTGACGACCTGCACACAATCTACAACAATATGACAAAAGCGGCTGTTGCTGTTGAAACCTTTGTTGCTATAAAGGATGCGGCGGTAAATGCTTATGACAAGGTGCTCCAGATTACAATGTAATTAAGTCTGCGGTACACGCTGTATCGCTAAGGAAGGAATTTTCGGAAAATGGCGGTTAAAGAACAGGTAACAAAAGTCAAAAAGACTTTCACAACCTTCTGGGACGGTCAGAGCAAGACTCGCAGAATTATTTACATAGCAATTCTTGCGGCAATTGTTCTGCTGGCGGTCATTGTGACGGTTGTTTTAAATAAAAAGGATTATATAGTTCTCTATGAGGGGCTGGAAACTTCGGAGGCTGCCGAAATGGTTACGCTCATTGAGGAAATGGGTTATGAGGCAGAGCTTTCGGGCGGCTCGATTACTGTACTGAAGGGCACGGAGGATAAGATTGCAATTGCTCTTGCTCAGCAGAATTATCCTAAGAGTAATATGAACTATACCCTTACAACAGAAAAAACAGGTATGTTCACAACAGGTGATGAGCGTAAGACTTATGACCGAATTGATATGGAAAATAAGCTCAGCGCACTCATCGGCTCGATGGAAAACATCAGCGTGGCTTATGTAACTCTTACATCACCTGAGCAGAAAAATACGGTTATTACTTCAAACAAGGAGTATCCTTCTGCATCTGTTGTGGTTCATCTTGACGGCATTGACAAGCTTTCAAGCAAGCAGGTTATTGGTATCACAAACCTGGTCAAGATGTCCTGGACAGGTCTTACCGATGAAAAGATTTCAATCGTTGACCAGAATCTTATCCCGCAGGTTATCGGCGGCGACAGCGACTATGACCTTGTTGTTGAGGAAACAAAGAAGCTGGCGTTCAAGACTACTCTTGAAAATTCAATCAAGAACAAAATCCTTGAGCTGCTTATCCCTGTTTACGGTGACGACGGCGTTTCCGTTGCGGTAAATATGGTTCTTGACTTTGATACAAAGGTAAGCGAAACTACTGACTACTCCCCTGAGGGCAACACAAATGCAGGTGTTCTCCAGCACGGCGACGTTGAAGCTGCAAGCGGTGGAACAACTGTTGACGGCGGTGTTGTGGGCGTTGAAGGCAACGCTGACGATACCTACCCTACAGGAAATACCAACGGCGGCGGAAGCTGGTCTGAGGAAGCTTATTCCAACACTTATCTTGTTGATACATATAAGGAGCAGGTCGAAAAGAAAGGCTACGAAATTGAAGATCTTTCAATTTCGGTTATCGTTTATACGGACTACCTCTCCGAAGCTGAAAAGCAGGATTTGGTAAGAATTGTCGGCAATGCGGGCACAATCAACCCTGCACTTATTGATGAGGTTGTAAGCGTTACAAATCTCAGAAAATATGATGATATTGAAGACCTTCCTACAGCAGCAGCTCCGAAATACCTGTTCGGTCTTACATTTGACCAGCTTATCCTTGTGGGTGCAATCGTACTCATTCTCATTCTCGTTATCCTTATCGTTATGGCAATCCTTTCGAGCAACGCAAAGAAGAAGAGAAAGGAATTCGAGAAGCAGATTATCGAAAAGAGCGGACTCATTGCTCCGGAAGGAGAAGAGCCTGTGGATACATTCACATTCAGCGATGCAGGCGAGCTGGCCGAAGTACCGAGCCTTACGGACGAGCAAATCGAGACAAAGGAAGTTGCTATCAGAAGAGAAATCAGCGAATTTGCGAAGTTCAGTCCGGAAATTGTTGCTCAGCTGCTTAGAAGCTGGATGAAGGAAGAGGAGGATTAACTGATGCCGGATATTCAGGAGCTTAGTGCGGCGCAGAAGGCGGCGGTAGTTATTACCTCCATCGGTGCTGAAAACGCTGCTCACGTTTATAAACGTCTTACTGACGAAGAGGTTGAAAAGCTTACATTCGAGGTTTCCAGCCTCCCGTATATGGACATACATCAGGTGGACTCAGTTCTTAATGAATTCTATGAGCTGTGTCTGACTCAGAAGGTTATTACAGAAGGCGGTATCGACTACGCAAGATCCGTTCTTGAAAAGGCTTACGGCGCAGAAATGGCTCAGAAGCTTATGGAGAAGGTCTCCAAGTCTATGCAGACAAAGGCCTTCGAGTTTGTCAGAAAGTCCGACTACAAGAACCTGCTTGCTATCATTCAGAACGAGCATCCGCAGACGATTGCTCTGGTGCTTTCATATGTAAACTCCGAGCAGGCTTCCGCTGTTCTTCAGGAACTTCCGAGAGAAAAGCGTGTTGAGGTTGTTGAAAGAATTGCAAAGATGGAATCTGCTTCGCCTGAAACTGTCAAGGCAATCGAATCCACCCTCGAAAGAAAGTTTGCGGCGGTTGTTTCTATGGACCTTACAGAGGTTGGCGGTATCAACTATGTTGCTGACGTACTCAACAAGGTTGACCGCGGTACAGAAAAATACATCTTCGACGAACTCTCCGCAAGAGACCCTGCTCTCGTGGAAGAAATCAAGAAGAAGATGTTCGTATTCGAGGATATCCTCTCTCTCGATTCTATGTCTATCCAGCGTTTCATCAGAGACGTGGAAACAAAGGATCTGGCTATTGCTATCAAGGGCTCCAACGCAGAAGTTGCTGCTACCCTTTACGCAAATATGCCGCAGAGAATGCAGGAATCCATTCAGCAGGAAATCGAGTACCTCCACAACGTTCGTATGCGTGACGTTGACGAGGCTCAGCAGAGAATTGTTGGTATCATTCGTCATCTTGAAGAAGAAGGCGAGCTGGTTATCGGCAAGGGCGGAGAGGACGAGATAATTGCTTAAAATCGTTAAAGGCTTCAGCACGGCTTACGAAATGGATAAGCCTGTTACAATCGACAACACGGTTTATATTCCTGCCGAGGACGAGGAAACAGGCGAAATCATTTCAGCTGAGGAAGTGCGCAGACGTGAGGAACAGAAGCTTGCCGAACAGAAGGCGGCTGAGGAATACCGCATAAAGACAGAGGTCGAAAAGCGGTTAAGGGTTGCTCTTGCGGAAAAAAGTGTGCAGTTTGAAAAAGAACGTGCTGAGATTATAGAACTTGCTAAAAAAGAGGCAGCCGCAATTACTGCTGATACAAAGTCGGCAACTATGGCGGTTATGGAAAAGGCTCAGAATGAATGTGTTGTCCTCAAGGAGCAGGCCAAACAGGAAGGCTACAATGAGGGCTTTGCACAGGGCAAGGATGAGTCGCTGGAGAAATACAAGCGTTATATTGACGCTGCGGGTAAGCTGCTTTCCGAGATAAATTCAAGAAAAGAAGCATACTATATTTCAAACGAGGAAGAACTGCGGACGACGGTTTTTGAGATGGTTAAGAAAATTACAAGAACTGAGCTGGTGTCTGACCCTGAGATTATCGAGGGCATTATTGCAGATGCGGCTAAGAATTTCCGTAATTCAGACTATATAAAGATTACTCTCGCAGAGGACGAGATTACAGAAAAATTCAGGACGGACGAGAAGCTTATCAAGGATATTATCCCGTTCATTCCCGAAATTGAAATTGAGTTCGATGACGAGGCGGAGGAGGGCACGATTATTCTGGACAATGATTCGGAAATCGTGGACGCAGGTGTTCCGACACAGCTGGAATTCCTGAAGGAAATCCTCGATAACACAAGAGGCAAAACCGAGGACGATTTTTAAGTCCCGAGAAACTACTATCGGAGCGTTGATATGAATTTTACAGCGGTACGGGATGCCGTCAAGCAGGCGGACTTGTTCAGGTACAAGGGTAAAATTGAAAAGATTATCGGTATGACCATTGAAGCGTCGGGACCTGTCGCAAATATCGGCGACGTCTGCAGAATTTACCGTAAGAATGAAAACGGCAAGGCGGACGATTCCTTTATCTACGGCGAGGTTGTAGGCTTCAATAACGGCAAGGTTATGCTTATGCCGTACACCGACATTGAGGGTATCGGTCCCGGGTCAATTGTTGACAATACGGGCAGACAGCTTCAGGTCGGCGTGGGTGACGAGCTTGTGGGACGTATCATCAACGCTATAGGCGAGCCGATTGACGGCGGTCCTCCGATAAATACTACAGCAAGATATTCCATTGCAGGTGAACCCGTTAACCCGCTGACAAGACCGAGAATTGACGATATTATTCCTTTCGGAGTAAAGGCAATCGACGGTCTGCTGACAATAGGCAGAGGTCAGCGTATGGGTATCTTCGCAGGCTCAGGTGTTGGTAAGTCAACGCTGCTGGGTATGATTGCGAGAGAGGTTCAGGCAGATATAAATGTTATCGCTCTGGTTGGCGAGCGTGGACGAGAGGTTCTTGAGTTCATTGAGCGTGACCTTGGCGAAAAGGGTATGGCACGTTCGGTGCTGGTTGTTGCTACATCTGACCAGCCTGCTATGATGCGTAACAAATGCCCTATGACAGCAACGGCTATTGCGGAGTACTTCAAGGACCAGGGCAAGAATGTCCTGCTGATGATGGACTCACTGACACGATACGCAATGGCACAGCGAGAAATCGGTCTTGCGGTGGGAGAGGCGCCTATCGCAAGAGGTTATACGCCGTCCATCTACACGGCTATGCCGAAGCTGCTTGAAAGAGCAGGAAACTTCGAGCGCGGCTCAATCACGGGCATCTATACGGTGCTTGTTGAGGGTGACGATACGAATGAGCCTATCTCAGATACGGTTCGTGGTATCATCGACGGACACATTATTCTTTCCAGAAAGGTTGCGGCGAGAAACCATTACCCCGCAATCGAGGTGCTGGAGTCGGTTTCCCGTCTTATGTCGGAAATTGCAGAAAAGCCGCAGCGTGATGCAGCTTCAAAAATGCGTAATCTGCTGTCGGTTTATTATTCCAATTACGACCTTGTTTCAATCGGTGCTTACAAAAAGGGTACTAACCCCGCACTTGATGAGGCGCTGAGAAAAATCGACAAAATCAACGCTTTCTTACAGCAGGCTACCGACGAGGCTTTCAGCTTCGAGGAAACTGTTGAGATGATGAAAGCAGCGGTAAAATGATGAAAACAAGTTTTCGTCATTTACGAGTTTTGTGATTTTACAGGTAAAACCACAAAACGTCGTGGTTTGCAAGTCAAATGTATTTGTTATGGAGGTTAAACCTTGAAACGGTTTGAATTTTCCTTGAACAAGCTCAAGGGCTACAAGCAGCAGGTGCTTGACAGAGAAAAGAATGACCTCGCTCATTTAAGACGTCAGCAGCAGCAGTACATAGATGAGAAAAATTCTCTCGAAGAAAAGCTGAGACGCTCAAATGAGGAATTCTGCGTAAAATCCTCACAGGGTATGACAATTATGCAGGTCACCACATTCAAGGGGTATCACCACTCACTTTCTCAGCAAATCAAGGAGCTTGAAGCTTCCATTGAAAAAATGGAGGTCAAGGTGCAGAAGCAGCTTGGCGTTGTAATTGAGGCAACAAAAGAGGTTTCGTCCCTTGATAAGCTGGAGGAAAAACAGCTTGAGGAATATAACTTCAAGGCTGCAAAGGCTGAGGAGCTGTTTATTTCGGAGTACGTTACGAACAGCACCTATAAAAATGAAGGCTAGCGCCATCATCTCCAAGTTTTATTTCGTAAAACTTTTAATCCTTTAATTTGGTTTAAAGGGCAAGGCAAAACGCTGAGCACTTTAAATATATACTATTATTAATGAAGGGAGGTAAAACAATTGAATACGGTTATGTTTGATTTACAGGCGGCAGTTATGGCGGCTTCTGTAAGCAGCGGAAGCAGCAGTCTGACGGAAATCCCTGAGGACGGCAGCAGCTTTTCCGATGTTCTTGCAGCGCAGAAGGAGCTTGTTACTGAGGGTGCGGTTAATCAGGCGGCAAACGCTGACACAGCGAACAACGGCGTAGTTGATACTGAAATGCCTGAAGATGAGGCAAATCAGGAGTTCTCCGAAATTCTCGGTGCAATCGAAAACCTCGATGAGGGTGTGAAGAAGGCTCTTATGAAGCTTCTCGAAACTGTTCTCAAGGCATTCAGAGGTTCCGATGATGACAAGGAAAGAGCAACTGACCTGTTCGCACTTTTCTCAGACGGCGGCTCAGGTATTGCAGAGGACGAGGAAGATGTGCTTCTCAGCTGTGAACTTCTCAGCCAGACAGGTCTGATGATTGAAGCAGAACTTACCGATGGTAAGGACGCTGACGAAATCATTGCAGGACTTGAGGACGTTATCGTGGAAATTCTCGGCAAGGACGCAGACGAAACAACAGCGGCTGAAATTATGGCTTCTATGCTCAATATTCCTGTGGAGCAGTTCGATGCTTACAATGAGGATGAAAAGTTTGAGGCAATAAAGGGCGCAGTTGAACTTCTGACAGCTCCGAAGCAGGTTGTTTCTGAGGTTAATCCTGAGGATGTACCGAAAATGGAGCAGCTTTATGCTGACATCAAGGAATTCAGCGTGAAGATGAACAATGAAATTCCTGAAATGCTCAGAACAAGCTTCACAGCGGTTAAAATCAACAATGCGTCGGAACAGGTTGCAGCTATAAGCGGAGAGGTTACTGATGAAGCAGCTTCTGCTGAGAAAGCTTCTGCTGAGAAAGCTTCCGTTGAAGCAATTCCCGATGCGGCGATTTCCGATGAAGCAATTATCGAAAAAATTGCGGCAGACATTCAGCAGCCCGTTATTACCGCAGATAACACAGTTTCCGAAGCACCCGTTATCACCGAAACAACAGCAGAGTCCATTCAGGTTCAGGTTACCGAGGTTATTACCGAAAAGCTTATGAGCTTTGAGGGCGATAACGGTACAGAAGAACTGACAATGATTCTCAAACCCGAAAATCTCGGCGAGGTTGCGGTTAAGATTATCAAGGAAAACGGTGCGGTTACAGTGCTTCTTTCCGCTCAGTACGAGGAAGTAGGCAAGGCTATGGCAGACCGCGCGGCACTTCTCGGAAACAGCTTACAGAATCAGAACTACAACGTAAAGGAAGTTCAGATTGTTGCGGCAGGCAATGCGGCTGAGCAGATGGGTCTTGACTTCACAAATCAGGGCTTCGGCTTTATGCAGAACAGAAGCAATAATCAGCAGAACAATTCAAACTACCGCGGAATTGACGCAGTCGACGGAATTGAAGAAACAGAAGCCGTTACAGGCACAACTAAACTCAAGGAGGCGAAATTATGGACGACAGCTTAAGCTTATCCAATATCGGTGTCTACAGCAAGTATTCCAATACCTACGTTAATACTGCTACAGGCGACGATGATGAGTCAAACAGCTATATGAACTTTGACAGCTACCTCAAACTGCTTGTTTCACAGATGCAGAATCAGGACTTCAACAATCCTATGAGTGACTCTGAGGTTCTCAATCAGATGGCGCAGTATTCTATGCTTGAGGGTATCAAGAATATGACCCAGCAGAACAATATCAGCTATTCTACGTCTCTTGTTGGCAAGGTTGTTACAGTAACCGATGGCTACGATTATTACACAGGCAAGGTTGAGTCCGTTACGGTTACAAACGGTGAACCTAAGCTTATGATTGACGGAAAGGCTTACGACTGCAAAACAGTTTCCGATATTGTTGCAGACGATGTTTACAAAGAGCTTTATTCAATGGTAGGCAAGGACATTAAGATTACTCTTACAGGCGAAACAGCTAAGGTTACAGATGTTATTTTCCTCAGCGGTGAAAGCTATGTTGTTCTTAATGGCAAGGAAGCAGTTCCTGCATCAGCTGTTGAAATTATTGAAGCAGCCGAAGAAAATGTTACACTTGTTAACGATGAGGTTAACGGCGATAACACAGCTGCTGAGCTTGAAGAAGAAGACCTTACAGTATATACAGCTGAGGCTGCAAGCTATGAGGCAAAGTCACAGTCACTTATCGACAGCTTTATTAAGGAGCTTGACGCTATTGATGAAGTCAACGGTGTAAGCGAAGTAAACGAAATAGCTGAAACACAGGCAATTACAGACGATTATATTATTGAAACAGCTGAGCTTAAAGTTCCCGACTATGCAGCAGGAATTTTTGCAGACGGTTCATTCCTTACAGGAACAGTTTCTCTTAATAATGTTGACAATACCTATGGCAGCGGCAGAGTAACAGCTACAGCGGCAGACCTTAACCCTGAAACAGCTGAAAGAACAGCGGACGGCAAGCTCAAGGGCGTTACTACAGAACCCGGTGTTTCCGAAGGCGGATGCGTACCTCACAGAATTTCCGTTGAGGCTTTCCCTGAAGAAGCGGCTCTCGCAGATAAGCTCGGAACAAGAATGTATGATATCCGTTATATCCACAACACTGCAATTACTTCCAGAATTAAGACAGGTGAAGTTATCGGTCACACAAGCGGCGGCAAGGCTATTACCGAAATCGGCTACAGCGGCGTTGGTCAGCTTGGCGAGGTTGTAACCTTTGCAGACGGCACACAGAGAGTTGAAATTCTTCTCAAGAGCGGCAAATCTGCGTGGATGATGACCTCAGGTAATCTTACACTTGATGAAATCTGTTCAAGAACCTGTAAACCGGGTGCTCTCGCAGGCAAGCTTACTCCGATGGAATCAGCTATCAGACACTATTCCAACCCTACAGAGGAATTTGAGAATTCAGCGTCTGCTGCAAGCTTCAAGAACTATTTCAGGTCACAGGGAATTACTGTTGCAGATTAATGAATAACGAAAAGGATTGATGCCGATGTTAATCAGTGAATATCTTCAGCTGAGAAATGTATCGGTAACAACAGGCAAGGCGCAGGGACTTCCGCAGATGCAGCCGACAGGCGGTCAGACGGTTACCCCACAGAACAGCGATTTTGCCAAGGAGCTGAAAAGTCAGCTCGAAGCGCTCAATCAGAGCAGCGGTGTGCAGTTTTCCAAGCACGCTATGGAAAGAATTAATGAACGAAACATTGACCTTTCCGAGGATAATAAGCTGGACAGACTGAACAAAGCGGTTGAGCTTGCAGGCGAAAGAGGTTCGGCAGAAGCACTTGTTATGATTGATACGACGGCATTTCTCGTAAGCGTAAAGAACAACAAGGTTATTACCACACTTTCTGCAGACGATATGCAGGGTAACATTTTTACAAATATTGACTCCACAGTTATAATGTAAAAAAACTCAAAAAAACTGCGTTTTTTTGAGCTACAAGTTTTCTTCGAAAACTTTTCAAATTCAAAAGTTTCGATTTTTGAACTTAGCGTTGACTTATTATACGGTCGGACCGAAAGGAAACCGTTTCGTCCCGAACGATTGAAGGACGTTTTCGGTCAGCGCAAACTTAATTTTAAGTTCACTTAATATTTAAAAGGAGTGCTAAACAATGGTTAGATCACTTTACTCAGGCGTTTCGGGTCTTACAACCCACCAGACAAGAATGGACGTTATCGGTAACAATATCGCTAACGTTAATACATACGGCTTCAAGGCTTCAAGAGTTACTTTCCGTGATATCTACTATCAAACAGCTATCGGTGAAACAGCAGGTACTGCTTCTTTCGCAGGTAACAACCCATCTACAGTAGGTTACGGCGTTCAGCTCGGTTCTATCGACAAGGATATGTCAATGTCCTCCTTCCAGTCAACAAACCGTGTTCTTGACCTTGCTATCAGCGGCGACGGCTTCTTCATCACTTCCACATTTGATGGTTCAGAAATGACAGCTGATACTAATGGTGACCTTACTTCTCTTGAAGTAAGACCAAAGTCTACAACATACACAAGAATGGGTAACCTTTCTATCGACAGCAACGGTAACCTCGTTGCTGGCGCAAATACATTTGTACTTGGTACCTGCAATGATTTGACCAAGCTTGCGGATACAACATTTGTCGGCGACGTAAGTGCTGCTGAACTTGCAAAGCTTGATATCACTTCAAGCGGCGGCGGTACAGCGGCTACAACCACATTGACAAGTGCTGACCTCAAGTCCAAGAATATCATCAACATCGAAACTCTTATCAACAAGGCTTGGCCTCAGCAGAACGGCAAGCGCCTTTCCTACGCTGACCTTTCTTCCTTCCAGATTGGTAAGGACGGCGTAATCACTGTTACATACAACAGCGAAATGAAAGCTATCGCAAGAATTGAGCTTGCTACATTTGATAACCAGGAAGGTCTTATCGAGGACGGCAACACTTCCTTTGCTGAGTCCGCAGCTTCAGGCGTAGCTAAAATCAAGAAGCCCGGCGACCCCGGTGCTGGTTACACACAGTCCAACAAGCTTGAAATGTCCAACGTTAACCTCGCTCAGGAATTCTCCGATATGATTGTTACTCAGAGAGGTTATCAGGCTAACGCAAGAATTATCACAACTTCCGACTCTATGCTTGAGGAGCTTGTAAACCTCAAGAGATAAACCTGAAAAGCATAAATGCTTTTCAGCTCAGTGTTTTATTTTTATGATTATCCTCATAAAAACAAAACACAGCCCTATGATTTTAAACATCTGCTTTTATGCAACAGTTGGCGCTGTGGAAAGCAGGTGCAGAATGACATCAAAGCGATAAAATCGCATAATCCCTGTAAATTCTCCGCTTTGGCGGGCGGAAGAATTACCCTCAGAATTTCATCGGTTTGCGGAGCGGCAAGTCCGTTCCGCAGAGCCGTTGATATGTTACAAATTGTATAAATTATAACAAATATTACACAAAGGAGTTTGCTTATGATACAGCTTACACGAATTAACGGAACTATTCTTCTCGTAAACGAAAACTATATCGAAATTGCCGAGGAAACTCCCGACACTGTTGTGACTATGCAGAACGGTCACAGATATCTTGTACAGGAAACTATTCAGGAAATCATTGATAAGTCTGCCGAGTTCAGACGCGAAAGCTTCCCTAACAATAAATAAGAAAATTACAGCATAAATTCAAGCATTGCTTTAAATAGATTTAGGCATTGCCTAAAATAAATTTTTGGAGGACGTTTTATTATGAATATTTCGGGTATTATCGGACTGGTCCTTGCGATAGGACTTATTGTATGGGGCATTATGACAGGCGGTGACATTATGGGTTTCTGGGATCCTCCGTCTGTTGCTATCGTACTTGGCGGTACAATAGGTGCGGTTGTTTTCAACTTCCCGCTGTCTGTACTCACAAAGGTTCCGAAAATGCTTAAAATTGCATTTTTACCTAAGAAATATGACCCTGACAAGTACATAAATGATATGGTAGACTACTGTAAAACAGCCCGTATGAAGGGTATCCTTGCTCTTGAAGAGTCTGCAAACGCTTGTCCTGACCCGTTTATGAAGGCTGCTCTTATGCTTATTGTTGACGCTAACGACTCTGATAAGGTTCAGAGTATGCTTGATGACTCCATTAACTTCATTTGTGAGCGTCACGAAAATAATTATGCTCTTTGGGCAAAGGCTTCTGCGGTTGCTCCTGCTCTTGGTATGATTGGTACACTTGTAGGTCTTATCAATATGCTTGCAGGTCTTGATCCGAGTGACCCTAACTCTGCTGCAACTCTTGGTCAAGGTATGTCTACGGCGCTTGTAACAACTTTCTATGGTTGTATCCTTGCCCACCTTATTTTTACGCCAATCGGTAACCTTTGTAAATATAACCACAATCAGGAAGTCCTCTGTCTCCAGATTATCGAGGAGGGTACACTTGCTATCATTTCAGGTGCTAACCCACGTTACGTTGAGGAAAAGCTTCGTATGATGCTTCCAAGTTCACATACGCCTAAGAAGCAGCAGTCAAGTGAGGGTGAATAAACCTTACGGAATAATTTGGGCGAAAATGTGCAAAGTGCCTAAAATATGACGGAAAATTCCGTGGCTAAAAAGTGAATTTTTTTCGAAAATACGCTTTAAATTTGTTCAAAAGTATGGTATAATAATATAATCAAAAATTATACTCAGGTGAAGTATAATTCCAATTTGTATGGTTTTTGCGAAAGGGGGAACAGGCTTTGGCCAAAAGAAGACCGGCTCAGGAAGAAGAAGGCGGCAGCTGGATGGACACGTATGGTGATATGATTACACTGGTTCTTACATTCTTCGTTCTGCTTTATTCAATGTCATCAATGGATTCAAGTAAATGGCAGTATATTGCTACAGCACTTTCAAAGGTTGAGATGGTAGATGAATCCGTGCAGGTTACACGCGAACCTAATCCTGAAAACGACCCCACCGCTATTTATGACAACACGGTGCCCGAAGTTGAGGAATATGAAGAAATCGTCGATTTCGAAGATTTCTATCTCTATCTCAAGGAGGTTGTTGTTACAAACAATCTTCAGGAAAGTGTAAGCGTTGAAATGTCCAACACGGGCGTTTATATGCGATTCAGAGACAATGTTTTCTTCGCAGGCGACAGCGATGTTCTACTTGACGAAGGTAAATATATTCTTGATATCATTTCCGATGGTATCAGAAGCGTGAACGAAAGAATTCACGCAATCAAGGTAAGCGGTCATACCGCAGGTGCTGCGAATTCCGATGCGAATGAGTGGAGCTTGTCGGCAGGACGTGCAAACTCCGTTATCAACTATATGCTCAGTCTTGATGCGTGTGAGC
The DNA here is from genome assembly GCA_017415165.1 of Oscillospiraceae bacterium. GTDB lineage: Bacteria > Bacillota > Clostridia > Oscillospirales > Ruminococcaceae > RGIG8773. Next base: position 90,757 of record JAFQIY010000035.1, on the reverse strand, counting down.
CTAATAAGTTCTCATCGGCAGGCTACGGTAAATACCGTCCTGTTGATACAAATGAGACAGAGGAAGGCAGACGTCAGAACAGACGAGTTGAAATAGTATTTATCAGAAACGACGTTGACTTTACAGACCCCGAGGTTATCCAGGAGCTGTTCCAGATGGAATACGGTGCAAATTTTGTTCAGTATTCCGATGCTGACGGTACGGTTCCCGAAACGAATACCGCTGAGGAGGCTGTTCCTGAGGTTGACGCAGGAAGAACAGACCCTGACAAGGTTTACGTTTCCAAGGAAGACGTGCTCTCCGGCATGAGGTCGGAATAAAAAAACCGGAAAAGTATTCCGGAAAGGATGGTTGCTAAAAAATGGCTGACGTATTGTCGCAAAGCCAGATTGACGCACTGCTGAACAGTTTTTCTGCCGAAGGCTCAAAGGCCTTTGAGGAAATAGAGGAACAGTCAAAGGAACAAAAGGTAAAGACCTATGACTTTAAGATGCCGAAGAAGTTCACTAAGGAACAGCTTAAAGTTATCGACGGCATTTTCGAAAACTACTCCCGAGTGCTTTCCTCTTACCTGACAGGACTTATGAGAGTTTACTGCAAGGTTGAGGTGCTCCAGATAGAGGAACAGCTTTACTACGAGTTCAACAATGCGCTGCCTGACTATGTTATGATGTCAATGGTTAATATGGGTATAACCGATGACGATGTACTTGAAACGAACTGCATTATGCAGGTATCAAACCCGATTGCTTTTTCAATGATGGACCGTCTTATGGGCGGAAGCGGAAACTATATTGAACAGAACAGAGATTTCTCCGAAATTGAAATCGGTCTTTTCTCCACCGTTCTGAACAAGATGGCAGGTCTGCTGAAGGACCCATGGGGTACATATATAGACATTAATCCTTCAATTACTACAATTGAAACAAATGCAAGAGTTATGCAGTCCATTTCCCCTGACGAGGTTGTAATTCTCGTTGTTCTGGAAATGGAAATCAAGGATGTAAAGAACACAATGACGTTCTGTATCCCTGCTATGAACCTTGAGTCGATTATGACAAAATTCGGTGACAGATGGTCAAGAACAACCAAGAAGCTTGACCCGAAAAGAGAGAAGGAAAGGCGTGTTTCTCTGCTTGAGGCTATCAAGGACTCCGAGCTCAGAATTGACACAGTTTTGTGTGAAACAAAGCTTGACCTGTATGATGTTCTTACAATGCAGGTCGGTGATATAATTCCTTTGAATATGCCAATTGACAGCAATGTAACCGTAAAAATCGGCAACAATCTCTGGTTTGATGGTAAACTGGGTATAAAGAACAAAAGAAAAGCTGTCAAGATTGATAATATATATAAGGATTTGGGAAAATAACCGTGCGGAAACGGTGATACACTCCGCATACGGAAAGGAAGGATACTCTAATGAGCGATGAGAAGCTTGTTCTCGAAGGTTTCGGCGATATAGAGATGGACGCCATCGGTGAGATAATGAACATCACTATGGGTTCGGCAGCTACAGCAGTTTCAAATATGCTTTCTGCTAAGGTATGGATTACCACCCCACAGGTCAGCATTGTCAGATCCGAAGAGCTTTCATTCCCTGAACTTGAGCCTTCGATTATGGTACGAATCAAATATACGCAAGGTGTTTCGGGTCAGAATGTGCTGGTTCTCAAGCAGAATGACGTTCAGCTTATTCTTAATCAGCTGATGGGTCTGCCGCTGGAGGTTACAGATGATTTCCAGTTCGACGAAATGAACATTTCGGCAGTCTGCGAGGTTATGAACCAGATGATGGGTGCTTCTGCTACAGCACTTTCGGAAATCATCGAAACAACTGTTGATATCTCTACACCTGAGGCTATCGTCCAGGAGGGCGATGCTGCTTCAAATATGAAGAATGAGATGTATGACATTACAGGTCAGGAACACGTCTGCACTGTAAAGTTTGACCTCACAATCGATGGTGTAATCAATTCGGAATTTATTTCCGTACTTACTATTGAACTTGCCAAGGATATGGCAGACAAGATGATGGCAGGCTACAACAATATTATGGACAGCATTGATGAGGTTGAACCTGAGCCTGCACCTGAGCCTGCACCGTCTTCAGGCGGAGGAACGCTTTCTCAGGAGGAAATTGAGAAGCTCCTCGGCGGCGGTTCATCAGAACCGGCTCCTGCCCCTCAGGCTGCACCTCAGCCGATGCCGCAGGGAATGCCCCCTCAGGGTATGCCTCAGATGCCTTACGGTCAGCCGCCTATGGCAGACCCGAATATGGCTGCAATGTATGGTATGTATCCTCAGGGAATGTACCCGCCGCAGGGTATGCCGATGATGCAGCCTCAGATGATACAGCCTGCTGTGAATGTTCAGCCTGTTCAGCTTCAGAACTTTGCATCGTATCAGAACAGCTCACTTTCTCAGGAGCAGAACGATAACCTCAAGCTGCTGATGAATGTTCCGCTGAATGTTACGGTTGAAATCGGTTCGGCTGTAAAGAAGGTCAAGGATATTCTGGAATTTACACAGGGTACTATCATCGAGCTTGAACGTCAGGCAGGTGCTCCCGTTGATATCATCGTTAACGGCAACCTTATTGCCAAGGGAGACGTTGTTGTAATTGATGATAACTTCGCGGTAAGAATTACAGAAATTATCAAGTCCAAGTTCCTTGATTCCCTAAGCGGCAAGGAATAAGCAAGTAAATGACCGAAGCACGGTGAATGCTTCGGAAAGGATATCAAGCAGGAAACGGCTCCGCCCGACGTTTCCGAAGTAAAACAAAAAAATATTATTCCTGCGGCGGAGAAACGGAGTTTTATTATGGATAAGAAGATTATGCTCGTTGACGATGCGGCTTTTATGAGAATGATGATTAAGGATGCTCTCACAAAGAATGGTTATACAAATATCCTCGAGGCTGCTGACGGCGAAATCGCTTGTAATACATATGCAACAGAAAAGCCTGACCTCGTAATTATGGACATCACAATGCCTAACAAGACAGGTATCGAAGCTCTCCGTGATATCAAGGCAGCAGACCCATCCGCTAAGATTGTTATGTGCTCTGCTATGGGTCAGGAATCTATGGTAGTTGAAGCTATCAAGCTTGGTGCTCTTGACTTTATCGTTAAGCCTTTCAAGGCTGACAGAATTCTTCAGACAGTTCAGAAGGTTCTCGGCTAATTGATGATTGGCGATGTTTTTACTGTAATCTGCGCCTTGCTGGGTGTAGTAGGTCTGATGTTTCTGACCTTTTATGCCTATAAGTGGCTCAACAAGCATCGTATGTCGGGCGGTTTCGGTTACAACAACCGTTCGATAAAAATTGTTGAGTACGTAAGCATTGCGCAGGATAAACAGCTTATGATTGTTACTGTGGGAAGCAAGAAAATGCTTCTCGGGGTAACTCCCAACGCTGTTACAAAGGTCTGTGACCTCGACGATGAGGATATCGCTGTTTATGAAAGCGAGTCCGAGGACGAGGAAAGCGGATTTATGAAAAGTCTTAAAAAAGCGTTTGCCGAAAAAAATAAGGTAAGCGCTGAAACCGTTGAAAATAAAGAGGACGGACGGAATGAAAAAAATGATTTTTAAGAGGTTGGTCAAGGCTTCTGCAGGAATAATCTGCGCGGCAGCAATGGCGGCTTCTCTTTCCTCCGTGACTGCTTTTGCCGTTTCGGAGCCTGAAACCACGGGGATTGTTACAACGATACCAAATCTTGAAACAAGCGTCCCCCAGACAGAACAGACTCAGCCTGAGGCTGTGGGTATCGAAGAAGCGGTTACAACGACGGCGCTGCCCTATGAAGAGCCTGTTACAGATGACGAAGAAGTAAGCAATCTTCTCGACCAGCTGAATATCAACGAAAGCTCTACTACAATTGACCTGGTTATCCTTATTACAATTCTGTCGCTTGCACCGTCAATTCTTGTAATGCTTACCTGCTTTACGAGAATTATCATTTCATTCTCGCTGCTGCGAAATGCAATGGGTGTTCAGCAGACTCCGCCTAATCAGGTTATGATAGGTCTTGCGCTTTTCCTTACTTTGTTTATAATGACTCCCGTTCTTAATGAGATGAACGAGGTTGCTTATGTGCCGTACAAGAACGGAGAATATACTTCCGTTGAGGCGGTTCAGGCAGCTTCCGTACCTCTCAAGGAATGGATGCTGAAGAACACCAGCAACGACTCTATGGACTTTTTCCTCGGTCTGACAGGTACTGAAATTCAGGCTGAAACAGAGGAGCAATTTCTGGAGGAAGTAAGCTTTGTTGTGGTTGTTCCTGCGTTTGTTTTAAGTGAAATCAAAATAGGATTTGAAATCGGCTTCCTGCTGTATATTCCTTTCCTTGTTATTGATATTATAGTTTCAACAATCCTTATGTCAATGGGTATGATGATGCTGCCGCCGACAACGGTTTCTATCCCGTTCAAGCTGCTGCTGTTCATTCTCTGTGACGGCTGGACTCTACTGGTTGGCTCGCTTGTTACGGGCTTCAATACTTAGCGGAGGTGGCGTAGATGACAGAGGAGCTTGTTCTCGAAATATTCCGTGAGGCGCTGATGCTTTCAATCAAAATTGCAGGTCCTATGCTGCTGATAAGTATGCTGGTAGGTCTTGTAATCGCGATTTTGCAGGCGGCAACTCAGGTGCACGAGCAAACCCTTACCTTTGTGCCTAAGGCGCTGACAATTGTTGTTCTGCTGCTGTTGTTTGCACCGATGATGACGGCAAGCTGCAGCGAATTTGTGTACCGCATATTCGATCTGATAACTCAGATAAGCAGTCAGACAGGTGCTATGTAACAGGCGGAAAGGAGCAGGATTTGGATTACTTTATCGTGCTTTTCCGCAGCTTTGAAACCAATATTCTGGTCTTTGCGCGGATATTGTCTATATTTGCTTTTACACCTATTCTTTCAAGACGTAACCTGCCTGTAATGGTGCGGGTTACAATTTCCATTTTTATCACAATGATTGTGATAATGGTTACTCAGCCTGAACCCGTTGACTCGGGCACTCTGGCGGGAATTTACCTTATGATGCTGTTGAGAGAAATCTTTATCGGACTTACCCTCGGCTTTATAACCAATATGTTCTTCAATACCATTCAGGTTGCGGGAGAAATTATGGATATGCAGTCAGGTCTTGGTATGGCAAAGGTGTTCGACCCCGAAACCAATGTCCAGATGTCCATTATGGGTTCTGTCATCAGTTTTATGATGTATCTTTACTTTTTTGCGACAAATTCGCATATGTCATATATACAGCTTTTTGTTATAAGCTTTGACACACTTCCTGTCGGCGGCGAGGGCTTCAACCCCGATTTGGGATACAACATTGTGTCGTATTTCTCAGTGCTTCTGGCAATTGTTGTAAAGCTTGCAATGCCGATTATCGCAGCAGCGTTCATACTGGAATTCTGTATGGGTATGCTGATGAAATCCGTTCCACAAATTCAGATTATGGTTGTAAATATCCAGCTGAAGGTTGCGGTGGGCTTTATGATGCTGTTCCTGATTGCAGTTCCTCTTTCCGATTTTATTGACAGCTATCTTGATACGTGGCTGGACGCTGTAGCACAGTTTATAACAATTATACCCGCATAAATATACACGATTTAAAGGGAGATTTCTATGGCTGAAGGAAGCGGCGGTGAAAAAACCGAAAAGGCGACCGCCCATAAACGACAGGAACAGCGTAAAGAAGGCAACGTTATGCAAAGCAAGGACGTTGTTTCGGCAGCGTCAGTGCTTCTGTTGTTTTTTGTGCTGAGGCTTACTGCCCAGCTTATGTACAGAACAGTTACCGATGATATGACCTACTGGATTGCCCTTTCAGGCGGCGGTATGGAGAAAAACGGCGCAAGAATTGACGGTATGGAGACGGCTTCAAAGCTTATACTTGAAATTACCAAAACTGTTCTTCTGTCAGCAGGTCCGCTTCTTTTGGTTTCGATGATTATTCCGATTATCGCAACAGGTATACAGACAAGATTTATTTTCTCAACGAAATCATTTCAGTTCAAGCTTGACAAGCTTAATCCTTTCAACGGCATAAAGAGAATGTTTTCTCTCAGCGCTATGTTTGAAATGGCAAAGTCGGTTGCTAAGCTTATTATTCTCGGTGCAATCGTCTATGACGAAATTCAGGGAAGAACTGTCGAAATGGCAAGGCTTCTGCAATACGATGCAACAACAGGACTGATTTACATTGCTGATACCGTTTTTGCAATCTGTATGAAGCTTGCGGCGGTTTTTGTGGCAATTGCCGCAGTTGATTTCCTGTATCAGAAATACAAATGGGAAAAAGATATGATGATGACCAAGCAGGAGGTCAAGGAAGAATATAAGATGATGGAGGGCGACCCTCAGATTAAGGGTAAGCGCCGTCAGAAACAGCAGCAGATGGCTATGGCAAGAATGATGCAGGACGTCCCTCAGGCGGACGTTGTCATCAGAAACCCTACCCACTTTGCGGTTGCGATTAAATACGACGAAAACAAGGACCGTGCACCTGTTGTTGTTGCAAAGGGTGCAGACAAGGTTGCTTTCAGAATTATAGATATAGCGGAGGAAAACAAGGTCCACGTTGTGGAAAATGTTCCGCTGGCAAGAGGACTTTACAAGTCCGTTGATATAGGAAGAGAAATTCCTTATGAGTTTTACCACGCCGTTGCGGAGGTTCTGGCGTTCGTATATGATATGAGCGGAAAGAAACCGAAGGGAATGTAACGGTGTTCAGATAGAAAGGCAGGCTGCGTTATACCGTGAAAAATATATTGAATAACTCGGTAACGGTATTCGTTATCCTGGCAATATTCCTGATTATCATTCCGCTGCCCACATGGCTGCTGGATATGCTTTTTGTCGTGAATATTGCGCTGTCACTGGTTATTCTCCTTTTTACAATGTACATCAAGGAGCCGCTGGAGTTCTCAATTTTTCCATCACTTCTCCTTATTACAACAATTTTCAGACTCGGTCTGAACATCTCGTCAACACGTCTTATCCTGATGAATCAGGGTAATGCGGGTCAGATTGTAGCTTCATTCGGTCAATTCGTAATGGGCGGCAACGCTGTTATCGGATTTATCGTGTTCATACTTATTACTGTAGTTCAGATGCTCGTTGTTACAAAGGGTGCTGAACGTGTTGCTGAAGTAACAGCAAGATTTACACTCGACGCTATGCCCGGTAAGCAGATGGCTATTGACGCCGACCTGAATTCGGGTATCATTACCGAGGATGAGGCAAAAATCCGCCGTCAGAAAATCCAGCGTGAGTCCGACTTCTTCGGTGCTATGGACGGTGCTTCCAAGTTCGTTAAGGGTGACGCAACCTTCTCTATCGTTGCCGCAATCGTTAACCTCCTCGGCGGTGCAGTTATGGGTCTTGTTTTTGACGGAATGGAATTCATGGAAGTCCTCAGCGTTTACTCGCTGTCAACGGTTGGTGACGGTCTGTGTTCACAGGTTCCTGCCCTTCTGATTTCTACATCAATGGGTATGATTGTTACACGTTCCGCTTCTGAGGATACACTCAACTCCGACATCAAGAATCAGATGAGTGCCCAGCCTCTTGTAATGCTTATTGCAGGCGGCGTAATGCTTGTTATGATGCTCATTCCGGGCTTCCCTAAGGTTCAGCTTCTGGTTCTCGGTACAGCCCTTATTGCTCTGGGCGTTGTGCTTATGCGTACTCAGAAAGAGGCTGCCATCAGAACAGATGCCGCCGTGCAGGAAATGGAGGCAAATAAAGAGGCTCTCTCCGAAATGGAGTACTACAAGGACATCGACAACGTGTACAAGCTGCTCAATGTTGAGCCTATCGAAATGGAATTCGGCTACAGCCTTATTCCTCTTGCTGACGAAAACTCAGGCGGTACGCTTATTGAGCGTGTCGTAATTTTCAGAAAACAGTTTGCTATGGATATGGGTATGGTTTTCCCGTCGGTACGAATGACCGATAACCAGCATATCAACCCCAACCAGTATGTAATAAAAATCAAGGGTGAAATCGTTGCTCACGCAGAAATCCTTATGGACCACTACCTCGCTCTCGACAGCGGAAGTGTTACAAAGGAGGTTGACGGTATTGATACCGTTGAGCCTGCGTTCAACATCCCCGCTAAATGGATTTCCGAGCAGAACAAGCTTCGCGCGGAAATCGCAGGCTATACGCTTATTGACCCGACATCTGTCATTATCACGCATTTGTCGGAAATCATAAAGAATTATTCTCACGAGCTGCTTTCAAGACAGGACGTAAAAACTATGCTTGATAAGCTGAAGGCAACTAATCCGACAATTGTTGATGATATTGTTCCGAATATTGTTTCTCCCGCTTATCTCCAAAAGGTTCTCTGCCTGCTGCTTAAAGAGGGCGTGCCAATCCGTGACCTTCAGACCATTCTGGAAACCATTGCTGATAACCAGCATAATATGAAGGATGTGGATATCACAACCGAGTATGTCCGTCAGGCTCTCAAGAGAACTATCACACGCCGTTTTTCCGACGGCGGACAGATACGAGTTCTTACTCTCGATACCGAAACCGAAAACAAGATTGTTGCTTCGGTAAAGAAATCCGAGCAGGGCTCTTACCTTGCTATGGACCCACAGACAATTCAGGTGCTTATTGCTTCACTCAATGAGCAGATTGACAAGGTCAAGGACGTTGTCCCTATGCCGATTGTCCTTACTTCACCTATCGTGCGTATCTATTTCAAGAAGCTGATTGACCAGTTCATACCGAATGTTACGGTGCTTTCATTCAGCGAAATTGATAATTCCGTGCAGATTCAGGCGGTGGGCAATGTTACTATTGAGGAGGCGCTTGTCTGAAACTGATAGGACAGCACTTCAACGGAGGTGAGTTTTGTGGCTGAAACAGATAAGGAAGCCAGAGCGCTTCTGCTTTTGAAATATAAGGAAACAGGCGACAAGGCTCTCCGAAACGGCGTTATTCTTGCGTATATGAGTATCGTCAAGTATGCCGCTATGTCCACACGAAATATGTACCTCAAGTTTGCCGAAACTGACGACGTAATCAACGAGGCAACAATTGCACTTATGAGCGCAATCGACAGCTTCGACCCTAAAAAAGGTGTAAAGTTTGAAACCTATGCGTCCATTAAGGTAAGAGGTGCAATCATCGACTTCATCAGACGGCAGGACTTTGTCCCCCGTAATATAAGGCGTTTTGCAAAGGAGTACGATTCGGCGTACACCGTTCTTTACAGCGAGCTTGACCGTGAGCCTACCGCTCAGGAAATCGCTGACTATATGAAGCTGCCCGTTGAAAAGCTGGAAAGCTGCACAGCTCAGGCTGCTGCTGCACAGACTCTTTCTTTTGAGGAAATGGTTATGGACAGCGGATTTGATATCCCCGATAAGGCTGACGAGGACGGTATGTGGGCTGCTGAAGCAGGTATCCACAAGCAGGAAAAAATGAAATATCTTGCGGACGCAATCCGCTCCCTTAAAGAAAGAGAGCGCCTTGTTGTTACGCTTTATTACTACGAAAAGCTGAGATTTTCCGATATAGGAAAGGTTCTGGACGTTTCCGAAAGCCGTGTGTGTCAGATACATTCACAGGCTGTTTCAAAGATGAAAAAGTATATGAAAGATAATTTTGAAATGTAAAAAGGAGAAAGGTTATGCTCAGAGGTTACTACACTGCCGCAAACGGTATGATTAACGAGCAGAGAATACTCAACGTTATTACAAATAATATGGCTAACGCAAAAACCGCAGGCTATAAGTCCGATGAGGCTATCCCTACAACCTTTGCGGAGGAGCTTCTTCTTATAAACGGCGACCACAGCGATACAGGTACAATCCGCTACCGCACTATCAATCACACATTTACCGACCTTGAACAGGGCACTTTCGAAAATACAGGCTCACGCCTTGATATGGCTATCGTGGGCAATGTCTATTTCAATATTGAGGAGCGCCGCAGCGGCGAAACTCTCCTGACAAGAAACGGTCAGTTCACTATCAACAGCGAGGGCTACCTCACCCTCGGTTCAAGCGGTTATGTTCTCGACGGCAACGGTCAGAGAATTCAGCTTGGTACAGCAGATTTTCAGGTTGACCGATTCGGTACAATCACAACAGACGACGGCAGAACCTTTGATTTGGGTCTGACATATATTGCAGCGGGTACGGACATCGAAAAGGTGGACGATAACCTTATGCGTCCTTACGATAATACCGCACTGAATGCTGTTCCTGCTGACGAAAATTATCAGATTAAGCAGGGCTGGTACGAGCGTTCAAACGTTGACGTTGCAGAGGAAACAATCAAGGCTATGGACTCCCAGCACGTTTTCACCGCTTGCAGTACAGCGCTTAAAATTCTCAACAGCGTAAACCAGATTGCTGCAAATGACCTGTCAAAAGTAAACTAAGGAAAGGAATTGAATTGCTATGAGTAAAATCGGTTACCACACCGCCGCATCAGGCGTAATGGCTTATCAGATGGCACTTGATATCACCGCCAACAATATGGCTAACGTAAACACAAACGGCTTCAAGGCTTCAAGACCTTCCTTTGCCGATTTGCTTTATACCGAAAGAAATAACGAAAACGAGGAAACTCAGTTCGGTCACGGCGTAAGAGTTCCTAAAACAGATATGATGTTTGAACAGTCCACACTGAGAAGCACTAACAGAGAACTGGATTTTGCAGCTCTCGATGAAGGCTTTTTTGCAGTGCTTACCCCTGAGGGCGAAGTCAATTACACCAAGGACGGTGCTTTCTACATTTCAAGAGAAAGCGAAACTGCACCTTGGGAGCTTGTAAATGAGTACGGCGCTTATGTGCTCGACTATGAGGGCAACAGAATTCAGGTGCCTTTTGTTGAGGGCACGGAAAATGATATTGATGCAACTGCGCTTGCTAATATGGTCGGTATCTATACCTTTGAAAATCCTTACGGGCTCGACCAGATTGGGGACAACTACTTCCGTGCAAACGCTTCCAGCGGGCCTGCCGCGGCAGATACAGACGCAGGCAAGAAGCAGTTCTACCTTGAAGCGTCCTCTACAAACGTTGCGAATGAAATGTCCAAGGTCATCGAATTCCAGCGTGCATTCCAGCTCAATATCAATATGGTCAAGACCCACGACCAGCTTGAAAATATCGTAAATAATCTCAGACAGTAATTTTACGGGAGGTCTCCGTGAGTATATTTTCTAAAATTACTGCCGCAGTTATTTCTGCTGCAATGGCAGTTTCTATGCTATCTGTACCGGCTTCCGCCAAGGAAGTACCCTTTGAAAAAGCTTCTGAGGCTATACAGAATATCGGTGCAGGCTGGAACTTAGGCAACAGTCTGGACAGCTACGGTGAGTGGATTGCCCTTTATACGTCCAACAAACCCGCAGATTATGAAAAAGCCTGGGGAAATCCTGTTACAACCAAGAAACTGATTTCATCCGTTAAGGCAGCAGGCTTCAATGCAGTAAGATTTCCTGTAACCTGGACGGACCACACCGACCAGAACGGAAATATCGACAAGGAATGGCTCGACAGAGTACAGGAAATTGTTGACTGGATAATCGCAGAGGATATGTACTGCATACTCAATGTACACCACGACGGCGGCTCGGACGGCTGGATAGAAGCGTCCTCCGCTGGTTATAAGGCAAACTCCGCACGCTTTAAGGGCTTGTGGAAAAATATCGCATCAAGATTCAAGAACTACGGCGAAAAGCTTATGTTTGAAAGCTTCAACGAAGTGCTTGACAAGAATAATAACTGGACCAGCTCCGACTCTGAGGGTTTTGAGGCTATCAACAAGTATAATCAGCTGTTTGTCGATACAGTCAGAAAAACAGGCGGCAGAAATGACGAGAGAACTCTCGTGCTTCAGACTTATGCCGCAAACGGAAGCACGGACGCTGTGCTTAAAAATTTCGTACTGCCAAAGGATAGCGTAAAAAATCACCTTATGGTGCAGGTGCACTGTTACGACCCACAGGGCTTCACTACCAAGGATGCAACGTGGACGAAAATGACTGACGAGTGGGGCAGTTCTTCGGATAAGTCTGCTATTGATTCCTACTTCAAAAAGCTGTCAGGATACTCCGATAAATGGGGCGCTCCTGTTATTGTAGGTGAATTCGGTTCACAGGACAAAAGCAACGAGGCTGAGCGTGCCGAGCACGCAGGTTATTATGTTTCCACAGCAAGTAAGTACGGAATAAAATGCTTCTGGTGGGACAACGGAGCTGAAAACGAATATAAGATTATTGACAGAAGCAGCGGCAAAAAGGTTTGCAGCAAGATTGTAAATGCACTTGTAAAAAATGCAGAGAAAAGCACCAAGGCTTCTTCGGATAAGCTTCCTGCCGCTACGCTGAAAGGAAAGCTGAAAAACGGAAAGCTTACTCTGACGTGGAATAAAATCGACGGTGCTTACGGCTACAGAGTGTATAAGTACGATGCAAAAAGCGGTAAGTACAAGCAGATTGCATTTATCAAGAGCAACAAAAAAACAGTAACGGGACTCAGCAAGGGTTCTTATAAGTTCAAGGTTGTTGCTGTTGAACAAAAGAACGGAAAGAACAAAAACGGCGAAAGCTCCAATGCATTGAAGGTGACTATAAAATAAATTGGGAGGCACATTATGTCTATACGAAATGTGGAGCAGCTTCAGGATATGCATCTTGACGTGCTCAAGGAAATAGGAAATATCGGCTCAGGCAATGCCGCAAGTGCGTTGGCAGAGCTTATTCAGTGTGATACAGATATAACAGTACCGACAGTAAGAATGCTCGACTTTTCCGAGGCGGTAAACTTCCTCGGCGGACCTGAAAATGTTGCAATCGGTATGCTCGTAGGCATCAGAGGCGACATCACAGGTATGATGCTGTATGTGCTTCAGCATTCTTTCGCAAGCAAAATGACAAGCACACTTTTCGGCAGTGAAATTGAGGACCTGACAAATATGAACGAGATGGAAACTTCCTTTATCTCTGAGGTCGGCAACATTATGGCTGCTTCTTATGTAAACGCTATTTCACAGTTGACAGGTATGATGATAGATATTTCCGTTCCGAATATGACAGTTGATATGGTCGGAGCAATTCTCAGCGTTCCTGCTGTTGAATTTGCACAGGTAGGAAATAAGGTTCTCTTTATCGACGACGGCTTTGTTATCGGCGATGGTGAAATCAAGAGCAATATGATACTCGTTCCCGAAATGCAGTCCCTCGAAACGTTGTTCACAAGACTGGGAGTGAGTGTATAAAATGGCAAATGTAACAGTCGGAATTGCCGACCTCAACGTTGTAAAAGCACCCGATACGCTTGTAACCTATGCACTTGGTTCCTGTGTGGGAATATGCCTTTATGACCCGGAAAAGAAAATCGCCGGAATGGCACATATTATGCTCCCCCTCAGTAAAGAGGCTGTGCAGGGTGTTGACAACAAACGCCGCTATGCCGATACGGGAATTATGGAGCTTATTCAGGATATGAGCCTTCAGGGTGCGTCAACCACAAGATTGGTTGCAAAAATTGCAGGAGGAGCGCAGATGTTCAGCGTTAATTCTGCCGTGTTCAACATCGGCGAAAGAAACGTTGCAGCTGTAAAGAAAATCCTCTCCGCATACAGAATAAGAATTGTTGCCGAGGAAACAGGAGAGAATTTCGGACGTACCGTATTTTTCCACGCTGACACAGGTATGATGGAAGTCCGTGCCGCAACAAGGGAAACAAAATTTGTTTGATATATGCGATGAATTGTATAATTTCTTGCAGATAATACAGATAGTAAAATATGTAGAAATAGAAAAGCCACACCCGATAGGATTGCTGTGTCCTGTCGGGTGTGGTGTTTTTATATGGTTATTTCTCTTTGAAGTATAAATAGTACTGTACTGTAGCACAAAACGATAATGTTGAGCAGGTAAATATTGAAATAACAAATTGAACATTGTTATTGCTTAAAGACACGGATATACACGAACAAATGATAGCTATGGTAAATCCGATTGCGGCGTATAGATGATAAACCTTCTTTTTTAATTTTACTTTAGATATCTGTTCATTCTTTTCCTTCACAATGGGCATATCATCATCGCTCTGATAATTATCGTGAATAAGATAATCAGCCGACACGCCGAACAAATCGCAAAGCCCAAGCAAGTTAATCATATCGGGAGTGGAGTCGCCCGCCTCCCAGCGTGATACCGCCTGCCTTGAAACCCCAAGTGCTTCGGCAAGCTGTTCCTGAGTCAGATTGCGGGATTTTCTTAATTGTACCAGCTTTTCACGAAAAATCATAATGTTCCTCCTGTTGTTTTACTGTACTTACATTATAGCCGATATGCCGAAAAAAGTCTACCACATAAACTTTACATCTGCGCAATTGAATGTAACATAGCGAAAAACCGTACCCGATAGGATTATTGCGTCCTATTGGGTACGGTTTTTATGTAGGGGACGGGGCACCCATCCCCTACAAAGCAATCAGATTTTCCAGAGCTCCTCAGCGTACTGCTTAACAGTTCTGTCAGAGGAGAACTTGCCGCTTGTAGCAATATTCATCCAGCACTTCTTGGAGAACATCTCACGATTCTTGTAATCGTAAAGTGCACGAAGCTTGGTGTCAACGTAACCTTCAAGGTCAGTCAGCAGGAAGTAGTGGTCAGGCTTGTGCCAGCTTGTGCCGTTGATGAGTGCGTTGTAAAGTTCGCCGAACATACCTGTGTCGCCGTCGTTGAAGGTGCCGTCAACAAGTGTGTTGATAACTCTCTTTACACGGTCGTTGGTGTAGTAAATCTTTTCCTTAGGACGGTAAGTCGGCTTGATTTTTTCGATTTCCTCAACTCTTGCACCGAAGATATATTCGTTTTCCCAGCCTGCTTCTTCAACAATTTCAACGTTTGCGCCGTCGTATGTGCCGAGAGTTACAGCACCGTTCAGCATAAACTTCATATTGCCTGTACCCGAAGCTTCAAGACCCGCTGTGGAAATCTGCTCGGAAATATCAGCAGCAGGAATAAGCTTTTCAGCGTAGGAAACGTTGTAATTCTGTACGAAAAGCACTTTCAGCTTATCCTTTGTGTCAGGGTCGTTGTTGACAAGCTTTGCAACCTCGTTGATATACTTGATGATACCCTTTGCACGGCGGTAAGCAGGAGCAGCCTTTGCGCCGAAAATAAAGCAGGTAGGCTGGAGGTCAGGGAGTTTGTTCTCCTTAATCTGGAAGTAGAGGTCAACGATAGAGAACGCATTGAGAAGCTGTCTCTTGTATTCGTGCAGACGCTTGACCTGAATGTCGAATGCCCAGTCAGGATTAAGCTCAACGCCTTCGTGCTTCTTGATGTATTCGCAAAGCTGAACCTTCTTTTCACGCTTGATGTCCATAAAACGGCGGATTGTTGCACCGTCGTCAACAAACTTTTTCAGCTCAGCAAGCTTGTCAAGCTCAGTCTGCCAGCCGTCACCGATTTTTTCAGTGATAAGTGAGGACAGTTCAGGGTTGCAAAGACCAATCCAGCGGCGTGGTGTGATACCGTTAGTCTTGTTCTGGAAACGCTCAGGGTAGATTTCGTACCAATCCTTGAGCACGTCATTCTTGAGAATGTCAGTGTGAAGCTGAGCAACACCGTTGATGTATGTGGAAGCGAAAATTGCCATTCTTGCCATGTGGATACGGTCACCGTCAAAAATGCGCTTAGCTTCAATCTGTGCATCAGTCTGACCGATAGAGCGAAGGTGCTTTTCAAGGTGCTTGTCAATCATAAGCACGATTTCGTAAATTGTCGGAACAACGCTCTTGAACAGGTCAGCGCCCCACTTTTCAAGCGCTTCGCCGAGAACGGTGTGGTTTGTGTAGTTGCAGGTTTTCTGTACGATTGCAAACGCCTCTGTGAAGGACATACCTTCCTTGAACATAAAAATTCTGATAAGCTCAGGGATAGCAATTGTCGGATGAGTATCGTTAAGCTGGATAGCGTACATATCAGCAAACTTGGAGAAATCGTCGCCGTGTGCCTTCTTGTAGCGGCGGATAATGTCCTGAATAGAAGCGGATACGAAGAAATACTGCTGCTTCAGACGAAGGCGCAGACCCTTTTCGGTGTTGTCGTTAGGGTAGAGCACGTTGGAAATAGCGTCAGCAAGGATTGTGCTTTCGCTTGCACCGAGGTAGTCCTGATTGTCGAATTTGCCGAAGTCAAAGCCCTTGAGGGACTCACTCTGCCACAGACGGAGAGTGTTGATGGACTTCTTGTTGTAGCCGATAATCGGAATATCGTAAGGTACAGCCATTACAGACTGGTCAGCAAAATCAACTCTTACAGCGTCATTTTCAGCACGCACGCTCCAGGCGTCACCGTAATCAAGCCAAGCGTCAGCGCTTTCCTGCTGGAAGCCGTTGCCGATGGACTGCTTGAAAAGACCGTACTTGTAGCGGATACCATAGCCGTTGAGAGGGATATCGTGGGAAGCAGCGGAGTCAAGGAAGCAGGCTGCAAGTCTGCCGAGACCGCCGTTACCGAGAGCAGCGTCCTCAATTTCTTCGAGACAGTTGATGTCAACGCCCTGCTCAGCAAGGATTTCCTTAGCTTCATCAAGGAGTCCTGCGCAGTAAAGGTTGTTGAAAACAGCACGTCCCATAAGGAATTCAGCAGAGAGGTAATAAGCACGGCGCTTGGAGTTATGGCGCTCCTCGGAAGCGTCCCAGTCAGGGATAATTTCGCTCATTACCGCACGGGAAAGTGCGTTGTAAAGCTGCTTCGGGGTTGCATTCTTGATGTCGGTACGTCCGTCAATGCGGAGGTTTTCGTTTATTTTTGCGATAAACTGTTCTTTGTTCATTATAAACTCACCTTTCTTGGATTTTAAACCGCCTTGATAAGGCAATAAACCATATCTATTTTAGCACATTTTTTAATTTACTGCAACTATTTTGCACAAGAATTGTGCAGAATAAACATTATCAAGGCAAAATGTTAGGTTAATTTATAATCCGTTTTCCGCAAAAACAGCGTTTGCGGATTTTTTGCATATAACAGCAGCGTAAAAATCGTGCAAAAGTGCCTTTGAAATAAAATTGCCGTTGTGATAAAATTGATATAAGAAATTCGTATATCGGAGGTTCAGAAATGTTTAACAACGGTGAATTTGTTGTGTACGGTTCAGGCGAAATATGCCGCATTGAAGAAGTGGTTGAGCGCTGTTTTGACGGAGTGCACAAGAATAAATATTATAAAATAGTGCCGAGAGAGTATAGAAACTCCGCATATTATGTGCCTGTAGAAAGCGCCGAAAAGGAAATCCGCAGAACTCTTACAAAGGAAGATATTCTTGAAATAATCGACAGTATACCTCAGGCTGAAAGCGTGTGGTACAGCGATAAGAATGAGCGTAAAAGCTATTTTGAATCGGTGCTGAGAAGCGATGATTTCACAAGCCTTGTGGGAATGATAAAATCAATCTATGAGGAACGCAAAAAGCGTTCGGGTGACGGAAAGAAGCTTATTGCCGCAGATGAACGTGCATTTTCCACAGCCGAGCATATTATTCACGGGGAGATTGCGTTTGTGCTGGGTATTCCCGAAAGCGAGGTCGGCAGCTATATCCGTGAAAGAATAGGAGACAATTGACAAACAGTGTCAGTTACAGTAACTAAAGGGGTATCGGCTTCTCAGGGCGGTACCCTTAAAATATTTGTTAAGAATTTAATATTTGTACAAAAAAATCTTTTATCAAAGTATGAACAATGTACAAAACATCTAAAAAATGCAGTATAAAACAAGCAAAATGGTTATTGACTATCATCGGCGGAATATGGTATAATTTTAGAAACATACTGTAGATTATTTATGAGAAGAAGATAATGTGAAGAATGATGGAGGAAGCGGGATTATGAAAAAGTTACCAAAAATTAATCTCCCCAAAATAAATTTATCCAAGCTGCCTAAAATGCCCAGAATAGATTTTTCCAATCTTAAAGCAGGCATTGGCAAGATAACAAAAATTGAAATGCTGATGTGTATGATTGTAGGTATCATCATCACATTCAGTATCGCCGTTACGCTGATTATTTCCATTTCGCTCAGCTCGGGTCACAACGATAACACCTACACTTCAATGTCAAGTATCGGTGTAAACGTCCTTAAAGCTGACGTTGCGACCAAGCAGCAGGAGCTGGAAAACGTGTTCAAGCTCTGGAATTCAGGCACACAGATGAGAAATGCGCTGAAGAACGGCTATGTTGGTACATTTGCCGAAATCTATGATGCTGCAGGTCTTGATGAAAATACTTTCTGTATGTTCACCGACGCAGAGGGCAATATCGTGTGGAAGAGTGATAACTACAAGCTCGCTACATATGACGTTTCGCTTTCCCTTTCCTGCGACCCTAAGGTCGTAGATGAATTCGACGCTGCACGTCATACACAGTTCAATCAGTACGGCTTCTACGCTGACGAAAATGTTCCTATCAGCGTTATGTTTACCGCACCTGTTGTTTTCGGCGGAAATATGCTTCTCGGTGTCTGCTACCTCGGCTATGACCTCAGTGCTTCCGCTTACCTTGATACAATCAAGGACCAGACAGGCTGTGAGGTTGCCCTTTTCGGCAGCGAATTCATCGGCGGTACAACTATTATGAATGCCGACGAAACACGAGTTACAGACGCACCTCTTAATGCTGACGTTGCCGAGGTTGTTATCCAGAATGAAGAAATTTTCAGCGGCAAGGACAAAATCAATAAGGTAAATTACTACTCTACATATGAACCTATCATCGACATTCACGGTGATGCCTGCGGTGCATATTTTGCAGGTATCCCCACAAGCGAAAGCACAAAGGCGTTCAACAGGGTAATTCTCATTGCGGTTATTATTGCGCTGATTATCATTGTTGCAGCATTCGTTGTTGTTGCTATCTTCCTCAAGAGAGTTATCGCTAAGCCAATCGTTGCTGTAAGCGAGCTTGCAGACAATATGAGCCGCGGTAAGCTCAGTGTTCCTGACTCGGATTATAAGTTCCGCAACGACGAAGTGGGTGACTTTGCACGTTCGCTCCAGAACACAAAGTACAGCCTTTCCGCTTATATTCAGGATATTTCAAGCGTGCTCAACTCAATGGCTGACGGTGACTTTACCGCTAAGCCAAGCATCAGATACGACGGTGACTTCGAACAGATTGAGGAGTCCTTTGAACAAATTCAGAGCAAGCTTTCCGATGTTGTAAGAAGCATCGACGAATCCTCCGAGCAGGTTCTCACAGGTGCAGAACAGATGGCAAACGGTTCTCAGATGCTTGCTGAGGGTACTACAACTCAGGCAGGTGCTATCGAAGAACTCAACAGCACTATTACAGAAATTTACGACAAGACCCAGGTCAATGCCCAGCACGCTCTCCACGCAAAGGAACTTTCCGCAGGTGTGGAAGAAAAGGCTATTCTCCAGAACGAGGATATGCAGCGTGTTATGGACGCTATGCGTGATATCGAAGCTAAGTCCTCTCAGATTGGCAATATCATTCAGACAATCGAGGATATCGCATTCCAGACAAATATTCTTGCGCTTAATGCCGCTGTTGAAGCTGCAAGAGCAGGCGACGCAGGCAGAGGCTTTGCAGTTGTTGCTGACGAGGTAAGAAACCTCGCAGAGATGAGCTCCGAGGCAGCACAGAATACTACAGACCTTATTTCTGCTACAGTCCTCGCTGTTAACGACGGCGCCGACCTTGTTCGTGCAGCGGTTGAATCTATGAACGAAATTACCGACAAGGCTAAGGAAACAAGCAACCTTATCGACGAAATTTCCGACGCTTCCAACGTTCAGGCAGAAGCTATCCAGCAGGTTACAATCGGTATCGAAAAGATTTCCGAGGTTGTACAGCAGAACTCCGCTACAGCGGAAGAAACAGCTGCTTCCTGCGAACAGCTCAGCGGTCAGTCTCAGATTCTCAGAGCACAGGTCAGCAAGCTCAAGGCTTAATTTATCAACAAAAAACGGAAGTACCGTGTGGTGCTTCCGTTTTCTTTTTTATCTGTTGATAAGCGCAGTTGCAAGATTAAGATATGCCGCAAATGTTACCCAAATCAGGTAGGGAATATTCATATATGCTGCAGCAGGACTGATTTTTCGGAAACTTGCAATCATTGCAATTATCATCACCCACAGCGCCATAATTACCGCAAACGCCGCCCATAGTGCTTCAAAGCGGAAGAAAACAATACTCCAGGAAAAATTCAGTGCAAGCTGTACCCAGTAAATTGTCAGGGAGTTTTTCTTCTGCACAGGGTCAGCATCTGAGTTGTGAATAAGATAGGCGGAGTAACCCATTACTGCGTATAAAATCGTCCATACAACAGGGAACAGCCACGCAGGCGGAAGAAGCGGCGGTTCCTGATATTTGTCGAAAAAGTCGGAAAAGCCGCCTGACAGCAGCGCTGAAACCGCACCGATAACTTCAGCTGAAATAATGTAAATCAGCATATCGGAAATATTGTGTTTTTTCATAACATACCCCCATAATTTGATACTATATTCTATGTAACAGAACAGGCTTTTATTCAGCAAAACAGATAACAAATTTTTTGTAAATATGTATTGACACATCATATTATATGATGTATAATATAAATACAAAATACAGAAAGGTCGTGTCAAAATGGCAGAAAATAAGGTTATTGCAGGTTATCTTGAGGGCGAAAAAGTTAAAGAGGGCAACGGTCTTGTGTTCGTGGGAACAGACGCTGCTGCAAAGTGGACTGTTGAGGAGTACGAGGTAGTTTCAGATGAAAAGAACGTGTCTCTCTCAAGCGGAATTCTGAGAGGAATTGCAGGCAGAATTCTTCTCGGTCCGTGGGGTACGCTTGCTGCTTTGACAGCAAAGAAAAAGGGCGTGTACGTTGTTGCGCTGAAATGGAAGAACGGCAACAAGAGTCTGCTTGAAATTGACGAGAAGCTTTATAAGTGTCTTGTGAAAAATCTTTTCTGAGGGGTAATGTTATGAGTGAAAAAAACGATTATGAGGAAAAGCTGAACAGGGAAATCGAAAGCCGTATCTGCGAGATGGAAAGCGACGAGTATGAATTTCCCGAACGTTTCGGTAAAAGGGATTATATCGCGCTCGGCACGGTGGTTGCCGTTTCACTGATAATGCTGATTATCGGCGCATTTATTTAAGGGGGCAGGGTTATGGCACAGGACGTAAACAAGCAGGTGGAAAAGGAGGCGCTGTTCGGCATTGCACCTGTTCTGAAAAAGGAAAAACTGTATGGCTTTCTCGATGCGGTGCTGGTTCTTTCGGGGTACTGTATAGCAACGTGGAGTTATACGCAGGGGTCATACCTTGCAACTTTAGTAGGCTTCAAGCAGCTGCTTATCGGTGCATTTTTAGGGGCAATTCTAATGCTGGCGATTTATCAGCTGCCCGTTATTCTGTCGGTGCGCTATGGTATCGACATATGGATTTGGCTTAAAGCGGTGTTCGGGCACAAGGGCACGGCGATTATGACGGTTGTTATCATCATTATAAACTACCCGTGGTACGCCGTCTGTGCGGATTTGTTCGCCTCGTCAATGGGCAATCTTGCGGCACTTTTCGGGGTAACGCTTCCCGACTTTATGCCGCTGGTGCTTAGGCTTCTGTGTGTAGCAATCGGCACGGCAATCGCCTACAAGGGCATTGGTGCTATAACACACACAACAAGAATTCTCGTTCCGCTTCTGCTGGCGCTTGGTGTGCTGGTTGTAATAGTTGGATTTACGTCAGTTCCGTTTGACGTGATATGGAACTACAAACCTGATACGTCACAGTATACGGATAGTATTATCCCGTACATAATATCCATTGAGGCGAATTTCGCCTTTGTTATTACTTTGGTAGGTGGTATGGGCGAAGTGCCAAGACTTACCAAAAAGGAAAATGCAGGCTTCTGGGCAGGCGTAATCGGACAGGGCATTTCAGGCTCGTTCTTTGTTGTGGTTGGTGCGGTAATGGCAATAGCAATGCAGTACGTCACAGGTGAAATGATTGACGACCCCACATTGATGCTTGCAACTCTTTCCGTCCCCGCACTTGCGCTAAGCTCGCTTCTGCTTGTAGCATTCGCAAATATCGGTACGCAGGCAGTAGGCTCGTACATATACGGCGTAATGCTTAAATCCTCATTCAAGAAGGCAGATTACCGCGTGCTGATTATGATTTTAGCCGCTTATGTTGCCGTGCTTTGCGTCTGGGGAAAAATCGTGGACTACTTCGGCTCGTTCCTTACAATAAGTGCCTGCATTTACGCACCGCTTGCGGCTTTGCTTTTTGTGGACTTCTTCTTTGTAAGAAAACAGAAGCTTGCGCTCCGTTCGGCTTTTGGACTCAAAGGATATAATGCGTATAATTATACTCACGGTATAAATTGGGTAGGTATGCTGTGCGTTGCAGCAGGAGTTGCAATGTCCCTGCTGGTGTACAACCCCGTAACTGGAGAGGTGCACAATATGCTGCTGTTCAGACTTACCCCGACGGGATTTTCTTTCCTGGGCACGGGACTGCTTTACCTTGTGCTGAGCTATATTCCGCCGATAAGGAAGTACCTGCTTCGTGACCGTGAGGAGATTACGGTGTAAAGTTATTACATTGCAATTACAATCCGATTTCAGTTTCTGTAACCTTGTTGACTTTGGAAATTTGTTCCTCTATAATTGAATTACCAAGTTAAAAAGGGGATATTCCTATGAAGAAAATTATTGCAATAGCTGCATTGATATCAGTGTTAATGACAGGATGCAGCAAACAGCAGCCCGACGAAACAACTATAAATTCAGTTACGGAAAGTGCCACCGAAACAACAGCAGAAACCTCTGCTGAAACGGAAAACGTTACAACTATCGTTACCGAGCCTGTGACAGAGGCAGAAACAACCAACCTGACCGAACAGGAGCAGGAAAAAGAGCAGTTCCGAATGGTTTACACCGGTGACTGCTGGCGTACTTTCAATCTTGGAAACGGAATTATCTGTGTACAGTCGGAGCAGCTTTATTTTGTCAATGTCTATACAGGTGAGGTTGAAAATTCGGTTTCTGTTCCCGATGGTTTCAGCCGCCCGATTGACAGGATTGTGAGGGGCAATGGTGATGTGCTTGCAAAGGTAGTCTGCAGTGAGTACGATTATTCAGTAACTCCGCCGACCTACTCCGCTGACGTATTAATCGTAAAGGACGATTACACCTGCGAAGCAATTTATGACGGCAATCCAGCCGCTGCATCCTTTGAAGCCTGCGGACATAATATTACCGAATGGGGATTTCTTGATATCGTTGACACGGACAGTGGAGAGGTAATTATCCCAGGGTACACACAAGAGGGTGACGAATACGGCTTCTACACCAAGAGAAACTGGTACGGATTTGATATTGACGAAAACCGTTTCGTGTACCGCATAGGCGGCTACGAAAGCATACCCGGGTTTGGCATTTACGATTTCAGCACGGGTACGGCAACAACCGTTCCTGAGTCAAGGGATTTAATTCCCATTGGCTGTCATAACGGAAAAATCTACTCTGTCAAGGGTGCGTGGGACGGTTGGGGTAAGGAGCTTTATGTAACCGACATTGAAACCCTTGAAACGGAATTTTTTATGGATTTTGCGCAGAAACTTACAGTAAATCAAATTGTTGATTACAGTATGCCTGAAAGCGGAGAGTTTATTGTTGCGAACAAGGTGTATTATTCAAATGACAACGGTGTTTATTCCGCAGCCCTTTACAGAATAAATCCTGATACGGCAGAAATTGAAGCGGTAATTGAAATTCCTGACGAGTATGAGTGCTATAATCAGGGATATCTGATTGATAAAAGTACATTTGCCGTCAGCTATAACAAGGAGGATGCGACAATCCTTGTGGATTTGGCGTGGACTGAAATTGCTGACGACAAAGCAATCCTTGATGGGTTTGTGGAAACGGTAAGGGAGGCATATTCGGAATTCTTTAAAAACGAGTCTTTTGAAAAGCTTGATGAAATAGAGACCATTCCTTACATTTTTTATTGTGTGCCATCGCTTGGATATTGTTATCTTGATATAGACGGTGACGGCACGGAAGAACTGCTTTTGGGCGAATGCGGTGAAGGTGCGTGGAACGGTATAATCTACGGAATTTATTCTGTCCGTGACGGGAAAGTGCATTGCACCGAGGAAGGTGGGGAACGACATTATTTCCTTTACTGCGGAGATGGTGTTATAGAAAATCAGGGAAATGGCGCTGCTTGGTATTCTTATCACAAGTTCTACAGCTATTCAGATGGCGGGTTTGAGCTGATTGAAGCGATTATATTTGATGCGGAAAGGTCACCCGACGAACCGTTTTTCCATATGACAGCAGGGCAGACCGAGGAAGAAGCTGTTCCGATAAGCGAGGAAAAGGCACTGGAGATTATCGAAAAATACAATACGATTGATGTGGAGTTTACACCATTTATAAATGATATAGAATAAATTTGGGGACTGATTAACTTGAAAAAAATCAACACAACCCCATTCGACAGGCACAGAGTTCCGCCGAAGCAGAACCTGTTCTTTATGCCTGCGATATGGGCGATTTGCAAGGCTGTCACAAGCCGCTATAAGCTGAAAATCACACGGACGAATATGGAGGGCTTAAAGCCGCCGTTTCTTGTCCTCGGTACGCATCACGCCTTTATGGATTTCATTGTTTCGCCGCTGGCGGTTTTTCCGTACCGTGCAAACTATGTTTCGGAACTGGAGGGCTTTGAAAATTACGGCGAATGGCTGTACCGTCAGGCTGGCTGTCTTGGTACGCGTAAATTCGTCAACGACATTGCTCTTATAAAAAACATCAAGCGTGTTATGGAACGCAAGGGCATACTTGTCCTCTACCCCGAAGCACGTTACGCAAATGTCGGCACAAGCTCAAAGCTGCCCGAGTCAGTGGGTAAGCTTGCGAAGTATCTTGACGTGCCGATTGTCACGCTGAATATGAAGGGCAACTATCTGCAGTCACCTATATGGAATCTGACAATGCGCAGGGAGGTTACTCTCGAAGCGGAAATCAAACAGCTTTACACCCGTGAACAGCTGAAAAATGTCACCGTGGACGAAATCAACAATGCCCTTGCAAAAGAGCTTGCCTACGACGAATATGCGTGGCAGTACGAAAAGAAAATGGCTGTAACCTTTCCGAAGCGTGCCGAGGGTATCGAGAAGCCGCTTTATATCTGTCCCGACTGTGGTGCGGAGTTTGAAATGCACACCGAGGGTGCGGATATTTTCTGCGGCAAGTGCGGTTCAAGGCGTACTATGACCGAGTACGGCAGAATGGTGCGAAGTGATGGCACAGAGGATGCTTTCTCTCACATTCCCGATTGGTACGAATGGGAGCGTGAGCAGGTTATAAAGGAAATCGACAGCGGCAGTTACAAGCTGGATATGCGTGTGAAAATCGAGTCCCTGCCAAATGCAGTGAACTTTATTGACTTGGGCGAGGGCAGGCTTATTCACGATGAAAACGGCTTCCGTATGATTTTCCGTGATTACGGCGATACCGAGGAAAGGGAAATGCACTTTGCACCGCTGAATATGACCTCGATACATACCGAGTATGACTACAGGGGCAAGGGACAGTGCGTTACACTTTCGACCCTTGACAATACCTACTTTATTTATCCGTTGGAGCACGGCTTCAACGCTACGAAAATCCAGTTTGCAACGGAGTACCTTTACGAAAAATGCAAGCTTGCGGCAATTCAGAAATAAAAAAACGGGAAGATGGCGTTCATCTTCCCATTTTTGTTTGCATATCTTAACTGATAAAGCCGTCAGCCCTGAGCTTTTCAAGTGACGCAAGAATATTTTCCTTTGCATTTGTTTCAATAAGCACCGTTGCATCCGGCATATATTTTTCGTAACAGCGGTAAAATTCAGCAGTGTCAATTCTTCCTGCGCCCCAGGCAAGGTGCAGGTCGCTGATACAATCGTTGTCATTGATGTGAACGTGCTTGATATACCTGCCGAGATGCTTTGCCCAGTGCTTGGGTTGCATAGCTGATAATGACGCGTGCGCATAATCAAGACAGATACCGAAGTTGTCATTTTCGCAGAGTCTTTCCGCAATTCTCACCATAATATCAGGAGTCGTCTCAAACATATTTTCAAGGTAAATCGAAATATTCCTATGCTGCTTCAGCACGTGACCCCAGTATGCGGCATTTGTCTCAACAAACGAATTCACATAAGCCTCAGAGTTGAGGAAGGGGTTGTAATTGGTGTGGAAAACAACAGCCCTTGCACCGATTTTCTCAGCAGCATCAATACTCTGCTGAATTCGCAGGTCGGAGATTTCCTTGATTCTTTCGTCAAGGCTGAACGGAATAACATCAAAGAAAGCGCCGTGAGACGTGCAGTATTCGGGAAGCTTCACCGTCTTGTATTCAGCAGCAATTTTGTCAACGGTCTTTTTCTTGTCAAGCACACTCGGAACAAAAAAGTCATTGTATTCAAAACCAAGATTGTATTTGTCTGCAATTTCAATGCTGTCAGCAAGGTTGCTTCTGTCGGGGATAATAAGCAGCTGTTTCATATTAATCCTCCGTTTCGTAATTGTTTATACCTGTGATTGAGTATACGAATACACCCTTTGATTTACCCTTTAGAGGAATTTCGCCAACTTCTTCCACGGTAATGCGATCCTTCACCTGTTCGTAAACAGCATCGCTTATGTAAACCGTGCTTCTCGGCGCATTTGCTTCAAGACGTGCCGCAGTATTTACAGTATCTCCGATTGCGGTGTAATCCATACGGAAGTCACAGCCGATGTTTCCCACGACCGCAGGTCCGCAGTTTACGCCCACACCGAAGCCGACGTGCTTTCCGTAGCGTTCAACGAACTGTTCTTCAATCCTGTTGCCGCCCTGAACAATGTCCCACGCCGCAAGCACCGCCTTGTAAACATAATCGTCAGTGTCAAACGGAGCATTGAACACCGCCATTGTAGCGTCACCGATAAACTTGTCAAGAGTACCGCCGTGACGGAAAATACAGCTTGTAGTAAGCTCAAGATAGCTGTTGAGAATGTCAACGACCTGTTCAGGTTCAAGGCTTTCCGAAAGAGGAGTAAAGCCTCTGATGTCAACAAAAAGGCAGGCAATATTTCTGTTTTCGCCGCCGAGTTTAAGCTCGTAGGTGCCGTTCTTGGCGATTTCCTTTACAACCTGAGGGGCAACGTACTTGCTGAAAGCCTTTTCAATGCTCAGCTTTGCGGCTCTTGCGCGGTAATAATGAAGTGCAACAAAATATATGCCGATAACTGCCGCCATTAGCACGGCAGAAAGATTATCCCAGCTGTAGCCTGCACCGAACAGCAGATATCCTGCAAAAAGCTTTGCCGCAATGGTAACAATGCAAACAAGAACAACCTTTACCACGCTGAGCTTTTCACAGATAAGGATAAGAAGCGCAGCAACCGCCGCAGTAATCAATCCGTTTACCCAGTTAGGAACAGCAGTAAGAGTCTTGCCCTCCATAATTGCCTGAAGTGCGTTTGCGTGAATTTCAACGCCGTACATCTGCTGACCCCTGTCAACAGGAACATAGTAAGCGTCCATCATTCCCGCCGCATAAGCACCCACAAGCACAACGCAGTTATCGAATGCCTGAGGAGGAATTGTTCCGTCCAGAACATCAATAAGGGAAATATTTTCGTACTCGGAAACACCGCTGCTGTAGCGGAAGCTGAAAGCGCCTGCATCCGTAGGGTACACTACTTCTTTTCCAAGGAAAGCCATATATTTTTCGTAAATTGCGGAAACAAGGCTTTTATTTTTTGTTCCGTTTTCATCAAGGTAAACGAAGGTGCTTCGGATTATTCCGTCTTTTTCGTCCATAAGGGTGTTTACGAAGCCTTGCTCGGTTGCCTCAGCAAGGGCAGGGTACGGCATAACCCTTTCATCAATTGCCATAGCGTTTTCAACAAGTCTGCCCTTTTCGTCGGAGTAAAGCTCCTTTTTGAAAACATAGCTGAAGCCCGTCACAACGTTTCCGTTTTCGGCACAAAGCTCAGCAAAGCGCTTGTCAGCCTCATCGCCGTTGTCAGCTGTAAACAGGATATCAAAGCCGATTACCGCAGGGCGCACGTCCTCCGAAACGCAGAGGACTTCCATAAGGTCAGCGTAAACAGACCTGTCCCAGTCAGCGTATTCACCAAGCACATTCATAGTCTTATCATCAATTTTAATTATCTTTATTTTATTGTCAACAGTGTCGGGTCTGTGGTAAAAAATGTCCTCAAAGGACTTGTCAGCAACGCCGAATATATTGAAAAATCCGCACAGAAAGCCGATTGCCGTGCCGATTGCGATAACAGAATATCTGAGTGTTTTGCCCATATCAGCAACCCCTTGTAAAATTTATAAAATTCCGCAAATATATGTATAGTATAACATATTTAAACGAATTTGCCAATAGTATATGTAAAAATAATTAACGTTTTATTGACAATATTTTTGCAGAATACATTCTACAGCCTGATATTTACAAAATAAAATTGACATAGGGGCAGGAAAATGGTATCATTATTATGATTGCGGTTATAAAGCTTTTAAATAAACAATGAATTCTACAACTCTTGAAAGGAACAATAAAATGAGCATTTTCGATATTTTCAATCAGATAAGCAAGGAAAAGGAAGCCCCCGTCGGCACAAAGCCTGAGTTCCTTATTGTTGGTCTCGGCAACATCGGCGAAAAGTACGACGGTACACGTCACAACGCAGGTTTTATGGCAATTGACAAGCTTGCTGAAAAGTGCGGCGTGCAGATAAAAAAGCTTCGTTTCAAGTCAAATACTGCTGACGCTGTTGTGAATGGTGTACCCTGCCTGCTGATGAAGCCTACAACCTTTATGAACAACAGCGGCGAGGCGGTTGTTGAGGCGATGAATTTCTACAAAATTCCCATCGAAAAGGTTATCGTCTGCTATGACGATATCAGCCTTGAACCGTCCTTTATCCGTATCCGCCGCAAAGGCTCGGACGGTGGTCACAACGGTATCAAGTCCATTATTTATCTTACGGGATTTGACAATTTTCCCCGTGTAAAAATTGGTGTCGGTAAGAAGCCCCACAAGGATTACAATCTTGCTGACTGGGTGCTGTCCCACTTCACAAAGGAAGAAATGGAAAAGATGAACGAGGGCACAGACAAGGCGGTTGCTTCGGTTGAACTTATGGTCAAGGGCAAGACCGATGAGGCGATGAACTTGTATAATTCGTAATGCGCAATGCGTAATTCGTAATTAAACCGAACGCTTTGCATTTGGTTATGGGAGATTATAATGAATGATTTGATTTTGAATGCTGATAAGCTTCATACTACTGAAATGGGTGTTAAGCGTATTAAGCGTAATTTGTCAATTGATGTTGATGATGTTGTGCAGTGGTGCAAAAAAATAATTCTTGATTGCAATACGGTTATCGAACGCAAGGGCAAAAACTGGTACGCAAAATCACAAGGCTGTATAATAACCGTAAATGCTCATAGCTACACGATTATTACAGCACACAAAAAATAATTACGCATTACGAATTACGAATTGCGCATTAGAACCGAGGGTATTTTTATGTCAACTATCTTTAAATCTGCAA
The DNA here is from genome assembly GCA_017415165.1 of Oscillospiraceae bacterium. Classification (GTDB taxonomy): domain Bacteria; phylum Bacillota; class Clostridia; order Oscillospirales; family Ruminococcaceae; genus RGIG8773. The sequence continues at coordinate 61,109 of JAFQIY010000035.1, read as the reverse complement.
TAGAAAATTTTACGCCGTACCGTGATATGCTTGAAGCGGTGAAATTCGGGCACACCCCTGTTTCCGTTTCGGGTGTTTCGGCAATTCACAAGGCGCAGTTTGCTCTCGGCTTGCTTGCGGACGCACCTGTGCTGATGATTTTCGACACGGAAGCGGCGGCTTCAAAGCTTGCTGAGGATTTGAATGCAATGTGCGGCGAGGTGTGCGCGTACACCTACCCCGCTAAGGATTTCACTTTCACAGCCGTTGAAACCGTGTCCCGTGAATATGAGCACGCAAGACTCGGCGTACTGAGCAGACTTGCACGGGGCGAGAAGATTTTTGTCTGTGCTTCGGCTGAGGCGGTTATGCAGGCAACCTTGCCCTGTGAAATTCTGAAATCGAGGACGATTACCCTTGAAAGCAGCAACGAGGTAAAGCTTGATGGCTTTACACGTCGGCTAATTGCGGCAGGCTATACACGCTGCGACAAGGTCGAGGGTGTGAGTCAGTTTGCTGTCCGTGGTGCAATTGCAGACGTTTTCCCTGTAGGAAGTGCACAGCCTGTCCGTATTGAGCTTTGGGGCGACGAGATTGACTCAATTGCAAACTTTGATATCGAAACTCAGCGACGCAACGAGAAATTGCTTGACAGCGTAGAGATTTCCCCTGCAATGGAAACTCTTTTTGACGACGCTGAGCACCTCAAATCTGTTATCGAAAAGCTTTCCTCATCGGCAAGGGGCAAGCGCACCGAAATTGTCCGCAACGCTCTTGCAAAGGATATCGACCGTGTAAATACGGGTCTGGAGCTTGGCAATATCGACAAGTATCTGCCTTTTGCCTACGAAAAGACGGAAACGATTTTCGATTATCTTGACGGGGCAAGTCCTGTAATTTTCTGCGAGTACGCAAACTGCCTTGACAAGTCCGCAAGCGTTATGAAGCATCACGCCGAGGACTTGAAAATGCTCCTTGAAACAGGTGAGCTCTGCAAGGGTATGGAGGGCTACCTGCTTGACTTCGGGGAGATTTACTCAAAGGCCTGTCACTTCCCCGTGCTCCACTTTGACACGTTTCTCCGTGGTGCAGATTTGCGCTTCAAGAAGCTTATTTCCGTTACCGCAAATCAGACAGCACCCTGGGGCGGCGAAATCCGTCAGCTTATCGAGGATTTGCAGTCCTACTGCGGAAATGGCTACTCCGCAATCGTTATGGCAGGCTCGGAAAAGACATTGCCGATTATTGCAAAGGACTTGCAGGATGAGGGCATTTCCTGCTCGGTTATGACGGAAAAATCAGCACTTGCTAAGGGACACGTCCTGCTGACAACAGGCTGCGTAAGCTCAGGCTATGATTACCCCGACATAAAGACCGTGCTTATCACGCAGGCTCGTGCGGCAAATTCCAAAAAGAAGTTCAAAAAAGCCAAAAAGGGCGAGGAAATCAAGTCCCTTTCCGACATTGTGCAGGGCGACCTTGTGGTGCACGCTTTACACGGTATCGGCAAGTTTGTGGGTATACGCAAGCTTGAAATGGAGGGCATCACAAAGGATTACATCACCATTCAGTACGCAGGTACAGACGTGCTTTATGTGCCTGTAAACCAGCTTGATATGGTGTCGAAATATATTGGTCCGAGGGACAACGGCTCGGTTAAGCTTAACAAGCTTTCCTCAATGGAGTGGCAGAAAACAAGAAGCCGTGTCAAAAAGGCTGTCAAGGATATGGCTGACGAGCTTATCAAGCTTTACGCAAAGAGAAGTCAGACACAGGGCTTTGCCTTCTCCGAGGACGACGATTGGCAGCACGACTTTGAGGCACGTTTCCCATACTCCGAAACGGACGACCAGCTTCGCTCAATTCAGGAAATCAAGGAGGATATGCAGAAGCCTATCCCTATGGACAGACTTCTCTGCGGTGACGTCGGCTTCGGCAAGACTGAGGTTGCTTTCCGTGCGGCATTCAAGTGTATGGAGGACAGCAAACAGTGCGCAATTCTTGCACCTACAACTGTTCTTGCGTGGCAGCACTATCAGACGGCGCTGAAACGCTTTGAGCACTTCCCGATGAAGGTTGAGCTGCTGTCCCGTTTCCGTACACCGAAACAGCAGGAGGAAATTCTCCGTCAGCTTAAACGCGGCGAAATTGATATGATTATCGGCACGCACAGACTTGTGCAGAAGGACGTAAAATTCCTCAATCTTGGTCTGGTAATCATCGACGAGGAGCAGCGTTTCGGCGTTGCCCACAAGGAGCGCTTCAAGGAAGCCTTCGCAGGAGTTGACGTGCTGACCCTTTCGGCAACACCTATCCCCCGTACCCTTAATATGGCAATGAGCGGTATCCGTGATATGAGCGTTATCGAGGAGCCGCCTATCGACCGTCATCCAGTGCAGACCTACGTTATCGAGCATAATATGGGTGTTATTGCTCAGGCGATTACGAAGGAGCTTCGCCGCGGCGGTCAGGTTTACTATATCCACAACCGTATCGACAGCATTGACCTGTGCGCTTCAAAAATTCAGGAGCTTGTCCCCGATGCAAGAATTGGTATTGCCCACGGTCAGATTGGCGAGGAAAAGCTTTCCGAAATCTGGCGTCAGCTTATCGAGCACGAGATTGATATTCTCGTCTGCACGACGCTTATTGAAACGGGCGTTGACGTGCCCAACGTAAACACGCTTATTATCGAGGACGCAGACAATCTCGGTCTGTCGCAATTATATCAGCTTCGTGGACGTGTGGGACGTTCAAACCGACGTGCATTTGCCTATTTCACATTCAGACGGGGCAAGTCCCTTACCGAAATTGCCACACGCCGACTTGATGCAATCCGTGAGTTTACACAGTTCGGCAGCGGTTTCAGAATTGCCCTGCGTGACCTTGAAATCCGTGGAGCAGGTTCAATCCTCGGCGGCAAGCAGCACGGGCATATGGAGGCTGTCGGCTACGATATGTATTTACAGCTGTTAGGCGAGGCAATTGCCGAGGAAAAGGGCGAAGCACCGCCGCCGAAGCCTGAGGATTGTCTGATTGACATTCAGGTTGAAGCGCATATTCCCGAAAATTATATTGAAAGCCTTGCAGGCAGACTTGATATGTACCGTAAAATTGCAGCACTCCGTACAAACGAGGACAGTATGGATTTGCTTGACGAGCTTATCGACCGCTACGGCGACCCTCCGAAAGCAATCCAGGGACTTATCAATGTTGCGCTTGTGAGAAATATGGCAAGCGATTTGACAATTACAGAAATCTCTCAGAAAAACGGCATAATGTACTTCTATCTGAAAATGGCGGAAATGTCGCAGATTAATGCACTTACTACGTCCTTCAAGAACCGTGTCACGGTTAACGGAGCAGGTGACAAGCCGTATATTGCCGTTAAAATGAAAGGTGAGAAGCCCGTTGAACTGATGCAGGAAGTCATAAAGATTATGAGGGAGAATAAATTATAATTTATCGTTGAGTTAGGAGTTAGGAGAGTGGAGTGAGGAGTTAAAGAGAAACATAGTTTACACAACAACTCCACACTCCACTCTCAACACTCCTAACTCTACAAATCATAATTTACCGCAAAAAACTGACACCGCTTATATGCGATGTCAGTTTTGTTTTATTCCGCAAGTCCTATTTTACAGCGGATATTATTTTCCTTTGCAATCCTCAAAAGATAAGCATACCTTGCTTTCAGCGCAAGCTCCTCGTAAATAAGAGCGTCCACAAGCTCAGGCTCATCGGTCATATCGAAGCTTTCACGAATACGTTCAAGCCGCTGTTCAACGTAGGCAATATCATCAAAAAGCTGCCTGCGGAAAGTGTGTTCGTGCGTTTCGGTTTTATGTAGAAATCCCATTGAATTCTCCTTTACAGCAGCAGATATCCAAGCGCGGCAATCAGCTTTATATCAGCCTTTTCCTTTATCAGCAGGTACATAATCAGAATTATCAGCAGTTTTTCGTTGTCAAGACTGAACTGCGGACGGACAGCGTCCTGTCCGGGCGGCGAAGCATTTTGCTGAACAGACCTGACAGGCGGCTCAGGTGGCTTGTCAGGTTTCCGCACAGGCTCAAACCTCGGCTGTCCCTGCTGACGGTTAACGCTGTTCATATAATTGTTGCCCTGACGTACATATTGCTGAGCCAATCTGTTCATCTCCTTAACACGCTGTTCGGCACGCGAAATTCCGTTGTCATTCATAACAGCTTCTCCATATCGTCAAGCATTCCGTTTTCACGCATTGCAATGAAAATGTTGTACAGCTTTATAAGCCTGACAGCCTTGTCGATTTTCTGCTGCTTTTCGGGAGAAAGATGTCCGCGCAATGCAAGCAGCAGGTCGCAGTTCTTGTCCTGTACGGACATTGAACCGATTAACTGCATTATCGCCATAGGATTGATTGACGAACCGTCAGACGGGGACTCCTGTGCAGACGAGGAGCCGTCCCCCGACGAAAACATAGCGGCAAGCTCCTGTATCTGACGCATACTTTCCTCATCATTGAGCAGGGATTGAATTTTCTGAGTAATATCGTCCAAGGAGTTCACCGCCGTTCGTGAGTTTATTTTCCGCCCGTAAGCTTGTTGTAAAGAGCCTGTGCCTGAGGTGTGGACATAAACTGCTCAAGCATTTTGGGATTGCTGACCATCTTGTTGAAGGTAGCCGCATCAGCAGGCTTCATATTTTTCAGTGCAGAGTCAAACTTGCCCTGTTCAAGGTCTTTTTTGAGACTTTCGGAGGAAACTCCGAGTTTAGCGCTGACAATGCCGAGAAGCTGTTCCATCTGTTTTGGATTAACGTTAAGGTCTGCCATATAAAAATCTCCTTTTAAAGTGATGCATATGTACATTACGGCAAATTATAATTTATTGTTGAGTTAGGAGTTAGGAGAGTGGAGTGAGGAGTTAAAGAGAACCATAGTTTACACAACAACTCCACACTCCACTCTCAACACTCCTAACTCTATAAATTACAATTTACCAATATCGTACTTTTGCAAAATAAGACTTTTATTCTTTTCAAGTATATGTTATAATTACTGTAAAAAGAACTATTATCAGTATATGAAGTGAGGCGGTTTTTGTGAGAATAATTGTTATGTCCGATTCCCACGGTCAGAGTTCACAGGTCGAAAGAATTATCCGTGCAAACCCCGAAGCGGATATGTTCATTCACCTCGGCGACGGCGAAAGCGAAATTGCTCAGATGAAAATAAAGTACCCCGATATAGACCTGCGGAGTGTACGCGGCAACTGTGACTGGAGCAAGGATTCTCCCGATTTTCTCGTTGTTGACTGCGGCACGGCTAAAATTTTCTGCTGTCACGGTCACCGCTACAGTGTAAAATCAGGCACGGAGCTTCTCCGCTCAATTGCAAGGGATAACGGCTGTGCGGCGGCGTTTTTCGGTCACACCCACGAGCGCTATATTGCCCGTGAGGACGGAATAGAAATTCTCAATCCGGGAAGCTGCTCAAGTCCCCGAGACGGCAACAAACCATCCTATGCCTTTGTAGATGTGCTGGAAAACGGTATTTTTTTGAACATCATTGACGTCGGGTACTAAAACAAACCGCAAGCGGTTTGTTGGCGGGTTTTTGCAAGCAAAAACGCCGCAGTCCTCGAAACGGCAACAAACCATCCTATGCCTTTGTAGATGTGCTTGAAAACGGAATTTTTCTGAATATCATTGACGTGGGCTATTAAAGAAAGGAATTTTGCTATGAACATAAAAAAAATAACCGCCGTTGTCTGTGCGGCGGCAATGGCGGCAGGAATGTCTGCCTGTGATAAAAATGAAAATGAGGTAACAGTTACCGAAACAGCAGTTGCAATACAGCTTTCCCCCGAGGAGCAAATTCATTACGATATGGTGCAGCGTTCTTTCGTGCAATTCGGCAACACGCACCGCATTGAAGCAAAGCTTTCACAGGCAGCAAGCGGCGAGGAAACAACCGTTGCGTACATAGGCGGCTCAATAACCGAGGGTATCGGCGGCACGCCCGAAAGCTGTTACGCAAAGCTTTCCTATAACTATATTGCCGAAAATTACGGAACAGGGGATAACGTGAAATACGTCAACGCAGGATTAAGCGGCACGCCGTCAATTCTTGGCAATCTCCGTGCTGAAAGGGACGTGCTCTCTCAGAATGCAGATATCGTGTTTATCGAGTTTGCGGTAAACGACGGTGGCGAGCAGCTTTACAAGGAGTCCTTTGAGTCACTGGTGAGAACAATTCTTGCGCAGGAAAACGAGCCTGCGGTAATTCTGCTGTTTACCGTTACAGAGGACGGTCATACCTGTCAGGAGCATATGAAGCAGATTGGAGAGTATTATGAGCTGCCGATGATAAGCGTGCCCGATGCACTCCAGCCCGAATTTGAAGCAGGAAGAATGACCTGGGACGACTACTCCGATGACGCGTCACACCCCAATGCCGAGGGGCACGCTCTTGTTGCGGAATTTATTTCAAACTGGTTTGAAATGCTGAAAATGCGTGACGCTGTTGAAGCGGAGTACAAAATGAAACCAATCGGAAAATTCGGCAACGCTTACGATAACGCATTTATGGCAGAAGCCGATTACGACAACTCAAACGAAAATATTACTATCGGCGAAACAGGCAGCTTTACCCTTGACGGCAGAAGTATTGCAGGCTTTACAAAGGGTGCGTGGATCTACAACGGTGAGGGCACTGACCCGCTGAAAATGAATATAAAGGGCAACAGCTTTTTCTTTGTCTGCAAGCGTCATAATAATGCGTCAATGGGTAAATTCGAGGTTTATATCAACGGCGCAAAAGCCGCAACAATCGACACAAACCAGCCTGACGGCTGGGGCGACCCGTGGGCATTTCAGGTTATCAAATGGCAGAGCGTAAAGGATATGGAGGTCGAGATTGTCCCCACCGCCGACAGCGCAGGAAAAACAATCGAGATTTATGCGGTCGCGTGTACGCAGAACAGTAGTTTCTGAGATGAGGTAAATTATAATTTGTCTGTGAGTGTGGAGTTTGGAGAGTGGAGTGAGGAGTTAAAGAGAGCCATAGTTTACACAACAACTCCACACTCCACTCTCAACACTCCTAACTCTATAAATTATAATTTATATGCAAAGAGGTGTTTATGAAAAAACTCATATTATCAATATTATTATCGATGACAATCGCGTTGACGGGCTGTACGCTGTCCCTTGAGCCTGCTGAGGAAACAACTGTCGGCGAAATAGTTGTTATTCCGCCGCAGTCGGTGCTTGAACACACTGAACCTGATGAAACCGAAATTTCACAGCTTCAATCCGCTTGGGAAGATGCACAGAGGGAGACGCTTCCTGCTGTCCCCGAAGAACCTGAAGTAGTGGTAATTGAACGTGAGACAACAGCTGCAGCCACCGAAGCGGCGACGGAGACTACAACCGAAGCTACAGCTGAAACAACGAGAGAAACCACATATCCGATTGTTACCACAAAGCCGAGAGAAATTGTCTACAAACACAAAAATGCGCAGGAAATCCTTGACGGAATGAGCCTTGCGGAAAAGGTCGGACAGGTTATTTTAGCACGCTATCCATCGGGTGCAGCTGAGCAGATGGCACAGTACAAATTCGGCGGCTACACCCTTTATGCGCAGGATTTCAACGGTGAAACACCTACAACAATTACGTCAGAGCTGTTCAGGGTTTCGCTGGAAAACGAGATAATGCCGTTCTTTGCGGTTGACGAGGAGGGCGGTGCAATAACCCGTGTCAGCAGGTATACTGCCTTTGCCGAAACACGTCTGCCCACGATACAGTCGGCACTGAAAAACGGAATGACTGTTGACGAGTGGACTGAGCAAATGGCGGACGTGCTGAAAAGTGCCGGAATAAACCTGAATTTTGCACCTGTTGCGGACGTTGCGGAAAGCAAAGACGATTACATCTACAACCGTACCGTAAGTCTTGATTATAACAAGACAGGCACGATAATCGCTGAAATTGTTGAGGGTATGAATAATCAGGGACTTATGGGCTGTCTCAAGCACTTCCCCGGATACGGCGCAAACGTCGATACCCACACGGGAATTGCTGTTGATACACGTTCACGAAATGACTTTGAAAGCAAGGATTTTATCCCGTTTAAAAAGGGAATAGAAGCAGGTGTGCCGATGGTTATGGTCAGCCATAACATCGTCGAAGCGTTCAACGATAAAGTGCCTGCAAGCCTTGCGCCCGAGGTGCACGACGTTCTCCGTGAGCTTGGCTTTGACGGAATAATCATTACCGATGATTTAGGTATGGACGCAATCACCCTCTACACCGACGAGCCTTATGCCGAGGCTTTCCTCGCAGGAAACGATATGCTCTGCACAAGCGACGGAGCAGCAACCTACAAGGCGATTTACGCAGCCGTGTTGGACGGAAGAATTTCCGAGAGCAGGCTTAACGAAAGCGTGCTGAGAATACTGGACGCAAAAATTGAATACGGAATTCTTGGGTAAATTATAATTTATAGAGTTAGGAGTGTTGAAAACGAACAAGTTCGTATAGTGGAGTGTGGAGTTGTTGTGTAAACTATGGTTCTCTTTAACTCCTCACTCCACTCTCCAAACTCCACACTCCACACTCACAGACAAATTATAATTTACCACGCTGCTTGGCAAAATAAATAAAAAAATCTCCCGAAAACGTTTGAAATTGTTAACTTTTTTATTACCCCTTGCAATAATTGTATATTGATGTTAAAATGTTGGTATGAATGTTTAGCCGCAATTCGGCTTTAATTGAGAAGGAGTGTGTTCATAATGAATTACGGACATTTTGATCTTGAAAAGAAAGAATATGTTATTACTAAACCAAATACACCTGCGCCTTGGGCAAACTACCTCGGTGACCCTGAATACGGCGCAATGATTTCCAACAACGCTGAAGGCTACAGCTTTGTTAAGTCAGGTGCAAACGGACGTCTTCTCCGTTACCGTTTCAACACCAACGTTGCTCTCCCGGGCAGATTTATCTATATCCGTGACAACGATACAGCTGACTACTGGTCTGCTTCCTGGCAGCCTGTGGGCAAGCCTCTTGACCAGTACAAGAGCGAATGCCGCCACGGTACAGCTTACACAGTAATTTCCGCTGAATACGCTGAGGTTAAGTCCGAGGTTACATACTACGTTCCACAGGGCAAGACTTACGAAGTTTGGAGAGCTGTTATCACTAACCTCTCTAACAAGGAAAGAAAGCTTTCCGTTTACGGCTTCTGTGAATTCACAAACGAAAACAACTACGAGCAGGATCAGGTTAACCTCCAGTATACACAGTTCATCACAAGAACTACTTTCGAAGAAAACAAGATTCTCCAGCACATCAACGAAAACAGCGGCAAGGACGAAACAGGCTCCAACCACAGAGAGCGTTTCTTCGGTATGGTTGGTGCTGATGTTTGCGGCTACAACGGCGACCTGAACCACTTCATCGGTGCATACAGAACACTTGCTAACCCTATCGCTGTTGAAAGCGGCAGATGTGACAATGTTCTCAACTACAACGCTAACGCTTGCGGTGCACTCCAGAGTGCTATTACTCTCGGTGCAGGCGGAACAATCGAGCTTATCTACATTGTTGGTCAGCGTGACAACGCTCAGGCTACTGCTATCCTCAACGAATACAAGGAGCCTGGCAAGGTTGACGCTGAAATCAAGGCTCTCAAGAGCTACTGGCACGGCAAGCTCAACAACTTCCAGATTAAGACTCCAAGCAACGAGTTCAACAATATGATTAATGTATGGAATGCTTACCAGTGCTTCATCACATTCATCTGGTCAAGAGCAGCTTCCTTTATCTACTGCGGTCTCAGAAACGGCTATGGCTACCGTGATACAGTTCAGGATATTCAGGGTATTATCCACCTTGACCCTGAAATGGCTGCCGAAAAGATTAGATTTATGATTTCTGCTCAGGTTGACAACGGTGCAGGTCTCCCGCTTGTTAAGTTCAACCACAATGCAGGTCACGAAACATTCCCTGACGAGAACGACGAGAACTCCGTTTACGCTAAGGAAACAGGTCACCCATCCTACCGTGCAGACGACGCTCTCTGGCTGTTCCCGACAATCGCTAAGTACATCGGTGAAAGCGGCAACAAGGCATTCCTCGATGAGGTTATTGTTTACGCTAACGGCGGTGAAGATACAGTTTACGAGCACCTCAAGAAGGCTATCGACTTCTCTATGAACCACCTTGGTGACCACGCTATGCCTGCGGGTCTCCACGCTGACTGGAACGACTGTCTCCGTATGGGTAAGAAGGGCGAATCCACATTCGTTGCATTCCAGCTTTACTATGCAATGTCCGTTATCAAGGGCTACGCTGAAGAAAAGGGCGACGCTGAATACGTTAAGTACATCGACGAAGTTCAAGGCAAACTCGGTGCTTCCCTCGCTGAGTGCTGGGACGAAGACAGATGGATTCGTGGTATCCGTGAAGACGGCGTAGTTGTTGGTGCTAAGAAGGACCCTGAAGCTAATATGTGGCTCAACCCACAGAGCTGGGGCGTAATTTCCGGCTTTGCTTCCAAGGAACAGGCTGAAAAGTCTATGGAATCCGTTCACGAAATTCTCAACACACCTTACGGCGTAAAGCTTCTCGAACCACCATATGTTAAGCACTACTTCGACGGTGCACTTATGCACATCTTCAACCCTGATACAAAGGAAAACGGCGGTATCTTCTCTCAGTCACAGGGCTGGGCAATCCTCGCTGAATCTCTCCTCGGTCACGGTAACAGAGCATTCGAATACTTTATGGAATCCTCACCTGCTGCAATGAACGACAAGGCTGAAACACGTGTTATCGAGCCTTACGCTCACGGTCAGTTCACAGAGTCCACACGTTCTCCATTCGAGGGACGTTCCCACGTTCACTGGCTCACAGGTACAGCTTCCACAGTTATGGTTGGCTGCGTAGAGGGTATCCTCGGTATGCGTCCTAACGCTGAAGGTCTTGTAGTTGACCCTGCAATTCCTTCCGATTGGGAAAGCTACACAGTTGACAAGATGTTCAGAGGCAAGAAGCTCAATATGACCTTCAACAACCCTAACAAGGTTGAAAGCGGCGTTTCCTCCATCGTGCTCAACGGCGAAAAGCTTGATGGCAACTTCATTCCTGCTGCTATGCTCAAGGATGAAAACGAAGTTATCGTTACTCTTGGCTAAAAATCAAACGCAAGCGTTTGACTCCATAATTTTTCACGATGTGAAAAATTATTTATTAAGTAAAATTTTAAACACGGCATTGCTTCGGCAGTGTCGTGTTTTTTAATAACCTAAAGTTAGCTTTATTGTAACAAATGACTAAAACAATCTAAAATTATTACAAAAATACAATATAATTGACAAATGAAGAGGAACGTGGTATAATTAGTGCATTATGTAATATCTGTACATAAGCAAAACCAATATAGCAAAGAAGGTCTCAGGTTATGAAAACTATCAAATCGAAAATCATTGTGTGTATGATTGCTTTGACAACAGCCCTGCTGCTGATTCTCGGAGTAGTTTGCTCCGTGCTGGCATATGCAGGAATGGAATCCCGTACAGAAAGCGATTTACACGAGATTGCGTTACTCGCTTCTGAACGTGCAAGCTGGGAAATGGAAGCCTATCTCAATGTAGTTGTTGAAACAGGCTATCTTAAAGAGATTATGGATGAATCCATCAGTGCAGAAGACCGAGTGGCACTCGTTACCGAACGTGCACAAAATCACGGAATGATAAGAGGCGTTATTCTTGACGCAAACGGTACAAATATTTCTACAGGCGCTGATATGTCTGACAGACAGTATTATAAAAATGCTATGAACGGTCAGACTACAATTTCCGAACCTGTAGTTTCAAGAGTTACAGGCGAAATCTCTATCATTATTGCCGCACCAATCTGGGAAAACGGTATTCACGGTTCAAAGGTAATCGGCTGTGTATATATGGTTCCAAGCGAAACCTTTCTTAATGATATAATGGCAGAGATTGTTATAAGTGACAGCAGTGAAGCGTATATGATTGATGCTTCAGGTATAACCATTGCTCACGTAAACCGTGAACTCACAAACGGCGAAACCAATATCGAGACACTGGCTGAAACAGACTCAGCATACAGTGAAATTGCGGCAATACACGCAAAAATGAGAGCCGGAGAAAGTGGTTATGAAACATATAAAATGAACGGTACCAATATGGTTGCGTGTTATACACCTGTTGCTGGCACTAACGGCTGGTCTTTGGTTATAACAGCGGAAAAAGGCGACTTTATGATTGAAGTCAACGAGATGATTATTGTTGTAATTATCCTCGTTATCGTCGGCATCGTTATTTCGGTTGTAATTGCGACTGTTGTGGGACGTGCAATAGGTAATCCGATTAAGGCGGTTGCAGGAAGACTTGAAGGCGTTGTAAACGGCGACCTCAGCAGTCCTGTTCCTGCGGTAAAATCCAAGGATGAAACAGGTATACTCGTCCAAGCAACAGATAATTTCGTAAGAAATATGAATGTTATTATCGGCGATATCGACCGTATGCTTTCTGCAATGGCAGAGGGTGACCTGACTGTTGACACTTCCTGCAATGAATCTGTTTACGTCGGTGAATATCAGCAGCTTCACCAGTCTGTGTGCACAATCAATCAGGAGCTCAGCTCTATGATGGCACAAATCAACATTGCAGCAGACCAGGTTTCTGTAGGTGCAGACCAGGTTTCAGCAGGTGCACAGTCACTTTCTCAGGGCGCTACGGAACAGGCATCCTCTATTCAGGAGCTTGCGGCAACTATTGAGGTTATCGCAAATCAGATTAAGGAAAACGCTGACGATGCAGAGACTGCTAACGGAAGAACAGCTGTTGCAGGAGAAGAAATGCAGAATGCAAATGTCAAGATGTCACAGCTTGTTGAAGCAATGAATGAAATAAGCACATCCTCCGATGAAATACATAAAATTGTTAAAACTATCGAGGACATTGCATTCCAGACAAATATTCTTGCTCTTAATGCCGCAGTTGAAGCAGCAAGAGCAGGTGCAGCAGGTAAGGGCTTTGCGGTTGTTGCCGACGAGGTTCGTAACCTTGCAGGAAAGTCCGCTGAGGCTGTAAGCAATACAACAGTGCTTATCGAAAGCACCGTTGCAGCAATTGAAAGAGGAAACGCACTTGTAGACGAGGTTGCGGAAAAAATGAATGTGGTTTCAGATGCGGCAGGAGAGGTTGCACAGCTTAACGGAAAGATTTCCGTTGCTTCTAAGGAAGCCGCTGAATCCATCACACAGATTACTGTCGGTGTGGAACAGATTTCCGAAGTTGTTCAGACAAACTCAGCAACAGCAGAAGAATCCGCTGCCGCTTCAGAGGAGCTTTCGGGTCAGGCTTCTATGCTTAAAGACCTTATCGCAACCTTCAAGTTTGAAGAATAAATTTCAGCACGGCATTGCTTCGGCAGTGTCGTGTTAGTGTTAGGGGGATAATATGAAGAAATTTATATGTATGGTTATTTCAGTAATACTTTTTACAGCGTGTTCGATGCCTGATGTTTATACAGACCATCCTATTCAATCAATGAGTCAGGACGAAATAATCAATGAGGTACTGCGTTGCTTTGATGAAGATGATACAACAAAGCTGAAAGAATTGTTCTGCCCGAAAACAATTGAAAACGTTGTTGCTCTTGATGAGCAGATAAAAACGGCAATGGAGTTTTATGATGGAAAGCACTTGTCTTATGACGATATTATTGTAAATGGCAGAGCAGCAAAATCTGCAAGCGGATTTGACCCTGTTATTACAGGGCTTATGACAGATACGGGGAAAAGATATTATATATGGATAAACTCCTATGTCGTCAATGCACATAATCCCGAATATGTCGGTATTTCAAGTATTTCAGTAAAGCTTATGGGTGCTGATGATTCAGCAGAAAACACTTATGTTGAAGTCGGAGAATATATAGAATAAAATATAATCAGAAGCACGATATCAAGGCAAAAACGCAGGTATCGTGCTTCTGTTATTGATTTTGAGAAAAATATGTGCTATACTATAATGTTGTAGACATATAGGGGTGATAACAATGAAAGCCGATATAGTTGTAAAAAGCATTATATATAACAGAAAGCTTGGCAAAATCCTTCTCGTTCAGCGCTGCAATACTGACGATATCGGTGCAGGAACGTGGGAGAACGCAGGCGGAAATGTTGAACAGGGTGAAACTCCCGAATTTGCTATGGCAAGGGAAATATATGAGGAAACAGGTCTGACGGAAGTCCGTATCAAGCGTGTTGCCTATGTGTCGCTTGTCAATGCAGAAGTGCCGTATCTTATTATTGCATATTTATGCGAAACGATGACGGAAAACGTGACACTGAGTGAAGAACATCAGGCTTTCCTGTGGGCGGACGAAGCCGAGTGCAGACGGTTGCTGCCGCAAGCTATAATTGACGATTTTGATAATAACGGAATTTTTGAGCATTTGAGATAACTTACATAAATTTTCATTATTGAAAACGGGGTGCAGAAAATGCGATTTTCCGAAAAAATAATAAGTGAATACAGCAAGGACGCCGATAAACGTCTTGCGTTCATATGCAGGCTGATGATTGTTTTTATGCTTCTTGTTGCACTGCTGAACTTTTTAGGTGTTTTTATAATTGACGCAGTACCGCTTTATCTGACGGTGGGTGTGTCAATTCTTATATTTTTTCTTCCGACGCTGTTTGGCGATATTCTGAAAATGCGCACGAAGGGACTGAGATACTTTTTCCTTGCACTTATGGTGTTTCAGTCAGGTTTGCAGTACGCAACTCTTTCCTATCACACGATAATAATGCTTGTGTTCCCGATGGTAATGTCCTGCCTGTACAACGAAAAGAAGTATGTAAAATATACGGCAATAATCAGTGTGCCGATGATTATTATTTCACACCTGTTGGCAATTGTCCTGAGGGTTGTCCCCGATGAACCGCTTATAACCCTTCGTGATACGATTGTGTACGGCATACTTCCGAGGGGCATTGAGTTCGGCGGAATTGTAGTCCTTTGCTACTTTATTTCGGACAGAATGGAACGTCTTGTAGATACCCTCGCAAAGAAAAATGCTGAACTGTACGATGACCAGGAAAACCTTATCCTTGCGCTGTCGCAGATTATCGAAAACAAGTCTGAACATACAGGTCAGCACGTCCGCCGTGTTGCCGAATATACGGAAGTGCTTTGCAGAAGCCTTGGCTATGACGAGGAAGAAAGCTGGAAAATCAGTCTTGCGGCTATGATGCACGATGTCGGCAAGATTATGGTGCCCGAAACAATTCTCGAAAAGCCGAGTAAGCTTACTGATGAAGAATATGGAGTTGTGAAAAAGCATATCGAGTACGGCAAGCAGATGCTTGAAACCTCGCCGGGTGAATTGTTTAAGATATCCACGGATATCGCCTACCAGCACCACGAAAGATGGGACGGAAATGGCTACAGGGGCATAAAGGGTGAGGATATCACACCTTATGCAAGATGTGCGGCACTTGCCGACGTTTTTGACGCACTTGTCAGCAGCAGACCCTACAAGGCAGCGTGGACTCCCGAAAAGGCTTACGAGGAAATCGTCTCACAAAGCGGAAAGCAGTTTGACCCGAAGGTTGTTGATGCGTTCAAAGAAAATTTTGATGCGTTTCTGGATATAATGAAGAATTATCCTGATGAATGAGGCACAATATGAGCATAACAGTAAACATTTACTATAAAGGTGAAAACGGCAATGCGAGAAAATTCGCCGAGGAAATGGAAAACAGCGGTACGGCGGCTTTAATCCGTGCTGAGGACGGGAACGAAAGATACGAATATTTCTTTCCTATGAAGGACAGCGAAACCGTGCTGCTTATCGACAGCTGGAAAGACCAGTCCGCAATTGACAACCACCACGCTTCACCGATGATGAATACCATTATCGGACTTCGTGAAAAGTATAATCTGACAATGCGTGTGGAACGATATTTTTCTGACGAAAACGGCGTACCTGAAAATGACAGGAAATTCATAAGAGAACAGGAAGATTGAAATGCCCGAAAACAAGCAGAACAAACCTAAGATAGACTACTCTCGCAAGACGCTGAATGCAGGCACGCTTCTTGCGCCGCTGCCTGCGGTAATGGTTTCCTGCGGCACGATGCAGAAAGCAAACGTGCTGACGGTTGCGTGGACGGGAATTGTCTGCACGCACCCTGCTATGACCTATATTTCCGTGCGTCCGTCACGTCATTCCTACAACATCATCAAGGAAAGCGGCGAGTTCGTAATCAACCTTACCACGTCGAAAATGGTGCGTGAAACCGACTTCTGCGGCGTGCGAAGCGGCAAGGATACAGACAAAATCAAGAAGTGCAACCTTCACCTTGAACCAGCCTCAAAGGTCAGCGCACCCATAATTTCCGAAAGTCCGCTGTCGCTGGAGTGCAGGGTTGTTGAGGTGAAACAGCTTGGTACACACGATATGTTCCTTGCGGAAATTGTTGCGGTAAGCGTGGACGGTCACTACCTCGACAGCAAGGGCAAAATCAACTTGCAGCAGTCGGGGCTTATGGCTTACTCCCACGGCGAATATTTTGCGTTGGGAAGAAAGCTGGGGGCGTTTGGTTATTCAGTTGCGAAAAAGAAGAAAAAATAATTTTGCAAAAAGGGTTGCAATTTGAAATTATATGTGTTATAATTCAAAGGATAACGTATATTATTATGGAGGTACAGACCAATGGAATTCGGCGCAATTCAGATTATCGGTGGTATTTTAATGCTCGTTTGCAGCGTTTTGATTATTGCAGTTACAATGATGCAGGAGCATAAGCAGCAGGATATGGGCTCTGCTCTTTCAGGTCAGAGCGACAACTTCTTCGGCAAGGGCAACGTTACAAGCTCCAGAGAGCAGGCTCTTGCAAGACTTACAAAGCTTCTTGCTATTGTATTCTTTGTTGTAACACTTGCTGTTAACATTATTCCTGTGATTGTCAATAAGACTCAGGGTTAAAATATGACCGATAAGTCCTGTGCTGCTTTTCGCACGGGACTTTTTTCATACCGAAAAGGAGGGTGAATATGGCAGAGATTAAGGAAATCTACAAGAAAAGAATTAAGGAGCAGCTTTCCCACGCAGGTAAAAAGGGTACGACCTATAAGCAGCTTTTCAATAAGTGCAAGGGCAGAAAGCCTGACAATGCCGCTTTTGCAAGGGCAATTGCCGAAATGAAGCACGAGGGTACGATTTTTGAGGACAAGCACGGCATAAAGCTTGCGACAGCGTCAGGACTTTTCCGTGCAAAGGTTTCAAGAATAAACAAGACCTTCGGCTTTCTCGAATGTGAGGACGGCTCCGAGGTTTTCGTGCCGGGTAAATTCCTTATGGGCGGTATGCCCGGGGATATCGTTATGGCACGGCTTCTTCCCCAGAGAGGCGAAAGTCCTGAGGGCGAGGTTGTTTCAATTGTCGAGGAGGGATTCTCCGAGTTTACGGGTGTAATCGAAAAGGATGGCAAAACATTCTGTATCCGTCCCGATAACCTTTCCAAGGAGCTTATGATTGTTTCGGAAATTGACGTGCCTGTAAGAGTAGGGGATAAGGTGCTTGCCACAATCAGCCGCAGGGGTACACGTCACGCCGACCACAGAGTCCGTGTAACAGATATTTTCGGCGACAGCAAAAAAGCAACAAGCAGTGCCGACGCAATTCTCTACAGCAGCGGAATAGAGGTTGAATTTCCTGCCTGCGTTATAGACGAGGCAAAAACCGCTGAGCATAAGGGAATTCCAAGCGTTGAAACAGAGCGCAGACTTGACCTGCGTGACGAAATAATCTTCACCATTGACGGTGCTGACACAAAGGATATCGACGACGCAATCTCCGTTGCAAAAACAGAGGACGGCTGGGATTTGGGCGTCCACATTGCCGACGTTTCATTCTATGTAAAATCAGGCTCGGAGCTTGATAAGAACGCTATGCAGAGGGGCACTTCCGTTTACTTTGCAAATCGGGTTGTACCGATGCTCCCGAAGGAGCTTTCCAACGGTATCTGCTCACTTAACCCGAATGAGGACAGACTTGCATTTTCCTGCCTTATGAAGCTTGACAGCGAGGGCAAGCTTGTGTCATATAAATTCAGCAAGTCCGTGATTTGTTCCCGTGTAAAGGGTGTTTACAGTGAGGTCAACACAATTCTTGACTGTTTTGGGACGGGCACGGCTATCCCTGCCGAGCTTGCGGAAAAATATAACGGTCTGACCGATACAATCCGCCTTATGGATGAGCTTGCGGCAATTCTTACCGCTAACAAGCTGGGTCGCGGCGCACCGCAGATTGAAACATCGGAGTGCAAGATTATCGTTGACGAAAACGACGTGTGCATTGACGTCAAGAAGCGTGAGCGCGGCAGAAGCGAAATGATTATCGAGGAATTTATGCTTATGGCAAACACCTCGGCGGCAAGACTTGCAAAGGAAAACGGCGTGCCGTTTGTATATCGTGTTCACGAGGACCCCGCTCCCGAAAAGGTAAATGAGCTTGTGGACGTGCTTTCACGCTTTGGCGTGCCCGTGCCGAAGTTCACAAATGCAAAGCCTAAGCACCTTGCGGAAATCCTTGAAAAAACAAAGGATATGCCGATTGCTGCGGCAATAAACAATATGGTGCTGCGCTCAATGGCAAAGGCAAAGTATGCCGACGAGCCGCTTGGTCACTTCGGTCTCGTGCTGGAGGACTATGCTCACTTTACATCACCTATCAGACGTTACCCTGACCTTGCAATCCACCGCATACTGACCGACCTGTGCTATAACAAGCAGAATATCAAGTATATGCAGAAGCGTTACGCAGGCTTTGCAAAGGAAGCGGCACAGCAGTCCTCCGAGGCAGAGCTTACAGCAATGCGTGTTGAGCGTGAGTGTGACGACTGCTACCTTGCAGAGTATATGACAAAGCATATCGGTGAAACCTTCGAGGGCACGGTTTCCTCCGTGCAGGAATTTGGCTTCTTTGTTGAGCTTGACAACACCATTGAAGGACTCGTCCGTATCGACAGCCTTGCAAAAGGTCCATACGATTACGACGGACATTTCACCCTTACCAAGGAGGGTAAGCCTGCTTACCGTGTGGGCGACAGAGTAAAGGTAATCTGCGCAGCAGCAAATGTTGCAGCAGGTCAGGTTGACTTCGTGGTTGACGGCGACAACAAGGACGACCTTGTATAAAGTTTAATTTTACGGGACAGGCTCAGCTTGTCCCGTAGTTTGTCGAAAAAACTTTTCGACAATGAATAGTGAATATTGAATAATGAAGAATGAATAATTAAGGAATTGCCTTCGGCAATAATATTAAAAATGTCCGCAAAGCGGACACCTTAACTATTCACTATTCTTTATTCATTATTCTTTTTTCATTAGCCTGTCGACTTTATCGACAGGCTACGGGACAGGCACAGCTTGTCCTGTTTGTTTTTTGCACAGGCTTTTCACCATTCTTTTCCGCAGGCATAATATAAATAGGAAAGTAAAATCTCCATTTTATTTTGCAGCGGAAAGGAAGTTGCTTATGAATAAAACTTTTTTGATTGCAGGCGGCGACCTGCGATTTGCTACACTTGCAGGAAAGCTTGCAGAAAATCACACGGTCTATGCAGTCGGTTTTGACAGGAATGTCGGTATGTCGGACAGAGTCCGTGTCATAGACAGAATTACAGATATGAATGTACGCGCTGATTACATAATTCTGCCCCTGCCTGTTTCAGGGGACGGAGTTACGGTAAGTATGCCCTATTCGGGACGAAGCGTTTCACTTGAAAGCCTTGTGCCCGTGATAAAAGAAAACGGAGTAATCTTCGGAGGAATGATTTCTCCCGATATAAGAAAACTTTTTGAGGAAAAGGGAATTGCCGTTGCCGATTATGCCAAACGAGAGGAATTTGCAGTGCTTAATGCCGTTGCAACAGCCGAGGGTGCAATTCAGGTTGCAATGGAAGAACTTGCAGCAACTCTTTCAGGACGGAAAATCCTTATCCTTGGCGCAGGCAGGATTGCTAAGGTGCTGATTGATATGCTCAGCGGTTTTCACGCAGATATTACCGTCGCAGCAAGAAAATGCTCCGACCTTGCCTGGGCACGGGTCTACGGCTGTAAGGCAGTACAGATTAGCGCAATGGAAGATGCAGTTGCCGAAAGCGATGTTATCTTCAATACCGTACCTGCGGTAATCCTCGATGAGAAGCTGCTCAGACTTATAGACAGAAACAGCCTTGTCATCGACCTTGCCTCAAAGCCGGGCGGCGTAGATTTTGATACAGCAGGAAACCTCGGTGTAAAAGCAGTATGGCTGCTGTCACTCCCCGGAAAGGTTGCACCTGTCACATCGGGAGAGGTAATCGCCGAAACCGTGAAGAATATTCTTTCCGAAAGAGGTGACTTCAATGACTGACCTTAGCGGAAAGAAAATCGGATTTGCGCTCTGCGGCTCATTCTGCACATTCAGCAAAGCCTTTGAGCAGCTTGAAAGGCTGATTGGGATGGGTGCAGACGTTACAGCAATTATGTCCTTCAACGCAGCCTATATCGACACACGCTTCGGCAAATCGCAGGAGCATATCGAGCGTCTTGAAAAGCTGACAGGAAAACGTGTGCTGCGTTCAATTGCCGAAACAGAGCCCGTTGGACCGAAGAAAATGTTTGATGCTCTCGTCATTGCACCTTGCACAGGCAACACCCTTGCAAAGCTTGCGGTAGGGATTATTGATACCCCCGTCACAATGGCGGCAAAATCACACCTGCGCAACGGCTCGCCGCTTGTTATCGCACTCTCCACAAACGACGGTCTTGCAGGGGCGGCGAAAAATATCGGTGCACTGCTCAACTACAGATATGTGTACTTTGTGCCTTTTGCTCAGGATGATGCACAGACAAAGCCTCGTTCACTTTCGGCGAATTTCCCGCTTATTCCCGACGCAATCGCTGCCGCACTTGACGGAAAACAGCTTCAGCCTGTTATAAATTTGTAAGTAATCTGTAAACCGAGGGATATTCTATATAAGAATACTCCTCGGTTTTTGTGTAAAGTTACGTTTATTTGCGGAATACTTTATTTGTTAACAATTTTGTGCTATGCTTTATTATATAGAATTGTATTTATTTTAGCAATAATTTTCGTCGTATTTGCTAAAGGGGTGAGAGCGTTGACACCAATAATTTATTTTGATGTGTGTGCATTGGTGCTTATAGCGGTTGCGGCTTTTTCAATCATATTCAGAAAAATGACACACGGTGTATCAAACCGTTTGTTTATATTGCTTGTTGCAGTTGTTTTTGCAGATATTGTATTTGACCTGTGGGCGGTTTCGCTTGATGTTGCACGAGAGACAAATCTTGTTATAAGATACATATCACATACGGGATATCTGGTTATGAGAAATGTTACTATTCCCATATATACCCTGTATATCATAAGCCTTACCGACACATGGCACAAGCTGAAGGGACGCTTTGTGACAGGAGTGTTTATTACCTTCCCGATTACGGTTGTACTTATTGCGTTGATACTTAATCCTTTTACAAAGGATATGTTCTATATCAATGACAATCTGGAATATACAAGGGGCAATTGCTTCCCGCTGGTTTATATTACGGCATTGTCATATGTAGGGTTTGGTATATACTATATTGTAAGGTACCGCCGTCTTTTCCGAATTGGTCAGTTTATTTCGCTGCTGGTAATTTATCCTCTTACGCTCACGGCGGCGGCAATTCAGCTGTTTTTCCCGACCTGGCTGCTGGAGCTGTTCTGCAGTGCGGTGGCTGTTATTCTTGTGGCTATAACAATACAGCGTCCCGAGGAACTGGTTGATATGGTTACGGAATTGGGTAAGCACGGTGCTTATGCCGATGCAATGAAAAGAAATTTTGTCAATCAGAAGGAAATCGGAATAATTCTTATAAATATTTCCAACTATTCATCTGTTTCAGCTATGCTTGGCTATGACAATTCATCAAAGCTTCTGAAAACGATTGCGGACAAGCTTGCTTCAATCAACAAGGATATGAAGGTTTATGCTGACCTGTATTATCTTGACAGAGGCAGCTTCCGTGTTGTTGTAAACAAAAGCAGTTGGGATAAAATTGAAAGAATGGCTGAGGCAATAAATATCGAGCTGAAAAACAGTATGGTAATAAGCCAGCTTGAGCTTAATCTTATGGCATATGTCTGCGTCGCGTACTGCCCGACAGATATCTCCGATTTCAGGTCGCTTGTCGCTTTCGGTTCAGACCTTTGCTCCGCAGTTCCGTATTCTGGCAACGTGCTTAAAGCTTCTGACGTTATCGCCGACAGAGCGTTCAAGCTTAGCAATGATATCGATAGCATTATCGACGATGCTCTTGCAAACAGAAAGTTCTCCGTGTATTACCAGCCTATTTTCTCGGTTGAAAAGCAGCGCTTCATTTCAGCAGAAGCTTTGCTCCGACTTATTGACGATAAGTACGGCTTTATCCCTCCCGATGTGTTTATCACAGCAGCCGAAAAAAGCGGTGCAATTCATCGTATCGGCGATTACGTTCTTGAGGAAGTCTGCCACTTTATTTCGGGCGACGAGTTCAAGGAGCTGGGACTGGACTATATCGAAATCAACCTTTCTGTTGCACAGTGTATGCAGACTGACCTTGCGGACAAGGTTCTCCAGATTATGAACAAGTACGGCGTTACACCGGATAAAATCAATCTGGAAATTACCGAAACCGCCGCTTCCTATGCACAGAATGTTATGATGAACAATCTTGAAAAGCTTACTCAGGCAGGAATAAGCTTCTCGCTGGACGACTACGGCACAGGCTACTCCAATATCAAGAGCGTTGCTTCACTGCCGATTTCCATTGTAAAGCTGGACAAGACCTTCGTGGACGAGGAGGACAACCCAAGAATGTGGATTGTTCTGAAAAACACAATCAAAATGCTCAAGGATATGGATATGAGCATTGTTGTTGAAGGTGTTGAAAACGCCGAGCTGGCAAAGAAGTTTGCCGACCTTGATTGTGAGTATATTCAGGGTTATTACTACTCAAAGCCTGTTCCGAAATCTGATTTTATCACATTTATGAAGAATAGTGCATCGTAAAAAATTAAGGGTACTGAATTTGTTTTCAGTACCCTTGTTTTTATAATTCATTCTGCACAAACTCATAAACTTCTTGGGCAAGGGTAATATTTATCCCTGCCGCCTTGGCAATCTCCTCGGGGGTTGCCTTTTTGAATTCCTCACGGGTTTTGAAGGTGGTAAAAAGCTTCTGTGCCTTTTTCTCGCCTATGCCCTTGATTTTGGTCAGACCCATTTCATAGGACTGCTTGCGGTGCTTGTTACGCTGGAATGTGATAGAGAAGCGGTGCACCTCGTCCTGTATCCGAGTGACAAGCATAAACGCCGCCTTTGTGCCCGAAATTGCAATTTCCGAGCCTGAGGTTGCTATTGCACGGGTGCGGTGGTTGTTGTCCTTGACCATACCGAAAACGGGCACGTCTATTCCCATTTCACGGAGTATCGGCTCAACAGCATTGACCTGCCCCTTGCCGCCGTCAAGCAGGATAAGGTCAGGCAGACGGTTGAAGCCTTCGTCGGTTTCGTCCCCATCAAGGTAATGGCGGAAACGTCTTTCCAGCACCTCCCGCATACTTGCGTAGTCATTCTGTATCTGCGTTTCCTTAATGGAAAATTTCTTGTACGCTTTTTTCAGCGGACGTCCGTTTTCAAACACAACCATACCCGCAACCATTGATGAGCTGCCAAGGTTGGAAATATCGTAGGACTCGATATAAACAGGCGGCTCAGGCAGTCCGAGAATTTTTCCCAGTGCTTCAAGGGCAACGATTTCCTTGCCTGTGCGTCCGACTTTTATCGCAAGGCTGTCACTTGCGTTGGATTTTGCCATCATTATCAGCCGCAGTCCCTTGCCCCTTGATTTTGAGGAAAGCGTCACAGCACGTCCGCTTTTTTCACGGAGCAGGCGCTCAACCATTTCCTCGTTGGGGAGGGTTTCCTCGGTGATGATTTCACGGGGAATTTTCGTCGGGTCGGAGTAATACTGGAGCACGAAATCCTCCAGCATATTATCCTCCCTGTCAAAGTCACCAAGGTCAAATTCGGTACGGTCGAAAAGCCGTCCCATACGGTACATCAGTACCGCCGCACAAGCGTACTCGCCGTTTTGCGCCACAGCAATAATGTCCGTGTCACGCATATCCTCAGCAATGATTTTCTGATTGTCAGCAGCACGTTTTATAGCAGAAATTCTGTCACGGAGCTTTGCCGCAAGCTCAAAATCAAGATTTTCTGCGGCAGTCATCATCTTTTCCGTCAGCGTTTCAATTGAAGCCTCAGAGCCGTTTTTGATGTACTCAACCGCCTGCTCAACGGTTTTGCCGTACTCCTCAGCTGAAATTCTGCCCGTGCATACACCCATACACTGCTTGATGTGGTGATTGAGGCAGGGACGGAATTTTCCCATATCCCTCGGAAAAATCCTCTTGCAGGTCGGAAGCATAAAAACCTTGTTAGCCTCCTCAACTGCCTGCTTTGCAACAAAGGTGCTGGTGTACGGTCCAAGGTATGTGCCGCCGCCCTTTTTCTGCATTTCCATAGTAATTTTCGGGTACTCGCCCTCGGAAATCTTTATATAGCTGTAGCCCTTGTCATCTTTGAGCAGAATGTTGTACTTGGGCATATGCTGTTTAATCATTGAGCACTCCAGCACAAGCGCCTCGTATTCGCTGTCAGTAACGATAAAATCGTAGTCGTAAACGTGGGAAACCATCTTTGCAACCTTAGGTGTGTGGTCAGGATTTTCACGGAAGTAGCTTGTAACACGGTTGCGCAGGTTTTTAGCCTTGCCGATGTAAATAATATTATCTCCCTTGTCACGCATTCTGTAAACACCCGGAGAGGTTGTAAGCTTTGCGGTTTTTTCACGCAGATACGGCAAACGTTCATTCATCGGCAATCGCCCCTTTCTTTCAATAAAAACCTGAGAAGCTTTCTCCTCAGGTCAGTTTGTCGAAAAAGTCTTTTCGACAATGAATAGTGAATATTGAATAATGAAGAATGAATAATTATGGAATTGCCTTCGGCAATAATATTAAAAATGTCCGCAAAGCGGACACTGTAACTATTCTTTTTTCATCTGTCTGCGTTTTGTTTTCTTTTGGGTCAGCTCAAAGCTGTTCATAGTCATTCGGAAAATTTCCTCATCGGGCACGTCCGAGTCAAGGTAAACCGTGTTCCAGTGCACCTTGTTCATATGGTACGCAGGTGTAACACCCTCGTAAGCCGCACGGAGAAAATCCGCCTCCATCGGCTCGCATTTCAGATTGACAATAGTCTTTCCGTCGTGTTCCATAATAAGCCCGAACCACTTTCTTGTGTCACGGTGACGTACCGCAACTGTCTCCCCGTCATCAAAGGGCGTGTCCAGCACAGCGGCAGAGATGCTTTCACAGTAATCGAGATATTTCTGTCTGGTCATAGCGTCAGTCCTTAATGCTGTCAATATATTTGCCGACAGCGTTTTTCAGTGCCTTTTTCGGAGTCTGATTTGTCACGAAAACAGCTTTCGGGCTGCCCTTTTTACCGATAAGGTACACATCCTCGCTTCTGCCGTTTTCGACAGTGTGGGTTTTCTTTGCAAAAAGCGCCGCACCTGCAATGAAAGGAATTGCCGCAAACCAGAATATTGAAGCCTTGTTATGTGGAAGAAGTTTTTTGAACATATCAAATCCCCTTATCAATATCAACATCAAGCTGGAAGAAATAGTCGTCCATCACATAGCCGTTTCCGATGTCGGTCACGTCCTCGCCGATAATGCGGAAACCGCTTTTTTTATACACAGCAATGGAATTGTCGTTGTGCTTGTTCACAGTAAGCCATATTGCACTGAGTCCGTGTTCACGGCAGTAATCTTTCAGAAAAGCAAAAACCTCACTTGCGTAGCCGTTGCCGCGGTACTCCTTTTTGATGTAAATTTTCGACAGGAACAGCCGTCCGTCAGCGTCAGGGCGGATTGCAGTATAGCCGATACGTGCATCACCCTTGCGTAAGATGTAATAGGTGTAGCCGCTGTTGATTTGTTCCGTCATAGCCCTTACCGACTGGAATTTGTCAACCATATAGTCAATCTGTTCCGCACTCAGAATTGACGGAAACCACTCGTGCCATATTTCGTCAGCAAGCGCCGCAACAGCTTCAATCTGCTGCTCTGTCTGTACCTCAACAAGCTTTATACGCTGCATTTTTCTTTTCCTCCTCAGCTCCGAAAAAAAGTTTTTCAGCAGGGCTTCGCTTTCCTCTTTCATAAGTCCCTGTTCAACCGCAGGCTGATGATTGCAGCCGAGTGAAAACAGGTTTACAAGGCTTCCTGCCGCACCTGCCGCAGAGTCGCACGCCGCAAACACAACACGGTCAATCCGTGAGTTGATTATCGCACCTGCGCACATAGGGCAGGGTTCAAGCGTAACATAAAGTGTGCACCCTGACAGCCGCCAGCCGCCGAGAGTCCTGCACGCCTCATCAATCGCAATGACCTCAGCGTGGTAAAGAGCATTCCTGCCTTTTTCGCGGCGGTTGCGCCCCGTACCTGCAATAAATCCGTCATTGCGTACAACAACCGCACCCACAGGAGTTTCCCCCTCAGCAGCAGCCTCACAGGCAAGCTTCATCGCCATTTCCATATAGAATTCATCATTTTTAAGCCCCATAAGCTGTCCTTTCGGTTTTGACAAACGGATAGCCGTGCTGCCCGTCAGTTATATTTTGAAATTCAGATTAAGAATAGTAATAACAAAGGAAATCGTGAACCAAATAATTAACGGAATACTTGAAGCCGCAGTAAGAATCTTGCTTGACGTTGACATATACCGTTCTTTCAGAAGAATACCGAAACGGTCACTGTAGTTGCAGAAGAAATGTACAGAGCCTATAAGTCCTGCAACAATTGTCACGAAGAAGAATGCGGCAATGATAGTGCCGCTGTATCGGTCGTCTGCAACGTAATCAAGGAAGTAAAGTATATACACAAAGAAACGCTGGATTACACGCATTGTTACCGCTGTAATAACTGAGCCTGTTCGGATTGTGAAATAGCCTATTACCATAGTGGTGATAAATGTAAACGGCATCATAGTTATGTCATAGGTTATGAAAGTGTGTATAAGGCTTGTTACAATGAGAGCCGTTCCGTCGCCGAATTGTCTTGTCAGCTGTAGGAATACACCGTGAATGCAAAGCTCGCTGACAATTGAAACAAGTATCATCTGCACCAGAAACAGTATCATATTTTCCGTTTCTGTCGGAACCATAAGCGAGCGTGACGAGTTGATTTTTGCTATCGAAAGGAATTCCTCATAAAAGAACGACATTACCGAGCATACACCTGTTACAAGAAGGATAGCAGGTATTCCGAACCAGAACATCGGTTTATTGGTAATTTTCACAGGAAGCATTACCGAAAACGGCATCTGAAGATGTCGGATAAGTATCGCAATCGGAAGTATACGTCCGACAATCTGCGTTATAGTGTCAAGAATAATGAGGAAGGTTTCATTGCCGTGCCGTTCTCCCGAAAAGAAAGCAACGTGAATATCAAACCCTATAGTTTCGAGAATAACGGGCAGGAAGTACATTGTAAAAACGTCAAAAATCACCCTGTAGAGCAGAATAAACCCCAGTACAGTCATAACCCTGCGGAAAGCGTGGGTTTCCCTTGCCTCAGGGTAGTCGTGAATGAAACCAACCTTATCCTGATATGTAAGCTGATTTGGCTTTTCGACAAAATAGAAGCCTACGGAATGTTGTTTCTGCTTGCGCCATTCCTTGAAGCTTTCGTTGTATTCCTTATCCTGATAGCGCCAGTTTATTTTATCGTCATTAACCTCAGCGGACTTAACGTTTTTGGTTTCTGTATCTGTATTCAAGTCAAATCACCTCCCGTGCAGAATTTATCATTATAATAATAACATATATTTATTTCAATATATTTAAATAAAACAGCTTTTTACACTCTGTACACAATTTCTTTACTATTTGTATGTATTACTGTGCAGACAAATGAATTATAATACATATGAACAATGGCTCATATGTTAAAATGAAAGGTAAGATAAATTATGGAACACAACCACGATACACACGAGGCTTGCTGTGAGGCACATACATTGACAGTAGAAAAAGTTGCAGGAAATCTTCCCGATGAGGAAATCCTGTACGATGTTGCGGAATTGTTCAAGGTTTTCGGGGACTCCACAAGAGTAAGAATAATCTGCGCACTGTTTGAAAGTGAAATGTGCGTCTGCGGAATTGCCGAGGTGCTTGGAATGACCCAGTCCGCAATTTCCCATCAGCTGAGAGTGCTGAAACAGGCGAGGCTCGTAAAGTACCGCCGTGAAGGAAAAACCGTGTTCTACTCCCTTGCTGACGCACATATAAAAACGATTTTCAATCAGGCTTTTGAACACGTTATGGAGTAAGGAGAGATAACAATGAGTTTCTGGGATAAAGTAGCAGGAATTTACGATATTACCGAGTCGCTTAACGGCAAGGTTTACAGGTCAATGCTTCGTGGGGTAAGGCAGATTGTACCTGAGGGGGCAAAGGTACTTGACTGTGCGGCAGGCACGGGCGAGCTTTCAATTACCGCCGCCAAAAAGGCTGAAAGCGTTGTCTGCACGGATTTTTCCCTTGCAATGCTTGAGCAGGCGAGAAAAAAGTGTGCAAGGCTTGGTATAAAGAATATCACCTTTGAGGAGCGTGACATATTCCATATGTCCGATGAGGACGAAACCTACGATATCGTTATGGCAGGAAATGTGCTGCACCTTATCGATAGCCCCGAAGAAGCGGTGAAGGAACTTTACCGTGTAACGAAAAAGGGCGGCAAGCTTATTCTTCCGACCTTTGTGCATAAGGGTGCAGGTACAAAGGCGCTGATAAATTTTTACAAGAAATTCGGCTTCAACCCCGCTTCCGATTTTACAGCAGAAAGCTACAGCAGAATGCTCAACGGCTGCGGTCTCGGACCCGTCAAGGTTACGTTTGTTGACGGAATTATTCCGCTGGCATTCGGTGTTATGAAAAAAATCTGAGGAGTAACGTTATGAAGATTACATTATATATGAAGGGTCTCGACTGCGCAAATTGTGCCGAGAAAATCCGTGCGGCAAGCGAGAAAAATCCTTTTGTAAAAACAGCCGAAATGAATTTTATGGCTAAGAAGCTGGGTCTTGAAATTGCCGACGGCAGCGACGAAGCGGTAATCCGTGAGGTGAAGAAAATCACCGCCGAGCTTGAGCCTGACGTTGAGGTTGTCCTTTCGGAGCAGGGGAATTCTCACAGTCACGACCACGGCGAGGACTCCTCCGATATAAAAAGGGATGTGGCAAAAATCATCGCTTCCGTGGTAATTTTTATCATCGGACTCGTTTTGCACGACAGCGATTATTCCCTTTGGATTTTCCTCGCGTCCTATTTCATCGTCGGACTTGACGTCCTTGTTACCGCAGGAAAAAACATCATCAAGGGCAGACCTTTTGACGAGTGTTTTCTTATGACGGCGGCAACCGTAGGCGCTTTCTGTATAGGTGAATACCACGAGGGCGTTGTGGTAATGATTTTGTATCAGCTTGGTGAAATGTTTCAGAGCCTTGCAGTACGCCGCTCCCGAAACAGTATCGCTTCACTTATGGATATCCGTCCCGACGTTGCAAACGTGAAGCACGGCGACACAATCGAGCAGGTTGCCCCTGAGCTTGTGAATGTGGGTGATATAATTGTCGTGAAGCCTGGAGAAAAAGTGCCGCTTGACTGCGTTGTAACATTGGGAAAAACAACCGTTGATACATCTGCGCTGACAGGCGAGAGCGTGCCCCGTGAAGCAAACGAGGGTGACAGCCTTATGAGCGGCTGTGTAAACCTGACAGGACTTATCGAAGCAAGAGTAGAAAAGGAATTCGGCGAGTCAACGGTTACAAAAATTCTGGAGCTGGTTGAAAATGCTTCTGCGAAAAAAGCAAAATCCGAGCAGTTCATCACACGCTTTGCACGCTGGTATACCCCCTGCGTTGTAATAGCGGCAGTGCTTCTTGCGGTTGTGCCGATTTTAGTCAGCGGCTTCAGCTCTCAGTACGTCTACAATGCACTTAACTTCCTTGTTGTATCCTGCCCCTGCGCACTTGTAATCTCCGTGCCCCTCAGCTTTTTCGGCGGCATCGGCGGCGCTTCCGCAAGAGGTATCCTCATCAAGGGCGGCATTGCAATGGAACAGCTTGCCGAGTGCGGCACGGTTGTTTTTGACAAGACGGGTACACTTACCGACGGAAGCTTTGAGGTAACAAAAGTTATTTCCGAAAAATGCACCGAAGAACAGCTTTTTTCCCTTGCGGCAATTGCCGAGCAGGCTTCAACACATCCTGCCGCAATGGCTGTAATGCGCAAATTCAGCGGCACACCCGTCAAGGCTGAAATAACTGAAATTGCAGGCAGAGGAGTTTGTGCAGCTGCTGACGGCAGAACAATTCTTGCAGGCAACAGGCTTCTTCTTGAAGAACAGGGCGTCAGAAGCATACCCGAAATCAAGTCCGCAGGTACGCTTATTTACGTTGCTGAAAACGGCACTTATGCAGGTGTGATAGAAATTTCCGACAGCGTGAAGCCTGACGCTGAAAAGGCGGTTGCCGAGCTTAAAAATGCAGGAATAAAAACGGTAATGCTCACGGGAGACAGAAGGTCCGCCGCTGAAATCACAGCTGAAAAGCTTGGTGTTGACGAATGGCACGCTGAGCTTCTTCCTGACGGCAAGGTTGCAGAAATCGAAGAAATTATCAGTGCGTCTCACCAAAAGAAGAAAACAGTTTTTGTTGGCGACGGAATAAATGATGCCCCCGTGCTTATGCGTGCGGACGCAGGCGTCGCAATGGGCGGTATCGGCTCAGATGCGGCAATAGAAGCAGCGGACGCAGTAATAATGACCGATGAACCGTCAAAGCTTATGACTGCAATAAGGATTTCCCGAAAAACAAAGGGAATAGTCGTTCAGAACATTGTGTTCTCCCTTGCAGTAAAAGCGGCGGTGCTGGTGCTTTCGGCATTGGGACTCGCAACAATGTGGGCGGCTGTTTTCGCTGACGTGGGGGTCTGCCTGATTGCCGTTGCAAACGCAATGCGTGCAAGGAAAATACAATAAGCATAACAAAGCCCGTGGGGAAAACCTCACGGGCTTAGCCTGCCGATAAACTCGACAGGCTAATGAAAAAATGAATAATGAATAAAGAATAATGAATAGTTAAGGTGTCCGCTTTGCGGACATTTTTAATATTATTGCCGAAGGCAATTCCATAGTTATTCATTATTCATTATTCAATATTCACTATTCATTGTCGAAAAGACTTTTTCGACAAACAAAGCCCGTGGGGAAATTTCCTCACGGGCTGAATGTTTATCCTATTATGAAACCATAAGTCCAAGGATTGTAATACCCTTGTCCTCGCTGCCCTCAGCAGGCTTGATTTCGATAGTGTGTTTTGCGGTTTCCTTAGCAAGAACAATCTGCTTGGTGTTGCCGTAAGTACCCCATCCGCCTGTGAAGTCAGCTTCAAGCTTGCCCTTGCGTTCACCGTCAACGTAAACCTCGTAAGTGCCGCTCTTGCCGTCGGTTGTGCAAAGGAAGAATACGCCGAAGTTCTGGCACTCAACATCAAATGTCATCGTGCCGCCTGCTTCGGTTTTCCAGTTGTTCGGGAACTGGTGATAGAAGCCGTTTTCGATTGCTTCAAAGCCCTCGGAAGATGTCGCTGTAATATCAGCAGCACTGAGCATCTCAGCGTTCTTGAAGTAGTCGTTTGTGTAACCCTCAGCAGCGAAAGCAGTTGGTTCTTCGGTAATTGTATCAAGCTTGTCGTAAACCTCATTAAGGTAACGGTCAACAATCTGACCGATGATGTCGTGTCCCGCATCGTTAGGGTGAATGTTGTCAGGGGAAATAAGCTTCCAGTCGAGAGTTCCTGCCGCAACCTCGGGGTAAACAACCTCACGGTAGCTTATCATCGGCAGGTCGTATGCCGCACCGATTTCCTTGTGCACGTCCTGAAGGCTTGTGCCGTTTTCCTGAGTCGTGAAAAGAAGCATAACCGCAGGATTGGTTTCGTAGGAAAGAATTTTTCTTACAAGGCTGTCATAGGAATACTTGTTCATTGTCTTGTCGGTGTCGTTTACGGAAAATTCCACGATAACAACATCAGGGTTGTGCGCAAGAAGCTGTTCATCGACACGGTGCACGCCGAGGTAGCTGTTTGTTCCGCCGATACCTGCGTTTACAAAGCCGATTTCAGCCTCAGGGAACTTGTTTGTCCACCACTGATTAAAGCGTGAAGCGTAGCAGTTGTTCTGATTTGAAGCGGAGCTGCCCTGTGTGATAGAGCCGCCGATTACGCCTACAGTAACCTTTTCACCGTTCTGTGCCTTTTTCATAGCAGCCGCAAGACGTGCAAGGTTACCCTCGTTGAGAATAGCTCTGCCGTACATTTTTTCAGTAATTCCGTCTTCAAGCTTTACAGGTACGCTCGGGTCAACCTCGTTCGGGTCGGGAGCCATAGTAACGATGTCAGGACTTGTGGTCTGTGCAGCTGTTTCAGTAGTTTCAGCAGTGCCGTTATTGCCGCAGCCTGCGAGAATTACACCGCAGAGTGCGATTGCGGCAATTGCCGAAAGATGTTTTTTGGTCAAATTTATCAATCCTTTTCAAAATAATAACGCTTTATAATTTTAACTCATATCGGACAAAGAGTCAAGATATCCCGCCACAAAAACCGCCGCCGAGTTGGTGTAAATGGTAGGCTCGTTGGTTGTGTAGCTGTGCACGATATCGTAGTAACACTTTGCAGGTGCGGCTTCCTCAGGAATATTCCACTGAGTAAAGTCATCCTGAACAAGCTTGCTCGGACCGCACACGAGAAGTCCGGGAACAGGTTCTTCAACGTCGTCCGCTTCTGACGGACGGTGATGCGGATTTTTTACAGAATTGCTTCCGAAGCCTGTCACATAGCATACGCCCATAGGGTTCATACCGAGAATGTAGTTCCACTGCTCGCAGACTGTATCAAGGTATTCCTCACAGCCGAAAATTTTATACGCAAGAATGAGAGCAATGCTGTCCGTCATAGAATACATATTGCTTCCCCGTGTGTAGTCGTCAGCGGATTTTGCTGTTTTGTAGCCGCTTTTCCTGCTTAAGCCGTACAGGTTGTCAGCCTTTATCCTGAGCCGCAGGTGAAGAGTCTGCTCAACGCTCTTTTTACGCGGATGAGAGCCGAAAAGGTAAGCCGCCGTGCCGAAGCCGCTGACTTCACGGTTTACGAAGCCTGTTCCGTCAACCGCAGTGCAAAGCTCAGCTATTTTTTCGTGGAAGGCATCATCGCCCGTTGTTTCGTAAAGCTCGCAGACCGCCCAGAAAAGCTCGTCATTGAAGTTGTTGTCGTAGAAGTCACCTGCGGCATTGAGAGTAATCGTCGGAGGTGTTTCGAACGGTTCATATTTCGGGTTGTTCATAAGCCATATCCACGCATTGATGGAAGCTTCGTGAAGCTTATCGGCAAAAGCCTTGTCAATACTGCCGTAAACTCTTGAAGCAAGAGAAAATACAGCACAGGCACAAGCTGTTGCCTGATGTGATTTTGCGAAAATGTAGTGTTCTGTATAGTCGTCCTCAGGCATAACAGGCTCAGGAGGGCATTGCCATACAACCTTGTGGTATATGCCGCCGTCACGCGCTTGCATTTTCAGCAGCCATTCAAGCCCCACACGACATTCATTCAGAATATCGGGAATACCGTTTCCTGACTCAGGAATACCTGTTTCCTCAGCAAAGCTTTCAGGGAAAAATATGTAAGCGTAGAGCAGGTGTCCCAGCGTAACACTTGTGCAGACGGAGAATTTTCCGTAGCCGCCTGAGTCGTGCCAGCCGCCGCTTACGTCAAGCTTTTTCGACGGGTTTTCAAAAAGCGGTACAAGGTCAGTGTGACAAGCCTTGTGGGCATAGTCCCCCGCAAAGCGCCTGTCGAGTGCAGAACAGCGGTTGTAATAAAGACCTTTGAGCAGACCCTTTTTGACCCCGCTGTATGGGTTGTCGGAAATAACAAACGGTGCAGACTTTTTCAGTCCGATTTTTATGTAATACTTTCCGCACATATTGAATGTGGAGAAATCAATGAGTGAAACTGTATCGCCCGAAGCCTTGTCGTAAACAGTGGTACGGAGAAGCCCCGAGAACATAGTTCTGCCTGTTTTTGCGTTTACAATCTGAAATGAGTCAGCAGTACCGGTATAAACGGCTGTTTTGACCTGATTGCTGATATAACCGATTTGGTTTACAAATATTTTCCTGTTCAATCCGATAAGCGTCCCCTTTCAAGTTAATCTCTATATTAATTATACAACATTTTCTGCAAGAAAATAATAACCTTTTTAATAGCTTTTTTATACGTTTTATTAATTATTGCTTGCTAAATGGAATTATTTGTGGTAAAATTACACTAAATGATTGAATGAAAGGAAATTTGATATGAAAATTCTGCATAATGATAAAAATGTACTCTGGATGGGCAGACGTGACGTGACCGAAAATGAAACAAAGCTTTTTCACGCAGGTGCGCAGGCTGTCCTGAAATTCAAGGGCACGAAGCTTGATGTAACAGTCAACAACTGCTGTGTGTGGGGAAGCCTTAATCTCGGCGTTGTAATCGACGGAGAGATGAAGGGTATTCCTCTTTCCCACGATAACAACTGCACCGACGTAACCCTGACGGTTGCTGAAAATCTTGCTGACGGCGTGCACGACGTTATCATCTACAAGCGTCACGCAGGCAACCAGTTCCTGTTTGTCAAGTCTTTTGAGACGGACGGCGAATTTATTGCACCTGACCCGCTTCCCGAAAGGAAAATCGAAGTCTACGGCGACAGCGTCTGCGCAGGCGAGGTTATCGAGGCATACGACTATGTTGCACAGTGCGACCCTGAGGGGCACGACAGCAAGTTTGACAACGTGTGGAACAGCTTTGTGATGCAGACTGCACGAAATATCAATGCGCAAATCCACAACATCTGTCAGGGCGGTATCGCCCTTTTCAACGGCACAGGATATTTCCATATGCCTGATTATATCGGTCTTGAGTCAACCTACGACAAGACCTGCTATTTCCCTGAGGGCGGAGATATTACCAACTGGGATTTCAGCAGATATACTCCCGATATTGTAATCATCGCAATCGGACAAAACGACCAGCACAACGGAAAAACCGACCAGAATGACCGCAACATTTCCGACCCTGTTTACAGAAACGAGTGGAAAACAGCGTACATAAAGATGGTCCGTGACCTTGACAAGCATTACGGCGGTGCAAAGTTCGTGCTGACAACAACAATTCTTATGCACGACGCTGACTGGGATAACGCTATCGAGGAAATCAAGAACGAACTGAACGAAATGGGTATCAAGGCATACCACAATATGTTCAGCAGAAACGGTGCGGCAACTCCGGGACACCCCAGACTTTCCGAGCATAACGAAATGGCGGAGGAGCTTACAGAATTTATTAAAAATAACGTATTATAATAAAAACGGGAAGGTTCAGCACCTTCCCGTTTCAGTTTGTCGAAAAAATTTTTCGACAATGAATAGTGAATATTGAATAATGAATAATTAAGGAATTGCCTTCGGCAATGATATTAAAAATGTCCGCAAAGCGGACACCTTAACTATTCATTATTCTTTATTCATTTTTACGGGAAGACAGTGTGTCTTCCCGTTTTATGTTTATCAGCCTTTAAGTCCCCGTGACTGTCTGTCCATATCCTCAACTACAATGTCGAAGATTTCGCCCAGTGATGCGCAGTATTCAAGCACCTTCCAGGGTTCGTTTGTGTGATAATGGATTTTGATAAGCTCCTCATCCCCAACCGCAAGCAGGCTGTCGCCCTTGAAGTTTGCGATGAAATAATCGTTGATAGCGTCCTCGTCGAGATTTTCACCCTCGATAAGAAGCTGGGTATCATATTTGAATTCAATCATAGCTGCACCTTCCTGATATAATAATGATACTTAGATTATACAGCAGATAAATGCAAATTGCAAGAACACAGGGCATATTTTGTACAGCACAGGAATTTTTCACAGAAATTTTGTCAAACCTATTGACAATTATATCGGCAGCCGATATAATGTAATTGTAAAACATATCGGTAGCCGATATAACAGCTTCCGATATAACGGCTAACGTAAAGTTGAAAGGAACTGCTATGAATAAGAATACACCAATTCGTGAGCTGAAGGGCGTGGGGGAGAAGCGTGCCGAGCTTTACGGAAAAATGGGAATAAAAACCGCAGGGGATTTGATTTTTCACTTCCCGAGACGGTATATAGATTACTCCGAGCCGATTGCGGCAAGCCTTGCTGAGGTAGGTCAGCACGCTGTAATCCGTGCCCTTGTGATAAAGAAACAGCCTGCCGCAAGAATTCGCAAGGGGCTGACCCTATACAAGATTTTTGCCGAGGACGACAGCGGCGAGCGTATCACAATCACTTATTACAACAACCGTTTTGCTTCCGACGCACTCAAAGAGGGTGAGGAGTACCTTTTCAGCGGCAAGATTTCGGGCAATATGACCCGCAAGGAAATGAATTCTCCTACCGTGCTTAAAGCGGATTCGGAAAATCTTCTCCGTCCCGTTTATCCGCTTACCGAGGGACTTACTGCGGCGA
Organism: Oscillospiraceae bacterium; assembly: GCA_017415165.1. Taxonomy (GTDB): domain Bacteria; phylum Bacillota; class Clostridia; order Oscillospirales; family Ruminococcaceae; genus RGIG8773. Next base: position 24,317 of record JAFQIY010000035.1, on the reverse strand, counting down.
TGGTTACAACAAATATATCCGAAATTCTCGCAAATGCCGATGCAAGCTTTTTTGAGGAAATTATTCCTGCCGAAATGCGTCTTGATTACGCACTTTCCACGATGGAATACGCCGTGAGAAGTATCCATTTCCCTAAGGACGCACACGCTTCCGAGCTGGCGAAAAAGCGTCTTGCCTTTGACGAATTGCTTAAATTACAGCTTGGTATGATGCTGATGAAAAGCCGTACCCGTGCGGAAAACGGCTGTAAAATGAAGCCTATGGAAAAGGAAATGGAGAAGTTTTATTCCGCATTGCCCTTTGAAATGACAGGTGCACAGAAACGTGCCGTTGACGATATAATCAAGGATATGTGCGGCAACACCCCTATGAGCAGGCTTGTTCAGGGCGATGTCGGCTCAGGTAAAACAGCTGTTGCGGCAGCAGCGGCACTTTTTGCCGCAAAGAACGGATTTCAGACAGCACTTATGGCACCTACCGAAATTCTGGCACGTCAGCATTACAAAACCCTGTCTGAAATGCTTGAACCGCTGGGAATTGCGGTCTGCTGTGTAACGGGTGCAATGACCAAGAAACAGCGTACCGAAGCGGCTGAGAAGCTTGCAGGCGGTGAGTACGCTGTTGCAGTCGGTACACACGCACTTATTTCCGACAGCACCGAGTTTCAAAACCTCGGACTTGTAATAACCGACGAACAGCACCGCTTCGGCGTAAATCAGCGTGCGACACTTGCAGAAAAGGGACACAACCCCCACAAGCTTGTAATGTCCGCAACACCGATACCGAGGACGCTTGCACTTATTATTTACGGTGATTTGGATATTTCCGTGCTGAATGAGCTGCCGAAAGGACGTCAGAAAATCGAAACCTTTGCGGTTACCGCAAAGCTGAGGGAGCGTGCACTTGGATTTGTCAAGAAACAGCTTGACGAGGGTAGACAGGCTTATATCGTCTGCCCGATGATTGAGGAAAACGAAAACGAGCTTGCGGCGGCAAAGGGTTACGCGGAAAGTCTGAAAAAGACGGTGCTTGCAGAGTACCGAACAGGCTTGCTTCACGGCAAAATGCCCGCCGCCGAAAAGGATAAGGTTATGGCGGCGTTCAAGGCGCAGGAGCTTGATTTGCTTGTGGCAACAACCGTTGTAGAGGTCGGAGTTGACGTTCCCAATGCTACCATAATAGTAATCGAAAACGCTGACCGCTTCGGTCTGTCACAGCTTCACCAGCTTCGTGGACGTGTGGGCAGAGGGGCGCACCAGAGTTACTGCGTGCTGATTGCAGGGACAGTAACGGACGAGTCCCGTCAGCGCCTTGAAATAATGACCAAAACAAGCGACGGCTTTGCTATTTCGGAGTACGACCTGAAAATGCGTGGAGCAGGTGATTTTTTCGGCAACCGTCAGCACGGTCTTCCCGATTTGAAAATTGCCGACATTGCCGCAGACAGAGAACTGCTTACGGATTGTCAGCACGCAGCGAAAGCACTGATTGAGGAAAGTCCTGACCTGTCGAAGTTCCCGACACTCAAAGCGGAAGTTGAAAAGCTGTTTACACAGGACACGTTATAATGCGCAATGCGTAATGCGTAATTCGCAATTATCGGGCAAGCTGAATTTGAAGCAAATAATTACGCATTGCGAATTGAGAATTGCGAATTGAATAAATGGAGGATAAATTATGAATTGCCCAGTATGCGGAAAAGAAATGGAACAAGGCACCTGCCGCTTCTACCACGGCAGAGCAGGCGACAGACGTCTTGCGTGGGTGCCTTTGGACTTCAAGGGTATTATGACAAAAGGCAGAATTGAACAAAGCGGCGGAGTTGTTACTCCCGTGCACAGTACCATTTTTGACAACGAGGAGCAGATTTCTTATTGTTGTAAGGACTGCGGAAAAATTGTCATTGATGTGAGATAAATAATCGCTTGCGTGCATTTTAATTACGCATTACGCATTGCGAATTACGAATTGATTAAACGGAGGAAGATAATATGCCCGAAAGCTTTGAAAGGGGTGCGCTGACAGAGGCGGTTTACTATGTTCTGCTGTCGCTGTTTGAGGCAAACCACGGCTACGGAATTATGCAGCAGGTTGAGGAAATGTCAGGCGGCAGAGTAAAGCTTGGCGCTGGTACGCTGTACGGTGCGCTGAACAGCCTTGTTGCAAAGAAATGGATTAAGCTGCTGAACGAATACGGCGGCACACGAAAGAAAGAATACATCATCACCGACACAGGCAGAGCGGCGGTGCTTGCTGAGGTTGAGCGGTTGAAGGAGCTTGCGGCTAACGGCGAAAAGGTTATAAGCAAGCTTGAGAGAAAGGACAGCTGATATGGAGAAATACAGAAAAAGCTTTGTGGATATTGAGCAAGAGGAAAAGTGGCTGAACGAAATGGCTGACAAGGGGTTTGTGCTTGCAAGGGTTGCGGCTGACCTTTTCAGCAGCAGATACTACTTCGAGCAGGGCGGCACGGCTTATACATACCGTGTTGATTTTGAACGTGACGATGACTATATAAATTTTGTCAAGGACACCTGCAATGCGGAGTACCTTTTTACAGCAGGTGACAAGCTTTATTTCCGCAAGGCAAAGGAGCAAGGCGAGTTTGCACCACTTTATTCAGATTTGAAAAGCAGATATGCCGCCGAGAAAAAGGCTTTGCTGCAAGCACTTGGACTTTGCGGTGTGCTTACTCCGATTTGTGTGATTGATATAATAACGTATCTGCCCGATATTATTGCCAATGCTGAAAATCTCGGCACAAAACTCGGAATTGTCATTTCGGTTGCCGTGCTGATAATTACGGCGGCAATATGGGGGTACTTCATTTACAAGACAATCAGGTGTAGGAGAACGCTTAACAAACTGAAAAAGGCAATGAAAGACTGACAAGGAGGAAATACTATGGAATGTTACAAAAAACACTTTTTTGATATGGATAAAGAGGAGCAGTGGCTAAACGAAATGGCTGACAAGGGAATGGTGCTGACCAAAATTGGACACGGCATCTTCGTGCAGAAATACTATTTTGAAAAAAGCGATACGGCTTATACATACCGTGTGGACTACAGCCGTGACGGTGCTGTAATGGAGGAAATCACCGCTCCGTATGTAATGTTTGTCACAAGCTCTTGTGACGCTGAATATGTATGCTGGTCGGACGGAAAGGTCTACTTCCGCAGGGCAAAGGAAAAGGGTGATTTTGCGAAGCTTTATTCCGACCCTAAAAGCAGGTATGATGCTGAAAGAAGACGTTTTGGTGGCTGTCTGAGTATTACTCTTTTATGGCTGTTTGATATTTGCTACTGCGGAACAATTTTCGGTACAGCTCTTGCAGAACATAGGGTAAGCAAGCTTTTGCTGGTGGGAATAATTCTCTTTGCTGTCGGAAGTCTGGTGTTTATGCCTATTCTGATACGCAATGTTGTGGGAAGTGCAAAGAAAATGAAAGAGTTGAAACAGCTGATGAAGGAACAGAATTAATGAATAATGAAGAATGAATAGTGAATAAATGTGGTGTCGGCTGCGCAGACGAATTAAAATCGTCCGCCGAAAGGCGGACACCATAAATTATTCATTATTCATTTTTCATTATTCACTGTTCATTAAATAAAATTTCCCGCAGGGGTTGAAATTTGACGGAAAAATGGTTATAATAAAAGATGAATTTCGTTTTTTGAATGACATTTATAATCCGTTTTGTGCAAGATTACTGTTTTGGGGGTAGCGTGACAGAGTTCGTTTTGTGCAAGTATCCAAAAGTAAAAACTTGATGCAACAAAACGGTCTTTTTTTGCCACTACCTATATGACAGGTCTTATGAAGGTAAGGCAATGCAGTATAAATGTCATTTTCAAAACCGTATAAAAAGACAGAACGGTTAAGAGGTGATATTGCAAGATGAATACCGAATTCGCCCAGTGCGTGAAAAAAGCCAGGGCAGGTGACGCGGATGCGTTTGCCGAGCTGTATTCTACCGTATACAAGGATTTATACCGCATAGCTCTTGTAAACCTGAAAAATCAGCACGATGCTTCCGATGTGGTTAGTGACACGGTTCTGGAAGCCTTCTCTTCCATCAAAAAATTAAAAGATGAAAAAGCTTTTAAAGCCTGGATAATTAAAATCCTTACTGTAAAGATAAAAAACAAGCAGAAGGAATATATAAAGACAAGAAATTACCGGGAAGAGCTTGAAAGTGTAGAACAAGAGAAAACCGACGAGATAAACTACGGCGGATTGGAAGTTATGGAAGAGTTCAGGCGGCTGAACGAGGAAGAAAGACTTGTATTATCATTGAGCGTTGTTTCCGGCTATACAAGTGAAGAGATCGCCAAGGTGACGGGATTATCTGCAAATACCGTCCGCTCAAAGGCGGCGCGCGCTAAGATAAAGCTGAAACAGATGCTTATGGAACGCTGACGGAAAGGAGGTCGGAGTTTTGAAGTTTGAAGAAAGATTAACGGAACTTATGAACGAGGTGGATGTTCCCGATGAATTATCGCCTCAGAATATTGCTCTTATGTTAAAGGAAAAGAGCTCACAGTCCAAGATGGAAGCGGAACACAGAAATACAAAATCCGCTCCGAGCATTTCTGTACAGCGCAGAAATATTGTGATGAGGACTGCCGTTGCTACCGCTGCTTGTGCCGTTTTTGCGGTCGGTATGTGGGCATACAACGAAAAAATGGCTGCCGAACAGCAGCTTGAAGCGCCTATCGAATATGAGGCTGTTTCACCTGAGTCATATGATGATTTTTATGATATCTATACAGGTATTACTCTTGAGCAGAACGGAACTGCTGAGGATAATTCTGATCTGACTATCGATGAAACAACTACACAGGCGCCTGTAACGGAAAATGATGCTTCATTCGGTTTTATCGAATATAACGGGAAGAACATTTCCGAATCCGATGTTATAAAAAGCGACGAAAATTATATCTACTGTCTGAAGGACGGTATCCTGTACATCATCTCCAAGGAAACTATGGAAGTTGTATCGGAAATTGAAAGCGATGTTAATCCGCCTGTCGAAATCTATATTGAGGGCGACAAGGTTATTCTCGTGTCTTCCGAAACGGAGGAGGTTCACGAATTTACTTTTGAAGATGCCGATAATTCTCAGAACGTGTCTGATGTTCCAGCAGATGACACAGCTATTGTACCAGCGGCAGAGAAAAATTCCGACGGACTTAGCGAGGCAGTTTCCGATATCAAGTCTGATGCAGAGGGTAATGACGCAGGGAAGTCTGCAATTCCCGCGGCTGCTGTAAAAAAAAACTCAACAGTTGATATTTACAGCGTAAAAAACCCTGAAAATCCTGTACACATTGCTGCTTATAAACAGAATGGCAGCTACACATCTTCTAAAATAGTTGACGGTATGCTTTATATGGTAACGGCTTATTCCGATTACCGTGTAAAGCCGCTGGACACGCAGGCCGACCTTGACAGTTTTGTGCCTGCTTATTATTTTAATGGAGAAAAAAATTATGTCGCTGCGGCGGATATTATTGTTCCCTCTTATGCAAACAGTACAGATTATACCGTTGTTTCCGCAATCAATGTGGGCAGCGATGATATAACCCCCACAGTCAAGGCTGTACTGGGCTCAAGTAAAAATGTCTATTGCTCCGCTGAAACGCTGTATATTGCAGGCGTTGGCAGGAAGGATAAGGAGTATACGATTATCTCCTCGTTTGACCTTTCTGACGGCGGAATTATTTATAAGTCAAGCGGCTCAATCGAGGGTGCAGTCTTTGGCTGCAGTATGAACGAGTTTGACGGTCAGTTCCGTATCGCAACAAAAATTACTGACGAAACAGGCGGCACTTCCGTTTCGGTTTATGTGCTTGACGAAACGCTTACTGTTGTCAACGGCGCAGGAAAGCTTCTCCCTGACGGCAATGCTTTATCAGTGCGTTTTGAGGAAAGCTACGCAAGAATTATTGATGAAAACGGCGAAACAGCAACAGTTATCGACCTTTCCGCAAATCCTCCGACTCTGGTGCAGTCCCTTCTCGGCAGCTCGGCTTACCTCTACAGTTATTCCGAGGATATGCTGATGGGTATCGGTAAATCCGACGACGGCGGTTTTACGCTGACAATGTATGACGCTGAAACAGGTCTTGCCCTTAATGGTGTCATCTTCGGCAACGACGGCACAGAACGAAATTCTGCGGCATTTACCGACAGACGTGCAGTAATGGTTGACCGCGAAAGCGGAATAATCGGTGTACCTGCCTATAGCTATAACGAATTCGGTACACAGAACAGCTACTACGTTTTTGTCTATGACGAAACGGCAGGCTTCGTGCAGAAAGGCGTTATCGAGTATGTGGACGTGGACGACAGTATGATTTTCCTGAGAGGCTCGGTAAGCGGCGATACGCTGTATATAATGAGTATGGGCAGAGTTATTTCTGCACGTCTCAGCGATATGAAGATTATTGATTATTACGAATATTAAACGGCAAGTAACGGTTTTAACTGTGGCTTGCCGTTTTTTGTCGGATTTTAACCGCCGCTGCTATTGACAATCAGCGGTTTATCTGTTATAATATAAGGACTTTAGCGATTTAAAGCTAACAAGATTTTACGCATTAAAGTGAAAGGCGGCAATGTTATGCTATATGTTATTCTGGTCGTTTATCTGGCAGTAATGCTGGGTATCGGCTTCTATTGCAGAAAGAAAACCTCATCGGTTTCTGATTTCGTACTGGGAGGAAGAAGCCTCGGCGGCTGGTTTACAGCCTTCGCTTACGGCACATCATATTTCTCGGCGGTAGTGTTCATCGGTTACGCAGGACAGTTTGGCTGGAGCTATGGTGTTTCAGCTGCGTGGATTGGTATCGGCAACGCAATCCTCGGCTCAATGCTTGCGTGGATGGTACTCGGTAAGAGAACAAGAATTATGTCAAAGCAGCTCAATGCGGCAACAATGCCTGAGTTTTTCGAAAAGCGATATGATTCAAAGGCACTGAAAACAGTTTCGGCAGTAATCGTGTTTATCTTCCTTATTCCGTACACAGCTTCTGTCTATAACGGACTTTCCCGTCTGTTTGCAATGGCATTCAATATCCCTTACTCCGCTTGCATCATCGGTATGGCTGTGCTTACCGCAATTTACGTTATCGCAGGCGGTTATATGGCAACAGCAATCAACGATTTCGTGCAGGGTATCATAATGCTTATCGGCATTGCAGCTGTAGTAATCTGCGTAATCAACGGCAACGGCGGCTGGACAGAGTCCCTTATTGGTCTTGGTGAAATTACTGACAAGGGCGTTGAAGCAAATACACTCAATTCACTTTTCGGTCCTGACCCGATAAACCTTTTCGGTGTAGTAATTCTCACCTCTCTCGGTACTTGGGGACTCCCTCAGATGGTGCAGAAATTCTACGCAATCAAGGATAACAAGGCTATCACAAGAGGTACAATTATCTCAACATTTTTTGCACTCGTAGTCGCAGGCGGCTCGTATCTTATGGGTGGCTTCGGCAGACTTTACGGCTCAGCTGACGCTGCTGAGGCAGAAGCAACAGGCAGAGCATTTATCGAAACAGGCTCAAACGGCAAGCTCGTGTTTGACTCAATCGTACCTGCAATGCTGGAAAAAGCACTTCCTCAGCTGCTTATCGGTATCGTTGTAGTGCTTGTGCTTTCCGCGTCAATGTCAACCCTTTCCTCTCTCGTGCTTACATCAAGCTCAACTCTCACAATCGACCTTATCAAGCCATTCTATAAAAAGGAAATGGACGATAAGAAGCAGGTGCTTATTATGCGTGTGCTTATCGCGGTTTTCCTGCTTATCTCTGTAGTTATCGCGCTTAACCCTAACGCTTACATAACAACCCTTATGTCTATCTCGTGGGGCGCACTTGCAGGCGCATTCCTTGCACCTTTTATGTACGGACTTTTCTCAAAGAAGATTACAAAGGCAGCTGTATGGACAAGCTTTGTAACAGGTGTGGGAATTACAGTTGTGCATATGTTTGTATTCAGCCTCGGATTTTTCCCCGAAGCAACAAAGGCAGCAGCGTCCCTGCCGCTTAATATGGCGTCACCAATCAATGCAGGTGCAATCGCAATGATTATCGGACTTATAGTAGTGCCGCTTGTCAGTGCAGTTACCAAGGTTGACAATCCCGAAAGAGCAAGTGAAATTGTAGAAAACTGCAAAAAACAGCTTAAAGAAGAAAACGTGTAAATAATAAAAGCTGTCCAATAAGCGGACAGCGGTAAAGAAGTTTTCACAAGCATCACATAAAACTTAACACAGCAAATTATGCAGGCACACGGAAATAGCTCCGTGTGCCTTTGTGCTTTTAGTGCAGTTTTTGAAATCAATAGCAGCAGGTGTTCCCTGTAAAAGGCTAAGCCGTTTGTCAATATGACAGCGACCGCAAGAAAATTCCTGTATGTTATTTCATAGGCTTCATAATTTTACACTTCCTTATACATAAACATAATAAACTCGTTATCGGCAAACCCGTTCCTGCGGTAAAAATTCGGTGCAGGTGCATACTTGTTTGTACAAAGAGTAAGTCCTGCAAGGCTATGTTCCTTTACATATTCATCCGCCGCATTTATCAGCATACTTCCGTAACCGCTGCGCTGCTTTTCGGGAAGAATAAACATCTCATCAATGTAAAGCTCGCTGTTGTTCCACCAGATTTTCTCGTGAGCAAACATTGCACCGATGATTTTACCGTTTTCTTCTGAAACAAAGCCCACAAATTTCTTTGCCTCAAAATAATCTTCAAGGTAAGCAATGCCTGTTTCCATAGTCCAATGGCACTGCCACATTTCATTGTTGTAAACTGCACAGAGAATTTCCGCACAGGCAGGTATGTCGCATTTCTGCATTTGTCTTATCATAGTAATTTTCCTTTCTATCATTTCAGCTTTCTGCAATAACGCCCGTGTATGTCATTTGAAACGTCAATACGGCTTCTGATATGTGAAAAGTGCCTGTTCAAGCAGCTTTTTCTGTAAACCTCCTTCATACTGTGTTCAAGCTGAACACCTGTATAATTTTTGTTCAGCCGGTCCGCCTGTACTTCGTTATCTACAGCGTACCAATCCTCATACAGCATATCAGCATCAGCCGAAAACTTATTCAGCCTATAACACTGCACAAGATAAAAGCTTCCGCATTCCCTGCACCTGACAAGCTTGCGGCAACCGTTTTTTCCGTCGTCCCAGCGATAGAGAAACCATTTTATGCTGCCATCGCTGTTTTTAGGTTTTGGGTCGTATTTCTTTATAAGTTTACAATTACTTTTGCAGCAGTTATTCATTTCAGGTAACTCCTTGTCCGTCCCATATCAGTAAATCCGACTTTTGTGTAAAGCCTCTGTGCAATAATATTACTGTCGGCTGTGTCTGTATCAAATCTGCGTATTCCTTTATTATACAGGTCAGAAAAAATGGTTTTCAAAGCAGCTGAGGCATAGCCTTTCCCTTGCTCTGTTTCATAAATATAAATCCATTTCAGGTAGCATATTTCACCTTGAGGAAGATATACAAGTGCTCCTGCACCAACATCTTTACCGTCAGCAATTATTGTAAATTCCTGCAAGCCCTTCGGGTTTGTTTCCTTGCAGCTGACAGAAACCTTATCTGAAGCAGCATCGCTTGCTGTCAGCACACGTTTGTAATAAACATTTTCGTGCTCCTTTACATAACCACACTTCAGAAGTACAGCTTCAATATGAGGCAGACCGCAGTAAAGCTTTCCGTGCCCTGCATTGCAGGTCATACCCAGCGCGTGAAAAAACGCAGATTTCCTTGCAATGTTATTTTCGGCAAAATACTTTTCAGCAAAAGAAACAAGCTCATCTCCACAATTGTGATTGCTGTCGAAATAAAGATTTCTGATGACACCGCATTTTTCGGAATAATCCTTTTTGCCGTTTCCGTTATATATATAATTTGATGTTCCGAACTGAATAAAACCGACAATGCTGTTTTCAGCATAAACAGCATAAGTTATAATCTCACTGAACATCTTATCACCATCATAGTTGGTGTCATTGTTATAGCTTTCAAGCCATATCCCATAGCTTACGTCAAACCAATATGGAATGGTGTTTTTTATGCTGTTGTAATAATCATAAATCGGTTTTAAATCAGCTGAAATTTTATATTCATAAGCCATTCTTTAAACCTCCGTATTTTATCTTCTTTTCATCATTAAGCAGCAATCAATACCCTTTTTATAAAAATCAGGCAGTTGTCCTACGCATTGATAACCAAGTCTTTCATATAATTTTTTAGCATCGGCATTGAAATCATCAACTGTAAGAAAATATTTATCCGACGGAAATTTTTCTTCAAAATAAGACATAAGCCGACTGCCGATACCATTACCGCGGCAATCCTCTTTTACAGAAATAATGTGCAGGTAAGGATAGCTTCCGAAAACACCCTTCGGCATACAATAAACAAATCCCACACATTCGTCCTGTTCGTTCAGTGCAACGTACAGTTCCTTCTTTTCAAGCGCATATTCAAGCATATAAATCGCTTTTGCTTTGTCGCTGAAATATGCTTTGCCAAGCTCGGAATTCTGCAATATTTCCGTGCAGTCAGATATATAATTTCTTTTTCCATCAATAATATTTATTTTTTCGTTCATTAAGCATACCCCCATTATTTTCAGAAACAGCAGTACAGCTTTCCGTCCTGCCATATATTATGGCTCAGTACATCCATAATCACGCCTGAATATGAGACTTTTTATCGTGCAACGTTTGTTACGCAACGTCTGTTGTTATTATAGCAGACAGGAGGAGATTTGTCAATATCCGTATGAATAATTGCATCAGGTATTTTTTTGCCCTGATACTTGTCAACCTAAGGTTGCGAAAAATCAGAAAAAATCAAGTTTGTTATGGTTGAATGTCCGTGTGCGCTGTGCTATAATTTTTTTGTAAGCTTACAGTATCAATTTGAAAGGATAAGAAATATGAGCTTTGGAAGAAATCTTCAGCATTTACGCAGACTTAACCGAAATATGACGCAGGAAACTATTGCCGAAAAGCTTGATGTTTCACGTCAGACCGTTTCAAAGTGGGAGAATGACGAGTGTAAGCCTGAAATTGAGAAGGCGATAGAGTTATGCAATCTGTTCAACTGTTCCCTCGATAATCTTTTCAGAGATGACCTCGGCGCTTTTGACGAGGCGTACACAAATCTTCGTGTAGAAACAGTACCGACCTTCCGCTATGTAATCTACACTGCAATCAGTGTTAATCCCGAGGGTGACGCTATTGACAGGATAACTAAAATTGCAAAGGAACACGGCGACGATAGTCCGAAAATCATAGGCTGGGATTTTCCGTATCTTTCTCAGGAACAGATAAATGTGTACAATATGCACGGCTACACCGCAGCTTGGATTTTACCTGAAAGCATCACTCCGAACGACCTTGAAGTCAAGGAACAGAAATCGCAGAAATATGCGGCAGTGCATATTGAAGGTCCATTTGAAAATCCATTTGTAATCATTCCGAACGGGTATAAAACTATTGATGAGTATATGAAAATAAATGGTTTAAAGCACGTTTGGGAGGGCATTATTCCTTGCTTTGAAACTGACGGAGAAAGTATGGATATCTATATTGCTTGTGAATAATACATTTGTAAATCCCGATACTCTCTTGTGCACTTGAGATATCGGGATTTTTGTTATTGACGTGTAAAAAGATGTTTGATATAATAAATTATAATTTATAGAGTTAGGAGTGTTGAGAGTGGAGTGTGGAGTTGTTGTGTAAACTATGGTTCTCTTTAACTCCTCACTCCACTCTCCAAACTCCACACTCACAGACAAATTATAATTTACCACACCAAGGAGTAAAAATGACTTACGATAAAATTATAAAAGCAAAATTTTTATCCCGTCCAAACCGTTTTATTGCTTATGCTGAGGTCGACGGCAGAATTGAAAAATGTCACGTCAAAAACACGGGCAGGTGCCGAGAGCTTCTTGTAGAGGGCTGCACGGTTTATCTTGAACAGGCGAAAAACCCTGACCGCAAGACCCGCTTCGACCTTGTTGCTGTGGAGAAAAATGGCATACTTATCAATATGGACAGCTATGCGCCTAATCTTGCGGTGGGGGAATTCCTGCCAAAGCTTTTCCCTGACTCAAAAATCCGTTCTGAATACAATCACGGAAGCTCTCGTTTTGATTTTTACATAGAGGATAATGATAGAAGAATATTACTTGAAGTAAAAGGAGTAACCCTCGAAAATGACGGCGTTGTAATGTTCCCCGATGCACCTACTGAACGAGGTGCAAAGCACGTTTCTGAGCTTGCGGAAAGCGTGGGGAAGGGGTATGAGGCATACCTGTTTTTTGTGGTGCAGATGAAAGGTGTAAAGTATTTCACCCTTAACGCTGCAACCGACCCGAAATTTGCCGATGAAGTGAGAAAAGCGGCAGCCTGCGGAGTGAAAATCCTTGCGTATGACTGTACGGTGACTCCCGAAACAATGGAAATAAACGAAAGGGTGGAAATAAAGCTATGACAAACTGCGAAACCTGCACAAACTATGTCTACGACGAGGACTGGGACTGCTACACCTGTATGGTGAACCTTGACGAGGACGAAATGGGACGTTTTCTCAGCGGCTCAAACTATGATTGCCCCTACTACCGCCTTGACGATGAGTACGGAGTTGTACGACATCAGATGTAAGAAAGTTTATACAATTTATTAAGTAACCGTGTGTAAATTTGTGCATATTTGTCGCCGAAAAGTCTTTACTTTTCGGCATTTTTGTGGTATTATATTGAAAAATGGATAACTATCCCCAAAAATAAAACCAAACTTTTTGTTTGTTTGATTTATAAGCGTTGTATGCACTTTTAGCGGAGGTTTTTATGTTGGATTTCAATACTAAAAGAGAGATATTGCGTAATCTGCGCAGCAAAAGAAATAAGAATAAGCTCCTATGGCTTCCCTGCGTGATTGCGGAGCTGTTTGTAAAGCTTTGGTATGCTGTTGTGTGCAGCATTGATATGGCACTTTCCGATAAGGAGGGTAACTTCCTCGGCTTGAAAATGAGAAAGTCCGCAAAGGCTAAAAGCCGTAAAAAGGATGACATCGTTCACGTTAAAAAGCCTTTCCTCGGCAGGGTTCTTTCGGCTGTTCTGGCATTTTCGTTTGTGTTTATGATGGTGCCTGAGCTGGGGATGCTTGAAATGAGAACTTATGCGGCAAATGAGGTAGCTACACAGGATTTCGAGCATGACGGTGTATGGTATTCTGCAGTTCCGGGAATGACAGGTTATTATTATAAGTTTGAAGATTATTTTGATGCTTTGAGCATAACGGTTCCATCTGTTACAGCAACATTGGCATATCAATCTGCAAAGATTGAATGGGAACCTCCTGCAGGACATACCGGAATAAGTGACATTACATATACAGTAGGTTATAAGAAAAATAATGCTTCTAAAAGAGTAGAAGAAGGTGTAAGCGAAACCGAATATATTTTTGATTCCAAGGTATTGATTGAAACAGGTGTGAACTATAGCTTTTTTGTTATACCTACTACTAAGCTTTATTGTTACACTTGGGTTGAGAAAAAAAGCGCAACTGTGGTTGACGGCGAAACTGTTATAGAAACAAAACAAGTATTCGAGCAAACAAATACGTTAGGCGTAGTAGAAGGTATTGCTACGGAAACAATTGATAGCGGAAAAGTAGATAAATACATAGAAAACCCACCTACACCTGAATGGAAGTTAACAGATTCAAGCGTTATACTTTCATGGAGTCATAGTGCAACTGACAACACTACATCTCACAACCTGCCATATGGATATATGGTATACAGAGCAAGCTGGAATTCAAAAAATGCCAAGTATGATGATTATGAACTGGTAGAGGGTTCTCCGTTTGAAGCAGGTCGATATTTAAATAGAGACACAAATGAAATTGTCTTTTCAGATAACAATATTATGGGTGGAAGCCAATATATATATTTTGTTGTAGCATACAGAGATTTGTTCGGCGGCACAGAATATAAAAAAGGCAAGGCAGGTATTATTCAGAGTGAGGATGAATTCGGAAATCCTAATAAAACAGAGCCTATTTTAATTCCACCGTCAAGAGTTTCTGAAATGAGTGTAGTTTCCAATCGTAAAGACACCCTTACTGTTACATGGAAAGACCCTGTTAACAGTAATGTAGATGATTACCTTTTGTACAGAAGTGAAATTGATTTCACAGAAGAGTATATCAATCAATTTGTAGTTACGGATGAAAATGGTGACCCTGTAAAGGATGCAAACGGAAAGACAATATGTAAATATTGGGATGAAGAAAATCGCACATATGACTACTTTACTTTTATTAATGATATGATAAATGAAGGTAAAGCTGGGAAATTGGAGATTAATGACAAAAAGAATAACAGGCATAATGATACATATGATCCTATAGAAAATAAGATAGCAAACGACAAAACATATTATTATTACCTTATCCCATATGTTAATGCAGATAAATCAGGAATAAAGAAGCTGTATGGTCCGATGAAATCTGCTTCAGGTGCTATCAACGCTGCATTACAGCCTCCCCAGTTGGATGTACCTGTAACCGAAGACGGCAAGGTAACTCTCAAGTGGAAAGAAGTTCCGAACGCAGACGGCTACACAATCTACATTTTTAAGGAAAAAAATTATAATAACAGCAACAAGGGACTCGGTTCATTGGGAACTATAGATGTCGGAAAGGTTACAACATACACATTTGATGGCTTGCTCAATGGTGATACATACACATATCAGGTGCAGGCTTATACGAATGTTGAAACATCTGCTTCAGACAATCTAAAGAGTCCGTGGAGTAATCCCAGAACAATCACCGTTGGTGAAACCCTTGGCATCCCTCAGGATGTTAAGGTTACAACCAAGGATGGTCAGAACACGATAACCTGGTCAGGTGTCGATGGCGCTGAGGGTTATTACCTCTATTACCGCTGCAACGGCGGCAGTTTGAAGCACTTTGACCTTACCAAGGAGTCCTTCACACATACAGGACTTCAGAACGGTGACTTTTACGAGTATTATGTAGTTGCATACAAGGTAATTGATAAGTCGTATGACCCTAATCAGGGCGGTAAAGAGCAGATTGTTAAGAGTGAACCTTCTGTTACTGTAACAATTGTAGTTGGTGACACGCTTGACGCTCCTAAGGACTTCGCTGTTACAACAGAAGACGGCGTTGCACATCTCAGCTGGACCAAGGTAAACGGTGCTGAGGGCTATATTATTGAGGCAAGCGGCTCGGGACACGGCGTCAAGGAAATTGATGTCAGCAAGGAAAAGTACGACCACATAGACCTTGAAAACGGCGATTCGTGGACATATCGTGTCAGAGCATACAAGACGGTAAACGGAAAGCGGGACTACAGCGTCTATACAAGATCAATCACTGTAGTAATCGGTATTTCGCTTAATGCGCCTCTTGACCTTACAGCAACGGCGGGCAATCGTCAGATTGACCTTTCGTGGACTGCTGTAAAGGGTGCTGAGGGATATATTGTTTATCTTTACGACGATTTCACAATGGAGTATGAGCCTCTTACTGTTACAAGCAAGACAACTTATTCTCACGTCGGATTGAAAAACGGCAAGGGATATACATATATGGTTGCCGCATTCAAAACCTCTAACGGTGAACGCCATATAGGTGAGTATTCAATGGCTGTAACAGCTATTCCTACGACAGGTTCAATCACTGATATTGACCATACACTCAATATCAAGGGTACAACACCTTACGGAATTTCTCACAGCGAATATATCTCCGCAAAGACCAACCACGACGCTTTCAGTGAGTCAGTTGACGTTTATATTACAACAAATCAGGAATCCACAAAGGCAGTCAAGGACGTGCTGAAGCACTATGCTAACGGTCTTAGCAGCTTTATAATCTATCCGTTTGATATCAGCGTGTATAAGGAAAACACCCTTATCAAGGTTGACCCTGAGGACGGCTATACCGTGACTATGACAATTCCAATCCCTGATAAGCTTATCGCCTACAGAGATTACCTGACGGTTGTTCATATCAATGAAAATCTTGTTGAAAATATTGAGGAAACCGAATGGTACGAAATTCAGGACCAGCGTCTTGAAGTTCTCCCGTGTGCAATCCTCGAAATCGACAATGTATGGTGCGTTCAGTTTGTGTGCTCAAACTTCTCACCTTACGCATTCGTAATCTATAAGGAACACATCAATGACGTTTCCTCAGGCGGAGGCGTTATGGATGGTTCTTTTGCAGGTACATTCAATTCGGGAATGCTGCTGCTTACATCACTTCCTGATATTCTTCCTAACAACAAGAAGCTTACTGTTGTTGAAAGCAAAAAGAGATACCGCATTAAAAAGGTTACAAGGAAATAATAAAAATCCGCTTTTGATTAGGTTCAAAAGCGGATTTTTTTATGCTGAGGGGATACCCCAGTTTATTTGTTGTCACTTGACATATTCTTTCTGAACACCACAATCGCAAGCACGGTTACAACAACCATATAAGCCGAAACAATCAGTATGCTTGTCACACCGTCGCCGACATTTCCGTCAACAGCACATCTTGCAGCATTTACGGAATGGTAGAAGGGAAGAACCTTGCAAATAGTTTCTATTGCACCGCCGATTGCGTCAACGTCCATCCAAATGCCGCCGAGAATTGAGGCTGCGGAAATGATTGCCGAGCAAAGTCCCGGGGCAGCGTTCTGACTGAACATTCCTCCGAAGAAAAGTCCGAAGCCGATGAACATTATGATTGACGGGATAAGAGTTACAATGGCAAGAAGAATGTTTCCAACGTTAAGGCTTACACCCTCGATTACAGCAATCACAAAAGATACGCCAAATGTAATTACGCACTGTATAACCGCAAGTATAATCAACGGTATGTAGTAGCCCGCAATGAAGTCAACTGCCGTCATAGGCGAAGCGTAAAGACGCATAAGGAAGGACGATGTCCTGTCCTTTGAAGTAAGAAGCGCCGCAAAAAGCATAAGGAAGGTCAGACCGAATACGGTTATACCTGCACAAAGGTTATCAATGCGGAACACCGTCATTCCCGCCTGCGGGGGAATACTCTTGTTGATTATTGTCATAAGAACAAGCATTACAACAGGAAAGCCCAGACAGAAAAGGTAGCTCAGCGGGTCACGGAGAAGCTCCTTGATATTTCGTTCAGCGAAAGCTTTTATACGCATATTAGTTGCCACTCCTTTCTGCGATTTCTACAAATGCGTCCTCAAAATTGTCCTTGCCTGCAAGCTTCATAAGCTCATCAGCCGTACCAACCGCACGAAGCTTGCCGTGGGTCATAATTGCAATCCTGTCGCAGAGCGCTTCTGCTTCTTCAAGGTAGTGTGTGGTAAGGATAATTGTCATCTTTGATTTAAGCTGCTCAATAACTTTCCACAGCTCACGTCTTGCAAGCACGTCCAGTCCGAGGGTAGGCTCGTCAAGGAAAAGCACCTGCGGAGATGTGATAAGCGCCATCGCAATGCTTACCTTTCTTTGCCAGCCGCCCGAAAGAGTCTTGGTGCGTGAGTTTTCCTTTTCCTGTAAGGAAAATTCCGCAATAATCTTGTCAGCAGCAGCCTTAGGATTTTCAATGCCGTAAACCTTGGCAATAAATTCAAGATTTTCACGCACCGTAAGATTTGGCGCAACAGCTGTTTCCTGTGTGGAAATGCTGATAACCTTCTTTACCTCGTCAGATTTTTCAACAATGTCAAAGCCCATAACCTCAGCCTTGCCGCTGGTTGGCTTTGAAAGGCAGGACAGCATTTTGATAGTAGTAGTCTTGCCCGCACCGTTTACGCCCAGCAGTCCGAAAAGCTCGCCCTTTCCGATAGTAAGGTCAAGCGCGTCAACCGCTGTGAAATCCTTGTATTTTTTGGTCAATGCCTTGATAGCAATTGCTTCCATTTCAGTAACCTCCGTTAAAATAATTTGCCCACCTTGAAAAGTGCCATACCTTTTTTCTTGTCACCGAGAAACATCAGCGCGTCTCCCTCGTCAAGCTTGAAAACCTCTTTTGCCTTGTCAGGGACAATAACCTTTCCGTCCTGCAATTTCACCACGCCGAAGCAGTATTTCCCTTTTTCCTCGTCATCTTCCATTTCAAGTTCTTCAATCGTTGCGCTTACCAAATCATCAAGGGTGACCTTGTACAGCTTTGCAAGCTTCACGCATTTATCAATATCAGGCAGGGACTCGCCGCTTTCCCATTTTGCAACAGATTGCCTTGATACACCGATTATTTCCGCAACGTCTTCCAGTGAGTAGCGCTCCTTAGCACGGAGTACGCGGAGATTATCACATATTTTTACGGACATTTCATTTCTCTCCTTTAAAGTAACTTTAACTTTGTTGAATATATTATAGCATACAAAATACCCCCACGCAACCAACTGAATGACACCAAATCAGTTAAATTCAGTTGACAGGGGCTTGTAATAAATCGGATTTTGTCGTATTTTTCCGAAAAAGTCTTGACGAAAATACTTTTGTGTGGTAAAATCAAAAAGTGGTTTATAATTTGTTTTAAATTATTTTATATTTTCAGGCTTCAGGGGTGATGACAATGATTGTTTTTATAAGCAAAAAGGGGCTTATGATATTTTTTTCAGTAATGGCTACGCTTCTTATTGTTGCGGGTATAGTAAGCTATGTTGAAGCGGTTTCGTTCAGAAATGACATAAATTCAGCTATTGAAAAAAATGAACGTAATATTGTTGTTATGACGGCTTCGGAGTATGGGGAGGATATGAATGTCTATGGTGATATTCTTTATCTTCTTGGTTGCTACTGTGAAAAAACTACAACGGACAATAACACCTCAAGGGTAACGGGAAGCTATTATATAATGCCTGTTGCGGCAGATAATGGCGTAGATACAGCGTATATAACGGTATTTGTGAGAAATCAGCATAACATTGAAGTGTTTGAAAATATTACGAATGATACATATGATATGCTTGATGGAAAAGAAAATATTGAGTGGGATGAATACTTCTTTTATGGAAAGGTAAAGCCGCTTGACCGTGAGGCAAGACCATATATGATTGATTTTTTCAGGGAGGCAGGTCTTCTTCAAGCTTATGATGAGTCTTCAATCAGCAGCTTTATACTGCCTTATCAACTTGAGGTTTATGATTACGAAACGAGGTTGTCCGATGGTATAGGCATAACGATTTTCGGTACGGTAATTGCGGTAATTCTTGTTGCAATTCTCGCCGTTATGCATGTGAAGAAGATAAGGGAAATAGCTGAATGTTACGACAGAATTGCTCCTATGCCCACATATCAATCATTGGAAGTCAATTCTTTTTCGGAGAAATCAACAAGTTCGAATTCGGATAATCATTCTAAATAATAATTTATTGGGGGTAAATCAATATGTACAAAATCAGAATAGCAATTGTACTGATTGCATTGTTTGTAGTGGGAATTGTGCTTACATTCGGCAGCATCTCAAATCTTATCAAGCTTAACGGAAATGTGCCTGATTTCAATTATGACAGTATGAAGAACATTAAAAAAGGCGATATGGTTCAGGGGTATGTGCTGAATATTGACGGATGTTACGCATATACAACTACTACCAACACAAAATACGGCATTGAAACAAGTTCATATACTTCTGCGGAATATTTCCTTATGCCGCTTGTCAACGAGACAGACTATGCAGATAATATGTATATTACAATCGTTGCAAGCAACGGGAATGACCGTGAGCTTCTTTATGATATAAGCGACGCAACCTGGGAATATTATCAGGGCAATGAAAATGTAACCTTCCCTGAGATGGGTATTGTAGCAAAGGTAAACGAGCTTGACTCCGAATATGAGGGCTACCTTATTGAAGCATTGCTTGAAGCGGAGTATTTCAGCACCGCAACAGAAGCACGAAGCCACGTTGTTCCTTATGTTCTTACAATATATAAACCAAGTTCGGCATACACAAATCTGGCAATAGGTCTTGTTATAATCCTTGCCTTTGTGGTAGTGGGAATTATTATTTACAACAAATACAAGGCTTCACTTGCTCCTCAGACATTTGGCACTGTGCAGGAAACCAACGATTTCACAATCGAAAGCAAGCCGTCTGAAAACGGCTTTACTGAAAATTATGCACCTCCTCAGCCTGTGCCGATACCTGATATTCCACAGCCTGTACAGCCTGACGAGTTCTTTGCACGAGCACCAAAGCCTGCCGCTCCCGTAGCGGAAGTGCCAAAGGAAGCACCAAAGGAAGAACCTGCCGCTGCTGCAGAAGAACCAAAGCAGGAAGCTGCTTCGCCTGTTTTTAATGGTGTCGCAGGAAGTATGGATGAGCTTGACACAACGGGTATGTTTGACGATGCAGATTATGAGGTCTACACAGACTCCGACGAAAGCGATTTTATCGAATAATTTTAACAGGGGATAAGGCTTGTGCTTTATCCTTTGTTTTATTTTGTCAAAAAATTTTTTCGGAAATTTTGCAAAATCCCTTTTCAAATCCTGCAAAATGTGTTATAATTTTAACATAACTGCAGTGAACAGTGCAAGTATTGCATCTGCATTGCTTCATTTCGACAATTTTTTCAGAGAGGAATTGATTTTATGAGTAAAATTCGTATTGGTATTGTGGGCTACGGAAACCTCGGCAGAGGCGCTGAGCTTGCAATCAGACAAAATCCTGATATGGAGCTTGTCTGCGTGTTCACAAGACGTAATCCCTCCGACCTTAAAATTCTGACGGAAAATGTTCCCGTTTATTCAATTAACGATATTATCAATTATAAGAACGACGTTGACGTGCTTATCCTCTGCGGCGGAAGTGCTACCGACCTACCTGTTCAGGGTCCTGAGCTTGCAGAGAATTTCTGCACAATCGACAGCTTTGACACACACGCTAAAATTCCCGAATACTTCGCTTCCGTTGACGCTGCTGCAAAGAAGGGCGGCAACGTGAGCATTATTTCCGTTGGCTGGGACCCCGGTATGTTCTCCATTAACCGTCTTTACGGCAGCTGTATCCTTCCTGAGGGCAAGGACTACACATTCTGGGGCAAGGGCGTTTCACAGGGACATTCCGACGCTATCAGACGTGTTGAGGGCGTTGCCGATGCAAAGCAGTACACAATCCCTGTTGACGCTGCTATCGAAGCCGTAAGAAGCGGCTCCTGCCCTGAACTTACAACAAGACAGAAGCATATCAGAGAGTGCTTTGTTGTTGCAAAGGAAGGCGCTGACAAGGCTAAGATTGAAGCTGAAATCAAGAATATGCCGAACTATTTTGCCGACTACGATACAACCGTGCACTTCATCTCTCAGGAAGAGCTTGTCCGTGACCACAGCGGAATTCCTCACGGCGGCTTCGTTATCAGAAGCGGCAAGACAGGCGTAAACGGCGAAACAAATCATATTGTTGAGTACAGCCTGAAGCTCGGCTCTAATCCTGAGTTTACATCAAGTATCCTTGTTGCTTACGCAAGAGCTGCCTATAAGCTCCACAAGGAGGGCGCAAGCGGTGCAAAGACCGTGTTTGACATTGCTCCCGCATATCTTTCCCCAAAGAGCGGCGACGAGCTGAGAGCAACAATGCTTTAATAATAAGTAAAGCCTGCAAAAAAATTGCAGGCTTTGATTTTTATATAAAAAATGAAAAAAGCATAATGAATAGTGAATGGTTAAGGTGTACGCTTTGCGGACATTTTTAATATTATTGCCGAAGGCAACACCTTAATTATTCATTATTCAATATTCACTATTCATTGTCGAAAAGACCTTTTCGACAAACAAACGGCTTCCGGAAGGAAGCCGTTTGTTTTATCAATATTCGGAAATCGGATAACAACCGATGTACTGACCTTCTTCAGCAAACATTTCCTGGTCGTATCTGCTGTACTGATAGTGGTATTCAATCGGAGTCTCAGACCAGAGTGCAAAGTTTACAGCATATGTGTATGGGTCAAGGTTTACATAGTAGTAGCCTGGAAAATCATCACCGAGGTACTCGGAAAGATTCATCTCATAACCATTTGCAACAACGTTGTAATCGCCGCTTGTTGCGTTGTAGAATTCAAAGTCCTCGAATTCTGCGCCTTCAATTGACATATATGTAAGAGCAGCTGCAAAGGCTGTGTAAACTGTCTTTGCGTTTGCGTCAGCAGAAGTCTGCTTGGACTTGTCAATGTAATCAATCATTGGACCGCCAACAGCAGTATTTCCTGCAAGTGCACCAAAATCATTGCCAATTTCTTCAACAGCTGTCATAATTTCTTCTTCTGTGAGTTCAAAGAAATTCTTTGCAGCCTTGTCAACGAATTCGCCGCCCTGCTTGATGTAGCACTTAATGTTGAGACTTTCAATATTGCCTTCAATTTCCTGAGAGTTCATAGCGTATGCAACACTGTCAACAGTTGCTTCAACGGATTTGTCAGCTGTCTTGAATGTACCCTTTACAGTTGCTTCTGCGTCAAGCAAAGGAATTTCGGCGGATATTTCGTAATTTTCGCCGTCCTTTTCGAAGTTGAGAACAACAACTTCCATTGTTGCGCCCTGCATAGCTGCATTGATTTTAACTTCTGTTTCGTTTTCGCTCTTTCTTTCAGAAATAATATCTATAACAATTTTTTCTTCGTCTGCTTCGAGTGTCATATTTACAGTTGCTTCATCGGAGGCAGCAGGGTCAGCGCCGTATGTTACAATGATATCAGCCTTTACAGTCTTGCTTTCTTCGTCCTCTGTAACAGCTGCGTCAACCTTGCAGTCCATCTGCATAAGGCAGTGAGTCTTGCTGTTTACATAGTAAACAAGCTCAATGTCCATTTTGCTGATGCTTTCCATAGCTGTATTGAATTCAGCCATCATTTCTTCCTTGTTTACTTCCTCACCCTGAGCAGCCATTTCTTCCATAGCAATGTCAACGTAAGCGTCAGCAATCTTCTTTACATCTTCCTTATCAAAGTTGTATGTAAGAATATTTGCCTGAACCTCTGCTTCGTCAACAGTGATATCAACCTTCTTTTCAACAACAACCTCGCTCATCATCTCATTGACAATCTTTTCGATTTCAGCATAAGATTCAGGAAGCTTTTCTTCGCCGCCCTCAATTGCAGCAACGGCTTCGCTGAGAGCCTCAGTAATCATATCAAAATCTTCCTGTGGAATTTCAAGGGAAGAACCTGAGCCGGGAGCAAAAAGCGAACCTTTAAGGTCTTCTGCAAGAGTCTTTGCATTTATTTCGTATATGTGTTCACCTGATTTGCTGATAGTACCGAATTTTGCAGCTGTATTATTTACAGCAGCGTAAATATCAACCTTTTCCCCGCCTATTTCAAGAGAATACATTGCAGAGGATTTCTTGTCAGCTTCGTTAACATAAGCGTCAGAGCTGAACTTAACTCCTTCAATGTCAAAGGATAAGCCTGCAGTGCCGTCTGTGAGAGCCTTTTCGATAATTGCAGCTTCTTCAGCGAAAGCTGACTTAACCATAGCTTCTGTTGTGTTTTCAGCAGCAAGGTTAATGTAGCCCTGAGGGTCCTCGTCCATCATTTTGTTGTACTTGTCACAACCTGAAAAAGTGAGCACGCAAACAGCAGCTGCCGCGGTGCATTTAAGAATTCTGTTAAATTTCTTCATTACATTTCTGCCTTTCTCAATGTATTAAAGTCTTAGTATAATAAATCAAGACTAACCACATTATACTTCAAAAAAAACGGGGTGTCAATTGAAAGGGGAGCATTGTAAATCTTTTGATATTATTTTTTATGTATTAATAAATTTTAAACGGCATTATCAATGCTGAATTGTGTAATTTGACGCAACATAAAATAGCCTTGCTGTAGTGCATAAATTGTAACTGATTTGAAATTTTTCTTTTATCTCCCTTTTTTCATTCTTTCATAATTTCAACACAATCGCACTGTATAATAAAGCCATAGTCAAAAACAAGATAACATCAAATTTTCATATAACCTCTCCTTTAATTATCCCGAAGTGAAAGCTTCGGGAGAGAATTATAGCTGCTCTGCACAAAAAATAACGGAGTACGCTTTGACTATACCCGCTGTCCACGCACCTGCGGAATACCGCACAGAAAAGTGGGCGGCACCTAACAGCACCCTGTAAGGCTCGGGTGCCACAAAGAGGTTTTCGGCTGCGTAGTATTTACTACGCAGCCTTTCTCTTTTTGTCGTAGTCCATCGTATCGGCAATTACGCTTGCTTGTGCAATATTAAACCTGAAATAAATATCAATTTTCTGCTGT
>JAFQIY010000003.1 GCA_017415165.1 Oscillospiraceae bacterium | reverse complement strand
TTCTACGGCGGTGGCAAGTATGCTGTATTACCTTCTCATCGAAGGAAGTCTTGAAAACACAAGAGTTGCGTTTTCCTCAAGAAAACTCAGTCTCAGAAAGGTCGCATAATGAATGATTTTATTTTAACTCAAACAAAAGAGGTCGTAATGACCTTTGAAAAAACAGTGACGGTTACAACCGAAAAGCTTGAAACAGTAGATGCTCTCGGCAGAAAGCAGGTACAGAAGATTACACACTCTGAACAGGTTGATTACCACGATAACGGGAATCGCTTAAGGAGGGCTGCGTAATGTCTGAAAGTTATTATGCCATAGAAAAGTTTGCAGAAGCCGAAAGAAGTCTTGTAAGCATTATCGAGGCTATGCCCATAAAGCGTAAAGCCATTGATATTTACAAGGAAAAGAACAACGTACAAAGAGCAAAGGATACCTTTACCGAGCTTGAAAGCACAAAGCGAAAGCTGCTTGATACGGTTCGGGAATTAGGACTTCTTTTCTCCGAGTGCGATATGTCCGACGCTTCAGCCTTTGCAAACAAGCTCTATGGTGCGGTGAAGTCATTTAACCTTTTGACTCCCGACTACACCAAGCTCATATCTGCTGTTACTACTCTTAAGAACCAGATACCTAAAACCGAAACGGTAGATGCAACTCTCATAGGTCGCCTTATGAACAATGTCAAGATGGGATACTATCCCACAGACATCTCTCACGTCAAGATGATGAAAAATGCTCTCAAATTCCCCGAAAACAAGGTCAATATCTTTGATCCGTGCTGCGGATGCGGTCTTGCACTTGAAGCTCTCGCTTTAGGTACAGACTCCGTAACCTACGGAACAGAGATTGACGAAGCAAGAGGAAAAGAAGCGGAAACACGTCTCGACCGTGTAGGCTTCGGCTCCTTCTTCCATTCGAGGATAAGCTCGGAAGCATTTCATGTGCTTTTCCTTAACCCGCCATACCTTAATGTAATCGGTGAGGGCGGTGTAAAGGCAAGAAGTGAGAAGCGTTTCCTTGTGGAAAGCATACATCATCTGATGCCGGGCGGTGTCATTATGTACATCGTTCCATATTACAGACTGACCTATGATATTTGCCGTGTACTCTGCGATAATTTTGGGGATATATCGGTCTATCGGTTTCTTGACAGTGAGTTTTCAAAGTTCAAGCAGATAGTTGTATTCGGCATAAAAAAGAAAAAGGAAGACGGCTCGGATGAAGCAGAAAAGTTCTCGCAGTTTGCAATGCTTCCCGAAAGGATCCCGATGATTGATACGCTTGGTACCGAAATATACTCTGTTCCCGAAGTAGAGAAAAATGTGGAAGTTTTCAAAGGAGCAAACTTTAACTTAGGTGAGCTTCAGCGTCAGCTTGCAAAATCAAAGTCAATAAATATGTTCTTCGAGAAAAGCAAGATTGACGCCATTGAAAAACGACCGCTTTTACCTCTCAACATCGGTCAGGTTGGTTTAATTGGCGGTAGCGGTCTCATCAACGGTTACGTTGACTGCGACACACCCCATGTAATCAAGGGCAGAGTTATCAAGGAAGTAAAGAGGCGTGAAAACGAAGAGGAAGGTACTCTTACCGAAACGAGAGTAAACAGGATGCTGTTCAATATTCTCACACCGGAGGGAGTAAAACACCTTGCTTAGAAAGGAAATGAATTATGGAACTTGAATTACAAAAAACAAGCTTTGTGGATGAATTCCGTAAGGTTCACAGTATTGAAAATCATAAGGCGTGTGAAAGAACAGAAGGCTTTAATTATCTTCACGATATGACAACCGGACGGCTTTCACAGGGAGAAAGCTTCTCGTTTACAGACCTTGACTTTTCAAGGTTCACTTATGACGACCTATGTGACTATATGGAGTACTACGAAAAACATTTAACGCCGAAGATTGATCTTGCAAATAAATTGTTCAGTGTTCTCAAAACAGCAGGTGCAGTGTTTAGTCCGGACAAGCGTTACTATTAAGAGGTGCGCTATGTATAACTTGTTGAATCACCAAACGCTTGAGGTTCTTGACAGAATGAAGCTCGTAAAAGAGTTTTATGATGAAGGCAGCTTCAGGATAGTTGACTTTATGGGAAAAATGGGTGTGGACTATGACGACTTTGAACTGTATTGCTGGGAGTCTTTGGATGAAGTAGCACAGAATGTTGACCGAAACGACCTGTTCTACGAAGATGACGAAGACATAACCGAGGACAGTGAGCCTTACGGCGAGGTATGGGATTTCAGCTCAGACGATTTGAGAGAATACTACAAGCTTCTAAGAGAGCTTAAAGAATCAAACAAAATTACGGCCGATGATTATGCTAAGAGGAAAAAGGATATGGAAGACTGTATATGCAGATATGTTCTTGATACTCAGTGCTATTATTACGGCGGTGTTGGGTTGGATATAACCGACGATGGAATATCCCCAAGTGCCGATTGCGTGAGAATATATATCGACTTTAATTGCAGTTTCGACTTCTTTTGTCTTTTCTGCGGACTTGTGGCGGTATTTGATAAATACACTAATCTCTTAAACGAGCTTAAAGGTACGCTTGCCGACGAAAAAAGATTATTGGAGGTAGCATAATGAGTAACATATCAGGACTTAAATTCTACATCAATGACGACTTAAATGTTGTCGTTGATGATTGCCGTGGAAAAACAGTAAAGCATAAGGTCATATCTCTTGCTACCTTTTGTAAGCTTATCGAGAAAAATTCAAAACCAAAAGCAGTACAAAGCGGACTTTTGCCCGACAGATGTATATGCTTTCGTGAAAATGCTGACGGAGAACGATTTGTGGCTATTGATATCGGAAACTTTAATGTCGATATTACCTATGAGAAAACGATATACAAGGCTTTCCCGATACCGAGGCTTCTTTTCGGATTTCGTGTAAGCAAGGATTTCAAGATAAACGAGGTACAGGTGGCGGTTGCCGATAAGGGACCGCTTCGTGATGAAACCAAGCTTTACAAGTATCCTTTTTCAAACGTAAGCGGCTTTAATATGTGCATCGGCTCAAATGCTATGCCAAAGATAAAGCAGCTTCGGCAGTTAAACGGAATACCGTATTACATCTTTGCGATGCCTGACAATAACGACAGATACAGTCCGGGCAGAACGAAGCTTGATATGCAGTACCGTGAACTGCTTGAGTTTATGAAGGATAAAGAGAGCGATTACTATTACGGAAACGTTCTCATTTCAAGCGGCAAAACATTAAAAGATTTTATTTACCAATAAGGAGGAACAAACCATGAGGGAAAACAAATACTTTGAAGAATTCGGAAAACCTTTTCCGGCATCGGATGTAAGCTGGAGATTACAGTACGTAAACGAACAGAGAATGCAAGGTATAGCGGTACCGTATCTTGACGCAAGAGCTGTTGCTGACAGACTTGATGAGGTAGTGGGACAGAATCGCTGGAAGGACAGTTACACACC
>JAFQIY010000034.1 GCA_017415165.1 Oscillospiraceae bacterium | reverse complement strand
CGTGATGTAGTTCATCCGATTTATCCTGAAGCGAGAAAGTATTTCGAGGACACGATTCTTGAAGCTTACAAGAATTATGTTGAACTCGAAAGCGTGCTTGACTCGGAAGATGACAAAATGTCTTTCTAAAAGAATGGCTTGTGCAAGAGTCTACTCGGCTTTTGCACAGGCACATTTACAAACGTACAAACCAAACTTACAATCACAAAGGAGTTACAAAATTTATGACTATTACAAACGTAAATATCCATAACATTTTCACAGAGGGCAAGCTTAAGGCTGTTGCTTCAATCGTCATTGACAACTTTATTGAGGTTCACGATATAAAGGTTGTTCAGGGTACTGACAGGCTTTTTGTCGGTATGCCAAGTCGTAAGACTGTTGATGGCGGGTTTGCTGATATGGTACATCCGATTTTTGCTGGGGCAAGAGAGATTATCGAAGTGCCTGTGCTTGATGCTTATGCGGCTTATGTTGCACAGATGACGGAGTAAACGAAAAAGCATTGGGACTTGATGTTCCAACGCTTAAAATCTATATGGAGGTAAATTTTTATGTATGAAAAAGACTATGCGAGCTTGCTGTACGAAAAGGTGCAGGCTGAATATGATGACTTTATTGCTGAGATGAAGTGCAAGCCTGCTGATGAAATTATTGAGTCGGCGTATCAGATTGTGATTAAAGGTGAAATCACTACATTTTGTCGGGATTGTTCTCCGAAGCTTACTGACAGGCAGTTTGAAGCGTTGTTGTCAAGCAAAAATGCTCTTTATGAGATTTTTGAGCAGTGGTGCAAAAACGGTGAGCTTCACGGGTTGGCGGATATCGGCATTGCGATTGAAGAAGCTGCGGACAGGATACTGGTTTCGCTTGGTCAATAGGAGGTAATTGATGAGTATAATTAAAAATATGTACTATGGCGAGTTGTTTCCGCTGTGGGAGCGTTATCCTGACACGAAGGAATACGCTGAAAAGACAAAGGAAATTCTTGATATTCAGCGTGAATTGCTGGGGAAATTCCCTGATGTGAAGGAATATCTTGAACGATATTTTGAGGCACATTATGGTGCGGCAAACGAGTTCGGATTTCAGCAGTTTCAGATGGGTGTTCGGGTTGGGGCACAGTTGATGTTGGAAATGATTAGGAAGGTTAAGAAGTAGCAAAACCCTCGGTTATGGCTTGGACGCTGTAACCGAGGGTTATTTTTTATGCTGTCTTACGGCATTATTTCACTTTCTTATTTTCAAGCACAAGACATAAACAAAAAACGATTTCTGTGCAAAGCATAAGTACGGCTATAATTCCAGAAGAAAATTTTATCCCTGTTATCAGAACGGCAATGGGTATCACTGCTGACAGGACATAATAGGTTTTTGACTTGTAAAGCCAGCCATATGGAAGAAGATGTGCACCAAAAATCATTGCATATACCATAAGCATATTTTCGGGACTTGCTGAAAATATCCACATTGCAATCAACAGGTACGGCATCTGCCCAACAGAAAAAATTATACCGAGATTTGTAAGTGGATTGCTCTTGTTCTGAAAATCAACCTTTATAATTTTAGAAATCATATATGCAAGCGGCATAAGCGGTGCAGAACAACAAAAGGTAAACAGGTTTTTGCTTTCGATTGGCAGGGGTGAAATATGAATCAGCAATACCGCTGTCCATATTAACACGGAAGCCACAATGAAATGCAATCCCTTTTTCTGCTTTACACAACAATCATCACGCAGTCTGTCAATAGTTTCATTCATTTGCAAGCTTCCTTTCCTGCTGATATTTCTGCAAAGCAACGGTATAACGTTCGCCGTTTTTCTTTCTGTAAACGCTGTAGATTGCAAGGCAGATAAGATACATTAAAACAACCAGTGCTGAAAACAAAAGCCACTCATAAGCGTGACCGCTACCTGTAAACAACCCTTCGTGATAAAAATACCCTGCTTCGTAAGCTGTTATCAGTACCATAAAAAGTGTAAGTCTTGCGGTAAATCCTGTTTTCCTTAATACAAGCTTTCTGAAGGCAATACAAAAAATCAGTACGCCCCCCGCTGTCCACAAAAGCATTTCAATAAGCTGATTTACTGATATTGTATCAATACCGTTTACTTTTAATGCTATAAGCCTTAATAAAAGAAGCCATGTAAAAGCAAAGCAAATTCCGTTACGGAACCATATAAAAAATACTGCAAGTTCTTTTTTTATATTCATAAAGTTTCTCCTATATATTAAGTAATGTTTTCAATGTTTTTGCATAACGGCGAGAAATGTTAAGCACCTCACCATTTTCAAGAGTTGCCGAAACAGAGCGATTAAGCTCGGGAGCAAGTGATTTTATGCAGTTGATATTTGCAATCTGCGATTTTGAAATTCTTATAAAATCCTTGTCGGAAAGAATTTCTTCAAGCTCATACAGCCTGTATTTTATCTCATATACGTTTTCTTTTGTGTATAAGAAAGTACGGTCATCCACCGACTCAAAATAAAGCACATCTGCTGGATTTATAAGAAAAGTTCTGTCATCAAGCTTTGCACTGAGTTTATTTTCAAACAGCTCTATATGGCTTTTGAGTTTCATAACTTCACTATCTGCTTTTCGGCATTTTATTATAACCTGTAAGGCTTCTTCAAAATTTTCAATTATCCGGATATTCATATTGCACCTCCTGTGATTATCATTATATATCCATGATTTTATTATTGCAAGAGCTTTAGGGGTAAGCGGTACAAAATAGGGGGGTAAGTTGGAAAACAGAGTTGAAGATTATATTGAAAATAGCAAAACCCTCGGTTATGGCTTAAACGCTGTAACCGAGGGTTAATTTTTACTCTTTTCGCTGTCTTACGGCGTTTTTGGCACTTTCTGCAACCGACAGCATAAGGTGTATTTCATCATCTGTGCAGCCTTCAAAGACGTTTGCTATCCTTGCTTCGACTGCTTCCGACCTGCTCTCGGAGCGATTGCCGAAAAGGATATAATCCGCTGACAGGCTGAGTGCTTCGGACATATTCATAAGGGTTTCAAGGGACATTGCCTTTGAGCCACGCTCTATCTCATAGATATAGTGGGGAGATACAAATATCATTTCGGAAAGCTTTTCCTGTGATATACCGATGTTTTTACGCTGAGCCTTTATTCTGCTGCCGATTTCAATTAAATTCATAGCCATACCGTCCTGTAATGTTTAAACTCTAAACATAGTATATAGCTAACGGTTACATTTTTATACTATCTTTTAGCTATATTACATATAGCAATTAGCAACATTTTATGGTATAATAACAAATGCACTAAAGAATCACAATTTAATTAACCGAAAGGGGCAGCATTATGAAGAAAAGAATTTTAAGTATTATGATCGTTGTGGCACTTGCTTTAAGCATGACAGCCTGCAGTGCGGCAAGCGATGAAACAACAGCAGAGGGTAATGTGACAACCACAGTATCAACTGCTGAAAAGGCTGATGAAGAAAAGGAAAAAACCAAGGCGGAGGAAACTGAAAAAGAAGCTGAGGAGACTACTGTTGAGGAAACCGAAGCGGAAACAACTGTTGAAACAAAGCCTGAAATCGAAATTGTAGACGTTCCTGTTGAAGATTTTGAAACCCAGTATGACGCTTCCCTCGGCGGTCTGATTATTGAAAAATATAATGGCGGCGAAAAGGGTATCAGAGTACCTGCTGAAATCGACGGAGACCCTGTTCTGAAAATCGGACACAAGGCTTTCTATTACAGTCCTGTAAAGAAGCTTGAACTTTCCGAAGGTATTACCACTATCGGCGAATATGGTCTCACTTGTCTTACACTTGAAGAAGTAATTATGCCGACAAGCCTCACAAAGCTTGATAATTCAGCATTTCGTGAATGCAAAGCATTAACTGAGATTGTCATCCCCGAAACTATTACTGAGTTTGGCGACAACATGTTCAATAGTTGTTATGCTCTTGAAACAGTAACACTTCCATCAAATATGAAAGTTATTCCCGAAGATATGTTTTATCGCTGTGAGGCTTTGACAACTGTAAATATTCCTGATTCTGTCACAACTATTGGAGAACAGGCGTTTATGTGTTGTACAAGCCTAACCAATATCAACCTTCCTGACAGTGTTGAAACATTCGAAAATTGGGGTACTTTCGAAGACTGCACAAGTCTTACAGAAATTACAATTCCAAAGAATGTAACTATTATTCCTGATTATATGTTTGAGGGTTGTGAAAAGCTCAAATCAATAACGCTTCATGATAATATTAAGCGTATTGAGGGTTATTCTTTTAATGATTGCACCAATTTAAGAGAACTTACGCTTCCCGATGATATTGAATATGTCTACCCATTTGCTTTTGATGGCTGTACTGCTCTCACCATCACATACAGAGGTCAAACATATCTGGCTTCAGATAATCAAAAGCTTTCAGCGGATGTTGAAGCAAACAACGCTGCTTAAAATATATGCGGTTATGAAAATAATCCTTGACAAACCCCAACAATCGTGATATACTAAATAAAATTTTTAAAGGAAGTGAGGTAATTGAATATGACACAGATTATGATTAGAACAAAACAGAATATGAGCGAAATTACCTCGGCAATGTTGAAGTAACCATTTTTGCATACATGCATATAAATGATTAAGCCGCAGTGTATTCCGCTGCGGCTTTTTTGCGTTCTTTTACAAATTGAACCTACTCTGCCGCAGCTATGCTTCGGGGCATTGCCGAGGATTTGCTCACAGAAACAGGTTTAAGGAACCGCTGATTAAATCGCTTCACGACCCTCTCACAGTAACGAATTTTCGAGCGTCGGAAGCGATGGCTGCGCCTTTAATCAGCGATTTCCTAATTTTGAAAGGAATGGTTATTACAATGATTACTGCAAACAAAATCACATTTGAAAAATTCAGCGAAAAACATATTGATGATGCTGTCAGACTTGCACTTGCAGAGCTTGAAGCGGAAAGGAAACATTGTCCCGATTTGCCCTGCGAGGATTTCAGCGGACATTTAACGGGTATTCTGCATTGGTTAAGCGGTCAGCCCTTCGGAAAAGCGGCAATGTGCGGTGAAAAGCTTGTTGGCTACCTGATTTTTGCAGGTCCCTGGGACGGCTTTTTCGGAGATGTGAAGGGTGTGTTCTCTCCTCTTGGCGGAAGTGCTTTTTCCTATGATTACGAAAACCGCGGCAGACTTGCTTCAATGCTGTTTGCAAGCGTTGCAGAAGAATTTGTTGAACAGAATGTTTTCAGCTGTGCTTTAAGCAGATACGCTCACGATGAAGCAACTGCGAAATCCTTTGTGCTGAACGGATTTGGAATACGCTGTGCGGATTTTGTCCGTGAACTATCGGAATTTGATTTGCGGAACAATTCGTGCGGTGCTGTATTCAGGGAGTTTTCGACAGATGAATTCAGGTTGGTTGAACAACTGCAAAGAGGGCTTCACAAACATCTGGCAAATGCACCTGTGTTTTTCCCCGGCGATGATTTTGATGAATGGTTTGGACAGTGGATAAAACGTGATACAATGCGTATTTTTGCCGCAGAAGCTGACGACAGAATTATCGGCTTCATCTCGGTAGATGATACGGCAGAAAATTTCATTACCGAACACGGTGCGATGAAAAATATATGCGGTGCATATTTTGATGAGAACTATCGTGGCAACGGAATAGCACAAGGTTTACTTGCGTTTATTGCTGACACGCTGAAAGCAGAGGGTGTAACTCATCTTGGTGTGGACTGCGAAACCCTTAATCCTACCGCACTTAATTTCTGGGGCAAATATTTTGATCCGTACACATATTCCTTTGCACGAAGAATTGATGAACGTATAAAAATGTAACAAAATTGATTTAACAGGAGTTGATACATATGAAAGAAACAAGTATTTTTTTAAGCCTTGTTTTAAGACACAAGCCCTCTGCGGCTGGTATTACGCTTGACGGGCACGGCTGGGCAAGGGTTGATGAATTGATTGATGGTGTAAATGCAACAGGCAAATACACGCTGGATATGGCGAAGCTTGAAGAAATTGTCCGCACTGACAACAAACAGCGTTACAGCTTCAACGAGGACAAGACGCTTATCCGTGCAAATCAGGGACACTCCGTCCCTGTTGATGTTGAGCTGAAAAAGTGCGAGCCGCCCGAAATTCTTTATCACGGCACGGCGGAGCGTTTTGTCGACTCGATTATGGCGGAGGGGCTGAAACCGAAAAGCCGTCTTTATGTGCATTTGTCGAAAGACCTTGAAACTGCGGTAAATGTGGGTAGCAGACACGGCAAGCCTTTTGTGTTCAAGGTGAAGTCGGGTGAAATGCACCGTAACGGATTTGAATTTTTTCTGTCGGAGAACGGGGTGTGGCTGACTAAGGCTGTACCTGTGAAATTTCTTGAAGTGCTTGATGATTGAATAAAAGCGGGGGTAATTATGAATTACAGAAATGAAAAAATAATAAATGCTGTTATTGAAAAGGCAGAGAAAATATGCCCTGATTCTTTAGCACTTATAGGAGTTTACGGTTCAGTTGCAACGGGTGATGATTACGAAAAATCAGACCTTGATTTGCTTATACTTATTCAGGATGATAACGGCTGGAAGCTGGGAACAGGCTTTATTCTTGATGACATCAAGGTTGGTTATGATATCTACTGTACGAACTGGGACGGGTTAAGATATGACTCAGCCTGTCATCACGCACACCTTTCAAAACTGCTGGACTCTGAAATTGTATATGTTAAAAATCAGGAAGCCTACGAAGAATTATGCCGATTAAGAGAGCAGACAAAAGCATTTTTATGTTCAGAGGAACGCTTTGACAGAGTAAATGAACTGATAGAAAAGGCAAAGGTGTCCTTTGCAAACGCTTGTCTGCACGAAAAAATCGGACAGGTGCGAATGGACGTCTGCGAAGCGATACTGTCACTTCTTGATGCAATAATGCTTTATCACGGGACATATTTCAAGCGTGGTGTAAAGCGTACTTTTGAAGAACTTTCTCAATTCCCTCTTGACGAAAAATTCTCCGAAGACATAAGAAAAATATCTGAAAGCAAGGATGTTGCAGAATTGCGTTCCCTTGCAAAATCATTGATACTGTATGCTGAAAATTACACATCAAGAGAAACAGAAAAAGCGACTCCTACAAAGGAACAGCTTTCAGGCTCATATGAAGAAATGTATTCGAACTGGCGAAACAAGGTTGAGGAAGCAGCGGTCAATAACGACAACTACTCATCATTTGTAAATATGTGCTGTTTGCAGTATATGATTTCTGATATTTCATCGGAAGTGAACATTGGCACTTATGATATTATGGAAGCTTATAGTCCCGATTGTTTAGAAAACAATATTAGAATTTATGATGAATTTTTGGCAGACTACGAAAAAATATATAAGGAAGCAGGAATAGCTGTCAATCGCTTTTCTGATGTGGATAAGTTTTATGGGGCTTATGTTGGGAGAAATGATTTGAAAAAGCAGCAGTTTTGTTTTATGCAGATATAAATTGAGGTGAACACAGAATGATTGAAAACAAAACGATTGAAACCGGAACAGTTGAAATCGGAACAATTTTTTACACAGGCGATACACACGGAAAGATACTTAAAATCACAAACGCAATCCGCAATGGTATACTTACTGCAAATGACACGATAGTAATTCTCGGTGACGCAGGGTTTAATTATTACGGCAACGATCTGGGCGACAAGCGCACAAAATACAAGCTGAACGAGGTCGGCATTACTGTGTTCTGCATTCACGGCAACCACGAAATGCGTCCCGAAACGATACCGACCTACACCACTAAAGAGTGGCACGGCGGCGTTGTTTACTACGAGGAAAAATATCCGAATATTCTCTTTGCCAAGGACGGCGAGATTTACGGCCTTGACGGGCGGAAGTCCATTGTAATCGGCGGTGCGTACTCCGTTGACAAGTTTTATCGTCTGCGGAACGGCTTTCACTGGTTTGAGGACGAACAGCCCTCTGCTGAAACAAAGGCATGGGTTGAAGCTGTGCTTGACCGCTGTAACTGGGAGATTGACCAGGTGCTTACTCACACCTGCCCGTACAAATACATTCCTACGGAGGCATTCCTGTCTTTCATTGACCAGAGCACCGTTGACAACAGCACGGAAAAATGGCTTGACTCCATTGAGGACAGGCTGAACTACAAACGCTGGCTTTGCGGTCACTGGCATATCGACAAGCGTATTGACGATTTGCGGTTTGTTATGGAGGATATTATTGATTGAAGGAGTGATTATATATGAAGAAAATGCCTACTTTATTTGTAAGAGAATTTGAAGCCAATCATAAAATAATTATACACAACGAAGTTACTTCCGGTTGTGAATGGGTGCTTAACGGAGAAGGAATTGCAACCGAAAAAATTGATGGTGCTTGCTGTGCAATTTTTGACGGTAGATACTGGCGAAGATATGATGCGAAAAGAGGTAAACCAATTCCTGAAAATGCTGTTTTATGTCAGCCTGAAGCTGATGCTGTAACAGGACATCTGCCTTGCTGGGTTCCTGTTACAACAAATCCTGCTGACAAATGGTATCTTGAGGCTTTGCAAAACAGCAATATTTCCTTGACGAATGACGGTACTTACGAAGCTGTCGGACCTCATTTCCAGAGTAATCCGTATAATCATGATAAAGATATAATTGTAAAACACGGTTCTATAATTTTAGATTTGCCTGATAGAAGCTTTGAAGGTATAAGAGAATTTCTGAATACCCATTATATTGAAGGTATTGTATTCCATCGCGGCAATGGAGAAATGTGCAAAATAAAGCGAAGTGATTTCGAATTTCCTTGGATGAATTCAAAAAGATAATAGCAAAATTATGATTTAGTGATTTATAATTTACTAAATCATAAATTACTAAAATATAAATAAGCGGGGTAATTAAGATGACACAATCAATGATTAAAACTGAAAACAGAATAAATATTACCTCGGTGGGGTTCAGATAGCGGTTTTTATGCAGTAAGGATTTTTGTACAAACACGGGTGCTGAGGTATATTATCTCGGCACCATTTTTCTTTATGGAGGCGAAAAATGAACTACACACTTATGCATAAAAATATTCCCGTTGCTGATGTCAGCATTTACGAGGAGTCGGGGACAATAACAACTGTCACCGCCGCACACAATCCTGACCATCTGCCTGTCGGTGTTCACTTTCGGCACGGCTCATTCATTGACAAGCGTGAGCTTAACGGCTGGTTTCGTGAAAGATGTATTCCTGCAATGCGTGATGGTGCTTCAAAGCTGATGACGGGACTTAATCTTCACAGCCTTAAACAGCTTGTTTTGTACAGCAACGGCTTGTGTCTGTCCGACAGCTACTGGATTAAACCTGCGGACAGCAATAAAAATTGGGAGGACGTAAACTTTTTCGGCAACTCATTCTCCGAGGACGTGGGCGACCTGCTCCTTGATATTGTTCCGCCGAGCGAAAAGCTTAACCTTTGCTCCCCTGACAATACAACAGAGGGCTGTCTTAAAAAACGCTGGAAAATCATTGACGGCAGGCGTTGTCTTGTCAAGGGCGGAGAGCCGCCATATTTTCAGCAGCCGATTAACGAGGTTATTGCGACAATGGTTATGAAGCGACTGGGCGTACCCCATATTCCATACACGCTGACGTGGATAAACGGCGAGCCATACAGCGTGTGCGAAGATTTTATCACTCCCGACACGGAACTTGTTACAGCCTGGAGGGTTATGCAGATGCGTCCGAAAGCCAATCACCACAGCCATTTTCTGCACTACACAAACTTATGCGAAGAAAACGGCTTAACGGACATAAGACGTGCCCTTGATGGGATGATTGTGATTGATTACATTATTGCCAACGAGGACAGGCACTTCAACAATTTCGGCATTATCCGCAACTCCGACAAGCTTGAATGGGTCAGTGCCGCACCGATTTTTGACAGCGGCACTTCACTTGACTGCGGAAAGGATTTTTACATCTGCAAGCCTTTTAAAGTTACTCACGGTGAGCAGCTGCGGCTTGTCAGCTCATATGACTGGCTTGACCTTTCACAGCTGGATGGTATTGATGAGGAGATTAACGAGTTCCTTTCCGATGAAAAGATTGCTGTATTTATTGATGATGACAGGCGGACGGCTATTGCAGAGTTTGTCAAGGCGAGGATTGGTCGGTTGGAGGAAATTGTGAGTAATTGCAGGTAAGGAGGAAAGTTTATGGCACTAAGCACATTTGACAGAAAAATAAGTTTTGATGACAAGAACTCAATCAGACGATTTTACAGAATTATGTCAGACAAAACAAAAGCAAAACCCATTACGGTTTCACCGTACACGCAGGAGGAGCGTGACAAGGCTGAACAGTTGCTAAAGCAGGCATTGCAGCGTTCTGAAAAGAATAAGCATTAATAAGTTTGAGCTGATTTTACACTATATACGGATTTAGTCAAGTACGATTATGCAAATCATACTTGACTAAATTTATATATGCTCAAATACGATTGATAAAACCTCTCCCCTATGCTATACTTATTACATACCACTGACAAGGGAGTGTTACAAATGCAGGAAGACACATTGGCACGAGCAAAAGATTTGCTTAACAACCAATTCCACATAGATGGCGAACTGTTTGACTTTCAGGAACAGTGCATTAAAAGAATCATAGATGAAAAGAAAAATGTATTCTGTATCCGTGAAACAGGCTCGGGCAAGTCGCTTTGCTATCAGATTCCTGCTCTTATGCTGGACAAAGACCATTGTACTGTTGTAATCTCCCCCCTTATTGCTTTGATTGACGACCAGGTCAGGTCGCTCAGGGAAAAAGGCATAGATGCTGAAGCTTTTCACTCACAAAGTCACAGCAAAACTGAGATAAAACGCATTGAAGAAGAAATTCTGCGTGGCGATAGAAAATCCAGACTCATTTACACCACTCCCGAAACCTTGCGTGCAAAGGCTGATACCTTTTTCAGCAAGCTTAAAATCTCCCTGCTTGTAATTGATGAGGCACACTGCGTTTCTGTATGGGGCAACGATTTCCGTCCGTCGTACAGGTGTATTCAGAATTTTATTGAGAAGAAGCTTCGCACTGCTACTCCTCCCATAATTGCGGCGTTTACTGCAACTGTTGATGAGAAAATTTTTAAAGATGTTGCAACTAAGCTTAATATGGGGATTGAAAAAAGCGACTGCATAGGACAGCGTCCCAAGAAAGAATTCAAAATCGACAACAAATCGGGAAAGTATAAAATATCTCTTTCTAACGGAAGTCTCCAAAGAAACAACAGCGTATGCAAATTCATTATAAAACACAGGAATGAAAAGCTTCTTGTTTTCTTTTGCAGCAAAAAGTTGATGAATATAGTGAGCAAGAGACTGGAAAGTATGAGTAGTGGCCTTAAATTTGCCAGGTATTTCGGCGGCACCAACACCGACGAGGCTACCAAGGCTAAAGAGAACGCTTTCAGACTTTTTTCGGAGGGCGAGGTCAATATTCTGCTGGCAACCTCTGCTTTCGGAATGGGCGTTGACATTGGTGATATACGGCATATTATTCATGTCGGCTTTCCGCTTACAATGCTTGATTATATTCAGCAATGCGGTCGAGGTGGGCGTGACGGAATGGGTTGTGAATACAAGCTGTACGCCTCACTCTCGGACATAAAGCGATGCGGCAGATTGATTTCCTCAAAGCAGCTTAAAATGTACCCCATGTCACGCTGTATAAAGATACAGCAAAAAGGTCGTATAAAATTTGCGGAGGTAGTTGATTTCTGCCTTAACAATGCTTACGATGCAGACCCTGAGCTTATTGAGAAGTTCCGTAATAAGCTTGAAATGTATATGAACAGTCCTGTTCTCGAGGAATATTGTCTCAACAACAAGATTTATCAGCCGCTCATAAACACCTCTCCTGAGTTTGAGAAAGCAAGCTACTATGAAAATATCCTTGCAGACGGGATATACTCGTTATGGTATAACGGTGCGACAAGCTTTACTGCAAGAAAGCTGATTACCCGTGTGACAGGCAATGATAAAATCAGTTTGCACAATGAAAAGGCTGGTCATATAGAAAAGATTATAGACAAGTTGATAGTGAAGCATTACATTCCTGCAGAAAAACGACACACGGAAAACGGCAGGACAAAATATTGCTTTACTCCAAAGGCAAATGAATGTATGCCTGACACATTTGCTTTACAGGAAACAGCCTTGCAGAACGGGCATATGTGTAACATTCCGAACGGCGTACTCAAAGCAATGAGTGATTTTTCCGACAATTCACGGCATAAGAAAAGGCTTGACGAGGACGCTGATGTTACGGTTGTGAAATACTATCTGCTTAAAGAATTCAACAGGATTTTCGATTACTCGAAAAAACACGGTGCTGAAATAACCGACCCTGATTATGAAAAGGAAAAGTATTTTTATTATTGTGAGCGTCCCGAATCGTCGAATAAGATATTGTACAACCATTACGACATAAAGGCAGTTGGTGATAAATGCACGGGTATGTACAAGGCAACAGGCTTTTCTTTCAGCATCGGACAGATGCACAAAATTGTGTGTCTTATACTGGATAATCTTATACGGCACGATTATTTATGCGATTACAAGGTGCTGTATCACAGCGAAAAGGAGGTCAGACAATTACAGAAAAGAGGCTGTGATCTGGGTGCTGAAACTCCGAATGGTTACATAAGGGGTATTGAGCTTATGTGGAGATGAAATTGAATATTGTATTTTTACACTTGAAAAAGTTAATCAGCAGTTATGAAGAAAGCCGCATTCGGAAAACTCCGTTTGCGGCTTTTACATATTATGTTCTACTAATAAGAAATAAAAGCATTATAACTTTCATTTTAAATTCCACGAACGAAGTTCTTCATACGGTACAGCTCTTGCCAACACAATTTTTTCAGCAGTCGCTCCAAAAGCTGTAAACTTTTCCTGCACTATATCAAACGCATCTTTTAATGCATCCGGAGTTAGCTTTACAGCAATCGCTGCATGGGGAACCCACTGATATGGCAGATAATTTCCTCTGTTACCAACGTCAGAATATTTTAATAATCTTTCATTTACAGTCTTGCAGGTGTTGTATAAAAACTCGTTCATTACCGGACCAAGATAGATTACAAGCGGATTAAACACACCGATATTTGCAAACCAGATATAGTCTTTCTTCATCGTTTCAGCAATGCTTTCCATTTCAGAAAGCAACGCTTCTTCATTATCGCTTACAAGAGCAGAAACAGTTACATGAGGCGGAATTTTGGACTGTTTCATATAATCACACCCTGTTACCCTTGCAACTTCATCAATAAGCTCTTGGATTTTACTTTCGGTTTCTTTATCAAATTCCAATGTTATTGCATAATCAAGCTTGTTACTCATTTGGCTTACTCTCCTTCAATTTTTATTAAGTCAATTATACCACACCCGTCCTTAGAACTCAATATTGTCATCAATACAAGTTTCATCACAAAATTCCTGCGTTTTTACAATAAAAAATCACAGAATTACAACTGTTTTTGCCTTTAAAATCACAAAATTACAGTAAATAATTGGTAAACTATAATTTATTTGTGCTGAACGGCGGTATTTACGCAGAACTGTTTGCGGCACAGGTGCAATATTACAAGGAATAAATATGATAACAGCCGCATTCGGAAAACTCCGTTTGCGGCTGTTATATCTATTGCTTTATTAATTATGCACTTTTCACATCCCAAAATGTGCAACCTCAAAAATACAAATGACGTAAAACAGGGATTTGTTGCTGTTAAATGTGGTGTATTAAATAGTTACAGTAAATTAACTGTGTACATCGAGTAATTATCAGTTATTGATACTTATGCTTATGTTGACTGCGTTATAGGTTATATTCTTCGGGAGTGACTCGTGATTGAGTAATCAGTCATAGTTTATGTTTCCCGACGG
This sequence comes from Oscillospiraceae bacterium, assembly GCA_017415165.1. Classification (GTDB taxonomy): domain Bacteria; phylum Bacillota; class Clostridia; order Oscillospirales; family Ruminococcaceae; genus RGIG8773. The sequence continues at coordinate 13,945 of JAFQIY010000034.1, read as the reverse complement.
GTTTTTGTAAACAATACTTCTGATTGAATTGATATTCTCTTGATAAATTTCTTGCAGACGATATACATCATGTTCTAAAAAGGTTTAAGCTGGCGCTTAAACGGGGGTGTTTATAGGGAAATAAAAGAACAGAATTATTCTCTTATTCTCTCTGATAAACTTTACGAAAGGATTGATGGACATGATGACCTGGGTTGTTGCTGTTATCAGAATTAATTCTTTGTCAAATCTGATGACAGCTTAATATGACACAAAAATCTGACAACAAATAAGTTCTTGATTATTTATCAGGACTTATAGCAAACAAAAGGAGTAGGACAACTATGAATGCTAATACAACAAATGCTGAACTTATAATTTATACTATTGAGGATGTAATGCGTATTTTACGCATTAGCAAAAATCAAACGTATAAATTATTCAATTCCGATGGCTTTCCATCATTCAGGATCGGTAGTTCGCATCGAATTACAAAGTCTGCTTTTGAAAAGTGGGTTTATTCCACTGAAGGCAGAAAATTCTTGATCTAATAATACCATACCGCCGATTGAACGTCCTCGTGATGCTTCAATCGGCGGCTTTTTATGAGAAAGGAGTTTTTCATGGCACAGAGATTGCCTGAAATCAAAAAAAGAAAAGACGGCTATTATGAGATGAAAGTAACCGTCGCACCTTATGTCAGAAAATCAATATATGGTGATACGCCTGCCGAAGTACGTCGTAAGGCGAAAGAACTTCTCATAGAGGCTACCCGGTTTGACATTTCGAATGTTAAGAAAATGACTGTTGCCACCTACATGACTTACTGGCTTATGGAAGTCAAAAAGCCTGAGGTCAAGCCCGGCACATTTGATCGTATTGAACAGTCGCTCAACTATCAGATTTTCCCTGCAATCGGACATATACAGATCAACTCACTTACTGCAGGTGATGTACAGCATATGATCAACTCGATTGCTGCCGAAAAATCCTACTCCACAGCAAAAAAAGCGTACGATAATCTTAATGCTTGTATGAAGCTTGGCGTTCAGCGTGGTGAAATACTTAAAAATCCTGTCGAAGGTGTAAGGCTGCCGTCCTCGAAGAAAAAGGCAAAGAAAAATATTGCCGCCTACACACCTGAGGAGGTTGCGGCAATCGTTGAAGAAGCTAAACGTACATACAGCAACGGTACTCCCGTGTACAGATACGGTTACCTTATAATTCTTATCCTTAATACAGGGATGAGAGAGGGCGAGCCGCTTTATCTCAAATGGAAGGACGTAGACCTTGAAAAGCGACGCATCTATATTTGCGGTGATGTGGCTGAGGTTAAAAATCGTGAGCCGAATGCTAAAAGCAAGTATATCTGCATTGAGCAGGACACGCCGAAAACCAACAGGTCTGTACGGTATATTCCGCTGAACAACAATGCTATTGATGCACTTGAACAGCTTCGTAAAATTATCAAGGATGACAAAAGAGTGATTGCGTCGAAAAATCACACAATTCCTTCCCCACGCAAGATTTACAGGACAATGGAAAGTATTCTCAGGAACTGCGGCATAACAGGCAAGACAAATCTCGTTCACGCACTTCGTCATACATTCGCTACAACGCTCATTCACAGCGGTGTTGACATCAAGGCTGTTTCGGAAATTCTTGGTCACGAAGATGTTTCGACGACTTTGAAAATTTATCATCACGTTATCGAGGAACACAAGCATTCTGCTGTTATGAAGCTTGATAATTTGTATTGAATGCAGAAATCCCAGCAAACGGCTTTTATGCTGTTTGCTGGGATTTGTTTTTTATTGTATTTATTTTTCATTCGTGCGTTCAAGAATATAATCCACAGAAACATTATGAAAGTCGGCGAGCCTTATCAGTATATCCGTAGGTATATCAAGCTTTCCTCTTTCATAATCACTGTACACCCTTTGAGAACAGTGCAGTATCTCAGCAATTTGTGTCTGTGTCATATCTTTATCTTCACGCAGGTCACGGATTCTTCTGTACATTTTCATCACCACTAATATTATATCTTAGTGGAATATCCGCTATTGACTTTTAGCGTAAAATCCGCTAAACTATATTATGGGTGATATTTATGACAAGAATTTGTTTTACAGGACACCGACAAATCAGAAATGATGACACCTTGACTATGCGATTGGAAGAAACTTTACGCAATCTCATTGAACAACACGGAGCAACCGACTTTTATTCAGGCGGTGCGATAGGCTGGGATACGTTATGTGCTGAAACAGTTCTGAAGCTCCGCAACACTTATCCTCATATTCGTCTGCACCTTGTTCTCCCCTGCTGTGAAGCTGAGCAGACAGCGTCCTGGAACAATGTTCAGAAGGAAACTTATCAAAGGATACTTTCTGCCGCTGACAGCGTGGAATTTATTTCAGAACACTATTATGACGGCTGTATGAAAAAACGCAACGCACGGCTAATTGAAGTTGCCGATTGCTGTGTATGCTGCTATAACGAAAAAAGAAGTGCCAGCGGTACAGGGCAGACTGTACGCATGGCACTTAAACGTAATATAGATGTTGTGAATTTGTTCTCGTCAAGTAGTTGTCCCGATTGACACCAAATGACATTCTGATGTTTCACACGCAATAATTCCCACAATCAGCTTTGTTATGCCTATATTTGAGCACGCTTATAAAACTTTAATATTGTCGGATTATCATATATAATATCGCATTTCGACGATATCGATAATAAAACGTCGAAAGTTTCGACGAAATTTCATCGAAGGTGTTGACAACAACTTGTCGAGGTGTTACAATATAGAAAAAGCAGAATGGAGGCATGGGAATGGCTATACCTGTAAACATAGATGAATTGATAAATCAGCGTGTTGTTGAGTCCACACGAATCGAGTTCAAGGGTGACTGGAACCCTACTCCGATTATTCACAGCATTTGTGCCTTTGCAAATGACATTGATAATGTAGGCGGAGGGTACATCGTTATTGGTGTTGACGAAAAGGACGGGACACCGATACTGCCTGTTAGAGGTATTGAGCAGGGACGAATTGATAGTATCCTGAAAGAGCTTATAGGTCTGTGCCACTGCATTGAACCGTTGTACAATCCTGTTATTGAGCCTGTGTTTTTCCAGGGTAAGTATGTTATAGTTATATGGGTATCGGGTGGCTACGGCAGACCATACAAGGCGTCAAAGGACGTATTTTCAGAGAAGTCCAACAAGCTTTATTATATCCGCAAGTTCAGCAGTACAATCGTTGCTTCTCCTGATGAGGAAAAGGAACTGTTCTACGTTTCGACGGATATTCCCTTTGATGACAGACCAAATCTTGCTGCAGATGTGTCCGACTTAGACTTAGGATTGCTCAGACAGCATCTCAAGGAAATAGGAAGTGACCTGTATGAGCACTCTGTCAAAAGGGACGTTGTTGACATAGCAAAGGATATGCAGCTTGTATCAGGCCCGCCTGAAAGTTTGAAACCGCTTAATGTGGGAATTCTGATGTTTTCTGAACGTCCCGAGAAATATTTCCGTTATGCAAAGATAGAGGTTGTTGATATTCCTGACCCGACAGGCACGAATATGGTTGAAAAGACATTTACGGGACCTATTCAGCGACAGCTTCGTGACGCACTTGCATATATAAAGAATTACACGCTGAAGGAAGTTACAATAAAATCTGACCAGAAGGCAGAGGCAATTCGTATAGCAAATTATCCTTATGCGGCAATAGAGGAAATTCTTGCAAATGCGGTGTATCATCGTTCCTATCAGGTGAACGAGCCGATTACGGTGAGAATTACTCCTGACGCTATTGAGATAACAAGCTTCCCTGGATTTGACCGCAGCATTTCAGACAAGAGCATTGAAGAATATCAGATAAGAGCAAGAATATACCGCAACCGTCGTATCGGTGATTTCCTTAAAGAGCTGAAGCTTATTGAAGGTCGCAACACAGGCTTCCCGAATGCAATAAAGGCATTGAGGGACAACGGTTCGGGACTTCCTGTATTTGATATGGACGAAAACAGAAGTTATCTTTCGGTTACAATACCTGTACACCCGTACTTTGCTGAGAAGAAACAGGTTTCTGAAAAAGAAGAGGCTTATCGCAGCAGGATAACCGAGGCACTTAAAGAGAAGCCGCTTTCCAAAAATGAGCTTGCAAAGGCGTTAGGCTACAAGGGCATATCTGCGAGGCTTACCGCCGAGGTTGACAGAATGCTTGCAGAGAAACTTATTGCTAAGGTTATGGACGGCAACAGGGTGAAGCTTGGACTTGATAATGTGGATTATAGTGACGGGGAATAAACAAATATTATCAGGCATATCCAATCGGCATCAAGGGTTGGAATGTTTCCCGTGAATTCAACTATGTTTATCTTGATACACCGTTTTCGGAATATGCTGTAAATTTATTTGAGAAGTACAGATAAAGGAATACCAGGCAATGAAAAACAGAAGAAATTTACTGCTGAGGTTTCTTACCTTTTTGGTTACCAAAGAAAATTTCTCTTACCCCTTGACTCTCACCCATACATAAGCCTTATAATATATGCATAAGGTACCTTAAATCCAAATGAAAGGAAAAGGATTATGAAAATCGGAGAGTTTGCAAAGGCTGTGGGGACATGCATTTCCGTATTGCGGCATTACGACAGGGAAGGTTTGCTTTTCTGTCAGTATTTCATTAATCGTCATTTTGTGTAAGAAAGAATTGACTGATTATACTTGAGCGTGAGTGAAAATCTCACGCTCTTTTTGTATACACAAATGCGAGGGGTGTTTAATAATCATTCACCCCTGAACCGAACGGAATAAACAAATTATACTGAAATCCAAACCATCTGTTGTGCGGGCATATATTTTTCCTTTGTGTTCTTCCATAATTTTTTTGGCAATCGAAAGCCCGATACCGTTTCCTCCCGTTTCAGAATTCCGTGAAGTGTCTGTACGGTAAAATCTATCGAAAATATGCTCAAGAGCATCTCCCTCTATGGGATAAACGGATGTGTTTGAAACAGCAAATTCTATACTTTTATTCCGCTTTTCAAGTGTTACTCTTATAGCGCTGTTTTCAGGAGAATACTTGATTGCGTTATCCACAAGCACAGAAACAAGCTGCTGTAAAGCAATATTATCTCCTTTTATCGACAGCAGTGGTTGAACGCTGCATACGATTTTTTTGTTCTGCATCTGAACAATGGTTTCAAATGCTGCAACAGTTTCACTGACAATATCAGAAAGCGGCGTTTCAACTTTTTCAATATGCTCTTCATTTTCATCAAGCTGCGCAAGGTATACAAGATTATTAGTCAGAGAAGCAAGACGCTGTGTTTGCTGACGTATATCATTTATACAATCAGCATCATTCGGGTCGCTCTCAAGCAAGTCAACATTAGCATTTATTATTGTGAGAGGCGTTTTCAGCTCATGTCCTGCATCTGTAATAAAACGCTTTTGCTTTTCATAGCTCTGCGCAACAGGTTTTATTATTTTTCCGGAGAAAATAATTATTATCACTGATACTGCAGCAAATCCGACAAATGACATGAACACGCTTATGAACATAAATCTATCAAAAGCCTCCAGCTTTCTTCCGCAGTCAAGAAAAATTATTCTGTTGCCTTTTTTTGCTTCAGCAATACAGTAGCGGTAGTCTCCGATAAATCCTGTATCCTTTCCGCTTTCCATTATTGATTCGGCATAATCCTCCGCTGTTTGCTCGTCTATGGAAATAATCTGCTCCGTATGTGTTTCTATTACTCTCCCCGAATCGCTCATCAGCACATAAAAATAACGGGTTTCATAAGGTGTTTCGGGCGAAAACCGCTTGGGCATATATATTCCGTGTGCAGGCTTGCCTCCCCTATCGGGAAAAGCTCCGTTGTTTTCGGAAAGGAATGCCAAAATCTCATCTGCTTCAAGCACTACCGAGTTGTAATTTATGATATTCATACCTGCAACGATAGCTGAAAGGAGTACAAAAATCGAAATCACAGCAAGCACTATAAACTTTAATTTAAGCCTTTTTATCATTTATTTCCTCCAGTGAATATCCTACATTTCTTGAAACCTTTATACAGACATCCGCATTCAGTGCCTGAAGCTTTTTGCGAAGATACGATACATAAACCCATACAACGTTTATCTCCGCTTCGCTATCATAACCCCATATCTTTTCCATAAAACGCTCTGCGGAAATGATATTGCGGGGATTGGTCATAAATATTTCAAGCATCTGAAATTCTTTATTGGTAAGTCTGAAGCTGCCCGTTGGTGAAGAAAGCTCAAAGGTTGCCCTGTCAAGCGATATATTTCCTATTTTCAGCTTCGTATCAACTTCAGCCTGCGAACGTGTTATCGCACGCATTGCCGCAAGAAGCTCCTGTGTATTAAACGGCTTTGTAAGATAGTAATTTGCACCGCTGTCAAGACCCTGAACTTTATCTTCAACCTGTGATTTTGCTGACAGTATAAGTACAGGAATCTGATTTCCTGACATACGAAGCTTCTTCAAAGCGGTAATCCCATCCATTTTCGGCATCATAACATCAAAAATTGCAGCGTCATAGTTTCCGCTGTTAAGATAATCAAGCGCATCCGCACCGTTATATACGGCGTCTGCGGAGTAATTGTTCTTTTCGAGGATTTTGACAACTGCTTTTGCAAGCGGTTTCTCATCTTCTGCAATTAAAATTCTCATATTATTCCCCCTGATAATGACATTGTAGCATAAATTCCTGAAAAAATCATCCTTTTTCAAGAATTTTTATTACGCAGACTGCCTTAAAACAGCATCGGACACCTTGCGTAAGCTACATTACAAATTATACATTGTGAAAATTAAATGAACTTAAAAAAATTTTTACTTCGTTTAAGTTTCGGATTTTACAATATGAATACAAAGGAGGAATACGGATGGCGTTTCAGACCGTTTTTAAAAGATATGAGCTTAAATATATGCTTACCGGGAAACAGAAAGAAAAAGTGCTTGCGGCTATGGAACCATATATGAAGCTTGATAAATACGGGCGAACAACTATACGCAATATCTATTTCGATACTGACAGTTTCCTGCTTATCAGACGTTCAATCGAAAAGCCCGTATATAAAGAAAAGCTCCGCATACGAAGCTATGCACAGGCATCGTCCGACAGCACGGTATTCGTAGAGCTGAAAAAGAAGTTCAAACACGTCGTCTACAAACGCAGGATTTCTCTTCCTGAGCATGAGGCTATGGAATGGGTCTGCAAAGAAAAGCACTGTGATAATAAAACACAGATTTCCGACGAGGTGGATTATTTTATTGATTATTACGAAACCTTAAAGCCTGCCGTTTTTCTTTCTTATGAAAGGGAGGCGTATTACACAAGGGAGAAAAGCGATTTTCGTGTAACCTTTGATGATAATATTCTTTGCAGGAGGGAAAAGCTTTCCCTTACTGAGCCTGTTTACGGCGAACCTTTGCTTCCGCCTGATATGGTGCTTATGGAGATAAAATGTTCGGGCGGTATTCCGCTGTGGATGGTAAATGTACTTTCCGAGGAGCATATTTATAAAACCTCGTTCTCTAAATATGGAACGGCATACAAAACAATGATTTATCCAAGCTTAAAGGAGGAAACTATTTATGTCTGATACAATTTTCAAGGGGCTGTTTGACACGGAATTAACGTCGGTGATAAGCGTGGGGGATTTTCTTCTCTGTGTGATTTTTTCACTTGTGCTGGGACTTATGATGGCTTTGGGCTATATGTATAAAACACGCTATACAAAAAGCTTTGTAATTACTCTTGCACTGCTGCCTGCGGTGGTTTGCGTTGTAATTATGATGGTGAACGGGAATGTGGGCGCAGGTGTAGCGGTTGCTGGTGCATTCAGTCTGGTGCGTTTTCGTTCTGTTCCGGGAACTGCCAAAGAGATTTGCATATTGTTTTTGGCAATGGGTGCAGGTCTTATTGCAGGTATGGGTTACCTTGGGTTTTCTTTTTTATTCACTTTCATTCTCTGCGGTGTATTTATGCTTTACAACAAACTTGATTTCGGTTCAAAAAGAAACAGCGCAATCTATAAAAGCATACGCATTGTTATCCCTGAGGGACTTGACTACACGGGGGTATTTGATGATATATTTGCCGAATATACAAGTTCCTGCGAGCTTGTAGGCGTAAAGACTACAAATATGGGCAGTATGTTCCGACTTACATATGATATTGTGCTGAAAGACCCTGCAAAGGAATATGAACTGATCAACAAACTTCGCTGCCGCAACGGCAATCTTGAAATCAACGTGTCTAAACAGACAACTATCAGTACAGAACTGTGAGGAGATTAAATGAAAAAGAAAAATATAATTTCTGTTATGCTTGCTGCAGCCTTGATTTTTTCAGGCTGTGAAAGCGAGTCGGATGTTACAGACAAAATAATACAGATATCGGATAGTGCTGAAGCGAGTGAACTCACATCTGAAAGCACACTTGAAACCGAATTGTATACATCGGCTGAAAAAAACAATAATGAAGCTGATACAACAGTATCCGCCGAAACGCCTGCTGTTACAACCGAAGAAACTGCAGCATCTTTAATACCTGCTGTTACAACAGCGGATACATCGGGTATGGATTTTTCCTTTGAGGAAGAAGATGTTTCGAAAACGATACAGGATTACGGAACAAAAATTGATGTGGAGGCTTCCGCAGAAGAAAGCTATGAAATCACATCAGGCGGAAGCTATACTTTCAGCGGCACAAAAAAAGATGTGATGATAACCGTTGATGCCAAAAACGCCGATGTAAACATTATTCTTGACGGCGTAACCATAAACAACAGCAACGGCCCTGCTATTTATGTAAGAAAAGCAGACAAGGTTACAATCACCCTTGCAGACGGAACGGTCAACACCCTTTCCGATGGTTCGTCATATTCGCTTACCGACGGTGATACAACTCTTGACGCTGTAATTTTCAGCAAGGCTGACCTTACGATAAACGGCAGCGGTATACTTAATCTGACAGGTAATTACAAGCACGGTGTCGTCTCAAAGGATGACCTTGTAATTTCTTCAGGAACATTTAATATTACATCGGCCGATGTAGGACTTAACGGCAAGGACTGCGTAAAGATAAACGATGGTGACATAACTATAAATGCAGGCAGTGATGCTATCCGTTCGGATAATGACGAGGATACCTCAAAGGGCTACATTTATATTTACGGCGGCAAAACAGATATTACTGCCGCCAATGACGGAATACAGGCAGAAACTGTTATAAATATTGAAAACACGAATTTAAGCATTGTTTCGGGCGGAGGAAGCGGTAAGTCCCTTACATCTTCGGAAGAATCCTACAAGGGCTTGAAGGCAGGTTCGGATATTTATATCAGCGGCGGTGTATTTGATATAAACTCACAGGACGATTGCATTCATTCTAACGGTACAATTACTGTTTCGGGTGGAAGCTATATGCTTTCATCAGGCGATGACGGTGTTCACGCAGATACTGACCTTGCTATTTCAGGTGGAAGTACAAGCCTTACCATTACAAAAAGCTATGAGGGTGTTGAAGCAACGAATATTATTATCTCTGATGGAGATATTTCTATCACAGCTTCTGACGACGGAATTAATGCCGCAGGCGGAAATGACAGTTCATCTATGGATAACGGGCGCTTTGGCAGAGGCGGATTTTCCTCATCAACAGGCACTATTGTGATTTCGGGCGGAGACATTTATATAAAAGCCTCGGGCGACGGGATTGACTCAAACGGAACTCTTGATATAACAGGCGGCAATATTGTTGTTTCAGGACCCACAAAAGGAGATACGTCAATTCTTGATTATGATACCATTGGAAAAATAAGCGGCGGCACATTTATCGGTACAGGTTCATCGTCAATGGCTCAGTGTTTCAATTCCGCTGAACAGGGAGTTATTGCTGTAAATACAAACAACCACGGAGAGGGAACAGTTATCACTCTTACCGATGCAAGCGGAAATGTTATTCTTACCCGTACTGCCGACCAAAGCTTCAACTATGTGATTTTAAGCTCACCCGATATTGCAGAGGGCGGCACATATACCCTTACTGTCGGAAGCGAAACAACGGAAATTGTTATGGACGGCACAATCTACGGCTCAGGCGGCGACTTTGGTATGGGCGGCTTTGGTATGGGCGGCTTCGGCGGCGGTATAGGTGATATGCCCGGAGGAGGAAATCCTGATTTCGGCGGCAATCGCGGCGGCGGTAATCGAGGTAACAAAAGATAAGGTGACAAGATATGAGTAATAAATATATTGCTGTTATTCCCGCTTATAATCCTCCCGAAGCTATTCTGACAGTAATTGATCAGCTAATTTCTCTATGCTTTGAAATTATAGTTGTCAACGACGGAAGCGGTGCTGATTACGAGGACATATTCAGGAAATGTAAAAAAACATCGAAGGTTATCAATCATATTCAGAATAAGGGCAAAGGCTGTGCAATAAAAACAGGACTTGAATATATCAAAAACAATTACAGTAATTCTGCAATTATCGTCACCGTTGACGCCGACGGACAGCATAGCGCCGCTGACGCTTTGCGTGTATGTGATATGGCTGACAAAAACAAGGGTACCCTTATTCTCGGCAGCAGAAATCTTAAAAGGAATGTGCCTTTGAGAAGCCGCGTCGGCAATGCAGTAACACGTTTGGTTTACAGGCTGTTTACGGGAGTTTCTGTTTATGATACGCAGACGGGGCTTCGTGCATTCAGCGCAGAGCTTATTGATAAATTGCTTTCAGTAAACGGAGAAAGATACGAGTATGAAATGAACGTACTTCTTTCATTTTCAAAAGAGAAAATACCGATAAAAGAAACTGAAATCGAAACGATTTATCTTGATAATAACAGCAGCTCTCACTTTAATACCTTTAAAGATTCAGCAAGAATTTATAAGGAAATATTCAAGTTTTCTGCCTCTTCGCTTATAGGATTTGCTGTGGATTATCTGCTTTATACAGTGCTTATCTTTACAGGGCTTAATCTCCAGCTTTCAAATATTGCTGCAAGAATAGTCAGTGCTTCGGTAAACTACACCATAAACCGTAAGCTTGTGTTTAAAAGCGGCAGTAAAATTGCTTCTTCGGCGTTTCAGTATTTTTTGTTGGCAATATTTATACTCTTCGGAAATACACTTTTTTTGAGCTTGCTGGTGGACAGCTTTTTTATCAATAAAATGGCGGCGAAAATAATTACCGAGCTTATATTTTCCGCTGTAAGCTGGTTTGTGCAGAAAAAGATTATTTTCAGAAAGAAAGGCGGCGAATAATTTTGAAAAAGCATTTATGGGGGATTTTATACGGCTTGATGTTGATTGGATTTACAGCTTTTGTTATGCTGGATACATTTGTTATTCCAAAGGCTTATTCGGTTGTTGAAACTGAAATTACAAGCGAAACCTCAGCAACCGAAGCTGCTGAAACTGAAAAAACAATTGAAACTCAAAAGTCAGAGAAAAAGAAAAACAAAAGCAAAAAGTCTTCAAAGGATGAAAAAATAAAACCAGAAAATAAGGATAATGATAAAACTAATACAACAGAAACGGAAACGTCTTCAGATAACGGAAATCCTTCCGCAAAATCGTATGAGGACGAAAATATAAAAATAACAATTACACAGTACAGAGACTATGACTCGGATATTTATGTTGCTGACGTAATTCTTTCTTCCCCTGAACACCTTAAAACTGCATTTGCAAAAAACACATACGGGAAAAATATTACAGAAAAAACCTCGGAAATTGCCGAAAATAAAAGCTCAATTCTTGCAGTCAACGGTGACTATTACGGTGCACAGAATAAAGGATATGTCGTGCGTGGCGGAGTTCTTTACCGTAATACCGCTTCAAAAGATAATGAGGATCTTGTTATTTATAATGACGGTTCCTTTGAAATTATCAGTGAGAATGAAATTACGGCTGAGGAATTGCTCGAAAATGGTGCAAAAGAAGTTTTGTCATTCGGTCCTGCACTTGTAGAAGACGGTGAGATAGCTGTTGACGAAAATGACGAGGTAGGTAAAGCAAAGGCCAGCAATCCCCGCACCGCAATCGGTATTATTGATGAACTGCATTATGTATTTGTAGTTTCGGACGGCAGAACTGATGAAAGCGAGGGTTTAAGTCTATATCAGCTTGCACAGTTTATGCAGGTGTTAAATGCAAAAACCGCCTACAATCTTGACGGCGGCGGATCATCGACGATGTATTTCAACGGTGAGATTATAAATAACCCGACAACAAGCGGAAACAGCATAAAAGAAAGGAGCGTGAGCGACATTGTGTACATCGGATACTGACAATAAAGTACGGCTTTTGAAAACTGCATTCATATATCTTTTGATTACGATTTTCTGCAGTGTTTTCGGAGCGGTTTACGAGCTTTTCAGCCACGAAGTATATTCGTTTTATATGATTTATGCTTTTGCAATTCCTCTGCTTGGCGGTGTACTGCCATTTATGCTTGCAGCAATGTTCAATACGTCAGAATTCCCCGGCAGGCTTTCGCTTAACCTGTATAATTCGGGAATTGCAGCACTCACCACAGGCAGTATTGTAAATGGTGTACTTGAAATCTATGGTACAGATAACCCTCTTGTTTATGCTTACGTTTTTTCAGGTATACTGTTTATACTTGCAGGGATAATTGTTTATATGGTGAAAAAGAGAAGAATAAAAAATAATGAATAAGAAAAATGCGACAATTACGAAATATGGTATCATCAGGATGTTGTATACGTTAAATGTCCCGAAGCTATTTCTACGCTCTGAACGGAAGCAATCACCGGAGGACGTGAATTCTGGTCGGATGAGATTTTCGAAATCATACGGAACTTTATTGATGGGATATGATAAAAAACAAAGTCACTCTGTTCAGACGAGCAGAGTGACTTTTCGTATGTTATACTTATATTATTGACTTTAATACAGAGTTTCGATATAATAAACCAACCGCTAAATAAGAATAGGTTTGGAAATATGTATGTTTGTGAATTTTGATACGTCCAAGTGGGATGGTGCCCGCTTGGACATTTTTACAAAACAACAATTCGTTGAGTACGAAACAATGAATTGATAATTGATTCCGTTATATCCTTGATAATTTGGAATAAAATATTCTGCTATGGTGCAGTTGATTGCATCTATGACAAAAAAGTGCAGAAGGTTCAGACTTCCTTCTGCACTTTAATATTTTGTATATGAAAACAAGACACAATGTAATATTAACTCCGTAAAGCACGTAAAATCGTGCTTTTCAACTGATTTTTATACGACGAAAATACGACACTTATACGACACTTCCCTGCGATTGTATACTGAATCAAGAAAAAACAAGTTAATATTAAAATATATAATAATGAATAACATTATACGACACTTAGTTCCCTGAAATGACGTAGGTGCGTCGTTTGAAGAAATGTTTTATACGACATTTATACGACGAAAATACGACGAATAATATTTATTTTAATAAAATTTATTGAATAAATAGGGTACTAAATAGTAAAACACACATAATATCATTATTCGACAAAAAGCCCGCAAACCTCGGTATTACCGTAGTTTGCGGGCTTTAATGTGGCAGGGGCAGTAAGATTCGAACTCACGACACGCGGTTTTGGAGACCGCTGCTCTACCAACTGAGCTATACCCCTATATTTAATTTTGGTGGGCCATCGGGGACTCGAACCCAGGACCGACCGGTTATGAGCCGGTTGCTCTAACCAACTGAGCTAATGGCCCACATCTCAATTGAGAAAACAGCAGTCAAGAAGTTGACCTGACTGCTGTTTTAAGTGTCGGCATCGATCTATTTTCCCGGGCCGTCACCAGCCAAGTATTTTCGACGTGTATGAGCTTAACTTCTGTGTTCGGAATGGGAACAGGTGGAACCTCATAGCCATTGACACCGACT
>JAFQIY010000033.1 GCA_017415165.1 Oscillospiraceae bacterium | reverse complement strand
TTTTCAGCAGCTACAGCTGTGAGTGTGATTTCTGTGTTTTCAGCAACTTCTGCATTAGCACCCTCAGCAATTGTCTGAGCCTCGCCGTATGCAGCGGTAATTGTACCGTTGTCTACTTCGCTGACTGTTACTGTGTAATTAACCTCAGATTCACCCTCATCAACACAAAGAGTACATGTGCCAACCAATGAGTTTGCTTCATGAACTTCGCCGTCAGTGTGACCTGCTGGGCAAGCGAGCTGATGTCCGCCTTCAACTTCTGTCCAAGCATATGCGTTAGTTGTTTCAGCATCTGTTTCTACACAAGTTGCACAAATATCGCCAACAGCCGCGCTGACAGGAATAAGCATTACAGTAGAAGTAAGCGTTAAGCCAACTGCTGTAATTAAGCTGACTATTCTTTTAGTCAAGCCATTCTTCTTCATATCGTTTTTCCTCCATTTTAATTATTTGCATATTCCATACAATGTAAATTGCAGATGCACTTTTCCCTGCGATACCGCTGACCAATACCAATCAGAGACGTCCAAAAGCAATTGCATCAATACGCAATTATGCTTACCATAATTATACCACTTTGCACTAAAAAGTCAATGAGTCACAATACACAAACGCGATATTTTTTTAACAAAATAATCACCACGATTTTATATTAAATTCACAACTATGTACAAAATTCATTCTATAAATAGGTAATATTTACATCTTGACACGCATAATTTGCCGTTTTTTGGAATTTTATTGCTATTTTATCGTCTGAAAAACGAGCTGTTACCCGAAAATATTTCAAAAAAGCCTTGACAAGTGTGTATATTCGTGTTATATTGTGTATATCGTATATATACAATATAATTTCAGAGGTGCACTAATGGATATTATTTTAAGCAATTCTTCCGACGAGCCGATTTATCAGCAGATTGTATCGCAGATTAAATCACACATTATGAGCGGCGAGCTTGCGGCAGGGGACGCCCTTCCGTCAATGCGTGCGCTTGCTCAGCAGCTGCGGATAAGCGTTATAACAACAAAACGTGCTTACGAGGAGCTTGAACGTGACGGATTTATCGAGAATTTCACGGGACGGGGCTGCTTTGTAAAGTCACAGAATACGGATTTCCTCCGTGAGGAAAGTGTCCGTCAGACAGAGGAACTGCTTGCAAAGGCTTGCGAAAAGGCAAAGCTTTGCGGACTTACTCTTGACGAAATGAAGGAAATCCTTGAACTTGTCTATGGAGGCGACGATAATGGCTAACTATGAGAATGCAATAGAAATAAAGAACCTGACCAAGAAATATGACGGCTTCACCCTCGACAACGTGAGTTTCAGCGTGCCAAAGGGCACAATTATGGGCTTTATCGGTCAGAATGGTGCAGGCAAAACCACCACAATCCGTTCCCTGCTGAACATCATTAAAACCGACGGCGGCACAATTACAATGCTTGGACTTGACCATATCAAGAACGAATATGAAATCAAGGAGCAGATTGCCGCAGTCTTTGACGAGCTTCCATTCCACGAAAGCTTCAACGCAAATCAGATTAACGTAATGTTCAGCGGACTTTACGGAAACTGGAACGATGAAAAATATTTTGAATACCTCGACCGTTTTGCACTCCCACGTAAGAAAAAGCTGAAGCAGTTCTCCAAGGGTATGAAAATGAAGCTCCAGATTGCCACGGCTCTTTCCCACGGCGCAAAGCTTCTCATTATGGACGAGGCAACAACAGGTCTTGACCCTGTTGTACGAAACGAAATTCTTGACATCTTCCGTGAGTATCTGCAGGACGAGAACAACAGTATTCTGATGTCCTCCCACATCACAAGCGACCTTGAAAAGATTGCTGACTGCGTGACCTTTATCGACAAGGGCAAAATTCTTCTCACAGGCTACAAGGATGAAATCCTCGAAAGCCACGGACTTCTCAAATGCACAAAAGCGGATTTCAAGGAAATTGCAGCGGAAGATTTTATCAGCGCACGCATCAACGATTTCGGTGCAGAGGTAATGGTTGCAGATGTGAATATGGCAAAGAAAAAATATTCGGGTGCAACTATCGACAAGACCAACCTTGAAGAAATTATGCTTTTCTATGTTAACCGTGATAAAAAGGAGTGGACATAATGAAAAAGGGTTCATTCAAAGGGCTGCTCTGCCGTGAGTTCTATCTGATAAAGCCTTCAATTCCCGAAATGCTGATTGGAACACTCAGTATGACTGTTCTGTCTGTTCTTGTGGTGCTGAGTTTCAGATTTGGCAACCTTGCACTCATAGAAGAATTAAAGTTTGAGGATTTTGCCGAGGGAATAAAGCTGTTTCCTGTTTTGGGTGCAGCAATGTTTTCATTATCAGCTGCAGATGCCACTGTTCGCGACATTTCTCCTGTATGGGAACGCTTCCGCAAAACAACTCCTGTAAGTGCTATGCGTCTTGCTCTTGCTAAATACGCAGCAATTACTATTGTAATTGCTGCTTCTGTATTCCTTTCATTCGGAACACTCCTGATGATGTGCGCCGTTGTCGGTACACCTGTTACAGCAGGCGATATTGCACTTACATTGGCAGTAATTGCTTTCTGCGTTCTGTATGTAGTATCAGGTCAGCTTCTTATTACATATTTCAGACACCGTGACAAGGGTATGCTCGCAACTATGGTTGTACTTATGGGTATGCTTGTAATGATATTTACACTTACAGACTCTTTCAGCAAAGAGGGACGCAATACGGAAGAAGTGAATGCATTTGTTCTTGAAGTGAAGAATGCTCTTGTAGATGTTGCGCCGATTATGGTGCTGGTGATAATTGTTCTCATCTGCGGCGGATGTTATGCAACTGCTATGCTTTACAAAAGGAGGGAAAAATAATGAGTGGTCTGCTTTACAAAAATTTCTTCCTTTACAGAATTGAGCTTATCGTTATCGGCGTGCTGCAAATCATCTGCTCGTTTACAGTCATCCTCAACTCAGCACAGACAGGCGGCAGCGAGGAAACTATGCTGCTCAATATGATAGTACATTTCAGTATGTTTTTCCTGACAAGCCTTTTCGACAGCGGATTGTTTGCAAACGATGAAAAGCGTGTAGCAACCTGCTTTGCGATTTCCACTCCTAAGGGCGCAAAAAGTCAGATTCAGAGCAAGTATTACACCCTGCTTATCGTAAACCTTGCGGTGCTTTTCTTCTGCTTTGTAACAGATGTTATCTGCTGTGTTATAATGGACAGCGTGCTTTATTCCTGCGCATCATTTATGATAATCTTTTTTTCGTTCAGCATTATCCTCACCGCTTTCGGCGTGCCGTTCATTATCCGTTTCGGTTCAAACAACGGCGGCAACATCAAGATTTCAACAGTCGGCGTGCTGATATTGTTAATCGGAATTTATCTTCTTTTCGGTGACATATCATTTTTTATGGCTGACGACCCGGTTGCCGAGCTTATGAAGCTTCTTACAGCCGAAAATGTTATGCTGGTGCTTTCATTCATTCCCTATGCGGCTATAATTCTGTATTATATTTCTTACAGAATTTCTCTTGCACTTTACAGAAAGGGGGCAGAAAATTATGACTGATAAAAAGCTTACCGTGAAAAGACTGATAATTTTTCTCGTTATATCATTTCTGCCTTTTATAATAATAGTACCCATAATGAACTCACATTTCGGCAAGCCTATTTATGAATGCGAGGAAGCAATTCCTGCTGTCTATGCCCTCGGCGTGTTCGGAATGTTGATACCCTCGGCTGCAAATATTATCACAAGGCTTGCAACGAAGGAAGGCTTCCGAAATTCCTACCTCGGTCTGAATATTGAGGGCAACGTTAAATACTACGCTGCTTCAATATGGGTGAAGCTTGCGGAAATTGCCCTCGGTACACTTCTTCTGTGGGCGGTATTTCTGAAGGATATGACTTTCAGCGAGGTTTTCTCGTTTGATGATATGAAAATGAGAACAGGCACGTTTCTTCTGAACCTTGCTGCGTCGGTAATTGTGTTCTTTCCCGCTTTCGGTGAGGAATGGGGCTGGCGCGGATATATGATGCCGAAGCTTATGGAGCTGCTGCCGAAGCCTGCGGCGGTTGCTGTCGGCGGAATTATATGGGGATTGTGGCACGCTCCCCTCACCCTTTCGGGACATAACTTCGAAACAACCCATTGGGGTTATCCGTGGCTCGGAATTGTTCTTATGTGTACAATGTGCATAACTTTCAACACATTCCTGACCCTCATCACCGAGCGCACAAAATCAGTGTACCCCGCTTCATTCTGTCATATGGTAAACAACAACTTTGCAGGAGCAACCTGGCTTATGATATTCGGAAGTCAGACAGCTGTAGAAAAAATATCCGAGGTATCAAGTGTATCGACCTTTTTTACAGTTCTGCCGATTTCAGTTGTCATCGCTGTTGTAAGTATGGTGCTTCTTATGAAAAAGAAGGATGAACAGGCTGAATAAAATTATTTATATGTAACAAAACATCCCGACAGTGCATACTGAGATATGCCGTCGGGATGTTCTTATACTATTATATATGTTATATAAATAAGTTGGATTCTTCATTCATCTGTGCAATGCCGTACTCAAGGCGGATTTTGCCGTTTGTATACAGCTTGTTGAACACATCAATTATTCTTTGTGCAACCATTTCGCTGTTTTCAGCATTTGCATTCATAAGAATTACGATAAGCTGCTTGCTGGAGTAGCGTGTAGAAACGTCAACACGGCGAAGTGAATTGTAGATTGCCTTTTCAAGGATTTCAAGCGCAGCTTCAACCTCGCTGATTTCAGGCTCTCCGCCTGCTGCAGAAACTGCTGTGAAAAGCAGCGTTGAAACATCGTGATTATTTCTTTCCACAAATCTGCGGATAAAATTATAGACGTGGTGGAAGTTATCGTAGTCCATAAGGTACGCGCCGTGACCGCTGTCTGTTCTTCCCATAATTTCACGCAGGTAGTTAAGGTCAACAGCATTGCTTGTTCGGCTGTCTTCCGCTTTCTTTTTATCGCTGTAGAAATGGAAGGAATTTTTACCGTTCTGCTTTACATAGTAAAGCGCCTTGTCAGCAGAGTTATAAAGCTCCTTGAATTCCTTGCCGTCAGCAGGTGATTGAGCAATACCGATTGAAACGGAAGAATTGGTTTCAAATTTGCACTCATCAAGCTTTCTGCAAAGGTCCGCAAGAATATCTCCTGCAAGGTTGCTCAGCTCATTTTTTGTGCGTGCACTTCTTACAAAGACAACGAATTCATCGCCGCCGATACGGCACAGGACGTCTTCTTTACCGCAGTATTTTTCAAGCGTCTCAGCGAACATTTTAAGGGTACGGTCGCCTGCAATGTGACCGTAGTTATCGTTGATTGCCTTGAAGTTGTCCATATCAATCATCATCAGAGCGCCATTTTCACCGTTTTCAAAGAACTCATCAACAAGCTTTTCGGTGTAGTTTCTGTTCCACAGCCCTGTAAGCGCATCCTTCTGGGATTTGTTCTGTATATCCTCAACCTCCTGAGTTTTAAGCAGAAGCTTCTTTGCAAGGCTCTTACGCAGGTCCTCAAGCTCAAGGATACGGGATATTCTTGAACGCATAACTTCGGGAACAAAGGGCTTTGCAATAAAGTCAAGTGCACCTGATTCAAAGCACTTCGTTTCCGTGTCTGCATCAGAGTCAGCAGTAAGGAAGATTATGGGAATATCCTTGCTGGCAGAATCGGACTTGAGCTTTTCAAGCACCTCAAAACCGTCCATTTCAGGCATATTGATATCCAGCAATATAAGGTCAAAGCCTTGATTTCCGACAGCTTCAAGTGCATCTGCTCCGTTTGTAACGGCAGTAACCTCGTAAATACTCCGCAGAACATTCTTTGCAACCGTCAGATTGAGCTTATTGTCATCCACAATAAGAATTTTCTTCATTTCGTTCTTCCTTTCATTCAGTTTGGAATATACAAATGTTATTAAACTGATTTTACCATATTATCTCAGAAACTTCAACAGCTTTAAAGGATTTTTGGTGTTTTGCACTTGAAAATGAATATATATCGTGTTATAATTGAATAAAATTTAGAAATACATAGAAAAAAGGGAAGATATATGAAAAAAATAATAATCGCTGCAGTGATAATAGTTGCTGCAATAGTAATAGGTATATTAGCTATACAAAGCTACGAATCGGACGACGAAAGCGTTGTGACAGTCGGGCTCATCCTTAACGGAAGCGCGTCAGACAAAAGCTGGAGTCAGTCACATTATGAAGCTATGGCTGAAACTGCTGAGGAATTGGGAATAAATCTTGTATACAGAGAGAGCGTTTTGGAATCTGATTTGGTAAAGGTTGTGGATGAGCTTGTTGAAGAAGGCAGCAATATCATCATCTGCAATTCATTCGGATATGGTGAATATCTTCCTGAGGCGGCTGAAAAGTATCCTGAGGTATATTTTTACCACGCTTCGGGTATTGAGCACAGCGACAATGTAACCACTTTCTTCGGACGAATGTATCAGATAAGATATCTTTCGGGAATTGTTGCGGGTATGCAGACGGAAACCAATGAAATCGGCTATGTTGCGGCATTTCCTATCTCAGAAGTAAACCGCGGCATTAATGCTTTCACTCTCGGAGTACGCTCTGTCAACCCCGATGCAAAGGTTTTTGTCAGTTGGACAAATTCGTGGGTAGATGATACTGCTGCCGAAAATGCTTCAAAGCAGCTTATTGACAATCATAATATTGATATTCTTACTATGCACGTTGACTCGGTAGCTCCACTTAAAGTTGCCGATGAAAACGGTGTGATGAGTATCGGATATAATATTGATAACAGTGCCGAGTATCCTGATACCTACCTTACAGCAGCAGTCTGGAGCTGGGAAAATTTTTATATCAGTCAGATAAATGAATGTATACAGAACAGATTTAACGGAAGAAATTACTGGAATGGTATTGATACGGGGATAGTATCCCTTGCGCCGCTCGGAAAAAATGCAAAGCCTGAAATTCAGAAAAAAATAGATGAAGAAACCGAAGCGCTGACAAGCGGAAGGTTTGATGTTTTCTATGGACCTGTAATGGACAGTAACGGAAGCATCAGAGTTTCCGAAGGTGAGAGTATGTCTGACGATGTTATGCTTAACAGCTTTGATTGGTATGTTGAAGGGGTAGTAATTGATGAAGAATAAAACAAAGCTGACTATACTCATTATTTCTGTTGTGGTGCTTTTGACAGCTATAGCGCTGCTTGTGCTGTATTTTAACAACTCTAAGGATGATGAAGCTAAGAAAATCGGCTACATAATGACAGGTACAATTGATGAGCACGGCTGGAATGGTATGAATTATAAGGGAATAGAAGCCGTGTGCAGCAGCCTTGGGGTAGAGCTTATGGTTAAAGAAAATGTCCTTGAGGGGACAGGAATGTGCATAAAGGCAGTCTCCGAGCTTGCTGAGGCAGGGGCGGAAATGATAATCCTTTCAAGCTTTGGTTATCCTGGCGAGGTTACTGAGCTTATTGACAAGTATCCGAAAATATCATTTTACGGAATTTCCTCTCAGTATTACGCTGATAATATGAGCTCGTATTTCGGCAGAATGTATCAGATGAGATATCTTACGGGAATAATTGCAGGTATGATTACCGAAAGCAATAACATCGGATATGTTGCGGCAATGGCAAACGATGAGGTCAACCGTGGTATAAACGCGTTTACTATGGGTGTAAAGAGAGTAAACCCCGATGCTGTTGTGAATGTGATGTGGACTGACAGCTGGGACGATGAAGCTAAGGCGAAATCCGTTGCAAAGACACTTATTTCCGACGGTGCTGACGTGCTTGCATATCATCAGAATCAGCCGTATGTAGTAGCAGCCGCAGATGAGGAAGGCGTTTACTCAATCGGATACAATGAGGCAGCAGAGGGCTATTCTGATAAATACCTTACTGCAGCAGTATGGGATTGGGAGTATCTTTATTTTGACATAATAAAGGAATTCCTTCAGGGCAGGGCAAACTCCCGTCAGCATCACTGGTGCGGAATGGAAACGGGTGCAATCGGGCTTTCGGAGTTTTCTCCCCTTGTTACTGATGAAATCCGTGCTGAGGTAGAAAAGGCAAAAGCGGAAATTCTTTCCGGCAAGGACGTTTTCTCAGGTGAAATTTATGACATCAATGGCGTAAAACGCTGTGATGAAGACGAATTTATCAGTGACGCAGCCCTTATGGACGATTTTGACTGGTATGTAGATGGAGTGGTAATTAATGAATAACGAGCACCGCAGTAAAAAAATTCTGAGTAAAATATCCATAGCAATTATTTATATAGTTGTTATCAGCTTTGTGTGCCTGCTGTTGGTTCTCAGAATTAATATAGAGGTTGAAAACAGTATTGTCGGCGACGTTGCAGTGCGTGCGGAACTTGCGGCGGACTCGCTTAACGATAAACTCACAGAAGAACTGGAGCAGCTTTCGGATGTATCTGATATTTTTCAGAATGAAAATGAAGGCGGAGGATATGTAACATATCTCAACGACACAAGTGAAAACGGAACAGTGTATGGTGTACTGAAAATAAATGGTGAAGCAGCGGAGGGTGCGCCCGTTAATTTTGCGGATTACCCTGCAATCCTCGACTCATTCAGAGGCAATGAGGGCGTAATATGCGGTCCTGCGGACACGATTATGTTTACAGTGCCCGTATACAGCGGTCAGAATGTAAAATATGTGCTTTACAAGCTGTACAGATGTGATATCCTTACAAATAATTACGGCTGTGATTTCGGCACGGAAAACGTTTCTATGGTTGTCGTTGACAAAAACGGTAAAATTGTGCTGGATTTAAGCCGTGATGACTATTTCAAAGAACGTGATTTGAAGGGTGCTGCCGCTAAAATTGCAAAAAAAATCAGCACCTCTGCTTCTGCGGCAATTCGTTTTTCAGACGATACAGGCGACAATTGCCTGTTTGCGGCTGAGCTTGAATATTCTGATTTTTATCTTATCGGCGTTGTTCCGTATGACGAGGTAAGCGGTGAAATCAGCGTGGTAAGTACCCTTGTAATCTGGACATTCGGTATGCTGGGTATGCTGCTTGTGATTATCACAATTTACCTTCTGAGCGTTGAACAGAAGGCTAAGGAAAGCGACGAGCTACGTGAGGCAAAGGATGTTGCCGAAAATGCAAGTAAGGCAAAAAGCGACTTCCTTGCAAATATGTCCCACGAAATCCGTACACCTATCAATGCGGTAATCGGTATGAATGAAATGATACTGCGCGAAAGCAACGACAAAACAGTTCTGAGTTATGCCGAAAACATAAAAAAAGCAAGCCGAAGCCTGCTTTCCATTATCAATGATATTCTTGACTTTTCGAAGATTGAGTCGGGCAAAATGGATATTACCGAACAGCCGTACAGCCTCAGCGATATGCTTCACAATATAGTGAATATGGTTAAAATCAAGGCAGAAGACAAAGGCTTGCGCTTTGTGACGAAGATTGACGGAACACTCCCTGAGCAGCTTATCGGTGACGATGTCAGGGTTACGCAGATAATTCTCAATCTGCTTAACAATGCTGTCAAGTACACTCACGAGGGTACTGTTACACTTAATGTCAGCGGTGAACCTGATGGCACTAAGACTATTCTGAAAATCTCCGTAAAGGATACGGGCATCGGTATCAAGGAAGAAGATTTGACCCTGCTTTTTCAGGATTTCCAGCGCCTTGATATGAATAAGAACAGGAACATCGAGGGCACAGGTCTTGGTCTTGTAATTACCCACAGGCTTGCCGAGCTTATGGACGGACATATTGAGGTTTCAAGCGTTTACGGCGAAGGCTCTGAGTTTACGGCATATATTCCGCAGACAATCGATGGCAATGAACTGGTTGGTGACTTTGAAAAAAGAGCACGTGAAACCTCAGGCAAAGACCACTACCACGCTGCATTTACAGCTCCAAAAGCTGAAATTCTCGTTGTTGACGACAACGAGATGAACCTGATTGTTGCACGCAATCTGCTTAAAAAGACTGAAATCAAGGTTATATCCTGCAAGAGCGGTAAGGACGCACTGAAAGCTATGCAGAGAAAGCACTTTGACGTAATTCTCCTTGACCATATGATGCCTGAAATGGACGGCATAGAAACGCTTGAACGTTCTAAGACTCTTGAGGGCAACAAGTGCGTTGGCGTGCCTGTTATCGCTCTTACAGCAAATGTTGTTTCGGGCGTCCGTGAGATGTATCTTAAAGCAGGCTTTACAGATTACATAGGCAAACCGATTGACGGTGAGCTGTTTGAGAAAATACTTGCCAAATATATCCCGCAGGAAAAGCTTGTGTACGGTGAAAAAGAAAAGTCTGCCGAAGCAAAGCCTGTCAAAGAAACCGTTAAGGAAGTTGTTAAAGAAACAGCTGAAAAGCCTTCTGAGGAAACTTCCGCTCCGCAGGAACAGTTTGATTCCTCACTTGGTATGAAATACTGCGGCGGTGACGAGGGGATGTACCGCGAAATCCTTGAAATTTACTGTGAGGAATACGACGAAACAATCGTCTGCTTTGAGCGTATGATTTCTGAGGGCAACTGGAAAAACTACACCGTGAATATTCACGCGCTAAAATCCAACTCGCTGAATGTTGGTGCACCTGTCCTTTCAAAGCGTTGTCTTGAGCTTGAAAAGGCAGGAAAGGCAATTCAGGCGGGAGACAATCCCGACGCACAGATTGAATTTATCAAGAACAACCACGCTGACGTAATGAAAATGTACAGAGAGGTAATTGCTCAGGCGAAAAAGTTCCTTGAATAGTAAAAGGCTGTGAAGAAAATCAATTCTTCACAGCCTTGTTTTTCTTTTTGAACATTTCATCGCTGAACTTGTCAAAGTTTTCAGCGTCTTCGCCGTTCATCATCGCATACATAAGATGAACATCAGGAAAATATACTGCGACAGCACTTTCACCTATGTAATTATCTTTTTTCCATTTTTTATCGTCGAAGTAAAAAATGTTTTTCAGACATTCTGTTTCGCTAACAGCTAAAGTAATTGTATGTCGCCAGTAGCCGTCAGGGTGAGTTTTGTCAGCCTCATAAAATTCGCTTTCAAGGTCAATAATTGTTCCCTTTGCAAAGTAGAAATGTTTCCATTTGCGTATTGTTTTTACAACTGCTGCAATAGAAGCGATTGCACCTGCTAAGTATAGAATAATATAGCAAAGCATTTCAAAAAAACTTTCTGAAAGTATAAAAGCTGTACTCTGTTTTACGGATATAATGATAATTGGAAGTGCAATAGCAGCAACGACTATAAATTGAATAATATCAAACATCATATCCAAAAGTGCAACTTTTTTTACCTTCTTCTGGAAAGCGTAGATATCATTGATTTCATCAGCAGTTATGTCATTGTAGAAGTCCTGTGCAAACCGTACAGCCTTATATTCTGTTTTCTCCATATCGGTCACCCCTTATGCTTATTATACAGCAAAGCAAGTAAATATGCAAGAAAAAACACGGTACCGTAACGATACCGTGTTTTGAATTTTAGTTATTGCCTGCAAGCTCTCTGTACAGACCCATATAAAGCTCAGCGGAAACATCCCAGCTATAGTCATTCTTCATAGCTGCAACAACAAGCTTCTTCCATTCAGCACTGTTGTCGTAGTATTCCTTAGCACGGCGAACAGCGTCAAGCATATCGTGTGCATTGTAGGTCTTGAATGTGAAACCGTTGCCGTTTTCACCGCCTGCATCACGGATACTGTCACGGAGACCGCCTGTTTCACGGACAATCGGAATTGTACCGTAACGGAGGGAAATCATCTGTGCAAGTCCGCAAGGCTCACTCTGGGACGGCATAAGGAACATATCCGCAGATGAGTAAATTCTTCTTGCGAGGTCAGGCAGGAAGCCGATTGTAGCGCTTACCTTGTCAGGATAACGCCAAGCCATTTCCTTGAAGAAATCCTCGTAAATCTTTTCGCCTGAGCCAAGGATAGCAAACTTGCAGCCCATATTTACCATATCCTCGAAAACGTACTTGATAAGGTCAATACCCTTGTGGGATACGAAACGAGTGATGATACCGATAACAGGCTCGTCACCTTCCTGGAGGTGGAGTTCTTCGAGGAGCGCCTTCTTACACTCAGCCTTGCCCTTGAGGTTCTTTGTGGAGAAGTTCTTCACAAGGAGAGGGTCCTTTTCAGGGTCGAATGTGTCAACATCGATACCGTTGAGGAAACCGCAGAGCTTATACTGCTTGTTGTTGAGGGCTCTGTCAAGACCGTGGGAGTACCAAGGGTCAAGAATTTCCCAAGCATAGCTTGGAGAAACTGTTGTAATCTTGTCAGCAGTTTCAAAAGCACCCTTCATAAGGTTCACGCAGCCATCGTATTCAAGAAGCTTTGTGTGGTACATAGGAATACCGAGAACCTCGTTGAGAACCTCCATACCGTACTTGCCCTGATACTGGATGTTGTGGATAGTGAAAACAGTCTTGATGTTGTCATAGCCGTACTGATACTTGTAGAATACGTTGTAGTAAACAGGAACAAGTGCAGTCTGCCAGTCGTTACAGTTGATGATATCAGGCTTCCAGCCGATATATTTCAGCATTTCCATAACAGCTCTTGAGAGGAAAACAAATCTTTCACAATCATCATAGAAGCCGTAAAGACCGTCTCTGCCGAAATAGTATTCGTTGTCGAGGAGGTAGTATGTAACGCCGTTAACCTCGCCCTTGAACACGCCGCAGTACTGTTTTCTCCAGCCTACGTCAACAGTGAAATTTGTGATGAATTCAAGACCTTCACGAAGCTCAGGCTTGCAGTTCTTATAAAGAGGGAGAACAACGCGGCAGTCCTGACCTGCTTTGTTAAGTGCACGAGGGAGAGAACCGGCAACGTCAGCAAGTCCGCCCGATGCAGCGTAAGGAACAGCTTCCGAAGCAGCATATAAAATATTCATATAGCAAAATTTCCTTTCAATAATATTTACACTTTATGGGTACTGCACTGATGTACAGTACCCATTATTATTTTAGATAACAGCGCCCTTGCCGATATACAGTGGGTAATTCTGAGAGCCTGTCAGCATACGCATATCGCTGATAGTAACGTTCTTGTCAGTGATAACAGCGTTGATATCGCACTTGCTGCCGATAACAGTATCCTGCATAAGGATAGCATTCTTTACAACAGCACCCTTGCCAATCTTTACGCCGCGGAACAGTACGCAGTTTTCAACAGTACCCTCAATGATACAGCCGTCGCCGATAAGGGAGTTCTTAACGCTTGCACCGATAGCAAACTTAACAGGCGGATTATCGCGTACCTTTGTGTAAACAGGTCTGTTTTCAGGGAACAGCTTGTTGCGGTTGTCAAGATTGAGAAGGTCAAGGTTAGCCTTATAGAAGGTTTCCATAGAAGTAATCTTGCTGAAGTAGCCTTCGTGCTCATAACCCATAATCTTGTATTCGCGTGTTCTGCCCTGGAGGATAGCCTGCTCAAAGCTGTAAAGGCTCTTTGAAGCAGCTTCAAGAACGATGTTCTTGAGGAATTCCTTGGAAAGAACGAACATATTCAGGGAAATATTTGCAGCACCGCTGATGTGCGGAGCAAGAAGGACATCAACAATTCTGCCTTCTTCATTGAAGCTGAAAACAGTAGCGTGCTGAGCCTGTTCAGCGTTGATAATATCCTTAGCGTAAACAGCTGTGATATCAGCACCTGTTGCGATGTGCTGGTCGATAACCTTTGAGAAGTCAATGCTTGTAACAACATCACAGTCGGAAAGCACTACATAATCAGCGTTGGAGTAATTGATAAAGTTAAACACGCCGTAGAGAGCTTCAAGTCTGCCTCTGTACATACCGCTCTGAACGTGGCTGAACGGAGGGAGAAGGTGAAGACCGCCGATTTTTCTTGCCAAATCCCACTCACGGCCGCTGCCGAGGTGGTCAAGAAGTGACTGGTAATTGGACTTTGTAACAACGCCGACTTCGTCAATTCCGCTGTTTACCATATTGGAAAGCGGGAAGTCGATAAGACGGTAGCGTCCGCCGAAAAGCACGGAGCCCATAGTTCTTTCCTTGGTTAAATCAGGAATAGTGCCGTCGTGCATATTTGAGAAAATCAAACCTAAAACATTTCTGTTATTGCTCATAATTCAGTTCCTCCTAACGGTTATATGTTTTCCGAAATAATCTGCTTCGGAAGAACCTTTGCATTTTCGGATATTGTAATGTTGTGACCTACAACAGCAATGCCCCAGTCATCTCTGTTTTCAACAGCTTCAGGACGTACACCAATCTGTGCGCCTTCGCCTACAACGCAGTTTTCACCAACGATTGCATATTCAACAACAGCACCTGACTTGATTACAGAGCCTGGCATAATGATGGAATCTGTAACTGTAGCACCCTTTTCAATTGTAACGCCCTCGTAAATTACGGAGAAGTCAACTGTACCGTCAACAACACAGCCGTCTGTAACCATAGAGTTTTCGATAACAGCGTTCGGACCTATGTACTGCGGAGGCATAATCGGGTTTTTGGAATACATCTTCCACTCAGGGTCATAAAGGTCGATAGGAATGTTTGGATTGAGAAGGTCCATATTAGCTTCCCAGAGGGAATCAAGTGTACCAACGTCCTTCCAGTAGCCTTCGAACATATAAGCAACCATCTTCTCATTAGCCTTGAGCATATTAGGGATAATTGCCTTACCGAAGTCCTTGTCTTCATCAGGATTATTTTCGTTGTCGATAAGGTACTGACGGAGTTCCTTCCAGCTGAAGATGTAGATACCCATTGAAGCAAAAGTAGAACGTGGATTCTTTGGCTTTTCTTCAAAATCGATGATGTTGCTGTCATCGTCAGTAATCATAATACCGAAACGGGAAGCTTCCTCAAGAGGAACGTCCTGAACAGCGATTGTAGCAACAGCACCCTTTTCCTTGTGGAACTGAAGCATCTTGTTGTAGTCCATCTTGTAGATGTGGTCACCTGAAAGCATTACAACGTAATCAGGGTCATATCTGTCGATGAACGCAATGTTCTGGTAGATAGCATTTGCAGTACCCTTGTACCATTCAGCGCCGAGAGCTGTCTGGTATGGTGGGAGGCAGTGTGCACCGCCGTTGAGCTTGTCAAGGTCCCAAGGCTGACCGTTGCCGATGTAATCGTGGAGAGCGAGAGGCTGATACTGAGTAAGTACGCCGACAGTATCAATGCCTGAGTTTACGCAGTTGGAAAGTGGGAAGTCGATAATTCTGTACTTACCGCCGTAAGGAACAGCAGGCTTAGCCATATCGTGTGTGAGAGCGTACAGACGGCTTCCCTGACCGCCTGCAAGCAGCATTGCAACGCATTCTTTTTTGGTTTTATACATTCTTGTATCCTCCTATATCTATGGGATTATTTATCAGTTTTAGCAGCCGTCTTTTTCTTTGACGGAGATTTTGAAGCAGGCTTCTTAGCCGCTGTAGATTTCGCCTCCTTTGCAGCATCTGTTGTCTTGCTGCTCTTTGAAGCTGTCTTGGAAGAAGTCTTTGCAGAGGTCTTGGAAGAAGCTTTCTTTGATGCAGCCTTAGCAGTTGTTTTCTTATCAGCAGACGCATTTGCGTCGGGCTTTGCCTTAGGAGTACGCTTTTTCTTAGGTGTGCACTTGAAGTACATAACGCTCATAGGCGGAATGTCAATAACAATGGACTGCTCATAGCCGTGCATTGAGTAATCCTCAGCCTTGACCTTGCCGTTCTGAACAACACCTGTACCGCCGTACTTTTCGTCATCTGTACAGAGAATCTGCTCGTAAGTTCCCTCATAAGGAACACCAATGCGGTAGTTGTCTCTGCCGACAGGGACAAAGTTGCACACAGCGATGATTTCGTTGCCCTTTCTGTCGATACGGCGGAAAGAGATGATACTCTGCATATAGTCATCGTGGCAAATCCAGGAGAAACCTTCCCAGGACTCGTCATTTTCCCACAGCGGAGAATTTGCGAGATAAAGCTTGTTCAGGTCGCGGTTGAAGTCGAGAGTCTTGCGGTGTGTCTCGTAATCAAGAAGCAGCCAGTCAAGACCCTGCTTGTAGTTCCATTCGATAACCTGAGCAAATTCAGTGCCCATAAAGTTAAGCTTCTTGCCGGGGTGTGCAAACATATAAGCGAGGAACGCACGGAGGGAAGCAAATTTTTCTTCCATACTTCTGCCGCTCATCTTATTGAACAGCGAAGCCTTACCGTGAACAACCTCATCGTGAGAAATCGGAAGAATATAGTTTTCGCTGAAGCTGTAGAAGAAGGAGAAAGTAAGCTTGCCGTGGTTGTTTGCACGGAAGATAGGGTCCATCTTCATATAGTCCAGCATATCGTTCATCCAGCCCATATTCCACTTGAAGTTGAAGCCAAGACCGCCAACGTCGGCAGGCTTAGTAACAAGTGGCCAGGCTGTGGATTCTTCAGCAATCATAAGAATGTTGCCGCAGCGTCCGAAAACAGCCGTGTTGAGCTTGCGGAGGAACTCGATAGCCTCGTAGTTTTCGTTGCCGCCGTCCTTGTTGGGACGCCATTCACGGCGGTCGTAGTCAAGGTAGAGCATAGAAGCAACAGCGTCAACTCTCAGACCGTCGATGTGATATTTTTCAAGCCAGTAAATTGCATTGGAAATAAGGAATGACTGAACCTCAGGTCTGCCGAAGTCAAACACTCTTGTACCCCAGGACATATGCTCCTTTTTGAGCGGGTCAGTATATTCATACAGACAGTCGCCGTCAAATTCGAAAAGACCTGCAGCATCCTTAGGGAAGTGAGCAGGAACCCAGTCAAGGATTACGCCGATACCTGCCTGATGGAACATATCCACCATCTTCATCATATCCTCAGGAGTACCGTAACGGGAAGTCGGTGCATAATAACCGATTACCTGATAACCCCACGAACCGTCGAAGGGATATTCAGCAAGGGGCATAAGCTCAATGTGAGTATACCCCATATCCTGAAGATACGGAATCATCTCCTCAGCGAACTTCACATAGCTGAAAGGTTCACCGTTTTCATATGTACGCCAGGAACCGAGATGTGCCTCGTAAATATTTACAGCACTCTGGTAAATGTTCTTGGAATCTCTTTCCTTGAACCATTTTGCGTCGTTCCACTTATAATTGTCAATATCGAAATACTTTGTAGCAGTGTTAGGACGTGTCTCCATATGAGTACCATACGGGTCAGACTTCATAACAACGCTTCTGTGGGAAGTTTCGATGCTGTACTTATAAGTAAAATACTGTTCAACATCAGTCAAAAAGATTTCCCATACAGACGGGTCAGCAAGCTGCTCCATAGGATTGCGGTTTCTGTCCCAGTCGTTGAAATCGCCAACAATTGAAACCGATTTCGCGTGTGGAGCCCACACACGGAAGAACACGCCGTCCTTACCATCCTTTTTGCCCTTGTGTGCACCGAAGAACTCGTATGCAACATAGTTTGTTCCCTCGTGGAAGACGTGGAGCGGAAACTCGTAGCCCTCAGGGAATTTTCTGTCATTATTCGCCATATCAAAAGCTCCTTTAAATACGGGCAAATATGTCAAGCGGACACATTACACCCATAGTATACTTTTACTATGTTTATATTTTAACAGATTATGTATCATATTGCAACCCTTTTTAGTAAAGTTTTATAATCTTGACGTAAAAGACAAACTCAATTTGTGCAACCTTGACATAATTTTTAGGAGATAAAACTTCAAAAAATTAACAAAATATATATAACAGACAAAATTGTGATAATTATACATTTTTATGTACAATTATCACAACTCAGGTGTAGATTTTGTGAATTATATTTTGTGCAATTTTGCCACATACACAGTTTTGTCGTCATTGTGGGAATTTTTGCCCGAATTGGTATTTTCGGCAAATCCGATAATTCTTTCAGCACACTCCTGAGCAGTAACACCCATACTCAGCATAAGCTCTCTAACCCTCGGGAAACATTCCTCGCATATTCCGTCAGTAATCATAACAATTTCATCGCCGTCGGAAAGCTGGATGTTACGTCTGGAAATTTCCACCGAGCTTACAATCCCCACAGGTGTTGACCAGCTTTCAACCGTCTTTACCGTGCCGTTTGACTTGATGAATGTCTGAGCCGCACCAAGCTTGACGATTTCAGCCTTGCCCGTGAAAAGATTAAGCTTCATCAGGTCAACCGTCGCAAAGCTTTCGTCAGCGGACTTTGTCAGCAGAAGCAGATTGATAAGCCGTACTGCCGCATTGATTCCCAATCCTGCACGGATAATTCTCGACATAAGTGAAACCGTCATACGGCTCTCTACAGCCGCACGGACTCCGCTTCCCATACCGTCCGAAATAAGCATATAAACGTTGCCGAAGCCGTCACGGAAGAAAGCGTCCGAGTCGCCGCTTGTGTCCTCACGTCCGTTTATGGCAGCACGTCCCGTTTCAACCTCGAAAACAGGCAGTTCACTGAAGCAGAGCCTTGTTGTTCGGTTGAAGGAAATAACCTCAGGCGGAGCGAAATCACGGTCGCAGATTTTCCCGAAGTTTTCCGCAGCCGTTTCAAGCTTTGTGTTCAGCAGTCCCTCATAGAAGCACTCAATGTAAACCCGTCCGTCGTTGTCAGAAAAAACCGTTGCAGTCGGCGACTTTATTCCGTATTCTGTAAGAGCCTCGCGGATGTACCCCGAAAGCCGCTCATCACAGCAGGGAAACTGTTCTGAGGTTTTGCTGAAAAAGTTCAGCATATCCTCCGTGCCCGAAAGCTGTTCAAGCGTTATCTCACGCATACAGCCCGTGATGTTGCCCGAACGTTTTTCCAGCAGGTCAAGACGATGCAGCTCGTTGAAGGTCTCAACAATCATATTTTTCTGCGTGCAGCTTTCAAGTCCCTTGTGCAGCTCATTTTCAGTAACATAACCCTTCTTCTCAAGTATTTCCTCTGCAGGGAAAAGGTAAGTCCGTATGCGATGCTCCTCACTTTCGCCGCAGAACGCACTGCTTCTGCACAGTGAGCATACCTTGCCGCAAACCTCTGAAGCAATGTCATTTTCACGTCCCCTCCTGTCGAAAACATCAGCCGCCTTTGTAAAGCTTGTTTTTATGTCTGACACAGCAGAAGCCGCAAACCGCAGTCTGTTGCCGTACTGCCTCACAGCAGAGGAGGGTGCGGAGAATTCTGCGGCAATAGGCTTGCGCATCACACTTTCGGGAACAATGCAGAAAATTGCAGCTGCAATTGTTATGTCGGGAATAAGTTTAAGCGTGTCCGCAGGCATTCCGTAAACAAGTGAGCAGCCAACAGCCGTGCCCACAAACACAGCCGCAGAAACAAGCTTGCCCTTTTTCGCTGCAAGTCCGAGAGTAAGTCCGGAGCACACCGTTATCGCAGAGGTAGGTGACATCGAAGAAGAAGCCGCACCAAAGGAAAATGCCGAAAGTGCACCAACCGCACCGCCCCCCGCAACACCGTAGCGGTAAGCAAAAACAGCAGTCGCAAGCAAGCCTGCAACACGTCCTGCATTTACCGTACCGAAGCTTACTCCGCAAAGCATACATATTGAAAAAGCGTACACAACCGCATACGAAAGGGTACATTCAACGGTTATTCCAAAACCGTCCCGTGCGAAGTAAAACGCCCTTGCCGCAAAATAAGCCGCACAGCCGCTTATTGCCCCACGGAAAACAATCGCCATAATCAGCGCAGGTGTAATCTCGCAGAAAAAAGCGGCAATTATTCCGCCCGTTATGTAAGCAAATGCGGAAATTGCGGAAATTCCTTTCGGGGTAAGGCTTCTGCCGAAAATCATAGTCACCGCCGCCCTTGCAAAAATTACCGCAGGCATAGAAATTATTTCCGTTACAAAATCCGTAAGATTATCTGCAATGAAAAAATTCAGCATTGCCCCGATAAATGCCGCAACACCGCTGAAAAGCGGCGCAACAGCCGTGATAGCCGTGCATAGCGGCGCACCGTTTCCAAGCGACGTGCCTGCCGCAAGAAATCCGAAAAGCGCAGAAGCAAATATCACAGCAAGCGCAGGCGGTTTCTTTTTTGTTTCGTTGAGGACAGCGGCTTCGGCGTATTTTCTTTCTTTAAGCTTCATAATTCTGAACAGTCCTTCCGATTTATACTCATTCTGCATAAGTATATCAGACAAGTCAGAAAAAATGTGTCGAAACAGATGTGAATACAGTTGAAACAAAAGAAAAGCCGTGCTATAATATTCGGAAAGGGGGCGGCGCAATGAGGCTTGACTATATAAAAATTACCAACGAAAACGGCGGAGTAATGCACGGCGGAAACCAATGCCTTTTTGGAAGGAATATACACCGAAGCGGCTGCGGAATGATTGCCGCCTGTGATATGCTGCTGTACAAGCAAAATAAAAAAGCCCTGACAATGGACGATTACAAACAGTTTATAACCGAAAACAGTCAAAGCTTTTTCTATAAATTCCACTTCAATTTAATAGGAATATCGGCACGCCGCATTATTAAATTTCTGCGTAAACAAGGCTATACCTTCCGTTTTATCCCTCGTTACAGCCTGAAAGGCGAGACCCTTGAACAAACCATAAAAAAGTCCCTTGAAAACGACACCCCCGTTATCGTCCGTATCGGTCTTAACGGAAAGAAACTCCCCTACTGTATAACCTACACCGTCAACGGCAGAATTTCGCAGGGCACGATGTCCTGGCACTATATAACCGTAACAGGACTGGAAAATGACATACTGACGTTTTCCTCCTGGGGCGGCACAGGCGAAATGTCCCTTTCCGATTTGCAGCAGCACTTCGGATTTATGGGCGGAATTATCATTTAGCAAAAAAACGCTTCCGAAATCAATCGGAAGCGTGAGCCTGTCGATAAAGTCGACAGGCTAATGAAAAATGAATAATGAATAAAGAATAATGAATAGTTAAGGTGTCCGCTTTGCGGACATTTTTAATATTATTGCCGAAGGCAATTCCTTAATTATTCATTATTCAATATTCACTATTCATTGTCGAAAAGTCTTTTTTGACAAACTGACGCTTCCGAAATTTATCGGAAGCGTTTTGATTTTATGCTGTAACAATCTTGCTTGCGTCGTGGAGGTCGAGATAATCAACAGCCCACTCACGCATCTTGTACTTGAGAATCTTACCTGCCGCATTCATCGGGAAGCCCTCAACGAAAGCAATGTACCTCGGTACCTTGTGCTTTGCAAGTCTTTCGAGAGCGTACTGCTTCATTTCCTCAACAGTAGCCTCCTCGCCCGGTTTAAGCACGATACAAGCCATAATTTCCTCACCGTAAGCCTTGTCAGGAACACCAATAACCTGAACGTCCTTGACCTTAGGATTTGTGTAGAAGAATTCTTCGATTTCCTTAGGGTAGATATTTTCACCGCCGCGGATAATCATATCCTTGATACGACCTGTAATCTTGAAATAACCCTCAGGTGTACGTCTTGCAAGGTCACCTGAGTGGAGCCAGCCTTCCTCGTCGATAGCCGCAGCAGTAGCCTCAGGCATCTTGTAGTAGCCCTTCATAATATTGTAGCCTCTTGCGCAGAATTCGCCGTCCATATCGTCACCAAGCTCCTCGCCTGTTTCAGGGTCAACAATCTTGCACTCTACGCCGAAGATTGGTCCGCCGACAGTATTTACACGTGTTTCAATGCTGTCAGTTGTCTTGGACATTGTAGTAGCAGGAGAAGCCTCTGTCTGACCGTAAGTGATACAGATTTCAGGCATATGCATCTTTTCGATAACTTCCTGCATAGTCTTGATTGGACAAGGTGAACCTGCCATAATACCTGTTCTCATATGGGAGAAGTCTGTCTTGTCGAAGTCCTCGTGACCAAGCATAGCGATAAACATTGTCGGTACGCCGTGGAAAGCAGTAATCTTTTCCTTGTTGATACAAGCAAGACCCTTTCTTGGGGAGAACGCAGGGATAGGGGACATTGTTACACCGTGGGTAACACTTGCAGTCATAGCAAGTACCATACCGAAGCAGTGGAACATAGGCACCTGAATCATCATTCTGTCGTTTGTGGAAAGGTCCATACAGTCGCCGATAGCCTTACCGTTGTTTACAACGTTGTAGTGTGTGAGCATTACGCCCTTAGGGAAGCCTGTTGTACCTGATGTGTACTGCATATTTACAACGTCGTGCTTGTCAAGCTTAGCACGCATTGCGTCAATCTTTTCATCGGAAACATTGTCAGCAAGAGCCATAGCCTCGTCCCAGGTGAAGCAGCCGTCCTGCTTGGAATCTGTTGTAACAATGTTCTTGAGGAAAGGCAGTCTCTTGGAGTTGAGCTCACCCGGCTTGCAGGTCTGAAGCTCAGGACAGAGCTCCTTCATAATTCCAACATAGTCGGAGTCCTTGTAGCCGTCAACCATAACAAGTGTGTGTGTGTCGGACTGGTGAAGCAGATATTCAGCCTCGTGAATCTTGTAAGCTGTGTTAACTGTAACAAGAACAGCGCCGATAGTTGTACAAGCCCAGAAAGTGATGTACCACGCAGGTACGTTTGTTGCCCAGATAGCAACGTGGTCGCCCTTCTTAACGCCCATAGCAACCAGTGCCTTAGCAAAGCGTCTTACGTCATCACGGAATTCAGGGTAAGTTCTTGTGTAGTCAAGCTCTGTGTATCTGAAAGCGTACTGATTAGGGAATTCCTCACAAATTCTGTCCAGTACGTCAGGAAATGTTTCATCAAGGATTGTTTCCTTTGGCCAAGGGTAGTAGCCTGTGCCTCTTGCGTCAATCTGAAGCTTGTGCTTCTTTGCACGCAGATATGGCTTCATATACTTTGCAAACTGTGGGAATACGATACCTGCCGCATACAAATCTCTTGACCATCTCTTTACCCATTCAAGGGAAACGTATCCGTCATATTCAATCTTCTGAAGTGCCGCAAGCATTTCAGCAATAGGAAGGTCACCCTCGCCCATCATCTTGTAAACAAGCTTGCCGTCCTCCATAACGGAGTCCTTGACGTGAATATACTTGATGTAATCACCGAGATTTTCAACAGTCTGCTGACCTGTTTCGCCAACGTAGCGAGCAGGGTGGTGCATATCCCAAAGTGCAGCAATGTTCTTGTGTGCAACAGCGTCAAGAACCTTTCTCAGACGTGCTGTGTCAGCGTAAACGCCGTTTGTTTCAACGAGAAGTGTAACGTTGTTCTTTTCAGCAATCGGAGCAACTTCCTTGAGAAAAGCAATGATTGCATTGTCCTCAACCTCGTCAACAGGAGCAGGCTCAAGGTCTGCAAGAATTCTGATATATGGAGTACCAAGCTTGTTTGCAAGCTCAGCGTACTGAGTAATATCCTCAACAGTTTCGTCGTGCTTGTCCGCAAATTTAAGGCACGCACCGCTGGAAAGACAAGGAATTTCAAGACCGAGCTTATTCAGCTTTGCAATTGTAGCATCAATGTTTGCTGCTGTAAAGGGTTTTGCCCTTACAGAAGAAATTTCATTTCCGAGACCTCTTACCTCAATACCGTGGAAGCCAAGGTCCTTAGCCATAGTATATATGTCAACCCAGGAATAGTCAGGACACGCAAGCGTAGAAAAACTGATTTTCATTTAGTTTCCTCCCAAATTTTATTATAAAGCAATACAATTTAATGATACCATATTTTATAGTTAAAATCAACCCTTTTAATATAACTATATTCTATAGTTCCCCATAATTTCAAGATATAACATAAAACTATCAGTATATTAATTACTTAATATTATTATTTGTATAAATTATTATAAATCATAAAATTAACCGTGAGTATAATTTATAAGTAAAATACTCACGGTTAATAATCATTTCAGATAAAACGCCTTTGCGCCGTGGCTGTTAAGACTTACAGAAATTGCCTTATCAGCGTCAACAGCTTCGCCGCTCCAAAGTTCAGTT
The DNA here is from genome assembly GCA_017415165.1 of Oscillospiraceae bacterium. GTDB lineage: Bacteria > Bacillota > Clostridia > Oscillospirales > Ruminococcaceae > RGIG8773. The sequence continues at coordinate 65,742 of JAFQIY010000033.1, read as the reverse complement.
GCAGTTACACCGCCATAAATTTCCACATCGGCAAGGGAAATCTCAATCTCACTTGCCGTGTCACCCGTGTTGAATACAGCAATATACTGTCCGCCCTCAGATGAAGCCGCCGTCCAGAGAATATGCTCAACACCATTAATTTCCTTTTTCCAAACCTGATGAGAGTGACGTGCGTTGCTGTGCATAGCAAGAATTTTTTCATTTGTCAGCAGGCTCATTGTGAACTCGTCAAAGCCTGTCATTTCGCCGCCAATCATAAGCGGTGAACGGAAAATACTCCAGAGAGTCATCATCGTAACCTGCTCATCTTCGGTAAACTTAGTGCGGATTGACTTGTCGTAATCCTGAAGAAGCGGGCCAATCGGAAGCATATCCGCATCAGGCCAGTGCCCTGCACCTGTGTGGATACTCCACTTTTCCGCACGCTCAAACATAGCGTAAAGAAGCTCCCACTTGTCCCAGAAATCGTCTGTGATACGCCACATATTTGAAATCTGCTTATAAAGCTCAGCCTTTTCAAGAAGTGCAGGTCCCGGAGAAAGACTCAGCACCATATCACGTCCGCAGCCGTGAAGCGCCTCACTCAGCATAACAAGCTCAGCTTCTTCGTGAGGAAGCTCACGGCAGATGTCATCGCACTTGATGAAGTCCACGCCCCAGCTTGCATAAAGCTCAAAAATGCTGTCGTAGTAAGCACGTCCGCCCTCAGTTTCAGCGTTTACGCCGTACATATCAGGGTTCCACGCACAAATGCTTGAAGAACGTGCAACTTCCTTTGCTGTCATATCAGTGCCCTTGATTTTCAGATTCTTGTGAACAGCGTGACGAGGAATACCTCTCATAATGTGAATACCGAATTTCAATCCGAGAGAGTGAACGTACTCCGCAAGAGGTGCAAAGCCCTTTCCGTCAGCAGCAGACGGAAAACGGTTCACAGCAGGAATAAGCCGTGAATATTCGTCCATACAAAGCTCACCGAACGGCTCATATTCGTGACAGGTCGCATTCGGCGCACTCCACTGAATGTCAACAACAACGTACTCCCAGCCGTACTGTTTAAGATGCTTCGCCATAAATTCAGCATTTTTTCTGACAGTTGCCTCATCAACAGCTGCGCCGTAGCAATCCCAGCTGTTCCAGCCCATAGGTGCGGTCAATGGTTTCATATCAATTACTCCTTATTTTCAAAATAGTCAATGTTAAGCTTTGTAAATTCAGCAGTGTTGTTTCCAACAGCATAAAGTCCCATTACAACTCCCGTAAAGCCGCCCGAAACCTCACTTGAAAGGTACTTCGTGCTGCCGTAGCCAAGACCTGTTTCCTTGCCGTTATCGCTTACAAAGAACTTGTAGCCGAAATTGTCAGCACGGACAATCAGCCTTGCCTTGTTACCCGAAAGCGGAAGTGTGCTCTGAATGTGCTTGATATCACCGATATTCAGCTTCAGCACAGCCTCAAAGCCGTCACCGTTTTCACGGATTGTAATGTCGTAATGCTCGCTTTCGCACATATACATCGTCACGCCTGCCTCGCCCTTGTCAGCAGTAACATCAACGGCAAAATCCATATTGAAATCGCGCTGTCTTATGCCGAGAAAAGTCGGCGTGTCAACCATATCGAGGGTAATATCCGTGCCGTGAAGCACAGCCTTGCCCTCAGAAAGCTCATAGTTTTCAAGTACAGGATGACGAAGATAAACCCAGTCCAGATTCCAAGCCGTATTCTCAAAGGTGTAATTCTTCTTCTCGACCTGCTCAAAATCGCCCCTGATTTCGTACTCCCAATCGGTAATACCGTTTGTCCCAGCAGCAAACCAGCCGTCCTCGCCGAACTTGACAGGTGTCAGGAACACCTCACGTCCAAGGTGATGGTAAGGCTGCCAGATATGTATCTGACGGAAACCGAGGGAAAGAATGAACCAGTCGCCGTTCATATGCTGAATAAGGTCGCCGTGACCGATACCCTGAATGATAAAAGGCGCTTTGTTTCTGTTTGTCAGCACAGGATTGTTCGGGTAATTCACAAACGGACCCCAAGGCGAGTCGGAACGTGCATAAGTAATCATATGACCGTACTCAGTACCGCCCTCAGCAGCCATAAGGTAGTAGCCGCCGTTAATCTTGTACAGGTGCGGACTTTCAAGATATCGTCCGCCGGAGCCTTGCCATATACACTTGCTTCGGGACAGCTTCTCTCCTGTTTCAACGTTGATTTCACACTGAACAACTCCGCCCACGCCGTCATCATCAGCGCCGTTGCTCATAAAATAAACCTTGCCCTCATCAAACAGCAGTGACGGGTCAATACCGCCCTGGTCAACAAAAATCGGCTCAGACCATTCCCCGTAGATGTCGTCAGTGTAAACGTAGAAATTCTGATGTGTGGTGTCATTTGTGGTAACCATATAGAAGCGTCCGTCGTGGTAACGGATTGTAGGCGCAAACACACCGCCCGAGCTATTGATTTTCTCCAGCATAACCTGAGTCTTGCGTGTTAAAACGTGACCAATCTGCTTCCAGTTTACAAGGTCGTCGCTCTCAAAAAGAGGCACGCCCGGGAAGTACTGGAACGAACTGCAAACGAGGTAGAATTTGCCGTTTGCAAAGCATACGCTTGGGTCAGGGTAAAATCCCTTGACAATAGGGTTTGTGTACTTCATATAATCAATTCCTTTCCGAAACTTTTTTGTTGAGCCATTCCGAACAGATAACCATCAGTACCGCAAAAACCGCCATATAGAACGGATACAGACCAATGTTTATATTTTCCGCAATCACCCCAAACAGCGGTGGCATAAAAGTCGTGCCAACGTAAGCACTCGCCATCTGTATGCCGATAATAGCCTGAGAATTTTCCTTGCCAAAGTTTGCAGGGGTAGCGTGAATAACCGACGGATAAATCGGCGCACAGCCAATTCCCACCACCACAAGACCAACAAGCGCAACCGCATTGCTTTCCACGGGAAGCATAATCATCACAAGTCCCACCGTAATAACCGTAAGACCAAGCCTTATCAGATTTCTGTCCCCGATTTTGTCCGCAACAAATCCGCATACAAACCTTCCCACGGTTATACCTATATAAAACAGCGAAGCAAACCTCGCCGCAGTTTCAGCGTCCGTACCCTTGTATTCAACAAGGTAACTGCTTGCCCAAATTCCCGCCGTAGCTTCAAGTGCACAGTAACCGAAAAACATCACCAGCACCAGCGGCACGCCCTTGATTTTCAGTGAGCCGATAATGCCCTTTGATTTTGTTTCCTCGCCGTTTTCAGCTTCGTCAGTACGCTTTTTCCACATCGGCAGACTTGCAAAAAGCACAGCCGTAAGCACAAACTGAATTACCGAAATTATTCTGTAACCGTTGTTCCAGCCTGCCCCCGAAGTCAGTGCATAGGACATTATATACGGTCCTGCCGCCGCACCCACTCCCCAGAAGCAGTGAAGCCAGCTCATATGCCGTGAAGCATAATGGAGTGCAACATAATTGTTCAGTGCCGCATCAACAGCACCTGCTCCCAGTCCATAAGGAATTGCCCAGAAGCAAAGGGGAAGAAAGCTGTGTGAAACGGAAAATCCGAACAGTGCAGCCGCCGTCATTGCTACGCTTATCGCCGTTACAAGTCCTGCACCAAGCTTTCTCGTCAGCCAGTCGGAAGTCAGTCCCGATATTATGGTGCAGCCTGCAATAATCATCGTCACAATTCCCACATAGGAAAGGGGCACATCAAGCTCACCGTGCATAACAGGCCACGCTGACCCCGTAATTGAGTCAGGCAGACCAAGGCTGATAAACGCAATGTAAATTATAACTATCAGGAATGAAAACATATTTACTCACCCATCAAACCTAAAATCTTGATTTTAGATTTTTTGTCCATAATAAGCATTAGCACCGTGCTTGCGGAGATAATGCTTGTCAAGCAATTCCTGCTGCATACGTCCCGCCGCAGGGTTGACACCCATAGCGTGATAATTCATAAATGCAATTTCTTCAAGCACCACTGCATTGTGCACCGCATTCATAGCGTCCGTGCCCCAGGCAAAAGGTCCGTGACTCTTTACCAGCACCGCAGGAATATCCATCGGGTCAAGTCCCTTGAAAGCCTCAATGATAACCGTGCCCGTTTCCTTTTCGTACTCCCCTGCAATCTCCTCAGGTGTCATTGCCCTTGTGCAGGGAATTTCACCATAGAAATAATCCGCCTGAGTCGTGCCCATCGGGACAATTCCCGCACCTGCCTGCGCAAATGAAGTTGCCCAACGGCTGTGGGTGTGAACAATTCCACCGATATTTTCAAACGCACGGTAAAGCTCAAGATGAGTAGGCGTATCGCTTGAAGGCTTGTACTTGCCCTCAGCAACCTTGCCCGTAGCAAGCTCAACCACAACCATATCCTCAGCGGTCATACCGTCATATTCCACCCCTGACGGCTTGATGACAACCATACCGCTTTCACGGTCAATTGCCGAAACGTTGCCCCAGGTAAATGTAACAAGATTATATTTCGGAAGCAGAAGATTAGCCTTCAGCACTTCCTGCTTTAAATTTTCAAGCATAGCAGTTCTCCTTTGCAAGTAATAAAATATCGTGCTAATTATACACTATTAATTCCGACAAATCAATAGCATATTGTGTCCGACAACTGACTTTTTGTGCAAAAGCAAAACCGACGGAGAAATGTCCATCGGTTTTGGAATTTATGGTGATGTTACAATGGCCTGATACGTTCTGTCACCTGAAAGAGTAACTTTTGTTCCTGCCGGATAATGTGGAAGAAGATCACCCGTGCCATAGGTATATGCTGAAAATGTATGAGTAGTACTGGATATTCCAGCCGCTGCATAATCAAATTCAGGGAGTATAAACTCTTCGCCAACTCTATAAAGGTCACCTGAATATGTTGCATATGTATTTCCGTTATATGTAAATGTAATTGTAACAGGGTCTCCCAAATAATCCGCCTTTACGCTGAAATCAGTTGTTGCATCTGCGGGAATATTTCCGTCGAAAGAAGCACCATTGTCAACACGAAGCCAGCCTGTGAAGCTGTAGCCGTTACGAGCAGGTGCGGTAGGGCTATCGGCAATTGCAGAACCAGCGTTTCCAGTGCTTGTGCCAATTACGTTATCCGCATGATCAAGGAATGTTACCGTTACAGATATTGCAATATCAGCATTCAAAGTCAGATCGCCCTCAATCGTAATAGTATCACCTATCGTACAGCTTTGGTTATTACCATATTTGTAACCATTAAATGTATAGGAAGTTTCCGCAGGAATACCTGCCGCAGTCGCATCAAATCCAGGTACAAGAAGTGAATCTCCCACATAACGGTTTTCGGTCTTATATGTCACACCATTATATACATAAGTTATAGTTGCAGGTGTCTTATCCTCATAAACCGCCTCAAACTTGATATTAGTATCAGAGTTGGACTCAAATTCGTAAGCATTGCCGTAACTTGCTGTCAAAGAAGCACCTGGCTGATACTGTCCCCTCTCTTTTTGTGTACCGCCTGAGGTTACTCCCCTGAGTCCCCAGTATTTAAAGGTAGCACCCTCCTTGCCCGCAGGCGAAGGAAGTGTGAAGCTTGCGCCCTCATCATATTCGCCCACAAGAGTTGTTGTGCCGTTGTCTGTTACATAAACGCTGAATACAGTAACCTTCTTAACATATTTGACAGGTATATCCGTATCAGCTGTAATCGGACCGAATGATGCTTCAAATCCCCAGAATGTATATTCTTCACCGCCAATATTGATGGATTCTGAATAATCAGTCGGCTGTTCAGCATATCCGCCTTCTTCGACAGTCTGTGGTGCCGCTACTGTAATACCGCCCGGGTCTGAAACAAAGTTCACCGTATAATAAACAGGTTCAGCCTCAGTGGTTTCTTCGGTAGTAGTTGTTTCTTCTGTCGTTGTGGTTTCTTCCGTAGTTGTTACAGCTTTTGTTGTAGAGGTAATAACAGGTGTTGTGGTAACCGCAGGTTTAGTTACCGGAGTTGTGGTCACAATATATTTGGGGTCCGAAGGAACAGTAGTTGTTTCTGTCACTGCAGCAGTGGTCTTCACTGTTGTTTTAGCAGCAGTAGTTGTCTTTTCGGTAATTGTGGTTTTCTTAGTCGCTTTTGAAACCGTTGTCGTATCAGTCATATTCTGCACCTTCGAAACAGCAGTCGTCTCGGTAAATGATGTTTCGGAAGCTTCTGTTTCGGGAACAGATGTTATTTCACTTGGAATAACGGTCTCCTCTGTCACAGTGGTTTCAGGAACGGTAGTTTCCAAAAGCACAGTCGTTGTAGTTTCAGGAACAGTGGTTTCAGCCATTGTTTCGGAAGCAGTTGTTTCATCGGCAGCTATCTGTGCTGTTGTTTCTGAATTTGCAGAAAGCGAATCGTCACCTAAAATCGAACGGAGAACATCTTCTGAAAGCACAATATCTGTCTTGTCGTGAGTATTCAGTATGCGTTCAATGACACTTTTCGGTATAATATTGAGATTCAGCGGCATAATCGGATTTTCACCGTATTCCAGCACAGCAAAGGTATTGCTGCCGTCACTCTTGCGGAGAATGAAGCAGGACGTACCGTTGATTTCAGCGCCTGTTATGCTGCCCTCTGACGGCACAGTAAGAATAGCAGCGCTTTCATTAGGCTGAACCATAACAGGTTCACCTCTCGGATTGCCCTCCTCGTCAATAAGCTGAATTTCCACCTTGCCGTGGAAAACAGAAATATCTGTTATGTACGAACCGTCGTCAAGCACCATTACCGAAACATAGAAGCTTGTTCCGCGTACAGCCATAGTTGCCTTAGGGGTGTTTACCGAGTAGGATGACTCATCGGAAAGCGGCTCGGTAATTTCATTCAGCACGCCGCCATTCCTGAGATTTACAGTTGTTTTGCTGTCCTCCTCCGTACCCTCGGCAATAAGCTCCAGAACGGTATTCGGGTCAAGCGTAAGATATTTGTCACTGTCAAGGGAAAGCGTCATCGTACTTTCAGCACCGACCTCAACAATATCGCCGCTTTCAAGGTTCATTCCCGTATAAGCGTCAATCGCCCCCGCATCTGCACGGGTTACAACCGAAGTTCCTGTCATTTCAAATATTTTCAGCAGTCTGAAAGCCTCAGGCATAGCCGAAATAACGATTACAATCGCGGCAGTACCCGCAATTGCAGCAACCGTCACAGCTCCTGCTATAATTTTAGCCTTCAGTGAAAGCGCAGCAAGAAATTTCATAAATGCTCTCCTTTTGTGTAAAAAATAAAATGCTGTTCAAAACGAAGCTGAGATTTATTTACTGACATATATTATACCACATCAAAATTAATTTGTCACTACTTTTATGAATTTTTTTTGAATTTCTATTTACTTTTTTTTCGTAAAATGGTATAATATCATTAAATACTCCGTGAAAGGACGCTTTTGTATGAATAACAATGCTATGCTTGACCATATTTTTGAAATCACGTCAGATTTATATAAGCAGATGAGCGTGGACGACTCCGACGCTTCCAACGACCACGCCGAAATATTCAGACTCCTTACCGAGCTGAGCAAGGTGCTTGTCAATGCCGACAGAGCCAGCTTCTGGAAGTGGGATAAGCGTGCCCACGAAATCTGGACAACCGCTGCTGTAGGTACGGGCAGAATTACTATTCCCGAAGGTACAGGTCTCGTAGGCAAGGCTCTTGCCGAGGGCAAGCCGATTGTTACCAATGACCCTTACAACCACCCTGACTTCAATTCTGCTGTTGATAAAAAGACAGGCTATGTGACAAAATCAATCCTTGTTATGCCTGTTTCCAACTGCAAGGGCGAGTTTATCGGCGCTTATCAGGCTATAAACAAGCTTGATAACGACGGTAAGTTTGATATCGTTGAGGACGTGCGCAAGCTTTCTCTTGCTGCATTTATCTGCGGAATAACACTTGAGTCCGAAACATTCCTTGATGACTCGATGCACGATAAGCTTACCGAGCTTAAAAACAGAATGGGCTTCCATCACGACTATAACAACACATATAAAAAGCTTCTGGACAATCCCGATGAATTCCATACAGTTTCACTGTTCATCTGTGACATTGACTTCTTCAAGAAGGTCAACGATACATACGGTCATAACGCAGGTGACGCCGTGCTGAGACACGTTGCATCCGCTTTCCGTCAGAATTCAAGATACTGCGACGGCATCTACCGTTGGGGCGGTGAGGAATTCATTGTAATTCTTCCCGATACCGAAGCAAAGCAGGCGGCGGAAATTGCCGAACGTTTAAGACTGGTAATTATGGATTCCGTCTGTAAGTTTGAGGATTTGGAAATCAAGGTTACAATGAGCTTCGGTGTAACCGAAATTGATTTGTCCAAATCCATTGAAGACAACATCAAGGACGCCGACGAAAAGCTTTATACAGCAAAGCAGAATGGCAGAAATCAGGTTATACTTTAATATTCAAGCCGTTGTTTCACCGAAACAGCGGCTTTTTCACAAACCTTTCATCTTAAAATCACTTTATTTAACACAGATTTAATATTGCACCTATATAATAGTCCTTGTCAATATGAAAAAAGGGTGAACGCAAGTGAAAGAAAATAAAAGAACAACCGTCATAGCAGTGTCAGCAATAATTATTGCCGTTGCAGTCGTGCTCATTATGCTGATTATTCCCAACGGCGAATTGAAGGAAACCTTATCTGCAAAAGCAGAGCCGATGTATGCAAGTCAGTTTTTCGGCACGGAGGTTATGACAATTGACATTATCGCTGACGAAACAACGTGGCAGAATATGCTTGACAACGCTATGAATGAGGAATACATTTCCGTAGACGTGGTCATAAACGGCAGAAAATTCACAAACGCAGGAATACGTCCTAAGGGCAACAACAGCCTTCAGCAGGTCTCGTCCTCTGACAGCGACCGCTACAGCTTCAAAATCAAGTTTGACGAATACGTCGACGGACAGACCTGTTACGGGCTTGATATGCTGGTGCTTAACAATATGATTGGCGATGCAACCTGTATGAAGGAATACACAACCTTTGATATGATGAAATCAATGGGCATTGAAACACCATACTTCAACTATGCAGATATCTCCCTCAACGGAGAAAAATGGGGACTGTACTTTGCCCTTGAAGCATACAACGACAGCTACGAGCATCGTGTAAACAGCGGCAACGAAAGCGGCGTGCTGTACAACGTAAAATCTGTAGACGGAATGGGCGGAAACAATAAAGATGCAATGAATTTTGAAAGCTTCCGTGATGACTTCGGCAAAAGCTTTTCCGAAAGTGAAAAGCCTGCGGAAGAAAATTCCGAAAAGCAGCACTTCGGCAAAGACGGTAAAGGCGGCTTCGGCGGTGGAGGTATGGGTGCAGGCTCAACAGGCGGCGCACTTCTCTATATTGATGACAACAGCTCAAGCTACCCCGCAATTTTCAGCAATGCCGTCGGAAATGACAGCACTGAGGAGGATTATCAGCGTGTAATAGCTGCAATAAAAGCGCTAAATGAGGGTGAAAATATAGAAGAATATTTTGACGTGGACGAAATTCTCCGTTATCTTGCAGTACATACGGTTGTGGTAAATCTGGACAGCTATTCTTCGAATATGGCACAGAATTACTATATCTATGAGTACGGCGGAAAGCTGCAAATTCTCCCCTGGGACTACAACTATGCCTGGGGCGGATTTCAGGGCGGCGGAGCATCCGACACCGTGAATTTTCCTGTGGATACTCCCGTAAGCAGCGTGGATATGTCCGAAAGACCGCTTATCTCAAAGCTGCTTGAAAATGAGGAGTACCTAGCAAAATATCACGGATATCTGAAACAGCTTATGGATAATTACTTTGCTGACGGAAAATTTGCCGCAAAGCTTGATAAGATAAATTCAGCAATCGGCAGTTACGTCGAAAACGACCCCACAGCATTCCATACATTTGACGAGTACACAAAGGCAATCGACGCCTTCAAAGCAATTGCAGAGCTTCGTATGACAAGCATCATCGGTCAGCTTGACGGCACAGTACCTTCAACAACCGATGAGCAGAAAGCAAATCCCGACAAGCTTGTGGACGCTTCAAGCGTCAGCCTTTCCGACCTTGGCACAGGAATGGGCGGCAAAGGTGATTTTGGGAATTTCGGCAGAAATAATCGTCCCGATAATAATTTTCCAGCAGGAAATGAACCTCCGCAGATACCGAATGGTGATTTTCCTCAGATGCCAGACGGTGAATTTCCGCAAATGCCTGACGGAGCTGAGGGGAATTTCCCGCCGAACGGTACGGATTTTCCTCAGAAGCCGTCGGAGCAAACTCAGTCATAACAAAGGCTTTGTCACTTAAAAATAAATTTCAGGGGGAATAATATGTTCAGCGTACTTGTCTGTGAGGACGACAGAAATATCCGAAAGCTTATGTGCGAATACCTTTTGCAGGACGGCTATACGGTGCTCGAAAGCAGTAACGGAGAGGAGGCGCTGGGCATACTTTCGGAAAATCACATTGACCTGCTTATAACAGATGTGATGATGCCCGAAATGGACGGCTTTGAGCTTGTCCGTGAAATAAGAAAAACAGGAGCAGAAATTCCCGTGCTGATAATTACCGCAAAGGCATCTGTGGAAGATAAGAAAACAGGCTTCGGATGCGGTGCTGACGACTATATGGTAAAGCCTATCGATATGGAGGAAATGCTTCTCCGTGTTTCGGCGCTTCTCCGCCGTGCAAAGGCAATAAGCGACAGAAAGCTCACTGTCGGCAGCACTATTCTTGACTATGACAACTATACCGCTGTATCAAACGGCGAAAGCGTTACGCTTACAAACAAGGAATTTCTTATGCTGTTCAAGCTTCTTTCTCAGTCAAACCGCATCTTTACCCGTACTCAACTTATGGACGAAATATGGGGCTATGACAGTGACAGCACCGAAAGAACAGTTGATGTGCATATCAGTCATCTCCGTGAAAAGTTCGGCAGCTGTCCCGATTTTGAAATTATAACCGTGAAGGGTCTTGGCTATAAGGCGGTCAGAAAGGCGGCTGAAAATGAGTAAGCTGAAAAAAATTTTCGGGTCGGTTTATATACGTTTTCTTGCAATTTTTATCGGCGTGTTTTTTGTTTCAATTCTCATTCCCGCTTTGGGAGCAAACGTAACCCGTGCACCCGAAATCAAGCGTGACACCCATTTGTCAATGACCGAAACAGCACGGAAAATCAAGGAGCTTACCGATAACCACGAAATGTCCCTTGAAGAAGCAGCGGAATTCTTTTCCGACAAGGGCGTGAACATAAAAATCAGCAGCAGCCTTGACGAAATCGGAATTCCGCTTAACGACAAGGATAAAAGTCTGCTTGAAAAAACAGGTATGCTTTCAAAGGACGGCTTCCCCGACCGTAACAGACAACACGATGAATTTGAGTTATTCGTGCTTTTTGAGGTGCAGGAAAAATGGGTGATGATTACCCCCGACGGTCAGCACGACCCTGTAGCAAGCTTCCGTCAGAGTCAGATTTTGTTTGTTCTGGTGCCGCTTGTTCTCGGTACGGTGCTGATAATACTTGCATCAATAACCGTCGCAAAGCCTGTGAAGGAAATTTCCAAAGCGTCACAAAAAGTTGCCAAGGGCGATTTTTCGGTACGCCTTAAACCAAAGGGCAGCGGCGAAATCCGTGAACTTGCAGACAACTTCAACAGTATGGTTGAGGAGCTTTCCGCAAATGAATATCTCCATAAGGAATTCGTCAGCAATGTTTCCCACGAATTCGGCACGCCTATCACCTCCATTCAGGGGTACGCAAAACTGATGAAGCGTGACAGCCTTACAGCTGAACAGCGTGCGGAGTACGCAGAAATAATAATCAGCGAAAGTGCACGTCTGTCACGGCTCTCATCCGACCTGCTCAAGCTGTCCGAGCTTGAAAACAAGGGCAGCATCTCCGAACGCACGGAGTTTTCATTGGACGAGCAGGTGCGTTCCGTGATAATCCTGCTCCAGCACAGCTGGGAAAGCAAGAATATCAGCCTCGATATCAACCTTGACAAAATAAAATACAGCGGCGATGAAGCATTGCTCTATCAGGTCTGGGTCAACCTTATTTCCAATGCAGTACGCTACACTGATAAGGACGGAGAGATTAGAATTACCCTTGAAAAAAAGGATGCCGCAGTCTTCACTGTTTCCGACAATGGCAAAGGAATGACCGAAGAAGAAACAAAGAACGTTTTCCGCAGATTTTATAAAGCAGACAAATCAAGAAATTCCGAGGGTACAGGACTCGGACTTGCCATCGCAAGAAAAATTGCCTTGCTCCACGGCGGTGATATAACCGTGTCAAGTAAGGAGAGCAGCGGTACAACCTTTACCGTAAAATTGCCATAAAAAATCCCGTGAAGCACATTCTTCACGGGATTTTTCTTATTCTTCAATCTGCTTTCCAAAACTTAAAACCTTATTTTTTAATAAATCACTCAAACATTCTACTGAATACATCTTCGTAGGCTTCGTCTCTTTCATCAGCATTTTCACAATTTGGAAACGGATCAAATTCATCATCATTTTCATCCTCAAAATAAAATTTCCAATGATTATTATAATAACATTTCAAGTATTATCGCCCCTTGTTCTGAATAATGTAAATTATTTTATTATCTTACTTGCAGTATTTGCCACTTTAGCTGTTGTTGCCACCGTTTTGGCAACTTTTGCAGCATTGGTTGCGGTATGTACTGTTTTAGCTGCTGTATGTGCTGTTTTGGCAATTCCAACAGCTCTTTCAACCTTATCCAACCGTGTGAAAATATTTTCTAAAAAAAATAAAATAGCATCTGTCACAAACTTGCTCATAATCACACTTCCTTTAACAAATTATTTTTCTTGCTTAATTTTGCTGATTATGTTATAATAAAAGGTACACAATAAAATTGGCAATATACTTTTACTTAGTTATATTATAACTAGATTTTTCGAGTTTGTCAAGCTATCTAAGTAGAAATTTATAGTTTTTGTTTACTTGTACAAATTTTGAGGAGGAGTTTTGTGTTTTATGAACGATTAAGGCAAATATGTGCCCAAAAAAATACAACTGTCACAAAAATGCTCCACGATATTGGTTTAAGCAGTGCAAATACAGGATATTGGAAAAAAGGACAATTACCCAAAGGTGATGCACTAATAAAAATCTCTAATTATCTTAATGTATCTATAGATTGGTTGTTGACAGGAAATTATGTCACAGATTTAGATGCGGATGAAAAAAATCTGATTGTACTTTATCGTTCTGTTCCTAGCAAGGCACAATATAAAGTATTGTGTGACTTTGAAAATATTTGTAAAAACGAAATTGAAAAATTAAAATAAACGGACATCCTACTATTGTAAGATGTCCGTTTTGTTATTCCTCAATCTGCTTTCCAAGGAACTGCGCCGCCGCCTGAATGAGATTTTGCTGAACCTCATTTGCAACAGACTCGTTGTTGGGAGCAAGAAATGCAACCGCACCCGTAACATCGCCCGAAGCAAGAATAGGCGAGCAGGCAATCGCAGGACGGTCAATTCCCTCAACAGGGAAAACCTTTGCGTCATTGTGAGAGGTGTAAAGATAGTTTTTGCGGTTTTCGAGGTATTCCTCAAGCGCCTGAGAAACTCGTCTTTCGCTGAATTCCTTCTTCTGTACACCCGCAACAGCAACAACGTGGTCACGGTCAAAAACAACCGTAGGACAGTTTGCAAGCTTTGTCATAACCTCAGCAACCTGCGCCGCAGACCCAGCCATTTCGTTGATAGCGCTGTACTTCTTGAAGATAACCTCACCGTCATTGCTTGTGTAGATTTCGAGGGGGTCACCCTCACGAATACGCATAGTGCGTCTGATTTCCTTTGGGATTACCACACGACCCAGGTCGTCAATCCTTCTGACAATACCCGTAGCTTTCATTGTATATTCCTCCGTTTATTAGCTTTAATTTTGTTGCCCTAATAGTTTTTCACGGAGATTTTGGATTATACATTTCAAGTTTTTATTTGTGTTTTGATAATTTTGGTAAGTATCAAAATGCTTATTTCTGCTCAATAAAAAAATAAATAACCGACAGTTTCATTTATCTGAATCTGTCGGTTATACTGTTTTGTTATGTGACAGCAGAAATGCAGTGTTTGTGAGCAAATCACCCTTGCCATTCTTGTCAACCGCATAAAATTCAATATAAATACCGTAATCATCAAGATAAAAATCAGGGTGATAGCCTGCGTACTCCTTATCTGCAACATCGTACTCATAAGGCTTTTCGTAGGTGTAATTTATTCCATTGCGATAAAGGAAATTGGCAATCTCCATTTCACAGTAACCCTTTACCGTTTCACGCTTGATTGTTATCGGCGGATTTACTTCAAGGTATTCGTCGTATTCCTTCTGTGACTTTACATCAAAATGAGTAATGGATTTCGGCGGTGCAAAGAAACAGTACGCAAGAAAACTGTTCTTGAAAACGGGATTATTTATATGCTTGCCGATGTTCTTTCGTATGTAATCCTGAATAGTTTTGGAGCAAATCGAAGAACATCTGCCGTTTACTTCGGTAATAATATCCGTGCCAAGCTTGTGAAAGGTTTTTACATCAAGCCTACAGCCTGTTTCACCTTCGACACGCTCACGCATTTCGTCAGCGGCTTTTCTTGTAAATGAAAGCAGCAGCAATTCCTCAGGCTTGCATTTTCCCGTGCGGAGAAGATATTTTACCTTTCCGACAATCGTGGTGGTCTTGCTTGTTCCAGCACCTGCAAGAATAAGCTGATTATCTGCGTCACAGATAATGCTGTCAAGATACTTTGCCTTTAATATCATTCTTTTGTATGTACTCCTGCTCTTTCCGCAACCTGCAAAACATATGCCTTAAAGACACTTGGAAACGAATTTTTTTATTTTGCGTGTCAATTTTTGCGTTTTGTGCGTCTGTCTGTACGAGCATATCGGCAAGCTGTGCGGTGGAGTGTATTTACTTGAGATAAGATAAAACGTCAGGAAGCTATTCCGCACAGCACAATAAAAAAGCCCTCCTATGGTATTTCTGTTTTACCATAGGAGGGCTGATTTCTTATTGCTGTTTCGTCAGTGTCTGATATGTTATCATTTTATATCAGACCTGCGGCTGTGAATTATTTTGTAGTAACCTGAATGTTGCTGATTGTAACTGTTGTGTTGCTATCAATCTCTGACATAAAAAAAGATATATCATTAGCAGCAGAATACTCACTTGATGATTCAATTGTTTGAGTTTGAGTTGCTCCATTTTCATTATTGAAATCAAATTCACATACTTCTCCACCCCACCAAATATCAATCTGTGCATTTCCATTTGCTGTAACACTGAAAGATATACTGCTTATGTCATATGCATATCCGTCGTAAATTTCACTTATTGGGAGACGATAATCAACACCTCTGGAATCATCAGCAGAAAGATGTGTATAGGTATATGAACCTTCTTCCTCGTTATAAGTCCAATTTCCTAACTTAGCGTATGATATATCATCATAAACAACCAAATTACTGATAACAATTTTTTCGCCAGTTGAAATATTCTCTATAAAAAAACTCAGAGATGAATCAACTAATATTCCTACATTTTCAGTATTAATGACATTTGAGCTTTCTTTCGTTATGTCATCATAAAAAATTGGGGAGGAAGGCAACTCACCATATTGGCAAGATACATCTGCCGTTGCAGTTCTTGTTACATCGAACTTAATTCTCATTACAGAAGAAGAACCATCGCTGCAGAACTTGCTGAATGGAATAACAAGAGTTTCACCTGCACCTGCTGTATCGCCGTGGACATAGGTATATGTACCGTTGTTTTCAATCCACTTTCCTGTTTCTACAACCTCCTCAGCAGCTTCGCTGCTGATAATAAGCTTGCCCTTAACAGCTTTAAGTGTGCCTTCAAAGTCGTCTGCACCGTAAACCTCAACGCTTGCATTGCTGCTGATAGCACCTGCAATTGTACCGATTACCTCGCCGTCTTCAATAGCATCTAAGTGGAAATCGCTGTCTACAACTCTGAATGAAAGCTCGCCTGCTGTGATGCCGCCCTTGCCGATTGTAATCTTTTTGCCGTGGGAGAATTCGAAGTCCGCACCGTTTGCGGATGTGGAAGAAAGTGCATATGCATTGATATTTCCGCGGATAAAGATACTGTCGTTTGCAACAAGTGACTTCTTTGCAGCAAGGTTGCCTGCGATATAAACCATATCAGTACCGTTACAGATAACAGTGTCGCCCGAAACGCTGCCGTTGATTTTTACATCATTAAGGGTAATTACAGAGCCTGTGCTGCCGCTGATTGTGCATGCGCCTGTGATTACCTCTGTCAGTGTAAGGCTGTACTTGCCTGCGTTAATCTTGAATGGGCTTTCTGCACCTGTTTTTGTGGTGCATACAGTAGTAGTGTTTTCAATGTTAAGATTACCTGTGAGAGCGATATTGCCTGTGAATGTAAGCTCATAGAGGTCGGCACCGTCAATTGTGATTGATTTGTAAGTGCCTGCCTTAGGGAGCTTGATTGCACCGTTAAAGTTGTAGTTGTCGAGGAGTGTGATTTCGTAGTCAGCCTTTGCATTCTTTGCTTTTTCGATAACTGCAACCACTTCACTCCAGAGTGCATATTTTTCAGTGCTGTTATCTGAATTGAGAGCAATCACCTTGCCCATATAGCAGATGTTATTGCCAACCTGTGTAAAGCCGTATTCAACGTTTACATTTGCAGGAGCAATACCGTTTGTAAGCTTGTCAAGGCTTATGTCCTTTGCTGTGAGGACTGCCTGACCGTTTGCAACTGCACCTGTGATTGTGAGTGTACCTGTGAAAGCTGCGTCCTTGCCAGTGAAAGCAAGAGCAGTCTTAGCACCCTCAGCATACTTGATAATACCGCCGCTTGCTGCATTGATAGCCTTTACGGATACCTTTGCTGCTGCATCGGAAATAACAAGCGTTGCTGTTGCTGATTTGAACACGAGATTAGTTGCATTGAATACCTTGCCTGTTGTAAGCTGTTCAGCTATGTTAACAGTACCAAAGCCTGTGATATCTGCAAACAGTCCCTCATCCTCGCCGAGCCAGTTAAGAGCAAACTTAGCGCCGCCCTTGAGTGCTGTTACGTTGCCGTAAAGTCCGTCAACCGTAAGATTTTTCTTAGCGTTGATTGTGAGAGTCTTGCCCGATGTTTCAAATGCAATATTTTCGATTGTAAGGTCTGTATTTGCTGTAATCGAAGTAAGCTTGCCCACGTTGATTGTGCTAAGGTTGTCGCTTCTGATGGTTATTGAAGCGGCTGTTTTCGGAAGTGTAAGCTTTTCTGATTTTACATCTTCATAAAGTGTAATTGTGTAATTCTTTGTGCTGTCTGTAATGTTTTCAAAGGCTTTTTCAAGGTTCGGATAATTATTTTCTGTTGTTCCGTCAGAAAGAGTAATTGCCTCAGCTACCTCTGCCTTGATTTCCTTTGTCTTTTTGTAATAGAAAGGCTTGAGTGACTTACCTGATTCTGTCTTGTTTTCAATAACAATCTGCTCGGTAATGTCCTTAGGTGCGTAAAGAATTGTTGTGCCGTTTGCAAGGTCGCCTGTTGAATCATTTACCCAGGCACGGTATGTGAGAGTTGCATTTTCGGCAATTGCATTGACAGTTATCTTATGCTTTTGATTGTCGTAAATCCACGCCTGAATAAGGGAATCCGCCGCAATATTGCTGATTGCAACGTCCTTTGATTTGATAGTAGGACTGAAAATAAGTCTGCCGCTGAAATTGCTGACAGCTGACATTGAGCCGCGTACACAAAGCCACGCAGAAGGTGCTGTTGTAACATTTTCAAATGTTTTTAAATCATAAACAGATACAGTACCATCACCGATAATGTTGAGTTTTGATGTTTTAGTACCTGTAATAGCCTTTACATCGCATACATTTGAATTAATGGTAAGTGTTTTGCCTGCCGCAACAGTCAATGTATAGCCCTGACCTGCAGGCAATTCTTCGGTTATCTCGCCTATCGACCACGCAAATCTTTCTGTTGCGATTGTCATATCAACAGGAATTGCAACAGTCTTGTTATCGAAGCCGAGTTGAGCACCGTTGATTGTGATACTCTTTGCTGTCTTTGGGAAAGTAAGCTTCTCAACAAACATATCAGTGTTGAGTGTAATCGTATAGTCAACATTCTTGTCAGTGATGTCAGCAAAGAGAAGCTCAAAGTTAGGGTAGGACTTTTCAAAATTGCCGTATGAAAGCGTAAGAGCCGTGCCGACCTCTGCCTTGATAGACTTTGTCTTTGTGTAGTAGTAAGCCGAAAGCTCATCGCCGTCTGCTGTCTTGTTTGCAATTTTAACATTTGGTGAAATGTTGTTCTTGGAGTAAAGAACCGTCGTGCCGCTTGCAAGTGCCGCATCTTCATCAACAGTCAGTGTAAGAACAGCATTTTCTGCAATTGAATTAACGGTCAGCTTTGTATTTGAATTCCAGATGTGAATGTCAGAGTTTGCAGAAATGTTATCAATTGTTACTGTTGCACGGTTTGATGTCAGGTTACCGCTGAAATTGCCTATTCCCGACATATTGTTCCATAAAGAAAGGTCAACAGCTGTTACTGTTCCGAAATTTTTAACATCATCAAAACTTGCCCCGGCGTTAAGTACAAGCTCAGATGTCTTTGTACCTGTTATTGTGTCAATATGGTACAGCCATTCCTTGTTTACGGTAAGCTTTTTGCCTGCTGCAACCGTTATAGTTGTTTCAGGCATAATCTTGTGAATTTCTTCTCCCAAAATGTATCTGTCTATTGCCAGAAATACATCAAATGTGGTGTTTACAGGAATTACAAGCTTTTTATTTGCCATTGTTATTCTGCCGTCGCCTGTAAATGTAATGCTGTTTGCTGTCTTTGGAATTACTAAATTTTCGATTTCAATATCGTCGTTAATCTCGATTGTGTAATCAGCTGTTTTGTCTGTTACAGCCGCAAAAGCAGCGTCGAGATTCTGGAAGCTTTCTGCAAGGTCACCGTTTTTGCTTAGTGATACCGCATCAGGGTTTTCAGCCTTGATTTCCTTTGTCTTAGGATAGTAGAAAGCTTCTGTGTGGTTGTAAGAGCCGATTTCTATAGCCGAGCTTATATCCTTAGGGCTGTAAAGCACGGTTGTGCCTGTCTGTATAGACACTCCGCCTGCGCAATTAAGAACAAGCTTTGCACCCTCAGAAATGTTGTTTACTGTAGGAATTGTTTCGTGCGGTGAATAAGTCAAGTAAGTTTCACTGGATAAACTGTTGATGATATTGTCTATAGTTATCTTTGAATTTTCTCTTGCATGGAGGCAACCCGTAAAATTCTTTATGCCGCTCATTGTGCCTGATACTCTCAGGTCACCTGAATCTACAGTTTCAAAATTCTTTATGTTTACTACGTCAAATGAAGCATTTGTGATGAATTTTGAAGTTGCTGTACCTGTGATATTTGCTATAGGTTTATCCCATTCAGTCCATATGCTTGATACTGTAAGTGTCTTTCCTGCCGCTACAGTTACAGACAAATTCTCTGATTTGAGTCCCTCATTGCTGAATGTTGTGTCAACAGGAATTGCAAGGGTTTTGTTGCCGATTGTAATAGCTTCACCTACAAATGTAATAGATGCAGCTGTCTTTGGAATAACAAAATTTTCAATTTCAGATATAGTTGTAATTTCTACAATATAATCAACAGATGGGTCTGTGATATATTCTGCGGCTTCTTCCCAGCTTGCGGCGGGTATTGTTTTGTATTCACTTTCAATTATTACATTGAAAGGCTGAGGAGGGTTAATAACAAAGTTATCAAATGTCACCTTAGCCTCGCCCTCTGACCACCAATGCTGGATATTGATAGTTGAAGCTGTTATACCATTAGGTGTTACAAGGCGGTATTTGCCTGTTCCTGACCAGGATACAGAAGCCCAGTTATCAGTAAAACCAGGGGCTTCAATACCTAAACCGCCGTTCATATTACCATAGAATTCGGTAATTTCAAATCCGATTGACTTAACATCTTCAAATTCTGTTCCTTCCAGCAGTGCCACAAGGTCAACAGCGTAATTGGAAATTTTCTCACCGCTTTCAGGACTTCTGAAAATTTCAAGTGTCAAAGAACCGTCATTGCTCTCTGTCCACTTGTATAAGGAATCGTCTGAATCCTTATAGGCAATTGTTACATTGCTGAATTCTATTGATGAATCAGCATCTGCATACCATACCTGAAGCTGTATGCTTGTGCTTGCCGCACCTTCATCACTGAATTTAAGAAGAATTTTATCCTCCAATACAGGGTAACTTTCGGTAATCCAACCGCCCTTACCGAGAGTGCTGTCTGCATCAGTTCCGCCTATTGCACCGCTTACATAACCTTTTAAAGTTTTAATGTCTACAGAAACAAATGCAATATCAGCAGCTGACCTGCCTTCTTCCATCAGGTCTAAAAGGTTGATTGTCATAGCATCATACTCAGCATCGTATTCGGTATCTACAGTACCTTCTTCCTCATCTGATGTATTGCTGCCGTACTGTGATGTGAATGTATATGTACCGTTATTTTCAGTCCAGGTACCTTCACCGATTACAGCCTCTCCATCTGCATCAAGGCTTTGAGTTTCTTCCGCAATGTTATCACCTTCTGAAGGAAGTACATCTTCAGTAGGATTGTTTTCGTCTGCAACGATGTCATTGCCCTCAGATGAAGGAGTTTCTTCCTCATCGGAGACATTTTCATCTGTGGTAATGTTATCTTCCTCCACAGGTTCGACGATACCGCTTTCCTCTGCAAAAACAGGGACAGCAGTAAGTCCTGCACCTGTCGGCGACATAATCATTCCAAGCGCAAGCAGCCACGAAATGATACGATTGCCCAATTGTTTTTTCACTTGATTACCTCCCAATAAAATTAATGTTAAACAGCATACAATAATTATACCTTTTTTAACTTTTTGTTTCAATGTTTTTTCAAAAAATTCACGATTATAAACATATTAAACACGAAATATTCACAAGTACATCTGAAACACAAACAACGGGTATTGCAGAAATATTTATAGGCGATACCCTCTAATAATCAATGCACAAAATAAAACAGTTAAAATTATACATAAAGTGTATTGAAAGAAATTTGAAAAAAAGATATAATATTGTTGTATTTTTCAAAATTATTATTGGGAGGAATTTGTGTGAAAAAACAACTAGGCAAACGCATCATTTCGGGTCTGCTTACTCTCGGAATGATTTTGTCGCCGACGGGTGCGGGACTTACTGCTGTACCTGCATTTGCGGAGGATACTGTAGACAGCAGTATTTCTGAAACGCTTGAAAACATCAGCGAATCAGGAGAAGCGGCAGAAGAACCCGAAGAAACATCAACAGACTCGGGAGAAATGACAGAAACCTCTGAGGAAATGACAGAAACCTCTGAGGAAACGACAGCATTACCTGCAGAAACAACAGAGGAAGCTGAAAAAACAGCAGAAGAAAGCGTCCCGGCGCTTAATTCTGAGGTTACTTACGGTTGGGTTGATAATGGTGACGGAACTATTACTTACACACATTCTTCTAATTTTTCAAGCACAGATAGCCGGAAACGTTTTTCAGTTGACATTGCCCAATATTACAGTGGCAATCTCTCTGATATAAGATGTATTACATTTGATTTTGAAAGGTCAACGGAGCTTTTGGAATTATACGAATGGGGTGGTGGATGCACCATTGGATGTATGGATAATCCGAGAGTTGCCATTGAATATAAAAATGGTTTTTCTGATACATCATTAATACTTGGCGTAGACGATATATCAGAAGATTTATCCGTTCCTGATGGTGAAACTGTGTCTATAGATTTAAACAGTATGGTTGTTTATGACAAAGATACTGTAAGCAATATAGGTGAATGGACTAATACAAATAATACATATACATACACGCATAACAATGATGAACCCAACGGTATTATTTATGATATCTATTTAAGTGACTTCTTGACAGGTATTGATGACTGTAGTATAGTAGGATCAATTTCTTTTGATTTGACAGTGAGTGGTGACGTCAGCGGTTATATTGATCTACCAGATGCTTATTCATCTAATATTAACACAAAAACAGCACTCAAAACCCAGACTGTATATTGGAATTTAGTATCGGATAATGCTGTACACGACTATTCAAACATTAGAATTCGTCCTCAATCTATAACAAAGGGTTCTACCATTACCATTAGTAATATAAAATCTACCGTTTGTGGTTGGGTTGATAATGGCGATGGCACATTTACTTATACATATTCTTCCAGCAAACCTATAAAACGTCTTTCGCTTGATATTACCAAATATTACAGCGGAGATATTGCGGATATAAGAAGAATTGTTGTTCCGTATACAGCTTCGGCAGCGGAAACAATAACATTGTCTTGGGAGGCTCCTACAAGAAGTTTGTGGAACGAAACATCTTCTACAGCTGAATTTGCCAACGGTCTTACATCTGCGACATTTGATATATCTATTTCTGAATACTACAACAACGGAAGTGTAATTCCCGATGGCACTACGCTTACCATTGACCTTAACAATATTATTGTCAGGGACGAAGCAAGCTGTTACGGCTGGTTTGATAACGGCGATGATACTGCTACCTACAAGCATTCGTCCGAGCTTAATGAATCTGAAAGATACATTACTCTTTATCTGCCAGATTACGGTTACAACGGAAATCCTTCGGATATAAGATTTATTTCCATTCCGTGCGAAAGTACAGGCGATATGTTCAAATTTACAGCAGACAATGCATCAAATTATGAAGCAGGCACGGATAAGAATTACATTGGTTTTGATTATGGTATGTCAAACGAAGTGCTGGTTCTTTATCCGTTGGCGGATGACCTTTCCAAGCTTGCTGACGGAACAACGTTTACATTTGATTTCAGCAATATGAATATTTACACATCAAGCACTGTCGGCACAGTGGGCGAATGGGTATCAGACAACGGAAAGTTCAAATACACACACAATGGTGCGGAGAATTTCGGATTAAAAACCTCGTTCAATCTTAATGATTATTACGAAGGAGCGTTAACGGATATTACAGCTGTAAGCTTTGATGTAACGGTTAACGGTACTATTGAAGGCGGTGCAGGAATATGGGACGGCACAAGCTATCCTTATTCCTGGATTGAAGAAAGCGGCAGCGTTGAATGGACCTTTGAAAACGGCTTCAACGGAAACGGCAATGTCGATTTGTCTGTTTATGGGGCTGAGGAAGGTGCTTCAATTGAAATCAGCAACCTTAAGATATATCCTTTAACCGCTGACTTCGGCTGGACTGACAACGGCAATGATACTTTAACATACATACACTCTGCAAACCTTTCCGAGTCGCAGAGAAAAATTACTGTTGACTTGTCAAAGTATTACGGTGGAAATGCTTCGGATATAAGATATATTGCTATTCCGTCCGAAAGCTCAGGAACCAGAATTTCTTTCACTTCTGACGAGGCTACAAATCAGGAGTCCGGTACTTCAAAGAGCTATATTACTTTTGAGCAGGGTATGTCGGGCACAACAATTGCGCTGTATCCGTTCAATGACGATTTTTCTAAGCTTGCTGACGGTGATGTTTACACATTTGACCTGAGCAAAATGACAATCTACACATCAGAAACTATTGATACAGTCGGAACGTGGACAGATGACGATGCTTCTGTCAAGTACACTCACAACGGCGCTGAGGATTATGGACTCAAGCATCTTATTATGCTTACCGATTACTACGACGGAGAATTGACGGATATTACAGCAGTAAGCTTTGATATTACTGTTGAAGGTGATATCAAGGCAGGTATAGGTATATGGGACGGCAGCTCCTATGCTTATGAATGGATAGACAGCACACACAGCGTTACTTGGGAATTCCCTGACGGCTTCTGTGCTAACGGTAATATAGAGGTGTTTATTTATAGGGCTGCGGAAGCTTCATCCGTTGAAATCAGCAATATTAAAGTCAGCACCGATGAGATTACATACGGCTGGATTGACAACAGCGACGGCACTTACACATATAAGCATTCCCCATCATTTACCGATGAGGAAAAGACACTTACTGTTGATTTCTCTGATTATTATGACGGCGATGCAGCTGACATTAAATTTATCGCTCTGCCTATAGTTGATAATGAGTCAGAGATGTATATGATAACAAACAACGGCTATACGCTTACTTATGCAAATGATGCTGTTTATATTGATTTGACCAACGAGGGAACGGCGGCAAACGGTATTACATTCCGTCCTGATAAAGGCGATGAGACAATTCCTTCAGGCGCTTCATTTACAATTGATTTGGGTGAAGCAAGATTTTACGACAGCACTGATATTGATACTATCGGTACGTGGACCTTTGAGGACGGCAAATATATTTACACTCATAACGGTGCTGAAAACGCAGGTATTGCTTGTCCGATAGATTTAAACGATGTTATTGACGGCGACCTTGAAGATATGGTGTCGCTGACATTCGATGTTGTAAATGAAGATAATATAGTTGCGTGGATTGGCTCCTGGGATGGTACTGAATACAGGACTCAGAGTATATACGGTCCTACTGAGGTTTCCTGGGAATTTGCCAATAAATTCACAGGTAACGGCACAGGTGTTATTCACATTGACTGGAGCACAGTAGAGGGTTCTACTATTACTTTCTGTAACTTTACCCCTGTTTTTGATATTCCCGGTGTATGGACAAACAACGGTAATGGTAATTACACATATAAGCAAAATGAAACGTCAAGATCAGGTAAGGACTACAGATTTATTCTTTCTGATTATTATGACGGCAAAGATAAAGACGTAAGACGCATTACATTTGATATTGAAGCTGATGGCTTTGCTAATGGCTCTTTCGGCGTAAACGATGGTAACAGCTGCTGGCAGCACAGTGAGTTTAAGCTTAATGCAGGAGAAAAAGCGACAATTACTCTCGAAACACCTTTCGGTGTTCTCTATGGCGGAGATATTGAGATTTCATTGTGGTGGGTAAATGAAAACACAACTCTTACAATCAGTAATGTGACCGCAAGCACAGAGGATACGGGTCTTAAATACAAGTACAGAGATTATAACGAAACTACTCTCGGTACAAATTCCGACGGCTCGCTTGATATGGAGCTTTATACTTTATCTCCTGAATTCCAGCTCAGCAATACGGATATTATCGAGGCAAGTGTAACGCTTCCCGAAGAAATTGACGGTTCTAAGGTACAGATTGGCATTTCGCTTTCAACTGCACAGGGAAGTCACATAAGACTTTCTCCGTCTGCAGCAGGTGTTCTTGAACTTTCTAAAACATTGGAGCAGATTATTTCCACAGGAGACATTTCCCCTGAAGAAATCACAGGCATTTCCGTTTGCGTTTTCAATGCGGATGATGTTCTTACTGCAACAGACGAGCTTGGCTTTACAATTATTATCCGTAATGGTGATAGCGATGACAACAAAACATACGCTGTAACAGTAAGCATCGGAGACGACACAACAGGCTACGAAACACTTGATGATGCTCTTGCTGCAATCAAGACAGCAACAGGCGATGTAACAATCACTCTCAACGAGGACGCAGAAATCAAGACATTGACTCTCCCGACAAAGGCAAAGAGCGTAACCATCAAGGGTGAGGGCAAGCTCACAATCAGCGGTGCATCGCTGACAATTCCTTGCGACACGGTAATTGAAAACACAATCGTATCCAACGGCACAAAGCCGATGACAGTAAAGGTTGCAGGCGGCAAAACCCTGACACTGAACGGAAAAACAGAGAATTTCGGTGCAGTAAGCGGCACAGCAACTTCAAAGCTTGTTGTTAATACAGACACAGCATTGGGCGGTCTCGCAACATTTGGTGAGGTTACGGTTGCAGACGGCGAAATTCTTACAGTATCAGGTGCAGTAAAGGGAGTAGGCTTGCTCAACGGTACAATCAAGCTTACAAATGCAGGTACAACTGCTGCAATCACAAATATCGGCACAGCTGAAATTATTCTCGTGGAGACAGAAGGCAAGCTTCCTAAGACAACCGTTACAAACGTAAATGAAGCACTTGCTGTTACTGTAGAAAATGAAACAGGCAAGCTTGCAAGCGGCACGGCAATTCTTTACACTGTAAAGGAAAAGTACACAGACAAAATTACAATTACAAACAAAACTGACGCGGAACAGGAGCTTGATGCATTTCTCTACAAAACTGAAATCCGTGCGGAATATGCGGGAGCAGTAAGCGTAAACGGTAAAAATTACCCTAACCTTGAAAAGGCACTTGAGGATGTTACAGACCCTGCTGTGGACTATGCAATCACTCTCAACGAGGCGGCTTCTGTTAAAAATCTTGTTATGCCTAAGAAGGCTGCAAGCGTAACAATTGATGGTGCTGACCTTACAATTGGCAACACAAAGCTTGCACTCAGCACAAATACAACCCTCAACAGCAATATCATTGCAGACAACAAGAAGGGCACACTTGACATTTCAGCAGCAAAGGGCATCACACTTACTATCGGTGCAGACCTTGACATAAACGCACTTTCAGGTGCTGCAGGAACAAGTCTTGTAATCAACAGTGCTGACGTAACGGTAAAGACACTTTCAAAGTTTGACAGCGTAAGCACAGGTGAATACACACTGACAGTTACAGGCTCAGCAAAGGGTATCACAACTCTTGATGGTATCATTAAGCTGACAGGAGCAAAGACAACAGCGGCAATTACAAATATCGGTACTGCAAAAATTATACTTGCCGAAACAGAAGGCAAGCTTCCGAAGGCAACAGTTGCAAACGTAAATGAGGCACTTACTGTTACCGTTGAAAACGAAACAGGTACAATTGCAAGCGGTACACCGATACTTTACGCAGTAAAGGAAAAGTACACCGACAAAATTACAATCACAAACAAAACCGATGAAGGTCAGGAGCTTAACGCGTTCCTTTACAAGAAGGAAATCAGGGCAGAGTATGCAGGTGCTGTAAGTATGAACGGCGGCAATTATCCTAACCTTGAAAAGGCATTTGAAGCTATAAACGAGGCAAAGGATAACACTGCGGATTATGTGATTACACTCAATGCAGACGTAACTGCTGAAAAGTTCACACTGCCTAAGACAGCCGCTTCAATAACTTTCAGAAGCGAAAACGGAAGCACAATCAACGTAGGCAAGGCAACTTCTATTGCGGCAAATACAGACCTTACGATTGAAAACATTGCATTTGTAACAACAGGCAAGTCACTTACAATCAATGCTAAGAAGAATCTTACAGTTGATAAGCTTTACGGCAACGTAACAGCTGTCAAGGGTGCTGCTAAGTTTGCTCTCAACTGGAACGGTGAGGACGAAAACACAGTTAAGGCTGATATCACAGGCTTCGGTACTGTCAATGTAGCTGACACACTCACAACAGGCAAGGTATTCAATGTTACTAAGCTTGTGTTTAAGGCAGAAACAGCAACACTTGTTATTTCTGACGCAACAGCAAAGGCATCCGTAAAGGCTATCGACGCAGTAAGCGTCGGTATTATCGAGTACGCTGAGGGTGCTAAGACTGCTCTTGCATTCACAGGCAAGGACACTGCTTTCACAGGCACACTCACAATCACAGGCACAGTTGCAAACGGTCAGGCTGTTCTTACAGCAAAGGGCGTAGACACTGAAAAGCTTGCAAACGGTATTGAGCCTGCAAACCCTGATGTTGAATACATCTTCAAACAGATAGGCAAGGATATCTGCTATATAGGCAAGGTGCTTGAAGTATCATTTGATGAAGAAGAACCTGTAGCATATGCTACTTGGGGTGAAGTAGTTGCATATATTGAAAAAGCAAAGAATTCCGAAGCAGGTTATATGATTACTCTCCTCGACAACTATAATGCTAACGGTGCAATCAAGTTCCCTAAGGCTGGTACATACAAGTCTATTACAATTACATCCGTACCGAATGAAGAAAATGTAATAATTCCTTTGAATTTCAATTTCACAGGTAACCTTGTACTTACAGCTTCTACAACGTTCAGTGGCGTAAATATCGGTGCGGTTAAAAACGGCAAACCGGCTAAGTATACTATTAATGCAGGCAAGAATGCTATTAACATCCTTTGTTCAGATACAGGTATGCTTACATCCATCAACGGCACAGGCTTTGTTGGGCTATTTTATGCAAATGCCGAGAAGATTAAGGCAGGCGACCTTTATATTGGCGGACAAATCGAGGCTATCGGTGGTATTACAGCTAAGAATGTAATAATTACTGAGAACACTGACCTCTTTATGAGCAAAGGCAGCAAGCTTGCTATCACAGGCAATGTAACACCTAATGCCGACTGCAAGATTACTGTGGTAATCTTCAACAAGACAACAGGCATAACTCAGCAGCTTAAAGCAGGTGACGTAATCGGTACAATCAAGGGCACAGGCGCTGAAAATATCGTTCTCAATCAGGACGCTTATGCAGGTTTGAAGATTGAAAATGTCAAGGGCAAGCTGGTTGTGGTTAAGGATGACGCAAATGTATAATTATAAGACCTCATATTTCAAGGCAGTGAAAAAAGAGTAAATTCATAGGTTATTGGAAAATCCGCAAAAGACTTTTTGATAAGGCTTTTGTGGATTTTCATTTTGTATAGGCATTAACATAATATGTATTTATAGCCACCGTTATTAATATTAAATACATATAAATGTAACAATATATTCACGTTTTATTACGCAATTTATGGTAAAATTATTTTGACGTAATATACTCAGACGTCTTAAATTTAATGAGGAGGAAAAGCTATGAAACAATTTAATAAGTCAAAGCTTTGTGCTTTGGTTACGACAGCTGCTGTATTTATGAGCAATGTAGCTGTGTTCCCCGCAGTAAATGTTTTTGCTGAGGATAATGAACCGAAAACAGCTACAATCACGCTTACAGATAATTACAGCAAAACACTCAGCTTTTCGGATATTCCACAAGCTGAGGAAAAACAGACAACAGTAACACTTGCTCAGGATTGGAGCAAAAGCATTGACTTCACAGGTGTTGACACAGAAAACGGCGAATCCAGAAATATATCAGAAGCTTATGAATTCCAGTCGTGGGATGATACTTCAACTCCGACAGCAGAAATTATTGCTGCTATTGAAGATGCTGCCGATGTGGATCTGCCTGAATATCCGACAATATACATTAATGATATTGCTGTAAGCTACAGCTGGAAATTTACTCCTGCTGACGGTGAAACAGTCACTAATGGTGAAATCACTGTAATTCCAAGCGGTGATAACGCTTCAGGTGAATATATTGGCGGCAAAAACAATACGTATACTTTTGATAGCAATGTAGGCAACGGAACAATTGCTTTCAGCGAGCTGGCAGATAAGGGCGATATCGTTAATCCGAGACATATGTGGATTAACGCAGGAGCTTTCAGTAAGAATGCAACTGATACATTTGAGTTTAATGTAACAAGCGTTGAACTTAATGTTACTTACCTTGACGGCGAAAGCGGCGGCTACAAGGGTTTTTATGACGATGACACACAATCGGGTCAGTGGCATTTTGCGGCTCATTCTCCGAATGAGGACGACGGAGACCGTTCAGCTGACATTGTTGCCGCTATCAAGGCATTAAACGGTGATGAAACTCAGCAGTGGGCTGTAAAGGTTACAGATATGACTGTAAACTACAGCTGGGAGCTTACAACTGACAAGGAAAACTTTGAATTTAACCTTAACCCTGTTGTTATGGGTAATACTCCTGCAGGTACAGAAACCTGGGTAGAGGCTGATTATTGGGCTGTAAACGAACAAAACTATAAAACAATCACAACCAAAACAGGCAGTGACTCTTTTAAAGCAAGCACTTTGTTCACTGATACAGGTATAACTGTTGAAGATATTCACTGTATGGATATCAATGGCGGTATGTGGACAGACAACCCAAATGATGAGCTTACTGTAAGCGTAACAGAGATTACTCTTAATGTCGAGTATACAATTGAAGAACCTCCTGTTGAAGCATTTGTTTCCTACGAAGAAGTACAGGATATGAAATATATCAGAATAACAGGTGACGTAATTTCAATTGAAGAATGTAATCACGATAGTCACATTGGTGATGACGGTATTGATCACGGCACTGGTCTGACATACTGCCCGTGGCCATACATTGGTGTATATAAGGTTGACGCAGAGGATAACTGGAGTGAAGCTTGTTACGACTGTTACTCTGCCAATGCTGTATCATCAGGCGGTCACGGTTCAGAGTATGTTGAATGTATGTTCTCTATGAACGACATCATCAATACTGTCGGTGAACTTTCAGAGGGCGAAAAGTATGCGATTTCAACAGACAGTCTCACAACAGTAGAGTATGAAATGCTCGCTTCAAAGCCTGACATGATTCTCGACACAGGCAGCTACGAAAGCGGCACTATCGAAGAGGCTATGGATTGGGACCCTGAAACCAATTCAAGCACTATTCCAACAGGTATTCCAAATATAACACCTACATTTGCAATTTATGAAAATAATAATGCCGTACCTTTTGAAGGCTATGAAGCAATCAAGATTGACTATACAGCTGAGTCCCCTGAGGCTTGTTACGGTGTGCTTGTAGTTCTTCACGGCTGGGAAGACAACAGCACAGGCTGGATGGAAAAATTCTATGCAATGGAAGAAAGCGGCTCAATTGTAATTGACCTTTCCGAATTACAGGATAAGGTTTTCCACAACATTTATGTAGGTCCTGTTGCTCCAGGCTCCGCAATAATCGGCGATGAATTTGCTCCGGGATTTGCAGTAACAGAAGCAGTAATTCTTACTTCCTATGACGGCGATTTTACAGAAGAAATTGAAAAAGTTGTTCCTGATGCACCTGTATTTGTAACAACAGCAGATGGAAAAACAGGCTTCAAAACACTTGAAGAAGCTATGGCTGAACTCAAGACAGCAACAGGCGATATCGAAGTTATCGTTAACCACGATTTGGAAGTCGCTGCATTGGCAATTCCTAAGAATGTTGATTCAATCACTTTCACAGGTGAAGGCTCAATCACATTCACAGGCACAAAGCTTGCTGTTCCTGTAGACACAATGTTTGATGTCAAGCTTGCTGCAAAGAACAAGAC
Source organism: Oscillospiraceae bacterium (assembly GCA_017415165.1). GTDB lineage: Bacteria > Bacillota > Clostridia > Oscillospirales > Ruminococcaceae > RGIG8773. Next base: position 34,529 of record JAFQIY010000033.1, on the reverse strand, counting down.
AAACCTTATCGACATCACAGTTGCTAAGGATGTTGAACTTTTCATCACAGAGAATGCTTACATACTTGATGAGGAAACAGATGAACCGGTTCAGTTCATCAACAAGCTTACAGGTACAAAGACATCCAAGTTCAGCGGTTTTGCAATTGTAAACAACATCGCAACATTCGGTGAAGTTAACGTTGAGGAAGGTTACCTTAAAGTAAACGGCGGCAAGGCAACAGGTATTGTTAAACTCGGCGGTATATTTGTTATCATAGGCGACAAGGCAACAGCTGCTATCACAGAAGTTGCTGACGACGCAGAAATTATACTTGTAATCAACGGCACAGTAATTCCTAAGGTTACTATCGACAAGTTCGGTAAGGCTGTTTGGGTAGGGGTATATGATGAAGACGAACATAGGATTGCTCTTCCAAGCGGCACAACAATTCTCTACACTAAGAATCCTATCCCAACAGGTGAGGACGCAATCGTTGTTAAGAACAAAACAGCACTCGAAGACGGCGAAGAACTCACAGCATACTACTATGCAAAGACAAAGTCTATCAAGGCAGAGGTAGGCACAGCGCTTGACCTTTACAAGGGTGAAGAAATTTCTGAAGAAACCAAGGTAGGCAACTATCCTAACTTTGAGCTTCTCTTTGCAGACATCACTGACCCTGAAGCTGACTACATCATTGAAGTAAACACAGACCTTACACTCGATGCAAAGTTTGCACTTCCTAAGAATGCTAAGAGCATTACTTTTACAGGTAATGCTACACTCACATTCACAGGCACAAAGCTTACAATACCTTACGATGTAACATTCGACAGATTCATCACAATCGATGTATCCAACAAGAAGGGTACAATTGATATCGCTGTTGGTAAGGACGCTACACTTACAGCTAAGGGCGATATCGAATGCATCGGCAAGCTTTCAGGTACAAAGACATCCAACATAGATGGCGATTTTATAGTTCAGAACCTCGCTACATTTGACAAGGTCAGCGGCGCCGTATGGGTTAAGGGCGGCAAGGCAACGGGCGTTAATGTACTTGACGGCTACCTTGAACTCAGCGGTGCTAAGGCATCAGCTGCTATCAAGACTGCTACAGTAAATTCTACTATTGAGCTTAACAAGGAAAACGGCGTTCTTCCTAAGGTAACACTTGAAGGCATCGGCGAGGCAATTGGAAACGACACAACAATTAATGTTCTCATTATGGATAATGGCGTATACAGTAACCTCGAAAGCGGCACAGCAATTCTTTACACAAAGAAAGAAAACTTTGCTGACAAGATTAGCATCACAAACAATGACGGCGAAATGAAGGCTTACTGCTACGGCAAGACAATCAAGGCTGAATATCCTGGTGCAGTAATAGTTTCCACAGACCCTGACAGTGAAGAAGATGACAAGGATTATTCAAACTATGAATTGGCAGTTGCAGAGATTGACGCGGCTAAGGATAACAATGCAGAGTATGTTATCACAATCAAGAAGGACATTGCTCCTGCTAAGTTTACACTTCCTAAGTATGCGAAATCCGTTAAGCTTACAGTTGATGGTGCCCCCCGCACAATCGACATAGGCAAGGCAACAGCTATCACAGCAAATACAGACCTTTCAATCCAAAATATTGCATTTGTAACAACAGGCAAGTCCCTTACAATTACTGCTAAGAAGAACCTTACAGTTGACGATCTCTACGGCAACGTAACAGCTATCAAGGGCGGCGCTAAGTCTGTTCTCAACTGGAGGGGCGAGTCTGCAGATACAGCTAAGGCTGATATCACAGGCTTCGGCGAAGTTAAGGTAGATAACAACCTTACAACAGGCAAGGTATTCAACGTTACTAAGCTTGTTCTTGGTAAAGCTGAAAGTGCCCCAGGTACACTTTTGATTTCTGCGGCAACAACAAAGTCCTCAATCAAGGCTCTTGAAGCACTTTCCAGCAACAGTGCTATCAGATACGAAGAAGGCGCTAAGGCTCTCACATTCACAGGTAAGGACACTGATTTCACAGGTACACTCAAAATCACAGGTGAAGTTGCAAACGGTCAGGCTGTTCTTACAACAAAGACTGTAAGCGTTGATAAGCTTACAAACGATATTGCTCCTGCAAATGAAGATGTTGAATACGGCTTCACACAGATGGGCAAGGATATCTGCTATATGGGCAAGGTGCTCTATGTAGAAATAGCAATTGGCGAAGAAGAACCAACTGAACTTGATGCATATGCTACTTGGGGCGAAGTAGTTGAGGTTATCGAAGCAGAAAACAATTCCGAAGCTATTTACAAAATCACACTTCGCGATGACTACAACGCTAACGCTGCAATCAAGTTCCCTAAGGCTGGTACTTGCAGGACTATTATCATTACTTGTGCTGATGAAGTGAACTTCAACTTTACAGGCAACCTTACACTTACAGTTGAAACAGTATTTAGAATGGTAAATATGGGTGCAGTGAAGAATGGTGCTCCTGCTAAGTACACAATCAACGCTGGCAAGAACTATGTGTTTATTGAAAATTGCAACACAGGCTTACTTACATCTATTGCAGGAAAGGATATTGATCTCCGTGGTAATGAAAATGCTATAACCGCTGATAAAATAAAGGCAACTGGAACCCTTTTCCTTGAAGGTGATGTAAAAGCTTCCGGAGGCATTACAGCTAAGAATGTAGCAATTTACGCTGACACTAACCTCGTTATGAATCAGGGCAGCAAGATTACTGCCACAGGTTATATCAGTAGAATTTTGGGAGACAACAGCAAGATTACAGTAACAATTCTTGACAAGAATGGCAACGTTGCTGCACTCAAGAAAGGTTACGTTGTAGCTACAGTCAAGGGCACATATCATGCAGGCAGCATCGTTCTCGATGAAAAACACGAAGGTTTTGCTCTTAAACTCGTTAAGGGTAAGCTGGTTGTCGTAGAAGATACAGGGGAAGAAGAAGTTTCATTCTGGACTGTAAATGGCAACACTTGCACATACAAGTCTGTGTATGGCTCAAAAACAGGTGAAAATGATACAGAGTATGACTTTGCAAATGATATGTTTGAACAATGTTCGATAGACATTTCTGCACTTCTTGAAGAAGGTAAGACAATTAATGATATCAGATCAATTACACTTAATTACTCTGTAAATAATACAGCAAACCCAGATGCTTGGGTTTCTGGTTATGCAGGACTATGTATTAATCCTGATTTTACGTGGATTACGACTTCTACCTATGAGCCGAATACAGAAACAGACACATACGCTGGCTCTTTCGTATTGGAAACACCTGAGGGAGTTTCTCCAGGTAATCTTCTTATTTATGTGGAGCAGGCAAATCCTGATTCAGAGTGTACATTCACAATTGAACTCACTTATGCTTCTTAATTACTAACACTGTCAATCAAATTGACTAAAAAGACAGCTGTCACATTTAATGTGGCAGCTGTACTTTTTATATTCCGATAATGTCGCGGATAACTTTATAAAAGCAGAACGGCAAGATTTATACCTGCGTAACGCAGCTGCAAATCCTGCCGTTTGTTTTACAATCAATAATCAATCAGCTCAATACTCAATATATCCTGCTTTGCAACCTGCAAAGGAGAAGTTTCCATAAAACAGGTTTCGGGGGCAAACTCAACCTTGACCCAATCGCCCACGGAGAATTCCGTTTCGCTGTACAGTGAAATCGGGACAGGAGAGTAATATCCCATAACGTCATAAGCCTCAACAACAAGTGAATATCCGCCGTTCTTATTTTCATAAACATCAGTAACATATGCGGCGTACTCATTTTCAGAAAGTGCAACATCAGGAACATCATAATCTCCGCTGTCATAAGGCAAATCGTAATCCTGCGCATATTCAACCTTTTCAAGGCTGACAATAAACTGCTCACGGATTTCGGGCGGATAGAAATCGTCTATGCCGACCTCCTCAGTAAAGACAATGCTCACGGTATCGCCTGCTTCAACGTCATACTTACCGAATATATACACATCTGTGCCGTCAGGACCGATAAACGTGTCGCCCTTCATTCCCACAAGGACGGCGTTTTCCTCAACACCGTAAACATAGGCTTCAAAGAAAACGTCCTCATTTTCCCCGTCCTCAGAAGCTTCTGTTCCTGTTTCAGCGGTGTAAGCCACTGTTGTTTCCACAGCGGTTACTGCAATGGAGGTCTCCGCAGCTGTTTCAGCGGTCTGAACAGCAGTTGTTTCCGAAACAAACTCAACAGTTTCCAGCGGCACTGAGCAAACCGAGGTTGTCGTAACGGCTGGCTCGTCATTGTCAGCATTATACGCAGGGCTTGTGACTATCGTTTCCACCCACTCAGGCTCAAATGCAGGAACGGTCATTTCGGTAACGCTGTTCAGGGTTGTTTCCGAGGTCTGCGGTAATGTTAAAGCCGATGTTTCGGCGGTATTGTCCGAATTGCTCCCGCAGGCGGTCAGGAGCAGCACCGTAGATATTGCTGCAGCTAAAAAATATTTTTTCATATAATTCCTCCCAAGATGTATTCATAATAAATACAATTCAAGCGGCTGATATTTTTCACAATACAATTATAAATCAAAAATATTTTTTATGCAACCGAAATAATTATTTATAGTATCTTACATTGTTGGAAAAAATGCCGAAATCGAGCACCTTTTCCTTGGAAAAAAGCGCTGCAAGCGCAAATGGCACAAGTATAGCAGATGCAACAAAATGTCCGCCAATCATAAATGATACTGCGACAAACACGAGCATAAGCACACCTGCAAGCTTCTGTGCAAGCAGATAATTTTTTCTTGCAACACGGCGTGTCATTGTAATATTCTTTTCAGAGGTAAGCTTTCTTGCATTGGAAGTTGTCATAATAAAAATCCTTTCGGCGCATCTTTTTTTCTCTGCGCATTTGTACATTTGTTCTGCACATTTGTTCTGATTTATATTATAGAACAACCGTTCTGATTTGTCAAGCGTTTTTCGAAAATTTTGTTCGATTTTTTGCACAAATTTTGTCGAACATTTGTGTGCGATTATATACAAAAAATTGACCCGAGAAAATTTCGGGTCAATTTTAAGCCTTTATTTCATAAGAAATGCCAGTGCAAACACTGCGGGAGAATTCCAGTAAATCGTGATTTCGTTGAGGGAATAGAACTCCTCCCTGTCCACATAGGACTTCATCGGCGGCGTACCCTCGGGGATATACTGACGTGCGGTAGGTTCGACGGGTCTGCTGTTCGGTCCGCCGATTACCATTCCGGGGATACACTCCTCAATGCCGTCCGCTGATGAGGGGCGCAGATGAGGATAGTTGCAGCGGTAATATCCGTTGCCCGTTACATAGCTTATTCCGAGGGCATTGACGCCCATCAGCACGTCAAGCTGTTTCTGTGCGTACACTGTAAAATCCTTTTCACCGCAGGCTGTTGCGATTGCAAAAATCATAGCGTGCTTCATAAGGTTCATATTGCTGCCCCAGAAGTAATGCTTGTCTGTCATTGCTGCACCGTATCCGCTTTTTTCAGCAGTTTCAGCAAGCTTTTCCGCTTCGGCAGTATAAGCGTTTCTGAATCTTTCGGACAACTCATCATTACGTCCGCAGGTCATATACGCAAGCGCACCCAGACCGCCTACGGAAGCGTAACCAAGCTGAGTTATCGGGAAATCCTTTTCCAGCGCAAGCATCATTTTATCATAGTACACTTCTTTTTCCGTTGCCGCAAACAATTCGGCATACGCCCAGAAACGGTTGTCATCGTCCTTCCATTCGCCGTAGCCGCCTGTTGTGCACTCTTTCGGATTATTGAAAAGGAAATCAGGATTTGCTTCAAGCCACTTTTCAGCCTTTTCAGCTGCCGCAAGAAGCTTGTCAGCAAAGTTGCTGTCGAATTTTTTATACACACGGTATGCAAGTGCACAGACTGCCGCAAAATCCGCGGTTGCCATTGACGAAACGGGTAGCAGATAAAGTTGACCCTTATCGTCCTCGGGCATTACAAATGCGGCGTGCCCCTTAGTGGTAAGCTTATGATAGACACCGCCGTCGTCTCTCTGCATTTTCAGCAGCCATTCCAGCTCATATCTGCATTCGGAAAGCATATCGGGGACGCCGTTTCCGCTTTCGGGAATGTTAAGATTTTGCTTATCAAAGGCATTCGGAAACAGCGTATAGCCATACAGAATATGTGCAAGGGCAACCGCACCTGCGGTAACGTATCTGCCGTAGTCCCCTGCGTCGTGCCAGCCGCCGCTTGCCTCAATTTCAACGGAGTTATCCTCCCATAGCACAGCCTTTGTGCAGTGGCATTTTCCGTGCTTGTAGACGCCCGCGTGCTTCTCGTCAAGACCACAGCCGCAGCGCAGATAATAGAACGCTTTTGACACGTCGTCAAAAAGCTTGTCGTATACCTTTGCGCCGATTTCAAACTTTTTGGACACATCGCCGCTGTCGGTACGGATTGTAAACGTGCCCTGTTCGGTAAGCTCCGAAAAGTCTGCCGTGTACACATTATCGCCTGAACACTCATCAAAGCCGAAGTGCTTCACGCTGCCCGAAAAGACAGCCTTTCCGCTGTTGTCGAGAATATCGAATTTTTCAGCAGGATTAATCATCACGGCACGCTTTGTTCCGTCCGTAAAATACCCCGACTGATTAATATAAATCATACAATCACCTTATTTTTCGTATGGACTGTCAAACTCCGCTTCTGCCTTCTTTACAGCGTCCTCAAGAGTCATACCTGTAAAGAAAGGCGCATTAAGGTATCTGCCTGACTTCTTGTCGTCGATGAAAGCACCCACAACAATTCCCGGAATTGCGCTTTCAGGCGCGTTAGGAGCGTGTGGTCCGCCAAGGTCAGTTCTGCACCAGCCCGGGTCAGTAAGGTTGATACAAACGTCTGTACCGTCAACGGTTGAGCCGAGGTCGATTGTGATTTTATCGAGGGCAGCCTTACTTGCGGAGTAGCCTGCCTGCTCAGGTTCAAGGCGGATACCGCTTGTTGTGTTGAGAATTCTGCCGAAGCCGTTTTCAATCATCTTAGGCATAAAGTGGTAGCAAATCATTGCAGGAGCAATTGTATTGATTTTGAAGCTTTCTGTGTAGTCGGAAACAGGTGTCTTGAAATACTCGTTTCTGTAAGCAATCTGCAGACCAGCGTTGTTCAGCACGATATCAACGGTCATACCGAGAGCGTCGATTTCAGCAAGCATCTTTTCAACAGCGTCAAGGTCGGAAAGCTCAGCTGCAACAACGTGAGCATCAACGCCCAGTGCCTTTACCTCTGCGAGAACCTTGTCGCAGTTTTCAGACTTTCTGCTGTGGAGGATAAGGTTGCAGCCCTGCTCCGCCATAAAAATTGCTGTGAGGTAGCCGATACCTCTGCTTGCACCTGTGATAAGTGCCCATCTTCCCTTTACGTTTACCATAATATTTCTCTCCTTTTATTAAAGTGTTGCGTGTGCCGCAATTGTAAGAATTTCTGTAATATCAGCCGCAGAAAGACGTACAAATCCCCAGGTCTGTCCGTCGCCTACGCCGTGCTTTTCAACGAGGGCTGGAATGTCCTCTTCCTTTGCGCCAAGCTCCTCAAAATTGATTGGCATACCGATTTCGTGGAGGAACTTTCTGAATGCCTTAATGCCCTGCTTTGCGGTTTCTTCGGGATTTTCAAAGTTCATTTCACAGCCCCATATTCTTGTTGCCATCTGAGCAAAACGCATAACGTCGTGGTGCATAACAAACTCCATCCACGCAGGCATTACAACCGCAAGACCTGCTCCGTGAGCACAGTCGTACAAGCCTGACAATTCGTGTTCAATGCCGTGGCTGTTCCAGTCCTGACTTCTGCCCACGCCAACAATGTCGTTGTGCGCAACCGTACCAGCCCACATAATGTTTGCTCTTGCTTCATAGTTGTTCGGGTCAGCAATAACTCTCGGAGTTTCCTTAATCATTGTCAGCAACACCGCTTCACAAAGTCTGTCGGTAATTTCAACTTCCTTTGTGTTTGTGAAGTAGCGCTCGAAAACGTGCGCCATAATATCTGTTGCGCCACAGCCTGTCTGATATGCAGGAAGTGTGCAGGTCAGTTCAGGATTGAGCACGGAAAATCTCGGACGCATAAGGTCAGAACCTGCATCACGCTTTAACATTCCGTCCTCCTTAGTGACTACAGAACCGCCTGAGCCCTCGCTGCCTGCCGCTGCAATTGTCAACACCGTACCGATAGGGAGAGCTGTTTTTATTTCAGCCTTTCTTGTGTAGAAATCCCAGAAATCGCCGTCGTAAGGCACGCCTATTGCAATTGCCTTTGCGCTGTCGATACAGGAGCCGCCGCCTACGGAAAGAATAAAGTCAACATTTTCCTTACGGCAAAGCTCAATACCCTCGTAAACCTTTGTATCACGGGGATTAGGCTGTACTCCGCCAAGCTCGCAGTAAGCAATTCCTTCTGCGTCAAGGGATTTCTTCACACGGTCAAGAAGTCCCGATTTTATTGCCGAACCTCCGCCATAGTGGATAAGCACCTTGCTTCCGCCGTATTTCTTGACGTACTTGCCGCACTCATTTTCGGTACCTCTGCCGAAAACGAACTCGGTGGGACTGTGGAATGTAAAATTATCCATAACAATTTTGCCTCCTTTTGGTAAATTTACGTTATAAAAACAGCACCGTACCTGACATTATTATGTTGGGACGGTGCTGAAAGAGCCATTACTGTAAGCTGTACTTTGCCATATATTCCTTTGTAAGATTGTTGAAAGCCTCGTCACCGCCTGCGTGCTGAGTCTGAATGTACTCGTGACGGTTGAGGACGGTAGGCTTTTTCTGTGTACCGAGAACGTAAACCGCAATGTTTGAGCAGTGGTCGGAAATACGTTCAAGATTGATAAGCGTATCGAGGAAGTTGATACCTGTTTCAACAACGCACTTGCCCTCTTTGAGACGCTCGATGTGACGTGCCTTGAGGGTTTCGTTGAGGTAGTCAACCGTTTCTTCAAGCGGCTCAATTTTGATAGCAAGCTCGGTATCGTTGTTCTTGACCGTATCAACGGACATTCTGATAATTTCCTGAACAGCGTCGGAAATTACGCCGAGCTCCTTGAGAGCGCTTTCGGAAAATTCGATATTCATATCGTGAAGCTTGTCAGCAATTTCAATAAGGTTCATTGCATAGTCACCGATACGCTCAAACTCGGATGTAAGGTGCAGAAGCTCCGTTACACGGCGGTTTTCGTAGTCGGTAAGCTCACACTCAGTAATTTTTACGAGGTATGCGTTGAGTCTGTCCTCCATAGCGTCAAGGGCTTCTTCATTGTCTTTAAGACGAAGCACAGCCTTTTCGCTGAATTCGTCCTTATTGAACAGCTTTCTCATACCGATAAAGTTCTGATGAGCCATACGTCCCATATCGACAACTGCATTATTCGCCTGCTGAATAGCAAGTGCAGGTGATTTGAGGAGACGTTCGTCAAGAGCGTTGAATGTAATTTCAGCTGTTTCTTCTCCTTCAGCACCTCCCTTGACTTCCTTATCACGGATTGTTGCACAGGCAAGCTTTTCAAGAAGCTTTGTGAACGGAAGGAGAAGAAGTGTTACAACAATATTGAACAGTGTATGGAAGTTTGCGATACCGCCCATATCAATGGCATCGTCCCAGAATTCAAAACCAATAGTTGCCTTGATTGTATAAACAGCCACAAGGAAAATAACCGTACCTATTACGTTGAAGTAAAGGTGCACCATAGCGGTTCTCTTAGCGTTCTTTGAAGCACCGATTGAGGAAATGAGCGAGGTTACACAAGTACCGATATTCTGACCCATAATAATCGGAAATGCGGCAGAAAATTTCAGGATACCTGTTGCGGAAATTGCCTGAAGGATACCTACAGAAGCGGAAGAACTCTGAATAATAGCTGTTACGCCTGCACCTGCAAGTACACCAAGGATAGGATTGGAAAGGGTTGCGAAAAGTGTTCTGAAGGCTTCAAGCTCAGCAAGCGGCTTTACTGCGTCACTCATTGAAAGCATACCGCTGAAAAGAATACCAAGACCGATAAGTGTTTCGCCCACATTCTTCTTTGTATCGCTCTTTGCAGCCATAAAAATAAGCAGACCTGCAAGAGCAATCATCGGTGCAAGATTCTTAGGAGTAATAAACTCCATTACAACACCTACATTCGGGTTGTTTTCAAGGTCACCGAGACGTAAAATCTGACCTGTAATTGTTGTACCGATATTTGCACCCATAATTACGCCGATAGCTGAACGGAGTTTGAGAATGCCTGCATTAACCATACCAACGATGATAACGGTTGTTGCAGAGGAGCTCTGTATTGCGGCAGTAACAACCGCACCGAGAAGCACACTTTTGAATACATTGCTTGTGAGGCTGGAAAGAATTTTCTCCAGCTTGCCGCCTGCGATTTTTTCAAGTCCGTTGCCGAGCATTGTCATACCGTAGATAAAAAGTGCCAGACCGCCGAGAGCCTGAATTGCAGTAAATAAGATATCTGTTCCTGTCATAGTTTTTATTCCTTTCATTTCGCGGCTGTATCTGCCGCCGACTTTCCTGCACCCGCAGAAATAATTCAACTCATTTTTTCACATACAACTTCATTATAACAACAAGCAAAAAACAATAAAAGTACAATTTATGACAAGATTATTTTTCTCACTTTTGCACAATTGCAGTTAAGAAACATCAAAGGTTTTTTATTAATCAGACAAAAACACGCATAAATTATTTCGCCACACAAATTAAAATTGTTCGCCTTATATCTTGATTATTACAGCATAAATATGGTATAATAAAAGATAATATTTATTTTTGAATTTGAAAGGAAACCGCCACATAATTTCTTTCCTGCGCAGAAGCTGTCTGCGGATATTTACGGGCGGCAGGATTTAATATGAAAAAATGGACTATCGGCAAGCCTGACCCTAAGGCTGTTGAAATACTTTCCAATCAGGGCGGACTTTCTTCCGTATGTGCAGGTGTACTTGCGGCGAGAAGCATTGACACTATGGAAAAAGCCGCTGAATTCTTCAATCAGCAGGGTGACGGGGAAATCCTCTCCGACCCGTTCCTTATCCGTGATATGCGTGAAGCGGCAGATGCGCTTCTTTCCGCTGTTGACGACGGCAGACGCATATGCGTTTACGGTGACTACGACTGCGACGGCATTACTGCTACTGCTGTTCTTTACTCGTATCTTGAATGTATGGGCGGCAACGTGGAATACTACATCAATCACCGCAGCGAGGGCTACGGTCTTTGCTCGGACGCTGTAAGACGTCTCGCTGAAAGCGGCGTTGAGCTTATTGTTACCGTTGACAACGGTATTTCAGCAATTGAAGAAGCAAAGCTTGTTGCTGAACTTGGTATGGAGCTTGTAATAACCGACCACCATCAGCCGGGTGAAATTCTTCCTGAGGCAGTCGCAGTTGTTGACCCTCACCGTGCTGACGATATGTCACCTTTCAAGGATTTGTGCGGCTGCGGGGTTGCGCTGAAGCTTATTGCTGCTATGGACGGCGGCGACTACAGTTCTGCTATGGAGCAATTCTCCGACCTTACCGCTATTGCGACAATTGCGGATATTGTTCCCCTTAATGGCGAAAACCGTGAAATTGTCCGTCAGGGACTTCACTATCTTGAAAACACGGAAAATGTGGGCTTGCAGGCGCTTATTGCTGTTTCGGGAGTAAAATCCCCTGTTTCCTCAACAAATGCCGCATTTTCCATTGCACCCCGAATTAACGCTTCGGGACGCTTCGGCTCGGCAAGCGAAGCTGTTGACCTGCTTCTCTGCGAGGACCCTGAGGAAGCTGAAGCTATGGCAAACCGCCTTAATCAGCTCAATGCCGAGCGCCGCAAAACCGAAGCTGACATTATGGAAGAAATCAGGGACAGTATTCTTGCAAATCCCGATATTCTTCACAAGCGTGTGCTGTTTCTCTACGGCGAGGGCTGGCATCACGGCGTAATCGGCATTGTTGCCGCAAAGCTTGTGGAGCGTTTCGGCAAGCCTGTTTTCATTCTTTCCGATGACGGCGATTACACACGAGGCTCGGCACGCTCTGTTGAAGGTTTCTCCATTCACAAGGCGCTGACTGCTTGTGCCGAGGTGCTGACGAAATTCGGCGGACACAGCGGCGCAGGCGGCTTCTCGCTTATGAAGTCCGACATTGATAATTTTGACAATGCCTTGCAGAAATATGCAGCAGATAATTTTCCTGCAATGCCTGTTCTTACACTTCACGCCGACAAGCTTATCACGCCGCAGGAGCTTTCTGTGGACAGTGTGAAATCCCTTTCGGTGCTTGAACCCTGCGGAGAGGGCAACCCGCAGCCGCTTTTTGCGATGCTGTCGGTACGACTTCTTGACGTTGCGGCACTGTCGGGCGGTGCTCACACAAAATTAAAGCTTACATACGGAAACAGCGGCGTTTACGGACTTATGTTCGGAACAAAAACCGCAGAGTTTCCTTACAAGGCGGGCGATATGCTGGATATTCTTGCGTACCCCGAAATAAACACCTTCGGGGGAAATACCTCCGTCAACATAAGAATTGCCGACCTGCGAAAGAGCGGTATTCCTCAGCAGAAATACTTCGCCGCAAAGGACGCTTACGAAAAATACAAGCGTGGCGAGGGTGCGGAAAAAGCGCTTATCCCACGAATTGTTCCCGACAGAAACGACCTTGCGGTTATCTACAGGGCGGCAACCGAAAAGACAGCGTCTTTTGATGCTGTTTATTATGCGGTGCACTCCGATGAAATCAACTACTGCAAGTTTCGTCTTGCTCTTGACATTTTTGAGGAGCTGGGACTGTTTGCCGTTGACCGCTACTGCGAAACGGTAAGCCGTATCCCTGCCGACAAAAAGGTTGACCTTGACAGCTCCGTACTTCTCAGTGAACTGAAAAAATTGCTCTAATCCCCAAAGGAGAAATTGTTATGCGACTGAAAGCTGAAACTGTATGCACAATTGACGCACTTATCCAGAAAATTCTGGACGATGACAAGCAGTACGACCTGAGCAAAATTATTTCCGCATACGAATTTGCCGCAAAGGCACACGCAAATCAGGTGCGCTCATCGGGTGAGCCTTATATTTCCCACCCTCTTGCGGTATCCTTTATCCTGCTTGAGCTTGGTATGGATACGGATACAATCTGTGCGGCAATGCTCCACGACGTTGTGGAGGATACAGACACCACTCTCGAAGAAGTCAAGAAGCTTTTCGGGCAGGACGTTGCTATGCTTGTTGACGGCGTAACAAAGCTTGGTAAAATTCCGCTGTTTACAAAGGAAGAACAGCAAGCGGAAAACGTGCGTAAAATTCTCCTTGCAATGTCGCAGGATATCCGTGTTATTCTTATCAAGCTCTGCGACCGTCTGCACAATATGCGTACCCTCCATTTCAGACCTGCTCACAAGCAGAGGGGTACTGCACTTGAGACAATGAACATCTATGCTCCTATCGCTCACCGTCTTGGTGTGCGTACAATCAAGGAGGAAATCGAAGACCTTTCCTTCCGCTATCTTGACCCGTATGCATACAACGAAATCGAGCAGCTGCTGAAAATAAAGAACGACGAACGCGAAAGCTTTATCGAGTCAATCAAGAAACAGATTACCGAACGCTTTGCAGAGGCTAATTTTGCCCGTCCGCCGCAGGTTGACGGACGTGTGAAGTCCATTTACGGCATCTACAAGAAAGCCTTTATGCAGGGCAAGAATATGGACGAAATCTACGACAAATATGCAGTACGAATTATCGTTGACAGCGTAATCGAGTGCTATAATTCGCTGGGTATCATACACGATATGTTCCGCCCTATCCCTAACCGTTTCAAGGATTATATCGCTACACCAAAATCAAATATGTATCAGTCCCTGCACACAACCGTTATCGGCAGAGAGGGTATTCCTTTCGAGGTGCAGATAAGAACGTGGGATATGCACCATACTGCTGAATATGGTATCGCTGCACACTGGAAATACAAAGAAGGCATCAAGGGCAAGGATAAGCTTGAAAGCCGTCTTGCATGGATAAGACAGATTATCGAGGCACAGCAGGAAACCGATGACGTTGAGGAAATCGTCCGCACAATCAAGAGCGACCTTTCCCCTGAGGAAACCTTTGCATTTACACCTAAGGGCGACATCATCAGCCTGCCGAACGGTGCAAACATCATCGACTTTGCTTACGCTATCCACACGCAGGTAGGCAACAAAATGAAGGGTGCAAAGGTTGACGGTAAGCTTGTTTCCCTTGACTATCAGCTTTCAACGGGCGAAATCGTTGAAATTATCACTTCAAAAGACCCCGACCACGGTCCTAACCGTGCGTGGCTTGATATATGCAAGACCAACGAGGCGAAATCCAAAATCCGTTCCTGGTTCAAAAAGGAACGCCGTGAGGAAAACATTGTCAAGGGCAAGGAAGAGCTTGAAAAGGAATTCAAGCGAAACTATATCCGTGTGCCTGACGAGGAGCTTGAAAAGTTCCTTGCTGACGATATGAAGCGTCATCACTGCAATACCCTTGACGACTTCTATGCGGCAATTGGTTACGGCGGTGTAATTCTCTCCCGTATGATGCAGCGTATGAAGGACAAATATTCCAAGATGTACGCTAACGTTGAACAGGAAATCAAGACATTTACCCCGAAGAAAAGCTCGACAGGTATTGTTGTTGACGGCGAGGAAAATGTTCTTGTCAAATATTCGCAGTGCTGCAATCCTCTGCCGGGTGACGATATCATCGGCTTTATTACAAGAGGTCACGGTGTTTCCGTGCACAAAAGGGACTGCGAAAACTACATCAATGCTATAAAATCGGGCGGTGACCCTGACCGCTGGATTGAAGTTACCTGGGCGGAAAATTCCATCAACAACAGCACTCCTATCTACAAGGTTACGCTGGATATCGTTGCAGGTGAGAATATTCTCATCCTTGCGGAAATTTCCAAAACCCTTGCAGAGCTTCACGTCCCCGTTTCGGAGCTGACCGTAAGAGAGCTGAAAAACGGCAACAGCAGTATTGTTGTTACAATCAATACCGCAGGCGTTTCACAGCTTAACAACATTATCACAAGAATAAAGAAGTTACCGGGTGTTATTCACGTTGACAGAACAGGAAAATAAATTATGAAAATTATTAAACTTAAACCGCAGGGTATGTTTGCGGTAAACAGCTATCTTGTTGTTTCGGAAGAAAACAACGCTGTACTTATTGACGCCCCTGAGGGTGCGGAAAATATACTTGCAGAAATCGAAAAGCAGGGTGTGAAGCTGAACAAAATTCTCCTCACACACGGTCACTGCGACCACATCGAGTCGGTTGCGGAAATTGCCGAAAAAACAGGTGCTGAGGTGTATATTCACACCAATGACGCACCTAAGCTTACTGACTCGTATCTGAATTTGTCCGAATATTTTTCTATGTATATGGACGAGGTTACTCACTATGAGCATAGTATCTGTGTTGATGACGGGGATACTATTATTGAGGACGAAATGGTGTTCACGGTTTTCCATACTCCGGGACATTCAAGCGGAAGCGTCTGCTACATTCTTGAGGACGTGATTTTCAGCGGTGACACGCTTTTCCGTGACTCAATCGGCAGGACGGATATGCCTGACGGTGACCCGTTAAAGCTGTTTGCTTCTCTTAAACAGCTGAATGTATACGAGGGCAGATTTGACGACTACCGTCTGCTTGCGGGACACGGCGCTGAAAGCTCTCTTAACCGTGAGAAGCTTCTCAACCCGTATCTCAGCGGAAATATGTTTGAATAATATATTTAAAAAGGATTTTTCAGATGACTATATGTTTTATAGGAAACAGCTTCAAGTACGAAACAGAAGCTGTTATGAAGCTTTTCCTGCCGCTTGTTACATTTGATTTTCTCTTTGAGGAAACAACTGACGAGGGTGATGTGTGCATTGTAAGCCGTACAGAAAACAAAAACGGGCGCACCCTTTCTGTAAGGGTACGGCTCAACGGCACAGAGGAAAGCGAAGTTATCACCGCAGAGGGCGGCTTCTCCGACAAAGAGGACGAGGCTGAACTTTGCAGAATGTTATACCGCATTATGCGAAAGCTTACGGGTATCACCCCCGCCTGGGGATGCCTTACGGGAATTCGTCCCGTAAAAAAGGTCAATAAGCTTCTTGATGAGGGACTGGGCAAGGACGAAATTTTTGACGTCCTGAAAAAGCAGTATTATGTTTCCGACGAAAAGCTGGAGCTTGCCTACAAAACCGCTTGTGCGCAGGTTAAACCGCTGAAAGCGCTGGACAAGCGTTCCTATTCGCTTTATGTTTCAGTACCCTTCTGTCCGTCACGATGCAGCTATTGCTCATTTGTCAGCCACTCTATCGAAACTCCCAACGCAAAGAAGCTTCTTCCCCAGTACGTTGAAAAGCTTTGCGAGGAAATCGAACTGACGGCGAAAATTGCCCGTGAGCTTGATTTGAGACTGGACACAATCTACATCGGCGGCGGCACTCCCACATCATTTTCCGCTGAACAGCTTGAAGCGGTTATGGGTGCGGTGCAAAAAAACTTTGACATTTCAAAAATACGTGAATATACTGTAGAAGCGGGGCGTTCTGATACAATTACCGCAAAAAAGCTTGAAGTTATCCGCGATTTTGGTGCAACGAGAATTTCCGTCAACCCTCAGACAATGAATGACGACGTGCTGAAAGCAATCGGCAGACGGCACAGTGCCGAGGACGTTGTTGAGGCTTACAAAATGGCAAGAAAGCTTGGCTTCACCAATATCAATATGGACACTATCGCAGGCTTGCCTACGGACACTCCTGAGGGTTTTAAACACACTATCGAAACCCTTTGCGGACTTGACCCCGAAAGCATTACCATTCACACCCTGACGGTGAAGCGTTCCTCAAACCTGTTTATGCAGGAGGAAAGAAGCGTTGACAGCCGTATCGGCGAAATGGTAAGCTATGGACAGAAAAAGCTGCTCGAAACAGGGTATCTCCCCTACTACCTTTATCGGCAGAAGAATACAGTTGACAACCTCGAAAATGTGGGCTTTGCAAAGGAAGGCTGCGAGTGCCTTTACAACATCTACATAATGGAAGAAGTGCAGACTATTCTTGCTGTAGGTGCGGCAGGCTCGACAAAGCTTGTGAACAACGCAACAGGCAAAATCGAAAGGCTGTTCAACTACAAATTCCCTTATGAGTACATTTCAAGATATGACAAAATGATTTTGAAGAAGGACTGCATTTCCGAGTTCTTCAATAATATTTAGGAGGATTTTTACTATGGAATTCAATTTTGATAACATTGTTGCAGGTGCAAAGGATATTTTTGACAAGGCTTCCGCAAAGGCAGGCGAGGCAATCGACTACTCAAAGGTGCAGATTGACAGAAGTCAGCTTCGTGTTAAGCTGAAAGAAAAATACGCCGAACTCGGCAAGGCTTACTACGCTGAAAAAATGAGCGGTACAGACCGTTCCTATCTTATGGGTAAGCTTGTTGACGAGATTACAGAAATCAAGGCTAAGCTTGATGAAACTGAGCCTAAGAAGGCAAGAACCTGCCCTCAGTGCGGTGCTGAATGTGCAAAGGATATCGCCTTCTGCGGCAAGTGCGGAGCAAAGCTTGACGTATGATAAAGAAGAATGATTTCTGCACCCTTGAAATAACGGGAATGACTGCCGAGGGAAATGGCGTCGGCAGAACCGAGGACGGTATGGCGGTATTCGTACCGCTTACCGCTGTCGGTGATGTTATTTCCTGCAAGATTGTCAAGGTGGCAAAAAGCTACTGCTACGGCATCATCGACAAGCTTATCACCCCCTCCCCCGATCGCACTGAAAGCAACTGTCCCGTATCGGCAAAGTGCGGCGGATGTACGTTCCGTCACATTTCCTATAAGGCGGAGCTTGCGGTAAAGGACAAGCTTGTCCGTGACGCTTTTGAGCGTTTGGGCGGCTTTAAGGATATTCCCTTTGAGGAAATCTGCGGCGGCGAAACTGAGTTTTACCGCAACAAGGCACAGTATCCCGTTGCAGAACAGGACGGCAAGGCTGTCTGCGGCTTCTACTCAAAGAGAAGTCACCGTGTTGTGCCATACTGCGGTTGTACTCTACAGCCTGAAATTTTCGGCAAGCTTGCACAGTTTTGCCTTGACTATGTGAACGAAAAGAAAATTCCCGCCTACAACGAGGAAACAGGAAGCGGCGTGCTCCGTCACATTTACATCAGACGCGGCTTTCACAGCGGCGAGATTATGCTCTGCTTTGTTGTGAAGAATGAAAAATACAAGGCTCAGTTCGCCGAGCTTGGCGCACTTGCGGCGGAAAAGTTTGACGGCATAAAGAGCGTTGTTATGAACATAAATCCGAAGAATACAAACGTGATTATGGGTGACAAAAATATCACTCTTTGGGGCAGCGACGAGATTTGTGACCTGCTCTGCGGCAAGAAGATTACCCTTTCGCCGATGTCCTTCTATCAGGTCAACACGGCTCAGGCTGAGAAGCTTTACCGCTGCGGTATGAACTACGCTGAACTTACAGGCGGCGAAACCGTGCTTGATTTGTACTGCGGTGCAGGAACAATCGGCTTGTCATTTTCGGACAAGGCAGGCAAAATCATCGGCTGTGAGATTATTCCCGAAGCTGTTGAAAATGCGAAGCATAATGCCGAAGCAAACGGTGTTACAAACGCTGAATTCTACTGCGGTGACGCAGGCAAGCTTGCTGAAAAGCTTGCTAATGAGGACATCAAGCCTGACGTTGTGGTTATCGACCCGCCGAGAAAGGGCTGTGACGAGCTTACTCTCGACAGCATTGTGCGTATGGCTCCGAAGCAGATTGTGATGATTTCCTGCAACCCTGCTACAGCGGCAAGAGATGCGAAGTATCTTGCGGAAAAGGGTTATACACCGAAAAAGGTGCGTGCGTTTGATTTATTTCCGAGAACGAGTCACGTTGAGTGCGTTTGCAAATTTGAAAGGCAGTAATTATGATAATTCTCGTTGATATGGACGACACAATCGAAAACCTGACGGAAGCGTGGATAAACTACGCAAACAAGCGGTTCGGCACGGCTGTCAATGCAGCTGATGTTACAACGTGGGACCCGTCAGAGGCTTTTCTCTCGGTTTCCCACGAGGAAATGTATGCGCTCTTACTTGAGGACGAGCTGTATGAAACGGTTGAACCGTTGGAAGGTACTGCGCACTACTTACAAAAGCTTATTTCCGAGGGGCACGAGGTTTTCATTGTCACAAACTCGCCCTATCAGGTGATGAAAGTGAAAATGGAAAAGGTGCTGTTCAGGCACTTCCCTTTCATCGACTGGAGGCACGTTATCATCACGGGCAGCAAGCCGCTTATCAGGGGCGATGTGCTGATTGATGACGGGGTACATAACCTGCTTGACGGCGATTACGCAAAGCTGCTTTTTACTGCACCTCACAACCGAAGCTTTGATGCTAAGGAGAATGGTATGGTGAGGGTGAACTGCTGGGAAGACGTCTACAAAGCTATTGAGAAAATCTGATTACATTTATTTAGACTCAAACAGGACGGAGGATTACTATGAATAAAAGCTTACTGAGAAAAATTCTGTTGATAATTGTTTCTGCGCTTAACTGGTTCTTTTCTGTGGGATATGTAAGAGAAGTATATCTCAGTATGTTTACAAATCATATGATTGAATACGCTGACGAGGTGATTGTTGACGGTGCGGATATTTCGCCTTTCGTTAATATTGGCGTTGCGGCTGTAAACGGCTTTATTCTTCTGATTGTGTTCGTATATGTGATTATTACAGCAATATTCATTGCAATTTTTGCGGCAGTGCTCCGTTTGGCAACAATCAGAAAAACCGATATTATTGAGCAATCCGAAGTAAACTTCACAAAATGGTTCATTATAATTTCCTCAATAGCTGCTTTTATCGTTTCCATTCTTGTTTCAAATATAAACCTGACTCTATATGCCATAGTTTTTTCCTGGCAGCAACCGTTGTTTATGCTGCTGATTTACTATCTGCCGCTGAAAGACCGCTTCAAAAAAGGGCAGGTCAGCATTTAATCCGATGGTAACTTATAATTTCAACAAATAAATGAAAGGACTGTATTTTATGAAACTGCGAAAGCTTGCGGCTGTGATTGCAGTTGCGTCTGCGCTTGTATTTACTGCCTGTAAGTCAACTCCAACGGGAGATAAAACCGCCCGTAACGCTGACAGCTTATACAAGGAGCAAAAATACACAGAGGCGCTTGAAAGCTATTTTACAGCGCAGGAGCGTGGGCTCAACATATACAAGGAAGAAAAACTTTATGACGGAATTGCTGATTGCTACTGTCAGATGGGTGAGTATGAAAAAAGCATAGCTTACTACAAAATGAGCCTTGAAATTGAACCTGCAAACTTTGAAGCGTGGGTAAATCTGGGTGTTGCGTACAGAAAAACAGGTGACCGTGACAAAGCAGTTGAAAGCTACGAAAAAGCGCTGAAATACGACCCTGAAAACAACGCTTCCGTGCCGCTCTATACAAGCCTTGGCTCGGTTTACATTGAGCTTGACAAGCCGATGTCGGCGATAAATTATCTTGAAAAAGCACGGAAATTCTACCCTGAAAAAGCTGATATCCACGCATATCTTGCAATTGCATACAAGATGTCGTTTGAATATGCAAAGTCTGAAGAATCTCTTGCAAAAGCCAAGGAGCTTCACTATCCGAAGATTGATGCAATTCAGGAGCAGCTTGCTAAGCTTGATTAAAATTCGTAATTCGTAATGCGCAATTCGCAATTATCCTATTGCTTACAGCAATAAAAAAGTGGAAAGTGAGATTAAAAATCACTTTCCACTTTTTATTTAACAATTAATTACGCATTGCGAATTACGAATTGCGAATTAATATTCCAGCTTCTTGTTGAGGTAAGCAACAAGGTCTTCAATCTTAACTCTTTCCTGTTCCATTGTATCTCTGTCACGAACTGTTACGCAGCCGTCTTTTTCAAGTGTATCAAAGTCATATGTGATACAGAACGGTGTACCGATTTCGTCCTGACGGCGGTAACGCTTACCAATCTGACCAGCTTCGTCATAATCAACGCTGAAGTGCTTGGAGAGCATTGTGTAAACTTCCATAGCCTGGTCCTTGAGTTTCTTTGTAAGAGGAAGAACAGCAGCCTTGATTGGTGCAAGTGCAGGGTGGAGGTGCATTACTGTACGAACGTCGCCCTCGCCGATTTCTTCTTCGTCGTAAGCTTCGCATACGATTGCAAGGAAGAGTCTTTCTACGCCGAGAGATGGCTCGATAACGTATGGCACGTACTTCTCGTTTGTCTCAGGGTCAAAGTATTCAAGGGACTTACCGCTTGTCTTGATGTGCTGGGTAAGGTCGTAGTCTGTTCTGTCAGCAACACCCCAGAGTTCGCCCCAGCCGAATGGGAAGAGATACTCGAAGTCAGTTGTTGCCTTGGAGTAGAAGCAGAGCTCCTCAGGAGAGTGGTCACGGAGACGGAGGTGTTCCTCGTCAATGCCAAGACCTGTAAGGAAGTCACGGCAGTAGCCTCTCCAATACTGGAACCATTCAAGGTCTGTGCCCGGCTTACAGAAGAATTCAAGCTCCATCTGTTCGAACTCACGAACACGGAAAATAAAGTTACCCGGAGTGATTTCGTTACGGAAGGACTTACCAACCTGAGCAACACCGAAAGGAACCTTCTTACGGGTTGTACGCTGGATGTTTGCAAAGTTTACGAAGATACCCTGTGCAGTTTCGGGACGGAGATAAAGCTCAGCCTTGGAATCCTCAGTAACGCCCTGGAATGTCTTGAACATAAGGTTGAACTGACGGATGGAAGTAAAGTTCTTCTTTCCGCAGTGTGGGCACTTGATATCATTGTTTTCGATGAATTCGCTCATCTGCTCGTTTGTCCAGCCTGTTGGGTTTGTGCCTGTCTGAGTTTCGATAAGCTGGTCAGCACGGTGACGAGTCTTACACTCACGGCAGTCCATAAGAGGGTCAGAGAAGCCGCCGAGGTGACCTGAAGCAACCCAAGTCTGTGGATTCATAAGGATTGCACTGTCAAGACCGACGTTGTAAGGACATTCCTGAACGAACTTCTTGAGCCAAGCGTTCTTGATATTGTTCTTGAGGAGCACGCCGAGAGGACCGTAATCCCAAGTGTTTGCAAGACCGCCGTAAATTTCGGAGCCAGGGTAAACATAACCTCTGCCCTTACAAAGGGCAACAATTTTGTCCATAGTTTTTTCTGCCATTTCAAAGACCTCCATACCTATTTTCAATAATCAAATTTATCTAAGTAATTCTGCATTTCCACACAGTTTTCCGCCAGCTCGGCAGTCTCGCCGAAGCCGTTTCTGTAAAGCTCAAGGATAACATTTCCGCTGTACCCCTGCTCTTTAAGTGCGGTAAAGAAAGCTTTATTATCATATTCTCCGAAGCCGAATTTCAGACAGTCCCCTGCCCTTCCGCAGTCAGAAAAGTGGACGTGCTTAATATTTTTTCCAAGCGCCTTAACCATTTCAGTAGGGTCATTTTCTGCACGGTGAGCCTGTTTCAAGTCCAGCACGAAGCAAGCTTTTTCGCCCAGCGCATTTTTCATCTTCACAAGGAAATCAAGACTTCCGCCTGTGCATCGTGAGACATTTTCCTGCACCACGCACACTCCAAAGCTTTCAGCTGTATCCTGAAGCTTTATGAAGCGTTCAAAATACACCTCGTCCTCGCAGGAATTCTGATTTTTATTGCCGTGAAGAACGAAATATTTTGCACCGAAATCGTTCATATACTCAAAAAAGCGCTTGTAATAATCAAGCATATCCGAAACCCTGCGCTCATAAGCCGTGAAAAGCATCATCGGTTCAATTCCGCAGGTGAACGGGTGCACCGAAACAACGTCAATGCCGTATTCCTTCTGTATCGCAAGCATTTCGCCCTTGTACGGGTCGGAAAGCTCACAATGGGAATTTACGAAAATTTCTGCAGTTCTTACACCTGTTTCAGCAAGTGACTGAAAAGCTTTTTCCAGTACCATCGGGTACAGGCAAGCTGTTGAAACTCCCGCTTTCACTGAAAATCACTCCTCAAAATGCAACGACAGCAGAACGAAAAACTCCGTTCTGCCGTATTGTTATTGAATTTCTTACGCGTGTCTGCGCTTTTTGCCGTGATTGTTTTTCTTCTTTATCTTGTCCAGCTTTTCGGAAAGCATATGCCAGAGCGGACAAATGAAGCAGATAGAAGAGTATGCACCGCAAAGCATACCAATCATCATCGGGAACGAGAAAGAGAAGATGGAATCTACACCATAAACAGCTGCTACGATTGTTACAACGAGCATTGCCATAATTGTAGTAAGGGATGTGTTGATGGAACGTGTGAGAGACTGATTGATACTGAGGTTTACAATCTCAGCACGAGTCTTGCTCTTTCTGTAAAGAATTTCATTTTCACGGACACGGTCATAGATAACGATTGTATCGTTGATTGAGTAACCGAGAATTGTAAGAATAACCGCCATAAAGTTAGCATCAATAGGCATACCGCAGATTACGAATGTGCCGTAAACTATGATACAGTCGTGGATAAGTGCGAGAATACCGCAGATACCTGCAAGCCAGCCGCCGATATTCTTGAATCGGATAGCAATATATACAACAAGAACAATAAAGGAAAGAATAACCGCAACAATACATTTCAGGAAGAATTCCTTACCTGAAGCAGGAGAAACGTCAGATGACTGCAGCAGCTCAAGTGCGTTTGCGGAATACTTTTCCGTAAGTGCATCTGTAAGTGCAATCTGCTTATCGGAGGAAAGACCCTCATTTGAGATAAGTGAAAGCTGGATATTATTTCTTCCTGAGGAGAAGTCCTCACCGATTGTGGATTTTACACCCATACCGCCGAGTGCATCAACAGCAGTCTTTTCAAATTCAGCCTGGTCAATTTCGTTGTCATAAATAAATGTAAGAATTGTACCGCCCTTAAACTGAATGTCAAGGTTTACTCCGAAAACAAACGAGGAAAGAAGCGATACGGAAATAAGAACCGCAGAAATAATGAAGTAAATCTTCTTGTTTTTGATAAAATCGAAATTAAACTTCACGCTTCGCACCTCCTCCGTAAAGCTTTGGATTTTTGAAAATCTTGAATTTTGAAAGTGCTGAAAGCATCATTCTTGAGCAGAATACGCCGAAGAACAGGTTCAGCGCAACACCTGTCAGCAATGTGAAGCCGAAGGAATAGATTGTACCTGCTGTGGACGGACCGAACATAAAGAATGCAAAGTGGAGCATCTTGGAGAAGATACTGTCAGGCGTACCGAATGCACCCATAAGGATAATCGCAACAAGAATCATTGTTACGTTACCGTCGAGGATAGCGGAGAATGCACGCTTGAAGCCTGCGTCGATAGCACCGTGAAGGGTCTTGCCGTTGTTAAGCTCCTCCTTGATACGCTCAGAGGTAATAACGTTTGCGTCAACACCCATACCTACTGCAAGGATAATACCTGCGATACCAGGAATTGTAAGGATTGAACCTGCTACAAATTCAAAGTAACCTGAGATGAATGCAAGTGTACCTGCAACCTGACCAAAAAGGGAGATTACAGCAACCGCACCCGGGAGACGGTATGTGAAAATCATAAATACTGCAATGAAAGCAAATGCAATTACGCCTGCAAGAACCATTGCTTCAAGAGCGCCTGCACCAAGGCTTGGGGAGATTGTGGAGAAGCTTGAAGTTACAAGCTTGAATGGGAGCGCACCAGAGTTAATCTTATCAGCAAGTGCCTTAGCCTCTTCGCCGTCAAACTGACCTGTAATCTGTGCCTTACCGTCTGTAATTGCGCTCTGAACCTGAGGATAAGAGAAACAGGTTTCATCCATCCAGATAGAGATAACGCCTCTTGTTTCAGCAAGTCTTGTTGTAGCCTCACCGAACTTCTTTGCACCCTCGTCTGTAAGTTCAAGGCTTACCAGCCAGTTCATCTCGCCGTTGTCGCTCTGAGTGTAAGCCGCATAAGCTTCCTTTACATCAGCACCCACAAGGATAACATTTTCAGCAGTAACGCCTGTCCAGTTACCGAGCTCATCAGTTTCGTAGCCCTCACGGAAGGTAAGCTGAGCTGTTTCACCCAGTTCCTTTACAGCAGCCTCAGGGTCGAAGTTCTTTTCGCTTTCCTTCCAAGGGAAGCGAACGATGATACGATCGTTGTTGTAGTCAATATAGCTTTCATAGTCTGTGATACCGAGAGAAATCATACGCTGAACGATAACTTCCTTTGCAGCATCCAGCTGAGACTCGGTAGCATCAACGTCCTCAGGGGATGTAAATGTTACGTCAACACCACCCTTGATGTCGATACCGAATCGAATGTTGTCAATACCCTTGATGTAAACTGTTTCCATATCGCCGTAATATGTTTTGACACCGAAAAATACAGTAGCCGCAAAAGCGAGTATCAAAGCAAAAACGATAAAGAAAACAGGCTTTTTAATCTTTGCCACGATTAAACCATCCTTTCTCGTTGTTTTTACAAACACAAATTATCGTTTAATTATAACATTTATTTACGATTATGTCAATAGTTTCGACTATTTAACGAGTCTGATTTTGTCCATAGATGCAAAATTTCTGTTTGTGTAGTAGCTGTCCTCGGTAACTTCACTGACGATTTCCACAAAATCAGGCATCTGCACCTCTGCTGTTTCCTCAGGAAGCTCCGCTTCCATTATTCCGAAGCCGCTTTCCACGGCATTTTCAAACACGTCCAGTTCGAATTTCAGAGTCCCCACAGGAATAATGTACCTGCGTTTCTTTATCACATTGAGGATTGTTTTTTTCTGCAGTTCAGCGTACTCCTCAGCA
Source organism: Oscillospiraceae bacterium (assembly GCA_017415165.1). Lineage (GTDB taxonomy): Bacteria > Bacillota > Clostridia > Oscillospirales > Ruminococcaceae > RGIG8773. The sequence continues at coordinate 8,616 of JAFQIY010000033.1, read as the reverse complement.
GTAATTTCTCTCTCGTTTTCTATACGGGACATACTGCTGCCCGTGCGTGCCTTTTCGGTATAGATGAACTTGTCGTCCCAACAGCGGATACGTCCCTGAAAACCGTTTGCAGGCTCAAGATAAGCCTGCTCAATGTAGTGAGACTCGTACTTATCGAGACTGTCAGGAATTTTCACCAGCCAGCGCCTCTCAATTTCGAGAAACAGCAGCTTTCCGCCGCGTTTTTCAATCATCTCATCGCTGTAGAAAGCATTGCCCGTAATTTCAGCAATAACCTCAAAGCCGTAGGTTTCGCCATTGCTTTCAAGGACAGCGGCATTTTTCTCATTTCTGTAGACACTGATTTTATAGCCCTTGCCGTCACCAAGCTTATCAGGCATTTTTATAAGGAATTTTCTTGTATACTTTTCCATAAATCCTCCGAATTCTAATAGATACGTTTCAGCACTCCGCCGCATTTTCTTGTATGGATATTCTGTGCAGAAACGTTATTTTCCAAACAAATAAAACCCAGTACAGTATATCACATTTTTTCAATCCGTGCAATACACATTCAGCAAAACAGCATTACTTTTGTTCAAATTTCGTTAATATATTATACTTATTTTGTAAACATCAGCCGTGCCTTATGGTGCTATAATTATTAATAGTTAACATAAACGCAAAATATTTTTTACAATCCGAAAGTGAGGTCATATTATGAATTTTAAAAAAACTGCCGCATCTGTAATCGCTGTGATAATGGCTGTCAGCATATGTATGCTTCCTGCAGATACCAATACGGATTTATTTTCAACAGACGTTTATGCCACTGAAACAACAAATGATGATTTTATCGTTGAAACTAAAAAATATACAGGCAAAACACTTGTAGGATATAAAGGAAAAGGCGGCGCTGTTACAATTCCTGCTGATATTGATATAGTTGGAAAAAACGCCTTCAAGGGCAACAGCACCATTACAAGTCTCACGATTGCTTCGGGTGTTTCTGACATCTACTCTTCTGCATTTGAAGGCTGCACCAAGCTTGAAACCGTAACCTTCAAGGGTGATATAGACGCTGTTGCAGAAAATGCTTTCAGCAAATGTCCGTCACTTAAAACAGTTGTATTTGAGGGCGATGTCAGAGTTCTCCACAGTAATTCATTTTTCTGCTGTCCATCGCTTAAAACCGTCACATTCAAAGGAAATATCACATCGCCGCTTTCCGATGAAAACGCAGTATACGGCGGTATCTGGGACAAAGCTTTTTCCGATTGCTATAATCTGAAATCTGTTGAATTTGCAAAGGACTCCATTGTTGACGCCATCGGACGCAATGCATTTTACAACTGCTTTAAGCTCACAAGTATAAATTTCCCTTCAGGGCTGCGGGAAATTCATATGGACGCTTTCGGAAACTGTCTTAATTTAAAAAGCGCAGCAATTCCGCCAAAAACAAAAGTGAGTCCTCGTGCATTCGGCTACACATATAACATTGACGGCGGCAAAAACCAATTCATTGTAGCTGACGGAAAAGCCAAGGGAAAGGACACGGTATACGATACAGACGATAAAAGCCTGACATCAACCAAAACAATTACATTTACGCAGAAAGCAATTACTTTGATTGTATCAAAGGGCTCTCCTGCTGAAAAGTATGCTGTCAAAAATGATATCCGATATAAATATGCACCAAACGGACTTGCCGCTCCTGTAGGTATTACATCAGCTGCATCAGCAAATAAAATCACGCTGAAATGGTTTGCTGTTGCTGACGCAGACGCATACACAGTTTATATTTACAACGCTGAAACCGGCAAATATAAAAAATATAAGACTGTTACCGGAACAAGCTGTACAGTTGATGCTCTGTCGAAAAATACAAAATACAAATTCAAAATAGCTGCTGTAAAGAAGGTCAGCGGCAAATACAAATCGGGAGAAAGCTCTGCACCTTTTTCTGTATCAACAAAAAAGGGTAAATAAATCTTATGATAAATAATAAAAAGGTTAGTTTCACCAACGTGAAGCTAACCTCAATTTGTCGAAAAAGACTTTTCGACAATGAATAATGAATATTGAATAATGAAGAATGAATAATCAAGGAATTGCCTTCGGCAATAATATTAAAAATGTCCGCAAAGCGGACACCTTAACTATTCGCTATTCATTATTCTTTATTCATTTTTCATTAGCCTGTCGACTTTATCGACAGGCTAATGTTAGTTTCACCAACGTGAAGCTAACCTTTTTTATTAATTCTTTCTCAGAAGCTGGAACACAACCAGTACAGCCGTGAAAACAAAATTGTACATCATCATCATTGACACCGACAATTCCTGCACGCTGCCCGTAACAACCATTACCAGCGAGATAAGCACGCCAAGAAGCATTGACACCGCCTGAAGCGCAACACCCATACCAATAGTCATTTTCATATATCGGCAGCTGAGAATGAGCGATGAAAGCGCCGCAAAACGTCCCGAGCAGGCAAGAGTAGCTTTCTGCCTTACCTGATAAGCCGTAACCTCTGCAAACTGTTCGTGCACACGGAATGGTATCAGCTTCAGATATTCGGGAGAAATCTCGAAAAGCTCAGAAAGTCTGTTGATTGTAACAAGCGAGTCAACAGAACGTATCATAACGTAAATGCTGTTCTTCTGAAGCTCCTGCAAGGACTGACGCACTTCCATTGTCGGATTGATTTCCACCAGGAACATTGCCGAAAGCTCACCTGATATTGAAAGGTAAACCGCACATCTTCCGTTTTCGGTGTACTCCTTTTCCTTGCTCAGCGGAGGCATACCCTCGATACTGTGGTTGACCATCAGCTCACGGTTGCCCAGCAGAACACGCTTGTTGTTAATCCAGCCGCAAAGACCCATAGAGTCCTCATAAATATAGCTTTCAACGGGATTGAGCAGCTCTGTTTTGCCGGCAATAATATCGTAGAACATATTCTTGAGAATACTTCCCGCCTGACTTGCAAGGCTTGCCGCCTCAACAATTGCCTCGTCAATTCTCGTGTCGGAAAAAACCTTTATCGCCGCAAGCTTCACGCTGCCCTGAGGGAACAGCTGTCCCGCATCAATAAGAATACTGTTTGTTTCAGCGAATTCCTCTATGCTGTCGTAGCCAAGCACAACGCCCTGCATCTCAGCGTTTTTCTTCGAAGCACGAAGCATCGGCAGGTTTACAACCAGCATCATAGAAAAGCCCGTACATATAGCCACAACGCCCACAAACACGGAAATTCCCACATAAACCGAAGAAGAACCGTGGTCGGTGCGTCCGAGAATTGCCGCAATAACACCGATTACCGCCGCCGCCGCAAGCACCGCAGGAGTGAACATTCTGCAGAAGCGGTCCGTGCTGTCGCTTGAATAAGATGTTTTAAGGAACTCGGAAAGGAATTCCGTTTTTCTCATTGTCGCAAGATTAGGGAAATCGTTCAGTGCGCCTCTTGTGAAGCCCTGAGCCGTTTCCTCGTTGTCGATGTGGAAAATCGCATACTTTTCCGTACTTCCCGAAACGAACTTGAAGCTTCTCTGAGTACGCTTTACAATACACAGCTTTCCTATCGTATTGAACAGCAGCGAAGCAATTGCCACAGGAACATATATATGCACAAAGCTGCCCTTGACAAGGTTGCCGTTGGCAAACATAATCATTGTTGCGGTGATTGAAGCAACGATTGAAACCGCACACAGGCTGTCACAGTCCGCCTTGAAGGACACAAGCTTTGACAGACCGCAGGATATAACCGTATAGCTTGAAAATGCCGCAAAAAGTCCGAGAATTGCATTTACAAACAGATATGTATTTGTCTGTGAACGCTTGTTGAGCAAATCCATAATCGGCATAGCCTGATTATCGTTTGCAGCTGCAATATAGAGGCTTGCCGCTAAACATACCACCAGTACAAAAAGTCTGAGCATAAGGCTGCCCTTGAGCTGAGCGATATCGTGAGCAATGGACGGCGCATCATTGAAGCTTTCGAAGTCATCAATGACAACCTCCTGACCCTCATTGTCAGCGTCATCGTCGGCAACGTCCTCCTCATCGCCCACAAGCACGAAATCCCTGATTTTCTTGTTTCTGCGTTCTTTCAGAGCGTCAATCTTTTCCTGCTCGCTGTTTTCAGCATCAACAGGAAGCTGCGCTGTGTCGTGGATAATTTTATCATCGAGATTAAGGTCGATATCCGAAATTGATTTTCTTTCAATCGGAGAGATATGCTGCGTGCGTGAAATACGCTCCTTCTTTGCTTTCAGCATACCATCCAGCAGCTCGGTATTGCCTGAAATGCCGTTTTCATTGCTTTCCTCAGCTTTCGGAATAAGCTTTGTAAAGAAGTCCGTAAAGCTCTTATGCTGAGTATTTTCATTTTTTGCAGTACGCTTCTTTTCAGCGGCATACTCATTGAGTATTTCGTCAAGGTCCTGCTTTTCACGCTGAGCCTCTGTTTCCTCTATAGAGGAATACTTTTCAAACGGGTCTGTCTGAATTTTTCTTTCGTTTGAAATGCTCTGAATAGGCGCTTCTTCAACAGGCTTGACCGTCTCAGAAGAAGCCTTTTTCCCAAAAACCGAACCGAGCGGAGACTTCTTTTCCTCCGATTCTTCTTTGCGGACAACCTCCTGACTGCCGCCCTGCTCCATTTTCTGAGAGAAGGAACGTGCAGGCTTTTCCGTTTCAGGAACAGGCGGAACATCTTCACGTTCCTTGACAGCAGTTACCGCAGAAGCAAGCTTCGCATACTTTTCCTCAAAGCTGTCGGAAACCTCCGCCGCAGGACTTACCGTTTCTGTTGTTTCTGTATGTAAATCAGGCTCAGATTTTGCATCAAAGCCGCCCAATATGGCATCAATATCCAGGTCGGAGTCTCCCCCGCTGTTTGTCGTTCCGGAATATTCGCTGAGAATGTCATCTACCGAGTATTTTCCGTCAGCCAAAATCCAGCTCTCCCTTCATTCATTTTACAGCCTTATACCAATAAGCCAGCTTAAAACTGCACAATTTTTCAGTTTCACTTGTTATTGATACTACGCTGTCTCACAGTTTCATACATAAAAATTCCCGCCGCTACCGAAGCATTAAGGGAAGTAATTTTTCCGTACATAGGCAGTTTGAGAAGAAAATCGCACTTCTCACGGACAAGTCTGCCCATACCAAAGCCCTCCGAACCGATTACAAGTCCCACACTTCCCGTCATATCGGAATTTGTGTAGTCCTCGCCGCTTGCGTCCGTGCCGTAAATCCATACACCGTTTTCCTTCAGCTGGTCAAGTGCCGCAGGGATATTTGCAACCCTTGCCACAGGCAGCCAGCTTGCCGCACCTGCCGAGGTCTTGTAAACCGTGCTGTTCAGTGCCGCGCTTCTTCTTTTCGGAATGATAATTCCGTCAGCACCTGCCGACTCAGCGGTACGGATTATCGCGCCGAGATTGTGAGGGTCTTCAATTTCATCACAGATTATAATAAACGGCTTTGTGCCCTTTTTCTTTGATACCTCAAGGATGTCCTCAACCGTAACGTACTCCGCACAAGCACCGCTTGCGATTACGCCCTGATGAGAAGCGCCCTCAGCCATATCGGAAAGCTTCGTTTCGGAAACCTGCTTTACAACAATTCCCTGTTCCTTAGCCATTCTCGCAATAAGACCAAGGCTTCCGCCCTCGCCGTTCATAAAAATCGTGTTAAGTGGACGTCCCGCTTTAAGCGCCTCAATTACGGGATTTCTTCCCACAATAAGACCTGCACCGCCCTCGTCGTCCTGTTCATTTCTTTCAGCACGTTCAGCTTCTCTGCGGCGATAGCCCTCATTTTTGCTGTAACTTGTATCCTTGCGTGGTCGGTCATTTCTGTCACCTTTTCGCTGTCTTTTATCGTAATATGCCATAATAGCCTCCGTAAATGCTTAAAATTATTCACATTAAATTATAACACATTACGACAAAAAACACAACGCTTTTGCAGAATTTTTAAAATTATTTTTCTACAGAAGCATAATCAGGCAGGCAATTCCGATAAGCGCAGCAACTCCTGCGATTGCAATAACGAATTTTGCTGTCAGGGACAGCTTTTTCCTTCCTCTTACGGGGACAATCCTGCCGAGATACTCTCTCGCCTCCTCCGTAATCTTCTCCGCAGGCAGACAACTTTTGTCAGCCTTTACATACAGCACCGCCTTTTCAAAGAATTCGTGTTCAGTACTTGTTATTTCAACAATTCTTCTGTTTACTCCCTTTATCATTACAGATTTTTCCTCTCGCTTTTGTACTTAAAGGTTTAATGTCACACTTTCCACCGTTTTTCAACATTTCCTCCAAGCCGATTTTACGTTTATTATCGGCTTTTTCGGTAAAATTTATACCATTTGTAATCAAAAACGGTGGAAAACTATGTGGAAAACTTAAACATCCTCGAAAAAGTGTTGAAAACTCGGTGGAAAAAGTGTAAAACCTCTATTTTTCGTCAGGGTGAAGTACCTTTACCCTGTTGAAAACAGGTTTACAGGGAGTATTATACATAAATTCTGACAAATTATTCACATCCGATGTGGAAAACAACCGCTGAATTTTTTACTGTTCATCGGAATTACGAAATATAAAAATTAATTTTTCCCACGCCTTGTTCCCAAAAGCAGCAAGGGTATCAAGCTTACACCTGATACCCTTAATCTTTTTATTTAAGAAAACCGTCAATGATTTTCTGTTCAGCTTCTTCAGCGGTAAGTCCGAGAGTACGAAGCTTGATAAGCTGTTCTCCTGCGATTTTTCCGATTGCCGCCTCGTGGATAAGTGAAGCGTCAAGGTCTCCTGCGTAAAGCTCAGGGGTAGCGTTAACCCTGCCGTTTCCTGCGAGGATTGCGTCACAAGCGGAGTGTCCTGTGCAGCGGCAGTTGCCCTTGATAACGGAGTGGTAATCCTGATAGGAATTACCCTTTGCCACGGAACGGGAAACAAGGTCTACGCCTGAATCCTCACCGTCCATAACAACCACGAAATCCGACTTTGCGGTTTCGTCATTGTCCGTCATAAGCCTTTCACGGATAACAAGCTTTGCACCTGCACCAAGCTTTGCTGTTGTCAGTCTGTTTGAGTGGGTTACACCGCCGATTTGTGTGGTGTCCATCTCAACATATGAGCCTTCCTCCATAACAATATCGGTAACAGGGTCAATTTTTTTAGCACCCTTGCCGTTGCCCGTGCCGATGTGCTTTTCCTTGTAGAGCACCTTTGCGTTCTTGCCAACGAAGAAACGGTGAATACCGTTGTGACGTGCTTCCTCCTCATCATCGGAGTGCACGCCGCAGCCTGCAACAATAATAACATCAGCACCGTCTTCAACGTAGAAATCATTGTAAACAAGGTCGTTTACGCCGCCGTGTGTAACGCAGGCAGGAATGTAAACAGTTTCTTTCTGCGCACCTGCACCGATTTTTATAACAATTCCGGGATTGTCATTTTTATTTTCAATAGTAATATTTTCCGAGTTCTGTCTGCCTGCGCAGCCGCTGTCCTTACGGATGTTATATGCACCCTTGAAATCAGTGCCGTTCCAGTCAGCAACAAGACCCAGAAGCTTGCTTGTAATTTCGTCCATATCAGAACTCCTCCTTTACAGACTTGCCCAGAGGACATTTATGTGCAGCACCGTGTTCGCTGAGAAGCTGCGGCAGGATTTCGTCACGGCTGCCCTGCATTTTAACCTTACCGTCGGAAATAACAACGATGTGGTCAGCAATTTCCATAATTCTTTCCTGATGCGAAATAACCAGCAGAGAACGCTCGTCCTCGTTTTTAAGGCGCTGAAAGGCTTCGATAAGATTTGTGAAGCTCCACAGGTCAATACCTGCCTCAGGCTCGTCAAACACAAGCATTTTCGCACCCTTTCGTGCAAGAACAGTAGCAATTTCAATACGCTTGCTTTCACCGCCCGAAAGGCTTGCGTCAGCTTCACGGTCCATATATTCCCTTGCACAAAGACCAACCTCACCAAGCAGGGAACAAACCTTTTCCTCTTTAAGCTTTGTTTCCGCAGACATTTCCAGCAGGTCACGGACAGTCAGTCCCTTGAAGCGGACAGGCTGCTGAAAAGCGTAGGCGATGCCGCCCTTTGCACGCTCCGTAATATCCCACTTGGTAATATCCTCACCGTCAAGAATAATCTGACCCTCAGCAGGCTCGTAAAGTCCCGCAATAATCTTTGCGAGAGATGTTTTACCGCCGCCGTTGGGACCTGTTACAACCGTAAGCTTTCCGTCAGGGATAGAGAGATTGATTCCCTTGAGAATTTCCTCACCCTCAGGAAGCTTCCAGCGTATATCTTTAAGCTCCAGCATAGTTAACTTTCCTCTTTCCTGTATGTTAAACATTCCATTATGATATCTTGTGATAAAATGTCGATTAATATTATACCATATTGTGAAAAAATAATCAAGTACTTACTGTTAATGATAAATTTACCAATAAAAAAACGGTACAGAAAAAGGCTCGGGTGCCACAAAGAGGTTTTCGGCTGCGTAGTATTTACTACGCAGCCTTTCTCTTTTTGTCGTAGTCCATCGTATCGGCAATTACGCTTGCTTGTGCAATATTAAACCTGAAATAAATATCAATTTTCTGCTGT
>JAFQIY010000002.1 GCA_017415165.1 Oscillospiraceae bacterium | reverse complement strand
TTATATCACTTTCTCAGGAGTTTGTCAAGCACTTTTTTCATTTTTTTCAAAAAACTTTTTCCGCTCTGCTTGCCACTGTCCAAGTGTTAGCTTCACAGCCTCGGTTTTCAGTTTTTCGTGCTCGCTCTCACGAGACAGCTTTAATATCATACCACAAACAAAAGCATTTGTCAAGCATTTTTTGAAATTTTCTTCAAAAAAATTTCTGTGAAGCAAGGAAACCCTTTCCCTGCCTCACAGAACCGTGTATATAAACACATTCGCAGACGTAAATCTTACAGCATAAACATTAGTCAGAGAACTGCCCCGTGCATAGCCGAAGCGTCTGCGGACGTGGTTTACTCTAATAATGTTCCCTTGCTGCGACAAATTATGACTATAAAATTATTCCTGCAAATTTATTTTAAGAAGTATTTATATCGGCAACAGAGCAATAATAACCGCACCTACAAACCAACTCACCATATTTGCGACAAGTGCAAATAAAACACCTTTTCCCTTAGACTGCTCCTTAGTTGCAAGCGGTATCGCTGTCATCTCCGCCGCAAAAACAAAGAACTCCATAAAAATATACCCTAAGAACCAATAATTGTCAAGCGGCGGTCCCCATTCCGATATTGAGTAATTGACATATCCCTGCGTAATCAGATTTACAACAAGAAAAACAATCCAGCTTCTCTTTTTACGATACCCGAAAGCCCAGAAAATCAAACCTTCTATAATTAATGTCAGCGTAACACGCAGTACAATCAAAATCGGAGTCCGTATCTGCCTGTGGTCGCCTTCGGTCAGGGTTTCGTTTTCAAAATCAAGAGTATACAGCAAATGATATCTGCCGGTATGTTCAATAACCTGTTCAAAGCTTTTCTCTGCCGATTCTATCCTGATATTGCACAACTGCGAATCCGTATTCAAGTGGTGCAGAAATATATCAAAATAGCTTTCCCACGCAACATTCGATTTGAAAGCTTCTTTTGAATAAAGTGCTCCTTTGTACTCATATTCGTAATAAACCACCGTATCATCAGGACAGTTATCACAAACAATCGTATACATAGGCGGTTCAGCCGAATTTGCCGAAGCACATATCGGCAATAGCATAACAACACTTATCAAAGCAATTATTACCGCAGAAAATTTACGTCTCATAAAATTACCCCTTAACAAAACAGGGTACTATATATAATAGTACCCCGATATCAGTTCATAACAAACAACGGTTACCGAGCCGCCGGATGCCAATCCCCACATTGCATATTACGGATTTGCCTTTGTGCTGTTTGAAGCAATTTCCTTCACGGAAGTAACCATACCTGCGAGGCTCTGGATTTCGGAAGGAATGATAATTTTTGTTGCCTTGCCGTCGGCAGCCTTTGCGAAAGCTTCGAGGCTCTTGAGTGCGATAACGTTGTCCTGTGGGTTGGAAGCATTCAGCTTCACAAGGCTTTCTGCGAGAGCGTTCTGCACGAGAGCGATAGACTCAGCTTCACCCTGCGCTTCGAGAATTTTCTGCTGTCTTACAGCGTCAGCACGGAGAATCATAGCTTCCTTTTCAGCTTCTGCACGGAGAATTTCAGCTTCCTTGTCAGCCTGTGCACGGAGAATCTGTGACTCCTTTTCACCTTCTGCTACGAGAACCTGTGACTTCTTTTCACCCTCAGCCTGGAGAATCTTTTCACGGCGCTCACGTTCAGCCTTCATCTGCTTTTCCATAGAGTCCTGAATTTCTCTCGGAGGAATAATGTTCTTAAGTTCAACACGGTTAACCTTGATACCCCAAGGGTCTGTAGCTTCGTCAAGGATAGCTGTGATTTTAGCGTTGATTACATCTCTTGAAGTAAGAGTTGCGTCAAGTTCGAGTTCACCGATAATGTTACGGAGAGTTGTTGCTGTAAGATTTTCAATAGCGGAAAGAGGTCTTTCAACGCCGTATGTGTAGAGCTTAGTATCAGTAATACGATAGAACACAACAGTGTCAATCTGCATAGTTACGTTATCCTTTGTGATAACAGGCTGAGGCTTGAAGTCAGCAACCTGCTCCTTGATGGAAACACGCTTTGCAACCTTGTCGATAAAAGGAACAACATAGTGCGGACCTGCACTGAGTGAACGTGAATATGTTCCGAGTCTTTCAATAACGTACTCAGTAGCCTGAGGTACGAACTTGATACCCGAAATAAAGATAATTACAACAAGAATTAAAAGTCCGATAAGAATGTACTCCATAAAAACAATCCTTTCATAAATCAGTTTTTCTTTTCAATGCTTTCGCCGCTTCGTGCAACAACAACCTTTGCCGAACGGATTTCCTTGACAACCACAACCTCGTCAACAGGGATATCCTCATCGTTTTCGGAAATTGCTGCCCAGTTTACACCGCCAAGCTTTACTCTGCCCTTGCCTGCCGCATTGTCAATTGCTTCAATTACAACAGCTGTCTTACCCACTTCAAGCTCAGAGTTTGTGGGAATAAACTTGTTCGGAAACAGCTTTTTCAGCAGCGGACGTGTAAAAATCAGCATCACCACCGCCAATGCCACGAATATGATAAGCTGCACAATAAACGGTGCACCAAGACCTGCCGCAATAAGAGCACCCAGAGCACCTGCCGCAAACCATATTGCCACCAATGCGAAAGTCGCACCTTCAACAATAAGTGCCGCAATCAGCACTACAGTCCATACTATTACCATACAAGCCTCCTTTTCTGTAGGTATATATAGTATATGTATTTAGCCTACAATATTACTATACCATACTAATACGCTAAATGCAAGTTAAAGTTTGGTTACAAATGCCGTACCCGTCAGACAACTGAAAACAATTGCCTGACGGAACAAATCTCCCAAAAACTGTTGAACTTTGAAATTTTCTGTGATATAATATAATTAATTATTTTTTAATATGGGGTAAGTGTACCCTTGTCAAGGAGGACGCCGTTTATGAGCCGTGCTGATGAAATTTTTATTGATACTGTGAGGGACATACTCGAAAACGGTGTTTCCGACGCTGATATGGAAGTGCGTCCCAAGTGGGCGGACGGTACTCCTGCCCATACTATTAAAAAATTCGGTGTTGTGAACCGCTACAACCTTGCGGAGGAATTCCCGATTATGACCCTCCGCAGAACCTTTCTCAAAACCGCTGTAAAGGAGCTTCTCTGGATTTGGCAGAAGAAGTCCAACAACATAAACGAGCTTGACGCTCACATCTGGGACAGCTGGGCTGACGAAAGCGGCTCAATCGGCAAGGCTTACGGCTATCAGCTTGGCGTGAAGCACCACTACCCTGAGGGAGACTTCGACCAAGTGGATAGAGTGTTATACGATTTGAAGCACAACCCCGCAAGCCGCCGAATTATGACCAACATCTACAACCACCACGATTTGTCCGAAATGGGTCTGTACCCCTGTGCTTACAGTATGACCTTCAACGTAAGCGGCGGAAAGCTTAACGCTATCCTTAATCAGCGCTCGCAGGATATGCTTGCGGCAAACAACTGGAATATCTGCCAGTATGCAGTGCTTGTGCATATGATTGCACAGGTCAGCGGACTTGAAGCAGGCGAGCTTGTGCACGTTATTGCCGACGCTCACATTTACGACAGGCACATACCTATTATAAAAGAAATTATCGAAAAGAAGCCCTTTGACGCACCGAAATTCACGCTGGACAAGTCGGTTACTGATTTCTACAAGTTCACCGCTGACAGCTTTACTCTTGAAAATTATGAGTATCACAAAGAGGATATTAAATTTGAAGTTGCTATTTGATTATTTGTGTAGTGCCTTTGGAGAGTGATTGAATATGTTGGGATTTGCAATTATTTTTATAATAGTAGGACTTGTACATATTTTTCTGCCTGAAGTTATATGGTATCTTGAACACGGCATACACGACAAAAATGCAGAGCCCGGTGAGTATAGCGAATTGATATATAGAATTCTTGGCGGTATAGCTGTTATTGTCGGAATAGCAGTCGCCGTATCGGAGGTAACAAAATGATTACTGCAATAGCCGCTGTAAGCGGAAACTGGGGTATCGGAAAGGGCGGCGATTTGCTGTTTCACATACCCGAAGATATGAAATTTTTCCGTATGACTACCCTTAACCACAACGTTGTTATGGGCAGAAAAACGCTGGAGTCTTTCCCCAATGGAAAGCCGCTGAAAAACCGCACAAATATTGTTCTTTCCCAAAATCCCGATTTTGCGCCCGAGGATGTTGTGGTTTGCAGAAGTGTGGAGGAAGCGGTCGGCTATATGAATCAGCACGACGATGAGGACTTCATCTGCGGCGGCGGTGAGATTTACAAGGCGTTTCTCCCCTACTGCAGCAAGGCGCTCATCACCAAGGTTGAAGCAACCCCCGAAGCGGACACCTTCTTCCCGAATCTTGACGAGGACGAAAACTGGCTTCTTACAGAGCAGTCCGAAATCCTTGAGCACGAGGGGATAAAGTTCCGTTTCTGCACATACATAAGAAAATAAATATATATCGACAAAAGATAGGAGCAAATTTATGGACGAGCTATTACAGCTGAAAAACTGGCTTGCTGAGTCGGAGAATATCGTATTTTTCGGCGGAGCAGGTGTTTCCACGGAAAGCGGCATACCCGATTTCAGAAGCGTTGACGGACTTTACAATCAGAAATACAAGTATCCTCCCGAAACAATTCTCAGCAGAACATTCTACTGCAACAATCTTTCCGATTTCTACGAATTTTACCGTGACAAGCTTCTTTACCTTAACGCAAAGCCAAACAAGGCACATCTTGCCCTTGCAAAGCTGGAGCAGATGGGCAAGCTTAAAGCTGTTGTAACACAGAATATCGACGGTCTGCATTATGCGGCAGGAAGCAAGGTTGTGTATGAGCTTCACGGCTCGGTGCACAGAAACTACTGTCTGCGCTGCGGAAAAATGCACGACGCCGAATACATAAAGAGCCTTGACGGACCTCCCCCCTGCACAGACTGCGGCGGACTTGTAAAGCCTGACGTTGTACTTTACGAGGAGGGTCTGAACAGCGAAACCGTAAACGGTGCAATTGAGGCAATCAAAGCGGCTGATATGCTGATTATCGGCGGCACGTCCCTGTCGGTTTACCCCGCAAGCGGATATATTGATTTTTACACAGGCAAGAAGCTTGTGCTTATCAACAAGACCCCGACCGAAAAGGACGACCGTGCCGACCTGCTCATTCACGGCAGTATCGGCGAGGTGCTGGGTGTTGTGGACGAGCTTTAAGATGAAAAGAGTGACAATATGAAAAGATTTTTTGCAATTCTGCTTTCGGCAATGGTTTTGACGGCTTGTTCCGAAAAGGGTGAGGTTGCTGTTGAGGAGATTACGGCAACGGAGGCTGTTGCCGAAGAATTAACTATTGTAACAACCGTGGAAAAAACAACAGTTTCCGAGACAGAAACCACAGTGGAGGAAACGACTGCCGAAACTACAGCTGAAACAGAAGAAAGCATAACAGCGGAAACAGCTGCTCAAACCAAAGACGGCACATATGCCGCTGACAAGGACTCAATTGTGGGGACTTGGTACGCGATTGACAGCGAGGGGGTAGGTGAAGTTTGCTGGACATTCAGCGAGGACGGAACGTTTACGGCTTCTGACGGTTCGGAGCAGGAAACAGGTACATACACTATTGACAACGGCTTGATGGAGCTTACATATACAGATGAGGACGAGCCTTTTATTCAATCCCATAAAACGGTTGTTGACGAGGGCGTGCTCATTTTTGCTATGGAAGGGCTTAACACAGAGCTGATAAGAGAGGAATTTGTTCCATACGAAGCGGGGCAATCCGTTTATGACTACTTTGACGATGACAGCTGGCTGTCTTATCCGGTTTTTATGTCGAGGGAGAAAGCTGTTCTGGCTGAACAGAAAGATGTCCTCGGAAAGTGGATTGCAACGGAGTGCGGCGAGGTTGTCGGCACAATGCTTTGCGAAGAAAACAGCATTACAATGATAGATGGCGATTACGAGGAAACAATGCCTGTGATACTGAAAAACGGAGTTATGACCGCTGTAGGTGAAATTCCCGAAAATGTGAGTTACAGCGACGTGCCGATGTATTTATGCGGCGGAAAGCTTTATATGTTTGAAGATGAATTTCCGATAATAATTGAAAGAATTTCTGTCGCAGAGAAGGTTTCGTTTCCAACAGGCTATTGGATGAATTATATTGAAAGGCCTGATTATACTGACAGAAAGTCGTACACCTTCAATGATGACGGAACTTACAGAATAAGTATGGAAATGCACGATATTTACGATAAATATACTTTTTCGGACAATGTGCTGACAATGACATTTGATTTAAGTGAGCAGGGCTGGGGGACATACAGATTCAGCTTTGACGTCACTGAGGATAATGGCAATTACATATTGAAATATAAATCTGAAGAAATTGACGGAAATATGCCTGATGTACAGACAGTTACACAAACATCTGACCAGGAACTTATAGTGGAACTTGAAAATCTTTTTGAAGATTACCGAAATGAAGAAATGCTCTGTTTTGAGAAATATTAAAGCTAATCGAAAGGACAAACCAAAATGAACTTACCAAACTTCTACACAGACGATATTATAAAACGTGCACTTGATGAGGACATCAACTACATAGACCTTGCGACAGACTATCTCCTTGACGACGAGGATATGTCAAGCGCATCCTTTATCGCAAAGGCGGAGGGCGTCCTCTGCGGAATTGACATCGCTCTGCGTGTTTTCACACTTATCGACAGCGATGTTAAAACCGAAATCAAAATCAAGGATGGCGGCAAGGTTAACAAGGGCGACGTTATTGCCACAGTAAGCGGCAGAACAAAGTCCATTCTCAAGGGCGAGAGAACTTCTCTCAACATTTTACAGCATATGTCGGGCATCGCTTCCGAAACAGCGAAGTACGTTGCCTGCTGTGAGGGGACAAATTGCTCCGTTGCCGAAACAAGAAAGACACTTCCGGGACTCCGCTCCCTTGAAAAGTACGCTGTAACAGTGGGCGGCGGCAAAAATCACCGCTTCAATCTTTCCGACGGCGCAATGCTCAAGGACAACCACATCGACGCTTACGGCAGCCTTACAAACGCAGTTGCGGCTCTCCGTGCAAAGATTGGTCATATGGTGAAAATCGAGGTTGAGGTGCGTAATCAGGACGAACTGAGAGAAGCACTCAATTGTGCGGCTGACGTTATTATGCTTGACAATATGACACCTGCGCAGATGACAGACTGCGTGAAAATTGTTGACGAGGTTACGGCAGGAAAGTTCCGTCCCGTAATCGAAGCTTCGGGCAATATCACTCTTGACAATGCCGCAGAAATCGCAAAGACAGGCGTTGACCTGTTCTCTGTCGGTGCACTGACACATTCTGTCAAGGCATTCGATATTTCACTTAGAATTATTAAGTAAACAAAATCCGGGGTAAATATATTGTAAAGGAAACAATGAAAATGAGTAAAGTGTATTCACTGGGTATCGACGTAGGTTCAACGACAGTTAAAACAGTCATCCTTGACGACAACAGCGAGATAATCCGTTCACGCTATCAGCGTCATTTCTCAAAGGTAAGAGAAACGGTTGCGGAGCAGCTGGAGGAAATCGCAAATGAATATTCGGGCTGTGAGTTCCGTTTAAGCATTACAGGCTCAGCAGGTCTCGGTCTTGCAAATGCGGCAGGTCTGCCCTTTGTGCAGGAGGTTTTCGGCGCATTTATTGCCGTAAACCACAGCTACCCTGACGCTGACGTTGTAATCGAGCTTGGCGGCGAGGACGCTAAAATCATCTTCCTGACAGGCGGTGTTGAACAGCGTATGAACGGCTCCTGCGCAGGCGGTACAGGTGCGTTTATTGACCAGATGGCAACACTTCTCGGTATTACAACTGACGAAATGGACAATATGGCACTGAAAGCAGAGAAGCTTTACCCTATCGCTTCACGCTGCGGTGTTTTTGCTAAATCCGACATTCAGCCTTTGCTCAATCAGGGTGCAAAACGTGAGGATA
>JAFQIY010000032.1 GCA_017415165.1 Oscillospiraceae bacterium | reverse complement strand
TCAGTTTGTCGAAAAAGATTTTTTCGACAATGAATAGTGAATATTGAATAATGAAGAATGAATAATTAAGGAATTGCCTTCGGCAATAACATTAAAAATGTCCGCAAAGCGGACACCTTAACTATTCACTATTCATTATTCTTTTTTCATTTTTCATTAGCCTGTCGAATTTATCGACAGGCTAACCCTCCCGTGGTAATCTCACGGGAGGGTTTTTCTGCCCATATACACCGACAGCCGCAGGTCGGAATTTTCACACAGCTGTTTCAGCTTATAATTTTATTTTTTCCGCGCTTGATTTTGGTTTTCTTCTCGTCCTTTGGTTTCTCAATCGAATCCATATCGGACGCTTCGGGACGGTCAGGCATTAATTCAGCATTGTATTTTCTGAACACAACCAGAAAACGTACCGCAAAAATCATAGTGAATGTGCCTGTTCCAACAAGAAGAAAGATGTAACCTACAATGGGAAAAATATAGCAAAGATAGGATACCGCCGCACAAGCTGCAAGAAGCAGCAGGCTGTTCCACCAGTTGCTTACCGCCATAAGGAAAGCGGTTTTCAGCGTCTTTTTCACGGGGTTTTCGAACACCGCCTGCACAGGAAAAACGTACAGATAAGTAACAACAAAAAGTGCGGCAATGCCTATGCTGAGTGCGTTCATTATGAAAGCCATATCGCCCTCCTGCTGTGACCAGAACCACAGGTCAACACCGATAAGTGCGCCGATTGGCAGCAGTATCAGGAAAATGATTGTTGACTGCTTGAAGTTGCTTTTGAAGGAATTCACAAAATCCCTGAACACATTCGTGTCACGGGCACGGATAATCTTGAATGCGCAGTCGTAAGCGGCAGTTGTTGACGCACCGATTGTAAAAATCGGCAGGCTTGTTACAAGCCATATAAATGACAGGATGAACATATCCCCCACTCTTGAGATAAATGCAAAGACAGGGTTTTCTATGCTGAAAATTTTCAATGCTATACTTCCTTTCGGGGTTAAGCCTGCTCCCAGATTGACTGAATAAGCATTCTCGCTTCCTCGGCATTTTCGGGAACGGTATTTTCGAGGGAAACGTGGATAAAGGGCTTTTCCTTCTTGATGAACTTCATAATTTCGGTGTAGTCCATTTCGCCGTGTCCCGCCGCAACGGAAACAAGGTCGTTATCCTTGACGATAAAATCCTTGATATGCACAACGGCGATGTCCTTGCCCAGAAGCTCCATTGCTTCGGCAAAAATCTCGTTTCTCTCGCTGTAATTATTATAGCACAGCAAATTTACAGGGTCAAATATAATCTGTAAATTAGGTGAACCAATTTCGTCAAGAACACGTCTTGCACGCTTCGGGTTGCAGACAATATGCTTCCACACAGGCTCAATTGCCACGATTACGCCCATTTTTTCAGCGTACTCCACAACAGGTCTGAGGTTTGTAATGAACGTGTTCAGTGCTTCCTCGGTATGACAGGCAGGCTCGTACTTGTACTCCTTATTCGGAGCGCCTGTTTCCGTGCCCACAACGCCGCACCCCATAAGCGAAGCAACGCGGATATTTGCCATATATTTCTCCTGATTTGCACGTAGAGCGGCTTCATCGGGTGTTGCAAGGTTGAGGTAACAGCCAAGGACGGCAACATCAAGCTCATTCTTTGCAAAAAGCTTTTTCAGGTACATTGCAAAACCGGGGGTCAGTGCTGAAACCGCTGTGCTCACCTCGGAAATTGACTTTGAAAGTGCGATATGACCGCAGACAAACCCGCGGCTTCTCAAAATCGGAAGAAGCTGTTCAAGAGGAAGCTTCTCGCCATCGTGTACTCTTATTCCAAGCTGCATAATCAAACTCCTTCTATGATATCAACATTGCTTGCTTCAAGCTTTTCACCCTTGCAGTTTTCGATATTCACATTGTCAAGGATAAGCCTTTCAACATTTTCAGCGATAATACCCCTGCCCGACATTTCGTCAACATTGCAAAGCATTGCCGCAAAACCGCTTTCGGGATTTTCAGCAAGGGAAATATTCACGTTCTTCATCACGATTTCGCTGATTTTTCTTTCAGGAAGTCCCATAAAGAAAGCAGCGGCGAAGTGACTGTTCACACAGTTGATATTCTCGAAACAAAGGTATTTGATATGCGGTGTACGTTCGTCAACTGGGTGAGGATTTCTGTCCTGAACATAGCTTGTTCTGCCGTCAGGGTCGCAGAAATAGAAGCAATTTACTACAAATGGAGTTTTAACGTTGTTCATAGTAATATTTCTGAATGTTACGTTGTCGATAACAGCCGTATCGCCCCTGCCGCGTCTTGTCTTGATACGCAGACCTCGGTCGGTATTATTGAAAACACAATCCTCAACAAGCACATTTCTTACGCCTGCTGACATTTCACTGCCGATTGTTACTGCACCGTGACCGTTTTCCATTACACAGCGGCGGATATGGATATTTTCCGATGGCACGCCGTATTTTCTCGCCATATAAATCTTGCCTGATTTAAGGGCAATGCAATCATCACCGAGGGTAAAATGCACACCCTCGATTGTCACGTTTTTACAGGACTCAACGTCAATACCGTCGGTATTCGGGGAATTCTGCGGATTGTTGATTTTAAGCGCTGTAAGGGAAACGTTCTCGGAAAAGTAAGGGTGAATTGTCCAGGAAGGGCTGTCCTTGAAGGTAAGTCCCATTACGCTGACATTCCTGCTTCTGCTGATAAAAAGCAGACGGGGACGGAATGCGCCTACCATTACCTTTTCGTTGTACCACCAATCCTCGTGTGAAGCGTTGCCGTTGATTGTGCCCTCGCCGTAAATCGTTACGTTTTCAGCGTCAAGGCAGGTGATAATTCCTGCAAACATCTTGAGCGGGTTGCCCTCCCAAGTGCCGAGGTTGTACTCGCTCTGCTCGTCATAGCTTTTAATCATTCCCTCAAAAATCGGGTGATTGAAGCGTTCATTATCGGCAAAAATTTCAGCGTCGCCTGCGATTTCAAGGTTTACCCCGCTTTTCATAAACAGGCTTGTAACCTTGTATTTTCCCTTTGTGACAAGCACCCTGCTGTTTTCGGGGCACGCCATTATAGCCGCCTGAATGAACACGGTATCGTCAGTTACTCCGTCACCCTTTGCACCGAATTTTCTTACGTCAAGGGTAACAAATTCCTTTTCGGTACGGAAAACAGCTTCCGCTTCAT
This sequence comes from Oscillospiraceae bacterium, assembly GCA_017415165.1. Lineage (GTDB taxonomy): Bacteria > Bacillota > Clostridia > Oscillospirales > Ruminococcaceae > RGIG8773. The sequence goes on along the minus strand of JAFQIY010000032.1, from coordinate 34,789 downwards.
CGCTGCCGCAAACAGTGCGGAGGACGTACTCCGTATCGGGAGAAAGCTGTCCGATGAAATTGACTGTATTGCCGAGAGCGATTTCCTTGCCGTTGAGTGCTGCGGAAAAGCTGTCTGCACCGCTTATATCTGCCACTGCATAACGTGCACCTGTTTTAGTAATTTCTATTTTCATTTCATACCTCATAATACGACTTTAAGGCAGAGCAAGAACTCTGCCTTAAATAATTATTAACCCTTTACACTGCCTGCGGAAATACCTTCGATGAACTGCTTCTGAGCACAGAAGAACACTACAAGGGAAGGAATAATCGAGATGAGTGATACTGCAAGTACACGGTTCCAGTCGAAGCCTGTGTCTGCGTCCATAGAAAGACGAACGAAGATTGCAGCAGGATAGTTGGAAGGTGTCTTGACGTAAAGCAGAGGACCCATATAGTCGTTGGAGGACCACATAAACTGGAAAAGCGCACAGCTTACCATTGCAGGCTTGAGCATCGGACAGATAACCTTGATAAGTGTCTGAATTGAGTTACAGCCGTCAATTGTTGCTGCTTCGTCAAGCTCTCTCGGAATACCTCTGAGGAACTGGATAAGCATAAATACAAAGTATGTATCGAACGCAAAAAGTGATGGAATGATAAGCGGGAGATAGATTTCGGAGTCAACCCAGCCGAAGTTGTTGTAAAGGATGAACTGCGGAACGTTCATTACAACCTGCGGAAGGAAGAGTGTAGCCATAAGTGCTGCAAAAAGCACGTTTCTGCCTACGAAGTTGAAGCGTCCGAAGCCGTATGCTGTAAGTGTTGCAGAGATTACGGTAAAGATAACCTTCGGAAGAACGTAGCTGTATGTATTGAACATTGCCTTGAAGATATTGATGCTTCCGCCGTAATCGTTCATTGCGTTCTTGTAACCGTCAAGTGTCGGGTGTGCTGTGAACGGTGTAAGGTTGCTGAAGATTTCGTTGTTGGTCTTGAAGGTTGCACCAACCATCCAGATGAGCGGATAGACCATAATAAATCCGACAGCAATGAGGATTATATACTTGATTACAGTACCAAGCTTTTGTTTCTGTGTGTAATTCATATATTAACCCCCTTACTTTTCGTCGCCGTAGTAAACCCAGTATTTCTGGCTTACGAATGCGATAAGGCTGAGAACCATTACGATTACGAAAAGCACCCAAGCCATTGCGCTTGCCATACCCATTTCGTAGTCCTGGAACGCTCTGTTGTAGATAAGGAGAGACAAGAGTGTTGTTGCGCCTCTCGGACCGCCCTGTGTGATGATGTACGGACCGTTGAATTCCTGGAATGCCTGACAAAGCTGTGTAACGAGGTTGTAGAACACAACAGGAGTAATCAGCGGAACTGTGATTTTGAAGAACTGCGTTGCCTTGCTTGCACCGTCGATTGTTGCTGCTTCGTACAAATCCTGCGAAACACCCTTGAGTGCTGCAAGGAAGAGTACCATTGCAGAACCGAACTGCCATACTCTCAGGAGAGAGATAATGAAAAGTGCGTAGTCAGGTTCAGCAAGCCAGTTGATGCCTTCGCCGCCGAATGCTCTGATAACGGCATTGATAAGACCTTCGTCACGGAAAAGCGCCTTCCAGAGAACTGCGATTGCTACAGAACCGCCAAGGATTGACGGGATGTAGTATGCTGTTCTGAAAATACTTACGCCCTTGATTTTGTAGTTAAGGATATATGCGATAAAAAGTGCAAATGCCAGCTTCAGCGGCACTGTAATGAATGCGTATGAGAAAGTAATTCCCAGCGAACTCATAATCTTATCGCTTGCGAAAATTTCCTTGTAGTTCATCAGACCGTATTCACTGATGCCCTTGAAAAGGTGGAAGTCAGTGAAGCTGTAGTAGAGTGATGAAAGAAACGGGTACATTCTGAAAACCAGAAAGCCGAAAAGCCACACTATAATGAACAGAAAGCCGTAATTTCTTCTCATAAACTTGCTGAATTTGCTCGGCTGATTGGTGTCGATTGTTTTAGCAGCCATAGTATCCTCCCCAATAATTATAAACTTTTCTGAAGCATAAGCTTCTGTGCGTAAGCCATCATAAACGGTCCTACGCCCTTGGAGTCGTTGGAAACTCTCTTTTCGGAGAGGTAATACTCAACGCTTCCGTCACGCTGTTCACCCGGACCAAGTCCTGCAACCCAGCAGATGTCTGTCAGTTCCTGCTTGTCTTCATCCAGCTTCTCTTTTACAATTCCGTCAAAAATCGCGATGCCCTCATCTGCGTACTTTTCACAGCTTATCACGCCCAATCTTGCTGCCTTCATAACAGCGTAAGCAACCATTGCCGAGCCTGATGTTTCGGTGTAGTTACCTTCTGTATCGGCGTGGTCAATAACCTGATAGAAAAGGTTTGTGTTCTTGTCCTTGTACTGAAGAATACCGTCGATTGCTTCCTTGAACAGGTCACAGTATTCACGGTACTGCTCGTAAATTTCCTCGGACATATTATCAATTACGTCAATAAGAGCCATTAAGTACCAACCCATTGAACGGAGCCAGAAGTTAGGCGAAAGACCTGTTTCCTTGTTTGCCCAGGGCTGGATTTTTGCTTCGTCGTAGCCGTGATAATAAAGCTTCTTATCAGGGTCATACATATATTTTCTGACATTTCTGAACTGATTCAGAATGTCATTGTAATTTTCTTTTTTATTGTACTTGGTTTCGTACTCCATATAAAACGGCTGAGCCATATAGAGTCCGTCAAGCCAGACCTGATTAGGATAAATAGCCTTGTGGAAGAAGTTTCCTTCCTTCGTTCTCGGCTGTTCCATCAGATTGCGGATTAAGAAGTCAATTGCTTTTCTGTATCTTGTTATTCCTGTTTCTTCATATGCAAGGTACAGAATTTTTCCTGCATTGAAGCCATCAATGTTGTGTTTGCCGAATTCGAAATTCGTAATAGTACCGTCCTCATCAATGAGAGGGTCAATGTACTCTAAAATAAATTCGAGATAATACTTATCTCCCGTTACCTGATAAAGCTGCTGACATCCCATAAGAACGCAGCCGTCTTCGTAATTCCAGTATGTTTTGTAATGCCGGTAATCCTTCAGAAAATTGTTGATAAAATTTAACTCTGCCATACTTAACTCCTGTCCGACATTGCCCTCACCGCCCCTGAGGGGACGGTGAGCCTGTCGGTATTAATAATGAGAAGAGATGAAAGGGGCTGTCAATTAGCCTTCGAGAACTGCTGTAACGCCGTCTACGAGAACCTTAGCTGCGTCTTCAACTGTGTATTCATCGTAGCTGAGGCCGCCGAATACGTCGTAGTAAACGCCATCAGGAGCACCCTTGAGCTTGGAGTTTTCGAACTGTGTATCAAGTGGGAAGTCTACCCAAGCAAGTACCTTGCCGTTAGCCTCTGCAACCATTTCGTTGAGGAGACCCTTTTCCTTACAGGTAGCGTTAGCAGCCTTGCTGAGTGGGATACCACGTTCGGAAGCCATAATTGCGGAACCTTCAGGGTCATTGAGGAGGTACTGCATAAGCATAGCAGCTTCTGTTGGGTGCTTTGTATTTTCTGTGATAGCAAATGCGAGGGAAACCTTGGAGAAGCCGCCCTGATATTCGCCCATATCCTTCATATAGTCACCAACGATAAAGCTCTGACCTTCGTTAAGAGCGCCGCCGAACTTTGTTGCGGAGGAATCCCATTCGAAGATACCGGCATACTTGCCTTCCATCCACTTAGGGTTCTTATCGAGGGATTCAGCACCGTCGCCGAGGATTGTAGCAACTGTTGGGATAACGTGCTTAGCTTCGAGGTCTTCGATGAACTGGAGACCTGTAGCGATTTCTTCAGCTGTGTAGTTGAGCTTGCCGTCTGTTACCCAAGCCTTGCCGTATACGGATTCAAGGTAGTAAACGCAGAGGATAGCTCTGTCGTATTCGCCCAGTGCGAGCGGGTAGTAGTCATCACCGAGAACTGTTTTGAAGGTTTCGCCTGCAGCGTAGAGCTCTTCAAGTGTCTTAGGTGTGGAGATGCCAGCCTTTTCAAATGTGGACTCGTTCCAGTAGAAGATACGTCCTGTCATAGAAACAGGGATAGCCTGAAGCTCACCTGCAACTGTACACTGGTCAAGTGCAGACTTGTCATACTGTGTAAGGTCGAATGTGTTTGAAACCTTGTTCATATCAAGGAAGATGCTGCCGTCAGCAGAGTAGTTGGAAATCCAGTTCCAGTTAACCTGATTTACGTCAGGAGCTGTGCCTGCATAGAATGCTGTAGACATTGAGTCTTCCCAGCCGCTCCAAGCACCGAAGTTTGTTTCAACTGTGATGTTGTTATACTTAGCCATAAAAGCTTCAACAGCCTTCTGTGTAGCTTCGTGTCTTGAGTCGCCGCCCCACCAAGAGAACTTGAGAGTTACAGGGCCGTCGCTTGCAGGTGCAACTGTTTCAGCTGCATCGCCGCCTGTTGTGTTTTCTGCTTCCTTACTGCAAGCTGTCATAGAAGCGAGCATTGCAACGCCCATAATACCTGCAAGTACCTTTTTCATCATTCGCATAAAAATTTCTCCTTTATTAATAAAAATATATTGTATACAGCTCTCCGACTGTATCAGATACGATTTTTTACGGCTGCTTACCGATGTAAGCGAGAATACCGCCGTCAACGTAAAGAATATGTCCGTTTACAAAGTTTGAAGCGTCGGAAGCAAGAAATACTGCAGGGCCTCCGAGGTCTTCAGGGTCACCCCATCTTTCAGCAGGTGTCTTTGCAATAATGAAGCTGTCAAACGGATGTCTTGAACCATCTGCCTGAGTTTCTCTCAGCGGTGCGGTCTGTGGTGTTGCAATGTAACCCGGACCGATACCGTTGCACTGGATATTGTACTTTCCGTATTCGGAAGCAATATTCTTTGTGAGCATCTTGAGTCCGCCCTTTGCAGCGGCGTAAGCGGAAACCGTTTCACGTCCAAGCTCAGACATCATTGAGCAGATGTTGATAATCTTGCCGTGTCCCTTTTTAATCATAGAAGGAATTACAGCCTTTGCCATAATAAACGGAGCGTTCAGGTCAACGTCAATTACCTGTCTGAATTCAGCTGCGGACATTTCGCACATCGGAATTCTCTTGATAATGCCTGCGTTGTTTACAAGAATGTCGATTACGCCGACTTCCTTTTCAATTTCTGCAATCAGCTCGTTTACCTGTTCTTCGTTTGTTACGTCGCAAACGTAACCCTTTGCGTCAATACCCTTTGCCTTGTAAGCTTCAAGACCCTTGTCAACAAGCTCCTGCCTGATGTCGTTGAATACGATTGTTGCACCTGCGGAAGCCATTGCCTCAGCAATTGCAAAACCTATTCCGTAAGAAGCACCTGTTACGAGAGCAACCTTGCCGCTTAATGAAAACTGTTCAGCAAAATTCATTTCTTTCAGTCTCCTTTTTTATTACTTCAAATCCTGCATTGCAACAGGGTCCATATCGTCGAATGCCTGATTTTCACCAACCATACCCCAGATAAATGTGTACGCTCTTGTACCTGAAGCGCTGTGGATTGACCAGCTTGGTGAAATAACCGCTTCTTCGTTTCTCATAACGATGTGACGTGTTTCAGTCGGCTCGCCCATATAGTGGAATACCACCGAATCGTCTGTAAGCTCGAAGTAGAGGTAAACCTCCATTCTTCTGTCGTGTGTGTGGCAAGGCATTGTGTTCCAAACGCTGCCTGGTTTAAGGGAAGTCATACCCATCACCAGCTGACAGCTTTCAACCTGTCCAGGAAGAATGTACTTGTTGATAACTCTGTGGTTGGATTCTTCAAGTGAGCCAAGCTCAACCTTGTTCTCAGGCTTGATAGAATCAGGTGTAATAAGTACGGTCGGGTAAGTCTTGTGAGCAGGAGCACTGTTGAAGTAGAACTTTGCAGGCTCGTCTGCGTTGTCGCTTTCAAAAGTGATGTCCTTTGCACCCATACCGATGTAGATGCCGTCCTTATAGCCAAGCTCGTAAACCGTTCCGTCAATTGTAATCTTACCCTTGCCGCCGATGTTGATTACGCCCATTTCTCTTCTCTGGAGGAAGTATTCTGCACGGATTTCTTCACCTGCTGTAAGAACGAGTGCCTTACCTGAGGGAACTGCTGAGCCGACAATAATTCTGTCGATGTGACTGTAAACTGTCTTTATTTCGTTAACCTTGAAAAGGTCGCTGATGAGAAACTCCTCACGGAGTCTTGTTGTATCGTAGTGCTTTACGTCCTTAGGGGACGCTGCTGTTCTGAGTTCCATTGCCATTTCAAATCTTCTCCTTAACCTAAAACCTTATCTCTGTACTCTGCCCGAAGCGTCGCCGCCTGCAAGCTTCTTTACTTCGTCAACGGAAACCATATTGAAGTCACCTTCAATGCTGTGCTTGAGACAGCTTGCAGCAACTGCAAATTCGATAATCTGCTGTGGTTCCATACCTTCAAGGCAAGCGTAAATGAGTCCGCCGCCGAAGCTGTCGCCGCCGCCTACACGGTCAACGATGTGCATAAGGTAGCTCTTGCTGAAGTAGTAGTCGTTTCCGTCGTAGAGCATTGCCGCCCACTTGTTGTCGTTAGCGGAAATTGATGTACGGAGTGTGATTGCAACCTTCTTGAAGCCGAAGCGGTCAGCAAGCTGCTTTGCAACAGACTTGTAACCCTCGTGGTTTACCTCACCTGCGTAAACGTCAGTACCCTCGGACTTGATGCCGAATACGTCGCCTGCGTCTTCCTCGTTTGCAATACAAACGTCAACATACTTGCAAAGCTCACCCATTACCTGTCCTGCCTTTTCCTTGGACCAGAGCTTGTTGCGGTAGTTGAGGTCACAGCTTATCATTACGCCCTTTGCCTTTGCAGCCTTGCAAGCTTCAAGGCAGATTGCAGCAACGTCATCATTCAGCGCAGGAGTGATACCCGTGAAGTGAAACCATTCAGCGCCGTCAAAAATTTCGTCCCAGTTGAAGTCGGAAGCGGAAGCTGTGTAGATGGAAGAACCTGCTCTGTCGTAGATAACCTTTGAAGGACGCTGTGAAGCACCCTTTTCAAGGAAGTAGATACCGACTCTGTCGCCGCCGCGTGCGATATATGATGTGTCAACGCCGTATTTTCTGAGAGAATTTACAGCTGCCTGACCGATTTCGTGCTTAGGAAGCTTTGTTACGAACTTTGCATCGTAGCCGTAGTTTGCGAGGGATACAGCAACGTTTGCTTCACCGCCGCCGTATGTTGCACCGAACTTTTCTGCCTGAACAAATCTGTAATATCCCTCAGGAGCAAGTCTGAGCATAAGTTCGCCGAAGGTTACAACCTTTCTGGACATTTCAATCAACCCTTTCTTATTTCTGAACAAGGTGAACAGCGAAGCCGCCGAACTCACCCTTTATGTAGATAGCCTTGAGATTTCCCTTTGCGTCACGCTTTTCAGTTTCCTTGTCAAACTCAACGCCGCGCTTTTCGAGGTGATATACAGCACGTTCGATGTAGTTTGTACCGATTGCTATGTGACCGTTCTTACCGAGGTAAGGAGCTTTCATTACTTCAATTGCAGAGCCTGCGAAGATTGAGCTGTTGCCGACCTTCTTGTCGAAGCCGAAGATGTTAAACATATCAGCTGTCTTGTCTGCGGAGGCTTCATCGCTTTCGTTGATGCCGATGTGTCTGAGTTCAAAGCCGAGCATCTTTGTTACAGCTTCGTTTGTAAGCTTAGCAATCTTGTCGAACTCACCTGCGGAAACCATATCCTTGCTTACCATCCAGGAGCCGCCGCAAGCAACGATTTTACCGAAGTTGAGGTAATCAATGAGGTTGTTTGCGTTTATGCCGCCTGTAGGCATAAACTTAACGGATGTGTAAGGTGCGCTCATTGCCTTTATCATATTCAGTCCGCCTGCCGCTTCTGCAGGGAAGAACTTTACAACTTCAAGACCAAGCTCAAGAGCCTGTTCGATATCGCTTGGGTTTGCACAGCCGGGAACAATCGGAATATTCTTTGATGTGCAGTAAGCCACAACCTTTGGGTTAAGTCCCGGGCTTACGATGAACTTTGCACCTGCGTTTACTGCTCTGTCAACCTGCTCTGTTGTGAGGACTGTTCCTGCACCAACAAGCATTTCAGGGAACTTTTCAGCCATAATTCTGATGCTGTCCTCAGCAGCAGCTGTTCTGAAAGTAACCTCTGCGCAGGGAAGTCCGCCTTCACAAAGTGCCTTTGCAAGCGGTTCAGCGTCCTTTGCATCGTCAAGAGCGATAACAGGTACTATACCTATTTTAGAAATTTCTTCGATAACCGAATTCATTATAATGTTACTCCTTTTTTGAAAATTGCCATATCACGATAGCCGTAGATTTCACTTTTTACCTTACGTCCCGAAGCAACTTCAAGAACGTATGTAAGAAGAAGTCCCGCAAGGTCGTCAATGGTTTTATCCTCTGCAATAGGACCTGCGTTGAAGTCAATCCAGTTGGATTTCTTGTCAGCAAGCGGCGTATTGCTTGAAATCTTGATTGTAGGAACAGGTGAAGCAAACGGTGTGCCTCTGCCAGTTGTGAACAGGATAATCTGTGCACCCGAAGCCGCAAGGGCAGTTGAAGCTACAAGGTCGTTGCCCGGTGCGGAGAGAAGATTAAGTCCGCTTTCGGTAACCCTTTCGCCGTACTCAAGAACACCCTTTACCTCGCTTGTACCCGATTTCTGTGTACAGCCAAGGGATTTATCCTCAAGTGTGGAAATGCCGCCGTCCTTGTTTCCAGGGGACGGATTTTCGTAAATCGGCTGACCAGCCGCTTCGTAGTAGCATTTGAAGTTATTGATGAGGTCAACGGTCTTGTCAAACGTCTGCTCATCCTTTGCCCTGTTCATCAGGATTGTTTCAGCACCGAACATTTCGGGTACTTCCGTAAGGATTGTTGTGCCGCCCTGTTCAACCAGCAGGTCGGAAAATCTTCCCACCAGCGGATTTGCCGTAATTCCCGAGAAGCCGTCCGAGCCGCCGCATTTAAGACCCACAACAAGCTTACCTGCATTGACCTTTGTTCTTTCAAAGCTTCCTGCGTATTCAGCAAGCTCCGTCAGAAGCTTCATACCCTCCTCAATTTCGTCCTCAAAGTCCTGACATTTCAGGAACTTGACACGTCTTTCATCGTACTCGCCGATGTATTCCTTGAGGATTTCAATTCCCGTATTCTCGCATCCCAGTCCAAGTACAAGCACGCCGCCTGCATTCGGATGGTTAACGATATCGGAAAGAATTTTTCTTGTGTTTTCCTGGTCCTCACCAAGCTGTGAACAGCCGTAAGGATGTGTGAAAGAAGCAATTGCTTCGATTGAGCCGCTTACAAGATGTGCCGCCTTCTTTTCAAGTGCACCCGCAATTCCGTTTACGCAGCCGACTGTCGGTACAATCCAGATTTCGTTTCTTGTGCCGACACTTCCGTCGGGACGGAGAAAACCGTTGTACTGGAGAGGTGCTATATCCTCAACAGGAGGCTTTCTGCGGTGCTTGGAAGGCTCGTAATTGTAATCAACCAGACCCGAAAGTGCGGTTTTGAGGTTGTGTGTATGTACCCACTCGCCGGGCTGGATATCTGCTGTGGCGTTGCCTATCGGATAACCGTACTTTACAACGGGTGCTGCGTCCTTGATAGGCTCAATTGCAATTTTGTGTCCTGCGGGAATACGCTGAAGCACTTCAATTTTCTTGCCGCCTGCGGTTACTATAGTACCCTTTTTTATCGCCTTAACCGCAACCGCAACATTGTCGTTGTCGTTTATCCTGATAATTTCCACGTTATGAACTCCTTATCCGAAATTCTTTTCAAGTGCCTTTCTCATTCCAAGGCTTCTTATATCAGTAATGTAAGCACTTACATTTTTGAGCGCATTTTCATACTGTGTAAGGTCTGTGCCCCAGAATTCTGTGTTTGAAAGGACTGCCTTAGCAAGCTCATCAGCAGGAAACTTTGAGTTTGCTGCGAAGAAATCAAGCACAAATTTGTCATCCTTGATTTCGTATTCAGCGCCGTCACGGTTACCGATAAGCACGCCGTTTCGGATTTCGCTGCCGTTGTAGAAAGCAATCAGTGAAGCAAGTGAGAATGTAAGATGCTTCGGAAGCTGACCCTTTCTGTTTATGTATTCTGTAAAGCTTGGCATACATCTTGCTTTCCACTTGGAAACGCTGTTAAGGGATATAGCCAGCAGTGAATGTTTGATAAACGGATTTTTAAATCTGTCGATAACCGCTTCTGCAAATTCAAGAAGCTCGCTTTCGGGAAGGTCAAGCGTCGGGATAACCTCTCCGAAGATTGTTTCCTTCATAAAGCTGAACACTGTTTCGTCGTCCATAGACTGACCCACATAATCGTTGCCTGCAAGGTAAGACGCAAGAACGAAGGATGTGTGTGCACCGTTCAGGATACGAACCTTACGCTGTTTGTAAGGCTTGTGGTTATCGGTGAAGATAACAGGAAGTCCTGCCTTTTCAAATGGAAGCTCACCGCTGATATCCTTGTCGGACTCGATTACCCACAGTGCGAAAGGCTCGCCTGTAACAATGAGCTTATCCTCGTAGCCGAATTCCTCAAATATTTTTGTATCCTCATCTCTTGGGTAGCCTGTAACAATTCTGTCAACCAGTGTGCTTGCGAAAACGCAGGCTTCATCAAGCCACTCCGTAAATCCGCTTTTCAGCTTCCAGCTTTCAGCCAGTGCCTTCACGCACTTTTCAAGCTCCTTGCCGTTGTTGTCGATAAGCTCAACAGGGAGCATTACCAGACCCTTGCTCTTGTCGCCATTGAAATGTGTGTATCTTTCATAAAGGAACTTTGTAAGCTTTGCAGGATAGCTTGACGGCGGGTTCATTTCAAGCCTGTCATCAAGGTTAAGCACAATTCCCGCTTCCGTTGTGTTTGAAACAATGAAGCGAAGGCTTTCAAGCTTTGCGTATGCAGCGTACTCATCGTAATTCTCATAAGCCGCAACAGTTTTGTCTACGCTTGTGACAACTCTCTTTCTGATTGTTTCCTTGCCGCCTTCAAGACCTCTCAGGTAAACGGTGTAGAGGTTGTTCTGCTTTTCAAACTGTTCAATTGTACCGAATTCAATCGGCTTTACAAGAACGATGCTGCCGTTGAAGTCGGTTTCCTCGTTCATAATATCAATCATATAGTCCACGAACGCACGGAGGAAATTTCCCTCTCCGAACTGGAGAACCTTCACGGGGCGTTCGGTTTTTTCTGTAATCACTTCATTAATTGCTTTCAATGTATTTACCCTCTTTTATGAAATCGAGTCACGTTCATTTTGTAAGCCCTTACATTTTGTGATGTGCATTCAGCGCAACCTATGGTGTCATATAGATTGCGCCGCGCAGCATCGTTTGGAAGAAGATGGTGAAGAATTTATCAATAATTGTTTAATTTTCGAATTGTAAATGCTTACACTCCAAATTATAACCACCTCGTAATCATTTGTCAATAATTGAAATCTATTTTCATATGCAATTACAACAAATGTTAATTGTTTTTGTGCATAATTTACAATCTTAACGAAATATACTTGATTTTGCCATATTGCTGGTTTATAATATTCAACAAGTAGATGTAAACACTTACATCGTTTTGCACAGCAAGTTTATTGACGTTCATATTCTATTTTCATCTCAAAGAAAGGGCTATCAACGTGAATATATACGATATTTCCAACAAAACAGGCGTATCAATCGCCACAGTTTCAAGAGTAATCAACGGCAGCTCAAATGTAAGCGAGAAAACCCGTGCAAAGGTTCTCGCCGCAATTGAGGAGCTTGGATATACACCTAACGTATTCGCAAGAGGACTCGGTCTGAACACAATGAAAACCATCGGCATTATGTGTGCAGACTGTTCCGACCCGTATCTCGCCCGTGCAGTATATTATATTGAGCAGGAGCTTCGCAAGAACAGCTATGACTCGCTGCTTTCCTGCACAGGCTATGACCACGATGACAAGGAAAAATGTATGACAATGCTCCTTTCAAAAAGAGTCGATGCGGTTATTCTCGTTGGTTCAAACTATATAGAAGCTTCTGAGGAGCTTAACAAATACATACTGACCGCCGCAAAAACCGTACCTGTTATGCTTGTAAACGGTGAACTGAATGCGCCTAATGTTTACAGCACGCTTTGCGATGATGCAGCAGCTATATATGATGTAACAAGAAGCTTTATCAAAAGCGGCAAGAAAAATCTTGTTTATCTTTACAATTCCCTTTCATACAGCGGTACACGAAAGCTTAACGGCTTTCGTAATGCACTGAAGGAGTCGGGTATTCCTGTTCAGGAAAATCATATCTGTCTTATCGACTCTCACGGAATTACCGTTCAGGACGCTAAAAACGCTATTGCCTCCCTTGTAAAAAAGGGAGTTGAATTTGACGGCGTTATCACCTCGGACGATATTCTCGCTGTCGGCGTACTGAAATACGCAAAGGAAGCAGAGCTTTCAATTCCTGATGACCTTTTTGTTGCAGGCTACAACAATTTCGATATTTCCGAATGCTGTGAGCCTGAGCTTACTTCGGTTGACAACAAGCTTGAAAGCCTTTGCAGACACTGTGTTTCAACGCTTATGAGTGTATTTGCCGATGACAAGACTGTACCGAAAAAGACAGTTTTCTCCGCTGAGATAATTGAGAGAAATACTACTTCATTTGATAAAAAATAACTGAAAGGACTGACCGCAATGAAAAAGTTTATGGACAGGGATTTTCTTCTGTCAACTCCTGCCGCTGTAACCCTTTTCCACGATTACGCAGAAAAACAGCCGATTATTGACTACCACTGCCACATTAACCCAAAGGAAATTGCTGAGGACAGAAAATTCGAAAACATTACTCAGGTCTGGCTTGGCGGCGACCACTATAAATGGCGTCTTATGCGCTCGGCAGGCGTTGAGGAAAAATACATAACAGGCAATGCGTCCGACCGTGAAAAATTCCAGAAGTGGGCAGAGGTGCTCGGCAAGGCTATCGGCAACCCGCTCCTCCACTGGAGTCACCTTGAATTGCAGCGCTACTTCGGCTACGAGGGCGTACTCAACGGCGATACTGCCGAAGAAGTATGGACTCTCTGCAACAAGAAGCTTGCTGAGGACAATATGACCGTAAGAGGTCTTATCAGACAGTCAGGCGTTGAGGTTATCTGCACAACCGACGACCCTGTAGATTCACTTGAATGGCACAAGCTTATCGCTGCTGATACAAGCTTTGAAACAAAGGTATACCCTGCCTGGCGTCCCGACAAGGCTATGAACATTGAAAAGCCTGACTTTGCAGATTACATCGCAAAGCTTTCCGAGGTAAGCGGAATTAAAATTGACAGCTTCAAGGCGCTTAAAGAAGCCCTCGCAAAGAGAATGGATTTCTTCGGCGAAATGAAATGCTGTGTTTCCGACCACGCCCTTGAATATGTTTACTATGCACCTGCTTCCGATGACGAAATCGAAGCAATTTTCAGCAGGAAGCTGAGCGGCGAAGCAATTTCCGCCGATGATGTAAAACGCTACAAGACTATGTTTATGCTTTTCTGCGGCAAAGAATACTGCAAGCGCGGCTGGGTTATGCAGCTTCACTACGGCGCAAAGCGTGACAATAATTCCCGTATGTACGAAAAGCTCGGTCCTGACACAGGCTACGACTGCATCAACAACTATGCTCCGTCCTCCGAGGCTGCTGACTTTATCAATGCCCTCGAAACTGACGGAAATCTCCCCAAAACAATTATCTACAGCCTTAACCCTAACGATAATCAGGCTATCGGAACAATTCTCGGCTGCTTCCAGAATTCCGATGCCGTAAGCAAAATCCAGCACGGCTCTGCGTGGTGGTTCAATGACCATAAGACAGGTATGCGTGACCAGCTTATTTCCCTCGGCAACCTCGGTTACCTTGCAGGCTTTGTAGGAATGCTTACCGACTCAAGAAGCTTCCTTTCCTACACCCGTCACGAATACTTCAGACGTATTCTCTGCGAATTGTTCGGTGAGCTTGTCGAAAACGGCGAATTCCCGAATGATATTGATACTCTCGGAGAAATCGTGTCCGACATTTCCTACCGTAACGCAAAGAATTACTTCAATTTCAATTAATTCAGCATACCATTATCCTCAATAAATTAAGTTAATGCAAAACACCGTTAAAAACGTTAAGCATATCCTGATTTCTTCTAAAGCTTCTGACGTTTTTATCGGTGCTTTGTATTTAAAGGAGCAGCTATGAGTGAAATGAAAACAAAGCCTTCGGATAAGGATACCGCCTTCCGTGAGTTCGCTCTCAACGGAAATATGTGGAAGGTAATCCTGTATGTGTCCCTGCCGCTTATGGCATATCAGGGACTTATGCACATTTTTAAAATATTTGACACGATTATGGCTGCCAATATCAGCACAAGTGCAGTTTCCTCCATTGCGTACATCTCACAGATAAGCTTTCTGATTTCCGCCGCAGGCACAGGACTTTCCATCGGCGGCGGTATGAAAATAAGCGAAGCCTACGGCGCAGGTAATTACACCCTTGTAAAGCAGCGTGTCAGCACGGTTTACGCAATCTGCGGAATGATAAGCGTGCTTGTGCTTCTGATTATTCCGTTTGCGGAAAGCTTCCTCAGACTAAGCGGTACAACAGAAACTATGATTGCCGACGGGACACAGTATTTCACCGTTGAGCTTGCAGCAATAGTATTGAATTTCTTCAACTCAGTCTATATAGCGGTTGAACGTGCAAGGGGCAATTCACGGCTTATACTGCGGCTTAATATCCTTGTCCTTATTATCAAGCTTGTCCTGACAGCAATTTTTGTCTATGTGCTTAATGGTACAGTCGTAATGATTGCCGCCGCAACACTTATTTCAAATGGCGTTTTTTCATTATTTGCCTTACGGAATATGCTTGAAAAGGACAGTCCCTTCGGATTTTCCTTTTCAGCAATAAGCTTCGGCAGAGAGGTTACCGCACCTATGCTTAAAACCTCGTTTCCAGCCGCAGTTGAACGTGCCGCATTTGCCTACGGCAAGCTTATCGTAAACTCAATGTGTACCGAATACGGCGATTCAACAGTCGGTGCGCTTGGTGTATCAAACAATATCGGCGGCGTTGCAACCTCTTTGCAGAATGGCTTTCAGGAGGGCGGCGCTTCAATTATCAGCCAGAATATCGGCGCAGGAAAACACGACCGTGCCCTTGATGCCTTTTACAAAACGCTTATTATCAACCTTGCAATCGGCGGATTTTTTATGGCTGTTATCCTGCTTAACTTCGACTGGGTCTGCGGACTTTTTGCAGGAGGAGATGACGCCTTCAAGCAGCTTATCAAGGACGTTACACAATTTGAAATTCTCGGAATGCTTACCCTTGGAGTAAATGCAGCAGTAATGGCATTGCTTTACGGCTACGGCTACACAAAGCTCACACTTATGCTTAACGCAGCAAGAATTTTTGTGTTCCGCGTGCCCGTGCTGTGGTATCTGCAGAATTATACCAACTACGGCAGTGAAAGCGCAGGAATTGTAATGCTTGTCAGCAATATTTCCGTTGGTGTACTTGCGATGATTTCCGCATTTTTCGTTATACGGAAAATAAAAAGGAATTATAAACAATAAAGATAAATGATGCTGATGCAGACCTGATATGCCCGTGTTTCCGCTTAACAGCGAGGACGGAGAAAAGACCATTTGCTTTGAAGCCTTGAATGAGGGTATAAAAAAAGAACACCCAGAAATCTGAGTGTTCGTCTGGTGACCCCAACTCAATAACAAAAGAACCTATTTATGTTGGGTGCAATTTCGGGTTTATTGTTTACCTATAATGTTTCCCCAAGGTCAGGCTGTTACGCTTGACCTTGGGGTATTTGTATTGTAATTAAAATTTCTGCAAATAATTACATAATTTTATTTATGCACTACCCAGCGCCCGTTTTTTCTGGAGCCGACTCTGCTAAGCAATCCGATTTCTTTCAATCGCTTAATGCCGTTATTTATAGCGGTTGCACTTAAATTCAGTTCTATCGCCAAATCCTTGACTGTTATAAACTCATTTCCGGAAATAATATCTATAATCTGCTGCTGTATTTTGGGCAAAGATGTTGACTCAACCAAAACGCTGCTTTTATTTTCGGCTTTGCTTATATTCAAAGGAAGTGTAACCGTAATGAAATTTTCAGTAATATCAAAAACCTTTCGTCCATACTTACTTACAATAAGCGGCACGCCGTGTCCCGTTTGCTCAATATAGTCAAGCTGTACCATAATCTGCTGAAGTTCAAGATTTACAGGTCGGCTTCGTCCTGCAAAGAAATCCTCCAATGAATAATCATCAGGCAGGCCGCCGATAGAAATAATTTCAATTCTGTCCTCAAAAAAATATACAGCAGGCGGAGTTTTCTTAATCCAGCTATTGTGCAGACAAGCATTAAGCCAAGCCTCACGGAAGCAATCCATATCAAAAAGCTTTGTTTCCTTTCGTAATCCGCCGTTTATTTCCACAGATGTTTCATTGATAGCCTCGGCGTAATCAAGCACCTGCTTTATAGCGACAAGAAGACATTTATATCCGTACTCATTACGAGTGATAAGCTCGGTCTTATCCTTGCCCTTGAATTTGGCTACTTTTACAGAAAAACTGTTGTTATCGGCAAGAATATATGCCATCAAATTATACTTTCCTGCCTGCGTAAGCAGATTAAGATTATGACAATAGGTTTCATCATTTAATGTAAAACCTGCATTTGCATATAGAAGCTTCAGCTGGCTGAATGACAACTCCTGATTGTTTGATTCCAGATTAACAATAGAGTCCGCATTACTCATCATTAAATTACGAAGCACAGACGGAGATATTTCTCTATCCTCATCTGCGGAACGCATATAATATTTACCGTATGCAGAATAAGGCCGTTCATTTCCTTCGACAGTTATTTTTATAATATTCTTATCATCTATAAGCTCAAAGGAAATAGACGGTATTATCTGCGGCTTGATGAAATTTGCTATTGCCTGAGAAATGTCACGCAAGGTGTTGTCTCCGATTTGCTGTCCAATAACCTCACCATCATTTTTTACACCAAAATATAAAACGCCGCTTCTGTGCTTGTTGAGCATTGATGCAATAGATATAACGCCTTCCTTTAACTCTCCGGTTGACTTTTTGAACTCAATCTGTTCCGTTTCAACTCCGATATTCATAAGCTGACCTCCGCATTTTATTGTGTTTTTATTATACACTTAAAATACACTTAATGTCAAGTTATTATTCACTTATTATCAAGTTTATTTTATTTATTGTACACCTATAACACAACCCCAAGGTTAGGCTGTTATGCTTTACCTTGGAGTTGTATTTTTAGCTAATAATCAATTTATTATTTATAAAATAATTGTGCAATATTATTGCGTTTATATACAATTTGTGCTATAATATTGTATATTATACTATTTAACGATGTTTTTAGAAACGTAATGGAAGGTAATAAATAATGGGCAATACCTTTTTAAAATGGGCAGGTGGAAAACACTGGTTTGTAAATAGAGAATGGCATCGTCTACCTGTTAATTACAATAGGTACTTTGAACCATTTTTAGGCGGAGGATCTGTTTTTTTTCATTTGCATCCCCAAAATGCAGTTTTGAGTGACATCAACCAAGAATTGATAAACACATATACTGCTATCAGAGATGACGTAAATAATGTATACCGCAACCTTAAAACGCATGAAAAAAAACACTCAAAAGAATATTTTTATACAGTTAGAGAAAAAAAGCCAAGAACTAATGCATCTGTAGCCGCAAGAATGATTTACTTAAATAAAGCTTGTTATAACGGAATATATAGAGTAAACAAAGCTGGAAAGTTCAATGTTCCTTATGGGACTGCTGATACAGTATGCTTTAACAAGAGTAATTTGAGTGAAACATCTAAAGATTTAAAGAACGCTACAATTATTTGTCAAGACTTTGAATTAACAATTGATATGGCACAAAACAACGATTTTATATTTTGCGATCCACCATATACGGTTTTAGATGACACCAATCGATTTGTAGGATACAACGCTGATGTTTTTTCTTGGGAAGATCAAATACGATTAGCTAATGCATTACGTCGTGCAAAAGATAGAAACGTTAAAATACTTATGACTAATGTTGATCACAACTCTGTCCGAGCATTATATGATAACATAGATGGTTTTTTATTGGAATCTATTGAACGACACTGTTTTATTTCTGGCACCAACGAGGGACGAAAAAAATACAAGGAATTAATTGTTATGGCTAACCTATAAAAATTATTTTGACGAAAGGTGATAAAAAATGACCAATTGGGAAAATATTGTTGCTGGTAAAGATCTGCTTTCTGCAAGAAATAAAAGAAAGAATATGTATATTGAAGAAAAACAGCGTAAAATTGCCCTTTCAGAGCTTGAAGAAGAAGGTTGGGAATATGTAAAAAACTACGCTGATCCCAAATTCGTCAAAGTAAGAAAAGAAAAGCCATATGATGAACAATTTGAAGACAAAGTTTGGTTATTATTTTATCAAATGGGTTTTAAAGAATTAAATAAAGATAGAAATTTCAAAATGGAATATGACTATCATAATCCTGATTTTACACAACAAATTGATGTCTTTGCTGTAGATGAAGAAGTAGCTTTAATTGTTGAGTGCAAATCTGCTGAATCTCAAAAAGATGGTGTATTTAAAAAAGAAATTGAAGCTCTTCATGGACAAATGGATGGACTACGAAAAAAAATACTGACAAAATACCCAAAGAGAAAAGTTAAATTCATATGGGCAGTACACAACTATATTATGAGCCAAAAAGATATCGAAAGATTACAGGAATGGGGCATAATCTTTTTTAGTGATGCTACAATTCAATATTATTCTGAGTTGGTTAAACACCTTGGTTCTTGTGCACGATATCAGCTACTTGGTAATTTATTAGCCAATAGCGAAATAAGTAATATGTCCAATAAAGTTCCTGCAATAAAAGGAAAAATGGGGGGACTTGATTATTACGAATTTTCAATAGAACCCGAAAAACTGTTAAAGATTGGTTATGTGCTTCATAGAAGTGAGGCAAATAAAAATATGATGCCTACATATCAAAGAATTATCAAGAAAAAAAGATTAAAGGAAGTACAAGATTTCATTGAAAATGATGGCTATTTTCCTAATTCACTTATAATAAGTATTGACACAAATGGTAAGGGAATACAATTTGATTTGTCAAAAACACAAGTGGATGATTCACTTTCAAAATTAGGCATTCTTCACTTGCCCAAACGTTATCACTCAGCCTACATTATTGATGGTCAACACAGATTATATGGCTATTCAGACACTGAATATGCAAAAAAGAATACTATTCCTGTTGTTGCTTTTATTGATTTGAACCGAACAGAACAATTAAAATTATTTATGGAAATTAATGAGAATCAAAAATCTGTAAATAAAAACTTAAGAGTTACTTTAAATAGTGATATGTTATGGGATGCACCTGATTATAACGATCGAAGAGAAGCATTACGTTCAAAAATTGCACAGATGTGTGGTGAGGAGCCAACTTCACCTTTGCTGGGAAGAATAGAAATTGGCGAAGATGAAAAAAGTCCAACTAAATGCATCACAATTGCTGCAATCCAACTTGCTTTTAAAAGAACACATTTTCTAACTGAGTTTGGAAAAAATAATGCAATAATATCCGATGGTAGTTTTGATGTCGGAAATAATGATGCTATCATTAATCTGCTATATCCCTTTATTGAAGGTTGCTTAAAAATAATAAAAGCAAATTGTGAAAACGAATGGTATGCTGGTGACCAAGGTATATTAACAATAAACCGTGGTATACAAGGTGTTATCAGAATACTTGATGATATCGTTGAACATTTAATAAAGCAAAATAAAATTTCTCCTAAAGATCCAAGCTGCAATATTGATTCTATGATTGACGAAGTCGAGTATTATTTGGAACCTTTAATTAACTATATAAATACTTTAGATGATTCACAAAGAAAAGAATTAAAAGGATTTTTAGGTGGCGGAGCTGACACAAAATTTTGGCGTAGTTTCCAAAAAGTGATTTCAGAATCTCGTCACGATTTCAATCCAGATGGATTAAGTGAATATATTGAAAACGAAACCAAATTATATAATTCAGAATCTAGAGAATATTTAGGTGCTATAGAAGAATGCGTTAAAGATAAAATTTCTACTTGCTTGACCAAACACTTTGGAGAAAATTGGTTAATAAAAGGCATGCCTAAAACGATATATAAAAATGCTGAAAAAATAGCAAGTGACCGCAATTATGACTTGCTATCAAACGATGAAGATGGTAATATCGAGATTTGGGACTGTATTACCTTAGCAGATTGTAAGGAAATTGTAAGCTATTCACGTAATTGGAGTGAAATATTTGAAAGCATTTTAACTAGACCAGAAGATGCACATATGTCTACTAAGGAACAAAAAACAGAGTGGATTACTACATTAAGCAAGGAAATAAATAAAATTTCTAAACCTACATATAGTGTTCCTAAAGCAACATTTGAATTAATCAGCAGCGTATACAAATGGTTAATTATTAACTAGTGTTGTTTAAAATAGGTATCCCAGTAAAGCAGTATAAATAAAAATACTCTCAAATAAAAGAACTAATTTATGCTGGAAGTAATTTTGGATTTTTCGTATACCTATAAAACACCACCAAGATCAGGCTATTCGGCCTAACCTTGGTGGTGTTTTTCTTTTGACTTATTGATTTTACGAAATATATTACATTAGATTTCTTTTCAGAAAATCAATCTCCTTTTACTTCCACAATTTAATTATCCCATCGGAGGAATCGGCGGCATAACATTAGCCAATACACCATTCAGCTCATCAACATCATCAGCTTTAACCCACTCACTCATTCCCGGTTTCCACACAAGGCTTGTTCTTGTGAGCTGACCGTTAACAGCCATAGCTGTAAGTGCTGCTTCATCGAAAGGTCCTTTAGCTTCTCCATTGATTGCAACATGATATGTAATCTTCGGAATCGGAGGTGGTACAGCACCAGAAGTCTGCTGGTTCATACCTGACATCATATTGTTCATCATGCCTGCCATATTCTGACCAACTGCACCGCCCATAGCCATACCTGCCATCATTGCAGCAGGATTAAAGCCTGTGCCGTCACCGATATTTACATTACCCGCTCCGCTTGCACCCATTTTACCGAGAGCTTCTGCACCTGCAATACCAACATCAGCCTGCTTTTCTGCCTGAAATGCCGCAAAATTTGCACTCTGAGTCTGCTTATGCTGTGCATACTGTGCTTCTTCACGTTGCATACGCAGAGTTTCAGCGTAATTTTCTGCATCAGCACGCTGTCTGTCATAAATATCCTTCACGTTTGCTGAAGTCTGTGCGTGTACGGTTTCCATAGTTGCCTTCTGTGTAACTGCCATCAGCTTTGCATAGCCGTCGCTTGTCTTGTCAATTTCGATTGCACCAATGTCTACACCGGAAACTGTTACTCCGAAATTTTCTTTCAAACGTTCACTTATATCATACTCAACAGCGTCATTAATCATTGAAATTTTGCTTTCAATCTGAATTACGGGAATGTTATTCGCGGCAGGTGCGTTTGCAACAGCATCCTTGACGTAACGGCAAACAGCATCACGAATCTGCTTCTGAAACTCCTCAAGATTAAAGCTGTTAAGCCTGTGAAGCTTGACAAATTCTCTGTAATCGCTGATTTTGAAACTGATTGTACCTCTGACAGCAACAGGCACTCCGAAATCAGCAAATCTTGGGTCGTACACATCGAAGAACGGCACACCGAATTTCACCTGAATAATCTGTGCAAGGTTGATGAAATAAACCTCTGCCTGAAATGGAGTTCCGCCCTCATAGGCAAGTCCGATTATAGGTGCGTTAATCAGAACGTTTGAAGTTTCAAGTATTCCATCATAAGGACCAACAATAAATTCCTGATAGATTTCATTATCCTGATTATATACAAAAACAGCAACCTCGCCGTCCTTTACACGAAGTGATGAGCCCCAACGGATAGCATTTTCACGATTACTTTCGCCAAGCTGTACACCTGACGGATGCCATTTCCAGATAAGATAAGACGGTTCATCACAACGGATTTCATCCATAAATCCGCCTTTTCTTTTGTTTCTATCGAATATACCCATATGTAGACCTCCTTAGTTATGTAATGTAAATGTAACAAATGTTGTTTCTTTCAATTCTCCATTTTGTTCATCTTGTAGTGACAGTGCAAATGAGATGTGCTTATCATCTATCCATTCAAAATCTGTTGTAGTATCCTCTAAATTAATCACACCAACATCATATCCGTAATTGAAGTCACCAATAGCAAAAGACCTATACCAACATTCAATTTTAATAATTGATTCTGTTAATAATACAGCTCTATATAAATGCCAATCATCATTTTGATAAGAGTAAAATATAGTATCACTATTAATATTAGTACCCTTATTTGTATCGCTGTTGGTTTCTAAAATAGAAAAAGTAATTTCTTTAGGCTTTTTAAAATCCCAACTATGTTTATCTTGTAAATTGAATGCAAATGCCGTATGTTCATTATCTATCCAACAAAATTCATTTGATGAATCTGTAATTTTAAATGAACCGACTTCATACTCATAATCAAAGCTTTTTTCAGAAGATAATTTTTTACTCCATTTTTCGATTTTAATAATTGAATCAGAAATAGCTGTAGCACAATACAAATCCCATTCATCGTGACCATATGTATATTGTGTACCTTTTTCGATACTGATAGTGATATCAACATTTGTTGATTGAACTGTTTCAGTTGATTGTAGTGTAACTGTATCTGTTTCAACCACTTCTGTATTGAGATTAGGCTCATTTTCAACAAATTTTTCGGTAATATCTAAGTCCTCACCATTTATTATACGATTAAATTCATCGATGTTCTTTTCCATTTCTTCTAAACCAGGTTGTAAACCTTCCTCAAGTCCATCAATAAAACCTTCATGCGTTGTCACTTCTTCATCATTATCATTCGCATTATCAATATCCTCACTAGGAGTATACTCTAACTGGATACCTTTTTCAGCAGCTTCTTCAAGTACTTTTTCTACCCAATATTGTCGCTGGATGTCCCACTTTCTTTCCATTTCTACATCACTTCTCCGATAATCAATGGAATCAGCAATTCTTAATGCATGTTTATATTCCTCGTTTTCCAATGCGGTTTGTACTTCAACAACTATATTATCTAATCTTTCGAGTTCTTGTTTTTCCTGTTCAGAGTTTGTGATAATTAAAAATGGAACTAAAATAATATATACCAAAGGTACCCGGCCAAACATTAATATCCACTTGATTACACCTCTTTTTTTGGACTTTTTTATATTCTCATTACATTTGTCATATAAGCTTTTTATCTCAACAAATATATTATCTGTCGAATAACTTCTCTTAGCCTTTTCATAAACTTGCTGTACTTTTGAATACCATGCAGCATTTAATTCTTTTTCACCTTTTGATATAGAAGTATTTGAATAATAATCATATGTAGTCATATTCATATTTGAAGTTGCAAGAATCATAAACTCAAGCATATCTTCCTTTGAATTAGGAACAGAAAAACTTTTGATAAGACTAATTTTCTGCTCATCTGTTTTTGACACCCTTTGAAGTGCTTCTTGTGATGAGAATAGTCCACGAGGTTTTTCATATTCACGTCCTGCTTCAATAGCTTCTAATTTTAATGCAAATTCTTTAACGGCATTTGAGGTTTTTATATTTCTCAACTCATGTCCGCATGAAGGACAATTTATTTCAAACGATTTTATCACTTCTCCACATTCAGGGCACTTTATAAGTTCACCTGCCCATTCTTGCGAACGTTGGATGTTATTTATTTTTGCAACAGACTTGCCACACTTTGCGCAAAAGTTCGCTTCGTCAACTAATTGATGACCACAGTTAGTACAAAATTGCATGTTCAAACTCCTTTATGAATGGCTTTCAATTTGCTCTATAATAGCATCATAGACAATTTTAAGTTTTGCAGGAGTATCTCCACAATATGAATTTATTCCTATATTATAGTTACTCTGCATTGTGGAATTGTAAAAACAACTGTGTAAATATTGGGCATTGCTCATTCCAACATAAGCACTAGGAATAGGTTCATATTTTTTGAAATATGGCTCATAATTAAATTGGTCAGCAGTTACATCAACTATAATGTTATTATCTATAACTAACCAACAATGTGTATATTGTTCGGAGTTAGATTCAGAATCAATCATTTGAATACTCTCCATAGGTATTCCCTTGCTCAGCATATATTCAGCCAACAAATCACTTGTATACCGACAACATCCGTTAGGAAATCTTTCAAATATCTTCAATCTGCCATATAATCGTTTATCTACTACTATTTCTAACGCATTACGAAAATCCTGTGCAATGGTTTCCAAAAATTTTATATCCATCATTTTACATCTCCACAATTTTCACCGCATCACATATATCCCCGATATTACAATCAAGATACTCGCAAATTCGCAGAAGAACAGAAAGTGCCACTTCCTCATTCTTTCTCAGCTTCGTCATTGTTCCCGTTGCAATATTAAGGTCTTTTCGGAGCGTTGCCGGCGATATTTCTTTTTCAATAAGCAATATCCACAGCTTTTTATAACTGATTCTTATGACGAGCACCTCCAATTAACATTTTCTTTAACTTAAGTATACATCTTCAAAGATGTTTTGTCAATATAATTGAACGAAATTCGCAAGAAGTTGCGAATTTCGTCATAATAAAAATAATTTACGAGTGATGAACGCGAAGCCAAAACCCGTCACCTGATTAATGACGGGTTGATTTTTCATCATAAATTCATAAGCTCATTTAAATCTGCAAACGTAATACTGTCCTCATTTGGCAAATAAGATTGAAATATAATAAAAATGCTTGACAAATAGAAAGCGATGGTATACAATATAATTGCAATTAAATTTAGTTGCAATTATATTGTATACCACTAGGAGGTTATCTATGTTATCCAAAAAAATATCCATTCAAAAAAGTTTTAGAATAGAAGCTAACATGGAAAGTGATTTAGAAGCACTGTCAGTAAAACTTAATCGTCCGCAAAATGAACTGGTTAATGTTGCATTAAATCAACTGCTATTGGATAATATGGGATGGTTTGCTGAAGATTATCTTATTGATTTGTGTATGGATTTTCTTGAAAAAAAAGTAGCTGAAGTCAAAATAGATATAACAGGTTTTAAACTGCACTTACGAGATACAGGAAAAGCTATAAAAATAGATTATGTTATTGATAATAATTCATTCATTGAAAAATGTCAGAATGGCATTTTTATAAATGATGAAATGGGTTATGCTATGATAAAAAATGAGTTGAAGGAAATCGCTTTAAAAATTGGTATAGATTCTCCGGAGATACAAGAATACCTTCATAACAGATTTGGATACATTTACTCCAATGAACGTAACATATATAAATTTGACCGAGAAAAATTTATTCGTCAGTCAGTAGGTGAGGAACCTATGGATTCTGAATACAGAGCAATTACTGAAGTATCATTTCCAGCCAATCATCAGGAGGACTAAAGAATGCTTATAAAAGTACATTCAGCAAGTAACAACTATGTTCATCTTTGGAATTATGAAGCTTTTAAAGAAAAACATAATGCAAAAACAAAATCGTGGGATACAAATGGTAATCTTATCAACTCAATTATTTATGATGTGCAAGGTGATATTGATATGGAATTTACTAAATCGTTAGGTTTGAAGTGTGATTACATAACTTAAAAATTTAATTTATCATACATAATTGAAAGTATTGTTAGGAGGTATAATATGAATAATAAATTTATAAACAAAGGTACTGAAAAATCTTGTTACACATGTGAGTTTAATTGTGGGACTGTCTGTGCCGGTTATGGCAAACGAACTGATAATGGCCAAGATACATATGGTATGCCAATAGAAGACGCTATTGCTATGTTTCCTTGTGGATGTGAAGATTATGGCATTTCATTATTTGCTTTCATAGAACAAGAAGAAAATGACAAATAGCCTTTAAATGTCTCATAAATAAGTTTTAAAGAAAACACTAATACAATGGATATGAAATCACCACCGTATCAAATGAAATACGGTGGTGATTGATTTGTTATAACAAAATAATAGGCGGTATTTCCTAGTCGTATAGTTATTTAACACGGAATCCTCGACTAATTTGTTTTTTGGCTTTTTCAGGATTTTCTCTTAACTGAACCAGTAAATTAAAAGCTCCTTCACCATCAAGCACAGGAAATTCTTTTGCTATGCTTTCAGCTGTATATCCTTCAACCTCAACGCAATTTTTGGAAATGTATTTGCGTTCTTCAATCCAATATTCAAATTCCTTTTTAATATCAGGATGTTTGTCAAATAAATCAACACATATTTTAATAAGCGATGGATGAAGTTTTACTCCTTCGTAATAATCATAAATAATGCTCATATTCTGCACTCCTTATAAATTTTTAATATAATCTGCAAATGCCCTTGCTTCTGCTTCTACATATTGACTTTGATACATACTAAAATTTGCGTTTGAATAAATATATTCATTGAAATTAGCTTTATACTTATAATCTTCTTCTGTTTGAGGATTATAAGCTCTCATTCGCTGATATGCATGTCTCATTTCATGTGCAACAGTATCTAATGTTTCCTTGGCATCATCAATATATAAAACATTAACTTTCAGCTTATTATCATCTGGATAATAAGCTCCATATCGTCCTAATAAATCACGATAAACTTCTATATTTGGGACATCCACAATGCCAAGTTGATCTGCCAACGCTTCACCAAATTGCTTTATTGCATTTATTTTTTCAATTGTATCAAAAGACTCCCATGCTTCTTCATCAAATAAAGATGTATACTCTTTAAGAACATCAATATCCAACTTCATATCATCGAATGAGAAATCCTCTTCACTATAACCTATAAGATCGACAATATCAAAAGCATACTCCTTTATAAGCATATCTTCAGATTGCACATTATAATCAGACATAAGCTCATTAAAAATACAATCTGCTTTTTCTTCAGAAATTGTCGGCTCCATACCAAATTTTACATCCTGTGCGACATCATTTGTTGTTTCTGGCATATGAATCTCTGGAAGTTCAGCTTTTATTGTTTCAAATCCACTCATAGTTGTTCTCCTTTCTGAAATTACCCTAAATTTCTACTATTATCAATATGCTCCATATAGCTCAAATAAAGAGGCTTAAAGTCATTGTGAGCAAGATAGTGTTCATGAAGAAGCATTGCCAACAATCTTGATATTTCCGCTTCCGCAAAATCCTTAACATCAGGTAAAAGTTTTGCAATCATATTCTGCTTCCAGCTCTCCATATCATCAACGTTATTCATACGGTTAAAAATACTTTCCGCATCAAAGAATTTATACGCAATTTCTGCGATATATTTTGCCTTTGTCTTTTCTTTGTCTCCATTAAGATATTTAAGAATAAGAACCTTAAGTGAATCTGGAAGCTTCGAAACACATATGTCATGTCGGATTTTTCTTTCATAATCCACATCATCAAGCTTTTTACGAATATCATCCTTCATGATGACATTAAGAATTTCCTTGGGTGCTTTATCTCGGTAATCGCGACGGTCTGGACGGAAATAAACATTTTCTTCGTCTTTAAATTTTTCAAACTGACACAACACTGGATTGATCCAATTGTTCTGGTATACAGCTGCAATGCCTGTCTTAAGCTTCGAAAGCTCATTAATCTGTTCTTCATTCAGATTAGCTGCACGTCCAACAAGAACACGGTCCGAATGGTCAGGTAAACGAAGAATGATTTTTGTGTTTGTATTGCGGATAACAGACATATCCAACAGACCAGGAGCTTGGTCAACTATCATAAACGCTTCGCCATATGTCCTCATTTCTGCAATGGAATTTGCAAGCATTTCTACAGATTTACCTACAAGATTAGCCCCTTCTGTGCTTTGTTCGGTTGACGTACGTTTAAGAAGATTATGCGCTTCCTCCAAAACAGTAATATGTTTTAGTTTACTGTTTTTCAGACAAGTTCCCGCACGATATTCTTGCATACGCATAACAAGAATACCCATTATGAGAGCCTTTGTTTCAACAGACCCTATACGACTTAAATCAACTATAACATTTTTATCAAACAAATCTTCATCTGAAATGTCATCTGCAGAAAATATCATTCCGTTAATTCCGTTTGTCATAGATTCAAGACGAGTGAGCAAAGCACCTTTATAGTTACTCTTGTTTTCTTCAGAATACTCAGAACTATCAATGTACTTTTTCACTTCTGCAGCAACTGACGAAAACGTAGGGAACAACTCAGTACCTGTAACGTTACATGATGTAGTCAAATCCCAGCCAGCAGAAATATATGCATTTTCAAGAGCCGCCTTCAGTACGGCAGGCATTGCTGCATACATAGGCCAACATACATTAAATATCTCAACAAGC
Organism: Oscillospiraceae bacterium; assembly: GCA_017415165.1. GTDB lineage: Bacteria > Bacillota > Clostridia > Oscillospirales > Ruminococcaceae > RGIG8773. The sequence continues at coordinate 6,170 of JAFQIY010000032.1, read as the reverse complement.
TTGTCCATATGCTCATAAATATGTGTGCTTGAAGGAAAACGGAATGGGTTAATACGAAGTAATTGCGTCAACTGCGGATTTGACCCATAAACAAACACATCCTTGCGATTACCGAATACATCCTTGTATTCTCCCTTTGCAGGCTCAACTACCATAAATGTTCTTTTTTTATCCTCTGTAAGCTTGTCCAACAACTGATATACCGCATTTGATTTTCCTGAACCTGTTGAACCTGTAATAAAAGTATGAGCAGTAAGTGCATCAGATGAAATTTCCACATCACTATTTTCAGTATGATGCATATGATAAATTTTACCAATGTCCAAATCTCCATTACCTTTGCCATCAACTGTCATAACGTTTCTTCCAAACTCTGCACAAGAAATAACAGGCAGCCCGCTTACAGATTTCTTTGGCAACGAGAACTGATACGACAATTCATTCCCACTTACCAACATTGCGGGAGTAACTCGCATATAATCATTAATAGCAAATAATGGATGATAAAACTTTGTCAGATATTCATTTATAATCCCTATGCGTTCCTTATCTGTCCATACATTTATTGCAGACGATTCTACAGATGAATTTTCTCCGCGAACCATAGATTTATATGTACTTGCTGCAGCAACAGCATTTTCATACTTGTTAGAAAGGAAATACACACAACTGTCAAAAATACCAAAATCCTCACAACTACGCAAACGATGTATCTGCTCATCAATACGCTCAAGTAAAGTCTGTACCGCTCTATTGTCATATGTTATCTGAAGAGACTCACCCTTTGTTTTAGTAAATGCATTTGAAAAAGAGCTTTGTGATGTTTTAGACAGTGCCTTTCCAAAAGTATTTGTTTTAGTTTTACCATCAGTTTTACCGTTGGTTTTTCCATTAGAATAATTATAGTTTATTGATGCAATATAACTAACTCCACCACCTACGGTATGAGTTTTAGTTTTGCTTTCGGAAGTACTGTGCGAAGTTGCTTTGGCTATACTTTTATTAATAGTATTTACTACACCTTCAACAGTGCCTGTCGTACCCGTTGAAGCATCGCTCTCGTTTCGTGTACGCACAGATTGCTTAAACGGAGAAATATTTGAATAAATATCCTCATACGTCGAACAAAGAGATTCTATTTTGCTTGCAGACATAACATCAGCAAGGTAAACCGCTGTATACGTTTTTCCACGCATAGAATCAATAAGCTTTTCCATACCTTGAACAAACTCTTCATTTTTAGCTTCATTTTGGTTGCGAAGAGCAGCTATTCCGCTTACTGCAGCAATTGCATTCACATTCGAAAAACATTTTTCAATCAACTTTTTCGTTTCTTCACCATTAATTCTCTTTACTACCGTGCCAGGAAAATGGCCTTCCATAATTCCTTCGAAAGCATTTCCCATGTTATCTATAGTCTTTGGAAGTACTGTTCCGTTTACGCCAACATTTCTGTTTGCTGCACCAATATATATATCAACACCATTTTCTGTTCCGTTCAATAATAAAACAAGTGCAGTTTCCTTGTCAGAATATAAGGAAGAATAAACCGTTGTAAGTTTATCATGTATATTTTCTTTAACATCATATACTATCTTTTCAATATGATGAAGGCAAAGATTGCTGCCTATAGGTATTTTTTTTATTTCGTCAATTTCATCATATATGCGAAAACGTTCGAGTTCATTGACATATTTTTTCAGAACAAGAAAATCAGCACTTTCAAAAGCTGCATATAAATCAGCAAAGTTTCTTTCGTCCATTGCTATCTTCCTTTCTTATTATTAAAAGAATCTCTTGCAGTATTGGCAACAATTTTCCCTAAATCTTTTGCTGCACTTCCGAAAAGTTTTAAAACACCTTGACTATCAGTATTGCCACAAGAACGAGAACTGCTATTATTGCCCCCAGAAGAATTGCCAGTTTTGGAAATCTGTTTTTGCGCTGCATATTGTTGTCTGGGGTTTGTATTTGGTGTGCTTCTTTTTGTTGTTCCTGTGGCTGAGGAAAATTTAATGATATTGTCTTTCCTACTTTCTTTATATTGTCATATCTTTTTTTGCAGAAATTTCGTCCAAATCTAAATGTCTGACGAATAAAATATTCATAATCCCACTCATCAGAACTACTTTGCTCAAAAGCAACCTCATCTTCAAGCAAATGATATTCCTCTAGCATCTCAGGACATGCATTTATTGCCTCTTCAAACGCACGATCTGCTTCACATTTTTGTGTTCCAGCTTCAAAATTAAACCTAGGATTGTTGCGAATTGCACTTATAATGCAAGTTTTAATATATGAATAATTTTTTTCATTTAGTGCTTGTTTAAATTCGTTGATATCAAAAGATTTATACATTTACATTTCCTCCCTTCAATAACTTTTCTCTTGCTATACTCAGCTTCTTAGAATATTTATTGAGTTTGTTCATTTCTGACTGCAATTTTTCTTTGTCTTGTTTAATAACCATTAATGATTTATTGTAGTCATCAATTCGTTGATTAAGTTCAGCAATTTCAGCAGCATATAAGCTAATCTTTTCTAATGCACTTTTTTGAATAGACATTAAGTCTGTTTTATACACTGTTTCTGTTTCTTCACAAAACACACGGAAACTAGCGATCATCTTATTAAGACTATTTCGAAGTGGCTCCATACTATATACGCCTTGTGTTACACTTATGTAATCATCCGCAAACAACTGTCCTAATCTCTTAAATATTTGATATTTTTTATATTTAATTTGTTTAACAGGATTAGTCTTTTGAACAATTACTTCTTTACGGCTATCTTTTACTGCTTCTGCCGCATCTGCAATTAAACCTGACAAATCTAAATTGCTTATTTCTTTGCCTGTAATAGTTTTTTGAAAACTATAGTCGTTGTCTTCAAAATCCTGACATACCGACTTTAATTTTTCAAGAATATCAAGAATAGTATATTTATACTTTTTTTCAAATGACATGTATTTTTTATCAGCTTCTCCTTTAGCAGATTCAACTTTTAGAAATATATTATTGACCAGTCTATCAATAACTTCTTTAGATTGCATTGAATTGATCTGCACCCTCATCCATTGAATTTCAGCATCGTCTTCAATAGCGAATTCAAAATTTTCAGCAATTTGCGTTAATTTGCCTTCAATTTTTATTCTTTCAATTTCTCTTTTTGCCTTGCTGATTCTCTCGTTTATCTTCGCAAGCTGCTTTTTTCGTCTTTCCGTTTCGTCTTTTTCCTTTTGAGCCTCCTCTCCTTGGCTTTGTACGTTTCCCAATTGCATTTTAATTTCTTCAAGAGCCTTATTTCTACGTTCAATATCCGCATCAACTGCTTCAAGCAATATATCAAAAGCCTCCATAAGCGAACGAACTTTGAATGGATAAGCATATCGTTCTATGTAATCCTTTATTGTGCTTTCTATACAAGGAATACCTGTTTGGAGAGATACTGCTTCAGGTATAGAATTGTCATTTACAAAGCTATTATATTTCTCTGTCATTTCCTGTGAACGATAAGAAGGTATGTCACAATGCTGAAGAAGCATTAAATCAGAATTTTCATATCTTACAACTTCTTTAACAAACTTATCATACATATCACTCTGATCTCGTTTTTCCTTACTTCCCTTAAGTTCTACCGGAGTATACTTATAAGCACCGCATTGAATTGCATTCTCAACACCAGCTGTTGTCATAAAGATTTTAGGAACAAAGGAATTGTTATTATCATTGAGTCCCCACTGTTTCTTGTTCATAAGGTACTCTGCAAATCCAGTTTTAAAGTTATCAAGCTTTTCATCATCTTTGTATGAAATACAATCGCATTTATTTGCCACAAACATAAATCTATCCGCAAAGCTTCCATTTTCATCTTCAGAAGTACTCAATATTGAAACCATAAGCTCACCAAGACTTGTATCCTGATAATTTTGCGCATCAACGCAAAGTACAACCATATCCTTGTCAGGATTATTAATTGCTGCAAGAGTGATTTCTTTGTGCAAATTATTTACACCATCTATCATACCAACAGTTTTGCTGCTGTTTGTACCCGGTGTATCAACAATTGTAAGCGTAAACATTTCTTCCATTTCTTTAGAAGGATAAAGATGTGAAAGATTAACATGAATCTCAATAGAATCGTAATCAGGAACTTTTTTATCTGAATCCGGCTTTTGTGTAATAGTTTTAAAATATTCGAGACATTTTTCGTCTGTATCAAATTCCTGACGTGGCAATGCTTTAACTGCTTTGCCATTCTTATCAAGACATCTAATAGATACGGTATCAGTATAACTAGGTTCATGCACTATTCTACAAGTCTTATCAGTACATGTAGCATTGCTTACAGGAAGAATACCACGTCTGATAAGCGTATTTATAATGAGTGATTTTCCGCTTGAATATAAACCTGCAAAAACAACTCTGAACTCTTTTTTCTTCGCACGATTATATTTTTCTTCAACAGTCTGATACGCTTTATATTCCGCGGAATCCTTGCTGAAATCTGACATAATTTCAGCAAATTCCTTTGATAAAATTACTTTTTTTACGTCTTCTATGTCTCTTGCTGTTTCAACATCTGAACGTGTTGGATAATGATTAAAGTTCAAAATCAGCTTATACTCACGCTTAGCATTTTGATTTTCGCAAGCTCTGACAAAATCATTATAATCTATATCTCTTCCATAAAAATCAAACGCTATTTCATCTGTAGATTTGTCGGATTTCAATGCTTCCAATATTCCATTCCATCCCTTATATTCTATAGGATCAATCCAGGATTGAAGCGGCATCTTCATTTCAATAAGATTACTTAATTCCAAATAATCAGCATGACCAACAATATTTACTCCATCTATACTTAATAATGTCTTTAATTTATATGGATCATAATGCAATTCAACCTTCTGCATTTTCAAAATCCCCCTCTTCTAATTCTTCAAGCCATTTGTAAGCCATCACACTTATTGCTTGTTCAATATTAACTCCCCTTAAAACTTTTAATGGCGATAAAATTGTAGTCGCCAATATTGACAATGGTGTTCCTGAAACTCCACCTACTGCCGCAGCCGCAATATTATTTAGTGCGTCACTAACATTTTCATATTCGTCATCACAGCAATTTATCGGACTATAAAATAGTATATACATTACTGTTTTTAATACATTGTTTTCATCAACTATACGCATTTCATATTCCAAAATCGTGCGCAATGCAATATACTGTGTTTTTGTCATTTCAACTTTATTGTTTTCAAAATTACTAATAGTTTGTTTAGTTACGCCAAGTTTTTGACCGAGTTCTTCAGCAGTCCACCCATTAATTTTCCGTAACACCTGAAGGTGTTTCTGCATTATTCGAATTGGCTCTTTTTTTATTTTCAACGTTATCCTCCTTTTTCAACATAATAAGATTTTTTCCGATATTTTATTGTACTTTTAATATAACATTTAAAGTTATTTTTGTCAAATAGTTTTACAAAATAAAATTATTTTATCCTGTAAATTTGTTTGTTTTAATATAAATATATTTTCAAATTATGCAATTTAACTAAAAATGTTTGTCATTTAATTTTAATTTTATAAATTATATCTTTATTTACACTTAACAAAAAACATTTGTTTTGTTAATTTTATTTATCAAAAAATATAAGTGATATAGTAAGTATGAAATTAATTGTCTTTCATAAACTAAAATGAATAACCAACGGGTGATGAACAATTTGCTCATCACCCGTTTACTTTTACTGTAATCAAAAGTTACATTGACATTCCCTTATCCCACATCTGTTTCTGTTTAATCAATTTAACCTGTTCATCTAATTCATAATCATCAAATCTGCTGTTAATCTTCTTGACTTCCGTTTCTGCCTGTGTTCTCTTATTATCGTCCTTAATACCTTTTACAAATTCGTTTATTTTCAAACGGTATTCCTGACTTTTATTGTACACATTGATTGCTGCTTCGGACCGTTTATCAGCAAGAGCAATTTTTTTGTTCATCTCAGCTTCCTTTTCGGCGTACTCTTCTTCAAGCTCCTGCTTACGCTGTGATAATACTATTTCATTTCGCTGTTCAAGCTCACTTTTCTTTTCTTCAAGAAGCTCGCTTTTACCATCGTGCAGCTTTTGAATATCCTCGCTTAAACCGTTTTTTATATCAACCAG
>JAFQIY010000031.1 GCA_017415165.1 Oscillospiraceae bacterium | reverse complement strand
ATTGAATAATGAAGAATGAATAATTAAGGAATTGCCTTCGGCAATAATATTAAAAATGTCCGCAAAGCGGACACCTTAACTATTCATTATTCTTTATTCATTATTCATTTTTCATTAGCCTGTCGACTTTATCGACAGGCTAAGTCACAGTACATTTTCGTACTGTGACTTTTTGTTTTGCTTAAATTACGTCGCTGTCAAGAATGATTGTAAACGGTCCGTCGTTAAGCAGTTCAACCTTCATATCTGCGCCGAAAACGCCCTTTTCGGTGTGGAACTGCTTTGCGCACTCGGCAATAATGTACTCATAAAGCTCGTTTGCCATATCGGGCTTGCCTGCGTTGATGAATGAGGGACGATTGCCCTTCTTGCAGTCGGCATAGAGGGTGAACTGGGAAATCAGCAGAAGCTCTCCCCCAACGTCTGAGAGGGCAAGATTGGTTTTGCCGTTCTCGTCGTCGAATATGCGCAGACCAAGCATTTTCTTGATAAGCCTGTCGGCTTCGGCTGTTGTATCGGTCTGTGACACGCCGATGAGCACCATAAATCCCTTGCCGATTTTGCCTACGATTTCGCCGTCCACTTTTACGGAAGCGTGGGTTACACGCTGAATTACAAATTTCATAGTCTTATACTTCCTTTCATAGGAACATTATACCATAAAATCTGCTTATGCACAAGTTAAAAATTCTTTTTCAGATTTTCCATAGCGTCGATAACCTTGTCGCACCAGTTATCGAACTCCTCGTCCTCCACCTGCAGTTCCTTATGTGCAAGCATATATTCAACGGCAATCTTTATGCCCTCTTCGGCACGGATTGTTGCGTTGAATTCGGGTACGGCGGCTTTGACCTTGGAGTTGTCGAAAACAACGGTGTTTGCCTTGTCACCGATAAGACCACCCTGAAAATCGTAATTGCTAAGCTCGTGGAGCATCTGAGAGGAAACATAGTACGGCTTCAGTTCAACACCGAGGCTATCGGCGATTGCCTTGTAAATCTGATTCCAGGTCACGCTTTCGTCGCTTGTGATGTGGAACGCTTCACCGATTGCGTGTGGGTTGCCGATAAGACCAACGAAGGCAACTGCAAAATCCTTGTTGAAAGTGATAGTCCAGAGGGTTGTTCCGTCGCCGTGGATGATAACAGGCTTGCCATCAAGCATTCTTTTCAACACCTGCCAGCAGCCCTTGCTGCCGTGCACTCCCAGGGGCACGCTTCTTTCGTCGTAGGTATGGCTTGGACGGATAATTGTTACGGGGAAGCCGTTTTCACGGTACATTTTCATAAGGTACTCCTCGCAGGCAATCTTGTTGCGGGAGTATTCCCAGTATGGATTTGCGAGGGTTGTGCCCTCGGTAATTTTATAGTGGCGCACTGGCTTGTGGTAAGCTGATGCGGAACTGATGTAGAGAAACTGCTTGGTTTTGCCGTTGAACAGACGGTAGTCACGTTCAAGCTGTGCAGGGACAAAGCCGATAAAGTCGCAGACAGCGTCGAAAGTCATATCTGCCAGCTTTTCAGCGGCTTCCGCTTCGTTGTTGATGTCAACGCAGATTATTTTCACGCCCTCAGGAAGAGTATCGTTGCGTGTGCCGCGGTTGAGGATATAGACCTCGTGACCCTTTTTAACAAGAAGTCGGGTTATAGCGCTGCTGATTGTGCCTGTGCCGCCGATTAACAATACTTTCATTTTTACCATTCCTTTCATTTTTTGTGGATAGCCGATATCCGTTGTCGACATTATTGTAACATATATTGGTTGATAAGTCTACAATTATGTGTTAATATTTATCTGTTGATTGGCACGTTTTTATATGCTATACTAATTAAAAACATTGTGAGGAGCGCACGATTATGAAGGTACTTATGCTTAATGGTAGTCCACATCTCAACGGTAATACTTACACCGCACTGCACGAGATGGAGAAGATTTTTGCCGAAAACGGAATTGAAACGGAAATTCTGCACGTTGGCAATATGGATATACGCGGCTGTACGGCTTGCGGTTTTTGCTATAAAAACGGGAAATGCGTGTTTGATGATGTTGTGAATGAAGTTGCAAAAAAGTTTGAGGAATCTGACGGACTTGTGGTTGGCAGTCCTGTTTACTATGCTTCGGCAAATGCGACTCTTGTTGCGCTTCTGCACCGTCTTTTCTACAGCTCGCACTTTGACAAGACGATGAAAGTCGGCGCAAGCGTTGTTGCGGCAAGACGCGGCGGCTTGTCCTCCACGTTTGATGAGTTGAACAAGTTCTTTACAATAAGCGGTATGCCTGTTGCTTCAAGCCGTTACTGGAACAGTATTCACGGCAACGGCGGCACTAATGACGCCTTGCAGGATATTGAAGGCTTGCGCACAATGCGTACCCTTGCAAGAAATATGTCCTTCCTGATGAAGAGTATTGCTCTGGGCAAGGCGGAATATGGTCTGCCTGAGCTTGAAGTCGGTGAGCCGACAAACTTTATCAGATAAAGTCAGGTTGACAATCGGGGCAAATAATGGTATAATTACTTAAACGTATAAATAAACGAAAGGATTTTAAACTATGGCTTTCTGGAATAAACCTCAAGATGTTGCACCAACACCTTCCCCTGCACCTGTTTCCTCCCCTTCGAAAATTGTTGACGCTGATGACTTTTTTAAGGATATGGGCAGAAAGCCCAAGCTTCCGAAGGATTTGGCTTCAATCGAAACTCCCGAGGTTACGGGACTTCGTGAAGGACCTGCTCCTGTGCCTGAATGTACACTTGCTGATTACACAAATGAAATAAATACTGACGGACTTATCGACAAGGCTGCTCTTGATGATGGTCAGTACCACGGTTATATGGAGGACAGACCTTCCGATGAGGAGGTTGCTGCAAAGGAAGCTGCCGCTGCAAGAAAAGCTGCCGCTGCTGCACAGCCTGCTTTCAATGACCCTGACGATTTCTTCAAGGATATGGGCAGAAAGAAAGCCCCAAAGGACTTAGCTTCAATTGAAACTCCCGATGTTGTGGGACTTCGTGAGGGTCCTGCTCCTGTTGCGGAATGTACACTTGCAGACTTTACCGCTGAAATCAACACTGACGGACTTATTGACAAGGCGGCTCTTGATGACGGTCAGTACCACGGATTTATGGACGAGACATAATTTTAAAGCTGCTGTATCTTCAGGTGCGGCAGCCTTTTTATAGATGCATAAAACACATTAATATTGTATAAATGCACAAGAAACTGATAATACCCAAAATAAGGTTATATGTTGTTTTTTCAGCATTTAAACGCTTGGCAAATGTGCATTAGGAGGACTTACGCTGAATTAAATTGACAAAACGTTGTTAAAATATCCAAATATTATGTTATTTTGCATATTCCCCTTGAAATATCAAAATTCATATGGTATAATATTTATTATACTAATTTAACTATGCTTAAAAGCGATTTTACGCCTTATTATTTTTGCAATTCCTCATTTGAGATTTACTCAGAGGCTTTATCTGTACTTGTGGGGGTTATATAAATGAACAATTCAAATAAAAAAATTCCCGATGTTGCTAATGTTCTTGTTGTTGACGACAATGTAATTCTTCTTCGCACAGTCAAGGAAATGCTTGATTCAAATTATAATGTATCAATTGCAACCTCCGGTGAGCAGGCTTTTAAATCAATTTCAAGAAAAAGACCTGACGTAATCCTGCTTGACTATGAAATGCCTGAGATGAATGGTGAAGATGTTATAAAACAGCTTCGTGAAGATGAAGCAACCGCTAATATTCCTGTTCTTTTCCTCACAAGCAGCGCTAACCGCGAGGTTGTAAAGAAGCTGATTATGCTTAACCCTGACGGATATATGCTCAAGCCGCCTAACAAGCAGTCTATGATTGAACATATAGAAGAGGTACTCCATAAGGAAGAATAAAGGAGAGGGTTACTATGACTCACATTTTTATTATCAATCCTTTTGCGGGGTCTCAAACCTTTGCGGATGATCTGCGTACAAAGCTTAATACGATGAAAAATTTTGATTACTTCGTATTTAACACCCGTTACGCAGGATATGAAACAGAACTTGTAAGAAAAATCCTTCATATTTTCGATGGAGAGAAGCTTCGTTTTTATTGCTGCGGCGGTTCAGGAACTATGCGCAATATGCTTAACGGCTTTGATAACCTTGAAAATGTGGAGGTTGCTTTTTTTCCTTGCGGTCTGACAAACGACTTCCTGAAAAACTTCGGCGAGGATGAGGCTCGCTTCCACAATATTGAGGAGCTTATCAATGGTGATGTAATACAGGTTGACTACATAAAATCAAACTACGGGGTTTCGCTTAATTCCCTTTCTACAGGTATGGACAGCAACTGCCTTGGAAAGATGGATGATTACCGTATTTTCCGCTTTGTCAGCAGAGATGTACCGTATACACTTGCTACACTTTATTCTATTTTCGTTTCTAATCCTCACGAATATGAGGTTACGCTTGATGGCGAAACTATAACAGGAAAATTTGCGGAAATTTTTATCGGAAACGGCTGTGTTTTCGGCGGCAATATGTATTTTGACGAAAAAACCTGTGTCAACGACGGCAAGGCTATTTCCCGTATTGTCGGAAATAAGAAGGCATTTACGCTGTTACCGTCGCTGCTTGATTTGATGAACAGGAAATATGACAGGCTTGAAAAGAATATGCGGTGCAGTAACTGCAGCAAAATTACCATCAAACGCACCAGCGGTTCTCCTTTTGCAATAAATCACGACGGTGACCTTATAAAGGGAATTTCTGTCTGTGAGGCGGAAATTGTACATAAAGGACTTAACCTTGTTGTACCTAAGGGTGTACGAGTATGTGAGGAGGCAGAAAAATGAGGTCACAATTCCATACAGCATACACAACCAATTCGTTTTTTTATGTTTTTATGGGGATTGCTACAATCATTATTGGAATTTCATTCAAAAGACTTCCCCTTGCATTACTGATATTATTTTCCGTCTTCTTTGTCGGCACAACGATTGCATTTGCGATAGCTGCACGAAGAACAAGAAGGGTTACGCTTTACGGAAAGCTTCAGATGGCAGCCTTTGTTATTATCAACATTTTTCTTTCAATCGTATTCGACTCGGCACAGGTTTTCATATATGCAATGTGCTTCAGCACAATTCTCGGGTTTGTTTTCATTGACTCAAAGGTATCAAAATTTCAGTTTATGCAAAGCTTTATCATAATTTTTATTGCAGCAAGATTTGTCAGCCATTACACAGGCTCACGACAGACTATGCTGGCATTCAGCTTCGGTACGGTTATGCTGCTGGTTATGAACTGGATAATCGTAAGTATGGTTAACCATATCAAATTTCAATACCGTAAAAATGCTGAACAGGAACGAAGCCTTGATGATATACTTAAAGTTGTTGAAGCAAAGTGTGATGAGGCACAGAAGGCTACAAAGACAAAATCAAGGTTTCTTGCACATATGTCGCACGAGATAAGAACTCCTATCAATGCTGTTATAGGTATGAATGAGATGATACTGCGCGAAAGCAAGGACAGGGATATTTTCCGCTATGCTCTGGAAACAAAAAATGCAGCTGATTCACTGCTGGGTATTATAAACGATATTCTCGATATAACACGAATTGAAGCAGGCAAGCTTACTCCTATCTATGATGAATACAAACCCGCAAAGCTTATCAATGACATTTACAATATGATACGTTTCAAGGCTGAGGACAAAAATCTTGAGTTTATTGTAATCGCAGATGAAACTATCCCGCGCAAACTCAGAGGTGATGATATACGTCTCAAGCAGATTGTCATTAATCTGCTTAGTAATGCTGTAAAATATACCCATAAAGGAAGCGTTACTTTTGAAGTAAAATATTTGGGGGACGGAAATCTTTATTTCAGTGTAAAAGACACGGGAATAGGTATCAAGGACGAGGATATCGAAAAGCTGTTTGAAGCTTTTGCACGTATGGACGAAAAAAATAACAGAAACATTGAGGGTACAGGTCTGGGTCTTAATATTACTTCTCAGCTGCTGAAAATGTTCGGCAGCAAGCTTGAGGTTGCAAGTAAATACGGGACAGGTTCATTTTTTGCGTTTGAAATTGCGCAGGAGATTATTGACCCGACGCCTATAGGAAAGCTTGACCTGAACAATGTTGAATATGAGCACAAGGAATACAAGGCTGATTTTGCTGCACCTGATGCAAAGGTGCTTGTTGTTGACGATAATGAAATGAACAGAAAGGTTTTCAAAAATCTTCTGAAAAGAACGCAGGTTATCATTTCAGAAGCTTCAGGCGGTCAGCAGTGTGTGGAAATGGTAAAGGAAAACAGGTACGATATTATTTTTATGGACCATATGATGCCTGTTATGGACGGTATTCAGGCACTGAAACACGTTCGCTCCGACGAGGACAGCCTTTGTGCAGATATTCCTGTTGTTGCGCTTACGGCAAATGCTGTTGTAGGTGCACGGGATTTTTACATTGAAGCAGGCTTTGACAGCTTTCTTTCCAAGCCTGTTGACCCTAAAAAGCTGGAAAAAGCGCTTTCCTCGCTGCTTCCTGAGTCGCTGCTGCAAAGCGCTGAAACGCTGCAGGAAGCTGAACAGGCAACTGAAGAAGCTATTGAGCTTCCTATCATCAACGGCATTGACTGGCGCTATGCAAGACTCAATTTTGACAGCGACAGCTCTTTGCTTGAAACAATTAAAATGTTCCGCAATTCTGCGGCAAAGGATACTGCTGAAATCGACAGCTATTTCAATTCAATTGATGAGGCAGAGTCCTTGAACAGCTACAGAATCAAGGTTCACGGTATGAAAAGTACCGCTGCTCTGATTGGTATTGTAAGGCTTGCAGGTATGGCTATGGAGCTTGAAGAAGCGGCTCGCAGCGGCAATACTGAAATAATCAGAATGCTTCACCCTGTTTTTGTAAGCAACTGGAGAAATTACAAAAAAGAACTTGCTGTCCTGTTTACAGAGGATACTGATTTGAAGGATGCTTCCGAATACAGGGACGCTATTCTGGAAATATTCGAAAACATACGCAATGCGGCAGATGATATGGATGTTGACGCTTTGGACGAAATGTCACGGAAACTGGATGAATTCCGCTTTGATGGCGCTTCTGCTGAAATAGTTGAACGGGTCAAAAATGACATATTCAACTTTAACGTTGAAAATCTTGCTAATTGTGTTTTTGAATGATTTATCCCGATGATTACCGTATATAAAAGATTAATACCTGTTGCAGATGCAGCAGGTATTATTTTTATACACCATATTTTATTTTTACACGCTCAAGCTTTTCCCCGAATGGTTTTGCTGTAAACCACAGAAAAATAAAGTTTGACACGGAATACATAACGGTATGCGGAATTGCTGTGACAAGTGCTGAAAGATAGAGCTCAGTACGGAATGAACCGTCGTACCAGATAACCGTCCAGACATCCATAACAAGGGAATACAGAACCCCTGCAAGCACTCCGTAAACAAGCAGCAGCCATTTATACCGTTTAAGCGGTTTTGCAAGGATACCTGCAATCAGACCTGTCATTCCCCAGGCAAGCATCTGAAACGGCGTCCACGGACCTTGTCCGAAATAGAAATTGGAAAGAAGTGCAGACATTGCGCCGACAAGAAAGCCAGCCTCACCGCCGAGATAGATTGCTGTTATGACGGTCAGGGCAGTTACAGGCTTAAAAAAAGGAATAAACCGTCCTGTAATACACAGTGCGGTCATTACTGCGACGATAATCATACGGCGTGAGCCTGTCGGCTTTTTTTCGTAGCCTGCCGCAAAAAGAAGCAGTGCAAACAAGGCTACTCCCGTGGAGACAATGAGATATCTGCGTTCCTCGAAAACAGTTGCTCCGAAAATAATCAGCGTCGGAATTATCACAAACGGAACTGCAATTCTGACGGCATTGCGCAAAGATTTATTTTCTATTACAAGCACGGCTTTTCACCGCCTTCGTTAAGATTATACAGCTTAACTGCGTCATCAACAGAAACCGCATTGCTGTAAATACCTCGTGTCATTCGGCTGATAGCGGTTGTATAGAAATTATTATCCGAGAAAAACTCACGCGGAACGGCTTCAGACACAAGTTCTCCACGGAACAGCAACGCACATCTGTCTGCACATTCACAGGCAAATTCGGTATCGTGGGTTACGATTAAAATTGTCATTCCGTCAGCTTTAAGCTGTTTAAGAATTGACACCAAGCGATATTTTGAGTCAGCGTCAATCCCTTTTGTAGGCTCGTCAAGAATAAGCAGCTTCGGTTTTGACGCTAAAACCTTTGCAAGGGCAACAAGCTGCTGCTCTCCGCCTGACAGGTCATAAGGATGCTTGTCCATATGCTTTGCGAAATCAAACGGCAGCATTTCGACCTCGGCTTCTGCGCCCTCCAACTCCTCACGGACGGTATTTCTCATAAACACAGTCTGTACGTCCTGAGGGAGCAAGGTCAGGCAGTTACGGTAAAGGCTCTGATTTTTGTACTCTTTAAGCTTTTTCCCGAAGATTTCAACTGTGCCGCTGTAAGGCTTAACAAGATTTGCGGCAATGGAAAGAGTCGTGGTTTTTCCTGAGCCGTTGCCACCGAGAATACAGAAAATCTCGTTTTCGTACACGGTTATATTCAGACCCTTCAGCACGTCGGGGAGATTTCGCTCATATCGGAAAAAGACATTTTTAAAACGCATTGCGATATTTTCGTGATGAATATACTCGCTGACGGGAAGTGCGGTAATACTGCTGCCGAAAATTTCTTCGATAAAGCGCCTGCCGTCCCGTATATCGAGGGGACACTCTCCCCTGCCGCCAACTGCACGGAAAAGCTGTACTGCGGCAGGCATTGCACGGAGAAGCTTTTCATCAAGCTTCAACATAGCTTTCTGCGGTGTATCGAAGGCTTTAACCAAGCCGTTTTCAAGCACAAGAAGCCTGTCACAGGCAGGAATTACCTCCTCAAGTCGGTGCTCGGAAATAATTATGGTCAGTGACAGCTCACGGTTGAGCTTTTTAAGTGTTGCAACAAATTCCGAAGCGGCAATCGGGTCAAGCCGTGAGGTAGGCTCGTCCAGCACAAGCACCTGCGGATTCATTACCATTACCGCCGCAAGACAGAGAAGCTGTTTCTGTCCGCCTGAAAGCTCGGAAACCTTTTTGTCGTACCAATTTTCTATTCCGAAATATGAGGCGGTTTCAGCTATGCGCCGTGCCATAACATTCTGCGGCAGATTAAGATTTTCAAGTCCGAAAGCAAGCTCGTGCCAGACTGTATCGGTCACAAGCTGATGCTCGGGATTTTGCATTACAAAGCCTATTCCCGATGCACTTTTTTCGGGTGCAAGCTTTTCTATGTCTGTACCGTCAAAAATAATGCTGCCGCTTGTTTCACCAAGGGGTGAAATTTCACGTTTAAGCAGACGCAGCAAGGTTGATTTACCGCTTCCCGTTGCGCCGCACACGGCAACAAACTCGCCTTTATTTACCGAAAAAGAAACATTGCTGACAGCAGGTGAAGCTGTCAGCGGATAGGTAAAATTCAGATTTTCGACTTTAAGTATTTCCATTTCAGCTCCTCCTTTACTCCGATAATGACGGGCAGTAAAATCATTACTCCGTATGAAGCGTACCCCACAGCAAGCCTTGCGGTAACTGCGGGTACGGATATATATGGATAGAATTCAAACTCTGCACCGATTATTCCATATATTGAAAGCACCGAAAATACAACGGCTGCACAGATGAGAAATATGTCCTCTGCTTTGAAACGAAAAAGCGAAAAGCGTGAGCGTTTTCCCATTCCGTATCCCCTTGCAGTCATACTGTCGGCAGTGATAATTCCATTTTCCAGCGCCCAGGTTATCATTACCGAGAAAATTCTCATTCCGCCCTTGAAGCTGTCCACGATGTTGTCGTCCTTGTACAAACCCAGTGCTTTCTGGCTTGCGTGGGTTTTCTTAATCTGCGTACCGAAAAGAGGTACATACCGCAATGCCATTGACAGAGTAAGTGCAAGCTTCGGTGACAATGCACCGAAAAGATACAGAAGCTTGTCGCTTGTCATAATCTGCGAAAATGAGTGAAACCAGTACAGCACCGCAACAACCGTCAATGCTGAGCAGATGCCGTAGATAAGCGCTTCAAGTGTCACGGGATTGTTGTTCATTACAAAAAGCACTGTTGCGCCGTTATGGGAAACAAGAGGGTTTAAAAGCGCCATTACAGCAAAAAGTGCTGCTGAAAACAAGTGGGTGGAAACGCTTTTTCTGCCGTTATTCATAACAAACAGCACAACTGCCCCAATCAGCGAAATTGCAGAAATTACGGGATTTGCGGCAAACATTGCTATTCCTGAGACTGTAAGGAAATATATTGTCGCTGCAATAGGATTGCTGTCAGCAAATGTCCGCATATTCTCCCTCCTCACTTCAAATCGTTACCCATTTCACAGCTGTAAAGCCATTCTATCCTATCTCCGTCGGCAAGTTTGCGGGAGTCACATCCCACAGAGGCTTCCTCGCCGTTGACGAAATACATCCAACCTGACAGGTCGCCGAAATCAAATTCGTAGATGTAGTTTATTCCTGAAACATATCCTCCCGAAAATTCGGTTTGAATTTCATTCTCACGGCAAGCTTCAACAAGTATGTCATAAACCGTTTCGTCAGCTTCAAATTCGTACTCTGTCTCGGCAAGAATTACGCCGTTTTCAGGAATGTAGTCCTTCCTTCCTGACACGGTATCACAGCGTATTTCCAGTGTAACCGTGCCAACGGAATTTGCTTTTGCGGAATTTGTCCCATAGTATTCATCGGCGCTTTGAAAATCGGTACAAAGCACTATTATCACAGCAATTGCGGCAACAAATACTACTGCGAAAAAGTTCTTTTTGTTACGTTTTTTTGCTGTCAGGAGTACAATACAGACAACTGAGGAAATGGCAATAACAACTATACAATCTATCGGTTTATAGGAACGTTTTTCCGTTTTTTCAGCAGCAATTTCCGCCGCTGTTTCCGATTTTTTCTCCGCTATTTCCATTTCATTTGCAGTCGTTTCCGAAGCCATTTCCGTTTCTTCGCCTTTGTTTTCCAAAGCCAAAAGATTAGCACCGTCTTTCATTTTGCTGTAAGCCGCTGCCGCCATAAACGCCTGTACAGTTGCTGTGTGATTTGCTTCACTTCCGATTTCGTGGCAGAAGCTTCCATCATCAAGGCGGAAATTTTCCAGCGCCGTAAAAAGCGTATTTCCGTTTTTGGCAAAGCAGCTGTCTGTTTCTGCGTCAATGCCAAGGGAAGAAAGTGCAATTATAACCTGCGAAACACTTTCGGAGGTATCTTTCCCCATTGATTTGTAGCCGCCGCCCGCAAGCTGTTTATCTGAAAGAAACTGCAAAGCCTTATCCACAGCTTTTGTCACGGTTTCATCTGTGCTATAGTAGGGTGCAAGCGCCTGAATTGTCATTGCGGTTACATCAGGATCACCGTACTCACCCATAACAGCCCAGCCGCCGTCCTCAAACTGCATAGAAATTATTTCAGCCGTTACACTTTCGGCGGTGTGCTGTGTACTTGTGCAACCGTTGTTAAGCAGGTGCAAACCATAGACATAACTCATCATACCCTGCTCGCCGATAGAATTTTCCATTGTTTCAGCGATATATTGTGAATTGCTGCCTGCTGCAATCAACGCAAGAGCGTACTTCTGACGAGAGACTGCTGAATTGATTTTATTGTTCTGCAAGTAATTTTCAAGTGCGGATTTGTATGCGGAAAAATCATATTCTCCGCACTGACTCAGAGTTATTGCGTACCACTCTGAAGTTATTCCTGCATTTTCGGTAAGCTCGGTATCAATCCATTCCTGCACGTTTTCCGCTCCGCATTCGGCAAGCTTATAGTTCAGAACATCCTCGTAAATTTCGGACGCATATTCTGCTGAAACGTTGAACGTGAGCAGGAAAACCGCAATTATGCAGGAAATTACCGTACAGAATTTACTTTTCATTCTTCTTAGTAAGGCAGGCTGCTGCAAGGGCAATTGCTGTTACTGCAACAAGACCGCTTGTGCTGTTGCCTGTTTTTGGTGCTGTTGTTGCGCTGTCGGATGAAGCTTCTGCGGCTGTTACAGTTACTTTGCAGACAGGAGGAACAAGTGTCTGTGTGTCGGAAACAGCACTGATGATATACTCGCCTGCTTCGTCAAGTTTAATTTCTACTTTTCCCTGTGAGTCGGTTGTTAAGTCTGTTTTTTCGCCGTTGATTGTGATTACTGCACCGTTTACGAAGGACGTAACAGGATTCCAGTCAGCGTCATACCCTGCGTAGGAAAGTGTGAGAGCGATTACTCCGCCTGCGGTCATTTCAGCTGAATTTATATCAAAAAAGCTGTACACATCCGACCAGGCTGCAAGGTCACTGAAAGCGTAGACGCTGATGTAATCACCGTCTGCAATTGTATCGCTGAGACTCATTGCTGAAATGTCATTTATGCAGTAGCCGTAACTGCCACCGTTTTCCACGCCCCAAAGCTTATTGAGGGAAATACCGTACTCGGTTTCACCCGAAGCGTAACCGGCAGCTGCGCCGCCGTCATACTTTGCTTCGTGAGCGGCAAAAAGAGCGTCATTGATTGTGAGTGCACCATCAGCGTCAACGTCTGTAACGGTGATTTTTTCCTGTGCAAGGGCAAGTGCACCTGTGCCGTCGGAAATTGTTACATAAACGTCGGCTGAGTCAGCGGCAAAGGCTGTAAAAGCCGTGCTGAATGTAAGTGCGATTGCGGATACTGCTGCGATAAGTTTTTTCATTGTAATTACCTCTTTCTAAAAAAATAAAGGCTCCCTCAGAAATCTGAAGAAGCCTTGATTACACAACAAAAACAGCCTTGAAAGTGCAGAACTTTCAAAACTTAACGTGATAAACGGCAACTATGCTTCACATCCCAAGCCTGTTTAATACTAAGCTTCACTTAAAGTTCAGCTTAGTACAACCCTTAAAACACGGCAGGTCTCCTGACTTATGACAAAGCGGTTTTCCTTGTCGGAAATCCGCGCGGGACAAGCCTTCTCAAGCCTGATGGCTCAATGACATATATGCCCCTCTCGTCAAATACAGTAATGGCGGTTGCTTCGGATTCTCACCGAATTCCCTATTAATCTACGCGTCGAATTGCCCTGCAAATCGATTTCGAACCGTATTTCGTATCATATTCAATTAATTATACTATAACACAGTTACACGCATTATGCAATAGTAATTTTCAACAATTTCCGTACAGCATAAAAATACCTGAGAAGCCTTAACCCCTCAGGTATGTGTATTTTACTTTATAGCCTTTACGCTGATAAGCTCGATATCCTTGCTCATACTGTCCTCAGCAGGTGTAATTTCACTGCAGTAGTCAGTGGAAAGATACTTCTTGTTATCGTCCGCAAAAACGGTTGTAACAACTGCATTTTCACCGAGACGTTCATTTGCAATGATTGCGCCGAGAAGATTTGCACCTGAGGAAATACCCACGCCGATACCAAACTCACGGGAAATTCTCTGTGCCATAATGATTGAGTCGATGTCGTCTACCGAAACAACCTCTCCGCACTCGTCAAGCTTGAGGATAGGCGGGATAAATTCATCGGAAATGCCCTGAATACGGTGATTTCCCACCTTGTAGCCTGTGGAAAGTGTTGGTGAATTGAGCGGCTCAAGAGGGTAAGCGATACAATTCGGATTAGCTTCTTTGAGACGTCTGCCGATACCCATTACAGTACCGCCTGTGCCTACTCCTGCAACAACTGCATCGGCTGTTTTGCCGATTGATGCAAGCTGACGGACGATTTCCTCGCCTGTTGAATAGTAATGTGCATCGCAGTTATCCTCGTTGGAGAACTGTCCCGGAAGGAACACTCCGCCTTTTGCTGCAAGCTCCTCCGTCATCCTGATTGAACCGAGGAAGCCGCCTTCTTCACGGGAAACAAGTCGCACCTCTGCGCCGAAGCTTTTCATCAGGTTAATACGCTCACGGCTCATCCAGTCAGGCATAAAAATCACAGCCTTATGACCAAGATAACTGCTCATTGCGGAAAAAGCAATGCCAGTGTTGCCGCTTGTTGCTTCAGCAACGATATCCCCAGGCTTGATTGTGCCTGTTTCATAAGCTTTCTTCATTATGTATAATGCAACACGGTCCTTAATGCTGCCTGAAAGGTTAAGGTACTCTGCTTTAGCGTACACCTGCATTTCCCTGCCCTTGTATTTCAGGGTAATTTCCAGCAGCGGTGTGTTGCCAATCATATTCTTGATGCGGTCAAATCTATCCATAAATGCTCTCCTTAAAAACAAACTACAGTACAATATTATACTATGCTTTTTCTTTCAAATCAACACTATTTTTTTAATTTTGGAAATTTGTACAATAATTTAATCTGCTGTTTTGCACCTTGACAGAACGAATTAAAAGGTGTACAATAAAAGTAAGCTTAAACTAACTGTACAAGGCGGTGTAACAATGAACTGTGAATGTGAGATTGATTACGAATACCACGAATTTGTGGAGTGCATAACATCCGCGCTGGATGCCCGTGACCCGTACACAGGGAAACATTCGGCACGGGTCAGCGATATGGCTTGTATGATAAGCGAACTTATGGGCTTATCAGAGGAAGATATTCAGGAAATACACATTGCGGGGCATCTGCACGATATCGGCAAAATCGGTATCCCCGACCGTGTCCTGCTTAAAGAGGGAAAGCTTGATGATGAGGAATGGAAGCTGATGAAGAAGCATCCTGAAATCGGTGCGGATATTCTGTCGAGGTCATCCCATTTCGCACGTCTTGCCGCAATTATTCTTCACCACCACGAGCGTTGGGACGGCAAGGGTTACCCATTCGGCGCAAGGGGTACGGAAATTCCTCTCGGTGCACGGATTATCGCCGTCTGCGACTCGATTGACGCTATGGCTTCAAAGCGTGCCTACAGAAATGCGCTGCCCCTTGAAGTGTGCAAGGCGGAAATTGAAAAGAATGTGGGAATTATGTATGACCCTGAGGTTGCAAAAATTGCGCTTGAAAACTGGGATAAGCTGACGGAAGTTTACAGATAAAAATTAACCGTGTATCAGAAAAGGGGTGTCCCCTTTGCCAATCCGTAATAAACAAATCAAGGGTATCGAGTTTACTGCTCGGTACCCTTAATTACTTCTATACGGTTAGTGCCCTAAATGATACACGGTTTTTGCCTTATGTAACGCTTGTAACAAGTCCGTTGATGGAAATACTCGGGTCGTCAAGGTCGATAACAAGGCAGCGTCTGCCGTCGATAACGCTTGTGCGTACCTTGTCTGTGCCGTCACGGCTGATGTTGATTGTGATTTCAGGCGTTTCAAGCACGGTCTTGTTCTCAACGAGATTTTCCACAATAAGTCCGTCAGCGTCGCCCACCTTTTCCTTGAACACGGCAGGAAGTGCGTCAAGCTTTTCGCTGCTTACGCCTGCATCAAAAAGAATGTTGTGAAGTTTGTTGTCATCGATAATCGGAAGCTCGGTTTCATTCTTGGACTTGGTAACAATCTCACGGAGAGTTTCATTCACCTGAGTAATAAGCGTGTAGCTCAGCTCGTCGCCAACAACATCGTTAAGCACTTCACGGAAGGTATCCTTTTCGTTCTGACAGGTCATTACAAAGCTACAGCCGAGGACGTCCTCAACCACGGAAATGTTAGGCTTTTTCGGTGTCTTGGTGTAGTACATAACACGGTTAACATCAGGACTTCTATCGCTGAAAACCGGATAGAAGAAACCGTCCGTCGGTGCACGGCTTACGATAAGGTCGGTGTTGGCTTTCTTCACGATTTCGTTTGCCTCGCTGTCAAACATAAGACCGTCGTCACCTGTGCATACGGGGCAGACCGCAACCACGATAAAGTTGTATTCCTCGGTTGCGTCATCGTAGGACTCGTCATTCTTGTCCTTTGTCATAATGCTGTAGGAACAGTAGCCCATAATCAGCGTGTACGCCATTTCGTACTCCATATTGTTGACAATTCGCTCAATCAGCTTTGCGTTGGCGGTTTCGTCCTCAAGCTTGCCCTTGACAGCGGCATAGAGAATGTTCTGTGCGCCCTCCTCGTCGTATTCGGTATTGGGGAAGCCGTACTCCATAAGATTTTTGCCAACGCTTCCGCCCAGCACCTTTTTCAGCGACTCCATCATAACCGCACCTGCGTCCTCCTCGATAAGGGAGTAAAGCTTGTTCTGGTTGCAGCGGATATTCTTCTGGGGGTCAATGTAAGCGGAAACAACGTGGTTAAGCGTAAAAAATCCGCTGCTGTCGGTAAAGTTCTTTTTGATTTCAGCTACTTCTTTTTTGTTCATTGGGGTACTATCCTTTCGTTTTAGAGTTTGGAATTTGGAGTGTGGAGTGAGGAGTTGTTATTGTTCCTCTGTGTTTTGTTTCCAAAAACAGTGAATACAATTAACTTTATTATTTTTATCATAACTAATTGCAATTGCGTTAATACCATTCCATTTATACCATGTATCAAATTTACTTGTGCTATGAAAATTTGGTTTTCCCAATTCTTTTTCAACATCTTCACGAGTTGTTACGCCACTAATGATTTCGCCAATTTTGAATGAGTCTCCATTTTCACATGACATATAGAAATCATCCATTCCGTTTGCACTTGGATTGTCTGTTTCAATTTCTGAGTAATAGCCTGTTAATATACATATATCTTCACGATATGCATAACCGTAATAATATTTTCTATTCGCTTCATTATAGAAAGACAAGTCAAGTTCCAAGTCAAAGTGTTCCGCTAGTTCCTCATATGAACAGGGTAAAGATAATTTTACTCCGTTTATCTCTATATCACTAAGTAATTCCTCCATTGTCCAATCTGTAATCTCATATTCTGTTTCAATTTGAGTTTCTTCTGAACTTTCAGGGGAGGTTGTTTCTGATGTCTGTGCTGTTTGTGAAGCAGTAGTTGAACTCGTTTCAGACACAATTTTCGTCTGCTTTTCGTCAGCCTTGCACCCGCTAAATCCGCAGACAACAACAGCCGCAAGCATTGCTATTAAAATACGTTTCATATAAATGCCCTTTCTTTTTATAATGTGGAATTTGGAAAGTGGAATGAGGAATTGCTTGTATCACTCATTTTCTTCATTGTCGATTCCTATTACTATACCATATATTTTATTATTTTTATAATGAATCGTAAATGAGTCATTGTTCTCAAAAATGTAATTGTCTAAAATTGTATCACCATGCTCCGTAGAAAAAGAAGGGAAACCATATTTATCTATAACATTAGTTCTTTTATTTTTATAAAACAAATCACCAAATTTATATTTTTTTCCTGACAAACTAAACGACTTTATTTGCCATTTGTTAATGTCTGTATCTGAATCATCTACAGTTATTAATGCAAAATGTTCATCATTATATCGTAAATAATAGCCATAATTATCTTCTCGTAATGAAGCTTTATCGCCGATTGAATACCCCTCACCCAAATCTCCGATAGTAAGAGGCATTGAATAAGTTTTACCATTAAGTTCAAATTCTTGTAACAACTCATCAATTGACCAATCGGTTATATATTGTATTTCGGTTGAACTCGTTTCAGACACAATTTCCGTCTGCTTTTCGTCAGCCTTGCACCCGCCAAATCCGCAGACAACAACAACCGCAAGCATTGCTGCTAAAATACGTTTCATATAAATGTCCTTTCTTATTTGAATGTGGAATTTGGAAAGTGGAATGAGAAAATATTGTGTAACCATGAAATTTCACTTTCCACATTCCTAATTTCCAAATTTATTAAACCACGCACGCTCCTCAAAGCTTTTCTTTTTCGCACGGGTAAGCTGTCCGTCGGCAATGCCCACGGGGAGAATACACACCATTTTGTAATCGTCTGGAACGCCAAGCACCTTTGCAAGCTGTCCGCCGATATCGTCATCGTCGGTAATATGCCCCTCATACCAGCAGCTTTCATAGCCCAGCGCCTTTATCGCAAGGAGCATATTCTGAATTGCCGCAGAGTAGTCCTGTACGTTGAAGCACTTGTCACGGTAAGCGAAAATCTTTTGTGTAAGCACGCAGATTATTGCAGGTGCGGTTTCGCAAATCGGCGGGTCAATCATACCTTTAAGCTTGTCAAGGATAGTCGGGTCGTCAACGCAGATAAGTGAAGTCGTCTGCTTGTTGCAGCCAGACGGTGCGGCAAGTCCAGCTTCCATAATTTGAACAAGATGTTCACGGGGAATTTTCGTATTCTTATAAGCACCACGGTAGCTTGTGCGGTTTGTAATAATATTCCAAAAATCCATAGTTCCTCCTACAATTGCGAATTACGCATTACGAATTGCGAATTATTACCAAGTCCAGTCGGACATAAAACGTGAAAGTTTGGTTTCCTCGCCTGTTTTCTGCTGTTGCTTTTTGAGTTCGTTTGCAAGACCGAGGGCGATAAGTGCCGCACCTGCAAGGGCAAGGTATACAAGCCAAGCAATGCTGTCACGCTGACCGAAGCTGAGGAGAATACCCGAAGCTACCATTGAAGCAACTGCAAGCACAAACCAACGCTTTTTCTTGATGATAAAGGATACAGCAAGCATTATAAACAGCACTGTTCCGATAAACACGGCGTCGAAGCTGTCGCTTGATGTAAAGGACTCTATAAAGAGAATTACCAGGGAAATAATTGCCGCAATAAAGGAGAAATTGTCCGCCTTTTCGGCTGCGTCCTTCCAGATAAGCTTCACAAGCAGGCAGAAGAAGAACACAGGCAGCAAATTGAACTGGACGTTGATGAGTTCAGGCACTTCAAAGAACGGCTGTGCCCAGAACAATGGGAATATAAATGCAGCAGCCGCTGTAACTGTTCTGCGGTTTGTAACGGAGGAGTGTCCCGTGCGGACAAGATTAAAGGTAAGCAGTGCAAGCACGAGAACCGCTGTCCAGCACCTTAAATCATCACTTGTTTCAAACAGATACACAACAACAGGCAGATATGCGCCGATTGAGAAAATATCAAAGTAAGATTTTTTCAGCAGCTGTTCACTGAAAAGGATACGTCCTGCCGCAACAAGCACTGCAAACGGAACAATCAGCATTTCCGCTTCATACGTTTCGGCAATTGCAAATGTCAGCACGAAAATCGGCAGGATAAGGTTGAGAGTGTTCTTTTTGATAACGGAGGTAAATCCTGAGCAAACTGCAAGAATTGCACCGAAAATCATTATTGCATTATTGTCTGCATCTGCACCTGCAATGAACAGCCAGCTGCTGAAAATCGGAGCTGTCCACCAAAGGAATGTACATATATACGGATTGACATTCGGGAACACGTCAAATGCTTCTCCAAGTGCGTAAACAGCAAATATAAGCATTATTGCAACCGCCGGGAAACAAGCAAGATAGTCCAGATTATCAAGGAATTTGAAGCCTGCAAGGAGTGATGTCAGGAGTATTGCTCCGTTAAGCAGATTGATATGCGAAAATTTTTCCTTCGGGAGAGAATATTTTGCGATGAATACTGCTGTGTATGCACAGATTGCAAGCATTGAAACAACGTCTGCGCTATACCATATCATACAGGAAATAATGAACACGGGAAGTAAGCAGAGTACGGAAATTCCATAGGATTTTGCGTATCCTGCTGCCTTCGGAATAAACATAAACAGCGATGCAAGTACGCAGAAAAGAATTACAATTACGGACATTGCAGAATCACCGTTTTCAACTGCGTAAGGGAAAATTATGTCGTAATCCATAAAAATACGGAAAAGCGGCAGTGCTGTCTGGAAAGTAAGTATCGGACAGAGAACAGCGGAAATTTTTTCGTTTCCGCAAATGATTGTACAGATAATTCCTGCTGCAAGGACTGCTATTGCTGCAAAGCAGCCTGCTTCGCTGTCTGTACAGCAGCATATGGAGTTGATAATTGTATAGACAGCAAAAACTATATCGTTTGCACTGGTGTAAAGCTTATCCCTGAGAGGGGTAAGACGTGTCACAAGGAAATACACGGCAACCGCTGCAAAGGAAATGAGAATTCCCAACAGACCAAGTTTGAAAATGAGCATAAGGTCAGTTACAAACCATATAAGCGCCGCAAAGGTAAATACCTTGAATTCGTTTGTTTTGTAGCGGATTGCAAGGATAAGCATTTCGGCAAATACCACACCTGATGCAAGTACCATTTCCCACGATGGGACAGATTCCTCCACAAGGTAGAAAATATTTTCCACAACGCCGAAAAGTCCTGCTACAGCTGCGGCTGTGATGGCAAGTATTTTCATTGCCTTACGGACAATTTCAGGAAGAATTCCCATAGCGGAAAGTGTTGCATAGATAAGTGCGGTTGCTGCCAATACGCAGGCATAACCTGAAACATCGTCAGGGTCAAAGCCTGAGAACAATGCAATTGTTATAAAAAATGCAAAAGCTATTGAACTGAATGCACCGTTCTTTTCGGTGATGCTCTTTGTAAGAAAGCAGGCGGAGTAAACCGCAAAGGCAAACAATGTCACAAGGCTGAATGTTTCATCACGGAAAACGCAGATTGAGATTACGCCGAGGACTGTTGTGCTTATAATGGCAAAAGAGCCGTACTGTGCGGAAAAGATATTGTCCTCGCCGAAAAGATTGTCATAAATCTGCTTCATAAACGGCTCGGCAATTACTATCAGCAGTGAGTACACCGCACTGACAAGCACTGCGACGTCCGCTCTCGGAATAAAGTGGAACAATGCAAAGACAACTGCTGTCGAAAAGCTGTAATGTGAAACTGAGGCAAAAAACTTGTTGTTATAGTCGTGAGCACCTTTGAAAAACGGTATGCACACGCTGAGGGCAACCATTGCAAAGACAAGCAGCTTTCCACCGCCGTAGAAAGACAGATAGTGTCCGAACACTTCAAGCAGACCTGCCGCAACAACTGCCGCAGGGAGAAAGACACTTCCGAGTATGTAGAAGATACGTCCCGTCTGTTCAAGCTTCAGCTTGCGCTCGGTAAAGGAGTGGATACCAAAGAAAAGTACAGAGAAAGACACAAGCACAACCGCCTTGAAGAAGCTGTTGAGCACGCCCCAGGTTGCGGCAGCAAATATAAATCCCGAAAGGGACAGGAACAATGCACCGAGAATGAGAATAATATTTATTGTACTTATTTTCTTTTTGGGGGCAGCCGCTTCGGATGGTACAAACGCGTCAAGCTTTTCAGCATACACAACAGGCTTCTGTTCCGTCACAGGTGCAGAAACGGCAGGACTGCTGTAAGAAGTCTGTGCCTGTGGTGGGAGCTGATATGGAGTATCAGGCTGCTGAACAGGTGCTGCCTGTGTCGGTGCAGCTGTCTCAGTTTGATTTATAGAAGCTGTGTCCTTTTTCTCAGCAATAGCAGGAGAGGTATTTTCTTTATTTTCAGCACTTTTTGCAAGCTGTGCAAGCAGAGCGTTTACCTGCTCCTGCAGTGCTCTGTTGGAGCGTTTCAGCTCTGAACAGGTTGACAATTGAACAAGAAACAATATCAGCAGAACAATCGGCGAAATAAGCCATAGTAAAATAAAAAGCATTTTGTAACCTCCATTGTCTTATAATGCAATGCGAAAATTTACCTATTTTAATTATAGCTGACAACAACAAAAATGTCAACAATTCATTGACATTTAGTGAACCTGTTTTTAGCTAAAGTATTCAAAATTTGTGTGAAAATGTTTACAAAAAGTAACAAATTAAAAAATTGTATTGACAACAATGCTATATGTGGTATAATATATCCCGTAGCAAATTTCAGGAAAAAGGAGGAATAAGCGTGACACCGATACCTTTTATAGAATTCAGCCTGTATGAAATGTTTCATATGTTCATATTCTGGTCGTTCATCGGTTGGGGAATTGAAGTGTGCTGGATGACACTTGAAACGGGCGAATATCAGAACAGGGGCTTTCTTAATATGCCTATCTGCCCTATTTACGGCTTTGGTGTAATTATGGTTACGGTATTCTTCCGTCCTGTTTCAGATACAATTATCCCCCTGTTTCTGGCAACGTCGCTGCTGTGCACCGCTTTTGAACTTTTTGTGGGACTTGGTATGGAAAAGCTTTTCCACGCAAGATGGTGGGATTACTCACACGAAAAATTCAATTTCAAGGGTTACATCTGCCTTAAAATTTCCATTCTTTGGGGTGTTGGCTGTGTAACGGTTGTACGCTTTGTTCAGCCGATGGTTGAGCTTGCAATTGATAAAATGCCTGTAAAGATGGGCTTTGCGTTTATTATGTTGTGGTCTGTACTGCTGGTAATTGACATTGTTGCATCATTGAGTGCGGTAAGAAAGCTCAATCTCCGTCTTAAACAGCTTGATGAAATTTCAAAGGTAATGCTTCTGAGTGCCGAAAAAATCGGCGGTACTCTTTCGCAGAAAACACTTGAAAGCAAGGAAATATATGACAGCGCTGTTGAAAAGGCTGACGCTAAAACTCACGAGCTCAAGGAAAAGATTGCCGAAAAAACAGATGCTACAACTCAGAGCTTCCGTGAAAAGTATGAGCAGCTTAAATCAACTAAGGACGGCGAGTCCCGTTTTGCGGAAATCAAGGCTAAATATGGTAAAATTGTTGACGCTGCCGACTTCAAAATCAGCGAATGGCGTGAAAAATACGACAGGCTTATGGACTCCCGTGACCGTTCGGTTGAACGTCTTATCAAGGCGTTTCCTCAGCTGCGTTCTACTTCATATGCTGATACTATGGAAAGCCTGAAACGACGTCTTAAAGTTATTTCCGCAAAGGTGAAAATCGAAAGCAGCTTCAGAAACAATTCAGAGGAAACTGTCAACATAGCAATTGAGAGAAATGCGGATGAGGCTGAAATTGCTGTTGCTGAAACGATTGAGACAAAATAAGGACGAAAATGTGATTTTTCTGTTAAAATGACGGTTTTCGTGTTGACAAGTTGTGCAGAATGTGCTATAATATTTGAAGTTTGGACAACCTTTAAGTTAATCCCGTGAGATTGACAAGGCAGTCGCTTATAGTGATATTCTGCGGCAGGTGTAAGCCGTACCTTTGGGAAAGCTGTACCTGTATTGTAAAATAAATATAAGTTGATTAATACCTGTCTGTGTCAGTTCACGGACAGGTATTTTTTATTTGGAGGTGCTGAAATGAGCAGTCCGCAGCTTAATCAGAAGGCTGTTATACTTGACGAAAATGCTATGACAAGAGCGGTTGCAAGAATTTCCTATGAAATCCTTGAACGGAACAAGGGCGCTGAGAATATCTGCCTTGTTGGTATAATGTCAAGGGGTGTGCACCTCGCGGAAAGAATTGCCAAAAAGCTTCTTGAGCTTGAAGGTGCAGAGGTTGAAACGGGCACGCTTGATATTACGGCTTACCGTGACGACGAAAAGCACTCCGCAGGCATTGACAGAACCGACATTCCCTTTGACGTGAAGGACAAGAGCGTGATAATCGTTGACGATGTTATCTTCACAGGAAGAAGCGCAAGGGCGGCGATGGACGCTGTTACAAAGCGCGGCAGACCGAGAAGCATTCAGCTTGCGGTGCTTGTGGACAGAGGTCATCGTGAACTGCCGATACGTCCCGATTACGTTGGCAAGAATGTGCCGACTTCAAGGGAAGAAGCGGTAAAGGTACAGATGAAGGAAATTGACGGAAGCGACAAGGTTGTAATTTTTGAATAATGGAGGAAATAAATGAGTATTCTTCTTAAAAATGTAAGGGCGGTCGATGATAAGACCGATAAAATCTGCGATATATTTATTGTTGGCGGAAGGATTGCTGAGGTTGGCGAAAATCTTGCGGTAACAGCTGACAGGGTTGTTGACGGCGGCGGAAAGCTTGCGGTTATGCCTGCACTTTTCGATATGCACGTTCATTTTCGTGACCCCGGTCAGACTCACAAGGAAACTGTTGAAACAGGCTGTGCGGCGGCGCTGGCTGGCGGTGTAAGCGGTGTTGCTTGTATGCCAAACACAACCCCTGCAATCGACAGCAAGGAAACGGTTGATTATATTCTTGACAAGGCTAAGGACACAGGTGTTGACGTTTACCCCATTGGCTGTATTACAAAGGGTATGCAGGGCGGCGAGCTTTACAACTGGACTGAGCTTGGTGTAAAGCTGATTTCCGATGACGGACGTCCCGTTGCTAACGCTGAAATGATGCGTCAGACTCTTGAAGCTACAAACGAAAACGGACTCCTGGTGGTTTCCCACTGTGAGGATTTGGCAATCATCAACGGCGGTATAATCCACAAGGGTGTGGTATCCGAAAAGCTTGGCGTTAAGGGTATGGACAGAGCCTCCGAGGACAGCATTACTGCGAGAGAAATTGCGCTTGCTGACTCCTGCGGTGCACGAATTCACATCTGCCACGTTTCCACAAGGGGCAGTATGAACTTTATCCGTGATGCAAAGAAAAACGGCATAAAGGTTACCTGTGAAACCTGTCCGCACTACTTCACATACACTGAGGACAAGCTTCTCAGCCGTGACGCTGACTACAGAATGAATCCTCCTCTCAGAAGCGAGGACGACAGACTTGCGGTGCTTGAAGCGGTGCTGGACGGCACGGTTGACTGTATTGTAACAGACCACGCTCCTCACGCTGCTGAGGAAAAGGCTGATTTTCTCAAAGCGCCTAACGGTGTTGTGGGACTTGAAACCTCACTTGCTGTAACACTTACACAGCTTTATCATACAGGCAAGCTTACGCTGGGCAGAATTGCTGAGCTTATGGCAATCAATCCGAGAAAGCTTCTCGGAATTGAGGTTACACGGATTGAAAAGGGTGCAAAGGCGGACCTTGCGGTTGTTGACCTTGACAAGGAGTGGACGGTTGTTCCTGAGGAGCTTCACTCAAAGTCAAAGAACACTGTGTTCAAGGGTGAAAAGCTGAAGGGTAAGAACATTATGACGATTACAAACGGTGAAATCAGATTTGAGGCTTGATTAAGGGAGCTGACATTATGAAAATAAAATACAGTAAAGAAGAAAATCCTACGGCTACTGTGTGCGTTGTTGTTTGCTTAATTCTTACGGGAATTGCAATATGGAATCTGACGGTGGGAGAGCTGGATAAACCACAGTTGTCCGCTTCGCTTTCGATATTCGGCATAGCTGCGTTCATTTTCTTTGCAAGCAGATTTGCAGCAAAAGAAGTCAAGGCTCACAAAAAAGAGCGTGAGCGTATGCTCAATGAGGGAAATTGTATCAGCGGGCAAGTCGTTGAGCTGATTGAAAGGCGAAATGTCAGTAATTCCAATAAAAAGCATTATAGCAAATATCTGAAAATCAGATGCTTCAGCACGATACTCAACAGAGAAGTCACCTTTGAAACATCTGCTCTTCACTCCGAATTTGAGGAATATGAGGGACTTTCCTGCACAGTTTACGAGGCATATGAAAATCCCGATTATCCTCCCCGACTCAATATAAAGCCTATGCTAAGTGTTCAGGACTCAAACGGAAATGTAATGAAGCCTGTTCCGAGCGATGTGATTGACGGGGTGGCTTTCTATGCTGACGAGCTTGAAAATGCTGAAAAGAAAAAGACAAAGCTGAGTGACGTACTGATAATAATTTTTGCCATCGCATTTTTTATAGCAGCAGGTTATTTCTGCATAAAACAATAATGCGGTTTTATAAAGTTAAAAATTTTAATTTATATAAGGAGTGGTAGTAATGTCATTTGACAGACTCATCAAGAAAATCGTGGAAACAGGTAACCCAACAGTTGTAGGTCTTGACCCTAAGCTGGACTACGTTCCGAACTTCATCAAGGAAAAGGCTTTCGCTGAAAAGGGCGCAACACTTGAGGGTGCGGCAGAAGCACTCTGGCAGTTCAACAAGGCTATCATCGACGCAGTTTGCGATATCGTTCCTGCAATCAAGCCACAGGCGGCTTACTACGAAATGTACGGCTGGCAGGGTGTTCAGACTCTTTACAAGACAGTTAAGTATGCTCAGGAAAAGGGTATGTTCGTAATGGTTGACGGTAAGAGAAATGACATTGGTGCAACTATGGAGGCTTACACAAATGCTTACCTCGGCAGCACAACTGTTGACGGTCAGGTTTTCGAGGGCTTCGGCGCTGACGCTCTTACAGTAAACGGCTACCTTGGCACAGACGGTATCGCTCCTCTTACAGCAGTTTGCAAGGAAAAGGACAAGGGTATCTTTGTTCTTGTCAAGACTTCCAACAAGTCCAGCGGTGAGCTTCAGGACAGAAAGCTTGACGACGGAAAGAGCGTTTACGAAACAATGGGCGATATGTGCGAAAACTGGGGCGCTGACACAATCGGCGAGTACGGCTACTCCGCAGTAGGCGCTGTTGTCGGTGCAACTTACCCTGAGCAGCTTGCCGAAATGAGAGCAAAGCTTCCACACACATTCTTCCTCGTACCGGGCTACGGTGCACAGGGCGGCGGTGCAGAAGGCGTTGCTAAGGCATTCGATGACAAGGGTCTCGGCGCAATCGTTAACTCCTCCAGAGCAGTAATGTGTGCTTATCAGAAGGAAAACTGCGACGAAACAGATTTCGCAGGTGCAGCAAGACGTGAGTGCATCAGAATGAGAGAGGATATTACAGGCTTCGTAACTGCTCTCAAAAAGTAATTAATCCAAATTTTTGACTGGGGGAAACTTCAATGTCTTTATTCAATATGGGCGACAAGGCTTATCTTATGCTTGCTGATGGCAGAATTTTCGAGGGCTACTCCTTTGGTGCAGCAGGCACAGCATACGGCGAAATCGTCTTTTCCACAAGTATGACAGGCTATCAGGAGGCGCTTACTGACCCTTCCTACTACGGACAGATTTTAACTCAGACCTTCCCTCTCGTTGGCAACTACGGTGTCAACGATGAGGACTACGAATCTGATGCACCTGCTCTCAGCGGTTACGTTGTAAGAGAATGGTGCAACGCTCCTTCAAACTTCCGTTGTGAAGGCAACCTTGACGAGTTTATGAAGAAGCACGGTGTTGTTGGTATCCACTCCATCGACACACGCTGTCTTACAAGAATTATCCGTGAAAACGGTGCAATGAACGGTGTTATCACAACTGAAAACGTGTACGAGAAAAAGGACGAGCTTATGAAAAAGCTTGCCGAGTACAGGATTGAAAATGCTGTTAAAGCTGTTACTGTAAAAGAGCAGAAAACTTACACAGCTGAAAACGGCAAGTACAACGTTGCAATGCTTGATTTCGGTCACACAAAGAGCTTCCGCAATGAGCTTCTGAGCCGTGGCTGTAACGTTACTGTTCTTCCTGCTGACACAACGGCTGAGCAGGTCAAGGCGCTTAATCCTGACGGTATCGTTCTTTCAGCAGGTCCGGGCAACCCAGCTGAAAATACAGAAATTATCGCAAATATCCGTGAAATTCTCGGTATGAATATTCCTGTTTTCGGTACAGGCTTAGGTCATCAGCTTGCTGCACTTGCTATGGGTGCAAAGGTTGAAAAGATGAAGCACGGTCACCGCGGCGCAAGCCAGCCTGTTAAGGAAGCAAACGGCGAAAGAACCTTTGTTACCGCACAAAATCACGGCTACGTTGTTGCAAATCTTGATGGAATTTCCTGTGAGATTACACATACAAACGCTAACGACGGTACTTGCGAAGGTATCAGATACAAGGATATTCCTTGCTTCACACTTCAGTTCTATCCGAAGGTAAGCGGCGGACCGCAGGAAACCGTTTCCTTCTTCGATGATTTCGTTTCAATGATGAATAAGGAGGACAAGTAATATGCCACTGAGAAAAGATATAAAGAAAGTCCTCGTTATCGGTTCAGGACCAATCATTATCGGTCAGGCTGCTGAGTTTGACTACGCAGGCACACAGGCTTGCCGTACACTGAAACAGGAGGGGCTTGAAGTTGTTCTTATCAACTCCAACCCTGCTACAATTATGACTGACAAGGCTATGGCGGACAAGGTTTACATCGAGCCGCTGACCCTTGACGTTGTAAAGAAAATTATCAAAATTGAAAAGCCTGACAGCGTTCTTTCCACTCTCGGCGGACAGACAGGTCTTACCCTTTCGATGCAGCTTGCAGAATGTGGTTTCCTTGCTGAGCAGGGCGTAAAGCTTCTCGGTGCAAACCCTGAAACTATCCACAAGGCTGAGGACAGACAGGCTTTCAAGGATACAATGGAAAAAATCGGCGAGCCTTGTATTCCGTCAAAGGTTGTTGAAACAGTTGAGGACGCAGTTGACTTTGCTGAGGTTATCGACTACCCTGTAATCGTACGTCCTGCATTTACCCTCGGCGGTACAGGCGGCGGTATTGCATACAATGAGGACGAACTTCGTGATATTGCAACAAACGGTCTGCGTCTCTCCCCTATCACACAAATTCTCGTTGAGAAGTGTATCAGCGGATGGAAGGAAATCGAATTTGAGGTTATCCGTGACAGCAAGGGCAACGTTATCACAGTCTGCTCAATGGAAAACTTCGACCCTGTCGGCGTTCACACGGGTGACTCAATCGTTATTGCTCCAGCTGTATCACTTACAGACAGAGAGTATCAGATGCTCCGTACAGCGGCTCTGAACATCGTTTCCGAATTGAAGGTTGAGGGCGGCTGTAACTGTCAGTTTGCACTCCACCCGACAAGCTTTGAGTACGCTGTAATCGAGGTTAACCCACGAGTTTCACGTTCTTCCGCACTTGCTTCCAAGGCAACAGGCTACCCAATTGCAAAGGTTGCTTCAAAGATTGCTATAGGCTACAGCCTTGATGAAATCGTAAATCAGGTTACAGGCAACACTTACGCTTGCTTTGAGCCAGCTGTTGACTACTGTGTTGTAAAGTTCCCTAAGTGGGCTTTCGATAAGTTTGTTTACGCTAAACGTACTCTCGGCACTCAGATGATGGCAACTGGTGAGGTTATGTCTATCGGTACTTCCTTTGAACAGGCTATGATGAAGGCTGTACGTTCAATTGAGCTGGGACTTGACACAATGAACCTGAAAAAGCTTGAACGCCTTGACGACGCTGAAATCAGAAGCCGTCTCTACAACGTTGACGATGAGCGTGCATTCGTTGTATTTGAAGCGCTGAAACGTAATATTTCTATTGATACAATCCACGAAATCACAAAGATTGACCGTTGGTTCATCTCCAAGCTGAACAACCTTGTTGAGCTTGAAAGATACCTTGCTGACGGCGAGCTTACAGAAGAAAAGTACGATATTGCCAAGAAGTACGGCTACCTCGACAGCACAATCGAGCGCATCAGCGGTCAGAAGTGCCCTAAGAGAACAAGAGCCGTATTCAAGATGGTTGACACCTGTGCAGGCGAATTCAAGGCTGAAACACCTTACTTCTACTCTACATTTGACGAGGAGAACGAGGCAAAGCAGTTCATTGAAAACAACGACACAGGCAAGAAGAAAATCATTGTTTTCGGTTCAGGTCCAATCCGTATCGGTCAGGGTATCGAGTTCGACTACTGTTCCGTGCACTGCGTATGGGCACTGAAGGAAATGGGCTACGAGGCTGTTATCTGCAACAACAACCCCGAAACTGTTTCTACTGACTTTGACACAGGCGACAGACTTTACTTCGACCCGCTCACAAGAGAGGACGTTGAAGCTATCATCGAAACCGAAAAGCCATACGGCGTTGTTGTACAGTTCGGCGGTCAGACCGCTATCAAGCTTACAAAGCACCTCTCCGATATGGGTGTAAATATTCTCGGTACTTCCGCTGACAGCATTGACGCCGCTGAGGACAGAGAACGTTTTGACGAGCTCCTCAACAAGTGCGGAATTCCACGTCCTGAGGGCTTCACAGTAATGAACACAGAGGAAGCGCTCAAGGCTGCTGAACAGCTTGGCTACCCTGTTCTTATGCGACCTTCCTACGTTCTCGGCGGTCAGAATATGATTATCGCTCACTCCAATCAGGATATCATCGAGTATATGGAAATCATTATGCGTGGTGGACTTGAAAATCCTGTTCTCATCGACAAGTATATGATGGGTAAGGAAGTTGAGGTTGATGCAATCTGTGACGGTACAGACTATGTTATCCCGGGTATTATGGAGCACATCGAGCGTGCAGGTATCCACTCCGGTGACTCAATTTCCGTATATCCCGCACTTACACTCACAAAGAAAATCCGTGAAACAATTATCGAGTACACACGCAGACTTGCTATGGAACTCAAGGTTATTGGTCTTGTAAATATTCAGTATGTTGTTTACAACGACGAGGTTTACGTTATCGAAGTTAACCCACGTTCCTCCAGAACTGTTCCTTACATTTCCAAGGTAACTGGCGTGCCGATGGTTGACGTTGCAACAAAGATTATGCTGGGCGAAAGCCTTAAAGACCAGGGCTACACCAGCGGCTTATACAAGGAAGCTGACTTTATCGCTGTAAAGGTTCCTGTGTTCAGCTTTGAAAAGCTTCACGATGTTGATACAGCACTTGGTCCTGAGATGAAGTCCACAGGTGAGTGTCTCGGTATCGCAAGAAGCTTCGAGGACGCACTCTACAAGGGACTTGTTGGTGCAGGCTACAGCCTTGAAAAGAAGCAGGGCGGCGGCGTACTGATTACAGTACGTGACACCGACAAGCAGGAAATCATCTACGTTGCTGAAAAGTTTGAGCACCTTGGCTTCGACGTTTACGCAACAAGCGGAACAGCTTCAATGCTGAACAGAAATATGGTTGCCGCAAGCGTTACAAGACGTGCATCAGAGGAAGCGCCAAATGTTATGACTCTCCTTGACAGCGGCAAGATTGACTATGTAATTTCCACCTCCGCAAAGGGACGTATCCCTGCATTTGACAGCGTAAAAATCCGCCGTAAGACCGTTGAACGTTCCATCTGCTGTCTGACAGCAATCGATACAGCAAATGCTGTTGCCGACATTCTTATGATGGGTAAGAACATCGACGATATGGAAATGATTGATATTACGGAAATATGACTTGAGGTGACCGCATGAAAGACAGACGGTTGAAGCTTTATAATTTAGCATTCCCCCCTTTTTGGCTTTTATTATTTTTCCCCGCACTATGGTTTATTGTTCTCCCTGCAAATTTTATAATTGATTTTGCGGTGATTTTCCTTACACTCAAAATAATGAAAGTCGAAAACTCATTCCGACATTCCAGAAGAGCAATTCTCAAAACGTGGATTTTCGGATTTATCGCTGATTTTGTCGGTGCAGCTTTTATGGGTCTGGGAGTGATGTTATTTCAAAATTACAACACTGATTTTGAAAAATGGTGGAGAAATAATATTTGTTCTCCACTCTACACCAATCCGTTAAGTAACATCTTTTCGTTCTTATGGACTCTTGCTGCAGTTGCCATTTCAGCTTTGCTGATTTACGTTTTCAACAGGAAAATCTGCTTGAAAAAATCCGAGCTTGACGACAGTGTGAAAAAGAAGCTTTCAATTGTAATGGCAATTGTAACAGAACCGTATCTGTTCTTTCTGCCTATGGATTTGGTCGTATATATGTAAAAGGAGGACTCCCAATGAAATACACACAGGGTAAATATCTTATCCTCTCAAAGAAAACACTTGCAAAGGAAATCTATGACCTGACAATTCTCTGCCCCGATGTTGCAGAAGCGGCTGTGGCAGGTCAGTTTGTCAACGTCAAGGTTGACGGCTTTATGCTCCGCCGCCCGATTTCCATTTGCTCTATTGACAAGAATAAGGGTACTCTCCGAATTATCTTCGAGGTAAGAGGTGAGGGTACGAAGGTTATGTCCCAGCTTGCAGAGGGCGCAATGATTGATATTGTTGCACCTCTCGGCGGACGTGGCTTCGAGATGGATGGTCACGAAACTGCTGTCATCATCGGCGGCGGTATCGGTAACCCTCCAATG
Source organism: Oscillospiraceae bacterium (assembly GCA_017415165.1). Taxonomy (GTDB): domain Bacteria; phylum Bacillota; class Clostridia; order Oscillospirales; family Ruminococcaceae; genus RGIG8773. The sequence continues at coordinate 55,297 of JAFQIY010000031.1, read as the reverse complement.
CTTGCGGTTGCTGAAAATTTCGGCAAGAATGCTACTGTAATCAGCGGCTACAGAAACGCTTCCGCTGTAATTTTGCAGGAGGATTTCGCCGCAACAGGTGCAGAAACTATCCTCTGCACAGATGACGGCTCAGCAGGCAGAAAGGGCTTCGTAACAGACGCCCTCAAGGAAGTTCTTGCTTCCAAAAAGCCTGACGTAATCTACGCTTGCGGACCAAACGTGATGCTCCGCAGAATTATTGAAATCGCAAAGGAAAACGGCGTAAAGTGTCAGGTTTCCCTTGAAGAAAGAATGGGCTGCGGTGTTGGTGCGTGCCTCGTTTGTGCTTGCAGAACAATCCGTGACGGCAACGAGTATTACGCTCACGTCTGCAAGGACGGCCCTGTTTTCAATGCTGAGGAGGTGCTTTTCGATGAGTAATTCAAACAAGCTTGCCGTGAATTTCTGCGGCGTGGACTTCAAAAATCCGCTTATCCCTGCTTCGGGTGCATTCGGCTACGGACGTGAATTCGAGCACTTCTATCCCCTGTCAACTCTCGGCGGTATCTCCGTAAAGGGTACTACTCCGAAACAGCGTACAGGTAACCTTCCGCCAAGAATTGCCGAAACTCCAAGCGGTATGCTTAACAGCGTGGGACTCCAGAATCCTGGTGTTGACCACTTTATTGCAGTTGAACTTCCTAACCTCAAAACGAAGGACACAGTTGTAATTGCTAACATTGCAGGCTCAACAGCTGACGAGTACCGTGAAATTGCTGAAAAGCTTGACAGCACAGACGTTGATATGATTGAGGTAAATATTTCCTGTCCTAACGTAAAGGCAGGCGGTGCGGCTTTCGGTGTAAGCTGTGAGGGTGCGGCTTCTATCACAAAAATCGTAAGAGCGGCAACAAGCAAGCCTGTTATGATGAAGCTTTCCCCTAACGTTACAAACATTGCTGAAATTGCAAAGGCTGTTGAAGCTGAGGGTGCTGACGCAGTTTCCCTTATCAACACACTTCTCGGTATGCGCATTGACATAAAGACCCGCAGACCAATTCTCCACAACAACGTGGGTGGACTTTCGGGTCCTGCTATCTTCCCTGTTGCGGTAAGAATGGTTTGGCAGGTTGCCAATGCAGTAAATATCCCCGTATGCGGTATGGGCGGTATTTCACGCTGGGAAGATGTTGTTGAAATGATGATGGCTGGCGCACAGACAGTACAGATTGGTGCGGCACTTTTCTCCAACCCGATGGCTCCCGTTGAGATTATCGAGGGACTTGAAAAGTATGTTGCTGACAACAAGTTGAACAGCTTGCAGGACATTGTTGGTACTGTACAGCCGTGGTAAAAAAATCAAGGGTATCGAACACCAGAGTTCGGTACCCTTATTTATTTCTGCATATTTCCGCCAGATTTGCAGATACTACTGCAAGGTGATTTGTTATGAAAAAGGGCAAGCTTTATTTTTCCATACTTGGTGCAGTAACGGGAGTGTGCAACGGACTTTTCGGGTCAGGCGGCGGAATTGTTGCCGTACCGATGTTGCAAAAAGGCGACGTGCCGACTAAAAATTCTCACGCAACTTCCCTTGCGCTTACGCTGCCGTTGTCGTTGGTGTCGGCATTTTTCTACGCAAGCGAGGGAAGCTTTCAGTGGGAATACACGCTGAAGCTTATTCCGCTTGGACTTGCGGGGGCGGTGCTGGGAAGTCTGCTGATGAAAAGGATACCAACAAAGCTTTTGAAGCGGATATTCGGCGTACTGCTGATAATTTCGGGAGGGAGGATGTTGCTGCTGTGATATGGGCGTACATTGCGGCTTTTGTGACGGGAGTCCTCGCCTCTCTCGGAGTCGGCGGAGGGATGGTGCTGATAATTTACCTGACGGTTTTCGGTGGCTTCGACCAGCTTTCCGCACAAGGAATAAACCTGATTTACTTTTTGCCGATTGCGTTGCTGTCGGTGATAATTCACAGCAAAAACGGGCTTGTTGAGTGGAAAAAAATACTCCCGTCGCTGGTGACGGGAGTGATATTTGCATTGGCAGGTGCGGCTTTGGCACGATACATCGGCTCGCCGCTTCTGCGGAAGATTTTTGCGGGGTTTATCCTGCTTATCGGGTTTAAAGAGCTTTTTGGTTCTTTCGGTAAGCGAGATAAGTTTCAAGAATAATCGTTGCGGCAACAGCGTCAACAACAGCCTTGCGCTTCTTGCCACGGACGTTGGTTTCGTTGAGGTAGTTGTGTGCGGTAACGGTTGTGCGGCGCTCGTCCCAAAGCTCAGTTGGGATTCCCGAAAGCTCACCTGCAAGGCGTGCAAACTCGGCACACTTCTCGGCACGCTCGCCCGTTGTTCCGTTCATATTTTTAGGGTAGCCGACTACAATCAGCTCGGCTTTTTCCTTTTGTGCAAGCTCGGCAACCTTTTCAGCACAGCGCTGAAAGTTGTACTCGGTGATTACCGTAAGGGGCGAAGCAAGCATTTCGCTCTTGTCGCAAACGGCAATTCCTGTTCGGCTGTCGCCGAAGTCTACTGACATTATACGCATTTTATTGTCCTCCATTTTCTAACAACGAAATAGAAATACTTGATAAAGTATTGTTTTTTTCATATATGTCAAAAAAAAGCTTTATTTCATAATCATTGTCGCTAAAAGCATATCTTCTATTTGACTCGCTATAATCATAAACATTTGGTTCACCAAAAACATTCGTTATATCATCTTGTGAACTGTAAAAACCAATTCCACAAGATGTGGTTATATTAATATTTGCTTTTTTACAATTATTATCACTAAATGTAATACTGGAAATATCATTATTAATAATTGTGTTTACATCATTAATATCGCTAAGAAAAGATGTTGTAAACATAAAAATATCATTGTAAGTTACATCAACATAAAACCCTTTCTTACCTTGATATAGCACACTATTTTCATCAACATACTCTGCTTCATATGAAAAATTTTCATCCAGTTCCATTATTTTATTCAGCGTAGTAGGTAATGTAAGCGTTTGTCCATTGATAATGAGGATGTTTCTCAATTCATCCATTGTCCATCCATCTGGCAACACTGTTTCTTTTGATAACTCTGTTGCTTCTGTTTGATTTACGGTTGTTACAGCCGTTGTCACCTGCCCCTCACCGCCATTTCCGCAGGCAGTAAGCGTACAGGCAATTGCGGCGGTAATAAGAATTGATAAAAACTTTTTCATCTGATGTCCTCCTTATGTTAATTCAATCTGCAAATCATAATATATTCTTCATCATTTTCGTCAACAACTTCAAAGCCAACGTTCAGATACATTTTCACAGCATAGTTAGCTTTCTGCACGGCAAGGGAAGCCTGCTTGTATCCGTTTTGTTTAAGCAATTCAAGCATCTGCTTCATCATAGCTGTTCCTATTCCAAAGCTGCGGTACTCCTTATACAGCGAAATTGCAAAGGACGGCGTTGCATCGTCGACGTGCCCGTAATCGTTCATAATACGTGTCCACACTGCACCAACGATTTTGCCGTCCGTTTCTGCAACAAGGCAGTGGTCATCGGGAAATTTGCCGAAGTCCCTGACGTAAACCTGCAAATCCTCGTTCTGAATGATTGATTTGGGCGGCGGCTCAACGCCCTTCGGAATGAAAATTGCTTCGTATATAAAATCGTTCAGGACGTCATATTCTGTTTCCTTGATTTTTCTGATTATGTACTGCATTTGTTCTCCTTTATCTCAGCTTTTTTGAAAGATACAAAACAAGGTCATCATCATTTGTGTAAATCGTATCATAAGGCGTGCACGGCTTATCCTTATACCATACGCCCGACCCGTCAGGAATATATCCTCGCTTGACATACATACGCTGTGCACTTCCGTAACCGTTGTGCAGACCAACGCCGAGATAAACTATATCCGCATACTCTGCGGCAATTTTTTCGGCAATGTCCATAAGTTTCGTACCGATACCATTTCTTTGGAATTTCCACAACACATTGAAATCAACAATTTCGGGATACCCCATTCCGCCGAAAGCCCCCCATTTACAATCGGGGTACACATTCACATAGCCCGCAGGCTCGCCGTTATAATCAGCCGCAAGTGCAATTGCTCTCCCCTCGGCTACATCTTTAAGCCGCATTTCAAGCTTTTCGGTTGTTGAGTGCCAACCTTGTGCGATTTCACCCTCGGTAAATATTTTCGGGTCGGTTTCGCACAGGTCACGGATTAAAATTGTTCCATCATTATAATATATCATTCTGTACCTCTTGTAAAGTTACTTTTCCTTGAACTCGTCCAATTCTGAATCAAAAATTTATTTTTGATTTTTACACCAAGCCGAATGTGAAAGCGTGGAAAGCTCATCGGTCAGGTGGTCGTTGTTGTTGCGGAATATAATTTTCGGCACGAGGTTGTCGTCGTACGCCACAAGGGAAACCGCCGTGTTGTCTGACCAGCCCACGTCTTTAAGCCGTTCAATGGGCATACCCATTGCATAGCAGAGATATGTTCTGAGCGCACAGCCGTGGGACACGACAGCAATTGTTCTGCCGTGATTTTCTGCGGCGATTGCTGTAACTGCGGCTTTCATTCGCTCGTAAACCTGACGGACGCTTTCGCCGTTCTCAATTTCAAAATCGTACATACGGTTTTCCCAAACCTCGTACTCCTTTGGGTAACGCTTCGGAATGTCAATCCAGGGCATACCCTCCCACACGCCGCCGTTGATTTCGACAAGCTTTTCGTTACGGATTATTTCAAGTCCGTGGTACTTGTTTACAGCTTCGGCAGTAGAAATCGTGCGCTTCATTGGGCTGGAATAAATCCTCTCAATCGGAATGTCCCTGAATCTTTCCGCAAGACATTCAAGCTGACGTGCACCTTTAGGGCTTATTTCGCAGTCGGTACGTCCCTGAAAGAATTCCTGCACGTTGCCCATTGCTTCTGCGTGGCGGACAAAATATATTTTCAGCATAGTAATTTTCCTTTGCAATTATTTTTCAGCAACACTTTTTATCCAGCCTGTTACGCCCTTTGGCAGACGTTCATCGGCAGGTGTGCCGCTATCAAACATAAGATTATTCTGTACCCAGTTTATCATACAGTGCTGACCCATTTCAAAGCCGTAGAACACTGAGGACAGACCTCCGTCGCCGTTATAAACCCACTCAGGGAAGAACAACAGGCAGTTTTTAAGCGTTTCAAGCTTTGCAATATGTGGCTCAATGCACTCGTCAAAGGTTGCCATTTCATCGTGCTTGCCGTGAGCGATAATAAGATTTATTCCGCTTTCGGAAATGCGGTCAAGTGCTTCATATGATGGCATATATCCCGAAGAAATCGGAATTGCGCCATCGAAATAATTTCCGTAATCTTCAAGCAGCTGCCAGGTGAAATATCCGCCCGATGACGCACCCATAACGAATTTCTTGCCTATGTTTGCGGCGTGCTCCTCGCAGACCTTGTCGTAGATTGCCTTGACAGGTGCGGAATAGACCTTGCCCCAACCGTTCAGAATCTGACCTTCCTCGGTACGCTCCTCGTTGGCAAGTGGCACGATTATGTATGCACCGCCCATTTCCTGCTGATATTTCGGTGAAGCGTACTGCTCTGCACCGCAGCACATTATACAGCCGTCACCCATAAGGGAGTTGCTTGCGCCGTGAAGCCACATTGTTACGGGGTATGTGCCGTTCGGGTCAGCACCGTGCTTTACGGGGTCGTACACATAATAAGTGATATCGCCTGTGTCATTGCAGGGATAGCTGTACTTATCAAAAAGTGACAGATATTTGCGTGTCGGATAGGTTGTGGAGTAGCTGATGAACTCTCCGTCCTTCATATATTTCGCCCAGTCAGGAATTACGTTTTTGTCCTGTTCAATCTTTTTAAAATCAGGTAATGCCATTGTTATCGTCCTTTCTTTTTTTCATTTTTATGTAAATCAATGCCGATGCAATAACAATATTTCCGCATATTACAGGTTATTTACATTATACCATATTACACTCCGTTTTGCAAATAATTAACAACAAGTTGCTCCACTCATACTTATAATGGGAATTAGTTATATATTTTTTACAAAAACCCCTTGACAGTAAATCGTTTACAATGTAAAATATAGATATGCGGTAAACCGCATTTAAAATGGTTTAAATTGGATTATACATATCAAGGAGGAAACTCATATGAGCGAATTTTTCAAAGAAATCGGCAAAATCCCTTACGAGGGCAAGGACAGCACTAACCCACTTGCATTCAAGTACTACAATCCTGACGAGGTAGTCGGCGGCAAGACAATGCGTGAACAGCTCAAGTTCGCACTTTCCTGGTGGCACACTATGGGCGGCGATGGTACAGATATGTTCGGCTGCGGCACAACTGACAAGAGCTGGGGCGAAACTGACCCTGTTGCAAAGGCTAAGGCTAAGGTTGACGCTGCTTTTGAAATTATGGATAAGCTTTCCATCGACTATTTCTGCTGGCACGACCGTGACCTCTCCCCTGAGTACGGCAGCCTTGCTGAAACAAACGAAAAGTTCGACGAAATCGTTGATTACGTTGCTGAAAAGATGAAGGCTGACCCAAGCAAGAAGCTTCTCTGGGGTACAGCTAAGTGCTTCGACCACCCACGTTATATGCACGGCGCAGGCACATCTCCTTCCGCTGACGTTTTCGCTTTCGCTGCTGCACAGATTAAGAAGGCTGTTGAAGCTACAATCAAGCTCGGCGGTCAGGGCTACGTTTTCTGGGGCGGACGTGAAGGCTACGAAACTCTCCTCAACACAAATATGGGTCTTGAACTTGATAATATGGCTCGTCTTATGAAGATGACTGTTGAACACGCTCGTTCCCTCGGCTACACAGGCGATTTCTACATTGAACCAAAGCCAAAGGAACCAACAAAGCACCAGTATGACTTCGATACAGCTACGGTTCTCGGCTTCCTCCGCAAGTACGGACTTGAAAATGATTTCAAGATGAACATCGAAGCTAACCACGCTACACTTGCACAGCACACATTCCAGCACGAGCTCCGTGTTGCAAGAGAAAACGGTGCATTCGGTTCTATCGACGCTAACCAGGGCGATACACTCCTCGGCTGGGATACAGACCAGTTCCCGACTAACGTTTACGATGCTGCACTCTGTATGTACGAAGTTCTCAAGGCAGGCGGCTTCACAAACGGCGGTCTTAACTTCGACTCCAAGGCTCGCCGTGGTTCTTACACACCTGAGGACATTTTCCACAGCTACATCGCTGGTATGGATACATTCGCACTCGGTCTCAAGATTGCACAGAAGATGATTGACGACGGCAGACTTGACAAGTTCGTTGCTGACCGTTACGCTTCCTGGACAACAGGCATCGGTGCTGATATCATCAGCGGCAAGGCAACAATGGCTGACCTTGAAAAGTACGCTCTCGAAAAGGGCGAGGTTGTTGACAGCCTTTCTTCCGGCAGACAGGAAATGCTTGAGTCTATCCTCAACAACATTATGTTTAATCTTTAATTTCAAAGGGCGGCATTTTGCCGCCCATATATTTATATGACTCCCAATGTAATTCATTTTGCCTGACAATTACGCATTACGAATTACGCATTACGAATTAAATTAAAGGAGCGATTATTATGCGTTATGTAATTGGTATCGACGTTGGAACAAGCGGCACAAAAACCGTTCTGTTCGACGAACTCGGCAAGGTTATTGCCTCCGCAACAGTAGAATATCCTATGTATCAGCCGCAGAACGGCTACGCTGAACAGGACCCTGCTGACTGGTACAATGCGGCTATATCCACAATCAAGACAGTTATCACAAAGAGCGGCGTAAGCAACAAGGATATCGTTGGTATCGGTCTTTCGGGACAGATGCACGGTCTTGTAATGCTTGACGAAAAGGGCGAGGTTATCCGCAAGTCAATTATCTGGTGCGACCAGCGTACTGCTAAGGAAGTTGACGAAATGAACGAAAAGCTTGGACGTGAAAAGCTTATCGAAATCACTGCAAACCCTGCTCTCACAGGCTGGACAGCTGCAAAAATTCTCTGGGTAAAGAACAACGAGCCTGAAAATTACGCAAAGTGCCGCCACATTCTTCTTCCAAAGGACTACATCAGATATATGCTCACAGGCGAGTTCGCAACTGAGGTTTCCGATGCTTCGGGTATGCAGCTTCTTGACGTGCCTAACCGCTGCTGGAGCAAGGAAGTATGCGACGCACTGGGCATCGATATGTCCCTGCTTGCAAAGGTTTACGAGTCCTGCGAGGTTACTGGCAAGGTTACAGCTTCTGCGGCTGAACTGACAGGTCTTGCTGAGGGTACAATTGTTGTGGGCGGCGCTGGCGACAATGCGGCAGCTGCTGTTGGTACTGGCGTTGTAACAGACGGCAAGGCTTTCACAACAATCGGTACATCGGGTGTTGTTTTTGCACACACTTCCAAGGTTTCCATCGACCCGAAGGGACGCGTACATACTTGCTGTGCGGCTGTACCAAACTGCTGGCACATTATGGGTGTAACTCAGGGTGCAGGTCTTTCTCTCAAGTGGTTCAGAGACAATTTCTGTCAGGCTGAAAAGGACACCGCAAAGCTTATGGGTGTTGACGAATACTACCTTATGGACAAGGAAGCTGAGACAGTGCCAATCGGTGCAAACCGTCTGCTTTACCTGCCATACCTTATGGGTGAGCGTACACCTCACCTTGACCCTGACGCAAGAGGTATGTTCTTCGGTCTTTCCGCAATCCACACGAAAAAGGATATGCTCCGTGCGGTAATGGAAGGCGTTGCGTACTCCCTCCGTGACTGCGTTGAAATCTGCCGCGAAATGAACATCAGCGTTTCCGATATGATGGCTTGCGGCGGCGGCGGTACATCTCCGCTGTGGAGACAGATGCTCGCTGACCTCTATGCTTGCCCTGTCAAGACAGCTTCCTCCAAGGAAGGTCCAGCTCTCGGTGTAGCAATCCTTGCACTTGTTGGTGCAGGTGTTTACGCAACAGTTCCTGAGGCTTGCGAAAAGCTTGTAGGCGTTGACAAGGTGCAGGAGCCTGTAGCTGAAAATGTACCTGTTTACGAGAAGTATTTCAGACTTTATGATGAGATTTATCCTGCTGTAAAAGAACAGTGCGGCAAACTTGCAAAGTTATAATAAGATTTTTTTAACCGTGTACCGTTTTGGTGCACGGTTTTCTCTTGTTGACAAAAACAGTAAAATAAGGTATAATAATTTCCAACATTCAAAGGAGGTCATTATATGAAAAAAGCACTTAAAATAATTGTGCCTATTGTTGCAGTAATTGTGCTGTTAATCTTGTTTTATTTTATTTTTCTTGTACCAAGATTTGAACTGAAAAAGAAAATAGATGAAGTTATGCCGAATATTTTATACAAAGCAGATTATTTTACAGAATACGATGTTATTGATACTTCTTTTGTAACTGTGGATAGCTATGTTTCTTCCGTTGCAATCGTTGGTGCAGATATTGAAACTACAGCCGATGAATATTTTACAGCAGATATTCCTGCATCAATGGAGTATCGCAGTATAGATGAAGGTCCTCTCACCATTCGTGGACCTTATGACCCAAGTCACCACTATAAAAACTCCGATGAAGAAACTGTTTGCTTTGATTATCGTCCTGACACTGCTCTTGTTAACGGTTGGAGATTAACAGATGACTGGGCTGCTAAAATATGTGATATACCAATTGATGACCTGAAGGAAGGCTTTGAAACTCTTGGATATGGAAATCCATTTACTGACTATGGGTGCTGGAAGTGTATAACATCGATAGATAAAGATGATTACAGCTTTTGGAATATAAAGTCAGATTACGCATTATATGTGTCAGCTTATCGTTCATCGCTTGTAAATGAACTGTGTCATATTCATATGTGTGATTTTGAATACATATATGAAAAAGATAATGTATGCGGAATACTTAGAATAAATAAAATTGATAATTATTTGGATGAAGATATAACTATGTATGCTGCTTGTTTTGATGTGTTTGATGCAAGTTCAGCTGATACAGAATATAAATGTTCAATTTATATTCATATGCAAACCCTTAAAGACCTCTATGCGATAATCAACTCAGTAGAAATTATAAAAAACACATAAAAAATCCTCGGGAGGTCCGTATCCCGAGGATTTTCCATATTTACAGCAGATTAATTATGACCACAGCCGCCGTTGCAGCCGCTGCAATTTCCGCTGCAGCTATGCTCTTTATCAGTTTTTGTATTACAGGAATTTGCGTGAGGACAGCCTATGCATTTCTGTCCGCTTTTTTTCGCCTTGTAGACGTAACCGCCTGCAAGTCCCACAATAATTGCTACAACTGCAATGATGATAATATTTTCCATAGGAACAGCTCCTTATCAGCCTTTGACTGCCGCTTCTGCCTTTTTACCGTTAAGTGCGTAATCCTGCTTAACCTTCTTGTCGGCATTGATGCACATATAAACAACGATTGCTGCCATTACAAGAACTGCGATAAGACCCGGAACAAAGCCCTTGCCGAATGTGCCCTCTGTAAAGAGTGTACCGAACTGGTATACGAGGAAGCCTACTGTGAAGCCTGTAGCAAGCTGGAGACCGATACCGCCCCAGAGCCACTTAGCGCTCTTCATTTCAGAGTTCATAGCACCGATTGCTGCGAAGCAAGGTGGTGTAAAGAGATTGAACATAAGGTATGCAAGTGCAGCAGCCTTAGAGATAGCGAATACTGTTGCAACCTCTGCGCCTGCACCTTCCATAAGTGCGAGTTCTTCTGTATCAATAAGGTTTTCAAGTCCAACGAAGCATACTGCAAGTGTACCAACAACGTTTTCCTTTGCGATGAAGCCTGTAATAGCTGCTGCAGCAAGCTGCCAGGAAACTACGCCAACGATTGGAACGAGGAGGTATGCAAATGGACCTGCAATAGATGCGAGGATAGAAGCGTCTGCTTCTTCAGCAACTTCAAAGCTCCAAGTAAATGTCTGCATAATCTGTACAGCTGTGTTACAAAGGAGAATGATTGTAGCTGCCTTTACAATGTATGCCCAGCCACGGCTGCACATTGTCTGGAGTGCTCTCACAAGGCTTGGAACCTTGTATTCAGGAAGTTCGATAATGAAGAAGGACTTTCTTGCCTTATAGCCTGCAATCTTGTTTACAAGAAGTGCACCAAGGAAGATGAGTACGATACCTGAGAAGTACATAAGAGGACTTACCCACCATTCATCAGCAAAGAATGCGCCTGCGAAAAGTGCGATAACAGGAAGCTTAGCACCGCAAGGCATAAATGGTGCAAGCATTGCTGTTGCACGTCTTTCACGCTCGTTACGGATTGTTCTTGAAGCCATAACGCCCGGGATAGCACAGCCTGTTGTGATTACGAATGGGATAACGGATTTACCTGAAAGACCAACCTTCTTGAAAATCGGGTCAAGCACTACGGAAGCTCGAGCCATATAGCCGCAGTCTTCGAGAAGTGCGATAAGGAAGTACATAACCATTACCAGTGGAAGGAAGCCGATTACAGCAATAACACCGCCGATTACGCCGTCAACGAGGAGAGCATAGAGGAGTGGGTTAGCGTTTTCAAGCATACCGCCAATCCAGCCCTGGAAGGCTTCAAGCCAGCCAACAAGTGTATCTGCAAGGAATGGACCAACCCAATACTGGGAAATCATAAGCACGAGGCACATTACAACAGCAAAAATCGGAATACCGAGCCACTTGTTTGTGATGACAGCGTCAATCTTGTCGCCGATATTTTTATCCTTTGTGAGAACCTTACGGTTTTCAACGTCTGCAACAATCTTATTTACAAAATCAAAACGCTTCTTGTCAGCTTCGGTAACAACTTCCTTGTTGGAAAGGTCAATATCGCCCTGAACATAAGGTGCTGTCTGACCCTTGCCTGCGTTCGCAACTGCTGCCTTAACAACATCTTCAAGACCTTCTGCTGTTGTAGAAGTTGTATTTACAACAGGACAACCAAGCTTTGCAGAAAGTTCAGCTGCGTCAATCTTTGTTTCCTTCTTTTCGTTTACGTCGGACTTGTTGAGTGCAACAACAACAGGAATACCAAGTTCGAGAAGCTGAGTTGTAAAGAAAAGGCTTCTGCTGAGGTTTGTTGCGTCAACAATATTGATGATTGCGTCAGGATTTTCGTTCTTTACATATGTACTTGTAACGCTTTCCTCGGAAGTAAATGGCGACATTGAGTATGCACCCGGAAGGTCAACTGCGATGAGGTCTGCACCATTGCTGTACGCTTTCTTTATCGGATGTTCTTTCTTTTCAACGGTAACACCCGCCCAGTTACCAACCTTCTCATTACGACCTGTAAGAGCGTTGTACATAGTAGTTTTACCGCTGTTAGGATTGCCAGCTAAAGCAATTCTCATATATATCTCCTCCTGAAATGAAATTCTATTAAAGCAGTATTCTGCATAATATATTAAGTTAGTGTTGACTAACTTTTGCTCAAAAAAGTAATCGGCGGATTAAAAGAAATCTGCTGATTGCTTTTCGTATTTATCAGACACAAATAGCTTCTGCAAGTTCGTTGTCGATGTTGTATCTGCCATCCTTTATGGAAACTACACAGCCACCTTTAAGGTGAGAAACAACTGTAATCTTTTCGCCTGCATAACAACCGAGGGAGAACAGGAATGCGTCCAGCTCCTCATCATCGGTTTCAATATTGCTGATAATGTACTCTTTACCTTCTTCTGCGTTTCGCAAATTCATAAGAGCCTCCTGAGTTTTTTCAATAAAAAGCCAACAGTTTTGTGATTAGAACAGGCTAACTTCCGCACAACAAACACAGTTAGCTTTTACTAACCATATATATGATACCATAACGTGAAATATTTGTCAATACGAGTTTGATATTTTAGTTTTTATCAACAATCGTTTATTCCAAACAGATACATTGTTTGGGCAAATTATCCACGAAATCCAAAAGCAAAGGCAGCCATTGCAGCTGCCTTCAACTATTATTCAAGATTAAGCTTTTTAGAGAATATTCTCTCTGAACCGATGAAAAATCCAACCATCAGCACGATAGTATAAATGATTGAGAAAATCAACGATGTCATCATATACTTGTAGCCAGCTTCAAAAGGAACAACCGCTTCAATGTCAGTCAGATAAGTCACCATATCTGCCGACATAAACAGCATAAATACACCCGAAAGCAGCTGCTCGCCGACATAAAGTGCAAAGAACATCAGCACCGCTATTCCCAGCTTATGAGTGTGGAAAAGATTTCCCAGCGCAAGGCTCATATAGATATGAAGCATCATAAATCCGGGTGAAAGTATCATTACAACAACGCATACCAGGAAGAAATTCCTCAGCTGTTCAGGAGTTCCGTTGATAGTATCCTCAACAAAGGCTGACTCAAGAATTTCCCATCCGATATCAAGCTTGAACAGCCACAACGGTTCGCCCGAAACTATACCGAAGCATATTCCTGCCACAACAACAGCCGCCGCTGACCAGATATACATTGTAATGAATTTTGCCATAATAAGCTGCCACGTCGGCACAGGAATGGTATGCATAAGATATCCCTCATCACGGACAAGGTTCTTATAGAAACGTATCGTTGCAATAACCATAATCATAGTGAACATTACGATAAATGCCATCATAAAAAGGATTGCACATGTAATCATCATTATTTTAAAAAACTGGTTACCTTTGAAAACCTGCGTCAGTCTGTCCAGCGTCATCAGCAGGATACTGAAAAGAAGCATTGCCGCAAAAACGATGCCATATCTCTTATAATCGGCAAGCAAATCATATTTTATCAGCTTTCTCAGCACGCAAACACCTCCCTGAACAGTGCGTCCACTGATTTGCCGTGCTCGTCACGGATTTCATCAACAGTCTTGTGCATAACAAGACAGCCGTACTTAATCATAATAACCTCATCAAGAATTTTTTCGACATCGCTGATAAGGTGTGTTGAAATAATTACCGAGGCGTTTTCGTTGTAGTTGCCGATAATCGTCTTGATTATGTAGTCACGGGCAGCAGGGTCAACGCCTGCAATCGGTTCATCAAGCAGAAAAAGCTCCGCCTGACGGCTCATAACAAGTATAAGCTGAACCTTTTCCTTTGTACCCTTTGACATTGTTTTAAGTCTGTCCCCCGGCTTGATGTTGAGTCTTTCCAGCATACCATAAGCCGTTTCCTCGCTGAAATCATCATAGAAATCCTTGAAGAAGTCAACAACCTGCTTTACAGTCATCCACTCACTCAGGTAAGTTCTTTCAGGCAGGTAAGATACAACCTTCTTTGTTTCGATACCGATTTCCTTATCGGAAATTGTAACCTCACCGCTGCTTTTTGTCAGCAGACCGCTGAGCACCTTGATAAGCGTTGTCTTACCGCTGCCATTCGGACCGAGCAGACCGATAATTCTGCCTCTTTCAATATTCAGATTTATATTATTCAGTGCAATAGTTTCGCCGTAGGTTTTGCACAGATTTTTACACTCTACCAACATTACGCCTGTTCCTCCTGACCGATACAATCCTGAAGAAGCACAAGAACTTCCTCATTGGTATATCCAAGATTATACATCTTTTTCAGGAACAAGTCAAGCTGTTCATTTGCAAGGCTTTTCCGCAAAATTGTAATCGTTTCCGAATTCTCCGTAACAAATCTTCCCGAAGTACGCTGTGTAAAGAGCAGCCCCTCACGCTCCAGTTCGGAAAGTGCTTTCTGCATAGTATTAGGGTTAACCTCTGCCTCTGCCGCAAGCTCACGAACGGAAGCGAGCTTGTCCCCCGCCTTATAGTTTCCGACAGCAATCCTGAACTTTATCTGTTCCATAATCTGCAGGTACAGCGGTGTAGATGAATCAAAGCTCCAAGGCATATGATTCCTCCTTTATGTGTATTATTCGTTTAATACAATGATATACCATATTTTCTGATTTGTCAAGTGCTTTTTGAAAAATTTTTCATTAATAGAATACAGCAAACAAAACCGCTTCTGACACATAATCAGAAGCGGAATAAAAATTACTTATTTGCAGAAAGTGCACGCTGACCGATATCGGTTCTGTAGTGTGCGCCGTCAAATGTGATTTTCTTTACAGCATCGTAGGACTTGTCCAGTGCAGCCTGCAGGCTCTCACCTGTTGCTGTTACACCAAGAACACGTCCGCCGTTTGTGAGGAATTTCCCGTCAGCAAACTTTGTGCCTGCGTGGTAAACAAACACGCCATCAACCTGTCCCTTATCGTCCATACCGTTCATTTCGATGCCCTTAGGGTAGCTCTGAGGATAGCCTCCGCTTGCCATTACAACGCAGGAACAACACTCGTTCTTCCACTTGATATCAACGTCAGCAAGCTTGCCGTTGTAGATTGCTTCAAAAATGTCCACAAGGTCAGCATCAAGAAGCGGAAGAACAACCTGTGTTTCAGGGTCGCCGAAACGGCAGTTGTACTCGATAACCTTAACGCCCTTAGGTGTAACCATAAGTCCGAAATAGAGACAACCCTTGAAGGTTCTTCCCTCTGCCTTCATAGCGTTGATTGTAGGAAGGAAAATATTCTCCATACATTCCTTTGCAACGTCCTCAGTATAGAACGGATTAGGAGCAATTGTACCCATACCGCCTGTGTTGAGACCCTTGTCGCCGTCAAGCGCACGCTTGTGATCCATAGAAGAAATCATAGGAACAACAACATTTCCGTCTGTAAAGGAAAGTACAGAAACCTCAGGTCCTGTGAGGAATTCCTCGATTACAACAGTTGAACTGCTTTCGCCGAACTGCTTGCCGTCAATCATTGACTTAACAGCTTCGATTGCTTCTTCCTCGTTCTGCGCAATGATTACACCCTTACCGAGTGCAAGACCGTCAGCCTTGATTACAGCAGGATAGCTGTTCTCGGATTTGAGATAAGCAATTGCGGAGTCGCTGTCGGAGAAGATTTCATACTTTGCTGTAGGAATGTTGTATTTCTTCATAAGGTCCTTTGAGAAAACCTTGCTGCCTTCAATAATTGCAGCAGCCTTGTCAGGACCGAATGTCATAAAGCCCTCAGCGTTGAGAGCGTCAACCATACCGAGAACCAGCGGGTCGTCAGGTGCTACAACAACCATATCAACCGCAAGCTGCTTAGCAAGAGCTACAACGCCGTCGATATCTGTTGCCGCAACGTCAAAGCACTCGGCATAACGGGAAATACCGCCGTTGCCTGGGGTGCAGTAAAGCTTTTCAGTGCGCTTGCTTTCTGCAAGCTTCATAATGATGGCGTGCTCACGTCCGCCGCCGCCAACTACTAAAATTTTCATTTTTATCATTCCTTTGATTTATTCTGCATTTTTGCATAGGTGTAAACAGCCGAAGCAGCAATTGCCATTACCATTGCGGCGTGCACAAAATATGAAAGCATACTTACAATTTCAGTGTAAACGCCAAGTCTTGCCAATGCATCAGCACCTTCAATCTGTGCTACAAGAACAGACTGAACATTTGTAACATAACCAACAGCAATCGGAAGTACAGCTGTTGTCAGCGCCGAAGCAACAAGCGGAACAAGAGTCAGCTTACCGCTTTTGTTGAACTTGGCATCATTGCACATTATCAGATTTGAAATTGTCAGCAGCAGACACGCAACACAGTAAACTATGGTTGCCCATAAAGAGATTTTTTCATTGGTTTCGGCAGAGCCGAGTCCGCCACCGCCTGTCCAGTACATAATCAAGCTGTTCTGACTAAAGCTTGCAGCGAGAGAAACTGCCGCCCAGAGGATAATTAAAATCTGTGAGATAATTGCTGTAATTCTTACGCACTTCGGTGTCATAGCTGTTACCCCTTTCAATTATGCTGAATTTTTTTAGAAATTAAAGTTAATTAAGAGTATTTCTGCCAATGGCAGAAATACTCGGAGCTGAAAATCTCTGATTTTCAGCTTAGTGGTGGAAAAGACGGATGCCTGTGAATGCCATTGCAATGTTGTACTTGTTGCAGGTTTCAATTACGTTATCGTCACGGATAGAGCCACCAGGCTGTGCGATATATTCAACACCTGACTTGTGTGCACGCTCGATGTTGTCGCCGAATGGGAAGAATGCGTCAGAGCCGAGACATACATTTGTATTCTTAGCAATCCATTCCTTCTTTTCTTCTCTTGTGAAAACCTCAGGCTTCTTAGTGAATACCTTTTCCCACTCGCCGTCACGGAGAACGTCCTCGTACTCATCGCCGATGTAAACATCAATAGCGTTATCTCTGTCAGCACGTCTTACGTCGTCCTTGAAAGGAAGCTCCATAACCTTCGGGCACTGTCTGAGCCACCAGTTGTCAGCCTTCTGACCTGCGAGACGTGTACAGTGAATTCTGGACTGCTGACCTGCACCGATACCGATTGCCTGACCGTCCTTAACGTAGCAAACAGAGTTGGACTGTGTATACTTGAGAGTGATGAGGGAGATGATGAGGTCAATCTTCTTGTCATCAGGGATATTCTTGTTATCTGTAACAATGTTGCCGAGAAGCTCGTTGTTGATATCAAGCTCGTTTCTGCCCTGCTCGAAGCTTACGCCGTAAACCTGCTTTGTTTCAAGTTCAGCAGGAACATAGTTCTCGTCAATCTTGATAACGTTGTATGTACCCTTTCTCTTGGACTTGAGAATTTCGAGTGCTTCGTCTGTGTAGCCCGGAGCAATTACACCGTCGGAAACTTCACGCTGAATCATCTTAGCTGTGCAAGCGTCGCAAACGTCGGAAAGTGCGATAAAGTCACCGTAAGAGGACATTCTGTCAGCACCTCTTGCTCTTGCATAAGCGCAAGCGAGCGGAGAAAGCTCACCGAGGTCGTCTACCCAGTAAATCTTCTTGAGTGTATCGGAAAGCGGCTTGCCAACTGCTGCACCTGCAGGAGAAACGTGCTTGAAGGAAGTTGCTGCACAAAGACCTGTTGCCTTTTTCAGTTCCTTAACAAGCTGCCAGCCGTTGAAAGCGTCGAGAAGGTTGATGTATCCGGGCTTGCCGTTGAGAACCTCGATAGGAAGCTCTGTTCCGTCAGCCATATAAATTCTTGAAGGCTTCTGATTTGGATTACATCCGTATTTAAGCTGCATTTCGTTTGACATTTTTTATTCCTCCCAAATTAGTTGTTCTTATTAACAATTCTGCTTTCATACTTGCCTGTTTCAAGGTCGATATATCTTGTGAAAAGAGAAACCTTGTTGTCAGCGTTGAGATTTTCCCAAACAAGATTTGTAAATGCGTCAATGTCAAGGTCAGGAATTGTAACCTTCTTTGGCTCGCCCTCAAAGCTTGGGAGTCTGCCGTTTTCCTCGTCACGAGCATAAGTGTGGATAAATCTGCCTACGCCGTTTTCAGGATTGCTGTATGCGTAAGTGTTTCTGATGCAGCAGTCAGCGTTGCCGTCGTCGCTCTTGAGGATAGACATAGCGTAGTTCATACCGTCATTTTCAAGGCGGATAATGCCTGAAATACGAGGTGTGTAGTTAGGCTTATCATCTTCGAATTCACGTGTACGAAGGGACTGCTCAAAAGTCATCTGCTTGTCCATAAGCTCGTAGATTGTATCGGTCTGGTCGCCGTTTGTAACGATTGTCTTGTTGCCGAGAACACGAACAGGAGCGTAGATGATGAGGTGCGGGTCAGTCATCTTGGAAGGGTCAAAAGCCTGTGTTCTGATACCCTCGCCGTCCTCAACAAATACACGGTTGCGGCTGTTTTCGCTTCTGCCCATAATGAAGTAAGCGATAACTGCCTTCTTACCGTCAGCGGATTTGCCGAGCATAATGCCTCTGCCGTGGTAAGGGAGAGTTGTGAGTTCCTTTTCAAATGCGATTGTATTCATAGTTAAAACCATCCTTTCCGAGGTTAAAATTTACATATCAATTTCAGTAGTTTCTGAGCCGCCTGACCTTGACACAAAAAATCCTGCCAGTACAACAAATACAGCTAATCCGAAACTTGTTGTCTTAGGCTTATCAGGGCTGTCAGAACTGATATAGACAGTACACGTTTTTCCGTCTTTCATTGTAAAAGCATTATAATATGGCAATGCTATATTCTCATAAATTCTGCCATCATATTCATATGTAATATAAGCTATCTGATTTCTGCTCTTTGTTGTAACGTACAACTCGCCCTCACACTTATCATATATGACAGTGCAAAAAAAGCTATGAATTATGAGACCTACTCCTATAAGAATAAATATAAGCCCAACCAATCCGAATGCTTTTTTCTTTTCCTTATCATTCATCACTCGTTTATATAAGCTTTGTCACCATCAACGGTAATCTTATCCTGACAGAACAAGGAAACTGCCTTGGGGAGAATTTTCCACTCGACATTTTCCATAACTCTGCGCTGGAGGATTTCAGGTGTATCGCCGTTGAGCACGGGAACGGTGTCCTGCAAAATAATCGGTCCGCCGTCGCAAACCTCGGTAACAAAATGAACCGTTGCACCTGTTACCTTCACACCCTTTTCAAGCGCCGCTTCGTGGACGTGGAGACCGTAGAAGCCCTTACCGCAGAATGACGGGATAAGTGCAGGGTGAACATTAATCATCTTGTTGGGATAAGCTCTGCAAAGTGTTTCATCGAGAATTGTCATAAAGCCTGCGTAAACCACAAGGTCAGCTTTTTCCTCGTTGAGTGCGTCAAGCATAGCCTTGCTGTATGCGTGCACATCGGAGTAATCCTTTCGGACGAGCACACGGGTTGCAATGCCGTTCTGCTTTGCACGTTCAAGTGCGTAAGCTTCGGGGTTTGAGGCGATTACGCAGGTGATTTTACCGCCGACAATCTCTCCTCTTTTTTCGGCATCGATAAGTGCCTGGAGATTTGTTCCGCCGCCCGAAACCAGTACAACAATATTTTTCATAGCAGCCTCCTTAAAAAATCAAGGCTGCAAAAGATATTTACAGCCTTAAATTTGCTTAGTAAATGATTACGCCCTCATCGCTTTCAACAAGCTCACCGAGAACATAAGCTTCCTCGCCTGCTGCCTTAAGTGCAGCGATAGCCTTGTCAGCATCTGCCTTGTCAACAACAACGCACATACCAACGCCCATATTGTATGTATTGAACATATCACGCTCAGGAATGTTGCCTGTCTTTGCGATAAGGTCAAAGATAGGGAGAACCTGAACATCAGCTCTTGCAATCTTAGCGGAAAGTCCGTCAGGGAGTGCACGAGGAATATTTTCGTAGAAGCCGCCGCCTGTGATATGGCTGATGGACTTGACATTTACAGCGTCAAGGAGAGCCAGAATAGGCTTAACGTAAATTCTTGTAGGTGTGAGCAGACACTCGCCAAGCTTCATACCAAGCTCATCATAATACTTGTTGAGGGACTCCTCTGTCATATCGAATACCTTTCTGATAAGAGAGAAGCCATTGGAGTGGATACCGCTGGACTTGATAGCAATCATAACGTCCCCAGCCTTCTGTGTGGAAGGGTCAAGGATTTTTTCCTTGTCAACAACACCTACGGAGAAACCAGCGAGGTCATATTCGTCCTCAGGCATCATACCCGGGTGTTCAGCTGTTTCGCCGCCGATAAGTGCACAGCCAGCCTGTACGCAGCCCTCAGCAACACCTGAAACGATAGTTGCAATCTTTTCAGGAATGTTCTTGCCGCAAGCGATATAGTCCAGGAAGAACATAGGCTTTGCGCCGCAGCAGATGATATCATTTACGCACATAGCAACACAGTCGATACCAACTGTATCGTGCTTGTCCATAATGAACGCTGCCTTGATTTTTGTACCGACACCGTCAGTACCCGAAACGAGAACAGGGTTCTTAACCTCAGAGAGGTCCATTTCAAACAGACCGCCGAAGCCGCCAATGCCGGAAAGCACACCCTTTGTCATTGTGCGTGCAACGTGGGATTTCATAAGTTCAACGGACTTATAGCCTGCGGTTACGTCAACACCTGCGTCCTTGTAGCTATCGGAAAAACTCTTCATAATATCTATTCCTTTCAAAATTTATCAGCCTTTACCGTTCCAGCAGTAGGTACACATCTTGCACTTGTCAATTCCTACAGCGTCATATGTGCCCTCAAGTGACTGGAATTCAAGGGAAGTAAGCTTCAATCTCTTACAGATTTCAGCACGAAGCTTCTTGCCGCGTTCTGTATTGGTATTGCTGTACTCCTCGATATATTTAACGCCCTCTTCGCCCTCAAATTCGTGAATAATCTGACGTGCGATAAGGTCAAGTTCTGAATTGCTTCGTGAGAAATTCAGATACTTACAGCTGTACATAATCGGAGGACACGCCGAACGCATATGAACCTCCTTTGCACCGTTTGCGTAAAGGAACTCAACGGTTTCACGCATCTGTGTACCTCTTACGATGCTGTCGTCAACAAACAAAAGCTTCTTGCCCTCGATAAGCTCGTGAACAGGAACAAGCTTCATTTTCGCAACGTGGTTTCTCATTGTCTGGCTCTGTGGCATAAAGCTTCTTGGCCAGGTTGGTGTATACTTGATAAACGGTCTTGCAAAAGGAATACCGCTTCTGTTTGCGTAGCCGATTGCGTGTGGCACACCCGAGTCAGGAACACCGCAAACATAGTCAACATCAGGAAGTGTACCGTTCTTGATATCAAATTCAGCCATAATTTCGCCGTTGCGTGTTCTCATTGTTTCAACAGTTACACCCTCATAAATTGAGTTGGGGTAGCCGTAATACGTCCAGAGGAAGGTACAGATTTTCATATCCTCTGTTCCCTTTTCAAGCACGGTAAAGCTATCCGGAGTAAACTCCACGATTTCGCCCGGCATAAGCTCACGGTAAATTTCGTACCCAAGCTTCTGAAAAGCAAACGACTCAAATGAACAGCAGTAGCCGTCCTCACGCTTACCTATAATAATAGGAAGTCTGCCGCGTTTATCTCTTGCACAGATAACGGAATGGTCTGTCAAAATCATAAGGGACATTGTTCCGTCAATTTTTTCCTGTGCATACTTGATACCGTCAACGAAATTGTCCTTCTGAGAAATAAGTGCACCGATAAGAGAGCTTGAATTTACCTTGCCGCTGCTCATAGCTTCAAAGCTTGCAAAGCAGTTGTCAACAATTTCATTTCTCAGTGCCTCAGCATTATTGATAACACCGATATTACAAACAGCGTACACACCCAGCTTTGAACGAAGCAGGATAGGCTGCGGGTCAGAGTCGCTTATACAGCCGATACAAAGTTCACCCTGCATTGCGTCAATATCGCCCTCGAACTTAGTTCTGAACGGCGAATTTTCAATGCTGTGAATACTTCTCTGAAAGCCCAGCTCCTTATCGTAAGCCGTCATACCGCCTCGGCGTGTACCGAGATGTGAATGATAGTCAGTACCGAAAAAAACGTCACTCACGCAGTTGTTTTTAGCAGCTGCTCCAAAAAATCCACCCATAGTAAATCTCCAAATTTTATAAATTAAAGTTCAGCAACCATCTGCTGCATCTTTTCATCCTTAGCCTTAACGCCCTCAATCATCTTAACCTTTGCCTCAGCAAGCTTCTCAGCAAGTCCCTCATCGGAAATTGCAAGCATCTGAATTGCAAGGATAGCAGCGTTCTTTGCACCGTTTACAGCAACTGTTGCAACAGGGATACCCGAAGGCATCTGAACTGTAGCAAGAAGTGCATCAAGTCCGTCAAACGTAGACTTAATCGGAATACCGATTACAGGGAGAGTTGTGTGACCTGCGATTACACCTGCAAGGTGAGCCGCCATACCTGCCGCACAGATGATAATACCGAAGCCGTTTTCCTTAGCTTTTGAAGCAAACTCGGAAGCCATTTCGGGAGTACGGTGAGCAGACATAACGTGCACCTCATAAGGAACACCGTAAGCCTTCAGCTCTGCAACAGCGTCCTTTACAACAGGAAAATCGCTGTCACTGCCCATAATTACTGCAACTTTTTTCAACATAGATATAACTCCTTTTCGGAAATTTATTATAAAATTACTTTTTTTTACAAAACAAAAAGCTGTGAAAACAGCAGGTAATCACAGCTTGATTGGTGCGCACTTATTTTTTGATACAAAAATCCCGCCGCAGCGAGAACACTGTCCTGACAGCAGCGCAGAAAAATATATGGAATCAGTTAAACGGTTGGCAATAATTGTCACGGTCAAACCCTCCATAGCAAATTCAAATCATATATATTGTACTATATTTTTCCCTAAACTTCAAGTGTTTCACAAAAAAAAATCACTTTTTATAAAAATTCTTAATTATCTCTTGCATTTTTCGAAAAATATGATAAAATAGTAGTTAGGAAATCCGAAATAAGCTTTCGGAATACATTTCCCAAGACCAAACATGGAGGTGTTTTTCAATGGCATACATCATCAACGACGATTGCATCAGCTGCGGCGCTTGCGCAGACGGCTGCCCTGTAAACGCTATTTCTGAGGGTGACGGCAAGTACGTTATCGACGCTGCAACATGCATCGACTGCGGCGCTTGTGCTGACGCTTGCCCTGTATCTGCTCCTGTTGCTGAATAATCAACAAAGCATACTTAAATTCCCGTACTTCGGTACGGGGATTTTTTTATTTTATCAGCTTATCAAGTTCTGTCAGTAGTTTCTGTTTCATCTCATTAAGTTCATCATCAGTAGGACGATTGCTGTCGTCGTACATTAAATGCATAGGATACCACCACACAGGACCCTTACCGTTGTTTCCGTAATTTTCGATATCACCTGTTTTTCTTGGAAAGAGATGCCAGTGAAGGTGAGTATCGCCGTTACCAAGCAGCTCATAATTCATTTTCTCTGCTCCGAAAGCATTTGACACCGCCTCCGCCACGACAGACATTTCCTCCAAAAACTTCATCTTGGTTGAATTCTCCAGCTGAAACAATTCAGTTTTATGTTCCTTGCAAAGAAATATAGTATAGCCCTTGAAATGCTGATTATCGCCGATAACAACGTAGCCTGTTTCCAGCTCCTTCACAAAGTATGGGTTTGTACTGTTTTTTATCATTTCGATTCTATCGCAGATGAAGCACATAGCAAATTCTCCTTATAAAAAATCCCCATACCGAGGTATGGGGATTTAAAATCAATTATTCGTTGATAGCTGTAACAACGCCTGAACCTACTGTTCTACCACCTTCACGGATAGCGAAACGGAGACCGTCTTCGATAGCGATTGGTGTGATGAGTTCAACGTCGATAGTTACGTTATCACCAGGCATACACATTTCCTTATCAGCAGGGAGTGTGATTACGCCAGTAACGTCAGTTGTTCTGAAATAGAACTGAGGTCTGTAGTTGTTGAAGAATGGAGTGTGACGTCCGCCTTCTTCCTTCTTAAGAACGTAAACCTGACCCTTGAACTTTGTGTGTGGGTTGATGGAGCCTGGCTTACAAAGAACCTGACCTCTTTCGATATCTGTTCTCTGAACACCACGGAGAAGAGCACCGATGTTATCGCCTGCTTCAGCGTAGTCGAGGATCTTTCTGAACATTTCGATACCAGTTACAACTGTCTTAGACTTTTCATCCTTAAGACCAACGATTTCAACTTCGTCACCAGTCTTGAGCTGACCTCTTTCAACTCTACCTGTAGCAACTGTACCACGGCCTGTGATTGTAAATACGTCTTCAACAGGCATAATGAAAGGAAGGTCTGCCTTTCTTTCAGGTGTAGGAATGTAGGAGTCTACAGCGTCCATAAGCTTCTGGATGCACTCGTAAACAGGATCGGAAGGATCCTTGGAAGCGGAATCGAGAGCCTGGAAAGCAGAACCGATGATGATTGGTGTATCATCGCCAGGGAATTCATACTTGTCAAGTGTTTCACGGATATCCATTTCAACGAGTTCGAGGAGCTCTGGGTCGTCAACCTGGTCAGCCTTGTTCATAAATACAACGATGTAAGGTACGCCTACCTGACGAGCGAGGAGAAGGTGTTCCTTAGTCTGAGCCATAGGACCGTCTGTGGAAGCAACTACGAGGATAGCACCGTCCATCTGAGCAGCACCAGTGATCATGTTCTTAACATAGTCAGCGTGGCCTGGGCAGTCAACGTGAGCGTAGTGACGGTTGTCAGTTTCGTACTCAACGTGAGCTGTGTTGATTGTGATACCTCTTTCTCTTTCTTCAGGAGCCTTATCGATGTTTGCGTAATCTTCGAATGCAGCCTGTCCCTTGAGGGAGAGATACTTTGTGATAGCAGCAGTAAGAGTTGTCTTACCGTGGTCAACGTGACCGATTGTACCAATGTTAACGTGTGGTTTGGTTCTTTCAAATTTAGCCTTTGCCATTGGAATAGTCCTCCTTATAAATATTATAGTAGAATACTAACACCTATATTTTATCAGATTTGATAAAAAATTGCAAGTGTTTTCTTCAAATTTTATAAAAAATATTAGTCGTTGCCCTTGCTTCTTGCAGACATAATCTTTTCTGCGATGGAGCGTGGAACTTCGATATAGCTGTCAGGTTCCATAGAATACTGACCACGACCCTGTGTCTTGGAACGGAGGTCGTTGGAGTAACCGAACATTTCAGACAGCGGAACAAGTGCGTCAACCTGAGCAACGCCATTGTTGATTTCCTGACCGAGGATCTGACCACGACGAGCGTTGAGGTCGCCGATTACAGTACCCATATAATCATCAGGAACGATAGCTGCAACCTTCATAATTGGTTCGAGGATGCAAGCGTCTGCCTTCTTCATAGCTTCCTTGAAAGCCATAGAACCAGCAATAGAGAATGCCATTTCAGAGGAGTCAACTTCGTGGTAAGAACCATCGTAAAGTGTAACCTTAACGTCAACTACCTGATAGCCAGCGAGTACACCGGCCTTCATAGCGCCCTGGATACCCTTGTCAACAGCAGGAATGTATTCCTTAGGAATAGCACCGCCGACAACGGCATTAACAAACTCGTAACCCTTACCGGATTCATTAGGCTCAACCTTGATCTTAACGTGACCGTACTGACCCTTACCACCGGACTGACGTGCATACTTGTGATCAACGTCAGCGAGCTTCTTGATTGTTTCCTTATAAGCAACCTGAGGTGCACCGATGTTAGCCTCTACCTTGAATTCTCTGAGGAGACGGTCAACGATGATATCGAGGTGGAGCTCACCCATACCAGCGATGATTGTCTGACCTGTTTCTTCATCAGTCCACGTTCTGAATGTTGGGTCTTCTTCAGCAAGCTTAGCAAGACCGATACCCATCTTTTCCTGACCAGCCTTAGTCTTAGGCTCGATAGCGAGCTGGATAACCGGTTCTGGGAATTCCATAGATTCGAGAATGATAGGTGCCTTAGGATCACAGAGTGTATCACCTGTTGTAGTGTTCTTAACACCAACACAAGCAGCGATATCGCCTGCGTATACAGTTTCGATATCCTTTCTGTGGTTGGAGTGCATCTGAAGGATACGACCCATTCTTTCAGAGTTGTCCTTAGTTGCGTTGAGAACTGTAGCACCGGAATCTACTGTACCGGAATATACACGGAAGTAGCAGAGCTTACCAACAAATGGGTCAGTTGCAATCTTGAATGCAAGAGCTGCAAATGGCTCCTTGTCGGAGGAAGGTCTTTCTTCTTCCTGCTCTGTATCAGGGTTGATACCCTTGATTGGTGGGATATCAAGTGGGGATGGCATATAGTCAACAACTGCGTCAAGAAGCTTCTGAACGCCCTTGTTCTTGTAGGATGTACCACATACAACAGGAACCATAGCGTTAGCAATTGTACCCTTACGGATACACATCTTGATTTCGTCAATTGTGAGCTCTTCACCATCGAGATATTTCATCATAATTTCCTCGTCCTGTTCAGCAACAGCTTCGAGGAGCTTTTCACGATATTCCTGAGCCTTATCAGCCATATCAGCAGGGATTTCTTCAACTCTGATATCCTTGCCGAGGTCATCGTAATAGCAGTATGCCTTCATTTCTACGAGGTCGATGATACCCTTGAATGTGGACTCAGCACCGATAGGAAGCTGAATCGGAACAGCGTTACACTTAAGACGTTCGAGCATCATATCTACAACACGGTAGAAGTTAGCGCCCATAATATCCATCTTGTTAACGTATACCATTCTTGGTACCATATATTTGTTAGCCTGTCTCCAAACTGTTTCAGTCTGAGGCTCAACACCGCCCTTTGCACAAAGAACTGTTACAGAACCGTCGAGTACACGGAGTGAACGTTCAACTTCTACTGTAAAGTCAACGTGACCTGGGGTGTCAATGATATTGATTCTATGGCCTGCCCAGTGTGCAGTTGTAGCAGCGGAAGTAATTGTAATACCTCTCTCCTGCTCCTGCGCCATCCAGTCCATTGTTGCAGAACCCTCGTGAGTTTCACCAATCTTATGGTTGATACCTGTATAGAAAAGGATACGCTCAGTTGTGGTTGTTTTACCTGCGTCAATGTGAGCCATTATACCAATATTTCTTGTTTGTTCAAGTGAACAATCTCTTGGCATAATATTTCCTCCAATTTAGTACCCTGTAAATCAGGGCAATCACGTTTATGTGCAGATTACCAACGGTAGTGTGCGAAAGCCTTGTTAGCTTCAGCCATCTTGTGAGTATCTTCACGCTTCTTGCAAGCACCGCCGATACCGTTTGTAGCGTCGATAATTTCGTTAGCGAGTCTTTCCTTCATTGTTCTCTCGCTTCTTGCTCTTGAATAAGTTGTGAGCCATCTGAGACCGAGAGTCTGCTTTCTTTCAGGTCTTACCTCCATTGGTACCTGGTATGTGGAACCACCAACTCGGCGAGCCTTTACTTCGAGCAGAGGCATGATGTTTTCCATAGCCTGTTCGAAAACTTCGAGAGCGTCCTTACCTGTCTTTTCTGCTACGATTTCAAAAGCACCGTATACGATTTTCTGAGCAACACCCTTCTTACCATCGAGCATAATGTTGTTGATAAGACGTGTTACGAGCTCAGAGTTGTAAACAGGGTCACAAAGAACCTCACGCTTTGCAATTTTACCTCTTCTTGGCACAATACTTCCCTCCTTCATAATAATGCTATCATAGGTACTCGTTTCACCTCACGCCGCCGATAGTAGCGGCGGATGACACGCACGACCAATGCAGAGGCTTCATCTATATAAAAATGAATCTCCGCACAAATCTGCGGTTTGGTTTCATTGAGTATACTTTAATTTAAGACACTTTCAGCTTACTTAGCTGCGCCTGCCTTAGGCTTCTTTGCACCGTACTTGGAACGAGCCTGATTTCTCTTAGCAACGCCCTGTGCATCGAGTGTACCTCTGATGATGTGGTAACGTACACCAGGGAGGTCCTTAACTCTACCGCCTCTGATAAGAACAACGGAGTGTTCCTGGAGGTTGTGGCCGATACCTGGAATGTAAGCTGTTACTTCAGTACCGTTTGTAAGTCTTACTCTGGCAATCTTTCTCATAGCGGAGTTAGGCTTCTTAGGTGTAGCTGTTCTAACTGCTGTACATACGCCTCTCTTCTGAGGTGAGCTCTGGTCGATTGCTACCTTCTTCTTAGCGTTGTAACCCTTCTGAAGAGCTGGTGCAGTAGACTTCTTTTCGAGAACTTTTCTTCCCTTACGAACTAACTGATTAAAGGTTGGCATAATCTATCTCCTTTCTTCAAATATTTGGTACGAAATATCACCTGACATTCGCACACTAGATTATTATACACAAAGAAAATCCGTTTGTCAAGCATTTTCCACAAATTTTTTAGTAAAAATTTTATACTTTCAAATAGTGGTATGTATAACAAACGGATTATTAATATTTCTTTATTATTCCTTGAAATTCTTGTTTCCGTAACGGAGATTTACGCTGTCGCCCTCAATAACCTTAGCGTAAAAGCCTTTTTTCTTTTCAAAAGATTTTCTTGCAAAATCCATAGCAATTCTTGCCAATATAAAAATCGCCGCAATAACAAGCACTGCTGTAAGCTTCTGTCCGAAAGCAAGCATTTCAATAAGATAAACCGCAATCATTATTACCGCAAATATAACTGCCGCTTTGCCTGCTATGTCACAGATAAGTATAACCTTGTCAGCTTTCATATATTCCTGTTCATTATTCCGTCTCCACTGCTCATACTCAGCACGCTTTTTATCCTCGTTGTCTATATCAGTATTAACCTGTTCTTCTGAATGCTCCTTCGCAGCACGCAGCTCCTTGTAAAGCTCTCCCTGAGCCGTGGACACAACCCTGTCATTTACTTTCTGAACATATCCTGCATCGGTTTCAACTTTCATTTCCTCATCCTGAGTAAGCATTCTGCGCCTGATACGGCTGACATTCTTTACTGTATTTTCCCCGCTGAAATCCTCCATAGCTTCTGAAGTTTCTACATACTCAGCACCCGAAGCAAGCATACCCCTTATTTTCATTGTCAGTGAACAGCACTCTATAATAAGATACGCAATTTCCTTGCTTCGGTTATTCTCATAAAGATTTTCAAGAATACGCATAGCCTCAACCGTATACTCAAACAGAAGTATAAGATTGGACATATAAATCTCAACTGTTTTTATGTTTCTGTGAGCAGATGCATATCTTTTTTCGTAATCGCTGCGCACGGAAATATATTCCAGCATATCCCTGCACATCGTAATACGCAGCTTATGCGTTTCCTCATCCTCAGGGTCAAGCTGTCTGAAGCGCTCCCTTATCTCCGCCATCTGCATAAAAAAGCTTTCGCTGCTGAGATAAACCGATGAGGACTCCAGCATAAGATACTGGCTTGTAAGTTCACGTCTGAAATAAGCTTTAAGATAGCCTCTGTCCGCTTCAAGTACGGAATTATAACCGATATATGCCTCATCATAGCTTTTTCTGGCAAAATAAGTGTCCGCCGCAGACATCATTCTGTAGACAGCCACACTGACTTCTGCCGACGCCGCCTTGGTTTTTGCAATCAGCACATCAACGCTTTCCGTATGTCCGCAAACAGGACATTTTCCGACCTTATCAGCACATTCATAAGAATTCTTGCAAACAGGACATCTGACTGAATTAACCAAACTTTCCGCCATAAACGCTCCCCCTATAATTATGGTGACCTACTGCGTAATATATTATATAGTATATCACTTCCATTCAATAATTGCAACATATTTTTTCTAATTTGTTAATTCTTTTTTATCATTTTGACACATATACTATGATGATTACCAAAAGGAGGAATTACATTTGGATATTTATATCGTACAGCAGGGTGACACAATCAGGGATATTGCCGAAAAGTACGGAGTATCAGTTCAGCGGCTTATTACAGACAATTCACTTTATTCGGATGGTCAGCTTGTTGTAGGTCAGGCATTGCTCATACTTCGTCCCGAGGTTATACATACATTTAAAGACGGCGACACACTTTTTTCAATTGCGGAAATGTACAATACCGACGTTATGCAGCTTTACAGAAACAACCCGCTCATCATCGGTATGAATAATATACCGATAGGCACGCAGATTGTCATAAAATACGAAAATGCTCCCACAGCAAGCATACGCACAAGCGGCTTCGCTTACGACTATATAAACAGGAATACGCTCCTTGCGGCACTTCCCTACCTTACCTATTTAATAATGTTCGGCTACGGCTTCAATGACGACGGTTCGATAATTGAACCCCTTGATGACGAAGTCATTCCCATCGCCAACGATTTCCGAACAGCCGTTTTCCTGAGTCTGACCAGCATAAATCAGGACGGCACATTCAGTTCCGCAAAAATCGAGCGTCTTGTTACTGACATTGATTTTCAGAATATTGTCATTGCAAATTTGATTGACGTTATCCAGCGTAAAAAAGCACAGGGACTCGACATTGATATGGAATACATTCCGTCACAATACCGCAATGAGTTTACCGCTTTTATCAGCAACGCCTCACGTCAGCTTCACGAAGCAGGATTGCTTCTTCACGTTGACCTTGCGCCAAAATATTCAGACGAACAATCAGGGGTGCTTTACGAAGCACACGATTATTCCGCTTTGGGTGCAGTTGCGGATTATGTTTTTCTGATGACTTATGAATGGGGCTATACATACGGTCCTCCGATGGCAGTTGCACCCCTGCCAAATGTGCAGCGGGTGCTGGAATACTCACTTACCGAGATTGACGCCGATAAGATTTTTCTGGGTATTCCTAATTATGGCTACAACTGGAAGCTGCCGTTTGTACGGGGTGAAAGCAAGGCTGTCACAATCGGGAATGTCAACGCTGTACGTCTTGCACTGGGAAAAGGAAGCGAGATACTTTATGACGAACAGTCGCAGAGTCCGTATTTTTATTACACAGACCCCGAAGGCGCGGCGCACGTTGTATGGTTTGACGATGTGCGGAGTATGAACGAAAAATATAAGCTTGTTGCAGAAAAACAGATACTTGGCTGTGGTTACTGGAATTTAATGCGCCCGTTCAGACAGAATTATCTGCTTCTGAACAGCTTGTTCAACATTGAAAAATTGTACCCCTGAAAAATTTTTCTAAAAAAGGCTTGACAAACTCCAATCATTGTGATATAATAAAATGCGTTGATTGAAGCGTTGCTAGCTCAGCTGGATAGAGTGACTGGCTACGAACCAGTAGGTCAGGGGTTCGAGTCCCTTGCAGCGCACCAACAATATCCGTTCCTTGCAATAGTGAGGAACGGATTTTTCTTTTTGAACAAGGAGTGATTCATATGGAACGTGAAATCCGCAATTCCGCAAAGGCACTTATCATCAAGGACGGTAAGATGGCTGCCATAAAAATCAGTGACGGTAGCGAAGAATGGTACATTATGCCTGGCGGAGGTCAGGAGTCGGAAGAAACCCTGCCCGAGGCGGTTTGCCGTGAGGTTACTGAGGAATTGGGAATTTCGGTAAAATGCGAGGAACTGCTCTTTGTTATAGAGGGTGTTCACGGCGAGGATTTTCATCGTGTTGATTTGATTTTCGCCTGTGAATATATTGGTGAATTACCGAATGCTGAACTACATAGCGACACCAATCAGGTTGGAATTGAGTGGCTGGATATTTCTGTACTTAACACGCTGCCACTGTATCCTTCAAAGCTAAGACGACAGATTATGAATTACTATGAGGGTAAGCCGTATAAAAGCTATCTTGGAAACGAAGAAGTCGGCGACCCTGAGTGTACAGATTAAAGGATTACTCTTGCAAATTGCCCTAAAGTATGCTATAATATTCTCAGAGCCATTTGTGGCAATAATTTGAAAGAGGTACTTACTATGGATATCAAGGCTAAAATCGAAGAAATTGTTGAGAAGGTTAAGAATGACGAAAACTTTGCGTCTGATTTCAAGGCTGACCCTGTAAAGGCTGTTGAAAAGGTAATCGGTGTTGACCTTCCTGATGACCAGATTAACAAGGTTATCGACGGCGTTAAGGCAAAGATTTCCGTTGACGACGTAAAGGACAAGGTTGGCGGTCTTCTTGGCAAGCTCGGTCTTTAATTGAATATTGTGAAAGCCACGCAATCGTTTGGTTGCGTGGCTTTTTATATGCCTATCATCGTAAAAACATCATATTTATCAAAAACATTTCGTACCCATATATCAGCTTCGGCAACAGCCTCCGCAAGCTCACCGCCTGCTTCATTTGCTTTGCAGCAAATCACTTCCCATTGTTCACGGGTTACAGTAGTTTCGCCTGTCGGAGAGTATTCGGGAACAACACTCTGTATCAATTCACCAAGCTTTATTTTACAATGAATATCATCGTGGATACAAAGTGAGTTGGCTTTCCAGAAATCTGTTCCGTTGAATTTTCCCTTTTGGAATTCGTGGTAACAGGTGCCGATACGTTCGTTGTCCTTGCAGAAATATTTCATATGTACTCTCCCCTTTTTCTACATTATACCATTACACCCGCTCCAAGTCAAACCGAAAAAAATTCTTTACAACAGCGCTGTTTTGTGCTATAATATTTAGGATTTGGCACATTAATTCACAAAGGAAGTGTTATCTTGTCTTATAATCAGGAAAATATCCGTAACTTCTGTATTATTGCTCACATTGACCACGGCAAGTCTACTCTTGCTGACCGTATTCTTGAGCTTACTTCCACTGTTGCTAAACGTGATATGGAGGACCAGCTTCTCGACAATATGGACATTGAACGTGAGCGTGGCATTACCATAAAGGCTCGTGCTGTACGTCTTAACTACAAGGCAAAGGACGGTAACGACTACGTTTTCAATCTCATTGACACCCCGGGTCACGTTGACTTCAACTATGAGGTTTCACGTTCACTTGTTGCCTGTGAGGGTGCAATTCTTATTGTTGACGCTTCACAGGGCATCGAGGCGCAGACTCTTGCAAACACTTATCTTGCAATCGAAAACGACCTTGAGGTTATGCCTGTTGTAAATAAAATCGACCTGCCTTCCGCTGACCCTGAACGTGTCTGCAACGAGGTTGAGAATATCATCGGTATTCCTGCTATGGACGCACCGAGAATTTCCGCTAAGATGGGTACAAACATTGAGGAAGTGCTTGAAAGGGTTGTTACTGACATTCCCTGCCCTAAGGGTGACAATGACAAGCCGCTGAAGGCGCTGATTTTCGACTGCTTCTATGACAGCTACAAGGGCGTTATCATTTACGTCCGTGTACTTGACGGAGAGGTTAAAATCGGTCAGAAAATCAAGCTTATGGCTACAGGCGCTGAGTTTACGGTTGTTGAAACAGGTTATATGGGTGCAACTGACCACGTCAATGCAGGAGCACTTCACTCTGGCGAGGTTGGTTATATTACCGCTTCTATCAAATATATCGGTGACACAAAGGTTGGTGACACGGTTACCGATGCGGAAAATCCTTGTGATGAGGCGCTCCCCGGTTACCGTGAAGTAAACCCGATGGTATTCAGCGGTATTTATCCTGCTGACGGTGCACGCTATGGTGATCTCCGTGACGCACTTGACAAGCTTCAGCTCAATGACGCTTCCCTTTCCTTTGAGCCTGAAACCTCGGTTGCACTGGGATTTGGTTTCCGCTGCGGCTTCCTCGGTCTGCTCCATATGGAAATTATTCAGGAACGTCTTGAACGTGAGTTCAATCTTGACCTTATCACAACTGCTCCGTCGGTTATTTTCAAGGTTAACCTTACAAACGGCGAAACGGTTTATATTGACAACCCGACAAACTACCCTGAACCTGCTGTAATTGCTTCTGCGGAAGAGCCTATGGTTAAGGCTTCTATCCTTTCGCCTAGTGATTATGTTGGCAACATTATGGAGCTTTGTCAGGGCAGACGCGGTATTTTCAAGGATATGAAGTACCTTGATGAAACGCGTGTTGAGCTCCACTATGAGCTTCCGCTGAATGAAATTGTTTATGACTTCTTTGATGCACTGAAATCCCGTACAAAGGGTTACGCTTCTTTTGACTATGAAATGCTGGGATATATGCCGTCCAAGCTTGTCAAGCTTGACATTATGCTTAACGGCGATATCGTGGACGCACTTTCCTTTATTGTTCACGCTGACAATGCTTACGCCCGTGCGAGAAGAATTGCCGAAAAGCTGAAGGACAACATTCCTCGTCAGCTGTTTGAGGTTCCAATTCAGGCTGCAATCGGCGGCAAGGTTATTGCACGTGAAACTGTTAAGGCTATGCGTAAGGATGTTCTTGCCAAGTGTTACGGCGGTGACATCACACGTAAAAAGAAGCTGCTCGAAAAGCAGAAGGAAGGTAAGAAGCGTATGCGTCAGCTGGGTACTGTTGAAGTTCCTCAGGAGGCGTTTATGGCGGTGCTTAAGCTGGACGAATAGTTTAATGCGGAATTGTTTTTAGGGTGATGACGTTATGAAGAAGAAAACATCTACTGGTTATGCAACTGAGGGCGACAAGCTTTTTGCCAAGCTTGCGCTATCAAGCTGTGTGAATATAATTCTTATTGTTGGAGTTTGCTTTCTTCTTTATGAACGAGGCTTCAGCACTGGAAACAAGCTGTTGTTGCTGAATGTCGCAGTTGTTGCTTCATATGTTGCTGCAATTGTGTTGCACGCTGTTATCTATCTGAAAAATCCGCTTAAAGAATACCGATGGGTATATATTCTGCTTACCTTAGTGGGAATGTTCCCGTATGCGTGGGTATTTACTATATGATTTTATGCCGTTCTCTTTGAGGGCGGCATTTTGTTGACTTGATGTTTGGTGAGTGGTATAATAAAGTTATTACTTATTCAAGGAGTTTGTAATGAAGCATTTTGAATACATTAAATGGTACATAGAACTCGATAAAGATTTACCTGTTTGTATAATCTACGAAGTTGATTTAGATAACGAACGATATGCAACAAGAATGGCAAATATATTTGCTGACGGAACTATCATACCTGTTATAGAAGAAGGCTTTGATTTTATTACAGAAACACCTATTCCTACCATTGATGAAATAAATCAGGAAAAAGATTATTATGCGAAAAAAATTTCCAAAGAAGAATTTGAGAAAATATATTGTTCAGAAAAATATTCAGGAAAACTGAATACAACTCCTCACCCCACTCTCCAAACTCCACACTCCAAAAGGTGAAACTATGAAAAACATCGGCTTATACATTCACGTTCCGTTCTGCGTGAGGAAGTGCCGTTACTGCGATTTTTACTCGGTAACCGACCTTTCGCTGACGGATTTATACACGTCTGCTGTTATCCGCAACATCAAGGCTTACGGCTACAGCTTTGACACGGTTTATTTCGGCGGAGGTACGCCTTCCCTGCTTAATCCGAAACAGATTGGTGCGATACTTTCGGCGGCGGAGATTGCTCCTGATGCTGAAATTTCTATGGAGTGCAACCCTAACAGCGTTACTGAAAATTATCTGCGTGAGGTGCACAATGCAGGGGTAAACCGACTTTCATTCGGTGTGCAGTCCTTTGACGATACCGAACTGAAAATGCTGGGACGGCTTCACGACTCGGAACAGGCTGTTACTGCGATTGAAACAGCGAAAAAAGTCGGATTTGACAACATCAGTGCTGACCTTATGCTTGCTGTTTCGGGGCAGACTTTTGAAAGTCTGAGGAGAAGTCTTGCTGCTGTTGCAAAGTTGCCGCTGACTCACATTTCGGCTTATATGCTGAAGGTTGAGGAGGGTACTCCCCTTGCGGCTGACGAAGATTTGCTGTCGAAAATTCCTGACGAAGACGACACGGCGGATATGTACCTTGAAGCGGTGCGAAAGCTTGATGAGGCTGGCTTTGAGCAATACGAGATTTCCAACTTTGCACGGGACGGATTTGAGTGCAGACACAACTTGAAATACTGGCGATGTGAGGAATATCTCGGAATTGGACCAGCGGCGCACAGCTTTATTGATGGCGCGAGATTTGCGTGTCATAAGAATTTGAACAAGTTTATTTCCTCGGAAATACAGAAAACAATTACCCTTGACGAGGGTGGAAGTGCTGAGGAAAAAGCAATGCTTGCCTTGCGGCTTGTGAAGGAGGGACTTCCGATTGAAGCGTACCCCGAAAATGAAAAGCGTGCCGAAATGCTTATCCGAAACGGCTTGCTGAAAAAAGAAAAAGGCACGCTCAGACTTACGCCTGAGGGGTGCCTTGTATCAAATCAAATTATCTGCCATTTACTGGCTTAGCCGTCTTCTCTCGGTCTGCTGCGGACTTTCTTTCTTGACGCCTTATCTCTGTACATAAGGTCGTCGGAAAGCTTGATAAGGTCGTCAACCGTTGAACCCTCGGCAGACTTGCATATCAGACCTATACTTGCGGCAACCTTATACGGCTTGCCGCTGTTTTTATTGAATTCGTCAATGTATTCGTAGAATTTCTGTTTATACTCCTCTACATAATTTTCAGCACTTTCAACCACGCCTGCAACAACGAACTCATCACCGCCGAAGCGTGCACAGATTTCACTATTGACAGAAGCATTCTTCAGCGCCTCACCTACAACCTTGATTGCGCAGTCGCCCTCGGAATGTCCATATGTATCATTTATGGTTTTAAGTCCGTCAAGGTCGGCAGAAACAATTGCTACCGTAAGACCATTAACGGTTGCCTGCTCAAATTTAGGAAGCACAAGCTGATAAAATCCGCGGCGGTTATAGAGCTCGGTAAGTGTATCGTGCGTATACAATCTTTCCATTGCCGCAAACATTCTGACGTTACCGAAGCCGTTGCCGAAAGCCTCAGAAACCTGCGGTATACGTTCATAATGAATCATTTCAAGCGGAATTACCATACAGAGATATCCCAGACAGGTATCCAGATAGTGAATTGCCGTAAACACAACAGGAACCTGCCAATCCATATAACTCTCAATATTCGGAGCAATATCCTTTCGGTTGAAACGTATTGTTTCGGTAATCGGCTTTTCATAGCTGCCCTTGAAAATCATAAGCATTTCATCAGTAAAAGGTTCATCGCTTTCTCTTTCCATAATACCGCTTCTCGGCTGAAGTGCATCGGTATTCAGACAGCAATATGTATCTGTAAGCTCCTGCTTGTTTGTAAGGTGCTCATAAATATTCTCAACATTTTTCTCGTTACTGATAATTGTCGAAAGGCTGGTCATATTATAGCTTCGCTGCATATGTCCTGTCAATCTTGCGTGGAGGTCATTTATCATCTTTGAACCATCCTCCGTATGTGCCTTTACACATCCGCAGGACTGCGATACAACCATCTCAAAGCTGATAAGCACGCGGCTCGGCACCTCCTCGCCATTGATTACACGGTCAATAAGCTCAACAGCCTTTCTTGACATTTCGTCCTCGCTGTTACGGCAGGTAGTAAGACGCGGCGAATGATATCTTTCATCTTCAATTCCGTCAAAGCCTGAAACTATAACATCCTTAGGGACGGAATAGCCCTTTTCCGCAAGACATTTGCAGGCAACCATTGCCATAACATCATTACAGCAGATAATTGCCTCAGGAAGCTCCTTTCCGTCAGCAAGGAACTTCTCCATAACCTGCCTTGTAGGATACTCCCAGAAGTTACCATATCCTACACGTTCAGGCTCATACGGAATTCCCTGTTCCTCAAGAACTTTT
Organism: Oscillospiraceae bacterium; assembly: GCA_017415165.1. Classification (GTDB taxonomy): domain Bacteria; phylum Bacillota; class Clostridia; order Oscillospirales; family Ruminococcaceae; genus RGIG8773. The sequence continues at coordinate 17,274 of JAFQIY010000031.1, read as the reverse complement.
TTATATACACTATGACGTTCTTCTGAAAAATCATTTCCTTCAAAGCCTGCAATAAAATTAACCTTTGTAAGCTTATGGTCAACGATAATATGACGTACAATTTTCTCAAAGCAGGTACCGTAATCATATTTCAGATTGATACAGCCATCCATAGGTGCTTCAACGGAAACAACAGGAATACCTCTGCTTACAGCATTATCTGCAATTCTTTTTGTAAGCTTCTTATCTTTTATCATCTCAGTAAAGATAATCAAGCCGTCAATAACATCATAATCTATCAAATCAAAGATATGCTTTTCGCCCATATCCGCTGAGTTGTTCATATACAAATCGGAATTTGTCTGATATACAAAAAGCTTATAATCACGGCTGATGGCAGCAGCGTTCAGTTTTTCAATATATCCGAAACGTGTAGCTTCATATGGTCTTGGAATACAAACAGCAATTATCTTTTGTCCCTTAAACATAAAAATCCTCCGCAAGAGTGAATAGTCAAATCCACACATTAGGCGCATAAATATACATCTTATCTAATTCTATCACATTGTTACATTATTATCAATTAACACCTTGCACAAAAAAAGCGCTGTTTTTTTAACAACTCAAAATCAGCCTTTTGTTGATAAAAACAGCGCTTGGATTATCAGAAGCTTCCGCCGCCACCGCCGTGGGTATTACCGCTTGAACTTGTGTGGGTGCTGCTTCCGTTATTGGACTCTATTTTGCTGCGTGTAACCTTTTTATAAAGAAAAATATCTCTTGCATATGTTACATTACGGCTTCCTGCACGGACATAAGCCTTTGCATTAGTCTGTCTGACAGCTGTTTTAAGCTGTGACTTGAGCACAAGACAAATAATCGCCGCAAAAACCAGACCTATGCACAAAGAAATAAAGAAAATAGCAACATAATTTTTCGGATTGCCCATAGGCTTTCCTGTTTCTTCGTACACGTCAATATATTTTTCTGCCAGGTCGGCAAACTTGGAAAAACCGTCATAATATTCTTCATCAGTAAGATACTCGGCAACAGCATCTCCGACATTCTGAATACCTGCATCTGTGAACGCATTTATTCCTTTACCATCTGTGGTAATCCACCAGTCGCGTCCGCCCATATCGACGAGCATCATCAAACCGTCACTGCCGTATCCATTGTAGTCGTAATAATCGTCAGCATAAGCCATCATTGATTTTCCGTCAGTTGAACTGACTGTTACAACTGCAATATCGTAGCCGTACTTATCAACAATGCCCAGGAACTTTTCTTCAAGCCGCTGCTCCTCGCTGTCGGTGAGAATATCTGCATTGTCAACAACCTTATCGGGATTTGCCGCAGATACGTTTACTGCTGAAAAAGCAATGCACATTGCCGCTGCAAGGATTGCCGAAAATATTTTCTTCAATTTCATATCTGCACCTCCTTACAGAATAAATGCCTGCACTGCAAATGCAAGTGCACCGACACCCGCTGTAATACCAGCAAACAATCTCCAGAACTTACCCCAGTCAACAGGAAGATTTCCGACGAACTTGCCTGTCTGACCATTCATAGAAAAGTTGTACATTTCGCCCCTGTACTTGGTATTAAGCATCCACACAGGAAGAAGCGCATAACGGATTTTACCGCTTCTGAGCTGGATATTGACTGAATCGGGAATTACACTGTCGTACCCCTGAACAGTGTCCTCAAACTCCTGAAGCGTACTTGTCTTGATACGCTCATTTGCACGGGGCTGACTTGTTTCAGCGTCAACGTCGTACTTATCGGAAAGATAACCTGCGAGATAAGCAGGCAGGAAGTCCTTGCAGTCGCCGTAGTTAAACGGTTCGATTGCCTCAGAAAGCTCGTCAGGCATTTTGGTTGAGCCGTCAACAGGAACCTTATCAAAGCTGATATCACCGCTTCTTACTATCATAAAGTGCTTTGTTTCAGTGTATTCATAATCACCCGAACGCCAGCTTCTTGTCTTTGTAGCCTTGAACCTGAGTTTTGCGTCAGCGTCACAGTCGAAAAGCCAGAAAGGTACATAAACACCCTTGATTTCTTCAATTCTGTTTTCGTCCGCAAAGCTCTTAGGCAGCAGAAACTTGCCCTTCATAAAGTTCTTGAGTGCTTCCTTTGCACCTTCCTTGTCAATCTTGAACGGAATAATCAAATCAGGCTTCAAGCCGCCCTCAAACTGTCCTGACATAACAATCGGACTATCACAATACGGACAGGCAGAAGCTGATGTTGTTTCGTCAGCAACAATCTGACCTCCGCAGTTTTCGCAGGAATAAACCTTCATTCCGTCCTGTTCGGACGCATCCCATTCGCTGCTTGGATTATCCCAGGAAAAATCGTCCTGCTCAGGCTGTGATACCTCGTTGAATTCCTTGATTGCATCAACCTCAAATTCCGTGTCACAGTAGGGACACTTCATATTCTGACTCTGGCTGTCAAACTCAATACCGCCGCCGCAGCAGGGACATTTATAATCAATAAGAGCTGCCATAACATACTCCTTTCATTCAAAAGAAACGGCTGAAAAGAATTCAGCCGTTTCTTGATATTACTTTATATCATTTTCGTCGAAACGGTCGCCGCATTCCTGACAGAACTTAGGTGGGTTTGCCGGGTCCTCAGGCTCCCAGCCGCACTTGTCACAACGGTAGAGAGGTGCACCTGCAGGCTTTGGCGAGCCGCATTCAGCACAGAACTTACCCTTGTTTACAGCACCGCAGGAACAAGTCCAGCCGTCTGCCGCAGGCTTTGGTGAGCCACATTCGGAACAGAACTTAGCAGTATTTGTTGCACCGCAGGAGCACTTCCAGCCGCCTGCTGCAGGAGCTTGCTGAACAGGAGCAGCCTGCTGAGCTGCCATCTGCTGCTGCGCCATCTGCTGTTGCTGAGCCATACCAAAGAGCTGGTTAGCATTCATACCGCCTGCCTGCTGAGCCATATTCATACCCATAAAGCCCATCATTGCGCCGCCGCTGTTGGAAGCAGCCATCTTCATAGCTTCGCTCTGTGCACCTACCATTGTAGCAGCTGCCATAGACGGGTCACGCATTACAGCTGTTCTCTGAAGGTCCTTAATCATCTTTTCATCTTCAGGTGAGCAAGTTACAGAGTTAACACCGAAGGAAGCAATCTTGATACCGCGAAGCTCAGTCCACTTCTTGGAAAGCACTTCATTGAGAGCGTCAGCGATTTCGAGAGTATGTCCTGGGAGTGCGCTGTATCTGATACCCATAGCGGAAATCTTTGCAAACGCAGGCTGGAGAGCTGTCATAAGTTCCATCTTGAGAGTGCTGTCGATTTCGCTTCTGCGGTAAACGTCGGAAACGTTGCCGCAAACGTTTGTATAGAAAAGAAGCGGGTCAACAATTTTATATGTATACTCACCATTGCAGCGGATAGAAACATCAATATCAAGACCGATATTTGCGTCCACAACGCGGAAAGGAACAGGTGACGGAGTACCGTACTTGTTGCCGATAATTTCCTTTGTATTGAAGTAGTAAACTCTTGTATCGGTTGAAGCCTGACCGCCGTGAGCGATACGGTCACCGATTGAAGAAAGAGTTTCCTTGATGCTTGTGCCGAGGTCGCCTGCAAAGATTGTAGGCTCGCCTGAGATATTGAATGTATATTCGCCTGGCTCAGCACAGACATCGAGAATTTTACCGTTCTCAACAATAATCATACACTGACCGTCAGCAACAGCAATACCGCTGCCCTGAGTAATTACATTATCACTGCCCTTTGTATTTGAGGACTTGCCATTAACTCTTTTGGAAGCCTTCTGAACAAGAACATCGCTTGCCATAGCTTCACAATAAAAATATTCCTTCCACTGGTCGGCAAGAGTACCGCCTACAGCGCTGATTGCAGCTTTAATAAGACCCATTTGAAACAACTCCTTATTATTTCATAATAAAGTGCTATAGAAAAAAACTATTGCACATTTTCATTATACAGCATTTTAAACACAATTTCAATAGTTTTTTAACAAAAAGTTTTTCAGTCCGTCAAATCCTCCTGATTTTCAATTTCAGCAGCAGTTGTACCTGCCGTTTCTGTCGCAGCAGTTTCCGCCGCTGAGGTTTCAGCATAAATGCTTTCCACAGGGTCGGTGCCGTCTTCGGGAAGTATTACGATTGCCTGACGGTGCATCTGGTCGTAACGCGTTTCAAACTTGTTGATATTGTAGTCAATAATTCCCTTCATAGGGTCGTTCAGCGTTACAATATCGGCATCCATATTGAAGCCCGCAAGCACGAAGCAATGCTCATTAAGATACCAGTCAAGCTGCTCGCCCGTTTCGTTGTCGTACCACGTTTCATAATACTCAGGCTCAATCATACCGTCTGTTGCCCAGCAAAGCACAGGAGTTCCTGCCGCAAGATAATCATAAAGCACATCAGGGTGCGCGCCTGAAATGTTTTTTACGACATATCCTCCTCCGTTATCGGCAATGTAAGCGTTCGCCGCTTTTTCAATCGCACCCGAAAAGCAGCCATAGCCCCTGCCGAACGGGTCGCCTATAAAGTAATCGAAAAAGCTGTCCTTGTAGGTTTTATCGCCTTCGTAACGTGCATTGCCCCAGCTTATCGGGAGGTAATTCAGCGCCATATCGGTTTTTTCGGCATCAAATCCACAATGTCTGAGAAGAATTGTCAAAGCTGTAATTTCACAGCCGACAGGCAATTCAGGAAGCTGGAGAATATTCTCCATATCTATGTAAACCGAATTGTTGTCATAATCCTTACGCTGACGGCTTGTAATAATTCTTCTTCCCGATGAATCAGTAAGAGGTGGCTCGGTTTCGGGAGGAGTCGTTTCCTCAGAAACAGTTGTCGCTTCCGTTGTTGTTACAGTTGTTGCTTCTGTTTCGGGAACAACTGTAGTTTCCGTTGTTTCAACGTAGTAATAGTCTGACAAATTCACTTCCGCCGAGGTCGTTTCCTCCTTCTCACCCGTGAGTGCAGCAATTACTATCGTCAGAAGAACTATTATGCACAAAGTCAGAACTGTAATTCTGACAATCATTTCATTCATATCAGTCACCTGTTTTCAAATCATATTTACAAGTTCATTGCAAAATGAACAAAAACTTGTTGGCTTTAACACATTAATTCATACTATTATACCATATTGGCACACCTAATTTGTGTACATATTGTAAATTGGCACAAAAAACAGCGCCAAGACCTGCTCAGCGCTGTAAAACAATATTAATTTTAATCATAAATTGTAATGATGATGTCAGCTTCCTCTGTAGCAACCGTATCTGTAAAGCCTGCAAACGGGTCATTTTCATCAAATACAGCAGATGTCGTAGTTTCCGTTGTTGTTTCAGGCTTAGGAGGATTTTTTGCAACATAAACCGTCAGAACCTCACCTGCTTCAACATCAAGCTTTTCACCGGGTTCCTTACTTGTTTTGGCAACGTAACCTTCAAGTGTATCCTCTGTTTCGAATTCTTCTTCCTCATACTTTATTCCGAGCTCGTTGAGCTTATTGAAATACGCCTTCTTTTCCATTGTGAGATAATCAGGAATTTCAATATATCTCGGACCAAGGCTTACCTTAACAAGGATTTCGGAATTTTCCTTATAGGTTTCATTTGCAGGAATTGACTGTGAGAAAATCGTGCCCTTTGCAAAATCATCATTGTACTCAAACTCAGCTGTAAACATAAGGTTATAGGAGTCAGACTTACTTACGATTTCATAATTCTTGCCTGTAAGGTCGTTCATTACATACACAACGCCATTATCAGCAGATGTCGTAGTTGTTGCAGCAGGCTCCTGCACAGGAGCAAGCGTTTCAAGCGGAGACGTTTCCGAAGCAGAGAAATCATCACTGATCTGACTGAAGGTAGACAGGTCAGGATTTCTGTTCACCTCGCCGCTTGTATCATCAAGAGTAACTATAAGCATAACCAGACCGAACATACCTATGCAAAGAATAACCATCATAATCATAATGAACAGACCGTGTCTGCTGATAGGCTTATTTTTCTTTGCCGCGGTACTGCTCTGTCCCGTCTGCTTTGGAATTGTTATCGTCTGAGTGCTTGAAGACGAAAGACGCTTTGAGTTGTACTCAGGCTGCTCAAACAGCTGTGTAACAAGCTCAGTAATAGTCTGTATACGCATTTCGCCGTTCATATTCATACCGTTCATAATAACCTTTGAAACATTTCTCGGAATGTTCGGATTGAGCTGTGCAGGCTCAATAAGGTTATCGTTAGAAATACGGCTTGTTGCATCAGTAGGAACAACGCCTGTAAGTATACGGTAAAGCAGAGCTGAAATTCCGTAAACGTCAGTCCAGGTGCCCTGCCAGTTGTTGGAATTATACTGTTCAGGAGCAGCATATCCATTATATATTTCAGAAGCAAGCTCTGTATTTGCAGTTCTTGCATCGGAGATACAGAAGCCTGTAAGCTTCAGCTCGCCGCTGTCGGTAATGATGATATTTTCGGGAGATATACCTCTGTGAACAAGTCCTGCATTATGGACAAGCGAAAGCGTTGTAAAAATAGGCGGAAAAAGCTTCTTTACTTCTTCCCATTCAAGTTCGCCCGCATTCATTTTCAGATACTCGCTTACAGTCATTCCCTCCAGATAACCGAACACAACGTAAGCCGTGTTGTTATCCCCGAACATATCAATTGCAGCGTTAATATGGTTAAGCGTGCGCATCTTTGCAAGAACCTTATTAAGCTCCACAAATTCGGAAAGGAAGGTTTTGTACTGAGGCATACAGTTAGGATTGACAATAATCACACTGCTGTCCTTTTCACGGGAGCAAAGCGCATCAGGCATATATTCCTTGACAATGACCTTTGTTTCGGCAATCTTATCATAAGCAATATAGTCAGCACTTTCTCCATTGTAAGACCTGAGCTTACCTATAATATATCTGTCATTGAGAGTAATTCCGGGAGCAAGATAAGACGGAAGATGCAGTGCGTCCATATGGTATCCGCATTCGGGGCAGATTTCAACGCCTTCCTCCAGCGAACTCATACAGCCATAGCATAAATTCAAGCTTTCCATATTCCCTTCCTCCTTTCAATTCGGCTTTTCTCTGAAAGTAATGATATCAGCTAAACCTGCAAAAGTCAATCATTTCAATTAAATTGTAGACATTTTGTATTCACTTTGTAATAATTATTACAATTCAGAATTGCCCTGTTAACCTTTTAATTATAGCAAAAAAGCCGTTACACGTCAAGCACAGGCTTAAAAATACGTTATTTTAAACGGATTTACCCATTCAAAACCACGCTTAATTCACCTTTTTTCACATAAAAAACGATGCAATCATCAACACAAGCGGCATTGTCACCGCTGAAACAATTGTTGAAATCGCAAATATTTCGGAGGCATAGACCGCATTTTTGCTGTACCTTGTTGCAAACATTATAGTGGAAGTTGCTGTGGGACAAGCTGCTGAAATGAGAATTGTATTTGCAACAACAGGGTCCGCATTAAAAGGCAGCATTACAAGCATAAGAAGAAGCGGTCCAGCAATAAGCTTCAGGAAACCTGTCAGATAGATACCCGATTTTTTCAGTGCATTCTTCAAATCGGAGCGTGCAATCGTCATTCCCGAAATAAGCATTGCAAGTGGTGTGTTAAGGGACGCTATATAATTCAGCGGCTGCATAACCACATCGGGCAGGCGGATTTGCAGGAAGAAGAATACAAGTCCCACAAAGGTAGCTACTACGGCAGGCGCTTTCAGTGCATTTACAGCAAACCTGAAATTCATATGCTCTGTCATTGTCATAATTCCGTGAGTCCAGGAAAGAAGATTGAACATTGCGATATAAGCTGTCAGATAGAAAATGCCATCCGTGCCGTATACCGCCTGAATAAGCGGTATTCCGAGAAAAGCACAATTTGAGTAGGCTACCGCAAAACGCTCAACCCCTGCGTCCTCTCCCCTGCGCTTACCGCAGAAAATCACTCCAAGAGCAATGAGGATAACGTGTGCAAAAAAAGCAAACAGAAATGCCATAAGCAGACCGTTAATAAGCTTTTCGTCAAGCTCCTTCTGAAATGACGTGAAAATCAGCACGGGACAAACCGCACTCAGCACGAAGTTTGAAAGCTGACTGCAGCCGCGTTTTGTAAAGCTTCCCTTTTTATAAAGGAAAAAACCGAACATTATCAGAATGAACATTATCACAATCTGATATAAAATGGTAATTGCGGAATTCATTTCCGTTACCTCCGTAAAAATATTCAACGTCCGAAACGTAACATTTCGGACGTTTATTGTTATATAACCTTGCTGAGGAAGCTTTTGAGCCTCTCGCTTTTCGGATTGCCGAAAAATTCTTCGGGAGAATTTTCTTCCAGAATATTTCCGTTATCCATAAATATGATACGGCTTGCAACCTCCTTGGCAAAAGCCATTTCGTGGGTTACAACAACCATCGTCATATTATCCTCGGCAAGCTCTCTCATTACACCCAGTACCTCGCCGACCATTTCAGGGTCGAGGGCGGAAGTTGGCTCGTCGAAAAGCATAACCTCTGGCTTCATACAAAGTGCACGGACAATAGCAATACGCTGCTTCTGTCCGCCCGAAAGCTGATTTGGATAAGCGTCTGCACGGTTTGCAAGACCAACTCTTTCAAGCAGCTCCATAGCTGTTTTTTCAGCTTCCTCCTTGGTTTTGCCCTGAAGCTTCATAGGTGCAAGCGTAAGATTTCTCATAACAGTCATATGCGGGAAAAGATTGAACTGCTGGAAAACCATACCCATTTTCTGACGGTGCATATTGATGTCTGTCTTAGGGTCGGTAATATCAATGCCGTCAAAATGGATTGTTCCCTCAGTTGGTTCTTCAAGCAGGTTAAGACAGCGTAGAAACGTACTCTTACCGGAGCCTGACGGACCTACAACAAACACAACCTCACCGTTGTGGATATCAACTGACACGCCGTTAAGAGCGTGATTTTCCATACCGTCGAACTTTTTCTTCAAGTCCTTTACGGAGATAAGAACGTTATCAGTGGTCACTGTTTCTCAGCCTCCTTTCCAGCTTTCCTACAAGGAATTCCAGGAATACTACAACTGTCAGATAAATGATTGCAACCGCAAGCAGCGGCATCATAGCGTCATAGGTACGGCTTCTGATAATATCGCCGCCCTTTGTAAGGTCCTCCATAGCTATGTAGCCTGATACGGAAGTTTCCTTGAGAAGCACGATAAGCTCGTTACCCAGTGCAGGAAGAACATTTTTGAATGCCTGCGGAATGATAATATAAATCATAGTCTGAGCATAGTTGAAGCCGAGGCTGCGTCCTGCCTCAAACTGACCCTTGTCGATGGACATAATACCGCTTCGCACGATTTCCGCAACGTAAGCGCCTGAGTTGATACCGAAAGCTATTACCGCAACAATCATCTTATTGATATTTACCGAAGCAAAAATACCGTAGTAAATAATGAGAAGCTGAACAACAACAGGCGTACCTCTGATTACAGTGAGGTAGATACGGCAGATAAAGTTTGCGATTTTCATCTTACCTGTCTTATCGTGTGTTGAGCGGATAATTGCCACAAGAAAGCCGATTACGATACCAACCAGTACAGCAAGCACCGTTATCTGTATTGTAACCCACAAACCGTTGGTTATATACTGCCAGCGGTCATCTTTTATAAAATTATTATAGAACCTGTCTGCCAGTTCTCTGAACCATTCCGTCATCTGAACAATCCTTTCCCGATTATTTTTGTAGCCTTAACTGAAAAACAGCGTGCAGGACGGCTGCCCTGCACACCGAAAATGTAAACTTTTTGCCAAACAAGCTTCGCTTGTTTGGTTTTTATTCGGCTTTGATGTACTTGCCGATAATTTCTGCAAGCTTGCCTGATTCTTCAAGTCTTGCAAGAGAAGCATTGATATCTTCAAGAAGCTCGGTGTTGTCCTTAGCAACTGCGATTGCGTATTCCTCAATTGTGTAAGCCTCATCGAGAATTGCAAGACCTTCGTTCTGCGCAACGAATACCTTTGCAGGTTCACGGTCGATAATTACTGCGTCAACCTTGTCCTGATTGAGGGACTGTACAGCCTCAAAGCCCTTGTTGAAACGCTCAACTGTTGCGTCCTCGATATCGCCTGCGAAGATGTCGCCTGTTGTACCAAGCTGAACACCGATTTTCTTGCCTACGAGGTCAGCAGGAGAAGCAATTTCGGAGCCTTCCTTTACAATAACAACCTGAGCAGCTGTTGTGTATGGTGTAGAGAAATTTACATTCTTGAGTCTGTCCTCATCAACTGTCATACCTGCAACGCCCATATCAGCCTTGCCTGACTGTACAGCAGCAATAATGGAGTCGAAAGCCATATCCTCAATAACAAGTTCAAGACCGAGGTCATCAGCGATTGCCTGAGCAATTTCAGCATCGATGCCCACAATCTGGTCGCCCTCTCGGTACTCATATGGAGGGAATTCGGCATTTGTTGCCATAACAAGAGTTGTTTTTTCCTTTTCACCGCAGCCTGCAAATGCGAGTACCATTGCAGAAGCAAGAGCTGCACAGATAATTTTTGAAATTTTCATAATAATAATCTCCTTATAAAATAATACAACATTTGAATTATACATTATAATCGCAAACTTTTCAAGTGCTAAACGATAATATTAACGTAATTTCAACATTTTCACTATTGATAATGTTCGTATTCAGGCTCATACATTATTTATTTACAATTTATCGCCAATATATTAATTAACGTCTTTTCCATTTCCTGTATAATCTTTATATTATTGTTTTTAGTAATTTGTCGAAAGATGCAGATTTTTATATTTTTTTGCAAAATCATACCGAAATTTTCCTGAGAAAATTTGTCAAAAGCTATTGATTTTTAAGAAACCATATGGTAAAATATGGAACAGAAAATACAGGAGGTAATCATTATGGCACCCACAACAAAAATACTTATATGCGGAAGTACAGACGACTACAGCGATGGATTTTTCAAAATTCTGGAGATTTCAGGTCTGGAATTCAGAAGATGTATTCCCGACGGCACCGCTGCAGCTGCTGCAATTGCCGAATACGGACCGGATATCGTTCTTTGTGATGCACTTATGACAGGCTGCGACGCAACAAGCCTGATTGAGAAAATCAATTCAGAGATGGACAAAAAGCCTTTCTTTATCGTTGCTTCACCTTACAAGAACGCATTCCTTGAACAGCAGATAATGTCCTTTGCCAATGCATATTTCATTCTGAAACCTTTTGATGCCGAGTCGTTTATTAACATAGTCAAAAGAATTTCTTTGCTTTCAGTAAATGAGTTAGTCAGCAATAACGATGAGAAAACAAAGCTTGAAATGATTGTTACCGATATTATTCACCAGATTGGTATTCCTGCGCATATCAAGGGTTATCACTACCTGCGTGAAGCTATCATTCTTTCCTTCAACAACGATGAAATGCTTGAAAGCGTAACAAAACAGCTTTACCCATCCGTTGCCAAGCACTTCAATACAACCGCCTCGCGTGTAGAAAGAGCAATCCGCCACGCAATTGAAACTGCCTGGGACAGAGGTGACGTAGATACCCTCAACTCTATGTTCGGATATACCATAAACTGCGGCAAGGGCAAACCTACCAACTCCGAATTCATCGCCCTCATTACGGACAATCTCCGTCTGCGTTTCAGAATTTCAGGTGTCAAAAAGGAAAAAGTACATTATTAAAATCAAAAGGTATGGGTTACACCATACCTTTTTCCAATTCTTCTATATAATTTTCATTGATAAGAATATATTCACACCCATACTTACTGCACATTTCAAGATTGTAGGAATGTTCACTGACAAGCTGTTCAATATTCAGATAACTGTCATCAAGACGCTGTTCAATAGCATTTGCATAACCGCTGATGTTATGAAAATTGCTGCGGATATATTTCTCCGTCATAATCAGACAACAATATGTAATATGCGCAAGATATTCCTCGGTAAAATCCTTTTTCCAGTCAAATGGAATGTAACAGCCTTCTATAATCATATTCTGATTGTTTTCTACCGCTGTTTTTATCATCTCACAAACAATACTCCACAGATATGGAACAAGCTTTTCGTCATCACAGACCGTAAGCTTTGTCTGTCCGCTGCGAATAAGCCCCATTTTCAGATGGTCAATTGATAAATACGGATAATGATATTTCTCCAGCAGCCTTTGCGCAAAAAGTGTTTTTCCGCTGTGTGTTGCGCCTGAAATGAGTATTATCATATCTGCACCTCCGAATAAATACAATTATACCATATGATTTCCTGCATTTCAACCGCAAAATTTCAAAATTCTGCTTGACAAACAAGTGAAAATGTTATATAATTACTTAGCAAATATCAGTTGTGCCGCTGTGGTGGAATAGGCAGACACAAGGGACTTAAAATCCCTCGGTAGCGATACCGTACCGGTTCAAGTCCGGTTAGCGGCACCAAAATCACCTCAAATCCTTTTAAAATCAGGGTTTGAGGTGTTTTTTTATTTCCCTGTTTCACCCATGATCTTATCACTTGAACTCCCCATTTTCAAGCCAAACGGCACAAAAACGACACAAAGAAGATACTTTACGATACATCACAATACAACAAATTACACCACACCAAGAATTTTTTCCATAGTTTCCGCAGACATAATTTTTGATGAATAGTCAAGATGGCTGTAAGTATTTGCTGTTGTGTTGAAGCTTGAATGTCCTAACCATTCCTGAATCTGTTTCATCTGGACTCCGTTTTTAAGCACAGGTGTGCCTCAACCCACCGAAAAAACACAATTAAGCGATAACCTCGCAGTTATCAATGCAAACCTTGAATTTACGGGCATTTGCAAGCCTTTTCTGATGATAATAAATCCTGAAAGTAAAAGGAACACAGTTAAGTTCAAAATCAATCAAGCCATCCCTGTGTACAGTGATTTTCTTTAGAACTGTTCCATAAATTTCTGTGCTGTCGGTAGAAATATCAGATGTCTGATTAACCTGCTTAATGTAACTTTTAATACCGTCAAGCTGCTGTTTGTGAACAGCTCCGATATTCTGATTTTTTGTAATCTTATCTGTCAGCTTTGCAATTTCGGCATCGTAAAAATCAACCTGATTTTTCAAATCGTCTTTAGAAATAAGTTCTTCAAGCATCATATCAATAGCCTTGTGTTTCTTTTTTACAAGCTTGTCAATTTCTTCTTGAATAGGTGCAGTATCAATTGCAGGTGTTTCACTCTGAATAAGTTGTATTTCTGTAAGCAGCTGACTCACAATGGAGTCTCGACTGCTTTTTATGTGTTCCAAAATGTATTTCATACCGCATTTCAAAACATTTTCCGTAATGAATTTATTGTCACAGCCAACATCCGCACCATTAGCGTCAATTCTGTGACTTGCACCATGTTTTGAACGATTTACACATCTCAGACAGCGATTTTCAAGACTTTTTCTTCCCGTTACACCATATGCCCAGCCGCATTTGCCACAGTAAACACGGCTGCTGTACCAGTAGTGCTGAGAAAATTTGCGACCTTCTCGTGCAAGCCTGCCTCTTTTATCAAGAAGTTCTTGAACCTGTTCAAATACTTCAACAGAGATAATCTGTTCATGATGGTCTTCAATCGTAATCAATGGCATATCCGCATAGCTTCCGTCATTATGAACAACCTTGTGTGAAAGAAAATCTGTGCAGCAATGTTTCCATTGAGTAAGATTGCCGCAGTATTTGTCATTCTTGAGAATTCGTATAACGGCATCCTGTCGCCATATTTTACCCGTAGATGTAAAATATCCTGCGGCATTAAGCTCGTTTGCAATTCGTGTGCTGCCTTTACCCTCGTAAAGATACATATTAAATATTTTCTTTACAACCTCTGCTTCGTCGGGAATAACTTCAAGCTTGCCATCTCTGATGTTAAACCCATACATACGACTGTAACCATAAACAAACCCATCCTACATCTTACGCCGAATACCCCATTTTACTCTTTCAGAAACCTTACGACTTTCCTCCTGAGCAATAGAAGCCATAATTGTCAGTCGCAGCTCTCCGTCTTTATCACGGGTATCAATACCATCATTCATAAAGATAACACCGATACCAAGTGCGGAAAGCTTACGGGTGAAGCAAAGAGTGTCAACGGTATTTCTTGCAAAACGTGAAACCTCTTTTGTAAGTATAAGGTTAATTTTTCCGTTTTCGCAATCTTTAATCATTCTGTTGAAACCGTCACGTTTTTTTACTGATGTTCCCGTTATGCCCTCGTCATAGTAAACCTCAATAAGTTCCCATCCATCGTGAGTGCTTATGTATTCAGTGAAATACTTAATCTGTGTTGAAAGCGAATTTAATTGGTCTTCATAATCTGTAGAAACGCGGCAGTATGCCGCAACCTTGATTTTGTTATTCATAGTCCTCCTTTCCCCAATATTATGGGGATAAAATATCCCCCTGCACATATATTTTATCACTTTAGCATCCGAAAGTCAAGATGTAAAGATTAGAATTTCAGAACAGTAGGTCAAATGCGAACAGTATATGTGCAAGGGATTTTAATTACGCTGCTTTTTCCTCAGATGACTTACCCTGCATTGAAATCAACTGTTCAAGCTGTTCGGAAGTAATAAGTCCCTGCTTGTAAAATTCTTTGTAATATCCAATTTTCATAGCTGTTACAAATTCATCCAAACAATCGGTTGGAATTTCAATATTTGGCTCTGAATTTTCAACACTCATAGAATTGTTTTCTACAGCGGTATTTGTAAGTAACACATTTCTTCTCAATTTAACCTCCCTGCATTAAGCACTAAATCTTCCTGAACCGCAATAACCACTCAGTTCAGATTTCACATTTTCTTCCTTATCATCACTTTCATCAATACCAGAAGTGATATTTTCAACCCTCGCAATTTCAGCCAAAGCACGCTTGTCCTTTTCGGCATTAACAAACTCTTGCACGCCGTTTATTTTGAACAGCATATCAAGAATTTCCTTAAACTGCTCACCAGTCAGGTTCTCACCAAAATACTTGTAAACCAGTCCACCCACCTCACAAAGATTATGAGTGCGTTCTTTTCTTTCCTCAGCAGCAATCTTTGCTACAAGCTCCTTTCTGGAAGTCTCTATCTTGGATAAAGCCTTTTCCGTGTCCCTTTTTCGCTCATCGTATTTTGCAAGCTTCGCTTTCATTTCTGCTATATCAGATTTTCTTGGCATAATATAAATCCCTCTCTTTCATAAAATCAATCACATTTGCCTCACTGCATACGCAGGAGGAACAGCTAACGCTGTGGGAAATTCGGTTTGCACTAATCAATAATCTTGGAACAAACCAACCAAATATCCCGAAGGGCGCACTTATACAAACTCAAAATGAGTTTGTGTGCGCAAGGAGAAGTATCTCCTTGACCTCTCTAAAATTTTGCATACGCAAAACAAAATACGCACAGCGGTTTTACAGTGAACGGTGCTTCTTCAAAGGCTTGTCCTGATTCTGCTCGGACGGTGCATTATTATGAGTTTTGATATTTTCAGCCACCTTGCGTTCATATTCAGCAATCATCTCAAGCCAAGAAGCCTCTCTGCCGTTAATTGTTGGTACTGCTTCATAAACGCTGTGCAGATAATTCTGAACCTCAGTAAAGATTTTAGCGTTCGTTGCAGAAAAGAAAACCTTATCCGTAACATCATCAACTTTTGTTCTTACGCACCGTGCTCCACGTTTGATAAGTTCTTGTTCAACCGCCTGAATGTAATCGGAAGTATAGTGAAACATTCTCATTTCCGAAAAAGGACAACCTACAATATTTTCAATTATTTCCTTATTAAGCTTGTTCCTTTCTTCTGATAAGTACGCTAACTCCGATTCAAGTCTTACAATCTCAGCCTTGCAGTTGGCAAAAATGATTTTCCTGTTTCTACTACCTTTGTCAGTACGATAACCCTTTTTCTCAATCGCACAAGCCGCAGCACCTAAATGCACCTGCGGAATTTTATCAATCCCTTGTTCAGCATAACTGCGATGGTCAATTCGTTCATCGGAAACAGCATATAGCTTGTGATTGCACCAATCTGCCCACAGCTTTCTCCACTCCAGCAGTATCGATTTGTCATTCCACGAACGGTCTTTTACAGTAAATCCATTCTCATCAACTCTGCGTGTGGTGAGCAGAATATGAACGTGAGGATTTCCGTCGCCCTTGTCGTGAATTGCAAAATCTGCACACATTCCTTTCGAAACGAAGCATTGCAAACAGAAATTCCGTACCAAATCAATCTGCTCGTCACGGGATATCTCCACAGGCAAAGCTGCATCAATATGCTTTGCCGTCTGACTATTCTTTCTCTTTTCCGCCTGCTCAACAGCATTCCACAGAACAGCCCGTCTCATAAATTCAGGCGGAGCATTTGACGGCAAAAGTATTTCCTTATGTACGATTTCTTTCTTCTTTCGATAATCGTGGGTAACACCGTCATAGCTGTTTTTGATTTTCTCACCCGATATGTATGCTGCCTTTGCGACAGCACTCGCATTTTTGCCACGGCTCACGACCTTGACGTTAAAATGATAAATTGCAATACGCAGCACCTCCTTGTCTGATAATCATTTGCATCATTCCTTTCTTTGAAATTCGAGAGAGCGTTACACCCTTTCATAAGTACCTACAATTTCGCCCAATTTTTTAAGTCTGTTTTCGGGAATTTCTGAAAGTTTGCAACTTTGCATAAAAAGCGGCGATGTTTTTAATGCAAATTACAGCTTTCATAAATTAAGGTCACTCGGAGAGGAAAAATATAACCTGTGTGAAAAAGTTTGTAGGAATGCATATTTTCAAGGTTGCACTTTAGGATGTTTTTCACAGAGTGCAGGCTTTGAAAATTACGCCCTCTACCTATAAGGAAAAAACATGTGTGTTTTTACGGTCAATCCGAAAAACTTTTTTCAACTTTCTATGTTTTGCATAAAAGGGGTGAGGTGAATTATGGCAAAGTGTAACTATATTGCCTCTCATAAGTAGGCTATGAGAATAAGTATTTTTTAACCTATAAAGATAAAGTTTGGAGGGTTGCATAAACCAAAAGCAACGTTACTGGTTATTTTGTAACGTTGTAGAGAGGAAATTTTCTGTTTATGTTGTTTTTTAGTCGTTTAGTCTGAAATTAATTGACTTTTGTATAAGTTTGAAATATTATTAATACAAGCTAATATTTTTAAGGACGTGACATTTATGTTAGGATTTTATCTTACCTTGCTT
>JAFQIY010000030.1 GCA_017415165.1 Oscillospiraceae bacterium | reverse complement strand
GATATCACAAAAAGCCTCATACATTATATTCGTTCTTCTTTTAAGCACCTCTTCGCTTGTTTTCGGCATTGAATAGCCTGCAAGGTAAAGATTTCTCATATCCTCATTCATTTCCGCCATATAAAGCTGTAAGACCTCATTTGCTATGAAGATAAGGACTTTATCGTCAGTCAGCTTTTTTGAGATTGAATCCGATGCAGAGGTAACTCCGTCAAGAAATCTTGTTACAAGAAGGCTGAGAATCTCCTCCTTGCTTTTCATTTCATAAAGGATCTTTGATTTTGGTATGCCGGACAGCTTTGAAATATCCAATATGGTCGTATTCTCAAAGCCTTTCTTTATGAACAGTGCCGTTGCCGCTGTCAGTATAGCTCTGTATAATTCCTTTGTTTCAGCTTCGCTTCTGATATTTGCCAATTCAGTCTCCTCCGCGCACAATAATTCTTTTTTTACAAAATAAACTGCGGTTTGATTTGATTGCAATTTTATCATTTTTTAGGAATTTTGTCAATATATGCAGCAAAAAAACAAAATTCAATACTCCTTTATGTTGACAAAATAAATAGTGACCTTCCGACTTCGAGAGAATGACTTGAAACAATACCGCTGAGAAGTATCGCGCTTGCGCACGAAGTGAAGCTAAGAGTACCACTCAAGCCTGCAGGCACTTCACGATGGAAAGCTTCGCTTCAAGCACCGAAGGTGTGCTTATCGTGCCGCAAGGCACACTTAGTTGAAAATCCCCCCTCATTTATCATAGACAAATGAGGGGGGATTTTCTGAAGTTCCACGCATATTTTAATACAAAGTTTGAAATTTTGCAACCCTCTATGTTAGGGGTTGCAATTTTTATTTATGGGGTTGCAAAAAATAATTAGGAGGTTTCAACCCACTAAAACCAGAATTAATATCAGTAAAATTTTTCTATATAGTAGTGAACAACACCGCCGAGGATTTCTCCCCGGCGGTAGGTTTAGTATGTATTAAATTTTATCCGAAAACGGGTGCATCGTAATGAATTGCTCCGCAGTCGCAATACTGCTGAATGTTAAAGAGTCTGTAGAAGAAGCAGATAATCTTCCAAAGGAAGCCGAGAATGCCGTCCTTGTGGCAAAGGTGATCACAATCATCTGCAGGTGAACCGGTTTCGCCCTCAGCACCGTCTGAAATCTGAGTTCCGCAGCCGTAGTCACACAGGTGGTCTCCGTCGTCGTCCTTGTGAGTAAGTGCAGGGATTTCCTTTTCGTCTGTTGCACCGCAGCCGTAATCACAGACAGCTTTTTCAAGACCTGTCTTGCCGCATTTTGGAGCAGTTACTTCTTCATACTTTGTGAAGGAGTGAATACCGTTTGCACAGTCAGCCATTGTTTCTGCAACAACCTTTACTCTTTCAAGAAGCTCAGCCGCATCAGCCATACTTGTGTTTTCATTTTCCTTAAGAGCTTCAAGCTGAGATTTGATGTCAGAGAGCTCGTCTGCCATTTCTTCGCTGATTGTTGCATTTTCAAGTGCTTCATCAACGGAAGCGATTGCTTCGTCAATTTCTGTGTAATCAGCCTTGACATATTCGCCGCTTGCGATTTTTTCTTCTGCATCAGCAATGATTTTTTCAAGCTCTGCGGTTACCGCATTAATAGCAGGCTGATCCTCTTCAACCAAATCACCACGGACAAAGCCAAATTCGTCGAAAATATTACCGTTATTCTTAAGAATGTCAAGATAGCTATTATGGATTTCGTTTGCTGCTTCCTGTGTAAGAGTATCCTTACTGATGTATTCCATAACCTTCATGGAAGCATCGTTTAAGGCTGTAGTATCTGCTCCCTTAGTGGGTTCTGTGTATGAATGACCGCAAAGAGTACAGGTGTAGGTGTAATAGCCGGCTGTTCCAAAGGTGGGTCTTGTGAGTACGCCCTCGCCGTAGTTGTGAGTACATTCATAACCGCATTTGTCACAAATACCGTCGGTGTACTTTTCGTGGGGACATACCTCGCCGCAGCCGTTTGCGCATACGCCGTCTTTATTTGACCAGTCGTGAGCATTAACCTCGCCGTAGCTTGCGCCGCAATGTTCGCACTTTGCCTGTTCGGTGCAGGTGGCGGTGCCGCCGGTGTGTGTGCCTTCTTCACTGATAAGGCCGCAGTCACATTCCTTCCAGTGCTTATCTGCATCATATTTCCATTCACCGCTGAAATCACAGATATGAAGCTCTGCACCGCAGTCGAGGCACTTACCGTCGGTTACATTTTCGTGAGGACAAGCATAACCGCAAACAGCGCATATACTGTTTTCAAAGCTATGCTCATGTGTATCAATTTTGATTTCTGCATAGGTCTTGCCGTCAAGGGCTGAATTGATATCCCGAACGGGTGTAAATTCACTTTCAGTGTCATATCTCACAAAGAAATAATCATTTTCTTCTGCACCGTCAGCCATAACAATCTTTCCTATGTAACCTACATAGCTGTCATATCTGAGCATTCCGCTTTCAGCATTAAAAGTGAGCAAAGTGCCTTTTTTCATTGTGACAGTTGCTTCCATAGCTGCATAATCGGTTGAAGTGCTGATAATATTCAGCTCGCCTCCGTTAAGTGTGACATTTCTGTTAACCACATAAAAATAATTGTTAGATGCAGTAACTGTTCCGCCGTTGATTGTAAATCCGCCGTTGCATCCTATTGTGGACCAGTTAATATCTGTAACGCGGTCAAGAACGATATTACCGCCGTTTACGGTAACGAAGCCGGAGGCACAAAGACTGGGAGCTTTAAAGATAGCAGCTTCATCTCCGTCAAAGATGAGATGTTCTTTATACATAGATACAACCCCTGTAATCTCTGTTGTTCCTTCAAGGGTTATATTAAACACAGAATTTTCAGGTGCATCCTGAGTAATAAAACCTGCAAATGTAGCGTCTCTGAAAGTTAAATCAGCGGGTTCATAAATCAGGACAGATGCATCCTGATTTGTTCCAGTAATAATATAGCCGTCCTCGTCGTAATATTCGTAACCGGTTCCGATATTCACATCCTGCCCGTCGGTTACATCAATAACGAGCTTGCCGAGATTTGCACCGCAAACTTGACAGGAACCGTTCTGTCCTTCGTGAGTACACTCATAACCGCAATCATCACACTTGCCGTCTGTGTAGCTGCTATGGGGACAAGTATATCCGCAGTCACACTTGCCGTCGGTGAAGCTGTGGGTTGCTTCTTCGGAAATTTCGCCACAGCCTGAAACTGCGCATTCCTTCCAATGCTTATCGGCATCATATTTCCATTCACCGCTGAAGTCGCAGTCGTGGAGCTTTGTAACCTCAAATGCATCAGACATTTCGGTTGTACCGTCAGCGAAGGTCACCTCGCAGAAATGTTTATTACCGATTACGGGGTTCTTAAGCTCTGCTGAGGTTTCGCCGTCGATTGCGTTTTCATCAACAGTAGTTTTATATGCCTTAACAGTAACAACACCGCTGTTTACATAAGTATAGAATGTATAATTGCCTTCCGATTCTACTGTTAATTCGTAAGAGGTTACGTCTTCTTCAGAATCTACCCAAGCCTCATTTTCGGTATCGTAATCCCAAAGTCCGAGACCATCAATAAAATCACCTGTAACTTCAACAGTTATGGTTTCACCTGCTTTAAGCTCAACAGTGAAGAAATCCTGTCCGTTATAATCCTCTTCATAGGGAACACCTGTCCAGCCTGTTTCTTTGTCATAAGAGCTCTCGCCCCAGGTATAAGAAACTGTTGCAGCATTTTCGTCTGTGATTTCTGATGTATTTTCCTCAACGGTATACCACTGATAAGAAGCATCGGTGTCATCGTTGAGCTCTACATAAGGCTCATCTGATGTAGGCTGATGTGTGATTGTATAAGTATACTCAAAGGAATCAGACATTTCCTTTGTGCCGTCAGCAAAGGTTACCTCGCAGGCATATTCATTGCCGATTACGGGGCTTGCAAGCTCTGCCTCGGTTGCACCTTCAATCGGGGTATATCCCTTGTCCTCAAAGTAAGCTTCTACCAATGGCAAGCTTGTAAGAGCATCAATATCACATTCAACCCTGAGAGCATACTCACCGTCTATTTCAACAACACCGCCTGCTCTGTTGCCGTCTGCAGTCAAATATACTTCTTCATCCATTGTAAGTCCTGAAAGACTTACAACCATTGGGAATTCTGACGAAAACTCAACACTGACCACTTCGCCCGCCTTTAAATCTGCGACGAAATAAAGCAACCAACCGGCATCAGATAACATCATAGGACTCCAACCGACTTCAGCATCATAAGTTACTGTTCCGGAAAATAATTCAGCGGGAATTCCGGTTTCTGAAGGGTCAAAGGGGCGCGCATTTTCGTCGGTGATTTCTACTGTACTGCCCTCAACGGTACACCACTGATAGGAAGCATCTGTATCATTGTTAAGCTCAACATAAGGCTCTGCCGCTGTGGGCTGATGTGTGATGGCATACATATATTTTCCGCAAACAGTACAGGTGTAGTCTGTTAACGTATGTTCAAGGTCAACACCGCAGGTCAGTCCGCATTCTGAACAGCTTCCGTTTTCTATGTTATGTTCACACATCACATAAAAGACCTTTCCGACAGAAAGTGCACTTCCGTCTGCACATTCGTAGACCGTTTTGCCGTCAACTGCAACAGTAAAGCTGCATTCGTCAGCATAATCGGCCGCAGCCCAACTTAAAGCATAAATATATTCTGCAGGGAGAAGTTTTGTGAAAGTGTCGCTGTCACCGTCATAAAAGGTTGCAGATGCAACTTCCGTATATGCTCCGTCAACAAGCTGTTTGATAACAATTGAATTGCCGTTCCAGCCGTCGCCGTAGCTGTCGTTCATAGTTATGGTAATAACGGTTCCTACCGCTCCGCAAGCATCACATTTACCGTCTGTACTGCTTTCGTGGAGGCATTCATATCCGCAAACACCGCATTTGCCGTCGGTATAGCTTTCGTGGGGACATTCATATCCGCAAACACCGCATTTGCCGTCGGTATAGCTTTCGTGGGGGCATTCATATCCGCAAACACCGCATTTACCGTCGGTATAGCTTTCGTGAGGGCATTCATAACCGCAAACGCATTTGCCGTTTTCAAGACTATGCTCGTGTGTATCAACCTTGATTTCTGCATAAGCTTTGCCGTCAAGGGCTGCTTTAATATCTAAAACGGGAGCAAAGTCAGAGTCTTTGTCAAATCTTGCAAAAAGTAACAGATTCTCTTCCCCTTCATTTACAGCAATAATGTTATTGATGCTACGAATCACCATGTATGTTGCATTTACAGTCAGCAAAGCGCCCTTTGCTATTTCAACATCTAATTCGATTGCTTCAATATCAGGAGAAGTACTGATAACATTCAAAGTTCCGCCGTTGATGATCGTTTTATTGGATATAACATAATAATTATTATTTGATGCCGTAACCTCACCGCCGTTTAAGGTAAAACCGGCGAAGCAAGAAACCGTCGGATAATTATCTGTTGTTTCGGTAACAGCATTGATTTTACCGCCGTTTACGGTAAGTGAACCCGGATTACCGCCGCTCGTAGTGAAAGCAGATGAACTACTCACAATTTTTAAGATATCATCGTCATCACCGTTGATTGTCAGGTTTGAAGCGTAAATATAAAAACCACCATACATGTAATTATCACCGTCAAGTGTAACGGTTACATTTTCCTCTGTGTCGCTCATTATGTAAACACCACTTGCAGACATATTGTTAAATGTAATGTGGCAGCTATCATAAATATAAATCGGGACTTCTGTGTTTGTTCCGGTGATGATATAGCCGTCTTCATCGAAATAATCTCTACCGTTGCCGATTATTACAGATGATTTATCCGTGACATCAATAGTGAGGGGTACACCGTCACCTGCCGCCAGTGCAAACGGTACGCTCGTCACAAGCATTAAGATTGTGAGGATGATTGATAAGGTTTTCTTTAAGGTTTTGTTCATTTGATTCATCTCCTTTTAGGATTTATTAAGTGCAGAGTGCAGAACGCAGAACATTTTTTAGTGCAGAGTGCAGAACGCAGAACGCAGAACGGGTTTAACCGTTAGCTTCTGCTTCAAAAATTACACTCTACTAAGTTTTCAGTTCTGTTTCTTACACTTTGCAAATAAATTATTAATTGTTTGCGGAGTGCACTCCGTTCTGCGTTCTGCACTCTGCGTTCTGCGTTTATTTATCGTTTGTTTTTTTGCATATTGAAACCAATATTGCTATTATTTCATCTACATCTTTTGCCGTACTCTGAAACTCCTTATCAGTCAGGTAATCTGTACTGTGTAACAACCTTAACCAATAATATGTTTCATTTGCTTCCTTCAGTGCTATGTTCATTTTAGTATTAAAGTCAGGCTTGGTCTGACCTCTTTCACCTTCGGCAACATTGGCGCCGATGCTCGTTCCGCTTCTTAAGAGCTGTTTTGACAGAACGAACTCTTTTTTTGTCGGTTGTCAGATGCTTATAAAGATTTACTATCCTTACCGCAAAATCAAAGCTCTTTTTTTCAACTATACTTTCCAATTTCACACTCCGTTCTGCGTTCTGCACTCTGCGTTCTGCGTTTTTATATCAAGTTCATCGAAAACACTTTGCACCGCCTCTTTTGCAACGGTTGCAAAATCAATTTTTTCGATAAAGCTGATTGCCTCG
>JAFQIY010000029.1 GCA_017415165.1 Oscillospiraceae bacterium | reverse complement strand
TGACAGAAGCTAACTGATTTGTATTTGATACATATGAATAATTGGTCGTTTGTGAACCTGTCG
Source organism: Oscillospiraceae bacterium (assembly GCA_017415165.1). Lineage (GTDB taxonomy): Bacteria > Bacillota > Clostridia > Oscillospirales > Ruminococcaceae > RGIG8773. Next base: position 1,887 of record JAFQIY010000029.1, on the reverse strand, counting down.
TAACTGAATTAAGTTGACCGTTTGTTGTATTGTAGCTGTAAGAAGTAACAATATTATCAACGGATACACTCTGAGTCTGAAAATTTCCGCTTGCAGTATTGTACTGTGCTGTCGCCTGTAAATATCTATTATCGGTATTTACTTCATCTACAGGAATAAAATACCACTTCTGATGGGGGTCATTAACATCATAAGTCATCTGATGTATCGGAGAGGCATTCTTCAATTCATTTTGTGGGTTAGGCTGTCCGTCAACAGCACACGTGCCGCTGCTTGAGGCAGTCTTAATTACAAATGAGCCGTCTTCCTGTTCTTCAAGAATAAACTGCTGCGGAGCATTTCCGCTATACGTATATATCTGACATATAACATTACTTGCGGCACTTCCGTTTGAAATATCAAGCGCATATTCAGGCTTTGATGTAAGCTTAAACGAGTAATTACCGTTTGACTGTTCTACTGCAGTCCACTGCTGATAAACATTTGTAGAGCTCCATGCCCAGAGATGGCAGTCTGAGCCTAAAGTATGGCTTGCTGAGTCAAGTGCCATACCTGAAGCTGAATTAAGGATATAGTAATTCTCACCGTCTTCAATGTAGACTGCCAAGGGTAACGAATCACAGATAACTGAAGTTGCATCCCCGTTACCGTTATATGCATATTGATACCTTTGACCGTTTGTGGAATATGCTAAAGATACAAGGTTATTATCAAAATGAGAATAAAGAGTATTACTTCCTGTGGGTTGCTTTATTGAGCTTAAATTACCCGACGAGAAACCATAACTGCTGATGCTTGACGTTACGTCTGCTGAGGATATAATGTTCCCCTGTGAATCGTAAGTATAGCTTTCACCGTATTCTTCAGCAAGCACATACATACCTGTTACGGAAATCGTATTGCAATTATCTTCATAAAGTACCGTCAGCCTGACTGTATCAAAGGCTGTATCTGCAATTATTTTTGTACTTACAAACTGCCATGAGCTGATGTTCGGGTTATATTCTTTATCTACTGTCTTTTTTACAGTACCGCCGCTTAACAACTGAATTCTGAGTTTACAGTTCGCATAAATTTTTGTAGCAGTCAGATTCTTTTCAAGGGCGGTCGGCACAGAAGATGCTTTTATCCAAGCTCCTGCACTGAAAACATCGCCGATCTTCCCATTGAATGAAACGCCCTGATAAATACTGCAATCTCCGTCACTTTCGGGAGTTACAGTAACTTGTTTATCAAAACCGCTAAGTGTTGAAGTGGCAACGGAGAAGCTGTTGCCATAACCGTTCCAATTAGATATACCGTTAAAGAAAGACGGATTCTGAATCAGATTGAAGCTGCTGACTCCGTGTCCTTTTTCGATCTGAATATCATCTATCCATACAGTACCCACAGCTGCACCGGAAAAACCGCAGATGACCTTAATGAAGGAGCCTTCGGGGACATAAATAGTTACACTTCGTCTTACCCATTCGCCCACATTTGTTTTTTGGATGGGTTCGGATGTTCTTGTTTCATATACATTTCCCGGTGTGACATATCCTAACTGAGCCCCTAAAACACCTGCGGGCACGGATAATGAACTGCCGTTTGTGCTGACAAAAGCCGACACGGTATAATAACCTGAGGGAACGTCAATTCTCTGATTAACCAATATCTGACCTAAGTAATTGGACGGCCGCGTGATCTTTAATGAGCCAGCAGAGAAATGTCCGTATGAAGTATCTTTTACGGCTGTTGATGTATCTGCCGAATTGGAATGCCATACACCAAAGCCTGACAAAGCATCGGAATTAAAGCTCGGATTAACGACATAGTTTTGTACGGAATTTTGCACCTTTGATGAAGACAGCAGCTTATTCGCCATATTATCCGTGGTATTTCCCGGTG
>JAFQIY010000028.1 GCA_017415165.1 Oscillospiraceae bacterium | reverse complement strand
TGCCTTTTGTGTTGGATGAACGTCCGCCAATACGCTTCTGTCCCTTCACCATCAGCACGTCATTTTCGAGTGAATCGCAGTAGAAAAATTCTTTCCACTGGTCTGCGAGTACACCGCCGAGTGCTCCTATTCCTGCTTTAATAAGTCCCATATTAAATTTCTCCTTTCAGAAATTCATTTATAAATTTATTTTTATCCTCTGGGCAATTCGCAATCAACAACATCTGTGATTACGTAGCCGAAAGGACTGTTTGCATCGGGTTTAACAATTACTGCAAGACCGAATTCCTCATAGCCTTCAAATCTGTAATCGTCAATTCTGATTTTAACGGAATACGTTCCGTCGCCGTTATCCTCAACGCCGTAGAATTCGTTTGTGCTGAATCTTTCAAACAGATACGGTGTAACATCATAATCCGAATACTGCTTCATACTGCCTTCAACATTACACTCTTCAGGAATTCCGGGATAATTTCCTTTTAACTCGGGGTACATGGAATCCATATACGATTCAAGTTCCCATGTTGTCAAAGAGATAACATCATAATATGTTTCGCCAACCATTTTTGCGTGGTTGAGCGTTACGGCATAAGCAACGGTATCCCACACAACGGCAGGGTCATCGTTTTCGGCAAAGCCGTCATAATAAATCTTCGATGCTGCACGGGCAACGCAAAGCTGATAAAACGCTGAATCTTCGGTTATTTCTTCGGGAACGAATTCTTCGCCCGTCATTTCAATAACATTCTTTACGGATTCGCCGTCCATCGACATATAATACTCGGATATTTTTCCGTCGTATTCCGCAACAAGTCTGAAATCGGGAATTGTTTCGGTAACACAGCAATCAAATTCATAAATCTTGCCTTTTTCGGTTGTGATTTCAAGGTATGTGCAGTCGCACTCATAATCATTGACAATCGGTGACCACATAATGCCTTCAAGCCTTACCTTGACACCGTTTTTGGGTGAAACAAATCTGAAGCCCGTCATACCGTATTCGCTGTCAATGCCTGTATCAAAGGTTTCAATTTTGCCTTTCAGAGCGTGATATTCGTCTGAATCGGAATTATAAAGAGTTATGAGCAGGTTTCCGCTGCCATCCTCTTTATTACCGCCCTTGTCGTTTGCAGAACCGTTACCCTTTGTGTTTGCTTCTTCGGTCTGCTGAACCGCCGGAGCTTCGGTTGTTGTTTCGCCGTCACCCTTGCCGCCGCAAGCTGCAAATGAGAGCAGCATAATAAACGCAAGCAAAACGGCTGTTATTTTTTTCATCGGCATTACCTCCTTATCCCATTGCAGTTGTTACATAGATTGTGTAATCAATTCCGTCACCCGGATATTCATATTCCTGTGTGTAGCCTTCGTCAAGATAAACTGAAAATGCAGGGGTATCATATAAATTATTATCTGCAACTACTTCCCAGCTGTACGGAACTTCATATTCTTCGGTATATGTTACGGGATTTCCGTCTTTATATGTTTCATACACAACCGTAACGGTTTTCATTTCGCCGTTCCAATCATCAAGTACATTCATCAATTCATTCGGTTCGTTGTAAATATACTCATCTTCAACAATATATCCGTCGTTGTCGTGAACCGTTTTAACTATGTTAAGGGTTTGTTTGTCAACATAACAAACAGTCTGAATATACAGCTCATCGTCGGGGTCGTCATCAAGATTTTCGAAGATGTAATATTCGTC
>JAFQIY010000027.1 GCA_017415165.1 Oscillospiraceae bacterium | reverse complement strand
TTGCGGTCCGCCCCCGCTTCTCTATCTAAAAAATCCTTTGGTATCCGCCCGGCGTCAGTCCGGGCGGATATTATAGGTATCACATGGAGGTTTTTATGTCTGTACACAGAAGTAAGCGTAAGATAGCATTTTCTGAATTTGAAAGACAGGCGGTAACTTTGAAAAAGCATACGCACGAAAGAATATCTCACGTGCCTAACCGCTATAAGAAGTTTATCTGTCCTGAGCTTTATGAGCTGACCGGGAGTATCTGCCGTGATGTTATCTATGCAAATGAGCAGACTGCAAGCGATCCTCAAAGATACGCCTTGAGGGTGCAGCTTCTCCACAATGCACTTGATACGATACAGAGCCTACAAGCTCCGTTATGGTGCTTTTGGAATTTGCTCAGCTATAAGCCCTCCTCAATGCAGTGCTGGGTGGATATGCTAAATCGTGAATCCGCTTTAATTATCGGCGTACTCAGAGAGGAGAGAAAATTTAACATGATTAAGGTATTGCCTTATGAACAGATACAAAAAGCAGCTTTTCTTAAAAAGCTATCTGAATTACAGAGGTACACTTACGGAAAAATCGCACATGAGCCTTTATATCTGAAGGACTACCTGCTGGACGATATTAAGCGCTCCGTTGATAACGCCTTTACCTCTGCACTTTTCGGTAATGCAAAAATTCCCGAAACAAAGGCGGAATATATCAACAGAACAAAACACCTGAGGCACAGTCTGGACTCACTTAACCACTTGCAACGTCCGCTATTCGCATTGTGGAACATAAGTCAGCCCAGCGAAAACGTCATGGTGGAATGGTCCTCACTTATTGATGAGTGTATCAGTTTAGTACACAGTGTCATAGTGTCAGACCGTAAGCGGTTTTCTTCGCTGACGTAAAACCTCACGGGCGGTATTCTATTCTGCGAACAACTATTGGTTGCGTGATGCTTCTACCAGCAACACCACGAACTTTGCCAATGTCAACAACAACGGCAACGCCAACAACAACGGCAACAACGCTGCCAACAGCAATGCGGTCCGCCCCCGATTCTCAAATTTAGAGTAACCATGTATAAGGGTGAAACTATCTTAAAATTATGAGAAGGAGAATACAGCCCTCCACGGTAAAGTGGTAAATATACAGTCGGCTGCTTTAAGCTGACTACGCCGCGTCGGTGGCCCTGATGCAGTCGGAAGGACGCTTCTTGCATGGCAGAGGATTGAGCATTATCCTCTGTTTCATTTCCGTTACTGCCTACCTGCCAGACAATGCTCAATATATCAGCAGGACGGGAGTAGACGATCAGCACTGTAGGCTGAGGCACTTGAGCCTCAGTCTGCGGTGTTTTTGTTTGGAGGAATAATCTTGACGAATGATGAACGAATACAAGCACGTATAGCACGTGATAAGCAAAGGAAGCTCAATAGGGATATGGAAAGAGCTAAGCAGTACGGTGATTTTGACAGCGTTGTTACGCTTCAACACTTACAGAAATCCCTCAATAAACGTGTGCGCGGTACAAGCTGGAAAGGCAGTGTGCAAGCCTATGTTTCTCACGCCATTGTGAAAAACTACAGGGCTAAGCAGTGTATCAGTACCGGCAGGCTACCTGATTCTTTCAAGGTCCGCAGTATGACGCTCACGGAGAGGGGCAAGCTCAGAAATATTCAAATGGTAGATATTGAATCAAGAGTAATACAGGGTTGCCTGTGTGATGATGCTCTTATGCCTACTTTGCAGCCTACTTTAATTTATGATAATCCTGCAAGTGTTAAGGACAAAGGTGTGAGCTTTGCCAGACGGCGCTTAGATTATCACTTACAGCGACAAATCCGCAAAAGCGGTACAGATTTTTACATTGCAACCTTTGATTTTAAGGGCTTTTTCGATAGTGTCCGGCACAGCTTATGCTTTGAAACGATGAAGCCGCAGTGCTTTGACAAACGGATCATTGACCTTGTTATGAAAATCATACGCAAATACAAAGAGAGCCTACTAAGGTTTATCAAGAATGAAAAGGAGCGTAACCGCATAGCTGAGGCTTTGCAAAATATGGAGGGTGTGGGTATCACGCTGGGTAGTCAAATATCACAGATTATGGCCCTTGTTGCACCTAACAAGCTGGATCACCTCATTAAAGAGGTTTTCTGTATCAAGCCTTATATCCGTTATATGGATGACGGCATTATGCTCCACACGGACAAATCTTTTCTTGAGAAAGTGCTGTCCGTATTCTCTGAAATGGCTAAGGCTCTTGGTCTGCGATTGAATGAGGCAAAGACACGAATTGTAAAAGCTACACAGGGCTTTACTTTTCTCAAGGTACGGTACAAGGTAACAAAAACAGGCCATATCCTCAAAAAGATAGCAAAGGCAAGTATTGTCCGTATGCGCCGTAAACTCAAGAAATTTGTAAATAAAGTAAAGCAGGGCCGTATGACACTTGATGATGTTTTCGTAGCCTTCAAGTCTTGGCTGGGATATGTAAAAATCGCACGGACTTACCGCGCGCGTAAAAGTATAATCCAAAGGTACAACACCTTTTTCAATAACTACAGGATGAAAGGAGTAAAGGCATGAATTACTACAAAGTCATTAAAGACGGAGAGGTTATTGACGTAAACCACGTATTCCTCAAATGGCAGCGCAAGCACAATATTATGCTTGCCTGTGATGCGTTTGAAGGTCAGTTTATTCAATCCTCAGACGGCGCTAATATCTGGCGTGTCGATTGGCTTAACCGTCTGCCTGAGGACTTTCCCGGCAGCTATGAATCTATTGAGGCTGTGGAGATCACCGCTGAAGAGTATGAGGGGCTGAAGGAAAAGCTGGAGCTTGGTGAGTCCGTTGAGGACAATACCGGCTCTGAGGAGCAGCCGGACACGGGCGAAACCGAAACGCCGGAAACACCTACGGAGGAGGTAATGTCTGCAACTGCAATGCGCCTCCGTATTAAAGAGCTGGAGGGTACTGTGGCTACTCTTGTAGAGAGCAACAAAGCCCTGACAGACGAATTGCAGGCAGCAAAAATTATTTTGGGGGTGGAGTAAATGAAACTTGTTGATTTAGCAAGGCAGCTCCGCCCTCTTATCGAAAAGGGCGTACAGAGCCTCACAGATGATGAGGCTCTTACCGCCGTAACACTGTTTCCTGCATGGCAGGCTAACACAGCCTATACCACAGGACAGCGTGTACAACACAACGGCACTCTGTACTCAGTATTGCAGGATCATACCTCACAGGCAGACTGGACGCCGGTAGCGGCAGCAAGTCTGTTTGCAAAGGTCCTTATCCCTGACGCTAACGTAATCCCCGAATGGGAGCAGCCCGATAGCACTAACCCCTATATGACCGGGGACAAAGTGCTATTTGAGGGTACTGTTTACGAAAGCGTTATAGATAACAATGTATGGTCGCCGTCTGCTTACCCGGCAGGCTGGAAGGCTGTAACTACTGAGTAAAGGAGGTACACCAATGTATGTAGACGCACAGACTATTATCTTGGCTGGCAGTCTGCTTGCGGCTATTACAGCTTTTGTAACGCTTGCGTGGAAGCTCTTTAAGTGGATTAACCACCAAAAAGAGCAGGACGTGGAAATCAAGCGTATTGACGCTAAGGTTGACACCGAAATCCAAAAGCTGCGCGACAGACACGAAAAAGATCAGCACGGCATACAGGATGAGCAGACGCTTGTTATCTACGGACTGCTCGCCTGTCTTAAAGGTCTTGCTGAGCAGGGCTGTGATGGCCCTGTGTCTGAGGCCATTGACAAGATCGAAAAACATATCAACTTAAAAGCCCATGAACATCAGTAAAGGAGTGATTGAAACATGGCACTGAAAATCATTGAGAAGATCCTCACCAAAAACCCCTGCTATATCGCAGGCAGAAAAATCACCGTAAAGGGCCTCATGCTCCACTCGGTAGGCTGTCCTCAGCCCTCCGCTATGGTGTTTGTGAATAACTGGAATCCTCCGGCTAATGGCCGTGAGGTATGCGTCCACGGATTCATTGACGCCAACACGGGGGAGGTCTATCAGACCTTGCCGTGGGATCATAGAGGCTGGCACGGCGGCGGCAGCTCTAACAACACGCATATTGGTGTTGAAATGTGTGAGCCTGCGTGTATTAAATACACGGGCGGCTCTACTTTCACCTGTTCTGATACTGCCACCGCAAAAGCAGCAGTGAAGCGCACCTATGAGGCTGCCGTTGAGCTGTTCGCCTTCCTCTGCAAGCAGTACAAGCTCGATCCTTTGGCTGACGGTGTTATCATCAGTCATAAGGAGGGCCACAAGAGAGGTATTGCAAGCAATCACGGCGATCCTGAGCATCTGTGGATTCAGCTCAAAACCGGCTATACTATGGACGGCTTCAGGAAGGACGTCAAGGCAGCTATGGCTGAGCCTGAAAAGCCTGCTACTCCTAAGGTGCTGTACCGTGTACAGGTCGGTGCTTACAGAGTTAAGTCTAATGCTGACGCTCAGCTCAAGAAGGTAAAGGCTGCCGGATTTGATACTTATATGGTACAGGTCGGCGGTCTGTACAAAATTCAGGTGGGCGCTTACGCTGTCAAGGCAAACGCTGAAGCAATGCTCAAGAAAATTACGGCTAAGGGCTTCAGTGCCTATATCACAACCGCCACCGGCGCGGCTGTTGCCACTACCACTACTGCGAAAAAGTCTATTGACGAAATCGCAAAAGAGGTTATCAACGGCAAATGGGGTAACGGTGCAGAGCGTAAACAGCGCCTCACTGCTGCCGGGTACAACTACAGCACTGTGCAGAAGCGTGTAAACGAACTGTGCAAATAAATTATAAGGAAGGTACTTAAAATGCGTACATTTATCTCTGAGTTTATCACCAACTATGGTATGGAAATCCTCTATGCCATTATCACCGCTATTGCCGGTTATATCGGCTTTGTGGTGAAAAACCTCTATCAGAAGTACGTCGATGATGCCACCAAAAAGGCGGTTGTCAAAACCTGCGTACAGGCTGTGGAACAGATTTACACTGATCTGCACGGTCAGGATAAGTACAACAAGGTTGTAGAATCTGTTTCTGAAATGTTGACCGAAAAAGGCATTACTATTACTGATATTGAGCTGAAAATGCTCATTGAAGCCGCAGTCGGTGAGTTTAATAAGGTGTTTGAGAACAGCAACGAAGCCACTATCGAATAGGGCGTAACACTCAGGTGTTACAATAGGAAAAGTGTTACACTTTTAGGGTAACAGTGTAACAGCATTGTTACCCTATTTGTTACACACGGAAAACCGCAATATATCAAAGGTTTTTCGTGTTTTGTAACATTGTAACACCTTTTTCCTATAAACCTATGAAATTAAAGAGAGTAAAGAGGTTTTTACGCCTTAGCGCCCATATATACGGAAATTTATAGTAAAAAGCCCCGTGAGTGTTACATTTGCACTCACGGGGCTTTTTTTGTGTCAATTTTTCTTCGGGCTACACAATACCCCCTAAAAAATGATTTAGGGGGAGGGGGCTATCAGCCTATCTGTGTACCGTCCGGGAAAACAAACGCAGCTTTATACTCTGCGCCTAAGATACCGGCGATCTTCTCCAGCTCCTCAGAGGTTAGCTTATCCTTTTTCAATCTCTGATTAAAAGCGGAAGGCGTGGTATCAAGCTCTCTTGCAAGGTGGGCCTCACTCATACCCTTATATGCAAGAGCCATTTTAATACGCTGAGCGTTAGTCATAGGTTTGTTACCTCCTGTTTCAGTATTGCAGTATCATTATAAAGGAAAAACTGCACAATGTCAAGATATTTTCAAAAACATTTAGAAAAAACTTTATAAAACCCCTTGACAACAGGACAATACTGTGCTAAAATGGACTAAACCGAACAAATAAAGGAGCAAATCGCTATGGATGAAGGCTACACAAAAAACGGTTATTACCGCGCCTGTGTCAATGGGACGTGGATAACCTTTGTATCTTATGAAGAGTATGTTGAGTACATTACAGATTGAATGGAGGAGCAGATTATGAAACATTGGGAAGTATTAGTAACAGTACACGGGGCAACACCGCCCAGAGGTAAGCCGGTCAAAGGCGTTGGATATATCGTTAAAGCCTGCTGCCCTCAAACAGCAAGGTCCTTAGCCCTTGATTATGCACGGGCCACTCAAGCAAAGCACCCTCGCAAGTATAAAAACGCTACTTTCACCGTTGAGGATGAAAATATCAAAGAGTTTAAGTTTTAAGGAGGATCATACAATGGCACAGATCATCAACAATGAAGATTTAAGGGCGCTCTGCATTAAGCATAATTGGTTTACCGAAGGTAGCAACGAACAGTACGAAAAGCTGTTTTATGCAAATAGGAACGGCTGTAGCCTTGATGAATTGGTTACTATAATTTGGCTCTGTTCTGATGCAAGCCTGCACTGTCGCCGTGATATTAGATACACGATTTTAGATTTTATCAAAGAGAGGGCAGATGCAGAATGAAACAGACTAACATAAGCATTAAAAAGCCTATCACCCTTGAAAAGATATACAGGGTGATAGCAATAGAAAAGCAAATCTCTAAGGCTCTGGAGTGTTTAGGTTATGACCTTGAAAAGCACACCGTTACTCTCAAGCTCACAATTTTCAACCGCTGCATAGTCAGTATGGACGGTTACTATTTCGGCATTTGGGATCTTCGCCGGTGTACCTTTGTTGATTGAGAGCTACACAGCACAGTAATTAAAATGTTCTTAACTTAAACGCAAGAAGTGAAGAAACAAGTAAAATTTTGAGTTGTTTTCTTTACTTATTTCATAACTCAGCAAATAAGAAATACCGCAGAGGGCTTATTTCCTCTGCGGTATTTCTATGTCGATTGCAAATACGGACTTGTACCATGTAATACAGAGTTCGTATCTATGCGTTATGGTGGAG
>JAFQIY010000026.1 GCA_017415165.1 Oscillospiraceae bacterium | reverse complement strand
TTACGGGTAAAAGGCATTTATCTAAATAGAAATCATATCCGCTTCTTGCCATTATTCATGCACCCCTTCCGTAATAATATCAACCGCTTCATTTACTGCATCAGTAAGCCCGGAAACAAAACCATCCAAATCACCGTTGTTGTTTACGGTGTTCTGCATACCGGACATATCAACATGAACTTCTGCGGTTGTGAATCTGTTTACAGTTTCCTGTTCGGCAATATCACGCAAATACTTCAAATCTTCTTCCGTGATTTCCATAGAATCAGCAATGCTTCCGGTGTTTCCGGCAATATCATCAACCCCGCTACCAATACCAGCAAGCCCCGTACCGTATTCATCAGCACCGGGTACATTGGTATCAAACAGGCTTGCGGGATCAAAGCTGGAAATGCTTTCATCAATACCTTCACCGAAGGAATAACCAGCATCCCACGCCGCACCATATTCAAACCGTCCTAACTTCATATCATCAGCGTTCATTTTCGCCATGATTTCTTCACCCTTGCCGAAGGTTTCATCAACCCAACCGCCAAGAGAATCACGCCAACCCTGAACACTTCCCGCAAGGTCAGAACCGAAGATTGCATCAATAGCCGAAGCTAACGCTTGAAGAATACCTAAAACGGTATCTGCCAAGCCAAAGAATAACCGACAAACCGCCCCTATTGGATCGGTGAACACATTGCCTATGAAATTTGCAACTTCCGCTACAAGGTTATAAATCAGTACGAATACATCAACAACCAAATTCCACAAGGCAACAAAGATATTACCGATAAAGGCAAGGGCAACCATGAACGCACCGCAAATAATACCCGTTGCAGAAACGGAAGTTCCGGCAAACTTATTCACCGCTGCAACTGCTGCATAAAACAGGGCAATCAATGCGATAATAAGAACGATAATCCACACAATAGGGCAAGCGTATAATGCAGCGTTCAAACCGTACTGTGCGGCTGTTTCTGCTGCCGTTGCTGCTGTCAATGCTCCGGTTGCTGCCAAATGGATCATCTGTGCAACAGCCATTGCCATGTGAATACCTTTGCTGATTGCCTGAATAGCGTTTACCGCAAGCTGCCAACCGTAGTACACGGCAAGGGCGGCTGCAACACCATAAATGATAGGTGATAGCCACGACCAATTATCAGCAAGCAGCGTTGCCGCACCAACCAGCAAATCAAAGATTTCAAGGGCAATTCCCGCAACAACTGAAAGGGCTGAAACAGCGTTTTCCACCATCACATTAAAGGCTTCACTATTGGCAATTTCATTCATTCTTTGCAGAACAGGCGTAAACGCCATCATTGCTGTATTTTCAATAGATTGCCCGATCTGTGCAAAGGTCATAGGCATTTGTTCAAACTTTGCATTGGTTTCATCAGCCGCCGCAAACATGGCGTTCTTCACAATTTCAGCGGTAATCTGTCCTTCCGCTGCCATATCCTTCAACTGACCTTTTGGAACTTCCAAATAGTCAGCAATGGATTGAATGATATTCGGGGCTTGTTCAAGAATACTGTTATATTCTTCACCCCTTAAAATGCCCGAACCCATAGCCTGTGTAAGCTGCAACATTGCCGCATCAATTCCGGCTGCTTCCGTTCCCGCAATCGTGAACTGCTTGTTAAGCTGTTCGGTGAAAGCGATAATTTCAGCAGAAGAATCAAAGGCATCACCCGCCATAAGCCCCAACTTTGAAACGGCATCAGCAGTTGTTTGATACGCACCCCTTGACCTTTCGGCTGAAAGGTAAATCATATCTTGCAATTCTGCCGTTGTCTGTAAACCGTCATTCATCAGGTTCAAACGGGCGGTTGTGGAAGTCAACTGATCTGATAAATTCAATGCAGAAGTAACGGATTGGATTGTTACATAAGCCGCAACCGCACCCTTTATCATATTCATCAAATCATTTGCTTCATTTGTACCCTGTTCAATCGCTCTGTTAAACTGCCCCTGTTCCGTGGTATTATCACGGATATAGCGTTCAGTATTTCCGATTGTAGAGGATAGCCGCAAATAGGCTTCATTTGCCCCTGCAACATCCATCTGTTCAACAGCCCGGTTCAAGTTTTGCTGTTCCTGAACCGCCCGATCCAACTGCCCCCGCAACTGTTCCAATTCGGCGTTTGCAATGTCAGTACCAACATTCATAGGGTTGTTTTCGATTGCCTGAATACGCTGCTGAATAGCCTGTAAACGGTTTTGCATACTGTTCATATCAGCAGCCATATTTGCCGGGAACAAATCAGTTTGTGCCGCCGTAGCAGCAATTTGATTTTGGGTATCGTTCAAAGTGTTCAACATATTGTTTGCACTTTGAACTTCCTGTTGAAATCTTTCAACGCCTGTTCCGGTGAACACTTCCAAATTGTCAGATTGCCATGTAACAGGAACTTCAACCGGGGCTTGCGGATCAACCAAAGGATCAGGAACAACGGGTTCAACGGGAAGTTGTACCGGGGCTGAACTTTGTGGGGCGGTAGGTGAATCGGTGGATGGGGTTTCAATACCCTGCATGGCTGCATCCAATTCCTGAACCGCAATCGTTGCCTGATTGATTGAATCCCTTGCTGCTTCAATAGAAGCGGTATCAACCGGGCTATTCATTGTTTGGTGCAAATCTTCCATTGCGGAAAGCCCCAAGTTTACGGAATTGATAACCTGATACAGAACGCTTGTGAAATTATCCTGTAATTCAATCGCCGTTCTGATTGTTGCCATGCCTATCACCTACCTTTCTTTTTGGATTTACTTTCAATTCGTTGTTTTTCTTTCTTGTCATTTTCCATCTTTACCTTGATAGCTGCCACAACGAAGGCTTTTTCTTGTTCTTCCATTGCAAGGAAAACAGAAGGTAAAATGTGAAGTTTAAGAAGGGCATAGTAAGCAAAATTCGCTTCCCAATCCCCTTCTTCTATTAGTTTTTTGCTTCATCCACCTTTTCATCAAAGGAAACATTGAAGCCCTGAAATTTCTGAACATACGCTGCAAGTTCGTTGTATTCGCCGGGATCGTCAACCATAGCGAAAAGCAAATCTTCCGGGGTTTTTACACCGTAAGAATCCTGTAATTCCGCATCATACAAATCAGGCATTACAACAGAAGCAATAATCATCTTCTGAATGTAAAGGCTGGATTTCATTTTAGGACGGAACATATTGGGCTTACCCGTAACAGGAACTTCAATAGTACAACTTTCACGGATAGTTTCATTTTCCTTTGAACTGATATGACGGAATTCCCATTCAAGGGGCTTACCGTTTTCATCACAAAGGGATTTAGTTACAGGGTGCATTTCATTTTCCTTTGCAACCTTGTTTTCCTTCATAAATTTAGCGAATTTAGACATTTTCTTAATCTTCCTTTCTGTGTATCGTGTTAAGGTAAAAACCCCGTATATGAGCCTATATAAAGCCCACATACGGGGAATTTATTAGTTCGTAAGGAATCCGGTAAGGTTTGCAAATGCTTCCGGCATAGAGAAGTCCTCAAAAGTACCTTCAATTTCTTCATCAAGGTATTCACCGTCAGCATCAAACTTTGCCAAAATACCACCGTCAGTATTGCAATCATAGAAAATGATAGTCTGTCTGCCAGCAGCAGAACCGGGATCATCATTCGTGATCTGCATTTCAAAGTAAGCATCAACGCCCGTATTCTTGTAATCAATCAACGCCTGACGCATTACAGACTGATTATAATGGGCTGTACCGCTGAAAGTACCTTCCATACCGCAAGATTTATGACCTGTCATAATTGCACCCAAACGGGGAACTGCTGCTTTGGTTTTATCAACCTTTGCTTCCATGTCAATCATCTGCATGAAGTTGTAACGGCGTGTTCCAATGGTGATGAAACATTCAGCCAGCTTTGCGGCAATCGTATCTTTGCCCTTCATAACAACATTGTTCATTGATTTTCACCCCTTCCTTTACGCAACGGTAACGGTCATATACAGCTTACCCATTGCGTTCACAACGGTAACTGCATCCGTTACAACAACAGATTTCTTTGTATTGCCCTGTGCAACAGAAACATCAGAATCAGCAAAATCTTCAATAGCACGAATATCATTAAGCTGCTGATGGTGCTTTACAATATCCGACCAAAGGGAAGTTCTTCCGGCGTTATCGTTAGGAACAACACCCAAATACTTTGTATTGAACAGTACCGCAATATCATTTGCAATCTGATCAATTACACGGATTGTCTGATTGTCCTTGAAAATATCGCCCTGTGTGTCAGAAGTAGTAACCATGCTGTTAATATCTTCAAGTACACGCACATCAGAACCGACCTTGTGAAGCGTAAATTCGCCCGCCTTGATAGCAGCCGCCAACTGATTCTGTGTATAGTTGGTATCAACGGTAAATTCACCGTTATAAACCTTGTTCTGATTGCTTCTGTTTACCTCACAACCAGCGGAAACGCCTGTTACCCAATATACAAGGCTTGCTTCACTCCAACCTTCATCAGTTACCTTGTTCTTCACATTGATAGTACCGTAATAATCGGCTGCCTTATTGTAAAGAACAAGCTGGAATTTGATACCCATTTCATCACGCAAACGCTTCACGAAAGAAGCGAAAAGGGTTTTGGTGGTTTCATCAGTAACCACAACGCCCATAGTGTTGTAGGTATAGGATTCAATCTTATCAAGATAAGCCTGATAAGCTGCACCGTCAACCGCACCGTTAGAACCACCGGAAAGAGGGGTTGCAGCGGTAACAGTAAGTTCAGCATCCTTCCAAGTAACGAACTTGTTCGCCACAAGATCAGCAGCCTTTGCAACGGTCTGTTCATCAACAACGGTTGTACCAACCACGGTTTTCACATCAAACAGGCTTGCATCATCTGCGTTTTCCTGAATGGTAATCTTAATATCATTACCACGAACACCCGTATAAAGTGCGGTTGCAAAATCGTTTGCAGCCTTTGCACCCCCGGAAGTCAGCTTATAAGCATAAAGGGTTTTTGTGTTCAAGAAAAGATCACGCAAACCTTTCAGCTTGTCATTGGTATATTCGTAACCAAAGATTTCCATACTGTTCTTCTGAAAATCACCGTTGGTTACTTCAAAAACTTCCCCATCAACACCCCAATCAAGATCAAGGGGCATTGTTGCAATACCTCTTTCGGAAAGGGCTGCATTTGCGGAAGCTGCCGAAATGAAATTGATATATGCACCCGGCAAATCTTTATTCTGTGTAACGAAAGTTCCACCGCCTAAAGCCATGTTATTTCACCTGTCCTTTCATGTATTTTTCAATCATTTCTTCCACGGCGTTCACCGTGTACTGTTTATCAGGGGAAAGAATTGCGTTCACAATATCCTTCCTATCCTGAAAGCGTTTTGCAGCAAGCAACTGTTCTTTTGAAAATAAACTTTCAACCTTTTCAGGTTCGGTTACAGTTGCAGCCTTCTTTTTAGCTGCCATTCACATCACCTTATCCTTTCACGCTGATATTTTGTGATACATCTTCCATAGGAACGGAATCAACCTTCCTGTAAACGAACATATCGTAATTCACAAAGAAGTTCAAAACACCATCCACTATTTCAGATTTCATCTTTGAACCACGCACCAAATCCCCGGTAACGGTTATCCATTCAAGGCAAAATTCCATTCGTTCAGCAACAGCATGACATTCAGCCTTTGGGTTCTGTTTGTCTGCCGGGAAATACTGAATACAGAACTGATTTTCCCTAAAATACCGCTTTCCAAGAAAAAGGTTATGTGTTGGATTGATACAGGAAATAAAAAAACAAGGTTCTTCCAAACCCTGTTTTACTTCCTCTGTATAATTTTTGTAGCTATCACCAAATTCACCGTTTAGGGAAACGCTGATAGCATTGGTTATTAAATTTATTGAATCCATTACTTCATACACTCCCCTAAAAACTTTTTGATTTTAGCTTCAAGTACTTTGGGGGCGATTTCCTGAATTTCCTGTTCCGAAATCGTCAGCATAAACCGACCTTGAACCCACCCTTTATGATCCGGTGTTCGGTGTCCATATTCCACATAGGAAGCATATTCCACCGGGTTCACAATCTCAATTACAAGGGTGTTTCCAAAGTGATTGATTGTAAGGGTATCGGCGTAAGCCTTACCAGCCGAAATTGAACCTTTACCCGAACCACCAACGGCTTCTTCATGGGTTTTGGAAGTCCAGCCCCGGCGAAGTGTACCGCCTTTTTTACCTGAACTTTTTGGGTATTCCCCAACGGGTGTACGCTTTATGACTTTGGCAAGCAAGCGGGCGGCAAGTTCTTTTGCACACGCTTCAATGAAGGCTTCAACATTGCCTTCCTGAATTTTGTTCAACTGCTTTTGCAGCTTTTTCATATCAGCCGCCGAAAACCCGCCCATTTTAGCCATTTAAGCCCACCCCTTGAACTGTTCAAGCATGATTTCCTGATGGGAAGCATAAACGGCGGGTATGCCGCTTGCGGAATATTCCCCCATAACGCCATTTTGTACCACAACGATCTTTGAACCGCTGTTTATCGTGATTTCCGGTGATATGAATAATTTTGTACCTTGCGAAATTGCCGCTGCTGTATCGGTTTGAACAACGGCGTTCAACTTTTCAAATGACAATTTGCAGGGTTGTTCTTCAAGAACGGTAATTTCTTTATGACGGGTGATTTTTGTTTCGCCATCTGTTACAGCCTTGTATTCCACAATGGAACATACACCTTCATAGGTGCTTTCAATGGCTTTCCTTGCCGCTTTTCGTGCGGCTGCTACATTTACCATCTGATTTTCCTGTAACATGAAAATTCATCCCGCCCGTAAGTTAGAAGGTAACTGACAAAAGCGTTTAACCGCTGTTCCGGTGTCAAGCTACTTTCCCCGGTTGCAAACACGGTGTTGGTATCACCTGTTTGTATCTGTTTTACCGCAAAATCCAAATCAAGCCCTGCAATGTCATTCGGTGAAAAAGTTTTCTTTGCCGTTAAGAACTCACCAATAGCCATATCAACAGCGATATTCACCAGCCCGTCAGGTATGGAAGAAACATTGCAATCATTTTTTATGGTGTTTTCCACCTTCTGAATAGAGAAGTTCAGAATTACTTCATCACCATCTTTCAGGGTGTAACCAAAGGATTGTAACCTTTCCTTTACCTTTTCCAGCATGGGAATCACCGCCTTTTACTTATTCGCTTCTGCTTCCTGAATCACTTTCAGAATGTCAGCCTTCTTTGTAGCTTCACCCAAATCAATATTGTTTTCCGCTGCATAGGCTTTCAGTTCATCAAGGTTCATTTTGTCAATAGACTTTTCAACAGCATCAGCTTCACCCGTTACTTCATAGCCCATACCTTTCAGCTTTTCGGCAACGGCTTCATCATTGGTTTCAAAAACTCCCTTTACAAACTTGCAAAGGGGGCGATTGTTAGCAGCATCCCAAACCATGTTAGGGGTTTTAGCTTTCTTCTTTACTGTGAACATACAATCACCCTACCTTTCTTAATTTGTTGCAAGCCCTGTAATAGCACCGTGAAGGAACGCCGGACCGTGAGCCAAACCAATCTGACCGTAGATCTGAATCTTATCGGAAGCACCCGTTTTTGCAAGATCTTCCTGAAAGAGAACGCCCTTGCTCGGAACTGCCTGAAATACAGGGGCAATGTGTGCCATATCAGCGATAAGAATAGAATCGTTAGGCATGAAACGATCCCAAACAACACCCATCTTGAAGAAGTCAGTTTCAATCTGAGTAATGTTCATACCACCGACATTCTGTGTAGTCTGCATATTTGCCTTGAACTGATCTGCATACAGATTAGTAATCATCTGCTTCTGGTAAGCACCGCAGAAAAGAACCATGTTGCCGAAATAAGCACCGTTATCAGCCATTTCACGGAAAAGCTGATCCAATACTGCTTTGGAAAGTGCTGCATCAGCGGCTGCAATGGAAGTACCAGCATCAGAAGTACAAAGTTCAAGCATACCACGGGTTTTGTTTGCAACATTTGCACCCGTAGATACCTGATAAGTACCACGAAGGAAGGAAAATTCCACATCACGGGCAATCTTAATCAACTTCTGCTGAATCTGCCAAGATTTTTCGTCAGCAGGGTTTGCGTTCTGACCTGCTGTGTTAAGCCCGGACATTCTGCCGGAATTACTCTGCTTTGCATAAGTGAGATCAATCACTTCCTGATGAATCTGAACAACATTCTTTTCCTGCTGTCTTGCAATGTGGCTTGCAGCGGGAGCAGTTGCGGAAGCCTGTTCGGAAATGTCAGGCTGTCCGGCTTCCGGGAAGTCATAAAGAACAGCAGTAGGGAATTCAAAATTGTCCGTCTGTCTGCCGCCCGTCAAACCACCGATCATAGAAAGAAACGGGGTCTGTGTAGGATCAGCAGTAAAAAGTTCGCCCGCATAGTTGGGCAAATTCCAAGTAGTACCAATACCTGTTACCTGTGGCATATTATTTCACCTTATTTAACCTTTCTTTTTGTTTTGTGTTTTACATCAGGATAACGCCATCAGCGGCGGCTTCCTGTTTGATTTTGATAACCTCTAATTGGTTATTGTTTTTTCTTGCATCCGCAAGCCTTGCTTCATAACCCGCTGCCGTAGAATTAGGAACGGTTGAAGAAGCACCCGGCTGAAAACCTGTGAACTGCTGCTGTGTCTGCTGATCTGCATCAAACATCCAACCATCAGACTTTTTCAGGGCTTCAATCTGTTCATCAAAGCCGGAAAGTTTACCATCTTCCCCGATCTTAACCTTTGTCATATCAAGCATAGCCTTTACCGCCTTGCTGTTTTTGGCTTTTGCACCGGAAAGGGCAACTTCAACAGCGTTATCAAGTTTCAGTTGGTTCAATTCGGTTTCATGGGCTTTCTGCTGATCCGCATTAGCCTTCTGTAAATCGGAAATCTGCTGCTGCAAAGCTGCATTATCGCCGCTGGATTTCTTCAAATCTTCAAGCTGCTTATCACGATCAGAAACGGACTTCTTCAAGGTTTTGTTTTCCTCATTGACTTCATTAAACCTTGCCTTTGTTACAAAGTTTCCATCAATGGAATCCATAACCTTCTTTGCCTGTTCCTCTGTCAAACCCATTGCAATCAAATCTTCTTTTTTCATAGTGTTTTACCTACCTTTCAAATTTTCCGTTTTTTACCGTGGGTGACGAACCACGAAATTTGACCTTGTTCTTTACCGCCTGCAACGCTTAAAAGGCGAAAATAAAAGCACCCGGAAGGGTGCAAGCACTATTTAACCCATAGTTGGAAGATAATTTTGGATCACCTAACCTTTCCCGCACTTATAAGAACCAACAGCTACCAAAATTATCACCCCTTTCTTAAAATCGACCTTATATAACGCCCATATCCGGGTTGAAATAAAGCCTTTGATATATTTGTACCCTTGAAAAAGGGCATGAAAAAAGCACCCTTGAAAATAAACTTTCAAAAGTGCTTATTCCTTTTCTTTGAACTCACATTTTGCCGAACCGTCATAGAATTGCGTAGGCTTCATTTTCGGATAGGGGAAAATCATGCAACTGCTTCTTCTATAATCATCAATCATAGAATCCCCAATCTTCATTTTGCGGAATTTGCAATCCTTGCATTGTTCGTACTTTGGAATTTTGGTGTTATCCGTAAGGATTTCACTTCCATAGCGTTCTTCCAACGATTTCTTTTCACCCATCTTCATTCACCTACCTTTGCGGGTTGTTCTGCATGATAACTTCAATGTCAACATACAGTTTGCCGTTTGTGCGTTCAACCTTTGTTACTCTAAATGCTGTACCTTGCTGCAATATGATTTCCGATTCACTACCAAAGGAAGATTGCTTTGAAACGCCATCCCATGAACGCCCCGAACCATTACCAAAAGCGGAAAACGGTTCTGCGTACATCATCTTTGTTCCCTTTGGTGCATACACATTCATAATGATAGGCTTATGTGAAAAGCCCTTTCCTTTGGAAACGCCGCAACTGAAAAATCCGTAATCAGTAACGGTTTTACCCAACAGCAGCCGTTCCAATTCTGCCTGTGTTGCGTTCTGTAAATCTAACATAGATATTTCAAAGAAGTTATCCATGCCCCGGTAATCACAACCACGCTGCAACCATATATCAAAATCATAGGTGGATTTTTCTATAATATCGGTCATAGCGTTAATCTGTTTGCGAACTTGCCCCCGTTTATGCCCGCCGTAATTCGTACCAATGGTATCAAAATCAATGTTACCAACACCCTTGAAGGTGTTTGTACCGTATTCAATACCACGCAACGGTTCATTGATCTTACTGTAACTTGAAGTGTAACCGTAGATAGCATCCCTTTCGGCTTTCGGGGCGTTCTTCCAAACATCCCCGCACACATCACGCAAAGCATCATCCGCTTCTTTGGTAGATTTCGCCCACAACGCCGCATCTTTACGGGCTTGTGAAAAGGCATCATCCACCGTATCTATTATATCACCTTTTTCAAGTTTTTGCAAATCTGCTTGAACTTTGTTCAATTCAGCCTGAATTTTCTGCAATTCCTTCTGAACATCATCATAAGCCTTACCTTCAACTTCCAATTCTTGAAGCTGCTTGTATAGGTTCTGATATTTCTGCATTAAATCAGGATCAGATTCAGTAATGAACTTGCCTTCATAATACTTCTTTTTACCTTCAATGTTCAGCTTTGCGAAATCGGCGGTTGTAACATCATCTTTCCAAATGCCGGAATAGGTTTTGATTTCCATACCGTCAAGCTGCTGTTGAACTGCCGCCGCCTGTTTTTCCAATTCAAGCTGTTGCTTAATCAGGGCTTTCTTCTGTTCAGCCTTCAATTTTTCATTCAGCTTTTCTTGCCATTCGGCTTTTTGCTGTTCAAGGGCTTCCATCTGTGAATGAAGGGCTTTCATTTTTGATAGTTCATCACCATCAGCGAAATCTTCAAGGCTTCCAAAATCCTTGATAACTTCATCATAAGCCCAACCACCGGAAGCAGCCTTGAATTGGTTTTCCAAATCTTCAAGCTGAACATCAGCGTTTGCAATATTGGCTTGCAGCTTCTTCTTTGTCAGGTATTCTTTCTTTGGTTTCGGCGGTTCAACTACCGGGGTATGGGTGTAATGAAGGGCTGAACCATCATCAAACACCGTAAAGCCGGATTTATCGCCGCCCTTAACAAAGGTATCTTCCCATTCCTGATATTTCATATCATCAGGAATATAATAGGTTTTTCCTGTTTCGGCATCCCTTGCAGCCCGTTCCCCAATCTGTCCGAAATCTTCTGAAAAGTGCGGTACAGTAGTTGAACGGCAATATACATGAAAGGGCGGGGCTGTAACGCCCGCTTGATAGTCTTTCATGGGGAAAACCTGACCGTCAAGACTTCTGCAAATATCGGAAGTGTGGGAATCCAGCGTTGCAACAACTTCATATTCTTCAACATCAAGATCGTTGAAACATTCGCCTTGTGCAACGGAACTGAAATATGCTTCTTCCGTCATTACAAGCCTTCCGGCGTTGTTTTTGGAAGTGTTCATTTTCTTTGCAATGGCATCAATAGCCTTTTGCGGATCAGAACCAAGCATGATATTGTGCGTTAGTTCGGTGTGAACTTCCGCAATCAGTTTATCTTTGTTTCCCCAAATCCTTTCAGAAAAATTGTAACCATCAGCAGCCCACGGTTTAGATAGCAGCTTTTCAATCTGCGATTGATCCAACCCGGCAATATCCCAACCGATACCGAACCCCTTTTGAAGTTCATAAGCGGAATGGTAATAGCCGCTTTCAAACACATCAGCCATTACAGAACTTACCGTTCCTAATTGCTTTGAAAATAAACTTTCAAGGCTTTGTTGTGTCTGAATTTTCAGGGCTTCCAGCTTTGAAATGTGGAACTTTGCAGAAGCGTTTTCCAATTCCTTCATCCAGCCGCCCATTAAAGCGTTATCCTGACCGTATTTTATATATTCCTGAACATCCCATTTGAATTCTTTCAGGTCAACACCGGAAAGCATCTTCCGGGCTTCTGCCATAGTAACACCGTTGTTCTTTGCAAAACGCTGATACCATGTGTTGATTTTACCTTCAATTTCCTTTTGGGCTTGCCTGTATTGCCTTTCAATCTGCCGGAAAGCATCAGCGGCTTTCTGATTTTGGGCGTTTTCAAGCTGTTCAAAACGCTGCTTCCAATAATCACTATTCTTCATTTACTCCACCGCCTTCCTTATTGGGCGGCTGATTGCCTTGCTGCGGATTTCCAAAAGGATTGTAGCTTTGGGCTTCCATTTCCTTCTTTTCCTTTTCCCGCTGCTTTTCCAATCGTTCAAGTTCTGCTTGCGGATCATCAATCCACGGGTGCATACCAATGATAGTTTCATCAGAAAGAATACCCACGGAAGCCTGACAATTCGCAATCGCTTCACTTTCGTTAATCAGAATATCACGGTTGAAGATAATGTTTACTTCCTCATTCTCAAAATTGCCCCTGCCTGTATTGGCAAGGTGTGCATTGACGAACCAAAGGATTTCTTCAAAAGCAGCCTGAAATTCGGTTTCCATATCGTTAGCATCCAAATCAATATCAGAATACATTGATTGAATGTTCATCTGATTAGGATTGCCGGAAAGTCTATCATCCTTTGCATCATAGCCCATAGCGTTTTCAATCAAGGCTTTCTTGAAGATTTCCACGATTGCCTTGTAATTTTCCGCATTTACTGTGATTTCAAGGGTTTCAACGCCGCCTTTGGTTTCACCGTCATAGCGAACCTTAACCGCACCGTATGTTGCAAGGTTCTTTCTGAATTCCCCTAAATTCGTACCGTCATAGTTCTTCAATACAAGAATGGTATTTCGTGCATCCTCTTGCATATTGTTTTCAAAATCGGAAAGCATTACATTGATACCATCTTGAAGGCTTTTCACCTTCTTAATCAGGGGAATTTCCTGTTCATTGTATTTCAGGGGAATCAGGGGAATTTTCGCCCAATTCAAAGCCTTCTTCCCGTTCATCACATAGGCACAATCTTGTTCTTCCACCGTTAGATCAGGAATCAGGGTGTTACCGTCCAGCACATAACAATGAATTCCCTGCATATCGAAAACTTCAACCTTTTCAATAACAACAGGTGTTAAACCGTCATAGCCTGTAACCAAATAAAGCCTGATTGCACCCGCTAAAATGGTATGTTCGCTATCTTCCCAAATAGGAAGGATTTCATAACCCGGAAACAGACGGAAAGAAAATTCACCCTGCTTGTTGTAGTAGGGGAATAACCAGCTTATACCGTGGTTCAACGCTGCCTTGCCACCATTTTTCAAGGTTTTCATAAACTTCTTATTGAATACCTGTTTCAAAAGTTCAATGTAAAGTTCATTTTCACCATCAATAGCAAAGGGTTGACCTAACAAGTAGTTTGCCTTTTGGTTCACCATCTTCATATACTGATTATCAATCACAAGGTTATTCGGAAGGTTTTCAACCACTTGCAGCTTACCATCTTCACCAATCATAGTACGCTTTCGGGAAAGAATATCATGTTCGTTCTGATAGTAAAGCTGCCCCTTGATCTGCATCATTCTTTCCGGTGAACCCTTCCAACGCATGATAGACTGTTCAAGGAACTGTTTATTACTCATATTCGACTTGAAGCCGAACAGCATAATATTTGAAAGCCTGTTCAGCATCTTTTCACCTACATTCAACTTTTTTCACCCCTTTCTATTGCGTAATAAATACAAAAGCCCGAAAACACAAGGCTTTCAGGGCTGTTTGTTACTAATGTGTTATTTTTAATCAAAGCTGAACGCACTTCCAACGCCAACTTTTTCAGCAATTCCGGTTGTAGCATCCGGGGCATCATCATGTGCGTTTTTGCCTTCCTTCTGATACTTTGTCATTGCTTCAAAATATTCCGGGAATCGATCATTCCAATTCACCGGAAAATATATGTGTTCCATAACCCATGTACTATTTGACAAAATGCGGGATTGCTTGTTTTTGGATTGATAGAAGCTGTGAAATACCGTGTGATTAGTATGCAGCACTTCTTTCATTATCCGTTCAACGGATCGTGCAAATCCTCTACCGCCATTGTTGGATTCAATATCAGCAACATTCACATTATCCTTTTTCAGCATTTTAGCCGTTGCAGGTTCTGTGATTTCCATTCCGTCCTTTGTGTAAAGCACATCAAGAACATAGGCTTCACCATTGTATTCACCATAATTGATACTGCAAAGGTAATCATCACCCGTATCAGCGGTATCAGTATAGTTTTTAATGGCTGTAAACAGAAGGTTGCCGTTTTCATCCATAGGAAGTTTAGTATAGGTTTTGAATTTCGTGTAAAGTCTGCCTTTAATATCAATGGGTTCTTGCTGATAGTTTGCGGAAGCAATATCCAAACCCATAGCTTTCACTTTGGCATTGTAAGATTTCAAGGAAAGGATTTCAGAACAAAGCATTGTTCCATCATCCCGTAAGGCTTTCCAATTTATATGGCGTAACTTTGCCCCTTCTTTGGTGTAATGCTCTAACGCCCTACCAGCCAAATCACCCGTTGCCCAGCGTGTCATAATGATTATGATCTTACCGCCTTCTTCCAAACGGGAAAGCATTGTGTTTGTGAACCAATCCCATTGTTTTTCAAGGGTTTCTTCATTGTAGGCTTCCGCTGCATTTTTTATTAAATCGTCAATAATCATTAGCGAACAACCAAAGCCCGTAGCAGTACCGGAAGGGGAAGTTGCAAGATAGTTGTTATACCCGCCTTCCAAACTCCACATATTCATTGCACCATCACCCCGTTTGATTGTTACGCCGGGGAAAATGTCAGAATATATGATTTTGTTTTCATCAGCCTTTTCTTCCAAAATGTCATTTCTGACCGTCTTTGAAAAACTTGTTGAAAGAATTTCGTTGTATGATCCGGTCATAATCTTTTCATTTTGATTCTGACCTAATACCCATTCAACGAATAACCCGGCTGTTCGGCTTTTACCGTGTCGGGGCGGCATATTTACAATCATTACTTCTTCATCACCTTCATAGAAGGATTGAAGTTCACCGCAAAACTTCACAAGGAATTCACGGTTATTTTTATAAAAAGAAGGGGCTTTCAGCTTGCAGTAATGGAAGAATGAACGCCTTGCAAGTTCACATTTTGCCCCCATCTGAATTAGCTGCTTTTCTGTCATTCATCATCACCTGCCAACTTCAAAAGCTGTTCAGTTGATAATGCAGCAAACGGATTGTTTACCGATCCACTATGTTCAACATCCTTTTTATCACGCCATTCTTCCGGCTTGCGGTTCTTCAACCAAAAAATTTGTGCTGTGGTATCGGGTACAACCTCTTTTGTAACCTCTTTTGTTACAACCATTTCATATTGTTCAGTTTGCGGGTTGAACTGTGCTTCACGGGTGGTTTCCTTGTAGGTATAACCTAACGCCCTTTTCAGCAAAGCATTTTCAACCTGAATATCAACAACTTCTTTTCCCCTTTTTAGGGACTGCATAATCTGCGGATAGCGATCTTTATATTCATAAAGAGTACGAATAGCAATACCCATATTAGCGGCAATTTGTTCATCTGTTAAACCGTTTCTTGCCCATGCTTCAAGTTGAAGTAAACCTTCTTCTGTCAGCCATTGCTCATATTTACCTTTCGCCATATTGAAAGTTCACTTCCTTTCTTGTAAATTTCATCCTTTCAAAAAGATTTCCCCCGGAAGGCAGGAGTTCACCGGGCGAAAATTCCGGCTATGAGCATCCTTCCGGGGGAAATTGAAAAATCACCCTTTGGAACTTGCGTTCCTTTGGGTGATTTTTCACGATACTATTATATCACTTTTGTTCATTGGAATTCAATAGGTTTTCATGGGTGCTTTGAAATTCCTTCAATGCGTAACCGTGCAATTCAACTATGTACTGATATGTGTAGTTCATTTCAACTGCAACGGCTTCAAGCCTTTTGAATTCAACATATCGTTTATACAGCAATTCAATGTGTTTCGGATCATTCAACGCCTGAATCTGATTTATAATCAGGTGCTTTTCATCAACGAACTTATCAATTTCAGCATTGATTTCTTCTTCAAGTTCTATGATTTTGTGAATCACCCTTACAAAAGGTGCATCCTGTGAAGGGCTGCTTTGCACTCTTTCCTTTGAGTAATCAACAGAACCTACCGTTGACATAGCCCGTAATTCACCTAATTCCTGTATCTTTTGATTGATAAGCGTATCTAAACGCTTCAACTGCTGCAAATATTCTTTTGCTTTCATGGGTACAACTTCCTTTCCTAATCTTGAACCGGGAACTTGAACCGCTTCAAATCCCGATTTTTCAAGGGCTTTTTGATTTCTTACGGTTCAGGGGGTTCAAGTTCAACAACTTGTTTTTCTTATATTATTTTTTAGGAAAAACATTGTAATTTTGCATTGTTGATTTTTCTATTTTATTTAGAAATCAAAAACAACTTGAACTACTTGAACCGATACCCTGAAAACCCTTGATTTATCAGGGTTTCAAGCGGTTCAAGTTTCAACAACTACAACTTGAACCAATCTTGAACCGCAACTTGAACCGTGTGTTATTTTGAAAGTTTATTTTCAAATTCATCACACAAGCCTTTTATCCAATCCTTACGGGCAACCTGTGCAATCCATTCATCAGGTACACCGTATGCACCACCGCAACCGTAAAGAATTCCGGCAAGCCCGCCCGCAACTGC
>JAFQIY010000025.1 GCA_017415165.1 Oscillospiraceae bacterium | reverse complement strand
ATAGGCGACAGCTTTATTATCACAACCGAGGACGGCAAGGTTATTGCAATTGACGGCGGTTATAAATTTGAAACCGATTACTTCATTCAGTACCTCAGGGCTGTCACGGGGCAGATTGTGCCGAAAATTGACGTTTGGTTTCTGACTCATCCCCACACTGACCATGTTCAGGTTTTCAACGAAGTGGCTGAAAACCGCACAAATCAGGTGAAATTTGACAAGGTTATTCTTAAATATGCTCCCTATGACTTTTACGCTTCCATTAACTCAACGGAAGGTGCGGAAATGGTGGGCGAGTTTGACAGAATAAGTAAGGCTTTCCCCGAAAAAGTTCAGATTATCAATGACGGCGATGTTTTCAATATCGGTGCTGCAAAAATAACCACGCTTTTCACCTTTGACCCCGCTTTCACAAATGTTAATGATTCCTCTTTGATTTTCCGTATGGATTTGGGCGGAAAAAGCGTATTGTTTACCGGTGATGCCGGAGTAAGCTCAGGCAACAAGGTGCTTGCAAACCCCGAATATAAGGAGCTTCTGGATTGCGATATATGCAAAATGTCACACCACGGACAGGCCGGTGTATCAAAAGAATTCTATGAAGCTGTCGACCCCGAAATATGCCTGTGGCCTACGCCTTCATGGGTGTGGAACAACTCACATGAATCTCTTGTGCTCCTGACGCCTGAAGTTCGTGCGTGGATTGAAGAAATCGGCGTAGAGAAAAACTATCTTTCCTGGCAGGGCTCGCAGGTTATATATCCGGATTAATCGACACCCGACACCGAAGAAATACCATAACAGAATACAGGCGATTGTTCATGCATTAATACTGATGGGATGATAAAACAGTAAGGAATTGTTATGAAATCGGCTGAAAAAATAACCGCAGCTTCTCGAATTACGAGCTTATAAAAATTATCAAAAAGGGTGATTGCTTTGAAAAAAATTCTTTCCATGATTCTTTCGTTTATTTTCCTTTTCCCCTCATATCTTTTCAGTTTTCTGCCGTCAAAAGCGGATACGGATTTTTCAATTGAGGCAATTGCGCCTGTGTCCGTAAGCGGAATTGAAAACGGTATTATATCGGAAAAAGCCGAGTTTGATTTCGGCGATGCCGATTGCGGTTGGTTCAATTATTACGGAATCAGCTATAAATCCGACGCATATATGAAAGGCGTAATTACATATATGCTCAAAGGCGAACAGTATTCCGAGGAATTCTTCCTTGAGCCTTCGGACGGCACAAAGCCTTTTTACAGCTTTATTGACGGTGTGCTTGATAAGACTAAATCAAACACTCTTTGCAAAATAACGCTTGAGCCTCTTGATAAGGATACGGCGGTGTTTGAGCTTGTCGGCGTTGACGTGTTCAACCGTGAAGTGCCCGATAAAAACGTTTATCTTCAGAACAGCGAATATAAAATCGGTGTCAATCTTCTCTGGGGCGGCGCACTGGATTACCTTGAAGACCTGGATTCCGATGTGCAGGCGGTTATGGTTGATGGCTTAACCAAGGTTGATTCGGATGCTTCGGAGAGATACGGTGTAAAATCCGTCAACAATAACGTTAATCTCATCAACCGTCACGATACGGGCAGACTTGTTCAGCAGTCCTACTACGGCACCTTTGATTGCGATGCTTATCAGGGCGCCATGTACGGCGAACACAAGTGGAATTATAACCCCGTGCAGGGCGGCAATCAGTATAATGAGAGCAGCAAAATAGTTGACCTTGTTGTGGGCGATGACTATATCTATATCAAGTGCAGGCCCCTTGACTGGGCAAAGCCTGCGACGGATATGAGCCCTTCGTATATGGAGGCAACCTACAGCATCTGCGACGGTGCTGTTGAAATAGCCTGCAGATTCGTTGATTTTTCGGGTTATCCTGAATATTACACAACTCAGGAGCTTCCCGCCTTTTACTGCATAGAGCCCTTCAACAGATTCGTTTATTACGGCGGTGACGCACCCTGGACCGGAGATAAGAATTACTCGTATCAGAACGAACTCATTTTCTGGCCCGATGCAGGCTACCCAAATTTCCAGGCAACGGAAAATTGGTCGGCATTTATCGGCGAGTTTGACGACAGTTTCGGAATCGGTATTTATACGCCTCACCACGGAAATTTCCTTGCCGGTGTTCTGGCAAGGGAAACCACCACAGATAAAGACCCGTCCGTAGCACCGCAAACATCATATATTGCGGCTGTTAAGCATAACACTTTCCGAAGCTTCGTTCCGAGCGAATATAATTACTATATCGCAACCGGTACGGTTGACGAAATGCGT
>JAFQIY010000024.1 GCA_017415165.1 Oscillospiraceae bacterium | reverse complement strand
CAATCTGACAAGGACGCTTACGGTTTACGATTGCGGAGTAAGGGCAAACCTTTGCACATTGTCCGCACTCAACACATTTTGACTTGTCAATGTGGGCAACGTGATTATGGTCAAAGGAAATTGCCCCCTTTTTGCACACGTCCTCACAACGGTGAGCAAGACAGCCGCGGCAGGAATCCGTAACCTCGAAGCCTGCCGCAGGACATTCGTCACAGGCGATATCAATAACCTCAATAACATTCGGGTTTTCCTTATCGCCGCCCATTGCAATTTTAACTCGTTCAGCAAGAATTGCACGTTCCTTGTAAACACAGCACCGCATTGTGGAGGTTTTGCCCGGCACAATTATTTTAGGTATATCCAGCACATTTTCAAGCAAAGTATCGTTCCACGCCTGACGTGCAACCTCACGCAGAACCTTGTATTTAAGGTGCTGTACTTTGGTATCGAATTTTCTCATTGAAACTCTCCTTATACTATTCTTCAATCTCCCTATAGACAAAGTCTATAGGGAGATTACCCCGCAAAGCGGGGTTGCGGCGTAGCCGCAGAAGAAGTTGTTCAATACTAATATTGTCAAAACCAAAGGTTTTGACAGCCGCCGCTTCGGCGGCATCGACTTATAGACAAAGTCAATAAGTCGATTAAATATTAGTATTATCAAAAATAGCTGACCTTGATACGCTTGCCCATCTGCCTCAGACAAGCTGAAAGCTCTTCAACCAGATTCATCTTGATACTGAAATTGATAGGCAGGTCAGGGTTCTGATGTGCAGGGTTTATCGCTCTGCCCACATAGAAATTTATATCGGTGGCTTCTTCAAAAAGCAATCGGCTGATAAGTGAAGCACCGTCACGCTTGAAGCTCCATTGCTCATAGCTCTCGTTCTTGTCAAGATAATCCTTTGCGTATTCAAGGACTCTGTTTACAGTAATAACACCCTCTGTTACAAGGTCAACGCCGTCAATTTCCGCAATAGGCGGAATATCAGAACGCTCAAAGTTCAATGACGGTTTAAGCGTTTTGCCAAGATATTTTGCGGCAATTGATGAGGTAGTTCCGCCGCAGATAATATGCTTGCCCTCCTTGGAAAAGAAAAGGGACATCATTCTGTCACAGTCGCTTCTGTTGGACGGCGGACCGAAAAGCATATTCATCGGCTCTCTCTTTCGGATTTTAACAATGCAAGCGGTGGCGTCATCGCCGGGTCGGTTCCCGTAAAGCTTGTTGCATTCATCAACAAGTATTGTAGAAAGAGTTTTTGCTGTGTAGCCGCAATGGGATATTGTTTCCATAAATGCTGCGATATCTTCCCGCTTCCAGCCGAAGTTAAAGGCTGTGCCTATTCCTGCATGAGGACAGCCGTCACTCATTGCAATAAAGATATCATTTTCACAAAGCTTGACAGTTGATTTGTAAATCCGCTTTCCGTCAATGTTCATTTCGGTTTTCGGATAATCACAGCTTACGTTGTCACGGATAAGAATAACATGAGGATTGTCGTACTGGATTATTTCAGCGGTTTCGTTATCCTTTATGTGCATAATCGTAAAGGTTGAATATGCAACGCCTCTTACCGAACATACTGGAAGGGTAGCGGCAATAGTGCTTACACATTCTTCAAGAGGAAGTCCTGCCGCCATCATTGTAGAGATGATTTTTGATGTAAGAGTGGAAAGTATGCTTGCCTTTACGCCGCTGCCAAGACCGTCGGCAAGGACAATAACCGTCGAATCCTCATTTTGCTCCACTATATCAACGTGGTCGCCGCAAAGCTCCTCTCCGTAATGATAAATGCTTTTATAGCCAATGTCTGCACAAAGATTATTCATCGGAAATCGACTCCTTTAACTTTGAAAGAGCAATTTTTGTTTCAGCAGCAGTTTCACCAAGCAGTGAAGCAATTTCCTGAACAATTCTCATCTGCTTTTCAACTACCTTATCCGCAACCTCAACAGTCTGACGGTCAAGACTTTCCTTTCGTTCCTTTGCCTTTTGTTCATCTGTTACATCACGCATAATTCCGATAAGCAGACGGGAGTCCTTATCGTGAACAATAGTCTGCTCAACATATCGGTTATATTCAGCAAGATATGCCCGCTGATTGCGGATTTCCTCACCCTTATGAAGAACATTCATAAATGCTGTCGGGTCAAGAATACGGATAACCTGGTCGCCGAGAATATCCGAAGCGTTGCGGATGTTCATAATTGCTCTTGCTGAATCATTTATCTGCTGAACTTCAAGGTCTTCATTTAGAACGATAAGTCCGTTAGGTGTGTTCTTAACAATTGTATCCGAAAAGCTTTCAGCTTTATCTTTAAGGAACGGCAGACACATAGAATATTCTGCCTTGCCCTGACAGATTGCAATCGCCTTTTCACGGCAGGTATTGTAACCGCAGGAGCCGCAGTTGAGCATATCGGACTCTCTTACCTTACCCATCTGACGAAGGACATTTTCGATTTCAATTTCTGACGGCTGCTGGAGTCTGTGTTCAATAAAGGTGAAACTCTTGTGCATCTCGTCAGCGTCAGGCTGAATTACGTCAAAATCTTCACTGCCTGCATAATTTGCAACGGCAACATAATCCCTGATAGGTGAACGATGATACTTTTCCATTACAGGACCTCCTATACAGCTTCCTGTACAGGATGACATCTCAATAAAGCATTTGTGGATTTTTCCGCTTTCTATATCACGAAGAGCTGCCATACAATTTTCAACACCGTCAATCGCCATATATGTATAACCGTTTATGCTCTGCTCCATTGTTTTAAGAATACCGCCCGTTGTAGGGAAGAAGCGTGTTCGGCTGTTTCTGGTTGTATCAATTTCCTGTTTAAGCTCAACGCCTTCACTTTTCAGCCATTCAGTAAGCTCCTCAAAGGTAAGCACAGCGTCAACAATACCTTCGTAATATTCAGCCTCGTCCTTTTTGGCAACGCAGGGACCGATAAATACTGTCTTTGCATTTGGAATACGCTTTTTAATATCTGTACAATGAGCCTGCATCGGCGAAACAACGTCGGCAAGATATTTAAGCTCTGAAGGGAAATACTTCTGAATAAGAAGATTTACCGAGTGACAGCAGGAAGAAATGAGAATATCCCTGTCCTCTTCACGAAGGATTCGCTCATATTCGTTTTTTACAATTGCCGCACCGACAGCGGTTTCTTCAACATCATAAAAACCGAGCTTCTGCAAAGCCTCACGCATTGAGTTGATTCCCACGCCGTCATAATTTGCAATGAAAGACGGTGCAAGACTTACAACAACAGGACTTCCGCTCTGGATAAGCACCTTTGTCTTTTCAACCTCACCTGCAATTTCCTTTGCATTCTGTGGACAGACTACAAAACACTGACCACATAATATGCACTCATTTCCGATAATATGTGCCTGATTTCCCGAAAAACGAATAGACTTGACGGGACAATGACGGATACATTTATAGCAGTTTTTACAGTTGGATTTCTTAAGAGTAAGCCAGTTAGACATAATTTAATTCTTCCCTTCGTCTTGGAAAACCTTTAATACCTTTTCGGTAAAGAACTCTTTGAAATTTTCACGGGTGACTCCTGTGTGAACGTCATCATCTATCTGAACAGTAACACCTATGCGGTTGCATTTTCCTATGCAGAAGCTTCCCGCAAGTGTGATTTCTCCTTCAAGACCGTGCTCCTGAATTGTATTCTGAAAAAGCTCCACGATGTCCGCAGAGCCTTTCAGGTGACAGGAGCTGCCTACGCAGACCTGTATTATCATAATTTTGCCTTGACCTCTTTCTCAAAGAAGTCTGTTACTGTATCAGGTGTTACAGAGAAGAATGCGTCATCAACAGTAACACATACACCCTGCTGACATTTTCCCATACAGAATGTTCCGCCCAGCTCAACCTTATCTCCGAGATTGTTCTCGGCGATAAGATACTGAAGCTGTTCTACGACACTTCTTGAACCTTTGATGTGGCAGGAGCTGCCTATACAAACTGTTACTTTCATTATTAAATCCCCCTATTATTCGTAATCAACAACATCTACCCAGCTAAGCAGGAATTCTCTTTCCTTTTCGTTGCCCTTTACGGACTGGGAAGCTGCTACGATAGGCATCCACTTCTGAACGTACTGCTTTGCTGTATTGCTCTTTTCGCAGAACAGGTCAAGATATTTGTGAGCGCCTGTAATGTCGCCGTTGAGCCAGAAAAGAAGGTAGGTTCTTGCTGCGTCAGCAGAAGCATTGCCCTGTGTTGCGTGTGCCCAGTCGAGGATAAATGGTGTACCGTCTTCTGTGATTACGATATTGGAAGGGTTAAGGTCGCCGTGGCAAACCTTGTTATGCTTAGGCATACTGTCAAGACGTGTGTGAAGGTCGTATCTTGTTGTAGCGTCAAGCTCACAAGCACTGATTTTACGGTTCATCTTATCCTTGAGCTTGTTGAGAAGAGGGCTTGTCTTTGAGTTGATTTCAAGCTGAACATCAACAAGCATTTCAAGGTACTTATCCTTATTGTCAGGGTCTTCTTCAATAAGCTGTGCAAGAGTTTTTCCTTTAATAAATTCGGAAACGATTGCCCACTTGCCGTCAACCATAGTTACTTCAAGAATTTTAGGGATATTAAGTCCTGTTTCTTCAATACGGGACTGATTGAGTGCTTCGTTAAGCACGTCAGCCTTGGAGTAATCGGCATTGAATACCTTAACGCAGGTATCGCCGTCACGATAGATAGTCTTATTGTTTCTTACTGCAATTACTCTGTCAAGTTTCATATTCTTATTCCCCTTTCCTTACGCTCTGTTGCTCTTCTTGCCCTTGTTGTAAACTGCTTTTACAGCGTCAGCCTTAACGTTTCCTGCGATTTCCTTTGCAGGCATTTCAGCTTCAACAAAATGCTTGCCGTAGTATGCGTTGAGGTACATCTGCTTGATTTCGCTCATAAGCGGATATCTTGGGTTTGCACCTGTGCACTGGTCGTCAAATGCCTGTTCTGTCATTTCGTCAAGATTGTCAAGGAATGCCTTTTCGTCAATGCCGTAATCCTTAATAGTATCCTTAATGCCGACCTTTGCCTTGAGCTCGTTGATAGCCTTGATAAGATTTTCAAGCTTTTCTTCATCTGTATTGCCGCCGAGGTTAAGACAGTCAGCAATTTCAGCGTAACGTGCAAGTGTATGAGGGTGGTCGTACTGGGAGAATGTACCCATCTTCGCAGGTGCTTCAGCAGCGTTGAAACGGAGAACCTCTTCAATCATAAGTGCGTTTGCAACACCGTGTGGGAGGTGGTGGAATGCACCGAGCTTATGTGCCATCGAGTGACATACACCGAGGAATGCGTTTGCGAATGCCATACCTGCCATTGTAGCAGCGTTAGCCATCTTTTCACGGGCCTCAACGTCTGTCTGACCGTTTTCGTATGCACGTGGGAGGTATTCGAAAATTGTCTGGAGAGCCTGTTTTGCAAGACCGTCTGTATAGTCGGTTGCAAGCATTGCTGCATAAGCTTCAAGAGCGTGTGTTACTGCGTCGATACCTGAAGCAGCTGTAAGACCCTTTGGTGCAGACATATGGAAATCCGTATCAATAATAGCCATATCAGGGAGAAGCTCGTAGTCAGCAAGAGGATATTTTACACCGCTCTTTTCATCTGTGATAACTGCGAAAGGTGTAACCTCAGAGCCTGTACCTGCTGATGTAGGAACTGCAATGAAATATGCCTTTTCACCCATCTTAGGGAATGTATAAACTCTCTTTCTGATGTCGATGAAACGCATTGCCATATCCATAAAGTCAGCCTCAGGATGTTCGTAAAGCACCCACATGATCTTAGCTGCGTCCATTGCAGAACCGCCGCCGAGAGCGATAATTGTATCAGGCTGGAATGCTGTCATCTGTGCAGCACCTTCCTTGGCGGAAGCAAGTGTCGGGTCAGGCTCAACATTGAAGAAGGTTGTATGTACAATGCCCATTTCGTCAAGCTTGTCTGTGATAGGCTTTGTGTAGCCGTTCTGATAAAGGAAGGAGTCTGTTACAATAAAGGCTCTCTTCTTGCCCATAACATTCTTAAGCTCATCAAGAGCAACAGGCAGACAGCCCTTCTTGATATAAATCTTTTCAGGTGCACGGAACCAAAGCATATTTTCCCTTCTTTCAGCTACTGTTTTAATATTGATAAGGTGCTTGACACCAACATTTTCACTTACAGAGTTTCCGCCCCATGAGCCGCAGCCCAGTGTAAGGGATGGAGCAAGCTTGAAGTTATAAAGGTCACCGATACCGCCGTGGGAAGAAGGTGTATTGATAAGAATACGGCAGGTCTTCATTCTTTCACCGAATTTTGCAATCTTTTCTGTTTCAGTTACTTCGTTAAGATATACGGAAGATGTATGACCGTAACCGCCGTCAGCAACAAGTCTTTCAGCCTTGCAGAGTGCATCCTCGAAGTCCTTTGCCTTGTACATTGCAAGCACAGGGGAGAGCTTTTCGTGAGCAAATTCTTCGCTGAGCTCAACGCTCTCAACCTCACCGATGAGGATTTTTGTGCCAGCAGGAACGTCAACGCCTGCAAGTGCGGCAATCTTTGCAGCAGGCTGACCAACAATCTTTGCATTGAGTGCACCGTTGATGATGATAGTCTTTCTCACCTTTTCTGTTTCATCAGGTGTAAGGAAGTAGCAGCCTCTTGCGGCAAATTCATTCTTAACTGTATCATAAATATTTTCGAGTACGATTACCGACTGCTCGGAAGCACAAATCATACCGTTGTCAAATGTCTTGGAGTGAATGATTGAGCTTACAGCAAGAAGAATATCGGCACTGTCATCGATAATAGCAGGAGTATTGCCTGCACCTACGCCGAGAGCAGGCTTACCGCTGGAGTAAGCAGCCTTAACCATTCCGGGACCGCCTGTCGCAAGAATAATATCAGCTTCTCTCATAACAGTGTTTGTCATTTCAAGGGAAGGAACGTCAATCCAGTCAATAATTCCTTCAGGAGCACCTGCCGCAACAGCAGCTTCAAGAACAAGCTTTGCAGCAGCAATAGTACAGTTCTTTGCTCTTGGGTGAGGAGAAATAATTATTGCATTTCTTGTTTTAAGTGCAATAAGACATTTGAAAATTGCAGTAGAAGTTGGGTTTGTTGTAGGAATAACAGCTGCGATTACACCGATAGGGTCAGCAATCTTCTTGATGCCGAATGCCTTATCCTCTTCGATAACGCCGCAGGTCTTAGTGTCCTTGTATGCGTTGTAAATATATTCGGAAGCGTAATTGTTCTTGATAACCTTATCTTCAACAATACCCATTCCTGTTTCTTCAACCGCAAGCTTTGCAAGAGGAATTCTTGCCTTGTTTGCAGCGGAAGCAGCTGCAAGGAAAATCTTGTCTACCTGTTCCTGAGTATAAGCTGCAAAAATCTGCTGTGCCTTTCTGGTGTTTGCAATAGCTTCTTCAAGCTTTTCAACACTGTCTACAATTCCGTAAGTCTTGTTCTCCATAGTAATCCTCCTCGAGATTTTTCGTATCTTCGCTTGTCGGAATTCATCGCATTTCCGACTTCGTTAATATTATAACAATCTTTTCGGAGATTGTAAAATATAAGATTATTATATGGGGGTTATCAAAAATGATATGGCTTGTAAATGGCGTAAACAAAAGAAAAAGCTCCGATTATATTAAATCGGAGCCTTAGAATGCGTTTATTTAAGATTTCTGCGTCGTGACAGGCATAATTCGGTTATGAATTTCTTGTCAAGCTCGGTCAGCTTATATCCATTTTTATATATCAGGATATCCTTGTAAATTTTCGTATTGCTTTCACACTTACGCTGAACAAGGTTATACTTTTCAAGAACATCTTCAGGTGCAGGAGAAACCCACATAAATGTCTGATTGTTTTTTGACAGCA
Source organism: Oscillospiraceae bacterium (assembly GCA_017415165.1). GTDB lineage: Bacteria > Bacillota > Clostridia > Oscillospirales > Ruminococcaceae > RGIG8773. The sequence continues at coordinate 3,649 of JAFQIY010000024.1, read as the reverse complement.
AATCAAACTGACTTGCCCTTTCGAAAATGTATATACAGCGTTTTACATTGTCGGGAAGTTCTTCCCTTACAACCTTAGCCATAGAAAGTGACGGCACATACGGGTCAGCGTGAGCAATCCTTATATAGTCTTCCAAATCATCAAAGGTGATGTTTTCCTTTTGGGCAAGAGGACAATCCCTGCTCATAATCAGACGGTAAGAAAATTCTGCAATCATTTCATAGACAAGTTCTTTTTCCTCCAGCATTGATTTGAAATATTTGTCATAATTTTCAGCATAGCGGATAATCCCAAGCTTGTAATCAGAGTTAAGAATGTTGCTGATTGTACGCTGGGAATTTGTTTCCTTATAGAAAATCTCAACCTGCGTGTCAGGAATAGATTTTGTAAATTCCGCAAAGGCTTCGGAAATATAACAGGCTCTCGGTACGGAAATAGAAAATTTCTGTTTTTTCGCTGCACCCGTTTTATATATCTTGTCAACGTGGTCGATGTGATTGAGGATTTCCTTTGCATAGCCGATAAACTCTTCTCCCTCGGGAGTAAGAAGCATACCCTTTGTACTGCGTTCAAATATTTTAATGCCGATTTCTGCTTCAAGCTCCTTGATTGACCGACTCAGATTAGGCTGAGCAAGTATTAAATTCTGTGCAGCTTGACTGAGCGAGCCGACTCTTGCTACCTCAACGGCATATTTCATATGTAAGATATTCATGTAAAATACCAACCTTATAATTTGCTGATTTTATTATACTACGCCGCAGGAAAAAAATCAAATAATAAATGGCTGAGGCTTCAATCAAGCTTACCCTAACTTATTCCTCATCGGGCTGCTGGCCATCGTGCGGAAGCCATTTGCACTCGGTAATTTCCATATCGGTAAACACGGCTCTGAATGATGAATTTTCCGCACTGCACGCATAAATGCCGAACTGGATTTTGTCCTTCACGTTGAACATATGGCAAATTCTCATCTGCTTGAAATTCTTTCCGTCGGTGGAATTTTCAATGCAGAAATCATCGTCCCTGCGGCTTAATCTGAACCATACCGACTTGATTGATGCGTCAACATCAACGGAAGATCAGTCTGAATAACCGTTGTTTGTTACAACACTTCCAAGTCGCTGTATCTGTTCGTTTTCGTACTCCATAGCAGCCTTGAGCCAGTTGTCGCTGTCAAGATACACAACAATGCCGCTCTGGTCGTAACGTACCTTCGTGTCAAACTCTGTCTTAACGACAAAAGAGAAGTATTTCTCATCAGTTTCCATCTGCAGAACAGGAGCATTGTCATTTCTGAAATGATAATATGTCCTCTGCCACAAATCAGTGTGGGGTTCGGTAATCATTTCAATTCTGTCCTCAGCAACGGTGTACTGCTTTGGTGCCCTTGTCCACTTAATTTCATTTGTATTGATTTTCATTTTAATACCTCGCTGATTTGATTATCATTGATTTTATTATAGTGAAAACCCGCTCAAAAGTCAACATTCCGTATAACGAAAACAACCTGCAAAGATTGGTCTTTGCAGGTTAGGTTATTTGATTGATAAACTGTAATTACTAAATTATCATAAAAGAAATACATTACCATTATCTAATTAAAAGAAATAGCAATTATCTTCACCAATTACTTCCGAAAGAATCTTCTTAATTTCTGCTCCATGTGGTGGCTCAGTTGTACCGTAAACTGTTCTAAGGCAGCTTCTTTGAGTGCATATCTTGAACTGCCAACGATTACTGTCAAATTCATCAACTGAATAGTCATCACAATCCCAGTCATCTATACACTTATATAAAACACTATACAATTCTTGTTTCTGCTGTTCAGACATTGGCCATATTCTACCACTCATCAATGCACCACTGTCATAGAATCTTACATGAACTTCTGTTTGAAGCACTTTTGTTACAACACTTAATACATCTTCTGTATTTTCCCAAGAAATGGTGCAACTGGTAATATGATTACCCTTGCTTTTTTCCATGCTACCACCTCGAAAATCATTGAATTCTACAAATTTACCTTTTTAATTTATTATAATGAAAACCCGCTCAAAAGTCAACATTTCGGATAACAAAAACAACCTGCAAAGATTGCTCTTCACAGGGTAGCTTCATACTGCTGAATTGGAATTTGTTTATCAAAATCTTTATAATGAATACATTAGCATACCAAGACCTGCCGATATGAGTATCATCAGTATCGGAGTTGGTTTTTTCTTAAATGCAAGCTTTGCTACGACGGTGGTTGCTATCAATATGGCAAATATGATAATGCCATTAAAATCTATGGCAAGTGTATCTCCTATACTACTGAATCTAATTACCGTACTCATAAACATCGTGATTGCCGTTGCGAGTATCAAGCCAACAACACACGGACGGATACCGCCGAGAAACGCTTTTACTCCCGCATATTTCATAAAGTTGCGTATCAGGGCTGCAATTATGAGAATGATAATAAATGATGGCAATACCACACCCAGCGTAGCAAGGATCGCACCGAGAAAACCACCTTGTGACGAGCCGACGAAGGTCGCCATATTAACTGCGATCGGTCCGGGCGTAGATTCAGCTACGGCAATCATATTGAGTAGTTCTTCCTCGGTAAGCCAACCGTGCATCAAAACCTTTTCTCGTATCAGAGAGATCATCCCGTATCCGCCGCCAAAGGAAAACGCACCGATTTGAAGGAAGGTTAAGAACAATTCGAGATATATCATTGCTTTTTCTCCTTCCTGATTTTGCCGAGAAGATATACCGCCACACCGCAGGCTCCGCTAAGCAGTATGTAAAATATTGTTGAGAACTTTACAGCAAACAATGAAAATACGATCATACAGATAAGTGTTATCGAAATAATGATAATATTGAACGCAGTTTTCTTCATCTGCTTCAGCATCTTCAGTCCTGCTGTAAGGATCAGATATACCACACATATCTGAATCCCCTTGAAAGCGTATGCAACCAATGTCAATGAAAGAAAGGCATCTAAAAACAGCGATATAGCATAGATAATTACGAACGACGGAATACAAATGCCAAGCGTAGCAATCATTGAGCCGATCATCCCAGTATTTTTATATCCTATGTAAGTTGCTGCATTAATGGCAATAGGACCGGGCGTGGATTCGGCAATCGCCGCAACATCCAAAAATTCATCTTTTTCAAGCCATTTCTTTTTTTCTACGAACTCATTTTCAAGCAGAGCGATCATGGCATATCCACCGCCAAAGGTGAACAATCCTATTTTCAGCATTGTCAAAAAGAGTGAGAGGTAGCCTTTTATTTTATTCACAAGAACCTCCATTTATCTAATTTACAAATTCTTATTTATTGGTCTGTTCGATTTCCTACATTATACCACATCAACCCAAGAAGTTCAATCATAGTAGCAATTAAAAAGCTGTACTCGGATTTCTCCGAATACGGCGGTACATATTGAACTGTTCGACAAATTGGAATTTAATGAATAGTCTATTTTATTTCTCTGACATACAAACGATCAATTCCATTTCCGTAGTTTACTATGTCTTTTACATAGCAATAGCCATATTTTTCATACAACCCAATGAATTCTGTTGGGATATAGGTCTTATCGAAGCCAATGCTTTTGGCATATTGATTGGCAAAATCGATAAGTTTT
>JAFQIY010000023.1 GCA_017415165.1 Oscillospiraceae bacterium | reverse complement strand
ACGATAAGGAGTGATACAATGTCAGATTATATTGAAGATTTTTATTACGGAAACATCGAGCCGCAGGAGTGCACAACCAACCTGACGGCAAAGGTAAAAAATTGCCTTAGTGAACTTGCCGGCAAAGAGGAGCACCTGAAATCAATCCTCACTGACAATGAGCAGGAGCTATTCACCGACTATGTAGCAACCTACATCAAGTTTTCAAGCCTCTGCAACGCAGACAGCTTCACCGTCGGTTTCAGACTCGGAGCAAGATTCACCTACGACACTTTTATCGAAAACAAGAAAGGATAAAAATTATGGTAAACATTACATACAGACAAGTCGCAGATTATATGATACCCAACCTCAGACTTTCTCCCGAAGAATCAGCCGTCCGCCTCGGCAAATGGGGTATGTTGTACAAGGACTACTTGCAAAAACACAATCCTGTCCTCTTCTCAACTCTCCTTACCCAAGGCATCCTCTACCAACACTGTGCAGAGATTGACACCCAAGCTCAGCAGATGTTCACCACCATCGTAGCCCAAATGATAAAAACCGAAAACATCACCGAACACCTCAAAGCCCAAAACCAACTCGAATGGGTACACCGAATGAACAGCATTCAGGAACGAGCAAACGAGATTGTTTGCAACGAGCTGATATATGTATAAACATCAAGCCGCCCGATTACTCGGACGGCTCTTTTTATTCAGTCAGGTTAAAACAGTTGTGTGGAGAGCTTCAGCTTTTCTTTCGGCGGGAACTGTTTGTCGAATTCTTCGGCTTCTGCCTCATTAACAAAATATCCCTTTGGTGGAGTGTATTCACCGCTGATGCCGTCAAGATAACCTTTTTTCAGCTCCTTGCAAAGAAAGAACGATGCGTCCGCACCTTCGGGCAAACCGTGGTAACGGATAGCGAATTCGCTCGCATATGTGAATCCGCTTTTACCGTAGAATTTGATATTTCCCTCAAAGCAAAGTGCTCCGCAACCAAACTCTGCCGCCTTTTCCAAGGAATAGTCAAGCAGTATCTTGCCGTAACCTTGCCCCTGTAATTCGGGTGAAATGCAGATGGGTCCCATAGTCATAATGGGCAAATCTGAGCCGTCATCGGCTTTGATAGCCGTCCTCATAAACATATTTTGACCAATCAGTCTGCCGTCTTTTTCCATAACGAAATTGAGCTCGGGCACAAACGCTTCGTCGTTCCTCAGCTGATTGAGCACATAATGCTCAAGACAACCGGGACGGTACACGTTCCAGAACGCTTCCCTGACGAGAGTTTCGGTTTCGCGGTGTTCTTCTGTTTTTTCCAAACGAATGATGCAGTCATTTTTCATTGTTAGACCTCCAAAAATTGTTGACCTTCAATCACCGGAGGCTTGCGGGGAGAAGTATTTGCAAACCTCACGGTTTACATTACTATCTCCAAGGTGTTGTTCATTTTCAAACAGCATTCTCCAAAAATTTTATTCAGGCTTTTGCCTGTAAATTCAGTATAGCATATATACAAATAAATAACAAGTGGCTGCCTCACTTCGTTCGTGATGCAGCCACTTCAAAACTCATTTAATCTCTTGTTCCAAATCGTCAAATAAATCGCTGTCAAAGAATTCTCTGATACTGATTTCAAGACCGTCGCAAATCTTTTTGATTGACACAACTCCGGGATTCTTGCTCTTTTCATTAAGCATACTGTAAATTGTCGATGGAGAAACACCGGAGATGTTTGCAAGTGCGTTAATTGCAATGTTTCTTTCATTGCAAAGCTCAATTATTCTCTTTTCAACTGCTTCCTTAATATTCATATCTATACCACCTTTACGATATATCGCTAATATAAGTTTAATAAAATCTGCGATAAATCGTGTGGGACATATCGCATATTTATAATTCTTGTGATATAATT
>JAFQIY010000022.1 GCA_017415165.1 Oscillospiraceae bacterium | reverse complement strand
TGCGGAGGGCGACCAAAGGGCTTTGCCCTTTGGAAACCCACCACCTTTGAAAAGGTGGACGAAACTTTTATAGCTGAACGCTTTGCATTCAGTTTCGCATTGCTGACACTGCAACTAAACGTGCGATAAAATTCAATTTATCAAAGGAAGATTACTATGAAAAATTTCGATGTTCTCCTTTTTGACCTTGACGGTACTCTCACTGACTCGGCTGAGGGGATTATGAACTGTGCGGAGCACGCTCTCAATGTGATGGGCATTGTTGAGCCCGACAGGAACAAGCTGCTCCGCTTTATCGGTCCGCCGCTTGTTGACTCGTTTATGGATTTCTATGGTTTAAGCCGTGAGGACGCTATGAAGGCGGTTGCGGCTTACCGTGAGCGTTACCCTGTGAAGGGCATTTTCGAAAACCGTGTTTATGAGGGAATTCCCGAAGCACTGGAGATGCTGAAAAACGGCGGCAAGCGGCTTGCTGTGGCAACCTCAAAGCCTGAGGTTTTTGCTCTGCGTATACTTGATTATTTTGACCTTGCAAAGTATTTCGAGGTTGTGACGGGTGCGGAATTGAGCGGCGAGCGTAACGCAAAGGCTGAGGTTATTGCGGAATGTCTGAAAAGGCTGGGAAATCCCGACAAGGAAACGGTGCTGATGATTGGTGACAGAAAGCACGATGTTGAGGGTGCAAAGCTTTGCGGCATCGCCTCGGCAGGCGTGAAATTCGGCTACGCTGAGGAAAATGAGCTTGAAAATGCAGGTGCAGAGTACGTCTTTGACACGCCTTTGATGCTTGCGGAGTCAGTAACGGCAGTTGGGTAAATTGTAATTTGACTGTGAGTGTGGAGTGTGGAAAACGAACAAGTTCGTATAGTGGAGTGAGGAGTTAAAGAGAACCATAGTTTACACAACAACTCCACACTCCACTCTCAACACTCCTAACTCTATAAATTACAATTTATCTTCGATTGCTTTTCAATTCTCTTGTTATGGCTACTCCTGTTACAGTAATTCATACCAAATTATGTGCAGATTTAACATATTTTTCTTGACAACAGCAATTTTTCTTGACAATTCATAGCAAATAGTGTATCCTAATAGTGTAAAGGTATAGGTACACTATACCCAATTTTTCCATATATGGAGAACGGAGTTTTGGATATGGCTGATATTAGACTTACTGATTTGATAGATGTTGCTACCCTGCAGGAAATTCAGGATGGCTTTGCAAACCTTACAGGTATGGCTGCGCTTACTACCGACGCTGACGGCAACGCTGTTACACAGGGAAGTAATTTTACTGATTTCTGTATGAACTACACAAGACAGTCCCGTCTCGGCTGCGCAAGATGTGAAAACTGCGATAAGTCAGGCGGTGAGCAGACTATGCGTACAGGACGTGCTTCCGCTTACTTCTGCCACGCAGGTCTCGTTGACTTCGCTGCACCGATTATGGTTAACGGTCAGTTCATCGGTTCTTTTATCGGCGGTCAGGTTCTTCCTGAACAGCCTGATGAAAACGAGTTCCGCAAGATTGCTAAGGAACTCGATATCAATCCTGATGAGTATGTAAGAGCTCTCAGAAAGGTTAAGATTGTTGAAAAGAAGCAGATTGATACTGCTGCAGATTTCCTCTGCACAATCGCTAAGGTTCTTTCTCAGACTGCTTACAGCAACTACATAGCTAACCAGTCCAACACAGGTCTTGCTTCTATCAACCGCTCTATGATGGCTAAGGTAGCAGAGGCTGAGAGTATTGTCGGCGATACTGTCAAGCGTATCAATACTCTTGCAGATGCTTTTGAAAGCGTAAACAAGATTGCTGAAGATACAGCTGCTGAGGTTGCTTCCACAAAGGGTACTGTAAAGGTTATTCAGGATATCGCACTCAACACTAAAATCCTCGGCTTCAACGCTTCTATCGAAGCTTCCAGAGCTAAGGAAAGCGGTAAGGGCTTCGGCGTAATCGCTCAGGAAGTCCGTAACCTTGCTGAAACAAGTAAGGCTTCTGCTGATAAGATTGAAAAGACTATGCATCATATCGGCGACTTCTCGCAGGGTATGAATGAGAAGGTTGACAGCACTAAGGAAGTTGTTGACAAGTGTATCAGCGACCTTAACAGCTTTGCTGAGCTTCTCGGCGAAATCAGAAATATGTCTGAATAATTTCCGCAAGGGAATGATTTGGAAATAAATTTTTCAGAAAGGGGATGTCACAATGGATATGATGACTTCAATCGCTCAGATGTCAACAGGTATGAGCAACATCAAGCTGCAGCAGGGCATCAGCACTGCTATGACTAAAAAGGCTATGGACACCAGCGCTGATATGATGAAAGGTGTCATTGAAATGATGGATTCCATTCCTAAGTTCCCAGGTGCAAAGGGAAGCATCCTTGATGTAAGAGCATAAAACTGAAAAATGAAAAGCACCTCGTAAGGGGTGCTTTTGTTTTGTAAGGGAATATCGTAAACCACTGGGGAAAACCTTTCTGAGGAAAGGTTATTCCCCAGACCCCTTTCCAAAGACTTTCAGTCTAAATTACCCAATAGGGCTATAGCCCTATTGGGTAATTTACATTAGAAGTTTTAGGGAGGGAGTTTGAGGGAGGACCCTTTTTCAAAAGGGTCTCCCTCAATGGTTTACAACATCTCTCCCAAATCAAAGTACCTTGTGAGCGTGTCTTGTGACGTGGCAGCCGATATTTACGGCTACGGGGAGACCTGCAATGTGTGTAGGTGCTTGTTCGATAGCGACGCTGAGAACGGTGGTTGTTCCGCCGAAGCCCTGAGGACCGATACCAAGCTTATTGGATTTGGCGAGGATGTTTTTCTCCATATCGGCGTAAAGCTGCTTAGGATTTTTCTCAGCAACGTCACGGCAGAGAGCCTTTTTCGCAAGATAAGCACAGTGCTCAAAATCGCCGCCTATGCCTACGCCCACAACCATCGGAGGACAGGGGTTGCTGCCTGCAACGGAGACAACCTCAACGACAAAATTCTCGATTTCCTCGATAGTTGCGGATGGGGTGAACATCTTCATTTTCGACATATTTTCGCTGCCGAAGCCCTTTGGGCAAACGGAGATTGAAACCTTGTCGCCGTCCACAATTCGGGTATGTATTACAGCAGGGGTGTTGTCCCCCGTGTTGACGCGCTCAATGGGGTCGGACACGATTGAACAGCGGAGATATCCCTCGGTGTAGCCACGGGACACGCCCTTGTTAATAGCATCGTAAAGAGAGCCGCCGACGAAGTGCACGTCCTGACCGATGTCAAGGAAGATAACAGCCATACCCGTGTCCTGACAGACAGCAAGCTCCTCGGTTTCAGCAGCCTCGATGTTTTTCATCAGGTCAGCAAGGACTTCCCTGCCCGTGGGAGATTTTTCGCAGCTTACCGAACAGCCGATGCAGTCCACAAGGGACTTTGGGAGAAAGCGGTTTGCCTGAATACACAGGTCACGAACGGTATTTTCTATTTCTGTTACGTTTATTTCACGCATAATAATGTCCTTTCTTTTGGAATAGTCAGATAAATTATAATTTATCGTTGAGTTAGGAGTTAGGAGAGTGGAGTGAGGAGTTAAAGAGAACCATAGTTTACACAACAACTCCACACTCCACTCTCAACACTCCTAACTCTATAAATTATAATTTACTGTAAACAACCTTACCTGCGATGATTGTCATTTTTACGTTGGTCATAATCTCCAGCGGGTCGCCGTCTGTAACGGTAAGGTCGGCAATCTGTCCAACCTTGATGTCCCCGACCAGGTTGTCTATGCCTGCAATTTTTGCTGCTGCGGAGGTTATCGCACGGACTGCGGCGTCCTTTGGCAAGCCCTCTTTTACGCAGAATGCCGCACTTGCAGGAAGGTACTGTATCGGCACTTCTGGGTGGTCGGTACAGATTGCAACCTCTACCCCACTATTATATAGTACACCTGCGTTTGCGACGGTCAGTCCCGCAAGCTCGGGCTTTCCCCTGTCGCAGATGATTGGTCCAACTACTGCCGATGCGCCTTTTTCGCCAAGCAGGTCGGCAACCTTGTGTCCCTCGGTGCAATGGATTAGGACGTAGTCAAGGTCAAATTCCTCGGCAATTCGTACCGCTGTCATAATGTCGTCGGCACGGTGACAATGGAAATGCGCCTTGATTTCACGTTTCAGAAGCGGAATGAGCGCCTCGGATTTTATGTCGTACTCAGGCATTGACTCGTCATTTTCCTCAGCGTCAGCCTTGTCCTGTGCGTAGCGCTTTGCCTTGTACAGCGCCTCACGGATTAACGCCGCCGTTGCCATTCGTGTGATTGGAGCGGTGTCCCTGTCAGCAAAGGTGGACTTGGGGTTTTCGCCAAGGGCAAATTTTATTCCCACACGCTTCACAAGCATATCGTCAGCGCATCTGCCGCTTGTGTGCACGGCGATAAGGTCGCCGCCGATTGGGTTTGTTGAGCCCACACCCGTCACGCAGGTTGTCACGCCTGCCTTTACAGCGTCAGCAAAATAGCCGTCAGTGAAGCACAGACCGTCAATCGTGCGCAGATGAGGGGTAATAGGGTCACTGTCCTCGTTGACGTCCTCGCCCTCAGCGCCCTGACCGTCACCGATAAGACCCATATGGGTGTGAATGTCGATGAAGCCTGGGTAAACACGCAGACCGTGCAGGTCGATGTCCTCGTCAGTAACTTTAAGAGGAGTACCTGCGGCAACGTTGGCAATTTTGCCGTCCTCAATATAAATGTATCCGCAAGGGATAGCCTGAGCATTTTTGCCCTGCGGATAGATTTCAGCGTTGTATAAAAACATCTATATAATAGTATCCTTTCTTTTGAGTTAGGAGTTAGGAGAGTGGAGTGTGGAGTTAAATAAGACTATAGTTTGCACAACAACTTCACACTCCTCACTCCACATTCAACACTCTTATCATATACCACATTCGTCGTAGTCCTTCCAGCGCTCGTTGTGGCGGTAGGCTGTAACAGACTTGTACACGATGAAGCCTGCGGAAGCCAGGAAAAGGACAAGCGCTGCACATACTGCGATTGTTGTTTTCAGCATTTCGATGGAGTCGTTTCTTTTTTCGATATTGTTTTCCATAGTAAATTCCTTTCTTGAAATGAAGTTTGTTTTCCTATACTATTATAATATATATTTACGAAATAGTAAATAGTTTTTTATCGTTTTATGCGGTAATACTTAGGTTTTTTCAGGTTTTGCAAGGTGTGCGGGAAATATTTTGTGCCGAAAAGCGTATAAAATTTTTTAACGTTTTTGTTGATGTTGCCGAAACAAAACGTCGGAAGTGTTAAAAACCCCTTGAAAATAGTCAACTGATGTTACTTATTTTGCCAATATTTCATTTTTGTGGTAATTCGTGCCGCTGACCCAAATGCCGATTTAGCGGAAATGACTAAAAAATAACCGTGAATTTTGGCACGTCCCCACGTTAAATGGAAGTTAATTCCTTTTAATATACAGGATTTTACAGCGTTTTTGTGTATGTTGCACAAAAACGGGGCGGTGAAAAGTCTTGACAAACAGCGGTGTGATAACTATAATGATTAAAAGTTGCTGAACGGTTACTTTTGTTACCGCATTGTAACCAAATACAAGCAAGAATTTCCGAAAGGAGTCCTTTATGAGTAATAATGCAAATAAACGCCCTGCTCTTGATGACGTGGCGGCAAGTTGTAAAAAAGTCTTAAAGAACTTGAAAATCAGAACTGTATCAACAACCGCAGCTGCTCTTGTGCTGGGTACTGTTTCCCTCTGTGCGGCGGCTGTTATGAATAATGAAGAAGCTGCAATTGCTATGACAGCGTCCCCTTCCGTAAACGGCGAGGCTGTTGTGTGCGAAATGCCTGCAAAGGAATACGACGTTACAATCGCAGTTGACGGCAGGAATATTGATGTCAGATGCGCAGGAAATGTTGAAAATGCGCTTGAAGCAGCTGATGTTGAAATCTGTGATGACGACCTTATCAATATCGGTCTCAGCGAGCCCTTAGGCAGCGGTACCGAAATTATTATAAACCGTGTCAACATTGTTGAAGAAGTACAGGTTGAGGTTATTGAATACGCTACAAAGTATCAGGAAGACGACGAGCTGCTTGTCGGCTATACCGAAACTGTAGTTGACGGTGAAGAAGGCGAGGTCGAAACAACTTTCCGCCACGTTTATGTGGACGGCGAGCTTGTTTCTTCCGACGTCATCGACGAGGATATTACACAGCCTGTTGACGAAGTAATTGCAATCGGCACAATGGAAGAGCCTGTTCCTATCTATGACGAGGCTGTTCCCGCAGGCTGGACACCTTACAGCGAGGAAGTTGAGCTTGACGAAAACGGAGTTCCTGTAAATTATGTTGATGTTATTACAGGCGAAGCAACAGCTTATACAGCTTCCGCAGGAGCAATCACTTCCACAGGCAAAACCGCACAGGTCGGCTATGTAGCAGTTGACCCTAAGGTTATTCCATACGGAACAAAGCTTTATATCGTTTCTGTTGACGGAACAAGAACCTATGGCTACGCAGTTGCCGAGGATACAGGCGGAGCAATGAGAAGCGGCAGAGTGCTTGTTGACCTTTATATGGACACAGAAAGCGAGTGCTACAACTGGGGCAGACGTGACGTAAACGTGTATATTTTGGAATAATAGCGATATTTTCAATATTCGTTAAGGGAGAGTATTCGCCGTACAGGGCAAAACCTGTGCGGCGGATTTGTTTTGTGGGCAATGTTTGGTAAATTGTAATTTATCACAGTAATTGTTGTAGTGTTAGCGAAGCGATTTTAAAAGTTTCGTCCACCTTTTCAAAGGTGGTGGGTTTCCAAAGTGCAAAGCCCTTTGGTCGCCCTCCGCAGAGGGCGAAATTCCCCTATGCTTCAAAACGGAGAAAAGGGTGAGAAAAGCGACAGCTTTTCGAGGGGAAGCGGACAAGACCGCTTCCCCTTGTTGCAGTTACACAGCAAATTTATCTCAAAAATGTGCCAGTGGCACATTTTTGACGTAGCTTTACTTTAAGCACTATAGAAAAGCAGTAGCTTCGCTACTGTTAGGAAATCTCTCTCTTGCAGAGATTTCCTCTTTTGAAGCTATCGCTTCAAAATTCACCTTTCAGATGCGCTTTTAAGGCGGCGCTGCGGCGCCAAGTAAGTATTTCGCCCTCTGCGGAGGGCGACTCAGGGGCGCTGCCCCTAAGAACCCTGCCAAAGGGGACACCGTCCCCTTTGGAAACCCAAAATTTTTGCTACATAAGCTGTTGTGCTAAATTACAATTTACCCCATCCCGCATTTTAAAAAATTCCGCAAAAGGTGTTGTAATTTTTAAAAATATGTGATATACTATAACCACAACTAAGTACATTAATCCCTATTATTTAAAAGGAGTTGTTTTTAATGAAGGCTTTTGGTGCTATTCTTCTTGCTGTAACTTCCGCTGCTGCTGGTGCGGCTGCTGCTATGTACGCTATGAAAAAGCGTGAGGAAATCGAACAGTTCGACTACGATTTCGATGATGAGGACGAGCTCTATTTCGATGAGTGCGACTGCGATTGTGAGGAATGCTCAATTGATGAGAGCGACCTTGCTGAGCTTGACAGCCTCGATGCTGACCTTGCTGACCTTGACGAAGCCAAGGGCGAGGATTTCTGAGAATAATTCTTTGACGGGTACCCGTAAAGGTGCCCGTTATTATTTGTGGGGGAAATAATATGCACATTGAAGATATTATTTTTTTTACGGTCATAATACTTGTGTTTGCTTCGTGGATATGGTATGGGGTTTATGCGATTGTGCAGGATATCAGACAGGCAAGCTTTGATAAGTTCTGCCTTGAAAATAGTGAAAAGCTGCTGAATGGCGAGGAGTGTGTTTTCAAGGGTACGACATTCACCGGAAGCAGTGTTGTGGCTTCGTATCAAGCTTGTATTTCCGTATTTGTTCTGACTATGACAAGGAAAACTTCGCTTTACAGGGCAGATAATAAAACCCCGTTGGTTTGCTGTACCATTATTACAATTTTCGGCGGCTGGTGGGGCATTCCGTGGGGACCTGTCCGTTCGATTCAGACTTTTGCAAAAAATGCGGACGCGTCGGAGAATTATATGTCACTTGCTTCATACATAGGATATCTGCAACTCAGGCGTGCAAACGGGAAAGGAATGTATTATGCCTAAAAACAGAGAGGCTTTCCGCCTTGACAGGTTTCTGTCCAACCAGCTGAATATTTCACGCAATGATGCCAAGGAGCTTATCAAGAAGCGTCTTGTGACGGTCAACGGGCAGGCTGCAAAGCTGTTCGATATGAAGATTGACCCTGAGAGGGACACGGTTGCTTCTGAGGGTAATGAGGTTGTATACAGAAAGCACATTTATATTATGCTCAACAAGCCTGCGGGGGTAATCTGTGCCACAAAGGACAGGCTCACGGAGACGGTGCTGGAGCTTATTCCGCCTGAACTGCGCAGACAGGGTCTTTTCCCTGCGGGACGTCTTGACAAGGACACGGAGGGGTTTGCGCTGATTACGGACGATGGTGTTTTTGCGCACGAAATCCTCTCCCCTAAAAAGCACGTTGACAAGAAATATTTTGCGGTGCTTGAAAAGCCTGCTAAGGAAAGCGACGTTGAAGCCTTTGCAAGCGGTATGGAAATCGACGGCGGTGATGTCTGTATGCCTGCGGTACTGGAAATTACAGACAACCCAAGTGAGGTTTACATCACTCTCAGGGAGGGTATGTTCCATCAGGTGAAGCGTATGGCGGAGGCTGTGGGCAATAAAGTTACCTATCTCAAGCGAGTGCAGATAGGCGGTCTCAGGCTGGACGAAAATCTTGCTGTTGGAGAGTGCCGTGAAATTTTGCACAATGAAATTGAAAAAATTTATGCAAAAAAATAATGAAAATTTTTCATTTGTCTTTTTTTCGTCAAACTTAATAAACAAGTCTTTAGAAGTTTAGTTAATAAGCAACTTGAAATTTGATACGGAAATTTGGTATTATATTATCATAGCCAAAGAAGTAATGAGTTTGGCAAGACTAATTTTTTTGGGAGGTCCGTTCAGAATGGCTAGTTTATCACTCAGATCCATTTATAAGAAATACCCAGGCGGCGTTGTTGCCGTTTCCGACGTTAACCTTGAAATCCGCGACAAGGAATTTGTTATCCTCGTTGGTCCATCCGGTTGTGGTAAGTCAACTACTCTCCGTATGATCGCAGGTCTTGAAGAAATTTCCGAAGGCGAACTCTATATCGGCGACCGTCTCGTTAATGACGTTGCTCCTAAGGACAGAGATATCGCGATGGTATTCCAGAACTACGCTCTGTATCCACATATGACTGTATATGATAATATGGCTTTCGGTCTTAAACTCCGTAAGGTTCCTAAGGACGAAATCAACCGTAAGGTAGAAGAAGCTGCAAGAATTCTCGACATCTCTCACCTCCTCAGCAGAAAGCCAAAGGCTCTCTCCGGTGGTCAGAGACAGCGTGTTGCTCTCGGTCGTGCTATCGTTCGTGAGCCACAGGTATTCCTTCTCGACGAACCGCTCTCCAACCTCGATGCTAAGCTCCGTGCTCAGATGAGAACAGAGATTTCCAAGCTCCACCAGAAGCTCGGTACAACATTCATCTACGTAACTCACGACCAGACTGAAGCTATGACAATGGGTGACCGTATCGTAGTTATGAAGGACGGCTTCATTCAGCAGGTTGACTCCCCACAGAACCTCTATACAAGCCCTGTTAACCAGTTCGTTGCAGGCTTTATGGGTTCACCTCAGATGAACTTTGTTGACGCAGTTCTCAGAAAGATTGAAGATAAGTTCGCAATCGAATTCGGTTCTGAAGATACTAAGACATCCCGTGGTAAGAAGTACTATGTTGAACTTCCTGAGTCCAAGGTTGACGAGATTGCTCTCGAAAACTATGTAGACAAGGAAATCATTATGGGTGTTCGTCCTGAAAACATTCACGACGAAGAAATGTTCCTCTCCGCAGCTAAGACAGGTGTTATCGACGCTAACGTTGAAATCACTGAAATGATGGGTGCTGAAACATTCCTCTACCTCAACTGCGAAGGTATTTCCCTCACAGCTCGTGTTGACCCACGTTCTACAGCTCGTCCACAGGATACTATCAAGGTTGCTATCGATCCTAACAAGGTTCACATCTTTGATAAGGAAACTGAAAAGACAATCGTTAACTGATAAAGTTAATATTACCCCTGTTCCGTTTCGGGACAGGGGTTTGCTTTTGGCTGCATAAATTTTGCACATAAAAAAGGGTACGGAATTTTCCGTACCCTTGAAAAATGAATAAAGAATAATGAATAGTGAATAGTGAATAGTTAAGGTGTCCGCTTTGCGGACATTTTTAATATCATTGCCGAAGGCAATTCCTTAATTATTCATTCTTCATTATTCAATATTCGCTATTCATTGTCGAAAAGTTTTTTCGACAAAATTAAGGGTACGGAATTTCCGTACCCTTAATTTTACTCTTTTCAGTTATTCAAAAGTTTTTACGCAACGCGGAAAAACTTAGAGACAACTGCGTAAGCAGTTGTTTTTTACACCTGAGAGTTGTTATCGAGGAAGTCCATAACGTCGTCAACAGTTGTAAATGCGAGAGCTGTGCAGGTATCAGCGCAGCCGTAGTAGATACAAATTCTGCCTGTGTCAGCGTCAACGAGGTTAGCACATGGGAATGTTACTGCGTCTGTATCACCAACGAGTTCGTAGTATTCCTGTGGGCTGAGGAGGTAGGAAGCACCCCTCTTGAGAACCTTCCAAGGCTGGTCCTTATCGAGGAGAGCAGCGGAGAAGCTGTAAACATAACCGTTACAGGAAGTAAGTACGCCGTGGTAGAAAATGAGCCAGCCGCGGTCTGTTTCAATCGGAATTGGACCTGCGCCCATCTTTGTGGATTCCCAACCCTTTGAAGGACCCATAACGTGTCTGTGCTTGCCCCAGAATGTGAGGTCAGGAGACTGGCTGATGAACATATCGCCGAATGGTGTGTGACCGCTGTCGGAAGGACGGCTCATCATCATATACATATCGCCGATCTTTCTTGGGAACATTACGCCGTTTCTGTTGAATGGGAGGTAGGAGTTCTCAAGCTGTGTGAAGGTTTCGAAGTCTGTTGTTGTAGCGATGCCGATAGTTGGCTTCCAGCCGTAAGCGTTACACCAAGTTACAATGTACTTGTCTTCGCCTTCCATCTTGCAAACACGTGGGTCGTAGCCGTACTGCCACTGAGCAACCTCAGGGTCAAGACCTTCAGTATTGAAGTGAATTCTTTCTTCGTTGATATCCCAGTTGATACCGTCCTTGGAGAAACCAACGTGGATTTCCATATTTCTTTCTCTGTCGTCAACACGGAAAACGCCTGCAAACTTGTAATCGCCCTTTTCAAAAGGAACTACTGAGCTGTTGAAGATAGAGTTGGAAGGCTCTCTGTAGCCGTTAGCCTTCTTAACCATAATGTGGTCACGCTTGATAATTGGGTTAGCGCTGTAGCGCCAAACGATGTCTTTGCATCCCTCAGGCTTGTCCTGCCAAGGAATATTAGGAAGTGATGTACCGTTGATGATTTTAGTCTTCATATCAGATACCAACCTTTCTTTTTGTGTTAAAATTTTCTCTGAGCCATCGGGACTCACATTGTTTTAATTATAACCGATAAAAATGGAAAAAGCAACAGCTAATTTTCTACTTAAATGTATAAGTCACAAAATGTTTAGAATTGAAAACGTATTCGTGAAAATCAGTTGCTGCCGCCGTAGAAAAATTTCAGCTTTGCAAAAAAATCCTCAAGAATAAAACGGCTGTCAATGTCATTGTAAACACGGATTTTGTTTTCGTTGAAACCGATGTAGCTGCAATTTTCGTCAGCAATCGGAGCATTGCGGTACTCGAAATTTCCTATACAGAAATCCATTGCAAGTCCAACTACAGGTGAGTCACCCAGCGCCCAGCTTTCGCCCATAGTCCAGCCTCCTCTTTCGGAGTTGCCGTACTCCTGCATTTCGTCAAAAAGGTACTTTCCGATTTCACCGCAGGGTCGAACCTTTTCCTGCAATTCCGCATAGCTGACTCTCATTCTTGCATAGCAGTTCATAGGCACCTGCCAAATCTCTGCGTCTGAAGCAAACATCGCATTTGCACCTTTCCAGTCGTTATGAAGATTGAACTCTCCGCCGCCGTTGGGATACTCTGCACCTATGATGCTTATAATGGTCATTTTCTTTGCAATCTCAGGCTTTCTCAGCAGTGCACACGCAACGTTCGTTACTGCACCCTGACAGAACACGAACAGAGGGTATTCGCTTTCGGTCATTGCTTCGTTTATGATAAATTCGACAGCTTCGGAGCAAGGCGGGTTCTGCGTGTCCTCTACAGCGTGGGGTACGCCGTGGAAAACAGGGATTTCCTCACGCTTCATCAGCCTGAGAATTTTCTTTATTTCGTCATAGCTGAGCTGTTCCGAGCCTTCTGCGTGGAAATGTTCGGCGCAGATGCCCTTGACGATAAACTTCTGCGTCATCAGAGCGTGAGCAATCGCATACTGGTCGTCCGCCTCGCAAGCGGCGTCCGTATCAATTATCACGCGGATTTTTTTATTTTCGGGAACTTTATAGAACTCCTTCATTTTTACACGTCCTCTTTGAATGCGGATTTAATTGTATTTTTCGGGAACAAATCCATCGCTCAGCGTTACAACAGGCTTGCCGTCCTTGTCAAGCAGAGGGGTAAGTCCGCCCGAATAGCCTGACTGGCGGTAAAGGTAATTCACCCCTGTTTCGGTATCAATCCATATTTCCAAAATGTCCATTGCACCCTGAGTATAAACCTTTTCAAATCTGTTTTTCTTAGCCATTGAATTTCACCTCATAAACCTTTCCTGCTTCTGTTGCAAAGTTTGTCACGCCGTTTTCCTCGTAGTAAGCCGCACCCTCAATCTTCACGCTGCCGACGATGCTGCACTTGTTGCCGCACTTGGAATGTACATACATTTCGGTAACCTTGCCGCCTGCCCACGCAAAGTCAACGACAAATCCTCCGCGGCACACGATACCCTGTACCCTGCCGCTGTCCCATTCCTCAGGAATTGCAGGAAGCACACTGATTTCGCCGCTGTGGCTCTGGATAACCGCTTCTGCGATACCTGCACCGCCGCCGAAGTTTCCGTCAATCTGGAAAGGCGGGTGCATATCAAACATATTGATGTTGGTAGAGTGAGCAAGAAGTGCCGCAATATTTTCGCCCACAAGCTTGCCCTCGTGAAGACGTGCCCACATATTGATTATCCACGCTCTTGACCAGCCTGTGTGACCGCCGCCGTGGGTAAGTCTGCGGATAAGGGTTGCCTTTGCCGCTTCGGCAAGCTCAGGGGTGTGGCGCTTGGTGATGAGGTTGTAGGGGTAAAGTGCAAACAGCTGGGAAATGTGTCTGTGTCCCGGCTCTGCCTCGTCGTAATCTACAGCCCACTCCATAATCTGACCGTACTTGCCGATTTCGGGCTGTGGAAGCTTGTCACGGAGCTGACGGAGCATTTCTGCAAAGTTTCTGTCCTCGTCAAGAATTTCGGAGGACTCTATAACTGCTGTGAAAAGGAAATGCAGAATTTGGCTGTCCATTGATGGACCCTGACAGATTGTGCCCTTTGCGCCGTCCTTGGTGATGTATGTATTTTCGGGAGAAACTGACGGACTTGTTACAAGTCTGCCCTTGTCGTCCTCGATGAGGAAGTCCACGAAAAATTCTGCCGCCTCACGGAGCGTGTCGTACTTTTCGGCAAGGAAATCCTTGTCCCCCGTGAAAAGGTAGTGCTCGTAAATGTGGGTGCAGAGCCACGCAAGACCCATAGGCCAGAGCGTGCCGGGGAGCCACTTGTCCTGCGGTGCGGTATCGCCCCATATATCGGTGTTGTGGTGGCAGACAGAGCCGCCGCAGTGATACATTTCACGGGCGGTAACACGTCCGTTTTCACGCATACGCTCAATATGGTCAAAGAGTACGCCGTGACATTCAGGCAAATTCTGAATTTCAGCCGCCCAGTAATTCATCTCCGTGTTGATGTTTATTGTGTACTTGCCGCCCCAGGCAGGCCACATATCCTTGTTCCATATACCCTGCAAATTCAGTGGGAGAGTCCCCTCTCTTGAGCCTGCAATCATAAGGTAGCGTGAGAAATTGAAGTACATTTCCACAAGCTTGTTATCGCTTTTTCCGTCACGGATTTTCTGTAATCTTTCGTTTGTGGGAAGTTCAGCGTTGCCGTCTGAGTTATCTGAAAGTATAATTTTACAACGATTATACAATTCGGAATAATCGTCAATGTGACGGTGACGAAGCTTGCTGAAATAATCTTTTCTCAGTGCAGTTTTAGCCTGTCCGATTGCCTTTTTCTCGTAATCTCCCGTGCGGTAAGAGGTCTGACACGCAAGGGTCATAATTACCTCGTCAGCGTTTTCGACTTTAATTCTGTTTGCGTCAGTGTAAGCCTTGCCGCCCTTTGCGGAAACGGAAATTGCTGCCGCATAAGGGATGCCGTCAGACATTGTAAAAAGAATGGTATGGTCATCGTAAGCCTCGTTTTTGTCATAGTCGTCGTCCTTGCCGTCAATTACGGAAACGAAGCTGATTTTCCCCTTTTCGCTGGCGGTGAAATGAATAACCATAACCTCGTCAGGCTTGGAGACGAAAACGTCACGGCTGTAGATTACCCCGTCATTCTCCCACTGTGTACTGCAAATGCCGTAGCTGAGGTCAAGGTATCTTCTGTAATCAGCGTAGTTTTCCGTGCCGCTTTGCCATATGTGCAGGTCGCCTAAGGGCTGATAGTGACGCTGGTTTTCGTTGGTGCCGTAGAAAGCGTCACAGCAGATATTTTCAGCGTCTGTTGTACGTCCCTCACGGATTGCGGTACGGATTTTTTCAAGGTTGTCAAATGCCTTGGAGTTGTTGCGCTTGCGGAAGCCGCCTGACCAGATTGAGTCCTCGTTAAGCTGGATAAGCTCGTCCGTCGGCTTGCCGAAAATCATACCGCCGATACGTCCGTTGCCTACGGGGAGAGCCTCGTCCCAGTTTGCGGCAGGCTGCGTGTACCATAAAAGTTCAGATAATCTATCCATAAAATTCCCTCATTTCCGTTTGATATTTGTGTTAATTATAGCATATCTTTGCTGTCATTGCAATTAAAATATGAAAATGATATCCGTTTCAATTACAAAACGGACTTTCCAAAATTTTAATGCATTGCTGTTGTAATTTCAAAAAAGATGTGCTATAATTATTTTATCTGTTGTGAAAGGAGATGGGCAGGTGTATTATGAAGCAGGATAAATACTTCAGTATTCTTTTTCCGTATTATGAAAGCACGGAATATAAGCAGTTGTCTGCTGTGTCCTGTCATGACCTTGGAATAGATTCACTGTGCGACAGGCTGACTGTTGATGCCAAGGAACGGCGTATGATATCTGATGTTCTGTCAAATATGACGTCTGACCCAAGGGTTGCACAGTACAGACAGAAGGTTTTTGCAGATATACTCAAGCTTCCCAAACTTCGCACGGAATTAATGGAATTGTTTGATAAGATGGAGTTTATCAGAAATTTCGGAATTATGCATAAGACGTCGGACGAAAGGCTTGGAGTATGGCATCTGTACCACAGACTTGAGGAACTTAATGACTATATAAAATGTGTAGAAGCAATGAAGAAGTGTCTTTCGGATGCAAAAATCGAGTCAGAAGGCCTTATCGGATTCAGAAATCACATTGATATGCTTTATAATGAAGCCTGCTTCAAGGAAATGAAAGAGGATGTTGCCGAGCTTAAAGCAAAGACTTCGGGAATACAGAGCGTGACGCTGGGAATAAATCTGAACGAGAGATTTGAGGCGGTCAGCATGGGGCTTGTTTCGGTAAATGATAAGGTTTTTAAAAAATCGGGCATTGTAAGCAATTTTGCGGAAGCTATTTCATCAAAGAACGGCGTACATAAGGGAACGGACTGGAATGGTGATTTTCATTATCATCAGGTGGAAAATGTGCAGGGAAGTGGTTTTGCGGGCTTCGTCGAAAAAATGGCAGGTTACTCCTATATGCAGAATGTGCCGTTTGCTGACAGCAGAGTAAGATCTACTATTGTTAATGTGCCTGAAGGCGACGGAATAAACAATTCTACGTTTTATCTTGAAAAGGTACTTAACAGGATGCTGGAGTCGCTGGTCAAAAAGTTGAGGGACACGCTCACAAAGTATGCGAATATAGCTGTAATGAACATTTCACAGCTTATTCCCGAATTTGTATACTATATAAGATTTGCGGAGTTTGTGGAAAAGAATATGGAAAAAGGTTTCCCATTCTGTGAGGCACAGGTTATTGACGATGCTGACACTTCTATGGATGCGAAATGGTTGTATAATCTGAAGCTTGCTATGAATGTGGAGAGCAAGGACGATATTGTATATAATGACCTTGTTTTTGATAAAGAGCATACAATATACATTCTTACGGGTGCAAACAGGGGCGGAAAAACCACTGTTACTCAAGCTGTGGGGCTTATGTTTGTACTGGCTCAAGGCGGGATTTTTGTTCCTGCATCATCATTCGGTTACAGGCCTGTGGATTGCATATATACCCATTTCCCTGCCGATGAGGACAAAACTATGGACCTCGGACGGCTTGGGGAAGAATGTGTGAGATTCAAAGAAATTTACTCGGAATGTACGTCGGACAGCTTGCTGTTGCTGAACGAAACCTTTTCTACAACGTCCTTTGAGGAGGGCTTTTATATTGCAAGGGATTCGGTAAGGGCGCTTGTCAGCAAGAGGGTGCGCACGATTTACAACACGCATATGCACAAGCTTGCGGCAGAGGCACAGGAGTTTGACGGCGGAGCAGGTGTTTCTTCGCTGATTATGAAAAGTGACAATGGAAAGCGGTCTTTCAAGGTAGAGGTTGCGTCACCTGAAGGCTTGTCGTATGCGAGGGATATTGCTGAAAAATACGGTGTAACATACGAAATGCTTACCGGCGGAAATTGAATATTCACACAGCACCTTTGCGGCATTGTCTGCAAGGGTGCTGTTTCTATAAGTTGAATTGCCAAAGAAAAGACCGAATTTGTGCCGTTTTTTTAATACTATGCTGTTGTAATTTCAAAAAAGATGTGCTATAATTATTCTATCTGTTATGAAAGGAGCGAGGCTTATGCTGAATGATATAGATTACGAGTCCTTAGCGGTTTACGGCAAGTTTGCAGGCGCTATGCTTGGTATCCTTATGCTGGTATGGGTAATCGCTCTGCTTACTCCGAAGCTTGCAAAGGTTGTTGACAAGCTTATGGGCAAGCCTGCCGACCCGAGTCCCGAAAGGGTGCAGGAAGTTAACGAGGATAATTACAAGGTCTACAGCTTGTTTGAGGACCGTCCCGACGGCGCAAAGAGCGGACTTGTCAAAGATGAAAATAAATCTGAAAACACAGACAAAGGAGAATAAATTTAAAAATTATAAATTTTTAAATTGCGAGTTTTGCATTTCAGATTTCATCTGAAATTTTGCAAGCAAAACCGCAAAACTTAGAAAGGGAGATTAAAATGGCTAAGGATAAAAAGTTAGTTGAAGCGATTACCTCTATGGACGAGGATTTCGCAAAGTGGTACACCGATATTGTTAAAAAGGCTGAACTCATTGAGTACACATCCGTTAAGGGCTGTATGGTAATCCGTCCTTACGGTTACGCTATCTGGGAAAATATGCAGAGAATTCTTGACGGTATGTTCAAGGCTACAGGTCACGAAAATGTTTGTATGCCTATGTTCATTCCTGAGAGCCTGCTTCAGAAGGAAAAGGACCACGTTGAGGGCTTTGCTCCTGAGGTTGCGTGGGTTACACACGGCGGCAGCGAAAAGCTTGAGGACAGACTTTGTGTACGTCCTACTTCCGAGACACTTTTCTGTGAGCACTACGCTAACATCATTCACTCCTACCGTGACCTGCCTAAGCTTTACAATCAGTGGGTTTCCGTTGTAAGATGGGAAAAGACAACACGTCCATTCCTCCGTTCAAGAGAATTCCTCTGGCAGGAGGGTCACACTATCCACGCTACAGCTGAGGAAGCTATCGTTGAAACAGAAAAGATGCTCAACGTTTACGCTGAGTTCTGTGAAAAGTCCCTTGCTATGCCTGTTGTAAAGGGCAAGAAAACTGAAAGCGACAAGTTTGCAGGTGCAGAAGCTACTTACGCAATCGAGGCACTTATGCACGACGGCAAGGCGCTTCAGGCAGGTACTTCCCACTACTTTGGTGACGGTTTTGCAAAGGCATTTGAAATTATGTACACCGACAAGGAAAACAAGAAGGTGTT
Source organism: Oscillospiraceae bacterium (assembly GCA_017415165.1). Lineage (GTDB taxonomy): Bacteria > Bacillota > Clostridia > Oscillospirales > Ruminococcaceae > RGIG8773. Next base: position 56,219 of record JAFQIY010000022.1, on the reverse strand, counting down.
CCCTCACCAGACTTCCTGGGGCGTTACAACACGTCTTATCGGTGCTATCATTATGACACACGGCGACAACAATGGTCTTGTTCTTCCGCCTGCTGTTGCACCAATTCAGGCTGTTATCATTCCTATTCAGCAGCACAAGGAAGGCGTTCTTGACAAGGCTGAGGAAATTGCAAATCAGCTCAAGGCTGTTGGTGTACGCGTCAAAATTGACGACAGCGAGAACTCCCCCGGCTGGAAGTTTGCTGAGTACGAAATGAAGGGCGTACCTGTAAGAATTGAAATCGGTCCTAAGGATATTGAGAACAGCAAGTGTGTTGCCGCAACAAGATACAACGGTGAAAAACGTGATGTAATGCTTGACAACGTGGTTGACGCTGTACTTGATATGCTTGGCAAGGAAATTCCCGAGGGAATGTTCAACAAGGCACTCGAAAACCGTGAAAAGCACACTTACTCCTGCACAACTATGGACGAAATTGTTTCCGCACTTGAACAGAACGGCGACGGCTTCGTAAAGGCAATGTGGTGCGGCGATGAGGAATGTGAGGACAAGGTCAAGGAAGTAACAGGCGTTGGTTCAAGATGTATTCCTTTCGAGCAGGATAATCTTTCCGATAAGTGCGTTTGCTGCGGCAAGCCTGCCAAGACTATGGTTTATTGGGGTAAAGCTTATTGATGCCCGAAGGGCATCAATAAGCTCCGAGTATTTTCGCTTTGCGAAAATACATCGGCGCGGTTTGCACAACGTTACGGCTTTGCGTTGGATTGCGAAAATACATCGGCGCAGTTTGCACAACAATGCGGCTTTGTTGTGAATTGTGTTTTACTTTTCTTACTGTCGTAAGAAATTTTGCGCAAGCGCAAAACCGTAAAACGTCCGTGGTTGCACAACATTGCAACTTTCGTTGTGTTGCGAAAATACATTGGCGCAGTTTGTACAACGTTGCGGCTTGTGTGATGTTTAAGATTGATTTAAAAGGGCGGCTTCGGTCGCCCTTTGTGATATGAGGTGCAGAATGAAAAGAATTGTTCCTATACTATTATTAATATGTGTAATGTGTTTGTCGGGCTGCTCGCTGAAAAAGGTTGTGGAGCTTGAGGGACGTGAGCAGGTCGAGGCGTTTGTCAATGAGGCAAAGACCTGGCAGAGCGGCTGCTATGTGCTGACAAACCTTGACACTGGCGAGGCGGACAGCGTGTTCACCTTTATCAATAATGAGGACGGCACGCAGAGCTACCTTTACGAAAGCGTTGCTGACGGCGCGGCTTATGTGGAATACAGCGACGGCAAGCTTTTCTGCACGGTTGACGGCGGCGAAATGAGTATCTGCAACGAGGGCGACGAGGATTACGTTTCCTATACCGCAGAAAATCCGCACCCCTACTCCACGGGCAACCTGCTTTTCTATGTAAATCTCTATGCGTCGGGGTCAACCGCTGAAACGGACGACAAGGGCAATGTGACCTACACCTACGTTTATGACGTGGGGAAAATCAACAAGGCTATGGGGACTTCCCTTGACAGCTTTGTGACGACCTTCACCTTTGACGCGGACGGGAATTTCGTCAGCTTCACTCAGAGCAACACGGACGGCGAAAGCGGCTATGCATATATGGTTGAGGTTATGGACGTGAATTCGGTTGCTGAGCTGGAAAGTCCGCTTGGATAGAGAATAATGAATAATGAATGGTGAATAATGAATAGTGAATAATTAAGGTGTTCGGCTTCGCCGAACGGATTTATTACCGTAAGTTATTGAGTATGCCCTTGTTTTGCGTGGTTTATACGGGGTGTAATTGATTTCGTTAAACTGCACAAAAATTAGTTTGGGAATTCTCTTAAATTCTACGTCAAAAAGTTTGAAAAATAGCACCAAACCCTTGCAATTGCGTGGTTTTGGTGCTATAATATTTCTTGCGTGACTGCGACAGTTACAGAAATTGTAGCTGTTTACGGTGGCTGATTACACCGTATTTTATATGTTTTTGCGAGGAAGCGGAAGGTGGCCTGCGGTTTGCAGGGGAATTTCCGTGGAGTATGTCTGACCTGAGAGTCGGGCGGCTGTGATATCGAACACTGTCTGTGCTTAAACCGTGGGGAGTCCTGTGTCTGCCCAAAGGTAAGCTTGTGTTTGAATGTACTCGGAAAACAGCTTGTTTTTCGGGTTTTTTAATAAGTTGGTTACGAAACACACGGAAGCGTGTAACGCTTGTGTGGAGAAACAATGACGTAAATATGAATATCACAAACCTCGTCCCCGAAAACATCATCGAGATTAATTAGGAGGCGATTTTAATGGCAGTCAATGAAAAAATCAGAATCAAAATCAAAGGTTACGACCACGCAGTAGTTGATGCAGCAGCAGCTAAGATTGTTGAAGCAGCTAAGCGCAGCGGTGCAAGAGTAAGCGGTCCTATCCCACTTCCTACAGACAAGGAAATTATCACAATTCTCCGTGCTGTACACAAGTATAAGGATAGCCGTGAGCAGTTCGAAATGAGAACTCACAAGAGACTCATCGACGTTATCAGACCATCTGATAAGTCTATGGAAGCACTGCAGGGTCTTGAACTTCCTGCCGGCGTTGACGTTGTAATGGAAATTAAGTAAGATTTCCCAAAAATGTTGACTCGCAGGTCATGTTGCAGAAATGCAACCAATAACCAAAGGAGGAAAAAGTATGACAAAGGCACTCATCGGTAAGAAAATCGGTATGACACAGATTTTCGATGAAGCAACAAACAAGGTAATTCCCTTGACTGTTGTAGAAGTCGGTCCATGCGTTGTAGTTCAGAAGAAGACTGTTGAAAACGACGGTTACAGCGCTGTACAGCTCGGCTTCGGTGATCTCAGAGAAAAGCTTGCTAACAAGCCAATCAAGGGTCACTTTGCAAAGGCAGACGTTGCAGTTAAGAGAACTCTCAAGGAGTTCAGACTCGACAACGCTGAAGAAATTGAAGTAGGTACAATCCTGAAGGCAGACGCATTTGAGGTTGGCGACATCGTTGATGTCAGCGGTACTTCAAAGGGTAAGGGTTATCAGGGTACTGTAAAGAAGAACAACAACTCCAGAATCAAGGAAACTCACGGTTCCGGTCCTGTTCACAGACACGCTGGTTCTATGGGCGCATGTTCCTCTCCTTCCCGTATTTTCAAGGGCAAGAAGCTCCCTGGTCATATGGGTGCAGAGAAGGTTACTGTACAGAATCTTGAAGTTGTTAAGGTTGACGCTGAAAACAATCTTATCGCAGTTAAGGGCGCTATCCCGGGTCCTAAGAATGGTATCATCACCATCTGTGACTGCGTAAAGAAAAAGGCTTAATGGAAGGAGGAAGCAGAAATGCCTAGTATTAAAGTTCTGGATATGACAGGTAAAGAGGTTTCCAACATTGAGCTGTCTGATGCAATTTTCGGTATCACTCCAAACGAATCCGCTATGCACACAATGGTTGTAAACTATCTCGCTAATCAGAGACAGGGTACACAGTCTACTCTCACTCGTACAGAGGTAAGAGGCGGCGGAAGAAAGCCTTGGAGACAGAAGGGTACAGGTCACGCAAGACAGGGTTCCACACGTGCTCCACAGTGGACACACGGTGGTATCGCTCTCGGACCTAAGCCAAGAAGCTACCGTTTCACAGTAAACAAGAAGCTCAAGAGACTTGCTATGAAGTCTGCTCTTTCCACAAAGGTACTCGACAACAATATGATTGTTCTCGATTCTATCAAGATGGAAGAATACAAGACAAAGACAATGGTAGCAATGCTCAAGGCTATTGAGGCAGAGGGCAAGAAGGCTCTCATCGTAATGCCTGAGGTTGACAACTGCGTAATCAAGAGCGCAGCTAACATCCCAGGTGTTAAGACAGCTCTCGTAAACACTATTAATGTATACGACATTCTCAACTACGACAAGTTCATCGTTGTTAAGGATGCAGTTGCTAAGATTGAGGAGGTGTACGCATAATGCTGGCACAGGATATCGTAATCAAGCCTATCATCACTGAAAAGAGTATGGAAGGCCTCCAGGAAAACAAGTACACCTTTAAAGTAGCTAAGGACGCTAACAAGATTGAAATTGCTAAGGCAGTTGAGGAACTCTTCGGCGTTAAGGTTGCTAAGGTAAACACCATGAACGTAAGAGGACGCGCTAAGAGAATGGGTATGAGCAGAGGCTACACACCTAACTGGAAGAAAGCAATCGTTACTCTTGCTGAAGATTCCAAGACAATCGAATTCTTCGATGGTATGATGTAATTACTCCTTAAAGAGTAAGTATGGAAGGGACAGCTTCCGCAAAACATCACAAAATAAGATAAGGAGATGACCTGCAATGGCAATTAAATCATATAAGCCAACGACGCCTGCAAGACGTCAGATGACTGTTACTGATTACAGCTGCCTCTCTAAGGTAGAGCCTGAGAAGAGCCTTCTTGCTCCTCTCAAGAAGACAGCCGGCAGAAACAGCTACGGCAGAATCACCGTTCGTCACAGAGGCGGCGGAAACAGAAGAAAGTACAGAATTATCGACTTCAAGAGAGACAAGATGAATATGAGCGCTACAGTGCTCACTCTTGAATACGATCCAAACAGAAGCGCATTCATCGCTCTCGTTCAGTACGAGGACGGCGAAAAGAGATACATCATCGCTCCAAACGGTCTCGCTGTTGGCGATGTAATCTCCAGCGGTAAGGATGCAGATATCAAGCCTGGTAACGCACTTGCACTCTGCGACATCCCTGTTGGTACATTCATCCACAACATTGAACTTTACCCTGGCAAGGGCGCTCAGCTCGTTCGTGCTGCCGGTAATATGGCACAGCTTATGGGTAAGGAAGAATCCTACGTTCTCGTAAGACTTCCATCCGGTGAAATGAGAAAGATTCCAGCAAACTGTATGGCTACAGTTGGTCAGGTTTCCAACATTGACCACGAAAACGTAAGCATCGGTAAGGCTGGTAGAACTCGTCACCTCGGCATCAGACCTACAGTTCGTGGTTCTGTAATGAACCCATGTGACCACCCACACGGTGGTGGTGAAGGTAAGTCTCCTGTTGGTCGTCCGGGTCCTGTTACACCTTGGGGCAAGCCAGCTCTTGGTTATAAGACCAGAAAGAAGCACCACAGAACAGACAAGTTCATCGTTAAGAGAAGAAACGGCAAGTAATACAAAAGCGTTGCTTTTGTATACGGGTTTTGTGCTGGCGCACAAAACGCCGTGGTTTGCTTGGTAAATATACTTTATTAAGTTACTCATTAGGAATCATAAAGAGGAATGTTCGGGAGCAAGTTCTCCCGCGCATCTTGCCTCGTAAAATCAGAGGGGAGGAAAACCAATGAGCAGAAGCGTTAAGAAGGGACCATACGTCCAGGAGGTCCTTCTCAAGAGAGTAATCGCTATGAACGAAGCTGGCGAAAAGAAGGTTCTCAAGACTTGGAGCCGTTCTTCTACAATTTTCCCTGACTTCGTAGGTCATACATTCGCTGTTCATGACGGCAGAAAGCACGTTCCTGTATACGTTACAGAAGATATGGTAGGTCACAAGCTTGGTGAATTTGCACCAACAAGAACCTACAAGGGCCACGCAGGCTCCAAGACATCCAACAATGGTAAGAAATAAGGCAGAGAGGAGAAATTAAAATGGAAGCAAGAGCATACCTTAAAAATGCTCGAATCGCACCAAGAAAGGTTCAGATCGTTCTCGACCTCATCAGAGGCAAGGACACAGAAACAGCTATGGCGATTCTGCAGCACACACCAAAATCTGCCTGTGAATACCTGGAGAAGCTTCTTAAGTCCGCTATCGCAAACGCAGAAAACAACTTCGGTATGGATAAGGATAACCTTTATGTATCCGAATGTTTCGTTTGCCCAGGACCTATCATGAAGAGAATTATGCCTAGAGCACAGGGCAGAGCATACCGCATCCTCAAGAGAACTTCCCATGTTACTCTTGTGGTAAAGGAAAGAGAATAAGTCGAAAGGGAGGTAAACTAAATGGGACAGAAAGTTAATCCACACGGTCTTCGTGTAGGCGTTATTAAGAATTGGGATTCCCGCTGGTTTGCAAACAAGGCAACTTTCGGCGATACACTGGTTGAGGACTACAACGTTCGTAACTATATCAAGAAAAACCTTTACGCAGCAGGCGTTCCAAAGATTGAAATCGAAAGATTCGCAGACAAGGTTAGAATTCACGTTCACTGCGCTAAGCCCGGTATTGTAATCGGCAGAGGCGGCGAGAACATTGAAAAGCTTCGTCTTGATGTTGAAAAGATGATGAAGAAGTCCGTTGCTATCAACATCGTTGAAGTTAAGTCTCCTGATATGGATTCACAGCTCGTTGCTGAGAGCATTGCTGCTCAGCTCGAAAACCGTGTATCCTTCAGAAGAGCTATGAAGCAGGCTATCGGCAGAGCTATGAAGCTTGGTGCTAAGGGTATCAAGGTTATGGTAAGCGGCCGTCTTGGCGGTGCTGAAATCGCTCGTTCCGAGACATACCACGAAGGTACAATTCCACTCCAGACTATCCGTGCTGACATCGACTACGGTTTTGCTGAGGCAGCAACAACATACGGTCGTCTCGGTATCAAGGTTTGGATTTACAAGGGCGAAGTTCTCAAGGGCGATGTTGCTAAGGCAAGAGCTATGGCTGAGAGAACAGAAAAGAAGCCTCGTCGTCAGGGCGACAACCGCCGCAACGGTGAAAACCGCGGCAACAGAAGAAGAGAAGGAGGTAATCAGTAATGCTGCTTCCAAAGAGAGTTAAGTACAGAAGAGTACACAGAGGCCGTCTTACAGGTAAGGCTTACCGCGGAAACAAGGTTTCCAACGGTGATTTCGGTCTTCAGGCGCTCGAGCCTGCATGGATTACTTCCAATCAGATTGAGGCTGCCCGTATCGCTATGACACGTTATATCAAGAGAGGCGGTCAGGTTTGGATCAAGATTTTCCCTGACAAGCCAATCACAGAGAAGCCTGCTGAAACACGAATGGGTTCCGGTAAGGGTTCACCAGAATACTGGGTTGCAGTTGTTAAGCCGGGAAGAGTAATGTTTGAAATTGCCGGCGTATCTGAAGAAGTTGCTAGAGAAGCTATGCGTCTTGCTATGCACAAGCTTCCTATCAAGTGCAAGTTTGTTAAGAAAGAGGAGGCGAGCGAATAATGAAGGCTACAGAAGTAAGAGATTTCACTACTGTTGAGCTTGAAAGCAAGCTTGTCGATCTCAAGAAGGAGCTCTTTGCTCTTCGTTTTCAGCACGCTGTAAATCAGCTCGACAACCCTACACGTCTTAAGGCTGTGAAGAAGGACATCGCAAGAATCAAGACTATTCTCCGCGAGCGTTCCGCTTCCGAACAGTAAGTGAAGGGAGGAAACAAAAATGGCTGAAAGAAATCTTAGAAAAACAAGAGTTGGCAAGGTAGTTTCCAACAAGATGGATAAGACCATTGTTGTTGCAATCGTTGATAACGTACAGCACCCACTGTACAAGAAGATCATCAAGAGAACAATCAAGCTCAAGGCTCATGATGAAAACAACCAGTGCAACATCGGTGACCGCGTAGAAATTATGGAAACAAGACCTATCTCCAAGGATAAGAGATGGAGACTTGTTAAGGTTATCGAGCAGGCTAAGTAATTCCCTGAGGAGTTATTTACTAAGCACGATACACACGGAGACGTGGTTATAACATTTAAAATCAAATTAGAAGAATCGGCAGGGGCGATAAGCCTCTGAGCCGAAGCTTCTGAATGGAAGGAGTTAATCGCTGTGATTCAGATGCAGACTTATTTGAAAGTCGCTGATAATACAGGTGCTAAGGAACTTATGTGTATCAGAGTTCTTGGCGGTACTCGCAGAAGATATGCGAACATCGGCGATGTAGTTGTTGCTTCCGTTAAGAAAGCAACACCAGGCGGCGTTGTTAAGAAGGGCGACGTTGTTAAGGCAGTAATCGTACGTTCCGCAAAGGGCCTCCGCCGTGAGGACGGAACATACATCCGTTTTGATGAAAATGCAGCAGTTATCATCAAGGAAGACAAGAACCCTAAGGGTACTCGTATTTTTGGACCTGTTGCAAGAGAGCTCAGAGACAAGGACTATATGAAGATTCTTTCTCTTGCTCCTGAAGTACTTTAATTGGAGGTGTCACGAATGAATAATTTACACGTTAAAACAGGTGACACAGTAGTTATCCTTTCCGGTAAGGACAAGGGTAAGCAGGGTAAGGTTCTCGAAGTTTCCCCAAAGGAACAGAAGGTAATCGTTGAGGGCCTCAACATTGTTACAAAGCACGTTAAGCCAAGACAGATGGGTCAGCAGGGCGGCATCGTTAAGTGCGAAGCTCCGCTTTACGCTTGTAAGGTAATGGCTGTTTGCCCTAAGTGCGGCAAGCCTACAAGACTCGCTCACAAGATCGAGGACGGCAAGAAGGTTCGCGTTTGCAAGCACGCAGACTGCGGCAAGTCTTATTAAGGAAAGGAGTAATTGACAATGGCATCTAATTTGAAGGAACTCTATGTCAGCACAGTGGCTCCTGCTTTAATGAAGAAGTTCGGTTATAAGAGCGTAATGCAGATCCCTAAGATTGACAAGGTTGTTATCAACGTCGGTGCAGGCGAAGCTAAGGAAAACGCTAAGGTTATCGACGCAATTATGACAGACCTCGCTGCTATCACAGGTCAGAAGCCTGTAGTATGCCGCGCTAAGAAGTCTGTTGCTAACTTTAAGCTCCGTGAAGGTATGCCTATCGGTGTTAAGGTTACACTCAGAAGCGAAAATATGTACGAATTCCTCGACAGACTTTTCAACGTAGCGTTCCCACGTGTACGTGACTTCAGAGGAATCAACGGCAACTCTTTCGACGGCAGAGGTAACTACTCCACAGGTATCAAGGAACAGCTTATTTTCCCTGAAATCGAATATGATAAAATTGATAAGGTACGCGGTATGGATATCAACATCATCACTACTGCAAAGACAGACGAAGAAGCTAAGGCTCTTCTTGAGCTGATGGGCGCTCCGTTCGCTAAGTAATTTTTAGGAGGGTAATTGAAATGGCTAAAACATCGATGAAAGTTAAGCAGCAGAGAACTCCTAAGTTTAGCACAAGAGCTTACAACAGATGCAAAATCTGCGGCAGACCTCATGCATATATGAGAAAGTTCGGCATCTGCCGTATCTGCTTCAGAGAGCTTGCACACGACGGTCAGATTCCCGGCGTTAAGAAGGCAAGCTGGTAATCTTTACGAAATAGCGTAAAGACTGTTTTTAAGTAATATAAGGAGGTTAACCGTTATGCAAATTACAGATACAATTGCAGATATTCTCACAAGAATCCGTAATGCTAACTCTGCAAAGCACGACACAGTTGACGTTCCTGCTTCCAATATGAAGAAGGCTATCACACAGATTCTCGTAGACGAGGGTTACATCAAGAGCTATCAGATTATTGACGACGGCAAGCAGGGCATCATCAGAATCACATTGAAGTACGGCGAAAACAAGTCTCAGGTTATCACAGGTCTGAGAAGAGTTTCTAAGCCAGGTCTTCGTATTTATTCAAGCTGCGAGGATATGCCTAAGGTAATGAAGGGTCTCGGTATCGCTATCGTTTCCACATCCAAGGGCGTTATGACTGACAAGAAGGCAAGAGAGCTCAATGTCGGCGGCGAAGTCCTTGCATTCGTATGGTAAGGAGGAACAAGTAAATGTCCAGAATTGGTAAGAAGCCTATTACTGTTCCTGCCGGCGTTGATGTAAAGATCGACGGCGCTACCGTTACAGTAAAGGGACCTAAGGGTACACTCACAAACACATTCAATGCTGATATGATTATCAAGCTTGAAGGTACAGAAATCATCGTAGAGCGTCCATCTGAAAACAAGATGCACAAGTCTCTCCACGGTCTTACAAGAACTCTCATCGCTAACATGGTAGAGGGCGTAACAAACGGTTACAAGAAGACTCTCGAAATCGAAGGTATCGGTTACCGTGCAGCTAAGCAGGGCAAGGATCTCGTTATGAACCTCGGTTACTCACATCAGGTAATCGTTCCTGAAATCGACGGTATCACAATCGAAGTTCCAAACAACACAACAATCGTTGTTAACGGTATTGACAAGCAGGTTGTTGGTCAGATTGCTGCTGAAATCAGAGAGAAGAGACCACCTGAGCCATATAAGGGCAAGGGTATCCGCTATCAGGGCGAAAGAATTATCCGTAAGGAAGGTAAGGCTGGTAAGGGTAAGAAGTAATCCCCCGCCTGTTAAGGAAAATCCTATTATTAGAGAATGGGACAGTCTGAAAGTAATTTTTATGACTACTATTCTCCGTTTGAAAAGGAGTTGAAATTATCATGGTAAAGCAGATTAACAGAAAAGCTGCAAGAGCTAAGAGACAGATCAGAGTTCGTTCCAAGATCAGCGGTACAGCTGAGTGCCCAAGACTCAACGTATTCCGTTCTTCCAAGAACATCTATGCTCAGCTCATCGATGACGTTGCAGGCGTAACACTTTGCGCTGCTTCTTCTATGGAAAAGGGCTTTGACGGCAACGGCGGCAACAAGGAAGGCGCTTTCAAGGTTGGCGAAATGATTGCTGCAAAGGCTGCAGAAAAGGGCATTAAGGACGTTGTATTCGACCGTGCAGGCTATCTCTACCACGGCAGAGTTGCTGAGCTTGCAGAGGGTGCAAGAAAGGGCGGCCTGAACTTCTAATCAGGCATTAACAAACAAGGAGGTAATGATTTTGGCAAACGCTAAGATAGATGCTTCTACACTTGAGCTCTCCGAGAAGGTTGTTGCTATTAACAGAGTATCCAAGACTGTTAAGGGCGGACGTATCTTCAAGTTTGCTGCTCTCGTTGTAGTAGGCGACGGCAACGGTACTGTTGGCTTTGGTATGGGTAAATCAGGCGAAGTTCCTGACGCAATCCGCAAGGGTATCGAAGATGCTAAGAAGAATTTAATTAAGGTTTCCCTCAAGGGAACAACAATTCCACACGAAATTATCGGTGCTTTCGGCGCTGGCAGAGTTCTTATGAAGCCTGCTGCTCCCGGTACCGGTGTTATCGCAGGCGGTCCTGTTCGTGCCGTAATCGAAATGGCAGGTATCAAGGACATCAGAACAAAGTCCCTTCGTTCCAACAACGCTTGCAACGTAGTAAGAGCTACAATCAACGGTCTCGCACAGTGCAGAAGCGCTAAGGAAGTTGCTGAAGTAAGAGGCAAGTCCGTTAAGGAAATCTTAGGTTAAGGAGGACGACAGAAATGGCAAAGAAGATTAAGCTTGTAAGAAGCCTTAACAGCGTTAAGAAGCCTCAGGCTGCAACTGCTGCTTCCCTCGGACTCCGTAAGATCGGCGACGTAACAGTACAGCCTGATAACGATGCTACAATGGGTAAGATCAAGAAGATTTGTCACCTTGTAGAAGTTACCGAAGCATAATTACTGCAAGGAGGTGCGAAAGCTATGAAAATTCATGAATTATCCCCTGCTGCAGGTTCTACTAAGGAAGTTAAGAGAATCGGCAGAGGTCACGGTTCCGGCTGGGGTAAGACAGCCGGTAAGGGTCACAAGGGTCAGAACGCTCGTTCAGGCGGCGGTGTAAGACCAGGTTTTGAAGGTGGCCAGATGCCTCTCGCAAGAAGAATTCCTAAGAGAGGTTTCAATAACATTTTCGCTGAAGACGTAACAGTAATCAACGTATCCGCACTTGCTAACTTCAAGGAAGGTACAGTTGTAGACAACGAAATTCTCAAGGCTGCAGGTCTTATCAAGAAGCTTGACGAAAAGGTTAAGATTCTCGGTAAGGGCGAGCTGAATGTAAATCTTACAGTAAAGGCTGCTGCTTTCTCCGCATCAGCTAAGGAGAAAATCGAGAAGGCAGGCGGGAAGGCTGAGGTGATGTAATGTGCTGAAGACCTTCATTAATGCTTGGAAGGTTCCCGAGTTAAGGAATAAACTCCTTTACACATTACTCATTATCCTCGTTTTCAGAATAGGCTGTCACGTTCCTGTACCGTTTATCGATGCAGAAGCAATTGCAGGTATGTTCGCTGAAGGAAACTTCCTCAGCTATATGAACACACTTTCGGGTGGTGCGCTTTCACAGGCGACACTTTTCTCCCTTGCAATTCAGCCTTATATCAACGCTTCCATTATTGTTCAGCTTCTGACATATGCTCTTCCTCCGCTGGAAAACCTCCAGAAGGAAGGCGAGTCAGGAAGAAAGAAGCTCCAGAAAATTTCCAGCTTCGTGGCACTGGCTATTGCGCTGATTATGTCCTATGCGTACTATCTGACGCTCAGAAACAGCGGCGCTCTCCAGTACAGAGGCGGCTTCAAGGGAGTATTTACTGCTGCAGTAATTATCCTCGCATTTACAGCAGGCGCAAGCCTCGTTGTATGGCTTGGCAACAGAATCAATGAAAAGGGTGTCGGCAACGGTATCTCAATGATACTCTTTGCAGGTATCGTTTCAAGAGGTCCTACTGCTATTATGAATATGTTTGTAAACGCTTCTACAAACAAGACAATGTATATCGCAATTCCGTTTATCCTTGTTATGTTTGTAGTAATGATTGGCTTCATCGTATTTATGAATGAATCCGAAAGACGTATTCCTATCACATACGCTAAGCGCGTTGTTGGCAGAAAGCAGTACGGCGGACAGAGCACACACATTCCGATTAAGGTTGCAATGAGCGGCGTTATGCCAATCATCTTCGCAATGGCTATTATGTCACTGCCTTCCACAATCGCTATGTTCAAGCCTGTTGACCCTACTCCTGAAACATTCGGTCAGAAGTTCTATGCGGGCTTCATCAATTTCTTCAGCTATAACAGCCCTTGGTATGCTATAGTTTACTTTGTGCTGATTATTGCATTCAACTACTTCTATGTTTCAATGCAGTACAATCCGATTGAGATTGCAAACAACCTCCGTCAGAGTAACGGCGGTATCCCTGGCATCCGTCCAGGTAAGCCTACAAGCGACTACATTCAGAGAATTCTCAACAAGATTACTCTTGTTGGTGCGTTCTTCCTTGGCGTAATTGCTATACTTCCTATTTTTCTCAGTATGGCGTTCCCGCAGCTGGGTGTATCAATGGGCGGTACTTCAATCCTCATCGTTGTAAGCGTTGTTCTGGAAACAGTAAGAACTCTGGAATCTCAGATGATGATGCGTCATCACAAGGGCTTCCTTGAATAAGATTAACCGTTAAATGAAACTTGATTGGAGGATATAAATATGAACCTGATTTTATTAGGCGCTCCGGGCGCAGGCAAGGGTACACAGGCTGAGGTTATCAGCGAAAAGCTTGGTATCCCACAGATTTCTACAGGAAACATTCTGCGTGAGGCTGTTAAGAACGGCACAGAATGCGGTCTTAAAGCTAAGAGTTTCATGGAGAGCGGTGCTCTCGTTCCTGATGAAGTTGTAATCGGTATTCTCAAGGACAGAATTGCTGAGGACGACTGCAAGAACGGTTATATTCTGGACGGTTTCCCAAGAACTGTTCCACAGGCTGAGGCTCTCGAAGCTATGGGTATCAACATCGACAAGGTAATCTCTATCGAGGTTGCTGATGAAACTATCCAGGGCAGACTCTCAGGCAGACGCGTTTGCGACAAGTGCGGCGCTTCCTACCACATCGAATTCAACCCTCCTAAGGTTGAGGGCAAGTGCGATAAGTGCGACGGAAATGCTGTTCAGCGTAAGGACGACGCTCCTGAAACAGTTATCGAAAGACTCCGCACATATCACGAGCAGACTGCTCCTCTCGCTGCTTTCTATGAGGAAAGAGGCAAGCTTGTAAAGGTTGAGGGTCAGGACGAGGTCAAGGCAACTTCCGCTCTCGTTCTCAAGGCAGTAAATGCATAAGAAAAGCGTGATAAAATGATTAGTGTTAAATCCAAATCCGAGCTGGAGAAAATGCGTAAGGCAGGCATTATTGCAGGCAACGCACTCCACTTCGGCGGCAGGTCAATTAAAGTCGGTATGACAACCTTTGAGCTTGACAAGATAATCCACGATTACATTGTCAAGAACGGTGCAAAGCCTTCCTTTTTAGGATACGGCGGCTTCCCCGCTTCCGCTTGCATCAGCATCAATAATCAGGTTATCCACGGAATTCCTTCCAAAAAGGTGAGAATTCAGGAGGGTGACATTGTCAGCATCGACGTGGGTGCTTATATTGACGGCTTCCACGGAGATACCGCTTATACCTTTGCCGTAGGTAAAATTTCACAAGAGGCACAGCAGCTTCTCAAGGTTACCGAAGAAAGTCTGTACAAGGGAATTGAACAGGCAATCGTCGGAAACCGAATCGGTGACATCGGTCACGCGGTTCAGGAGCACTGTGAAGCTTATGGATACGGCGTTGTCAGAAAGTTTATCGGTCACGGTCTGGGCAGACAGCTCCACGAGTCACCCGAAGTTCCGAATTTCGGAAGAGAGGGTCACGGTCCAAGACTGGTTGCAGGTATGACAATCGCTATCGAGCCGATGATTAATGCGGTAGGTGAGGATGTAAAAACCCTTCCCGACGGCTGGACTGTATTGACCAAGTCAGGCTCACTTTCTGCTCACTTCGAGCATTCAGTCGCAGTTACACCCGACGGGCCTGTAATTCTTACAAAGCCCACAATTTAAGGAGGGTATGCTGTGGAGGCAAAACCCGGAATGATTGTCAGGGCTAAGGCTGGAAGAGAGGAAGGTCGCTTTATGGCGGTTACTTCCGTAAAGGACGGCTTTGTCTATCTTGCGGACGGCAAGGAGCGTAAGCTCAGTGCCCCGAAAAAGAAGAATATCAGGCACGTTGCTTTCACCAAAGCTGAAATACAGCTTGACAATCTGACAGACAAAGGACTGAGAAGCTTCCTGCGTGAATACACGGGAAATGAGTAAGTCCTGCCGAAATCGAAATATCCAAAGGAGGCATTTACTTGTCTAAGGAAGATGTTATTGAGATTGAGGGTACAGTCATAGAAGCTCTGCCTAATGCAATGTTCCAGGTTGAACTTGCAAACGGACACAAAATTCTTGCTCACGTTTCCGGTAAGCTCAGAATGAACTATATCAGAATAGTTCCGGGCGATAAGGTAACAGTTGAGATGTCACCATATGACCTCACAAAGGGCAGAATTACTTGGAGAGCGAAGTAATAAAGTTATTCAATCAGAAAGGCGGTAATTTTAATGAAAGTTAGACCTTCAGTTAAGCCTATCTGCGAAAAATGCAAGGTTATCAAAAGAAAAGGCAAGATTATGATTATCTGCGAAAACCCTAAGCACAAGCAGCGTCAGGGCTGATAAACAAAATTCGTATTCAAATCCAATATGGAGGTGTATTGTAAATGGCACGTATTGCAGGCGTTGACCTTCCTAAGAATAAGAGAGTCGAAATCGGTCTCACTTACATCTACGGTATCGGTCGTAAATCTGCTGAAATCATCCTCGCAAACACAGGTGTTAACCCTGATATCAGAGTTAAGGACCTCTCCGATGATGATGTAGCTAAGCTCCGTGATTACATTGACCACAACTTTGAAGTAGAGGGTGACCTCAGAAGACACGTTGCACTCAACATCAAGAGACTGGTTGAAATCGGTTGTTACAGAGGCGTTCGTCACAGAAAGGGTCTCCCGGTAAGAGGTCAGAGAACTAAGACAAACGCAAGAACTCGTAAGGGTCCTGTTAAGACAATCGCTAATAAGAAGAAGTAAGGAGGGAAATGAACAATGGCACAGGTTAAGGGTAAGAAGACCGTTGTTAGACGTCGTCGTGAACGTAAGAACATTGAAAATGGCGCTGTTCATATCCAGTCCACTTTCAACAACACAATCGTAACTATCACTGATATTCAGGGTAACGCAATTTCCTGGGCTTCCGCTGGCGGACTCGGTTTCAGAGGCTCCAAGAAGTCTACACCGTTTGCTGCTCAGACAGCTGCTGAAACAGCTGCAAAGGCTGCTATGGAACACGGCCTCAAGACTGTTGAGGTTTACGTTAAGGGTCCTGGCGCTGGTCGTGAAGCTGCAATCAGAGCACTCCAGACAGTTGGTCTCGAAGTTAAGCTCATCAAGGACGTTACTCCTATCCCACACAATGGATGCCGTCCGCCTAAGAGACGCCGCGTCTAATCTATTGGAGGTGTATTTGTAATGGCATTAAATAAAGAACCAATTCTTAAGAGATGCAGATACCTCGGTATCAGCCCTATGGTAATGGGTATCGCTAAGGAATCCAACAGAAACCCGGGCGGTAACAACAAGAAGAAGGTTTCTGAATATGGTATGCAGCTCAAGGAAAAGCAGAAGCTCAAGTTCATCTACGGTGTTCTTGAAAAGCCTTTCTACCACTACTTTGAGATTGCTGAAAAGATGGAAGGCAAGGCCGGTGATAACCTTATCACAATCCTCGAATCCAGACTTGATAACATCGCATTCAGAATGGGTATGGCTCTCACAAGAAGAGAAGCAAGACAGCTCGTTTCCCACGGTCACTTTACTGTAAACGGCGAAAGAGTTGACATTCCATCCTATCGCGTTAAGGTTGGCGACGTAATCGCACTTTGCGAAAAGAGCCGCAGCTATGACAAGTTCAAGGAAACTGTTGAACAGACATCCGGCAGAGTAGTTCCTCTCTGGCTTGAAGCTGACAAGGCAAACTTTGCTGCAAAGGTTGTTCGTATGCCAAGTGTTGAAGACCTTGACTACGAGACACAGACACACCTTATTGTCGAGCTGTACTCCAAGTAATAGGCAGAATACGTTATCCGCAATTCGAAATAGGAGGGTTTTATCATGCTTGAACCAATTCAGAAGGCGGAAATTGAAACCGTCGAACTTAAAAGCAACGGAACCTACGGCAAATTTACTGTTGCTCCGCTTGAGCGTGGATACGGACACACTCTCGGCAACAGCCTGAGACGTGTTCTGCTCTCATCACTTCCGGGCGTGGCTGTAACATCTGTAAAGATTGACGGCGTACGTCACGAAATGTCTACAGTACCGGGCGTTAAGGAGGACGTAACTGAAATCGTCCTGAACCTCAAGGGTCTTATCGCAAAGCTTCACGGCGAGGGTCCTAAGACAGTTTATATCGAAGCGGAAGATGAGTGCGAAGTTACTGCGGGTGACATTAAAACCGACTCCGAAGTGGATATTCTTGTTCCGGAAATGCATATTGCTACTCTCGGCAAGGACGCTAAGCTTTATATGGAAATCACTATCGACAAGGGACGCGGATATGTTCCTGCCGAAAAGAATAAGCAGCTTTTCAACTTCGGTATCGACGTAATCGCGGTTGACTCCATATATACCCCTGTACTGAAGGTGAACTACACTGTAGAGGATACACGTCTTGGTCAGGTAACAGACTACGACAAGCTCGTTCTTGAAGTATGGACTGACGGCGTAGTTTCCGCTAAGGAAGCAGTTTCACAGGCAGCCAATCTCCTCATTGAGCATCTGAAGCCTTTCACAGAGCTTTCAGACGAGTCCGCAATCACAGAAATTATGATTGAAAAGGACGACAAGGGTAAGGAAAAAATCCTTGAGATGACCATTGAGGAACTTGACTTGTCAGTACGTTCCTTCAACTGTTTGAAGAGAGCTGGAATTAATACGGTTGACGACCTCATCAACAAGTCCGAAGAGGAAATGATGAAGGTAAGAAACCTCGGTAAGAAATCCTTCGACGAGGTTAAGGAGAAGCTCCAGTCACTGGGCTTTGACCTTAGCTCTGAAGAGGAATAACACATTGATAGGTAAGGAGTGAATATAAATGCCGGGAACCAGAAAACTGGGCCGCACAAGCGACCATAGAAAGGCTATGCTCAGAGCTATGGTAACATATCTGCTTGAAAACGGCAAAATCGAAACAACAGTAACCAGAGCTAAAGAAGTTCGTTCTATGGCTGAAAAGATGATTACAACAGCTAAGACAAACGATCTTCACTCCAAGCGTCAGGTTCTTGCATACGTTACTAAGGAAGACGTTGTAAAGAAGCTTTTTGATGAAATCGCACCAAAGTACGCTGACAGAAACGGCGGTTACACAAGAATCATCAAGATCGGACCAAGACGCGGTGACGCAGCTGAAATGGCTATCATTTCACTGGTTGACTAATTGGTTTTTCAGGGGATTCCATTCGGAATCCCCTTTTTCTATATTAAGGTGCAGGTTATCTGCAAAGGGAAAAAGTAACAAAAAATGTAACCAAATTTTCATTTTGGAGTGAAAAATTTCTTCGATTTTGTAGATAACAAACAAATGCGTCGCAATATTGATAAGAAAAATTGTGAATTCAGCAATTGGATTTAAGGCTTTATTGTGTTATAATTACAACATAGTTAAGACAAACTATATGTATACTATTTAATTAGGAGGAAACTAATATGAAGAAGATTCTTGCTGCTCTCGCTGCTTGTGCTGTAGTTACATCTATGGTTGCTACAACAGCATTCGCTGCTGAAGCTGAAGCTGATGACGAAGTTCTCGATGAAGAAGTTGTTACAGAAGAAATCGTTGAGGAAGAAGAAGTAACTGAAGAAGAAATCGTTGAAGAAGAAATCGACGAAGAAGAAGTTACTGAGGAAGAAGTTACTGAAGAGGTTGAGGTTTCAAACCCAACAACAGGTAACTCCGCAGTTGCTCTCGCTGTAATTCCTGTTGCACTCGCTGCTGCTGCAGTTGTTGCAAAGAAGGCTAAGTAATTAATATTTGCTTGAATAAGCTCCGTCTGAATAAGGCGGAGCTTATTTTTTGTCTGAGCTGTATAATGGGAATGGATTTATTTGTTAAAAATCAGTATAGACTTTTGAATTTGTATAAGGTATAATTAAAATGTATAAGTGTTTATACGGATTTTTCCGCAATAGGAGAGTTTACTATGAATTTCAGGAAAATTCTTTCAGCAGCTGCAGCAGCGGCTGTCTTTGCAGCTGTGACAACAGTAACAGTTTCCGCCGATACAGTAATAGGCTCAGCAGCAATTTATCTTGCCGACGAAACCTGGAGCAGTCAGGTTTATTGGGGCGGCGGACTTGACGATGAAAATACAATAGGAATAGCTTCGCTTACTCCTGCCGAAATTACCGGGGACGGTACATATACAACCTCTGTCGAGTTTTCGGAGAAAATGAGCTACGGTCACGTTTTCTGTCTCAGCTCAGATATCGCTGGAACAGGCAGCGGAGCAAACAGCAAATTTGCCGCTTATCCCGATGCCGAAATGAGTATTGTCTGCGTCAGGGCGGACGGCAGCGAGGTGCAGGGAAACACTTCGGTAAGCGACATAAATGACGGCGGCTTTATGAAAATAAATATACTTAATCCCCTTGTTGACGCAAGCGAGAATTATGTGTACAAGTCTGATTGGACGTCAGGTATAAAGTCCGTTGAGGTAACCTTTGAAATTAAGGGCACAGGCATTACAAACGAAAATATCACCTCTGATACACCTGAGGAGGCTGATACACCTGCTGTTCCCGATGAACAGACTCCTGAGGAGGACAATGTCACCCCTGATACTGAAAATCAACAGACGGAAGGTGCAGCTGAGGAAATTCCTGTTGAGGGAAACACTTCCGCAGGCGATAAAACCGATATCCCCGATACAGGCAACGCCCCGATTTCACCTATAGCAGCAGTAACAGCACTTGCAGGTCTGATTGCTTTTATGACAAAAAAGAAATAAGCTGAAAACGCTCTTTGCACCAAAAGCAAAGGGCGTTTTATTTGTGTGTTTGCACAATGTAAACGTTATTATTTGATACAAAATCAATATAGATTTTTTCAATAAAATGATGTATAATGTTTACAATCTTACTATGGGTAGGATACAATTGATTTTGGAGGAATTTATTATGAAGCTTAAAAAGATTATTGCTGCAGTAGCAGCTGCGGCTGTTGCCGTTTCCGCAATGGCTGTCAACGCATTTGCTGCTGAAACAGTCAGCTGCAAGCTCTATTCACAGAATACAGAGTCGTGGACACTTTATGAGTCCGATGCTTTTGACATCAGCACTGACGGAGGCGACTACAGCGTAAGCCTTAATGCAGGCGGCGAAAACCTTTATATCACCCTTTACATCAAGGATGTTACAGGCGGTGCTGCTCCAGAAGCATTCAACGGCGGTACAGTAACAATCAACTCAATTACAGCAAACGGTAAAACACTTACTCCTACAAAAACAGAGTATGAGCTTGTAAACCCTGACAGCGGCGTTATTGACGTATGTATGATTAATGGCTGGGCTGAAACATTTGTTGAAGCAGGCGACTGCCCTATGTCTGAGGAAGGCGACAGCTATTCCTTCGGTTCACCTGTTGATACATTTGAAGTAAACTTCTCCGTATCATTCGGTGATGCAGCTGCTGAAGCAACAGAAGCTGCTGAAACAACAACTGCTCCTGAAACAGGCAATGCTCCTGTTGCTGCTATGGCTGTTGTAATGGCACTTGCTGCCGCAACTGCTGTTGCTGCAAAGAAGAATAAGTAATAGCAAACAAACCCCGTCGACAATGGCGGGGTTTTGTTAATATTTACAATGTAAACGTTATTATTTGATACAAAATTAATATAGATTTTTTTGATAAAATGGTGTATAATGTTTTTATAATCTTATGCTGATAAGAGAATAAAAGAAAATTGGAGGAATTTATTATGAAGCTCAAGAAGATTATTGCTGCTATCGCAGCTGCAGCTGTTGCTGTTTCCACAATGGTTGTTAACGCATTCGCTGCTGACGAATATCAGGCTGTTCTCGGTTTTGCTGATACAGCTTGGGCTGCTCAGGACTGGGAAGCATCCACAACAGTTACAGGCGACGGTCAGTACACAATCGAATCCACACTCGTTGCAGGTGCTTGCGATTTCGGCGTATTTGTAGTTGATATCACAGGTATGTACGCTGGCAACCCTGACGCTACAGCTGTTCTCGACAAGGTAGAAGTTGACGGCGCTGAAATTTCTTTTGACGCTGCTGGTATTCAGTACGGCGATATCGAAGAAAAGGGCAACTACAGAATTGAAATCTACAACCAGTATGGTCTTACAAAGGATAACCCTCCTGTAAACCAGGCTACACCAATCAGTTCTTCTGTTAAGGTTACATTCACAGTTTCCGGTCTCGGCGGCGGTGCTGCTGAAACAACAGAAGCTACAACAACAGATGCACCTCCAACAGGCAATGCACCTATCGCTGCTATGGCTGTTGTAATGGCTCTCGCTGGTACAGCTGCAGTAGTATCCAAGAAGAACTAATCTTTTTTGGAAATAACTTAATGTATAAAATCCGCTTCGGTTTACGAGGCGGATTTTTATTTTGCGGAATTCAATAAAATAAACAAAAAATAGCCGTAATAATTATAAAAAAAACATATTGTCTAAATGAATGTATAATGTTATAATTATTGTTACAAAGGCGTTAAAACGTCAATTTATTTATTTGGAGGAAAAAACAATGAATCTCAAGAAAATTGTAGCTGCAGTTGCTGCAGCAGCTGTTGCTGTATCTGCTATGGCAGTAAACGCATTCGCTGTTATCGACACAACAAACTACATGAAGGAAGGCGACGCAAACGGTACAGTATTTGTTCGTGCTGACAAGGAAGGTGACCCTAACCTCACAGCTGACACAGGCATCGCTCTTGACACTATCTATGGTGTAAAGTACTATGTTGAATTCGGTTCCGAAGACTGGATCGGCGGCGGTATAGGTGCTAACTCCCAGTCCACAGGCTGGCTCTCCAACGAATGGGCTACAAACGCTAAGCCAATCGTTGCTGACGTTGAAAACGGTACAATCACTTGGCTTCTTGATAAGCCTGTATTTGCTGAGTCCGATACATACTGCCAGTTCTGGATTCAGACTTGGAGCGGTACACTTACTGTAAAGTCTGCTGATATCCTCGATGCTAACGGTAACGTAATCGAAATTGCTGCTGCTCCTGCTGAGGAAGCTACAGAAGCTCCTGCTGAAGAAGCTACAGAAGAAACAACAGAGGCTGCTGAAGAAGAAGCTGCAGTAGAGGAAGAAGCTGCTGAAGAAGAAACAGCTGAAGAAGTTGTTGAAGAAGAAATCGTAGAAGAAGAAATCGTTGAAGAAGTTGAAGAAGAAGTAGTTGAAGAAGTTGTTGAAGAAGCTCCTGCAGCTGACACAACAACAGAAGCTACAGAAACAGGCAACGTTGCAGTTGCTTCTATCGCTGCTGTAATGGCTCTCGCTGGTGCTGCTGCAGTAGTTGCAAAGAAGAGAAACTAAGAGTTTCACTTCTAAGAGAAACTAATTCAAATCAGTAATACTTAAAGAGAGACTCGTTTGAGTCTCTCTTTTTTTCACTATGAAGTCTGACGAAAACGGTTTCATATTTTTGGTTATATGTTTTGCACAAAAAAGTTTTAAAATAATTATTAAAAAAAGATGTTGTGTTTGGACGAAGTTAATGCTATAATTAAGTTGTTAACTTTAGACAGGTTTACTGTCAAATGAATTGGAGGAAATAACAATGAAACTTAAGAAGATTGTAGCTGCTATCGCAGCAGCAGCAATGGCTGTAACAATGACAGCTGTAAACACATTCGCTCTCTCTATCGGCGAGTATCCAGGTGACTGGGGCGCAACAGGCGTAATTCCTAAGGCTGAATTCGCAGCTATCGGCGGCGACGTTAAGGTTACTCTCGACGTTGAGCACAAGGCTCCACTGGTTGGCGATATCAACGCTCTCCTCAAGCCTATGAACATCTGCGTTTCTTGGGATCAGCTCACATGGACAGGTCTTACATCTGACACAGCTTACGCTAAGGGCGACGGCTTTATCGTTGTTCCTAAGGATTGCACAACAATCGAATTCGTAGTTCCTGAGTCTGTATGGTCCACATTCGTTGACTACGAGGGCGGCGAAAGCGAACAGGCTGGTATGGCTTTCCAGGTTTGCCACGTAAACATCAAGAACGTTACACTTTCCGCTGGTGCTCCAGAGGGTGAATTCAAGCAGGTTTCTGAAGAAGAATCCGCTGACCTTATGAAGAACGGCGCTCCTGCTGCTGAGGCTGCTCCTGCTGCTGACTCTACAACAACATCTACAGAAACAGGCAACGCTCCTGTAGCTGCTATGGCTGTTGTAATGGCTCTCGCTGGTACAGCTGCAGTAGTTGCAAAGAAGAGAAACTAAGTTTCACTTCTAAGAGAAACTAATCTTACTTCTGAACGTAACTAATTAAATAGTTTACATTAAAGAGGAACCTGAGGGTTCCTCTTTTTTTGTGCAAAAAATCGAAAACAGTTGAAAAATGGTGTCTCGTTGTGTTATAATAAATAAAAATACTTTTGGGGATGTTAATTATGGAAAATATATCAATTGAAGCTTATAACAGCAAGATCAAAAAGGTTCTTATTACAAAGGAGCAGATTGACGAGGCAGTGAAAAAAGCAGGTGCATATATCGACAGCATTTATGACGGACGTCCTATCCTGCTGGTGAGCATTTTGAAGGGTGCTTTCGTGTTTATGGCGGATTTGTGCCGTGCGGTAACCGTGCCGTGCGAAATAGGCTTTATGTGTGCAAAAAGCTACTATGAGGGTACGATTTCAACGGGTGTGGTAAAAATCACTATGGATATCGGTCAGGACGTGAGCAAGTACCACGTTGTAATTGTTGAGGATATTATCGACACGGGACGCACTCTCAATGACGTGACAAAAATGCTGAAAATGAGAAATCCCCTTTCGCTGAATGTCGTTACCCTGCTGGACAAGCCCGACAGACGTGTTGTGGATTTCAAGGCGGATATGGCTTTGTTTACAATCCCCGATTATTTCGTAATTGGCTATGGTCTTGACTGCGGCGAGCATTACAGAAATCTGCCGTACATAGCAGAATACAGTACAGACTAAGGAGGTTTGCACAATGCTTGAAAAGGTGTTTAAGCTGAAAGAAAACAATACCAATGTAAAAACCGAGATTATGGCTGGTCTGACCACGTTTATGACAATGGCATATATTCTCGCAGTAAATCCAAGTATTTTAGGTGACGCAGGTATGAACTCAACCGCAGTTTTGCTTGCGACCTGTATAGCTTCTTTTATCGGCACGGCACTTATGGCTCTGCTTGCGAATTACCCCTTTGCACTTTCCGCAGGTATGGGTCTTAACGCATATCTGGCGTACACCGTTGTGGGTGCAATGGGTTATTCCTGGCAGGTTGCACTGCTGGCGGTTTTTGTGGAGGGTATTATTTTTATAATTCTTTCCCTTACAAACGTCCGTGAAGCAATTTTCAACGCTATTCCGTTGCAGCTGAAAAATGCCGTGTCGGTCGGCATCGGTCTGTTTATTGCTTTTATCGGCTTGCAGAATGCAGGTCTGACAGTGGGCAATTCCTCAACACTTGTTACAATCACAAGCTTTACCGATAATTTCAGCACATCGGGCATCAGCGCACTTCTTGCAGTAATCGGTACGCTTGCTACAGCTATAATGTACATCAAGGGCTTTAAGGGCGCAATTCTTTTCGGTATCCTCGGCACTTGGGTGCTGGGTATGATTTGTCAGCTGGTCGGTATCTATGTACCTGACGCAGCAGCAGGCTACTATTCACTGTTTCCTGCTATCGGTATGACTGACTTTTCTGCACTGGGCGAAACCTTTGGTCAGTGCTTCAATGTGGATATGAACGGCGTGGGAATTTTCAATTTTATCGTTGTAATCTGTTCATTCCTTTTCGTTGACCTTTTCGATACACTTGGCACACTTATCGGAGTAAGCACAAAGGCTGATATGCTTGACAAGGACGGCAAGCTTCCGAGAATAAGACCTGCACTTCTTGCAGACGCAATCGCAACATCAGGCGGCGCAATCCTCGGTACATCAACAACCACAACCTTTGTCGAGTCCTCATCAGGCGTCGCAACAGGAGGCAGAACAGGTCTTACATCAATGACAACAGCATTGCTGTTCCTTATCTCAATGTTCTTCGCACCTGTTTTCACAGCAATTCCATCCTTCGCAACAGCGCCTGCGCTCATCATCGTAGGCTTCCTGATGTTCAGCAATATAGTCAATCTTAAGCTGGACAGCGATAACTATACAACAGCAATTCCCGCATACATCTGCGTAATAGCAATGCCGCTTTTCTACAGTATTGCGGAAGGTATTTCAATGGGCGTAATTTCATTTGTGATTATCAACCTTATCTGCGGCAAGCGTAAGGAAATTTCACCTGTAATGTATGTGCTTGCAGTGCTGTTCGTGCTCAAATATATATTCTTATAAAAAGCAATCCGCTTCCGAATTTACGGGAGCGGATTTTTGTTATTTGGAGAAATTATAATTTAGCGTTGAGTTAGGAGAGTGGAGTGAGGAGTTAAAGAGAACCATAGTTTACACAACAACTCCACACTCCACTCTCAACACTCCTAACTCTATAAATTATAATTTATCGTACTCAAAAATATTTTTGGAAATTTATAATTTTTTTCAAAAAAAGCAAGACAAACAGAATTATTTATGTTATAATTATACTAAGCTATATTAAAATAGAGCCGCAGACCCGTTTGCGGTTTCGGAAAGGAAGTACATATGACCCATGAGAAGTCCTGTGGTGCTATTGTTTATCGCAGGTACCACGGAAATATCGAAATACTGCTCATCAAGCATATCAACAGCGGTCACTGGTCTTTCCCTAAGGGACACGTCGAAGAAGGCGAAACTGAAGTTGAAACTGCTCAGCGTGAGATAAAGGAAGAAACAGGCATTGATGTTATCATCGACCCTACCTTCCGTGAAACTGTACAGTATTTCCCACGTAAGGACACACAAAAGGTTGTTGTCTACTTTATTGCTAAAGCAAAAAATTATGATTTTGTCCCTCAGGAGGAGGAAATTGCCGAAATCAAGTGGGTTGACATCGGACACGCTACTGCCGTGCTGACCTACGAAAATGACAAATCAATTGTCAACAAGGCAAAAAAAGCTATCAGAGATTAAAAAATGCCGAGGAAAGCTCCTCGGCATTTTTGTTTATGTGTTTTGTGATGCGGTAAGCTTCGCGCTTTTGGCACGCTTGATAATTTCCTCCGCCTGTGAGGCGATATACTCCGTGCAGGGCGTTTCAAGTGACATTCGTGCATAAATTACTGCATCGTCATATTTGCCCATATTAAGCAGGTTGCACGACTTTACATAGGATACAAAAGCTTTTCCGTAACGCTTCATCTTTCGGGGAAGGGACTTCCACTTTATTTTTTCAGCCGTATCAATTGCCGAGTTGTAAAGCCCTGCCTCAGTCTGATACAGCGCCAGCACCGCCATAACGATATCGTTGTCGGAATATGCATCAAGATAATAAATACCGTCATCATAAGCTCTTGCCGCACCGTCAGCGTCGTTTTGTATCACGCTTAACGCCATCTTTACGCAGTAATAATACGCAACTGTGCGGTAGTCGCCAGTTGTCTGAGCAATATCCGTAATGCTTATCAAATCAACGGATTCAAGAGTTTTTTCGGCGTAATCATATTCGCCCCTCATACAATAAACGCAAGCCGCTTCGATGTACAGAATATACTTCATATCCTCGCGTGCATTTTCAAAAAGCTTGCTTATGTAATTTGTGGAGAAGCCCTCCTCGCCAAGTATCGCAAACAGCTGTCTGCGAAGCTTTCTGCGGGGAGCTTTTTTCGCTGCTTCACCAATAAAATATGTCAGAACAGCAAGAATGAGAGCGCATATACACATATACGGTGCATACATCAGTATTTCCAGCGGTTCAGCGGACATAAACATCGTCTGCACCATTCGCACCGCAAAGCCTGCGCAGCAGCCCAGAATAAGATAAATTCCCCACCAGACGCTTATGCCCTTTGCAATAATCAGCAGCTTTCGATTAAGCTTCATTGCTATTCCTCCTGTTCTGTTTTGTATTTATGTTTGAAATTTAAGCAAGCTTCGCTCTCATTTCCTCAATGAGCGCATTTATGTCCTCGTCACGGTATTTTGCGCCGTCCCATATTTCGTGCGCAACAACAGCCTGCCAAACCAGCATAGCCATACCGCCGATAGCCTTTATGCCGTTATCCTGTGCAATCTGCATCAGCTTTGTAACGTTCGGGTTGTAGATAACATCGAACACGCACTTGCAGTTTTTGATTACGTCCTCGCTTACGGGGCAGTCGTCCACCTTAGGGAACATTCCTACGGGGCTTGCGTTCATCAGCAAATCGAATTCGCCCTCGATTTTGTCGTGAGTGATAACCTTGATTTTAGCGTCGGGATTAAGCGCCCGTGCTTCGTCAGCCGCCGCCTCTGCACCTGCGATAAATTCAGGCAGGGAAACGATTGTCAGGTCAGCACCGTGAAGTGCCGCTTCAATTGCCATCATTCTGCCCACGCCGCCGCAGCCGATTTGCAGCACCTTACCGTCAAGCCTTGCACCGCCTGCTTCAAGGGAACGGAGAAAGCCGTAGCAGTCGGTATTGTAACCGATATGCTTGCCGTCCTTTACAGCAACACAGTTTACGGAGTTGTAGCGCTTTGCTGACTCGTCAAGACCGTCAATATGCCTGATAATCTCAACCTTGTATGGGATAGTGATGTTGTAGCCACCAAGGCTGTTGAGGTATTCAATCTTGTCCGCAAGGATTTCGGGAGCAAATTCGCAAACCTCGTATTCAGCGTCAGCTTTGCCGTCAAGTTCGAACAATCTCTTATGTATCGGAGGGGACATTGTGTGCCCCAGAGGATATCCTAATAAACCGTACTTTGACATTTTTATACCTTCTTATCTTACATCATAATAAAAGCTGTCAGCCGCTTCTCTGTCCTTGCCCGTAAAAATTCTTTTGGTAAGCTCTCGGTTTTTGATAAGATACCAGTCACCGAATTCATCAAACTTTCTGCTTGAAGTGATAATTTTCGCATTCGGAAGAACACCGTATCTTCTGCCTGTTTTTTCGCCGTGACGCTTCAGACGCACCGCAAAATCCATATCC
This sequence comes from Oscillospiraceae bacterium, assembly GCA_017415165.1. Lineage (GTDB taxonomy): Bacteria > Bacillota > Clostridia > Oscillospirales > Ruminococcaceae > RGIG8773. Next base: position 28,213 of record JAFQIY010000022.1, on the reverse strand, counting down.
TCAAGGCTTACCAGTTCTTCATTGAAGCCGCCTATTGCATCAAAATCCTTTTTCAGACACCAGAACATTCCTCCCGAAAGAGGAGCTTTTTCCTTAATCATAATCGGAGCAAGGTTCATTGCAACATACGCAGACGAAACAGCAATTCCGAGAGACATTCTGTCGAACTTCGGCATTGTTCCTCCGCCCACATAAAGCTTTGACGTAAGCATTTTGTGGATTTCGATAAAGGAATTTTCAGTCATTTTGCTGTCAGCGTCTATCGTAACGATAATTCTGCCGATAGCCCGTGCCGCACCTGCATTACGGATTTTGCTTATGGACTTATCCTCATTCGGAACAACCAGCGCACCGTAAGAAAGTGCAATTTCCGCAGTCCTGTCAGTACAGCGGTTTGCAACAACAATAATCTGAACGCTTCCCTTGGGAGCGTGAGAAGCCGCCTTCTGAATTGCTTCAAGACAGCCGCCTATGTAGTTTTCCTCATTGTGTGCGGGGATAATTACTGAAAAAATAGGCTTTTTCATCTGAAATCAATCCTTACTTCTTAGCAGTTTTCTTTGCAGGCTTCTTAGCAGCCTTGTCAGCCTTCTTGCCATTCTTGCCCATAACCTCAATCATCTTCTGAAGCTCAAGAGCCTTGTCAATGCTGCCCTCAACCTTGAGTCTGCCAGTTGTGAAAGCGGCAACTGCGTTGAGTGAGCCGTCTGCAATCTTGATGAAGTCCTCAGCGGAAGCGATGAGAATTGCATCACGGTCATAGTATTCGTAAGGTGCAACGTCGAGAGTGTTGTCCTTGAATGCGATATAGAAAGCACCCTCGCCCTCGCCTGTGATATTTACCTGAATAGCGAAATCGCCATTGTAGCCTGTGATATCGCCGCCTGTGAAGGCTTCCTTAGCCTGTGTAAAAATTTCTTCGTAAGTCATCTTTCATTCTTCTCCAAACTATTATTAATCTTATTTAAAAAGCTCCAGCGCCTTGCCGAGAGTCTTTTCGTTTTCAACATTTACAGCGTTTACGCCCTTGAGTGTTTTCTTTACAAGTCCTGTCAGCACCTTGTTAGGACCAAGCTCAACAAAGTTTTCGTAGCCCTCAGCCTGAAGCGCCGCAAGCTCAGATGTGAACTTTACAGGGGAAACGATGTGCTTTGCAAGCTTTTCGGGCATACCGTCAAATTCGGTCATTTCTGCACCGAGCAGGTTGGAATAGAAAGCAACTGCAGGCTTGTTGAAAGTGATGTTCATTTCATTGAGTGCTGCTTCAAATTCCTCAGCGGCAGGCTGCATAAGCTTTGAATGGAAAGCGGATGAAACCCCCAGCTTTACTGCCTTAGCGCCCATTTCTGCAAACTTTGCGGCAGCAGCTTCTGCGGCAGCGGTTTCGCCTGCGATAACTGTCTGTGCGGCGGAGTTGTAGTTTACAGGCACAACGTAACCGTCGATAGAAGCGCATACTTCCTCGATTTCCTCAGCGGTCTTGCCCAGGACGGCATACATTGCACCGTCGCTGTTTTCAGCAGCCTTCTGCATTGCAGCTGCTCTTGCCTTGATTACCTTAAAGCCGTCCTCAAAGGAAAGGACGCCGCTTGCAACCATTGCCGCATACTCACCGAGGGAGTGACCTGCAACTGCGGAGAATTCTACGCCGTTTTTCTTCATTATCTCAAAAGCCACGAGGGAGGTTGCCATTATTGCAGGCTGAGAGATAACAGTCTGCGCAAGCTCCTCCTCAGTGGAATTGTTGATTTTTTCAGCAAGGTCAAAGCCGAGAATTTCGCTTGCTCTTGCGTACACGTCGATATCGGGGTACGCTTCGCAAAGCTCCTTGCCCATACCTACATACTGAGAGCCCTGTCCCGAGAACAAAAATACAGTTTTTGCCATTATTCAGTTTCCTTTCAATAAAATCCCGTATCTCCTGCCGAAATTCATCATATTATGTAGAAATCAGGAGTAAAATACGGAAAAATTTTTGACCCTTGAAGCAGTTTATTGCACGAAAGTTGTTGACAACAGACGTGAAAAAAGTTACAATAATAGTATATGTGTAACTTTGTATCGGCTGGATAAAAGGTCGTTATTACTAATATACCATATATACAGGAAAATTACAAGAGATTGTGGCGAAATTTTTGCACAATCGTGATACGGAGGTAAACAAATTGTTCGGAATTGAAATTCTTGGTATGGGTTCATACACCCCATCTATATGCGTAACAAATGAGGATATGGCTAAAGTTGTGGAGACAAATGATGAATGGATTACCACAAGAACAGGTATCAAGTCCAGAAACTTTACTGACGGTGAGCCAACCTGGAAGATGGGTGTTGAGGCTGCTAAGAAAGCAATTGAGGCGGCAGGAATTTCTCCCGAAGAAATCGGTCTTATCATTGACGCAACAATCACAGGTGATTTTGCTACACCTTCAATGGCTTGTGTTATTCAGGGCAAAATCGGTGCGGTAAATGCGGCTGCATTTGACCTGAGTGCCGCTTGTTCGGGCTTTGTCTACAGCGTGGACGTTGCAAAGCGTTTCCTGCAGACTGATGACAACCTGAAATACGTTCTTGTTGTTGCAAATGAAAATCTGTCAAGAATTATTGACTTTTCCGACCGTTCAAGCTGTATCCTTTTCGGTGACGGTGCAGCAGCGGCTGTAATCGGCAAGTCCGACAAGCTTTATTCAAGTCACCTCGGTGCTGACGGCACAGGGGCACACTTCCTTTACGCTAAGCACGCTGACGTGAAGCACCCGTTCAGAACAAAGCCTTCCGAGCTGACAGAGGGCGAGTTCGGAAGTCCTGTTGACCTTCTTGCACAGGACGGCAAGGAAGTTTACAAGTTTGCTACAAAGGCACTTCCTCTTGCGGCATCAAAGGCTGTTGAAAAGGCTGGAATTGACATCAGCACAATCGACTGGTTCGTGCCCCATCAGGCAAATATCAGAATTATCGAAACAGCTGCAAAAAATCTCGGCGTTTCAATGGATAAGTTCATTGTGAATATCTCAACTCACGGCAACACATCAGGCGTTTCCATTCCTCTCGCTCTTACAGAGGCAATCGAAAACGGTACAATCAAGAAAGGCGACAGAATTTGTCTCGTAGGCTTCGGCGCAGGTCTTACACTCGGCGCAATCGTTATGGACTACTAATTTAAGGAGCAGAAATGTTATACGATTATTACAACGTGGAAATGTGGAATATGGTTGATTTGTACGTCAACAAGATATTCGAGTTTCTTACACAGAAAAGCGTTGTCGTGCTGATAATTCAGGCTATAACTCTTGCTTTTTCGGCGTGGGACAAGAACAGCGGTCTGTTTGTAATCCTTACAAACATCGGCGTTTATTCCATTTACGGAAATGTTTCCGTGTGGATAAGTATGCGCCGACGTGAGCTCGCCGAAAAAAAGCTTGACGAGTACCGTAAAAAGCAGTACGACCGTTCAATAGAGGTGCGGCGTGACGAACAGCTTTACAGCGAGCTGTTCATTCCCGAGAAGGAACAGTCTGCCGCTGAAAGACCAGATAATAAGTTTTACTATATGAATAATTCTGGAATATTATACTTACAGTAAATCTACGAAAGAAGGAAAACACAATGGCTAAAACAGCAATTATCACAGGCTCATCAAGAGGTATCGGTGCGGCAATCGCTCTGCGTCTTGCAAAGGACGGCTTCAATATTGCCCTTAACGACCTTAACGAGTCTATGTTTGAAAATAATACAATCGCAGACGATATCCGTGCTTTGGGAGTTGAGGTTGAAATCTTCTGTGCAGACGTTTCAAAGTACGAGGACTGCGAAAATATGGTGAAGGCTGTCAAGGAGCGCTTCGGCACAATTGACGCACTCGTAAACAACGCTGGTATCACCCGTGACGGTCTTATGGCAAGAATGCCTGAGGAGCAGTACGATATGGTTATCGCTGTAAATCAGAAGAGCGTGTTCAATATGATGAAGCTTGCGGGCAACGTTATGATAAGACAGAAGCAGGGCAAGATTGTCAACCTCGCTTCCGTTGCAGGTCTCTACGGCAACCCCGGACAGATTAACTATTCCGCTTCAAAGGCAGCTATCATCGGTATGACAATGACAGCCGCTAAGGAGCTTGGTTCAAGAAATATCAACGTAAACGCTGTTGCACCTGGTTTTATCAGCACACCTATGACCGATAAGCTTACAGATGAGCAGAAGGCAAAGATGCTTGAAGCAATCGCAATGAAGCGTTACGGTACAGTTGACGAAATCGCAGGCGTTGTGTCCTTCCTCTGCTCCGCAGATGCTTCCTATGTAACAGGACAGACAATCGAAATTTCAGGCGGACTTTCAATGTGATTTTTGATAATTTAAGAAACACTAAACATTAAAAGTTTCGTCCACCTTTTCAAAACAAACGCAAGCTACTGTTTACAGCGTACAAAACAATTCAAACCAACAACAAATTGTATTATATATCAAATCCTATACAGAAAGGAAAATTAACCAACTATGAGCAAAAGAGTAGTTATTACAGGTATGGGCGTGGTTTCACCCGTCGGAAATACCGTAGAAGAATTCTGGAACAGCCTTAAAGAAGGCAAGCACGGCTTCGGCTTTATTGATGATATTACAAACCCTGAGTTTGACGTAAAGATTGCCGCACGTTCAAAAGATTTTTCTTTTGAGAAGTACATCGACAAGAAGGAAGCACGCAGAATGGACCGCTTCACACAGTTCTCCGTTTGTGCGGCTCTCGACGCTATGGCTGACAGCGGCTCTGATTTCAAGGACCTTGACCCATACCGTGCAGGCGTAATCTTCGGTGTTGGTATCGGCGGTCTTGAACTTACACTTCAGGAGCACAACAAGTATCTCGAAAAGGGTACAGACAGAATTTCCGTGTTCTATGTGCCTATGATGATTGGCAATATGGCGGCTGGTACAATTTCTATGCGCACAGGCTTCAAGGGCGACAACTACTGTACAACAACAGCTTGTGCTTCCTCTACTCACGCTATCGGTGAGGCTTTCAGAAAAATCAAGGATGGCTACCTCGATGTTTGTATCGCTGGCGGTGCAGAGTCCTGCGTAACTGAATTCGCTCTCGCAGGCTTCAACAATATGAAGGCTCTTACCCGTTCCGACGACCTGGAAAGATGTTCAATCCCGTTCGATGCTGAAAGAAACGGCTTCGTACTCGGCGAAGGCTGTGGTGCACTCATTCTTGAAGAACTTGAACACGCTAAGGCAAGAGGTGCTAAGATTTACGCTGAAATCGCAGGTTACGGCGCAACAGGCGACGCTTACCATATGACAAGTCCTTCCCCTGAGGGAGACGCGGCTGGTACTGGTATGATTCACGCTTACACAGAAGCAGGTCTGAAGGCTGAGGATATCGACTATATCAACGCACACGGTACTTCCACAGGTCTTAACGATAAGTACGAAACAAAGGCAATCAAGTTTGCCCTCGGCGAAGATGCCGCAAGAAAGGTTGTTATCAACTCCACAAAGTCTATGACAGGTCACCTCCTCGGTGTGGCAGGCGCAGTTGAAGCAATCGCAACAGCTCTCTCTGTAAAGAATGACTATGTTCACGTTACACGCGGCTATAAGACACCTGACCCAGAGTGCGACCTGGACTATTGCACAGAGGGCGGAAGAAATATGACCGTCAATGCAGCACTTTCCAATAGCCTCGGCTTCGGCGGACATAACGCAACACTCTGTATCGTAAAGTACAAAGAATAATAAAAAATAATGGGTTTCCAAAGGGGACGGTGTCCCCTTTGGCAGGGGTCGAGGGGGCAGCGCCCCATCGTCGCCGTCCGCAGACGGCGAAACTCCCTTTTCGTTCAAAAACGGAGAGGGAGGTGAGAAATGCGACAGCATTTCGAGGAGGGGCGAACAAGACCGCCCCTCCTACTATAGATTTCAAACAAACTTACCTCTAAAAAGTGCCAGTGGCACTTTTTAGACGAATTTCCTCTGCACCAATCCAAATCCACACAGAAAGGATACGCTAAAATGAATATTGAAAAGCTTTTCAGCGTTGAAAACATCAGCGTGCTCGCAGATGTTATGGAAGAAAAAAATCTCGAAGAAATCACAATGGAATATGATGATGCAAAGCTCACTCTCAAGGCTAAAAGACCTTGTCCTCCCCCACCAATGGGCGGAATGATGCCTGCACCTATGGCAATGGCTGCTCCCGCACCTGCACAGGCTGCTGCTCCTGCGGCTGCTCCACAGGTGAGCGGTAATGTTGTAAAGTCCCCTATCGTTGGTACTTTCTACGCTGCTGCATCACCAGAAAAGCCACCATTTGTAACTGTAGGGCAGCAGGTCAAGAAGGGCGACGTGCTTATGATTATCGAGTCAATGAAGCTTATGAACGAGGTTCAGAGCGAATTTGACGGCACTGTTGCTGAAATTCTCGTGAAGAACGGCGAGGCTGTTGAGTTTGACCAACCTATTATGGTGATTAAATAATTGGAGGTACCATCATTATGCCACTTATGACACAGGAACAGATTAAAGAAATTATCCCTCACCGTGACCCGTTTCTCCTCATTGATACAATCGAGGAAATGGAAGTGGGCAAGCGTGTGGTTGCTACAAAATATATGAGCCCTGACGAATTCTGGTTCAAGGGGCACTTCCCCGATTACCCTGTTGTACCTGGTGTGCTTATGCTGGAAATGTGCGCACAGGCAGGTGCTGTTGCAATGCTTTCAATGCCTGAAAACAAGGGCAAAATCGGCTTCTTCGGCGGCGTTAAGGAAGCTAAGTTCCGCCGTCAGGTTGTACCGGGTGATACTCTCAGAATTGAGGTTGAAATCATCAAGGTCAAAGGACCTGTAGGCGTTGGCAAGGCTATCGCTACCGTAAACGGTGAAAAGGCTGTTGCGGCTGAAATTTCTTTCGCTATCAAGTAATTCCCGAAAGGAACTATTACTATGTTTAAAAAGGTACTTATCGCCAACCGCGGCGAAATTGCTGTTCGTGTAATCCGTGCGTGCCGTGAGCTTGGAATAAAGACTGTTGCGGTTTTTTCAACTGCTGACAGAAACGCTCTCCACGCTAAAATTGCTGACGAAGCTGTATGTATCGGCGGCGCGGCTACAAAGGACAGCTACTTAAACGAAAAGGCTATCATTGCGGCTTGTGAAATTACGGGTGCGGACGCTATCCACCCTGGCTTCGGCTTTCTTTCCGAAAATGCCGCTTTTGCACGCAATTGTGAAAAGTGCGGTATCACCTTCATCGGCCCTGCACCTGAGTCCATTGAAATGCTGGGCGACAAGGCTGCTGCAAAGACTGCTATGAAAAATGCAGGCGTACCTGTTATCCCGGGCAGCGACGGTGCTGTAAAGGATATGGAGGAGGCTAAGCGACTTGCTGAGGAAATCGGCTTCCCGCTTATGGTTAAGGCTTCCGCAGGCGGCGGCGGACGTGGTATCCGTCTTGTTGAAAAGATGGAGGATTTGGAGGCGCAGGTTACTGCCGCAAAGCAGGAGGCTCTCAACTTCTTCGGTGACGACTCCATTTATATGGAAAAGTTTATCGTTAACCCTAAGCATATTGAGTTTCAGATTCTTGCTGACAAGCACGGCAATGTCATTCACCTCGGCGAGCGTGACTGCTCAATGCAGAGACGTAATCAGAAGGTGCTGGAGGAAACTCCGTCCGCAATTATGACTCCGATGCTCCGTGACCGTATGGGCAAGGCGGTTGTTGCGGCGGCTAAGGTCTGCGGCTACTACAACGCAGGTACAATCGAATTCCTCGTTGACGCTGACAAGAATTTCTATTTTATGGAGATGAACACCCGTATTCAGGTTGAACACCCGATTACTGAGTTTGTTACAGGCGTTGACCTTGTTAAGGCACAGCTTAAAATTGCCGCAGGCAAGGAGCTGCCTTACGAGCAGCAGGACATCGAAATCAAGGGTCACTCAATCGAGTGCCGTATCAATGCGGAAAGCCCTGAGCATAATTTCCGTCCGAGTCCGGGAAAAATCAATTCGCTCCACATTCCGGGCGGACCCGGTATCAGAATTGACAGCTCCGCTTATCAGGGCTACACAATTACACCATACTACGACAGTATGATTGCTAAGCTTATTGTTTACGCACCGACTCGTGATGAGGCAATTGCCAAGATGAAGTGGGCGCTTGCCGAGTTCATTGTTGAGGGCGTTGACACGAATATCGACTTCCAGCTTTCTCTTATCCGTGACCCTGCCTTTGAGGAGGGTAACTACGATATCGGTTATCTGGGAAGAAAAATGAACCTGTAATTTTATTTTGGGAGGGATAGCCTTGGCTGACGAAAGATGTCCGCTTTGTATGGAAAAGCTCAGGGGCGGCGAATGTGCGTCCTGCGGATACAAGCTCCCCGATGAAGAAAATATCAGTTCAATTTATGATTACGAGCCTGCGGAATATCCCGAGCCTGAGCCTGCAATAAGGGAAATTACTCCCGAGGTTCAGATGGAGGAGATTTATCCTAACCGTGCTGAAACACCTATGTTCAAGGTTCGTGACGACGAGGGGCACACTGTACGAAGCAGAATTGACCTGACAAAACCAAACGAAAAACCTGCTGATAATCCCTATGCAAATCCTTACGCAAGCGACGGTAACCCTAACGCAAGCAACAGTAATTCTAACCCTTATGCTGGGTACACACCTGAGGGCGTGCCGAATAAAAGCGGCTCACCTTTTGCCAATCAGTCCGTTTATTCAAGCGTTGACACGGACAGTACATCTGAATTCTGGAAGAAATACTGGTGGCTTTTGCTTCTGTCGTTCTTTATGCCTGTTATCGGTATTATTCTTAATGCAACAATGAAGAATGAACTTAAACAGTATAAGGCAAGCTATCTTGTTATTGTAGCAATTGTTCTGGGATTTATCATTCCCCCCTGATAAACTTAATCTGTAAAATTTATTCCCGAAGGAGTGACCGAAGTGGGTCTTGAAGACTTGTTCAACGTGGTTAAAACCCGTTTCAACGGTACTGCCGAGGAGGAACAGCCTGAACAGCAGGCTGACTCAGCGGTAAAAGTGCCCGATAATATGCTTTTCAAGTGTCCGAGATGTCTTAATGTTGTTATGACTGACGAGCTTGAAAAAAATCTCAAGGTATGTCCCGAGTGCGGCTACCATTCACGTCTTACAGCAAGCGAGCGTATCAATCTTATCATTGACAAGGAAAGCTTCAAGGAGTTTGATACAGATATGCTCAGCGCAAACCCTATCGATTTCCCCGACTACGAGGCAAAACAGCAGAAGCTTCGTGACGCAACAGGACTGAAGGACGCTATCATCACAGGCGAGTGCACAATCCGAGGCGAAAAATGCGTTATCGGCGTTATGGACTCCCGCTATATGATGGCTTCTATGGGCAGCGTTGTGGGCGAAAAGATTACCCGTGCTTTTGAGTACGCAACCGACAACAAGCTCCCTGTGATAATGTTCACAGCCTCAGGCGGTGCAAGAATGCAGGAGGGTATCGTGTCCCTTATGCAGATGGCTAAGACAAGCGGTGCGGTTGCACGTCACAGTGACGCAGGACTGCTTTACATCACCGTTATGACCGACCCTACAACAGGCGGCGTAACAGCTTCCTTTGCTTCTCTGGGCGATATTATCATTGCTGAGCCAAAGGTACTTATCGGTTTTGCAGGACGCCGTGTTATCGAGGGCACAATCAAGCAGAGACTTCCCGACGATTTCCAGTCCGCTGAATTTATGCTTGAACACGGCTTTGCCGATATGATTGTTGAGCGTAAGAAAATGCGCCGTACAATTGCACATATTCTTAAACTGCACAAAGGGGGTAACGTATAATGGAAAAACTCAATAAGCTTACCCCATATGAACGTCTTGAAATTGTACGTCACAAGGGCAGACCTACTATCCGTGACTATATCCCTCTCATTTTTGATGAGTTCTGGGAAATGCACGGCGACCGTCTTTTCGGTGATGACGGTGCAATTATGGGCGGTATCGCTTCTATCAGCGGTATTCCCGTTACTGTTATTGCCGAGGTAAAGGGCAGAAATCTCAACGAGAACAAGGACAGCAACTTCGCTATGCCTCACCCTGAGGGATACCGTAAGGCGCTTCGTCTTGCAAAGCAGGCGGAAAAGTTCCACCGTCCAGTAATCTGCTTTATCGACACTCCGGGCGCATTCTGCGGAGTGGAAGCTGAAAAGCGTGGACAGGGCGAGGCTATTGCCAAGAACCTTATGGAATTTATGCGGCTGAAAACTCCCGTAATCAGTATCGTCCTCGGCGAGGGCGGAAGCGGCGGTGCGCTTGCACTGGGCGTATGCGACGAGCTTGCAGTGCTGGAAAACTCCATTTACTCGGTAATTTCCCCACGAGGCTTTGCTTCAATCCTCTGGAAGGACGCAGGCAGAGAGAAGGAAGCCTGCTCAATTATGAAGGTTACAGCAGAAGATATGGTTGAGCTTGGCGTTGCTGAGAAGATTATTGAGGAGCCTTTGGGCGGTGCACATAACGATATTGGTCAAACTGCTGAAAATATAGGGGAATTTCTCTACAAATCTTTACATCAAAAATTGAAAATAGATATTGACGTTTTGCTAAATCAACGTTATACTAAGTTTAGGAAAATCGGTGAGTTCATCGAATAAGTTTTCCTGCAAATGAAAATATAAAGACAATGCCTTCGGGCGTGCTCTTTATATAAATAAAAAATATTACGAACGGAGGCAATTTTCATGGTATTTGATAAGGTAAAGGAAATCATCGTTGACCAGCTCGACGTTGACGCTGATAAGGTTACAAACGGCGCAAACATTCAGGACGATCTCGGTGCTGACTCCCTCGACGTAGTTGACCTTGTAATGAGCCTTGAAGAGGAATTCGATATTGAAATTCCTGATGAAGCTGTTGAAGGCATCAAGACTGTTGGCGATATCGTTAAGTACATCGAAGACAACCAGTAAGTCGAAAAAAGAGTGCGCTGTGGGTTTGTGCCCGACAGCGCATTTTTGATATATAGGAGATGACGGAATGAATATTATAGAATTGATTTTAGGTCTGTTGGCAATAATTCTTGTGCCGATGCTTGTTTTTGGTGTGCCGATTTCTGTCATAGCAGGCTTTATAGTCAGCATTGTGAAGTATAAGCACTGCTCAACAGATGAAGCTGAAAAGCGTAGGAAGTACAAAAAAGCGATTACTGTTTTCGGAATAATTTTCGGTGCAATGGTGATAGCAATAGCTGTACTGATATATTATATCGCCACAACACCTATTATGTTTATGTAAAAAAACTCAAACAGCGATGCTGTTTGAGCTCCAAGTTTTTGCTTGCGCAAAAACTTTTAAACATTCGAACTAACAAAATAAAGGAGCACGCTATGTCTGACAAAACCTTCAACCGAATTCTTGCGGCAATCCTTGCGGCAGGAATAATTTCAACCGCCCTGCTTACGGGCTACACGATACACAAGCATACGAATTGCTCGATTATCACCTACATAAGCAACGAAAGTCGGGGTGCGTAATGAGCAGGTTAAAAAAACAAATCCTGACGCTTGTGCTTGTTGCAGCAGCATTTATTCTGTTCAATCTCGGTATTTATTTCTGCTTCACGGTGCGGTATATCGACACCTCCGCAGAGCTTATGCAGAGCAAATCAATTGAGCTTGACAAGTATCTACCCTTTGACGAGAATTCGCTGATTGCAAAGCACGACACGGAATTTCAGCTTGACGGAGAGCTGCCTGTGCTTGACGGAGCAACGGCACTGTTTCCCGTTTATTCCGCATTTATGAATTCCGTTTATCCCGAGGGAAGCTGTACCTTTGACGGTGCTGACTTCACACCCGAAAGCCTGCTTCAAAAGCGCGGCACGGGCGGTGCGTACAAAGCAATTGTCAGCGGCGAGGCGGACATAATTTTCGTTGCACAGCCGTCCGAGCAGCAGATTGCTTTTGCCGAAGAAAGCGGCGTTGAGCTTGAATATGTACCAATCGGATATGAGGGCTTTGTGTTTATTGTCAACAAGGAAAACCCCGTGGATAATCTTACTGTTGAACAACTGAAAGGAATATATTCGGGTAATTATACAAACTGGAAAGATGTCGGCGGAGAAAATATGCCTATCAACGCTTTGCAGCGTGTCGAAAACAGCGGAAGTCAGACGGCTATGATTGCTTTTATGGGGGACACCCCTCTTATGGAGGGTGCTACAAATCTTTTCGGCAGGTCAATTGGTTACTCTTTCAGATTTTATGTTACCGACCTTGCAGGCAAGGCTGATATCAAGCTTTTGTCCGTGAACGGTGTTTACCCCGACAAGGAAAACATCAGAAGCGGTGCGTACCCTATTACCGACAGCTTTTACGCTGTGTACAGGAAGGACAACGACAACCCGAATGTTGCAAAGCTTATCGAATGGATAACCTCACCCGAGGGTCAGCGGATTGTTGAGGACTCGGGCTATGTAAGCGCATATTAAGAAAGGAATGATAACCGTGAAAAATAATCCTATCATAAAAGAAATGACTGAGGACATCATCAAAATCTGCAACCCGTTACAGATTTTCCTCGTTTCTGCAAAGACCAACTCAAAGGGCGAGCTGACTTCGTTCAAGGTCTGCATTATTGTGGAAAATAAATACGAGAGTCACTCCGACCTTGAAACGGAAATCCTGCTTAAAACGGATTGCCCCGTGCCCTGTGACGTGATTGTATATACTGTCAGCGAGTGGAACGAATGCGTTGACGACGACTGCACTTTTGCGTACCGAGTAGACACTGAAGGGAATGTTTTATATGAGCAGAAAAAGTAGTCACAGCGGCGACAGCAAGCGTTACTATGACTGGCTGTTCCACGCCTATCAGGATTTGCTTGCCGCAAGAATGTTAATCACAGACAAGCGTCTGTTCAACCCGACCGTGTTCCATTGTCAGCAGGCTATCGAAAAGAGCCTGAAAGCCTTCCTGCTGTACAAGCACCGCAAGCTTTTCGACGGACACAACCTTACCTGGCTCTGCAAGCAGGCGGCTCTTACCGACCAGTCCTTCACTAAATGGATTGGCAAGAGTACCCTCCTCAACCGCTTCTACATTGAAACAAGGTACCCTGCCGATATTCCCGAGGAAATCGACCGCCAGCTCGTTGAGGAAATCCTCGAAGCCACCGAGGATATGATGGACTTCATCTGCGATAACATCAAGTTCGACTATAACAGCTACCACTACCGCAGCAAAAAGAATAAATAATTTAACGGAGTGTTATGGAGAACCACTGGGGAAAACCTTTCTGTAGAAAGGTTCTTCCCCAGACCCCTTTCCAAAGACTTTCAGTCTAAAATACCCTCATAGGGCTTTTGCCCTATGAGGGTATTTTACATTAAAAGTTTTAGGGAGGGAGTTTGAGGGAGGACCCTTTTACAAAAGGGTCTCCCTCAATAGGTCTCCATAATAGTTCGTTGAATTATTATACTTCTTCGCCGAAGAAGGCGTCGTCGAAGCTGCCGCCGAATTCGTTGTCGTCGTTTACGGGAGCGGGTTCTTCGTCGAAGCTGCTGTAGCTGTTATAGCTATAGTCGTCATCATAGCTGTTGTCTGCGTCCTCGTCAGCGAGCTGGAATTCAGCAACAAGGTCGCGGAGGAGCTGAGACTGACCGGAAAGTTCTTCGGAAGCTGCAGCACTTTCTTCTGCTGTAGCGGAGTTTGTCTGAACAACCTCGGAAATCTGGTCTACGCCGACTGTAACCTGCATAATAGAGTCTGCTGCTTCCTTGGAAGCTTCGGAAATCTTGTTGTTGATAACGGCAACTGCGCCTGCTGCTTCTGCAACTGCGCCCATCTTTTCAGCAACCTCATCAACAAGAGCATTACCCTTTTCGATAGCCACAACAGTACCTTCAATCATAGCTGTTGTATTCTTAGCTGCTTCTGCGGATTTGCTTGCGAGGTTTCTTACTTCGTCAGCAACAACTGCGAAGCCCTTACCTGCTGCGCCTGCTCTTGCTGCCTCAACAGCGGCATTGAGAGCGAGGATATTTGTCTGGAATGCGATATCTTCGATAGTCTTGATAATCTTCTTTGTTTCGTCAGAGGAAGTGCTGATTTCGTCCATAGCCTTGACAAGCTCTTCCATCTTGCCGTTAGCCACCTGCATCTGAGCACCTGCTTCATTTGTCTTTTTGCTTGCATTTTCAGCATCGTTTGCGTTAACGTTAATCATATCAGCGATAACATTGATTGTAGCGGCAAGCTCCTGAACGGAGGAAGCCTGCTGTGTTGCGCCCTGAGAGAGAGCCTGTGCACCGCCGGAAACCTGTTCCGAGCCTGCAGCAACCTGTTCAGCAGCGTTGTTGATGCTTGTCATTGTAGCGTTAAGCTTGGAAATAAGGTTCTTCATAGAGCTGAGAATATTTCCGAAAGCACCTATGTACATATTTTCGTTATTTGATTTTGCGTTAAGATTACCCTCAGCAACGTTGCCCATTACCTGATCAATATCGTTGATAACTCTGCCTGTGCGGTCGGAGAGGGAGCGCATAGCTTCTGCAAGGCGTCCGATTTCGTCCTTGGAGGTGTAAGTAATATCAACCATAAAGTCGCCGTCAGCCATTTTTTCAGCTGCGTGCATACATTCAGTAACACCCTTACGGATTGTTCTGATAACCATAACCATTACAATTGTACCTGCAATAAGAAGAATTGCAGTCATTGCAATCATAAATACAGATGCAGATGTTATATAGCCGTGTGTGCTTTCATACATTGCAGCAAGTTCTTCTGTCGGGGTAATATTTGCATAAAGCTGGTCAATGTTTTTTACTACTATGCCAAGAGCAACTCTTACACCAACAACCATAGCAATTACGCATACAAAAATTATACCGCTGACAACCAGAAGCTTATTACGGATTTTTAAGTTTTTCATAAGAAAACCTCCTCAAAAATTTTTCGTAATTTTGTCGCTTACTTCTTAGGAACGATTTTTTCAAGTCCGCCCATATAAGGTCTGAGAACCTCAGGAATTTTAACAGAGCCGTCCTCACAGAGGTTGTTTTCTACAAATGCGATAAGCATTCTTGGAGGAGCAACAACTGTGTTGTTGAGTGTATGAGCAAAGTATTTCTTGCCGTCCTCACCGTTTACGCGGATTTTGAGACGTCTTGCCTGAGCGTCGCCAAGGTTGGAGCAGCTGCCCACTTCGAAATACTTCTTCTGTCTTGGAGACCACGCTTCAACGTCGTAGGACTTGACTTTAAGGTCAGCAAGGTCACCTGAGCAGCATTCGATGGTACGGACAGGAATGTCCATTGAAACGAACAGGTCAACAGTGTTTCTCCAAAGCTTATGGAACCAGTCCATACTTTCCTCAGGCTTACAGATAACAATCATTTCCTGCTTTTCAAACTGGTGGATACGGTAAACGCCTCTTTCCTCAATACCGTGAGCGCCCTTTTCCTTACGGAAGCAGGGGGAGTAGCTTGTGAGGGTGTGAGGAAGTGTCTTTTCCTGTACGATTGTGTCGATATACTTACCAATCATAGAGTGCTCGGAAGTACCGATAAGGTAGAGGTCCTCGCCCTCAATCTTGTACATCATAGCGTCCATTTCAGCGAAGCTCATAACGCCTGTAACAACGTTGCTTCTGATCATAAATGGTGGCACGCAGTATGTGAAGCCTCTGTTTATCATAAAGTCACGAGCGTAGGAAATTACTGCGCTGTGGAGTCTTGCGATATCGCCCATCAGGTAATAGAAGCCGTTGCCTGCAACCTTTCTTGCAGCGTCAAGGTCGATACCGTCAAGCTTTTCGAGGATATCTGTGTGATAAGGAACTTCAAAATCGGGAACAACAGGCTCACCGAACTTTTCGAGCTCAACGTTTTCGGAGTCGTCCTTACCGATTGGCACGCTGTCGTCGATGATGTTAGGAATAATCATCATATTCTTGGTGAGCTTTTCTTCAAGCTCAGCCTCCTTGACTTCGAGAGCAGCAAGCTGGTCAGCGTACTGAGTAACCTTCTTCTTAGCTTCCTCAGCTTCTTCCTTCTTGCCCTGAGCCATCAGACCGCCGATTTCCTTGGAAACCTTGTTTCTGTTGGCACGGAGCTCATCAGCTTCAGTCTTGGCAGCACGAAGCTCAGTGTCGAGAGCAATAACCTCGTCAACGAGAGCAAGCTTAGAGTCCTGAAATTTCTTTTTAATGTTTTCTTTAACAACGTCCGGATTTTCGCGGACGAATCTGATATCGAGCATAAATAAACTTCCTTTGCATAATTGTAGATATATTAATTATACCACAAAAATGGAAAAAATCAATATTATTCCGCCATTTTGAAATAAAAATATAGACCGTCACTTTGTTTATTTATCATAAAAACCAAAGCAAAATACGAAGATTATGTTTCAAAATTACTAATATAAATTATAATTTGTCTGTGAGTGTGGAGTTTGGAGAGTGGAGTGAGGAGTTAAAGAGAACCATAGTTTACACAACAACTCCACACTCCACTCTCAACACTCCTAACTCTATAAATTATAATTTAATCTTATAAAACAGCTTTAATGTATTTTCCATTGTTTGCTTTGCGACTTCTTCGGGAGTGATGCCCTTTTCGGCGGCAATCTTATCAATAACGTGCACAATCATACTGCTGTCGCAGCGCTTTCCGCGGTTTGGCTCAGGTGCCATATAGGGGCAGTCCGTTTCAAGGAGAAGCTTGTCCATAGGCACAACACCCAGCGCACTGATTGCCTTTTTCGCATTCTTGAAGGTCAGCACGCCTGTAAAGCTGATATGCAGACCAAGTTCAAGCATCTGCTTAGCTGTTTCCGCCGAGCCTGAGAAACAGTGCATTACACCGTTTACTTTACCGCGCTTGCGGAGAATGTTAAGCGTGTCCTCCGTTGCGTCACGGGAGTGAATTACAACAGGCAGGTCAAGTTCCTGTGCCAAATCAAGCTGTTCCTCGAAAATTTTCTTCTGTAATTCAGCGTCATAGCCGTCGTAATGGTAATCAAGTCCGATTTCGCCGATTGCAACAACCTTAGGGTCAGCCGCCCACTTGCGGAGCTGTTCAAGATAGTCGGCAGGCGCTTTGTCCACGTCCTCGGGGTGAATTCCCACCGCCGCATAGATGAACGGGAACTTGTTTGCGTACTCCACCGAAAAGCGTGAACGCTCCATATTACAGCCCATATTTATAATGTATTTCACGCCGCCCTCGTGAACACGGACAAGCAGCTCGTCACGGTCGCTGTCGAAGGCATCGTCGTCGTAATGTGCGTGTGAGTCAATATATTCAAGCATAGTTATTCTCCTTTTTAAGAGTTTGGAGTTTGGAGTGTGAAGTGAGGAGTTTATTCCTCCATTTTCACACAAGGCAGGTTTTCTGCAACGTATTCTGCGTAATTTTCATCATCTTTGTAAATGCAGGGGAAATATTCATTTTCCTCAACAAGCTGTTTCATTTCGGCAAGCTTTGCCTCAAAGGTGTCGAAGTCAACCTCCTCGCCGTTTATGTAGCCCTGTGTATATTCAAGAATGTCAGGTTCATAGTATGCCGCATCACGTTCCATAGAAAATGTTTCGACAAATCCGTTGTCTACCCAATCATAAATAAAAATTGTTTCCATTCCTTGAGTGGTAGCGGTGTGACCGTAGAGTGGACAATGGAGTATCTGATTAGTGTCACGTATATATCGAACATATCCGTATGAACCGGCTGTTACATATTCGTAAGATTTAATTTCACCGTCATTGTAAACAAGAACTTCTGTCCATTCACAGCTATCTCTTGCAACTACAACTTCAGGAATGCTATCATTATTAAAATCTTTCACATATAAGCCATAATAAAAATCCAGACCATTGATGTACTCGGAAAAAACGTGCTGCCATTCGTGTTCGCATTTACATTCTTCAATGGCTGCGGTTGTTTCAGCTTCTGTTTCTGTTGCTGATGTAGTGGTTGCCACTTCTGTTGTTGTAACAGTGGTTACTTCTGTGGTAGTTTCGGCAGGTGAATTTCCCCTGTCGGAGCAAGCTGTAAGCATTGCCGCAAGAGCGAGAAGTGCTATAAATTTTTTCATAATGTTTGTCCTTTCTGTATAGTTAATTCTTCATCATTTCAAGCCCCTGTTTGCCCGTCATATGCTCAACCGTAAGCTCCAGCATACGAAGACGGCTGAAAAACCCGTCGATTTCCTTGTCACGGTCGCTGTCGAAGGTTTCGTCGTCGTAATGTGCGTGTGAGTCGATATATTCAAGCATAGTTATTCTCCAATCTTAACGCAGGGCAGGTTTTCTGCAACGTATTCTGCGTAATTTTCATCATCTTTGTAAATGCAGGGGAAATATTCATTTTCCTCAACAAGCTGTTTCATTTCGGCAAGCTTTGCTTCAAAGGTGTCGAAGTCAACCTCCTCGCCGTTTATGTAGCCCTGACCGTAATCAAAGAAGGTTTCATCATTATAGTATCCACCCTCACGGGTTAATGAAAAAGTTTCAACATAACCTTTGTCAGTCCACTCGTAAATATAATAGTTTTCCTGACCGAAAGTGCCCCAAGTGTGACCATAGAACGGACAATTCAGTATCTGTTTTGTTTCGGGTATATATCTTACATAACCCCAGCTTGATGAAACGTGCAAATCAAGTGGACGTACTTCTCCGTCAAGGTAATAAAGTACCGTTGTCATTTCATTCTTACCTTGTGCAATAACCGCTTCGGGAGTTTCGTCGCCGTTGATGTCGCCAATATATAATCCTGCATAATTTTCTTGTCCATTGATGTGCTCAGCAAAAGCGTGCTGCCATTCGTGTTCGCATTTACATTCTTCAATGGCGGTGGTTGTTTCAGCTTCTGTTGCTGATGTAGTTGCAGCAGTTGTAGCTTCTGTGGTAATTTCGATAGTGGTTTCTGCTGTCGTTTCAGCAGGTGAATTTCCCCTGTCGGAGCAAGCTGTAAGCATTGCCGCAAGAGCGAGAATTGCTATAAATTTTTTCATAATGTTTGTCCTTTCGTTTGTCAATAATATTCCGAATGAGTAACGGGCAGTTCACTGCTTTTTGCGACACGATACGCAAAATAGCACATAGCCGTCGCACCGATTACGTTCATAATTGCTCCGTAAATAAGCACGTTTGCCACAACGTGAAGCAGAAGTGCAGCAAAGTAGAACTTGCGGTAATCCTGCCTGTATGCAGCCGTGAAAACAAGCACCGACCAGGCAATCTGCATCGCAAGCGAAGCTATCCAGCTAAGCACAACATCTGCGTGTTCCAAAAATCCTATTGACGTGTAAATTTCAATCTGTTTTACAAGTGCATCGGCTTTCTCCGCAGACAAGCCTGCAATCATTGCTTCAAGTCCCACGCTGTTCAGCTTTGAACCCGTTGCAATTGCATCAAAGCAAAAGCTTACGCTTGGAATAACCTCCATTCCGTGGTGACCTATTCCGTAGCAGACCGCATCGGTAAGGGTATCGTAATTCTTCAGCATATATCTGAACATCAAAAATCGTGCGGTTTCCTCGCAGAATGCGCCTATAAGTGACGAAATGACGAGCCTTACCGTAAAATCTCCGCTGTCAGGCACAAATATACCTCTCAACAGTGCACGGGGAAGAACAAGCAGATTTACCGCAACGAGTCCGATTACAAAAGGAAAAATCCTGCCGTCAAATTTCTTATGTGTAATAAAAATACATATAAACGGAAAGGCAATGGTCAGAATTGCCCTTACAACAAAGCCGAACATCTGCGGAGAAGAAAATGTCATTTCCATATTATTGCCTCATCATTTCAAGCCCCTGCTTGCCAGTCATATGCTCAACCGTAAGCTCCAGCATACAAAGACGGCTGAAAAACTCGTCGATTTCCTTGTCACGCTCGCTGTCCATATTGGGTGAATACTTGTCCGACAGCATTGTAATCGCCCTGCGCATTTCCTCAGGGTTGTCAATAATACGCACCTGCCCGAAAGCAATCACGCTTCTGTAGGCGGTGGTGAACTTTTCGGGGATTACCCCGTCGCTTTCGATTACGCAGAATGAAGCCTTGGGGCAATTTTTCACAGCGTCAATCTTGTGTCCCTCTTTTGCGCAGTGGAAATAAATCTTTCCGTCACCGTAAAAATAACTCAGCGGTACAGCATAGGGGTAGCCGTCATCACCCGAAAGAGCAAGCGTGCCCGAAGTGCACCTGCGGAGGATTTCCTCACATTGCTCCTTTGGCAGAGCCTGTTTAAAGCGTCGCATATCTCTGAACATAGTATTACTCCTTGTTGTTAAATCGGATAAATTATAATTTATAGAGTTAGGAGTGTTGAGAGTGGAGTGTGGAGTTGTTGTGTAAACTATGGTTCTCTTTAACTCCTCACTCCACTCTCCAAACTCCACACTTATAAATTACAATTTTACAGCCTTATTCCTGTTACAACCCTGTCATTTCCTGCGTAGTCCTTGGTAATACGGACATCGCCAAATCCGCTGCGTTCAAGAATTTCCTTGACCGCTTCGCCCTGCTCCCAGCCGATTTCAAAGGCAAGCAGACCGCCTTCACGGAGAATTTCTTTCCACAGGCAAGCAATAATGCGGTAGAATTTAAGTCCGTCCGCACCGCCCCTCAGAGCAAGCTCAGGCTCACGCTTTACTTCCTTGGAAAGCTCTGTCATTTCCTTGTCGGTAAGGTACGGTGGATTTGACACGATACAATCAATCTTGCGGTACTCCATCTCGTCCTCAGGGTCGCGGAAGTTGTCCAGCAAACGTCCGTCGGTGATGTCGCCCTTTATGATTTTCACGTCCGCTTCGTTGAGACGGATATTTTTCACAAGGTACGGCATAGCGTCCGAGGAAAGCTCAACAGCGTGCACCGTCGCCTGAGGAATTTCCTTTTTCAGCGTTATGGCAATACAGCCCGTGCCGCTGCACAAATCGCAGATTTCGGGAGAAGAGTTGCCGCTGTTCATAAAGTGCTTCACAACTTCCTCCACAAGCACCTCCGTGTCGGGACGTGGTATCAGCACGCCCTCGCCGACGTGGAAAGTCCTGCCGAAAAATTCCCAGGTGCCGAGAATGTATTGAAGCGGAATTCCGATACAGCGTTTTTCCGCCGCCGCCATAAGCTTGTCAGTGTCAGCTTCGGGGACTTCATCTTCCCCGTGAAGCATAAGCGTAAGCTTGTCAGCACGGAGTATGTCCTGAAAAAGACAGTCCGTGTCGAAGCGATGGTCCTCCACACCTGCCACAGCAAGCATATTATCGGTCATTTCGTGTAATTCTTTTAAAGTCATAGTTTTGGTTTCCTTTTCATTTCATAAGTTCGGATATTCCGCTGGAAATAAGCACCCAGCCTATTGCAAGCAGTGCGATAATTGCGATAACTGTTCCGACAACGGCACCGGGGGCGGTGCTTCTGTGTTTTTGGGTAAGATATGCCTGCTTGTGCTTCTCCTCGGTAGTGGTATTCTGAGGATTTTTCTTCTTGTAATAAAGCTCAATAGTGCTTCTGTCAACTTCGTCAACCTCTGCCGAATAGGTTTTACCGTTAACCTCAAACTCAGCAACGCTTACATGAACAATCATATCTTCGGCGGTTTTTCCTGCCTTGTAGGCGGGTACAACTCTTTTGCTGTAGCTTGTTTTACCTGTAATACGGGCGGTTGTCCTTTCCCATATTTCGGGGTCAAGAGGTTTGTATTTTATAAACCTGCCGCGTATCAAAGTGTATATGCTGTGGAGTGCCCCGATAATAATAAGTGCACCAATAATTATAAAGATTACATCAGTCATATTTTGGCTCCCTTGATTTTATTATCCACCCGGCTGAACGCCGTCTGATACTTCCGTTGCAATGCCATTTTCGTCAAATTTTATGTAGTAATAATGGTCAAGATGGTCGGGCATTACCCAACTGTTATCAGTGTAAATGAAGTAGCCTTTTCTGCTTCCAAGCTCAATGTCAAACTCGCCGTAACGCTCCTCAATTTCTGCCATAGATTTGCCGATAACCCACCAGTCGTTGTACTTGTAGTAGGTCTGATGAGATAGCAGAAACAGCGTTATGACGATAAGCAGCAATGCAATTAGTGGTATGATTATTATGGCTTTTTTGATTTTCATTTTACGTCCTCCTATGTTATTGTGTCAACCTGCCTTTTCCCCATAAGTTCGGCAAAAATCGCGCCGCCTATAATCAGTATTGCCCCTGCAATCTGCATAGGAAGCATTGCTTCACGCAGGAAAATTACCGAGAAAACAACTGCGGAAAGTGGTTCAAGATAGCCGCATACAGCTACTGTCTGCACGTTAAGCTTTCCGATTGACGAAAAGTAGAAGTAACAGCCTGTACCCGTGTTGACAAGTCCGAGAATGAGAATGGGTATCCATTCGTTTGAGGGTACGGCTATTGCAAAGCCCTGCTTTATTCCAACGAAAACCGCAACGGTAAGGAAGCTGATGAAAAGCTGCAATGCGGAGTTTTCAAGCCCTGTGATGTCCTTTGCTTTCTTGTTGAAAATTACCATAAATGAATACATCACCGCCGACATAAGTCCGCAGAAAATTCCGAAGCCGTTTCCGCCGCTTCCGAAGGAATTGCCGTTGACAAGGAAAATTCCTCCCAGCACGGCAATGAAGCCGATGATTTTTACAGCGGTAAGCTTTTCCTTGAAAATCAATGGAGAAAGTGCCATAACGATAACAGGTCCGCAGTAGTAAAGCAGGGAAGCAATGCTTACGCCGATTTGATGATACGCTTCATAGAGAAACATCCAGCTTGTACCCATTGCAACACCCGAAACCGCAAGGAAAGCAAACTGCTTTTTATGCTTGAAAAAGGTAAGTTTGTTTCCTGTGATGAAAAATATTGCCAAGAGAAAAATACTGCCGATAAATGTGCGTAGAAGTACAATTTCGTAGCTTGTGAGTGTGATGAAGCTTGCCACAATTCCGTTTGAGCCGAAAAGCAGCAGAGCAATCAAATACTTGATAAATGGTGAGTTTGTACTAAGTTTATTCAATTTTACCAGTCCTTTAAAATGTGATAATGCCTAAATGCTCCAGCAAAATCTTCACACCAATCAGAACAAGAATTATTCCCCCTGCAAGTTCAGCCTTGCTCTTGTATTTTGCACCGAATTTGTTTCCGATAAGCACGCCTGCAAGGGACAGCGCAAAGGTTGTTACACCGATAAGAAGCACCGAAAGAAGAATGTTTACCTTTAAAAACGCAAAGGTGATACCGACAGCAAGTGCGTCAATGCTCGTGGCAACCGCCATAACGGTAAGCTCGCCGATTTTCAGCACGTCTGTCTTTTCTGTTTCGTCCTCGTCCTTGTCACGGATAGCCTCAATTGCCATTTTGCCGCCGATAAAGCCCAGAAGCACAAAAGCAATCCAGTGGTCAAACTGTTCAATGTAAGAAGCAAAATTCGTGCCGAGAAGATATCCGATAAGGGGCATTATCGCCTGAAAGCCGCCGAAGAAAAGTGCAATTATGTAGCCGTGTTTAAGATTAAGCTTTCGCATATTCAGACCCTTGCAGACGGCAACGGAAAATGCGTCTGCGGAGAGTCCTATTCCTATTAAAAATATTTCTAAAAATCCCATTAGTCCTTCACATACACCTTCAGAATTTCACCAATGTACTGCTTGTGGATAGGGTCGTTGCCGTTGATTGGCTTAACCTCGTCAGCAAGGCAATTCAAGTCCATATCCTGAGCGTAAATCTTCTTGCAGACAAGTACCATTTCAGCCTGCTCGAAAGCGGTTGTACCGTCGATGAAAAGAGGGTCAAGACCTGTTTTCTGTGCCTTGTCAACGTCACGTCCCGAATATGAGCCGCAGAAATTCAGTGCAGGGCGGAACTTTTCGTCAAAGAAGCTGACAGTGAAAAGGTCGTTCTTCTCCATAAATTCATAGGTGTAGCGAGTAGGACGTACAACAGCTGTGAAAAGGGGCTTTCTCCACATAAAGCCTGTGAAGCCCCACGAAGCTGTCATAGTGTTAAAACCGTTTTCGTCGCCGCTTGTCAGCAGGAACCATTCCTTGCTGATTTTGTCCCAAGGGTTGAAGCTGAGTTCGTTAAGTGTGATTTCTTTCATAGTAAATCTTCCTTTCAAGTTATATATAAATTATATTATTTGACCTACAAAATCTTTCCTCCGCCGACTACGATATCTCCGTCGTAGAATACGCACGCCTGCCCCGATGTGGGGTTTCGTACAGGCTCGGCAAATTCGATTTTCGTCAAGCCGTTTTCCTCGGGGTAAATTGTCGCCGCCTGTGGCTTTGCGGAGTAACGCACTTTTGCGGTGACCTGCATAGGTTTATCAAGCTTTTCCACGGAAATATAATTCACGTCGAAGAGATAAATTTCCGTTGCCGTATATTCGGTATCGGAAAGAGTAACGGTGTTTTCCGCCGCATTTTTTGCACAGACATAAACGGGTTTGCCGAAGGTTACCCCAAGACCACGCCGCTGACCGATTGTGTAACGGATAATGCCGCTGTGAGTGCCGAGAATTGCTCCGTCCGTGCCGATGAAATTGCCCTCGGGGAAGGTTTTGCCCGTATGGGAAAGGATAAAGCTGACATAATCGCCGTCAGGGATAAAACATATATCCTGACTGTCACGCTTGCGGGCGGTAATTAAGCCGTGCTCCTCGGCAATGGCACGAATCTGCGGCTTTTCCATATTCCACAAGGGGAAAATGCTGTGGGAAAGCTGGTGCTGACTCAGCGTGTAGAGGAAATAGGTCTGGTCTTTCCGTAAATCCTCCGCACAGGCGAGCAGGTGTCTGCCGTCACGTTCGGTAATCCGTGCGTAGTGCCCCGTGGCAATTCCGTCAAAGCCGTTTTCGAGAGCGTAGTCAAGCATTTTTCCGAACTTGATTGTGCGGTTGCAGAACACGCAGGGGTTGGGGGTTTCGCCGCTGATGTAACTGTCGGCAAACTTGTCCATAACCTCACGCTTGAAGTCGGGTGCAATGTCAATAACGTGGTGTTCAATGCCGAGTTTGTGGCAGACTTCCTTTGCGTCATTTACGGATGCGTCCGTGCCCTCGAAAAGTTTAAGGGTACAGCCGCTTACATCGTAGCCCTGCTGTAAAAGAAGCACCGCCGCCGCAGAGCTGTCCACGCCGCCGCTCATTCCTATTAGGATTTTTTTCATTCGCTTTTTGTTCTCCTTTGTTTTACTGTACGGATAATTGCGGATAACAAAACTCCGCCGAACAGAATTATCGTTAAGCATACACAGACGTATGCGTATTGTTCATCGCCAAGATTTGATTTACTGAACATACTGATGAAAAATAATAATGTCACGGCACTTCCGCTTTGGATTATGTACACCAACAACGATTTTTCAAAGTAATTTTTCAGATAATTATGTGTAGCAAGGTCGATTATACACAGGATTATTGCAGGCGGAAGAACCTGCGTTATATACATCAGAGCCAAATCCATACTGTCAGGGACAATCGCTCGTAGTTCGGATTCAAACTGGTCAGATACAAGGACAGTACCGAAAAAGAAAGGTATTGCCGCAAGGAAAAACAGAAACGTCAAAACGAGGGCAACGAGGACTTTTAAAAATGTTTTCATTGTAATTGTCCTTTCGTGGTGAATATTTTTTAGCCAAGATACATTCAGTATCCTCTTTCTATATAATTGCCATCTGAAAATTTTCTTACAAATCCACTTGCGGGAAAATCAGGTTTAACATATTCCCATAAACAGCCACACGCTGTACATTTATACCATTTGTCTGCATACCATTCCTTTTCAGATTTGTATTTGTAATATGGCTTTTGTGGCACTAACTCTGTGAAAACTCCTTCTGATAATTGTTCAGAGAAAAAAGCTTTAATTTCATTCAATTCAGACAGAGATTTGATTTCTGTTGCAATTCTGTCATTACATTCACACGTTGGATTGTTCAAAATAATTCACCCCTGAAAAATATTATTATTCAAAAACCACATAAAAATTATATAAAGCAATATAGCGCTAGCAGAAAGGTATGAGGTTTAGGGAAAGGTCGGAGCAAACCAAATGCAAGCATTTGGATAGGGGAAAAACCGCAAGGAGAGAGGGAGGACGGCGTGCGTCCATAGTGGTTGTTGAGTCCTCCTTCTTTCCTGAAGGTTTTCCCCTCGTTATCCCACGCAAACTATCTTTTGGCAGAATTTATAATAAGAAAAATATAGTTTATTTTCCTTTTTATATTTATTTTGAAATTTATAGTTTCTGCGTTGAGGTACGAGGGGGAAAACCTATAAGGGACAAGGAACAAATAAAATCCGACAAAAAATCGGCATTTCCTTTTCCCTTAGCGGTTTTCCCCCTCGCGCTCCCCTTTTCCCTTTCAACCCTTATCCTTTGCCGATTTTTTCGTTTGTGGGGAAGGCGAGATGCTATATTAAATTTCAATTTCAAATTAGTTCACTGAAACTTTTTATTGTTTTATCCGCTACCTTCTGTATCTCCCTGAACTCATTTTCACTGAGCGGGTCATACACCCCCACCACATAAAACCCAGCCTTTTTCGCTGAATTTACTGCGTGGATTGAGTCCTCGAAAACTGCGGTTTCCGCAGGCTTTGCACCCAGCATTTCCGCTGCCTTCTCAAATATCAGCGGGGACTCCTTGCCGCACCCTACCTCGTCCGAGGTCAGCACGAACTCCATATACTCCATAAGTCCGTGGGATTTCAGCGCGTCCTCTGCAAGCTTCTTCTTGTTTGACGTTGCAACGCACATCCTCACGCCCTTATTATGCTCCGCTTTCACAAATTCAAGCACACCGCTTTTCAAATCAATTCCGTGCAGATATTTATCCTCTACTATCTGTAATATTTGTTCCCCTGTTTCCTTCGCGGATAATTTTAAATCAAACGCCTGCACTAAATATTCACAGGCTGAGTCAAAGTGCATAGTTTTCATAGCAAGGGAATGGCGGTTGTCGTAGTCGTGCCCCAGACCCGTGATAAACTCCCTGTCCGAGTCCGCCCACACGGAAAGGCTGTCAAGAAGCGTGCCGTCCATATCGAAAATTATTGCTTTTATATTGTTCATTAGCTTACTCCAAACAAAGTTTTAAGGCTCACGTCATACGGTGCACGGCAAATTCCCTTTTCGGTAATAATCGCCGTAATCAACTCATTGTCCGTCACGTCAAAGGACGGGTTCCAGCACTTGACCTCAGGGGCAACAGGCTCGCTGTAGAACATCGTGCGGATTTCGTCTCCGTCACGAAGCTCAATGGGGATATCCCTGCCGCTTGCACAGGAAAAATCAATCGTGCTTGACGGACAGAAAACGTAGAAAGGTACTCCGTAATGTTTTGCAAGAACAGCCGCACCGCTTGTACCGATTTTGTTTGCGGTATCGCCGTTTGCGGCAACTCTGTCACAGCCTACGAAAACCGCCTGAATAAAGCCGTTTTTCATCGCCGCCGAAGCCATATTGTCGCAGATAAGGGTCACGTCAATTCCTGCCTTGTCAAGCTCATATGCGGTAAGACGTGCGCCCTGCAAAAGGGGACGTGTTTCGTCAACGTAAGCGTGGAAATTGTACCCCTTCTCCTTGCCGAGAATAAGCGTGCCCAAGCCTGTCCCGTAGCGTGAGGTAGCAAGCGGACCCGCATTGCAGTGGGTGAGAATTCCGTCGCCGTCCTTGACAAGGGTCAGACCGTATTCGGAAATCGCCTTGCACATAGCAATATCTTCCTCGTGGATTTTCACCGCCTCGTCACGAAGCGCATCAAGGGTGTTCACCGTGTTATTTTCGGCACATTTCAGCATACGCTTTATCGCCGCCGAAAGATTTACAGCCGTGGGACGTGACGAATTGAGATAATCGCCGATTTTGCGGAGTTCGCCCATAAAATCAGCGTAGTCAATCTGCTGAGCAAGGACGTACATAGCATAGCCTGCACAAATGCCGATAGCAGGCGCACCACGGACACGAAGCTTTTTGATTGCCTCGAAAATGTCCTCAGCACGGCTGAGCGTGAGAAATTCGGTGCGGTTTGGGAGTAGAGTTTGGTCGATTATCACAACGGATTTGCCGTCCTCGGATAAGCGAACACTGTCGAAATCGTTGTATATCATAAATTGTTTCCTTTCGTTGTAAATTATAATTTATCTGATAGATTTTAAGCATCGCGAAGCGACATTAAAAGTTTCGTCCACCTT
>JAFQIY010000021.1 GCA_017415165.1 Oscillospiraceae bacterium | reverse complement strand
CCCACTTTTTTAACTCCTGCCATTGCAGAAATGATTTTTCTATGCTAAAATAGCATTGTAAAAATGGTAAGCAGTTAAAACGGTAAGCAGTTAAGCAGGTACAGGTATGTTCCATCCTATGGGATAGGTATGGGCATTTTCGGTACTTGCTTTTTGTCATTTTTACAGGAAAACAAAATAATTTTATTGGAAGCAAACACACGTATTAAGTCTATTTAGAGACTTTTGCGTGTGTTTTTTTGCTTTCGGAAGGAGGTAAAACAGATGAAATTGCAAAATTTCAGCGAGTGGTCAAGGTTTGGTGCGATCAGTTTATCTGCTGACTTGAATCACTCCTCAGTATTGGGGGTGATAAAGTTCAGGCATTAAATTGATCGTTAAACAAACAGCAGCCACACAAAACAAAAACAAATTATTTAGGAGGACTCAAAAATGAGTGACGAAAGAAACAACGGATTATTCGGCGGAAATGAACCTATCGATCTTGGAAGTGATGCGAACTTTACAGACCTTCCCGATTTCAGCAGTGATGATTTTGACTCAATTTTCGGAACTGCGGAAAAGAAAGACGATGCTCAGACAGAAAGTGCAGAGGTTAAGAGTGAAACCCCTGCACCTACAATAACCGAAAAACCGGAGGAAACACACGCAAATGAAGAAACAACAACTGTATCACAGCCGGCAGCCGATGCAAAAGCTGAAGCAGCAGAATCTGATGTCGCAAGCGATAAATCAGAGGAGCAGGATCCTTTTGAAGCGGCACTGGCACAGGCAAACCAAAAACAGGCAGAAAAGGACAAGAGCGGCTTAGTACTGAAGCTTCCCATCTTCTCCTATGCAAATGCCAAAGAGGAAATCGTAGACACCTCAAAGACCTTTGATGAACTGCGTAACGAAAAAGCAGAGGACTTTCCCGAGCTTGACGACGCTACGGCAGTATCGTGGAAAATGACTTACGGAACTATCACAAAGACGGTGACCACACCTAAGAAAACCACGATTGCAAGTCTGAAGAAGCAGATTGAAGAATCAAAGGAATTTATGGATTGTCTTAAAAAAGCTAAGGGTGAAATCGAATGCAAGGTTATCCCCTCGGTTACGGCTAAAAAGAAAGGCATTGTTGCCTCCTACAAGGGAGTTGCAAACAGCCTTGAAGAAGCAGTAAGCAGCGGAAAGCAAATCGTATTCGTACCTTCCAGCGACGGAAAAATCTATGAAGTTCGCAATAATCAGATTGGGACCTTCATAGCCGAAGCTGACAGCGTATCCCTTTTTTCAAAGGTAAGGGCCGGGTTTATCCCGGCTCTGCCGAAAATACCGTACAGTATCCTGTCGGAGATTATCGCCTTTTTCAAAACGTTCGTGACGGAAAAGAGCGAGAATGAAGCTATGGCAAATATCTACTGGTCGTTTGAAGAAGAAAAGTACCGTGTTCACGTTCCAAAGCAAACAGTTACCAAAGCGAGCGTTGACACAAATCTTCCCGATATTGATGAGGAAAAGTTTCTTCTTGTTATGGAAGTACATTCTCACAATACAATGGGAGCGGTATTTTCAAGAACAGACGACAAGGATGAGATTGCCACAAGGCTTTATACGGTTATCGGAAGACTTGATAAGGTCTTTCCCGATATGACAACACGCATATCTGTAGGTGGTAAGCATCTCGTTATTGATCCTGCTATTGTATTTGACGGTATCGGTGGTGAGTTCCCTGAAAAGTGGAAGGAAGCCGTTGAAATACGCAAGTACGAAAAGGAGGATAAAGAATGAAGCTTGCACTTAACAGACCTGTGAAGATAGTCATTATCGGTGCAGGCGGAACAGGAGGAAACGTAATTCCGCATCTTTATCGGATAGCGTTTTCTTCTAACCGTCCTTGCAAGGTAATCATCTGCGACGGTGACATTGTGGAAAGAAAAAATCTCATAAGGCAGAACTTTGCCGAGTGCGACATTGGTGAAAACAAGGCACAGGTTATGGCAGAAAGGTATTCGGAGGTGTTCGGGATAGAAACCGAATATATCCCCGACTACATAGAAAGCGAAGAGGAACTTTACGAGCTTCTTAACGTAAAAGGAAGCTACGGTCATCCCAAACCCATCGGCATACTTATCGGTGCTGTGGATAACAACCGTTCAAGAGTTATGTGTAACAACGTCTTCAATAAGCTTGAGGATATTATCTACATTGATTCCGGTAACGGTGAATTCACGGGACAGGTAGTGTGCGGTGTGAAAATGGGCGGTAAGGTATTAAGTAAGCCCGTTGCAAAGGTTTATCCCGATATACTTACCGATACCGAAAAGTTTCCCTCCGAGCTTTCCTGCGCCGAAAGAAGCGTATCAGCACCGCAGACTATTGCGGCAAACGTATTCGCTTCTACGGCGGTGGCAAGTATGCTGTATTACCTTCTCATCGAAGGAAGTCTTGAAAACACAAGAGTTGCGTTTTCCTCAAGAAAACTCAGTCTCAGAAAGGTCGCATAATGAAGGATTTTATTCTTACTCAAACAAAAGAGGTCGTAATGACCTTTGAAAAAACAGTGACGGTTACAACAGAAAAGCTTGAAACAGTAGACGCTCTCGGCAGAAAGCAGGTACAGAAGATTACACACTCCGAACAGGTGGATTACCACGATAACGGAAATCACTTAAGGAGGGCTGCGTAATGTCTGAAAGCTATTATGCCATAGAAAAGTTTGCAGAAGCAGAAAGAAGTCTTGTAAGCATTATCGAGGCTATGCCGATTAAAAGGAAAGCCATTGATATTTACAAGGAAAAGAACAACGTACAAAGAGCAAAGGATACCTTCACCGAGCTTGAAAGCACAAAGCGAAAGCTGCTTGATACGGTTCGTGAATTGGGACTTCTTTTCTCCGAGTGCGATATGTCCGATGCTTCAGCCTTTGCAAACAAGCTCTACGGTGCGATGAAGTCATTTAACCTTTTGACTCCCGATTACACCAAGCTCATATCTGCTGTAGAAACTCTTAGAAAGCAGATACCTAAAACCGAAACGGTAGATGCAACTCTCATAGGTCGCCTTATGAACAATGTCAAGATGGGATATTACCCAACCGACCTTGCTCAT
>JAFQIY010000020.1 GCA_017415165.1 Oscillospiraceae bacterium | reverse complement strand
TATCTGTAACAAGCTTTTGTCCTCCTAAATGTAATTCTTTTTCCTCAATCCTGATAGAATAGTGATACTCGCTGTGTCTTCCGTCAATGTAGCATTCGTACTCTGACGTTGAAGCATCAATCACAAGCTCGGGATTACTCAGCCAGTCTGCAACAAGACCGCTTTTCTTTTCTGCTGCGAGCTGTGTATTAAACTCTCTTGCAGCATCGTCCTTGTCAAGAAAGAGCTGTGTTGACATTCCGTTTTCACCGTCGTTTGCCCAGTGCTCGGTAAGTGAATATACCTTACATCTCGGCTCGACAAATATCTTTTCCATATCGTTGTAATCAATGATGTGGAAGCCTTGAACGGGCGGATCGAAATCCAGCACAAAGTCAAGAGGAATAGTCTTACCGTTCTTATCGCTGTAAACATTGACAACCATCGGTACACCGTGGTAATTGTCTTCCTTTACAGTTCTGAGAAAGTCATCTTCGTTAAAGCAGTAAAATCTTTCACCGACATTGCCTTTTGTGTCAAGATAATCTATTCTGCCAACAGGTCGAATCTTTGTATCCATAGTTTTTAGTCCTTTCAATAGTATGTTTTTTCTATTACTTCACCGTTTTCGTCAAGCCAATAATAAGCAGGAACAATATCTTTCATTCGTGCTTTCGCTTCGCTTTGATATCTTTGAAGATGGCAGTCCAAAAACAGATGAAGTTCACCCGATATTTCTATTTTCCCATTGTCAAGTCTTTTGACGTAATAAAAGTAATCGTCATTAGTTCCTTCAAACGGTTCCATAAAAAATATGTTGTAGTCTCTGTACTTTCTGTTGTACGTTTTGTTGTAGTAGTAAGCCGCCTTTTTATTCAGCTTGCTTATCTGCATTGTACCTTTCATATACACCTCCGATATAGGTGGAGGATGCAGAAAAACTCTGCACCCTCCGTTTTGTTTAAGAGTTGATTTATGCGGCGGTAGCTCCGAATACCTGTGATCTGCGAACACTCATCTTGAACTGATTGCACATATCACGAAGCATTGTAAACTCTTCATCTACGCCCGATAAATCCTGCTTAAGAATATCCTCATACTCACGCTTCTTGGCTTCAAGGGCTTGGATTTTTAACTCCCAACGGTCGAGAATCTTCTGACTGCTGTTGCCGCTTTGAATAAGTCGCAAGATACGGCTCTGATATTCCGCAATCTCTCTACCCATATCCTGATAAAACTCACGGGACATTTTTCCTCTCTGCTTTGCATCATCCGCTACATACATGGAGTTGATGCTTATGTACTTTGAATCCCTGCCCGTAGAATAGGTAAAGAGATTTTCGTTTCCGATAAGCTCCATAAAATCCTCAAGGAGTGATATGCCGTGCATATACGCCTTTGGTATAAAGTAGTGATGACCTCTTGCCGAGATGCTTATTGCGTGCATATCGATGATGTACTTTTCCGCCATAGTTTCAATACTGCGGTTGCCGATACAGTCCTGATAGAGCTTAAAAAGTCTTTCAGCCTGTTCAAAGTAACCGAGGATATTTCTGTCGGAGGAATAGTCAACATCGGATAGCACCATCTCACCGGAAGATTTGTCAAGAGTGATATTTGCAAGCTTTCTGTATGTGTTTGTTGTTTCATACAGGGTTTCCTCTACAAGCTCACGGGAAAGCACATCGGCTCCAACTCTCTTGTTGTCACGGCAGTAGATACGGCATACTTTAATCTCCGAACCGTATGGCTCTTCGATTCTGTCGTGTATCTCGCCCGTGGCACTTCTGAAAGCATCTGTTACCGAAATGTTCTCGTTTACTGTAACGGGAAAGCCTATTTGCTCACAAATCTCACGGACACGCTCCGCTTTGATGATAAGCTTCGGCAAGGAGTAATACATATATTTGCCGAGAATGTCACCGTTCTTCTCATCGTCTGTGTGTATAGCCATAAACTGATTCATATTATTCATAACGTTTTATCTCCTTATCACGCAGCAATAGGCATCTGCTGCATACTCATTGTTTTAGCGAGGATGTAATCATCCATACCCTTGTATTTCGGATTCCACGAACAACTGACGCACTCGACTCCCATATCGCTTAAAGTGTTGCGAAGAGTAATTAACGCCTGCTTTACCTCCGGCTTTGAGCGCTTATCCATATCAAAAGCTTCATATACCTTTGTAATGCCAAGCTCACGAAGCGTATTCGGTAAATACTCTATGGCGTTTACTCCCGGAACTGCAATAAAGAGTCTGCCGTCAGAAAGTACACTTGTCACGTCAGCCTTCATTGCTCCTTCAGTCAAACATGCTTCTCTTGCAGTCGTATCTCCCACAACGTGTATCCAGGACCTTGCACCCGTTCCGTCCTTGAAGTGCTTGCTGGAGAACCAGCGGAACTTCTTTTCATCTGAACCGGGAGGCACATCAAGTCTCATCTGTAAGCCTTGAATGTAGCCGTCCTTATCACACACGGGGATAAATATACCGCCGAGCTTTTTGTAGAACATCTGAAGGTCGCCTTTATCATCGTACCAGAACCCCGGAATACCGACCATATTGTATTTTGACGCAAGTGCTTCAAGCACTTCTCGTCTGAACACATTGTCGGTAGGAATACTGCGGTACATAAACTGATGTATATGACCGAAGTTAAGACCTCTGTTCTCAAGATTCAATAGATGTTGTCGGTTTAAGCGAAGTAAACTTAAAAACTCATAGTAAATATCGTGTCTTTCCTCAATGGAACGGATTGGAGTTTCTTCCTCAACACGAAAGTACAGAGTTTTAGTTTCAAGCGTTTCTTGCTCGTTTTTGAGTATGGTGTATGCCTCTTTATTTGATATACCGTTCATCTGTGCAAAAAGAGATACGCTGTTGCCTTTAGCCTTGCACTTAAAACAGTTGAACCTGTCTTTCTGCCGATTAAGTCCCAAATGGTACTTTGTATCGCTGCAGAAGGGACACAAGGCTTTAAGCTCTACGTCGTTTCTCTGTATGGGGTGAAAGTATATACCGCATTTTTCTGCAACTTCCACAATATCAAAACTATCGTACTTGAAGTTTGTCATGCCGCCACCTTTTCCTGTGCCTGTGCTCTCTGTCTTAACGGATAGGTTGCCGTGAGAGCCACGTTTCTTGCATAAGCAAGAATGACCTGACCGTTTACGGGATCAAGCTTGGTGGTAATGCATTCGGCATTGTCTATGTACTTCGGGTAAACAAGTCCCGTAAGTCTTTCGAGCAGTGCCGATACTTCAAGCCCTGCCTTGATTTTCTCGGAGGTTGACAGCCAGCGGTAGTCCTTTCCGTCATATGTGAAACGGAAGGTGTTTTTAACTTCTCCTGTAGATTTCACAACGTCAAAGAGCTTGATGGACGCACGGTTCATCTGTAAGCTCTGCAGGGTTATCTCCGCTTTCTTTGCCGAGTATTCACCCACAGCGGCAATGAGCCTTGAAAGCTCTGCCTTCTTTGTTGCACATTCCTCAAGCTGTTTGTTTATCGCCTTTATCTTTTCGGGTATATCGTTTGCTTCGTATAGCACCTTGACTTCATTTGCATATGCTTCAGCCTGCTTTATGAGTTCTTCAAGCTGTGCGTACTCTTCGGGTGTAAGGTTACCGTACTTGATTCTGTCCTCAAGCATAGCAATTTCGGAAACGTCAGCGCTGCCAAGAGCCGCACGGTCTGCTTCAATTCTTGCAAGGTCTGCTTTGCGGAATTCCTCGAACTTTTCAGCACTCTTTTTATCAAGTGCCACAAGCTCGTCTCTTGCCGACACAGCACTCTGACCTTTTGCACGAATGTCGTCGTACTCAGCCTTTAGCCCCGCTGCAATAGTTCTGCAGTTTTCCTCAGTTACAACGGTATGACAGGTAGGACAGGTATCTCCAATCTTAACACCTTTGGCTCTTGCAATTATCTTCTGACACTGTGCCGAAAGTGCGGCAATCTCAGCGTTGATCTTTGCAATTTCCTCGGTGAATTTGGAAACATACTGTCTGTGCACAGCTTCTGCCTGCCGTTCAAGAAGTCTCTTACGCTTATCGTCGGAAAGTGCTTCGGCAATAGCGGCTTGTTTAGCCTTCAATGCCTCGACGTCTATTCCTTCAAACTGCTTTTCTTCAAGAGCCTGCTTACGGCTGACAATATC
>JAFQIY010000019.1 GCA_017415165.1 Oscillospiraceae bacterium | reverse complement strand
CGACAGACTAATGAAAAATGAATAAAGAATAATGAATAGTGAATAGTTAAGGTGTCCGCTTTGCGGACATTTTTAATATCATTGCCGAAGGCAATTCCTTAATTATTCATTATTCAATATTCACTATTCATTGTCGAAAAAATTTTTCGACAAACTGAGGGTACCGAAAATCGGTACCCTCAGTTTGTACTATTGTTTATGGTGGACTTATAAAACTCCACTCTTCACACTCCAAACTCCACTCTATTTATTAACCGCCTGCATCATCTTTTTCGGCACGGGCGTGCTGAAAATCATTTCTTCCTTGGTGTAAGGGTGCACAATAACCAGCTTGTTTGCGTGTAGGCAAAGCCTGTGCACGGGATTTGTTGCAGAGCCGTACTTCTTATCCCCTGCAATCGGGCAGCCCATATCGCTCATATGGACACGAATCTGGTTCTTGCGCCCCGTTTCGATGTCCACGTCAACGAGGGAGTAATTTTCACCACGTTTACGCACCTTGTAATTGGTGATAGCAAGCTTTCCGTCGCCCATTTTTGCTGTGTAAACAAGGTGACTGTCTGTTTCACGGAGCTTGTTCTCAATACGTCCCTCCATTGGTTCGGGGCAGCCCTCAACAACAGCAACGTAACCACGGAACTTTGCAACGCTGTCCCAGTTGTCCTGCAAAGCGTGCTTGATTTCCTCGTTCTTGGCAAAAATCAGTACGCCTGAGGTTTCTCTGTCAAGACGGTGTACGATGAAAATTCTGCCGTGGGAATTCTTTGCACGGACGTACTCCATAGCAAGGTGGTAGGCTGTCATTGTCTTTTCGGTTTCAGTTGCAATTGCAAGCATACCCGCAGGCTTGTTGATGACCAGCAGTTCGTCGTCCTCGAAAATAATGTCGAGGTTTGGTATGCTTACCTTTTCAAATTTTGGCACGTAAGTACCGATTGTAACCTGCTGACCCTTTTTCAGCGGATAGTTGAACTTGGTAACGGTCTTTCCGTCGACGGAAACAAGCTTGTGCTCCAGCTCGGATTTAACCTTGCCCTTTGGACGGTTAGGCTGCATTTCATACAGGAATTTCAGCAGCTCATTTGGCTGTTCAACTATAAAAGTCGTTGCCTTGGACTTACGCTCAGATTTATTTTTCATAGACATACTCCTACAAAAAAGGAGTCCAAAGCAAGCCTTGGACTCCGAAATTTGTTAATTACAATCAAACGCCGTACTTTGTTGTGGAAACAGGAATACCAACGCCCATTGTGGAAGCTACTACGCAGGACTTAATGTAAGTACCCTTAGCAGCTGCTGGCTTAGCCTTAACGATAGCTTCGAGAAGTGTGTTAAGGTTTTCGGAAAGCTTTTCCTGACCGAAGGAAGCCTTACCGATAGGACAGTGAATGATGTTTGTCTTATCGAGACGGTATTCAATCTTACCAGCCTTAGCTTCTGTTACAGCCTTAGCAACGTCAGGGGAAACTGTGCCAGCCTTAGGGTTAGGCATAAGTCCGCGAGGACCGAGAACTCTTGCAGCCTTACCAACTACGCCCATCATATCAGGGGAAGCTACGCAAACGTCGAAATCGAGCCAGTTTTCCTTAACGATCTTGTCAACGAGATCAGCGCCGCCAACGTAATCTGCACCTGCAGCCTTTGCAGCTTCTTCCTTATCTTCCTTACAGAATACGAGAACCTTAACGTTCTTACCTGTACCGTTAGGGAGAACTACTGCACCACGAACCTGCTGGTCAGCGTGACGGGAGTCAACACCGAGACGAACGTGAACTTCGATGGTCTCATCGAACTTAGCCTTTGCATTCTGACAAGCGAGTGCAAGAGCTTCTTCTGTTTCATAAAGCTTTGTTTTATCGATAGCTTTAGCGCTTTCGTTATATTTCTTACCGTGTTTCATTTTCTTATTTTCCTCCTTAAGTGGTAACATTCCCATATCGGGATTTTAGCGGATAGTTCCTCCCACCATAGGGCAATACCGAATTGTCTTTGCAATTTCGGTACAACGGAGACAAAATGTCCGCCGCAACAGTGTTAATTAGTCAACAACTTCAACGCCCATAGAACGGCAAGTACCAGCGATCATGCTCATAGCAGATTCAACGTTTGCTGCGTTCAGGTCAGGCATCTTTGTTTCAGCAATCTTCTTAATCTGTTCCTTAGTGATCTTACCAACCTTAGTCTTGTTAGGAACACCGGAACCGCTCTCAAGACCGATAGCCTTCTTGATAAGAACTGCTGCCGGTGGAGTCTTTGTGATGAAGGAGAAAGAACGGTCTGCGTAAACAGTGATTACTACAGGGATAATGAGACCGATATCGTTCTTTGTTCTTTCATTGAATTCCTTTGTAAAAGCCATAATATTTACACCGTGCTGACCAAGAGCAGGACCAACCGGTGGAGCAGGAGTAGCCTTACCTGCTGCAATCTGAAGCTTGATTAAGCCAACTACTTTCTGTGCCATGCTATTGCACCTCCGAATTTTTCGTAACGTTTATTTTAATTAATATTCATCTGAAACTGCAAGCATTGTAATATCCAATGTTGCTGTAGTATCTCTGCCGAACATTGATACCTTTACATCAGCTGTCATAGCCTCTGCATCAATGCTTTCGACTTCACCGACCATACCTTCCATAGGACCGGCTGTAATCTTGACCTTGTCGCCTGCCTTGAATTTGATTTCAACGGAAGCAGTTTTTTCTCCTGCATTAATTCCAAGAGCAAGAGCTTCCTTCTCGGTAAGCGGAACAGGCTTTGACCCGGGACCTACAAATCCCGTACAGCCTCTGGTATTTCTTACGACATACCAGGAATCGTCGGTAAGAATCATTTTCACCAGCACATAGCCAGGGAAAACTTTTCTTTCTACCTCACGCATTTTATTCTTTTCGTTCATTTCCATAACCATTTCGGTCGGAACCTGAACCTCGTGAATAAGGTCGTGAAGCTTACGGTTTTCGACAACCTTCATAATTGTCTGTGCAACCTTATTCTCATAACCGGAATAAGTGTGAATGACATACCATTTTGCCGATTCTGACATAATTATGACCATTCCTTTCCCCGCAGGAACTGCGGAACTTCTTTCCTTGTTATCAGTCCAGATCGCATCAGCCTGTTACAAGCTTGATAAGAGCTGTAAGTGCGCTGTCGATTCCGAATATAACAATTGCACTTGCGCACATACCTACGAGCACGACAAATGTATTGTTACGAACCTTCTTGAATGAAGGCCATGTGACTTTCTTGATTTCACTCTTGAGATCCTTGAAGTACTTGGCAGCACCTGTTTTCTTGCCTGATTTTTTAGCCTTTTCGTGGTCGCTTGCCATCTTGTTTGCCTTAGCCTCAGCCTGAGCAACTATAGACTTCTTGGAATTTTTCTTTGCATCAGCCACGTCTGTCACACCTCACTTACTTAGTTTCCTTGTGAAGAGTATGCTTCTTGCAGAACTTACAGTACTTGTTCATTTCAAGTCTGTCCGGGTCGTTCTTCTTGTTCTTCTTGGTGTTGTAATTGCGCTGTTTGCACTCTGTACAAGCCATTGTTACCTTTACTCTCATATCGGCACCTCCTATTAGCGTTTCGATTTCGCAGGGGACGTATTTCCCCTGTGCCTCCCTCTGTGGCACGGTTCAAGCTGACTCGCATGAACCTTGTCGAGAGACTTCAATTTATCCGTGCACCTTAAAAAAGGGCACAAAAAAATAAGCCTCTGCAAGAGGTAATATAATTATACCTCATTGCAAAGGCGTTTGTCAAGTCTTTTTTCAAATTTCCCGAAATTTTTTAGAATTTCTTCGAACCGACACTTATTCTGTTGAGTGCACGCTGTAATTTCAGTTCGGCAAGGTCAAGCTCGTGCTTGCTTGCCTTCTGAGTAAGCCTGCTTCTTGCGTCCTCCTCAGAACGCTTTGCCCATTCAAGGTCAATTTCTTCAGCCCACTCAACAGCATTTGCAAGGATAGAAACCTTGTTTCCGCCGACTTTGAGCAGACCTGTTGAAACTGCGGCAACCTTCCAGCTGCCGTCCTCCTGACGGATTTTCAGCGGACCGGATGGCAAATCGGCAACAAGACTTGTATGATTTGCAAGAATACCGATGTCGCCCTCTGTTGTGCGGACGATAATCTGCGTAGTTTCACCGTCAAAGAAAATCTTTTCGGGAGTTGTTACTTTAAGTGAAAACGAAGCCATTGTGCAGCCTCCTTTTCTTACGCATTCTCGGCGTTCTTAGCCTTTTCGATAACGTCGTCGATTGTTCCTGCAAAGAGGAATGCAGACTCAGGAATATCGTCGTGAACACCTTCGATGATTTCCTTGAAGCCGCGGATTGTTTCCTTGAGAGGAACGTACTTACCTTCCATACCTGTAAACTGTTCAGCAACGTTGAAAGGCTGGGAAAGGAATCTCTGAATTTTTCTTGCTCTGGAAACGGTCAGCTTATCCTCGTCGGAAAGCTCGTCCATACCCATAATAGCAATGATATCCTGAAGCTCCTTATATCTCTGGAGAATGTTCTGTACAGAACGTGCAACCTCGTAGTGCTCGTTGCCGACGATATCAGGAGAAAGAATTCTTGATGTGGAGTCAAGCGGGTCAACAGCAGGGTAGATACCGAGAGAAGCGATGCTTCTGGAAAGTACTGTTGTAGCGTCGAGGTGTGCGAATGTTGTAGCAGGAGCAGGGTCAGTAAGGTCGTCGGCAGGAACGTAAACAGCCTGAACCGATGTGATAGAGCCCTTGTTTGTGGAAGTGATACGCTCCTGGAGAGCACCCATTTCAGTAGCAAGTGTAGGCTGGTAACCTACGGCAGAAGGCATACGTCCGAGAAGAGCGGATACCTCAGAGCCTGCCTGAGTGAAACGGAAGATATTGTCGATAAAGAGGAGAACGTCCTGACCCTCTACGTCACGGAAATATTCCGCCATAGTAAGACCTGAAAGACCAACTCTCATTCTTGCTCCGGGAGGCTCGTTCATCTGACCGTAAACAAGTACAGTCTTGTCGATAACTCCTGATTCGGTCATTTCGTTATAGAGGTCGTTACCCTCACGGGTACGTTCACCAACGCCTGTAAATACGGAGATACCGCCGTGCTGGTTAGCAACGTTGTTGATAAGCTCCTGAATAAGAACGGTCTTACCAACGCCGGCACCGCCGAACAGACCGATTTTACCGCCCTTGAGGTAAGGGCAGATAAGGTCGATAACCTTGATACCTGTTTCAAGAACCTCGTTGGAAGCAGTCTGCTCCTCATAGGAAGGAGGCTCACGGTGAATAGCCCACTTCTCCTCAGTTTCGGGAGCAGGCTTGTTGTCAACAGGCTCTCCGAGAAGGTTGAAAATTCTTCCGAGAGTTGCCTTGCCGACAGGAACAGAAATCGGAGCACCTGTGTCAACAGCGTCAACGCCTCTTACGAGACCGTCTGTTGAACCCATAGCGATACAACGAACAACGTCGTCACCGATATGCTGAGCAACCTCACAGGTGAGAATTGCGCCGTTAAGCTCGATTTCGATAGCATTCAAAAGATTCGGCAGGTTTTCCTTGCTGTACTGCACGTCAACAACGGCACCGATAATCTGAATAACCTTACCGATATTTTTCTGCGGCATTTACTTAATCAATCCTTTCCGCACCGCCTACCATTATAATAGTATACGGCTTGATTTTTATAACGGAATTTTGCAATCTGTAAAAGTTTCACGGTTTCCGCAAGGAAATTCAAGCTGACAAGCCTGAAAGTGAAACTTGGAGTAATCGGGAAAATTTATTTTCCCGATTATTTTGCGCCTGAAGCACCGCCGACAATTTCGGTGATTTCCTGAGTAATTGCAGCCTGACGTGCACGGTTGTAAACCAGCGACAGACCTGAAATCATTTCCTCGGCGTTGTCCGTAGCGGATTCCATAGCTGTACGTCTTGCAGCCTGCTCGGAAGCAAAGCTGTCAACAACAGCACAGAAGATTATACCCGAGATATATTTCGGCACGATTGCGTCGAAAACAGCTGACGGGGACGGCTCATAAACAGGAAGCTGTCTTGCTCCTTTATGTTCGGCAGGTGCAACCTCCAGCGGGAGAATTGCAACTCTTTCAGCACGCTGAACAAGAGGGGAAACATATTCCGTGCGGAACAGCTCTACTCTGTCAAACTCGCCCTCAAAGAACGGGTAAACAATCTTATTGGAAATATCCGCTGCGTGATGGATTTTTATACCCTCAG
The DNA here is from genome assembly GCA_017415165.1 of Oscillospiraceae bacterium. Taxonomy (GTDB): domain Bacteria; phylum Bacillota; class Clostridia; order Oscillospirales; family Ruminococcaceae; genus RGIG8773. Next base: position 29,981 of record JAFQIY010000019.1, on the reverse strand, counting down.
CAACGTTAGGGAAGCTGCCCACAAGGTCGTGACCGCGCTTAGCAAAGTATTCAACCGCTTTCTTGCCTATAGCAAGGATTTTAACAGTCATATTCTCCGCCTTGAGCTCGTCAACACGAGCCTGTGCAAGCTTCAGAACGTTGGAGTTGAAGCCGCCTGCAAGACCTCTGTCGCCAGCGATAACCACAAGCAGAACAGTCTTAGCGTCGCGCTTCTTTGTGTAGCGTGAGAAGAAGCCGGGGTTTTCCGACTGGATTTCACACATTGTATCATACAGGTCATTAAAATAGGGACGGGCGTTATCCGCCTTTTCCTTAGCCTTTCTCAGCTTTGACGAAGCAACCAGCTCCATAGCCTTGGTAATCTGCATAGTTGATTCGACGCTCTTGATACGGCGCTTAATGTCCTTCATATTTCCGGAAGCCAACGGACACCCTCCTTTCTATAATCGCCGACAATTACTTGTCAGCAAGGAACTTTGCAACAAAGCCTGCGAGCATTTCCTTGAGAGCCGCTTCGTTTTCCTTTGTCAAATCCTTGGTTTCCTTGATGGAAGCGATAATATCGGGATGTGTTTCGTTTGCGTAGGTGAAAAGTTCTTCCTCAAACTCAGCAACCTTGTCAAGAGGAATATCCTTGAGGTAGCCGTGAGTTACAGCATAGATGATAAGCACCTGATTTTCAACTGTAAGAGGAGTATTTCTTCCCTGCTTGAGAACTTCAACAACTCGTTCACCGAGAGCAAGTCTGTCCTTGGTATCCTTATCGAGGTCAGAACCAAACTGGGAGAACGCCTGAAGCTCACGGTACTGAGAGTAAGTCAGCTTCAATGAGCCTGAAACCTTCTTCATAGCCTTAATCTGAGCAGCACCGCCAACTCGTGATACGGAGATACCAGGGTTAACAGCAGGACGTACACCTGCGTTGAAAAGGTCTGTTTCGAGGAATATCTGACCGTCAGTAATGGAAATTACGTTGGTAGGGATATAAGCGGAAACGTCACCAGCCTGTGTTTCAATGATAGGAAGCGCAGTAAGTGAGCCGCCGCCGTAGTTTTCGTTAAGGTTACAAGCTCTTTCAAGGAGACGGGAGTGGAGATAGAAAACGTCTCCGGGGTAAGCCTCACGGCCCGGTGGTCTCTTGAGGAGCAGGGAAAGTGTACGGTAAGCAACAGCGTGCTTGGACAGGTCGTCGTAAACGCAGAGAACGTCCTTGCCCTGTTCGAGGAAGTATTCACCCATTGCACAGCCTGTGTAAGGAGCGATATACTGAAGCGGAGCAAGCTCGGAAGCTGTAGCGGAAACTACGATTGTGTAGTCCATAGCGCCGTTCTTCTGAAGTGTTTCAACAACGTTTGCAACTGTGGAACGCTTCTGACCGATAGCAACATAGATACAGATAACGTCCTTGTCCTTCTGATTGATGATTGTATCGAGAGCAATCGCAGTCTTACCTGTCTGACGGTCGCCGATGATAAGCTCACGCTGACCGCGTCCGATAGGAATCATAGAGTCGATAGCCTTGATACCTGTCTGCAAAGGTCTGTTTACAGACTTTCTTGTGATGATACCCGGAGCAACACGCTCGATAGGCATCATTTTATCTGTGAGAATAGCGCCCTTGCCGTCGATAGGCTGACCGAGAGAGTTTACAACTCTGCCCAGAAGCTCATCGCCGACGGGAACAGAAACGATTTTGTTTGTGCTCTTTACAGTGTCGCCTTCCTTGATTTCAGCTTCGGAGCCGAGCATTACGGCGCCGACAAAGTCCTTTTCAAGGTTAAGAGCCATAGCGTAAACGCCGTTCTCAAATTCGAGCAGTTCGCCCGACATACATTTTTCAAGACCGTGAATTCTGGCAATACCGTCGCCGACTGTTACAACAGTACCGACGTCAGCAAGTTCAATCTTGGACTGATAATTCTTTATCTGTTCCTTGATTATGCCTGTAATTTCATCGGGGCGTAAATCCATTGGAATATCCATCCTTTCCTGAGAGCCGTACTATACATAATAGTATACAGTATTGCCCCCGTAATTGGCAGATTAAGCAATAACGCCCTTAATCTGCTTCTGAATAGCGTCAAGCTTAGCCTTTACAGAGCCGTCAAGCATTGTGTTGCCGTAGTTGAGCACAATACCGCCCATAATCTTCGGGTCAACACATTCGGTAATAATAACCGTTTTCTTGTACACGCTCTCAAGCTTTGCTTTAAGCTTGGTTCTGAGGTTTTCGCTCAAAGGAATACTTGTAGTAACCTTTACCTCAGCAATATTCTTCATCTCATACCAGCGGTTTTTGTAATCCTCCGCAATGGCAGGAACGGCTGATGCACGTCCCTTTTCGGTGACAACGCAGAGAAGATTGTATGTTATCTGGGAAATCTTACCCTTGAAGGTTTTTTCGATGATTTCCAGCTTTTCACCAATCGTCACCGTCGGAACCGACAGAAGCTTAGCAAATCCGGGATTGTCATTAAAGACAGTTGCCAGAGTATCAAGCTCAGCCTTCACATCGTCCGCACAGTCCTGCTCACACGCAAGCTCAAAAACTGCTTCCGAGTATATTTTTTCAATTGTACCCGTCATTTTATAGTTTTTTCCTTTCCTATGTGCGGGTTAATTGCAGATTACTTCCGCAATTATTCACCGATTTCATCAATAAAGCTCTCGATAAGCTGTTCGTGCGTCTTTTCGTCGATTTCCTTGGAAACGACCTGGGAAGCAATGGACAGAGCAATATCGGAGATTTCATCCTTAATCTGATTAACGGCGCGTTTTTTCTCTTTCTCAATGTCAGCATTAGCCTTCTCAACGATGCTGCGTGCTTCTTCCTTAGCATCCGCAATAATCTCGTCGGAACGGCTCTGTGCCTTCTTAGTAGCATTCTTGACAATTTCAGCGGACTCTTCCTTAGCCGCAGCAAGCTTTTCGGTATACTCCGTTTCAAGCTGCTTAGCGTTTTCGAGAGTCTTGTCAGCTTCCTCGTAAGTCTTTGCAACGGAATTGTTGCGCTCCTCGAGAACAGCGTTTACCTTGTCAAAAAGGAATTTCTTGAATATGAGAAACAGAATGAGCGTATTCAGCAAAACGCCGATAATGGTAGTTAAGTCTATACCAAAAAATTCAAAAAAGCCCATTTTTCAGAATTGCCTCCTGTTCCTGCAAATTTTTCGTAATCGTCAGATTAACCGAGGAACTTGAGGAATGGGTTAGCAAACAGGAGCATAAGGGCAACGAACAGACCATAGATACCTGTTGTTTCTGCGATAGCACATCCGATGAACATTGTAGATGTAGCTGTACCCTTGATTTCAGGCTGTCTGCCGATTGTTTCGATAGCCTTGCCTACTGCGTAGCCTTCACCGATACCAGGACCGATACCTGCAATCATAGCAAGACCTGCGCCGATAGCCTGTCCGGCGAGGACAGTTGCCTGTGCATTCAATAAAGCTTCATTTTCCATTTGTTTGTACCTCCAAAATCATATTATAATAGTATAAAGGTTTTTAGCCTTCTCGTCCGTTTTTGATATATGCCATAGTAAGCATAATGAAAACGTAGGACTGAATTACGCCCGAGAACAAGTCAAAATAAATTGACAGAACTGCCGGAATACCTACCTGCAGGAAGCTGAAATAATATGTGTCAGCTCCAAATCCGATAAGATTGTAAATCGCACTGCTTGCAAGTCCAAGAGCTGCATAAAGCATTGTGGTAATAATCATACCGCCTGCCATATTACCGAACATACGAAGCGCCATTGATACAGGTGTAGCAATTTCACTCAGGATGTTGAACGGCGTAAGGATTGCAGGTGAAGCAAGTCCTTTAAGATAGCCCTTGAAGCCGTTTGCATCAATTTTGTTGTAGGTAATCAGCACAAAGCTCATAACCGCCCAGGTCGCAGTAACATTGATATCGACGGTCATACTTCTGATACCCAGCAGTGAAACCAATGCGCCAATCAATGCAAAAACAAAGATTGTTGCAAGGTACGGACCATAGAATTTCTTTCCTATACCAAGGTTTTCATCGATAAGGTTATTCATAAAGCCGACCATTGTTTCAGCAAGAGCCTGACGCTTCGTATCAGGAACCTTTTTCAGGTCTTTTGTCAGCCAGCGGCAGAAAAAGAATGCTGCCACAATAATTATCCAGCCTATTACCACCGAAGCGGAAAGCTTGATGCCGCCGAATAATTCAATATAGGACGGACCCCGAACGTTAATATCCATAACGGCTTATCCTCCCTTCTTTTTTAATGCTGCGTGCAGAGTATATGCAATTTTCGGAAACAGCTGAGGAAGTGCACACGCTATAAGGTTAAGCGAGCTGCATTTTATTCCCGCAAAGAACAGCACACCCACAATTGCCAGTCTCAACATATATGAGCCGAACATATATCCCTTTGCGCTGCGCAGAGGACGTTCGACCGCTCTTTCCGAAGAAAGACCGAGAATGATGAAATTGATGAGCATAACCGCCGTTCCTGCAAGAAGTCCCAGCGGAACCTCTTTGCACAAACCATACACAGGCAGCGAAATAATGTAAATCACAACGTCAAGAATAAGCGCTCTTGGCAGAAGGAATTTCAGTTCCCTGCTAATCATTTCACTGAATATCCGTCTTGCCATTGAGTCAAACCAATCCTTTCCGCACAACTTACAACTATAATACTGAATATTATACCATTTATCTTCGTAAATTTCAACTGTTTTTGTGTTTCTTTACTAACTAATTATTCAGAAAAAATTTCTTGCAACTTTTTTTCAAAAAAAGCTTGACAAATGATTTTTCTTGTAGTATAATGATAAAGCTGTCGGACGAGAGCCGACAAAAAGACAAGAAAATCGGGGCGTAACTCAGTTTGGTAGAGTGCTTGGTTTGGGACCAAGATGCCGCAGGTTCAAGTCCTGTCGCCCCGACCAAAAACAAAAATGCGAAGCATTTTTGTCCTACGAGTATTTCCGCCTTGCGGAAATATATCGGCAGAATTTTTAAACATCACATCAATTGTGAACAAAATGTAAAACCTCAAAAAGAGGGTTGACAAGTTCAAAACAATGTGATATAATAATCAAGTCGCTGAACGAGAGCGACTAACAGTTAAGCTGGTGTAGCTCAGTTGGTAGAGCAGCTGATTTGTAATCAGCAGGTCGGGGGTTCGAGTCCGTCCACCAGCTCCATTTTTTTGCTTAACTGCAAAACCTAATATGGAAGAGTTCCCGAGTGGCCAAAGGGGGCAGACTGTAAATCTGTTGCTTCGGCTTCGGTGGTTCGAATCCACCCTCTTCCACCAGAAACGCCCCTGTAATTTCTTACAGGGGCTTATTTAATCTAAAAATGGACATTAAAAGCTGTGTCCATTATGCTGACAAACTGCCCTTGCATACCCTGCAAGGCTTTTTTACGTTTAGGGGATTTCGACATAATAAATACTTTTTTTCGACAATGTTAAAACAATATATATTGTATATCCAATAAGGAAGGAAAATTTTTATGGTAAGAGAAGATTTAAGAAATGTTGCAATCATTGCTCACGTTGACCACGGTAAGACAACTCTCGTTGACGAAATGCTCAAGCAGGGCGGCGTGTTCCGTGAAAATCAGGAAGTTGCTGACAGAGTTATGGACTCAGGTGACATTGAACGTGAGCGTGGTATCACAATCCTTGCGAAAAACACTTCTGTAATGTATAACGGTGTAAAAATCAACATCATCGACACCCCTGGCCACGCTGACTTCGGCGGTGAGGTTGAACGTGTACTGAAAATGGTTGACGGCGTTGTGCTTCTTGTTGACGCAGCCGAGGGTTGTATGCCGCAGACTCGTTTCGTGCTCCAGAAGGCACTTGAAATGGGTCACAGAATTATCGTCGTTGTAAACAAGATTGATCGTCCTGATGCACGTCTCGACGAAATCGGTGACGAAGTTCTTGAGCTTCTCCTTGACCTTGACGCAAGCGACGAGCAGATTGAAAGCCCTATCCTTTTCTGCTCAGGACGTGCAGGTACAGCTTCTCTCAGCCAGTACGAAGCAGGTACAGACCTTGTTCCGCTTTTTGAAACAATCCTCAGCCACATTCCTGCTCCTGAGGGCGAACCTGATGAGCCGCTCCAGATGCTTATTTCCTCTATCGACTATAATGACTATGTAGGACGTATCGGTATAGGACGTATCGAACGCGGTACAATCAAGGTAAATCAGCCTGTTACTGTCGGCGATTACTACGAAAACCACAAATCCTTCAACAGCAAGGTCGTTACCCTTTATCAGATTGAGGGTCTTAACAGAACTCCTGTCGATGAAGCAAAGGTTGGCGATATCGTATGGATTTCAGGTATCGAAAACATTACAATCGGCGATACACTCTGCGATACAGCCTGCTACGAGCCTGTACCTTTTGTAAAGATTTCCGAACCGACTGTTGAAATGACTTTTTCCGTAAACGACAGCCCGTTTGCAGGACGTGAGGGTAAGTTCGTTACCTCCCGTCAGCTCCGTGACAGACTTTTCAAGGAAATTCTCCGTGACGTTTCCCTCCGTGTAAGCGAAACCGAAAACACAGACAGCTTCCGTGTTGCGGGACGCGGCGAAATGCACCTTTCCATCCTTATCGAGAATATGCGTCGTGAGGGTTATGAGCTTTCCGTTTCTACACCTCGTGTACTTTACAAAGAGGTTGACGGCGAGGCTCACGAGCCAATCGAGCGCCTTGTAATTGACGTTCCTGAGGACTGCGTCGGCTCTGTAATGGAAAAGCTGGGCACAAGAAAAGCTGAGCTCCAGTCAATGAACCCTGTGGGCAGCCGTATGAAGATTGAATTTCTTATCCCTTCAAGAGGACTTTTCGGCTACAAGTCTGAATTCCTTACAGATACAAAGGGCGAGGGCGTAATCAGCTCCGTATTTGACAGCTATCAGCCGTACAAGGGCGATATTCCACGCCGCAGCACAGGCTCTCTCGTTTGCTTCGAAACAGGTGAAGCTGTAACCTACGGTCTGTTCAATGCTCAGGAAAGAGGCTCACTCTTTATCGGCGCAGGTACACCTGTTTACGAGGGTATGGTGGTCGGTGCATCACCAAAGACAGACGACCTTGTTGTAAACGTATGTAAGAAAAAGCACCTTACAAATACCCGTGCAAGCGGTTCCGATGACGCACTCCGTCTTGTTCCGCCGAGAAAGCTTTCCCTTGAGGACAGCCTTGAATTCATCACAGATGATGAGCTTCTTGAAGTTACACCAAAGTCAATCCGTATCAGAAAGCGTATTCTTGACAACCAGCTTCGTGCTAAGCAGAGAGCTAAGCTGAAATAATTCGCAATTAAATTCCGATAAAACATTTAATGTGAGGTGTTGTTATGGCAATTTTCAAACCAACCTATGCGCTGAAATCCGTGCTGGAGATTACTCCCGAAGCGCTGAAACAGCGTGATATAAAAGCGCTTGTCCTTGACCTTGACAATACCCTTACCACCCACGACAACCCTGCACCTGCCGAGGGCGTGCTGGACTGGATTGCCGATATGCAAAGGGCAGGAATAAAGCTTCTTATCGTCAGCAACAACACCGCTGAGCGTGTTACGCCTTTTGCGGAAATGCTTGGTCTGCACTTTGTCCCAAACGGAGCAAAGCCGCTGCCGAAAGGCTTCAAGCGTGCGATTGCTGAGCTTGGCATAAGCAAGAAGCAGGTCTGTGCAGTCGGCGACCAGATTTTCACCGATATTTTAGGCGCAAATATGGCGGGTATACGTTCGATTTTTGTTTACCCTATTGAGTTTGAGCATAGTACCTTCTTCAAGGTGAAGCGTGCTATTGAGAAGCCACTTTTGCCTAAGGAGTATGATAAATTTTAAGGAGATACGATATGGGAATATTTGATACACTTAAAAAAATGCTCAGCAGCAGAAGCAAGGCTGTTCAAAACACATATACCGAAACTATTTCTGAAACACAGTCAAAACCTGAATACGATATAAATGACGTGCTGAAAAAAATTGACCGTGATTACCCTGCCCTGCCGACTATCAGCCTTAACCCGAAGCGTGCTGAAAATCTAAGTGTTTTTGCAAGCAAGCTTGGCGGTACACCTTATATGCCAAAAGATTTTGAATACCCAAAGGGCAAAAGCGGCGTTTTTGAAGGCAGACCGCTTCGACTTCTTGCACAGCTTAATTTTGAACAGCTTCCTCATATAGAGGGTTTCCCCGAAAAGGGTATTCTGCAATTCTTCTGCTCAGATGATGAGGAAGAAAGTATGTACGGTTTGGATTTTGAAAATCCAATAAGTCAGAACGGTTTCCGTGTTATATACCACGAAAATATTATTACCGACAAAAGTCAGCTTATCACCGCAGAGGATTTGCCTCAGTTTTCCGATGAATACGGGATTTTCCCATTCAAGGGAGAATTTACTCTTGAAGCGAAGGTAACAGAGTGCCCTATTACGTTTGAAGATTACCGCTTTTTTGACTCAGTTATGAAATACTGTGGAGAAGTGTGTGGCAAGGAAATGAATGACTATGTTGATGTGGAAGACGCAGGCTTTGGTGATGTATTTGAAGAAGTTGCCGACCAGCGCCCCTTTGAACTTTCCTGCATAGGCGGCTACCCATTCTTTACACAAGATGACCCAAGAGGCTTTAAAAAGGAAATTGCAGATTATGATGTCCTGCTTTTCCAGTGTGCAAGCTTTTACGAACGAGAAACAGGGGACGATATTATGTGGGGTGACTTGGGCGTGGCAAATTTCTTCATCAAGCCTGATGACCTGAAAAATCTTGATTTCTCAAAGGTTGCTTATAATTGGGACTGCTGTTGATTGGAGAACACTATGAACCAAAATCAGCTTGCAACCTACAATATGACCGCCGAAGAGCTTGCCGAGTGGAACAGCCTTGTGAAGCAGATTTACGAGGACTGCGCAAGGGCAGGTGTTCCGAAACAATACGTTGACCCACGGGTGAAGCCATATAATTTCGAGAACAACAGGGGCTACTGCAAGGAATTCGGCTACTATGACGTTTACACCGAGAGAGGCTGCAACGAAATCCGTTTTCTCGGAAGTAAGGCAGATATGCGGTTTTACCTGCTGAAGGAAATTCTTTTCGGTTTCGGCACGCAGACGGAACTGCAAAACCGTGCAAAGCTTACCACAGAATGGACTTATCATACCAAGTACGACTCACGCAAATTCCACTTTGAATACAGGATAAACAAAATCCACGAAATTCTCGGGCAGGAATACTCCGCACAGCTTATCAGGGAACACACTGACCATATGAACCGCTGGTTTCCCGACAAGCACTGGGAGTTTGATTTGACCGAGAGAAAATTCGTTGAATTGACCTGCTCAGCAGAAGTCCAATAGCTAAATTGCTAACACAGGAGAGTGCATATGTTTATACACATTATCAGACTGCTTTATTATTTGTTTGGAATAAGCATTTTCTGTTTTGCACTCGCTTTTATATTTTTCTGGTCAGGCTTGATTACAGTGCTTGTATTTGAAGAATTTTCATTCAATATAATAATAGGAATTCTTCTCACCGCAGCAGGCATTATATTTGCAAAACGCAGACATAATAAAATTAAACAAGGCGTTATCAACAACCCCTTTGACCTCTCCAATATCAAATTTCAGAAACAACAACCCAAGGAATCGGACGAGTTTGATAAGCCGAAATCCGTTGAGGAGCTTTTTGACAGCTTTCTGAAAAGAAAATTTTACTCAAAATATTATTTCGGGTTAACCCCATCAGAAAAGACTTCCGATATATATTCAACAAAGCTTGGCGGCGTACCGTATATGCCAAAGGACGCTGAATATCCCTGCGGCAGGGACGGAAAGCCCTTGCGGCTTCTTGCACAGCTTAACTTTGATGAATTTCCACATCTGCAATATTACCCGAACGGAATTCTTCAATTTTTCTGCAAAGACGATTTCAAGTTCGGTATGAACACAAAAAATCTCGCAGAGCAGGAAAATTTCAGAATTGTTTATTATGATACAATAGCTGACAGAGAAAATCTGCTGTCAGAAAATGAAATGCCTGCTATTGAGGAACAGCCTTTCGGGACTTTTCCGATAATAAAAGAAACCGCCCTTACTTCATCCGAGGTAAGAACGGACACATTGAAGCTTGGCGACTACAGATTTGAAAAACTATTGCTTGAATTTGCAAAGCTTTACAAGTTCTGTCCCAAAAAGACAAAATCTATGATTGACCTGCCCGAAACGCTTAAAGACACTATTTATAACTCTTTTTCACAAAAATGTACGGCAGTAGGAGGATATCCGTCCTTCAAAAAAGACCCTCGTGAAACAAATTCTGAACTGCGTTCATATGATGAGGTGCTGTTAAGACTTGACAGTACTGATTTGAATGGCTGCATAAACGGATTAAGTAGCTGCTGTTTTCTTATATCTATGGAGGATTTGAGAAACAGGGACTTTTCAAAGGTTGTATATTACTGGGAAAAATAAATTTGTTTGAAAGGATTGAAAATTATGACCGCAAAATTCGGACCCGCAGGCACAGCTGAAAGCTTCAAGACAATGGGCTACAAGAAGTCCGTTCAGCTTGGCGAATACCTTGAAAAATTCGGACTTGACCACTTTGAATATCAGTGCGGACAGGGCGTCCGTGTAGGCGAACAGGCAGCACGGGAAATCGGTGCTGCACTTGCTGAAAAGAACATCACCGTTTCCGTTCACGCACCATATTTTATCTCCCTTTCAAGCGTTGAGGAGGAAAAGCGTGACAACTCTATCAACTACATTTTGCAGTCAGCGGCGGCGGTAAACGCTATGGGCGGCAGCAGAATTGTTATCCACAGTGGCTCCTGCTCAAAAATGACCCGTGAGGAAGCGTTGGAGCTTGCAAAGGCTACAATGAAAAAAGCCCGTGAAGCACTTGTCGCTGAGGGACTTGGACACATTCACTGCTGTCCCGAAACAATGGGCAAAATCAATCAGCTTGGCGATTTGCGTGAGGTAATGGAAATCTGCAAGGTTGACGATACCTTTATCCCCTGCATTGATTTCGGACACCTCAACGCACGCACCTTCGGCGAAATCAAGGGCAAGGCTGAATATGCCGCAATCCTTGATACCATTGAAAATGAGCTTGGCGCTGACCGTGCGAAGATTTTCCACTCCCACTTCTCCAAAATTGAGTACACCACAAAGGGCGGCGAAAAGAAGCATCTTACCTTTGAGGACACGGTTTACGGTCCTCAGTTTGAGCCGCTTATGGAGCTTGTTTACGAGAGAAATCTCTCCCCGATTTTCGTCTGCGAGAGTGCGGGCACTCAGACCGAGGACGCACAGGCGATGAAGAAATACTACGAAAGCCTGAAATAAATTGTAACCATATTGACATTCCGCTGTAATTGCCTTTGGTACAATTGCTTGGTATAATTTAGGTATACTACACTGGGGAGATGTCTTTATGTTTAACAGAAAATTTTTAGCAATCGCACTTTCTATGCTTTGTCTTACGGGGTGTGCAAGTGATAACGATATTCAGCAAGCAAGCGTGAGCGAAACAGCTACTGTTGCGGAAACAACAGCAAAAACCATTGCGGCAACAGAAAGTCCCATTGAAGAGGATATTGTTGAGGAAATCCAAACCGAAGCAACCGTTATCAGCAATCCATATGCAAATCCCGAACAGGGTCTTGTTTTCTTTATTCAGCCGAGCATAAGCCAGCTTGACGAGGACAGCTACTATGACGACTGGACTCCCCGTGACACGGCTGTAAAGCACGAATATCACTACGAGGACGAGTGGAACTACACCAAGGAGCTTGTTTTCGTATTTTCCAACTATAACGAAGTTCCCGTTACAATCGACAGCATAGAAATTTACAATACTCAAACAGGCGAAGATATGACCTTCACCAACGGTTCCGACAGCCTTGGAATTAATTTCACGGTACAGCCTGGGCACAAAACCGATTACCTGCTCCGCTCCGAGATTTTCAACTACTCCGCTTGCGAGTCGGGGAGATATATTGCACACATAAACGTCGGGGATGAAGTAAGTACAAGAGAGTTTTTCATCAACAACTGCGGTGTGTATTCTGAAACGCATATTTCTGAAAATAACATTTTCTATGATGAAGAAACCGACGAACTCCTTCATCGTGAATATACCGTATATGCTCCCGATTTTCTCACCGAGGAACAGCAAAAAATCTTTGCAAAAGCTCACGGTACTATGTGGGACTGGTTTTGGTGCGGACACAATATACCTGAGGAATATGTCAACACACACACTACCGAAGATTTTATGGCTATGCTCTACGGAATTTTCACTGAGGAATATGCAAATAAACTTGTAACAGACCACGATTACATTGATGAAAACGGACAGTTTATAATCTATGATGCTGATAAAGGTGCAAACATAAATTATTTCGACCATTGCTTCTTCCCGATTTCCGCTGACGAAAACAGGGTTGAATTCAAGGCTGTTGTTACATATTGCCACAACGACAACCCCTATGAGGTAAGCTTTGAAGATGACTTCCGCTATGTTATGGTCAACACCGAAAACGGCTGGAGAGTTGACAGATTTGACCTTTGGAATTAAGGGGGCGGCATTATGTTCAACAGAAAAATTTTAGCAATTGCACTTTCTATACTCTGCCTCACAGCTTGTTCTGCAAACAATAATGTTCAGCACACAAGCGTGAGTGAAACAACTACTACGGTAGCTGCATCTGCTGAAACAACAACTGCAAGTGTTGTTACCGAGGCAGTGACAACAACGGAGATTACTACGGAAGAAACTGTAGAGGAAACAACAGAAGCAGCCGAAGACAGCTGGCGCAACCCCGAAGACGGACTTGTATTTTTTGTTCAGCCAAGCATTTGTCAGCGTGACGAAGCAAGCTGGGTTGACAATTGGGAATGTCGCGATACTGAGGTTTTGCGTGATTTTCACTATGACGGCGAATGGCTGTATACAAAAGAGCTTATTTTTGTTTTCTCCAACTATACAAATGAACCTGTCACAATTGACAGCATAAACATTGTCAACGATGCCAAAGATACACTTGTCAGCTTCACGGACGGCTCACTTTTCCTTGATATAAATTTAACCGTAGAGCCAATGCACAAAACCGACTACATACTAAGAGCAGAGGATTTTGATTATTCAGCCTGTGAGTCGGGAATTTATAACGCTGTTGCAAATGTCGGACTTGAAGGGTACGGCAGAAAATTCTTTATCAACAACTGCGAATACGCACCAACATTTCTTACTGAAGAACAGCAGGAAATTTTTTCAAAAGCCGACGGTGTTATGACGAACCGTTTTTGGACTAATAAATGGATGCTTCCTGAATATACCGATACTCATACTACCGATAATTCCATTACAATGCTTTACGAGGTTTTCACCGAAGAATACGCAAATGAACTTTCGGCAGAATACATTGATGAAAATGGAAATCTCCGTAATATCGACGGAGGGCGAGAAAGTGACATAAGTTATTGCGATCACTGCTTCCTTCCTGTTTATTCAGATGAGAACGAAGTGCTGTTTCAAAACATTGTCACCCACGCACACGAAGACAGCCCCTACTTCATATGGTTTGAAACCCTTAACTACCGAATGACAAAAACCAATGATGGCTGGAGAGTTGACAGATTTGACCTTTGGAATTAAAATATACTTATAAATCCAATCCGAAAGGACGTACCCAAAATGAAAAACATACTGATAATAAACGGTCCAAACCTCAACCTTTTAGGCGAGCGTGAGCCCGGCACATACGGCTCCGATACATACGAAAGCATATGTGCTGAAATCAGGGCAAAGGCTTCTGAGCTTGGCTTTGATGACTGTGAGTGCTTTCAGTCCAACCACGAGGGCGAAATCATTGACAAGCTTCATGCGGCACGCCTTGACAAGTGCGGCGTAATTCTCAACGCTGGTGCGTACACACATTACAGCTACGCAATCCGTGACGCTATTTCGGCAATTAAAATTCCTGTAATCGAGGTGCACATTTCCAACATCTGTGCCCGCGAGGAATTCCGCCACAATTCCGTTATCGCTCCCGTTTGCTCGGGAAGCCTTTTCGGCTTCGGCAAGGACGGCTATCTCCTTGCACTTCAGGCACTTGCTTACAAAACCAACAACTAACGGAGGACTCCTATGAACTTTTCCTACTGCCCACAGTGCGGCGAAAAGCTTTTCCCAAAGGTATGCGGCGACGAGGGTGCAATCCCCTACTGCGGAAGCTGCAAAAGACCTTTCTTTCCCTTTTCCTACGCTTGCGTAATCTGTCTCTGCGTTACCGAGGACAACAAGGAAATCGCTCTCATTCAGCAGGACTATGTTTCCAACAATTACATCAACGTTGCAGGCTACATCAAGCAGGGCGAAACACCCGAAACTACCGTTGTCCGTGAGGTCAAGGAGGAAATCGGGCTGGACGTTGTTTCCTACAGATATATCGGCAGCTACTACTATGAGAAGAAGGACAACCTTATGCTTGGCTACATCTGCAAGGTGAAGAAGGACGAATTTGCATTGTCCGTTGAGGTTGACAAGGCTGAGTGGTTTCCTCTCAAATATGCACAGCAGATTTTACGTTACGACAGCATCGGCTGGAATTTGCTGAATGACTATCTCCACGGAATTTATCTGGAAGAAAACGGTGAAAACGATGTTTAAAAATGAGCTTATTTCAGCGGCAGCTGCACAGCTTGCTCTCGATTACTGCTGCAACCCTGAGGATTTTGTCCGCAAGGGCAACAGGGCTACTCTTGCACGCATAACCGATGGACGCAGAATTTTCCGTGCCGAGCCTGATTTTTTCAAGGCGGCAACTATGGGCAACGGCACTGTAATCACGGCAGCAAGCGAAATGCTGGACTTTGCAAACGATTTGCTCAGCAAATACAGCGGTGCGGAAATTTTCGAGCAGACGAAAATCTGGAAAATCAACGCTCAGCTTGCCAAGTACAACAAGGCTATTGCCTTCAACAGCATTTTCTACCTGCCTGCTACACCGTACAAATATATTCCCAGCAACAAATTCAAGCTGAAATTTTACGAAAAGCCTCAGATTATTTCCGAGCTTTACCCCGTCAAGGGCTTCAGCAATGCTCTTATGTACGACTCAACCAAGCCGCGTCACGACGTACTGGCGGTATGCGCTGTCAACGGCGGAAAAATCGTGGGTATGGCAGGAGCAAGCAACGACAGCGAGCGCTTCTGGCAGATTGGAATTGACGTGCTCCCCGAATACCGCGGAATAGGCATTGCAACCGAGCTTGTTTCCGCACTTACTCAGGCAGTCTTTATGCACGGCGCAATCCCATATTACAGCACCTGGAGCGGCAACATTGCTTCTCAGAATACAGCAAGAAAAGCAGGATACTACCCCGTATGGACGGAAATGAACGCTTTCGATATTGAATAAATAAAATTTTTGTGAAAACCCTTGCAAGTTGGGGAAATAATGGTATAATAATAGTATTGTTTTATTTTACAGGAGGATTTTTTCAATGAATACAGCACTTTTAAACACAATGCTCGCAGCAACAGCTGCAACAGGTGACGCTGCTGCTCAGCAGGCAAGTATGACAGGCTCTATCATTTATATGATTTTTTCTTTTGGTCTGGTTATCGTTGTTTTCTATTTCTTTATGATTCGTCCTCAGAAGAAGAAGGAAAAGGAAGCAAAGCAGCTCCGTGACAATCTTCAGATTGGTGACGAGGTTACAACAATCGGCGGCATCACAGGTATTGTTGTCCGCAAGACTGAGGACACTGTTGTTATCGAAACAGGCGGCGACCGCAGCAAAATTCGTGTAAAGCTCTGGGCAATTTCCGAAAATGCTACAATTCACGATATGCCTGAAGAAGAAATCAGCAAGAAGTAATTTCCGATTAAAGAATAATATTCCCTCGCTCCGAATATAATTAAGCAGTATTCGGAACGGGGGAATTTTTATGCGTAAGACACCTGCACAACGTCTCCGCAGGGAACGTATAACAGCTGTTGTGCACTCGGTTTTCGCCTGCATAGGCGCTGTTTTTGTCACGCTGCTTGCTTTTTCGGCAATCGCAACGGTTATTGACCTGAGCGACGGTGCATTCACGATAATGTCAAGCATCGCCCTCTGCGCAGGCTGCTTCGGCGCAAGCTTTACGGCGGCAAAAAGACGGAGAAAAGACGGTCTTAAAACGGGTCTGATGTGCGGCGCAATAATTTTCGGAGTAACGCTTTTAGGCGGAATTATTTTTGTCAGAAGCTTTTCCGCAGGCGGCTTTTTTACCAAACTGTTAATAATATTGATATGTTCTTCATTGGGTGGTATAATTGGTGTAAATTCTCCCCAAAGATTTCGTTAAAATGACTATTGCAATACGACAAGATATGTGGTATAATACTTGTAATCTATTTTTATCGGAGGTTTTCTCATGAAGCACATTCTTACAATCAACAAGGCTAACCTGAAGAAAACTGCTGCTAAGGGCGGCTGCGGCAAGTGCCAGGCTTCCTGTCAGTCTGCTTGCAAGACTTCCTGCACAGTTGCTAACCAGAAGTGCGAAAAGTAATCACGCACTGAGGAATGGAGTACTTGTTAGCCTGTCAGCAAACTCGCCAGGCTAATGAATAGTGAAAAAAGAATAATGAATAGTGAATAATTAAGGTGTCCGCTTTGCGGACAGATTTTAATATTATTGCCGAAGGCAATACCGTAATTCTTCATTCTTCATTATTCAATATTCATTCTTCATTGCCGAAAAGACTTTTTCGGCAAAATGCAAGGGACAGTAATGTCCCTTATTTGCTTTATTGAAAAGTTGTTTTTTCCCGACATTATATTGTATATGTTGGGGATTTTTTCTATACACATTGAAAAGGATTGAAGATTATGATACACAAGTATAAACTCAACGGACTCAATATTGTTCTTGATGTGCACAGCGGCGGCGTTCATCTTGTGGACGAGCTTACATATGATATTCTCGATAACGTTGAACCTCCGTTTGCTGAGGAATGTCCCGAAAAGGTTGTGGAAAAGCTTTCCCGCTTTTATGCACCTGAGGATATAAAGACCTGCTACAAGGAAGTTGTTGAGCTTTACAACGACGGTATACTCTTTTCTGAGGACGACTATGAACGCTTTGCAAAGTATTCCGTTGCGGCACCTGTCAAGGCTATGTGTCTGCTTGTTGAGCAGGACTGCAATCTCCGTTGTGAATACTGCTTCGCTTCAACAGGCGATTACGGTCTTGGCAAGCGTATGCATATGGACTTTGAAACAGGTAAGAAGGCTATGGATTTCCTGCTTGAAAATTCGGGCGACCGTGAAAACCTTGAACTTGACTTCTTCGGCGGCGAACCCCTTATGAACTGGAACGTTGTAAAGCAGCTTGTTGAGTACGGCAGAAGCAAGGAAGCTGAGTACGGCAAGCGTTTCCGCTTCACTATCACTACAAACGGTATGCTTCTTGACGAGGAGAAAATGGACTTCATCAACAAGGAAATGTCCAACGTTGTTATGTCCGTTGACGGAAGAAAGTGCGTAAACGACCGCGTGAGAAAGCGTGTTGACGGAACAGGCTGCTACGATAAGATTATGGACAAGTACAAGCAGCTTGCCGAAAAGAGAAATTATGAAAATTACTATGTAAGAGGTACATTTACAAAGTACAATCTTGACTTTGCAGAGGACGTTGTTCACCTCTACAACGAAGGCTTCGACCAGATTTCTGTTGAACCTGTTGTGGCTGAACCAACTATGGGTTATGCACTTACTGAACGTGACCTGCCTGCAATTTTCTCCGAATACGAGAAGCTTGCAAACATCATTCTTGAACACGACAAGCAGGGCAAACACTTCAACTTCTTCCACTTTATGCTTGACCTCGACCAGGGTCCTTGCGCAATCAAGCGTCTGAGAGGCTGCGGAAGCGGAAACGAGTATGTTGCAATTACTCCTGAGGGCGATATTTACCCTTGTCACCAGTTTGTTGGTTATGACGAATACAAGATGGGTAACCTCAACGACGGCAGCTTCAATATGGAGATGAAGAACGATTTTGCCAAGGCACACATCTACACCAAGGAAGAATGTAAGAAGTGCTGGGCGAAGTTCTACTGCAGCGGCGGCTGTAACGCAAATAACTTCATCTATGCGGGAAATATACTCAGTTCCTACAAGCTTGCCTGCGAAATGCAGAAGAAGCGTCTTGAATGTGCTATAATGATTAAGGCTGCAAAGGCGCTGGAAGAAGCAGAGAAAAATTCCGATTGAGACGGGAATGATAAATATGCCGAAACACAAAACTGACAAGCCGCTTACGGATAAACAGAAAATCCGTATGCTTGAACAGGATATAAAGGAAATGCAGCGTGACTTCAAGGAAACCTTCTCGGTGTTCGATGAACCGAAGAAAAAAAGCCGGGGCAGGCTTTGGGTTATTCTTGTGCTTGTGCTAATTCTCGCTGCTGCGGCATATATTTATGTAAACTATTTTATTTAATACTCTATGCACCTGTTTCGGCAGGTGCAAATTTATATGTGGAAGTGACTTTATGATTAAACTTCTTGTAAAGACTTTTGTCAAGGACAGCGAAAATACAGCGGATAAAACCGTCCGTCAGAATTATTCCATTCTCGGCGGTGTAATAGGTGCGGTGTGCAATATATTTCTTTTCGTGCTGAAGCTTGTTATAGGCACGATTATGAACAGTATCGCAATTACCTCTGACGCTTTCAACAACCTTTCTGATATGGGAAGCTGTGTTGTGGCGATAATTGGCGCAAAAATGGCAAACCGTCTCCCCGACCGTGAACACCCATTCGGACACGGCAGATTTGAATATATTTCCTCCCTGATTGTGTCATTTATCATTATGCTTGTGGGTTTTGAACTTTTCAAGGGCGGCATTGACAAAATCCGCAATCCTGAGGAAATGAATTTCAGCGTGCCAATGACAATTATTCTTGCGGCATCTGTACTGGTTAAGCTGTGGATGTACTTCTGCTACAACCACATTGCAAAGAAAATCAACTCCTCCGTTATGAAGGCAACCGCACAGGACAGCATCAACGATGTTATGTCCACAAGTGCGGTAATTGCCGCAACGGTTATCGGATATTTCCTGCCGTTCCAGATTGACGGCTTCATCGGTGTAATTGTGTCAATTCTCATTATGTACAGCGGTTTCAACCTTGCAAAGGACACCATTGACCTGCTTCTCGGTACGCCGCCGTCCCGTGAAACAATCAATGCTATCACTACAATGGTGCTATCCGACAAGATAATCGTCGGCACTCACGACCTTATTGTGCACGACTACGGTCCGGGACGTGTTTTTGCATCGGTGCACGCGGAAGTCCCTGACAATGCTGACGTTGTTCAGGTGCACGAGGTCATTGATGAAATCGAGAGAAAAATTCTCCACGAACTTGGCATTATGACGGTTATCCACACCGACCCCATTGCTGTTGACAATGAGTACGTCAACGGACTCAAGGAAATGGTGTACAAGTGCGTTGTTGCGACGGACTCCACCGCTACAATTCACGATTTCAGAATTACTGACGGAGAGAACAGAATAAATCTCATTTTTGATATGGTTATCAGCAGCACTCACAAGCCTGCCGAGGTGAATAAAATTACCGAACTTGTAAAGGAACGCATCCGCCGTGAGGACGAACGCTTCTTCCCTGTGATAACTGTTGACGAGGCTTTCCATGACTGATTTCCGCACGCTTACCTGCAGCGGCAAGGAGATAAAATGGATTTTAACACGGAAGCGTGTGAAGAATTTAAATCTGCGTATCAAGCCTGACGGGTTCGTTTACGTCAGTGCAAACAGCCGTGTCACGATTGCACACATCGAGGATTTTATCCGTGAAAAGTCGGATTTTATTCTTGACGCACTTGACCGCTACGAAGTAAAAAGTGCCGAACCGCAGCTGCCAACAGCTGATGAAATATACGAAAATGGCGATACTCTTAGTTATTTTGGGGATTATTATACTTTGTGTATAGAAATTTTGCCAAAAGAAACCGTATTTTTACATAATAAGGATATTATTGTGCAGGCGAAAAATTCAGAACGTGTCGGCAAACTGCTGGAAAAATTCTATGCGGATGAAACGAAAAAGCTGTTTGAGTCTCTTAATAAGCGTACCTGTGAGATGTTCCGTGCCAAAGGATACGATGTGCCGATGGCGGAATTGCAGATACGGAAAATGACCTCACGCTGGGGAAGCTGCCACTACACCAAGGGAAAAATCGTGATGAACAGCCGCCTTGCGCTGTACCCCGAAATGTGTGCGGCTTACGTTTTTATTCACGAATATGCACACTTTATTTTCCCCGACCACAGCAAAAATTTCTATGCTGTTGTGGGTCAGCTTATGCCCGATTACAAAATCTGCGTAAATATTCTGAAATATTGATTTTGAATTATTTAACTTGCAAAGTTGCATTTTGCACCGACTTTTTGGCTAAAATTACTTTTTTTCAAAAATTTTGGATTTTTTTCTGAAAAACTCTTGCAAAATTTGTCGGTATGTAGTATACTGTTTATTGTAAAGTTGGGTAGTGTTTTGTTTTTACCATATGCTGCCTTAAAATGTAATTTATAGGGAGGATTTTTACCATGGCATTTAAAAATGAGTACCTTGCCGGCGTTTACGCTCAGGTTGAAAAGCGTAACCCAGGCGAACCTGAATTCCTTCAGGCTGTAAAGGAAGTTCTTGAATCTTTCGAACCTGTTGTTGAACAGGATAAGTCTTTCGAAACAAACGGCATCATCGACAGAATCGTTGAGCCTGAACGTTTCATCTCCTTCAGAGTTTCCTGGGTTGATGACAACGGCAACATTCAGGTTAACCGCGGCTACAGATGCCAGTTCAACTCTGCAATCGGTCCTTACAAGGGCGGTCTCCGTTTCCACCCATCCGTAAACGCAAGCATCATCAAGTTCCTCGGTTTTGAACAGTGCTTCAAGAATAGCCTTACAGGTCTCCCAATCGGTGGCGGTAAGGGCGGCTCCGACTTCGACCCAAGAGGCCGTTCCGACGGAGAAATCATGCGTTTCTGCCAGAGCTTCATGACTGAACTCTACCGTCACATCGGCGCAAGCGTTGACGTTCCTGCAGGTGATATCGGTGTTGGCGCAAGAGAAATCGGCTACCTCTACGGTCAGTACAAGAGAATCTGCAACAACTTCGAAAACGGCGTTCTCACAGGTAAGAGCATTTCTTACGGCGGCAGCCTTATCCGTCCTGAAGCTACAGGCTACGGTGCTGTTTACTTCTGTGATGAAACACTCAAGAAGTGGGGCGAAGATATCAAGGGCAAGACATTCGCTGTTTCCGGCTTCGGTAACGTAGCTTGGGGTGCAGTTCTCAAGATTAACGAACTCGGCGGTAAGGTTCTTACAATTTCCGGTCCTGACGGATATGTTTACGATGAAGACGGCATCACAGCTGAAAAGGCTGCTTATATGCTCGAAATGCGTTCTTCCGGTAGAGATAAGGTTCAGGATTACGCTGACAAGTTCGGTGCTAAGTTCTTCGCTGGTGAAAAGCCATGGGGCGTTAAGGTTGACGTTGTTATGCCTTGCGCAACACAGAACGAAGTTGGCATTGAAGACGCTAAGAAGATTGTTGCTAACGGCACAAAGTTCTACATCGAAGTTTCCAATATGCCTACAACTGCTGAGGCTGTTGAATACCTCGTACAGAACGGCGTAGTTGTTGGTCCTTCCAAGGCTGTTAACGCTGGCGGTGTTGCAGTTTCCGCTCTCGAAATGTGCCAGAACTCTATGAGATACTCCTGGACAGCTGAAGAAGTTGACGAAAAGCTCAAGGGCATTATGAAGAACATCTTCAATGCTGCTTACGATACAGCTGAAAAGTACGGCGACAAGGGCAACCTCATTATGGGTGCTAACATCGCTGGCTTCGTAAAGATTGCTGACGCTATGAAGTGGCAGGGCGTTGCATACTAATTCTCCATACATAATAAAATTACGGCACGGATTAGGGTAATGACCGTATAAAAGTAATTAAGGGTACCGAGCAACAAACTCGATACCCTTAATTTGTTTATTACGGATTGGCAAAGG
The DNA here is from genome assembly GCA_017415165.1 of Oscillospiraceae bacterium. Classification (GTDB taxonomy): domain Bacteria; phylum Bacillota; class Clostridia; order Oscillospirales; family Ruminococcaceae; genus RGIG8773. Next base: position 7,848 of record JAFQIY010000019.1, on the reverse strand, counting down.
GGACACCCCTTAGCGTGGGTGCGATATAGAGGTTTTGAAAATATTATTTAAAACTTAATACAGCAGATTATGGAATAAACGGGTTGTCATAAAAGATAACCCGTTTATTTAGTAGTAGTATGTTAATTGTAATCTTGCAATTAATTCAATGTTTTCTATTTTTTAGCGATCTACAGAAAATGAGTTTAATTGCTGTTCTTTCGGTTTGCATATATGTTTATGCTTAAATTGTTGCTTAAACATTTTTTTATAACGCTTCCATTTTATTTTATTTAAACTATGTTCCTTAAATGAGATTTTGGCAAGATTTTTTGAACTTTCCAACAATTGTTCTTTGGCAAAAATTTCTAGTCTCCACAAAGCTCTTATGTAGCCAATGCCTACAATTTGTTTTTCATACAGTTCTGCATAATTAAGAGCTTCCTTGAAAAATATACGCGAAAGACTTTCGGCAAAAAGAGTAAATAATTTGTTTTCTTTTTCTTCAGGGGCAACAATCTTTTGTAATACTGCCATTTTGAATTTCAATTTGTTCCTATACGCATACATATTTCTCTTAAAAAGATAGCCAAGCAAAAACATGACACAAATAATAAAAGGAATACTTTGTGAAATAATAAAGCGAATGTCAGAGGCTTGTCCGTTGAAAAACCACAAAAAGAAATCAGAGTACATTACCAAAAGTAAAATTATGTTAATAATTAAAACATAACAATACTTATGTGTTATCCTGCAAAAAATACTTCCTGTAGCTAATTCTTTTGTACAAGTCCCCTCACCACAAATGCAGTTTCCACTATTATTAGGATCGCTAGAACAATAGCGACACTTTGTGCTTATGGATTTCCCGGCAAGCTTTCCGACCAAGTAGAGTAATGCAAAAATTGTGTTAAAAAGCACAAAGCCTGTTAATGCAATAACAAACACTAATCTATAGGCAGATGCAGAGGCCATCCCTTGCAACATTCCAACCTCGAACGTTAGACCTCCCGAAAACGCAAGAACGACAGCGGAAAAGATTGTAAGAGTAGTAATTGACGATATTTTATTACTTTCTAACCGAGAATCTAGTCTATCAAGTTCCTTTTTTGCCTGCGTCGTAATCGGTCGCATGTTTTTTACATCTTCGGACAACTTATCAAACTTTTTCTCCAATTCTTTATCGACAGTTGCAGTAGTTGGAGTTGTTAAAGGAACAGTTGATGTTGTGGTAACCGAAAATTGATTTTTAATAAAATTGTATCTTCCTATTTCAAGATTGATATGGTCTGCTAATTTTTTATATCCTGCAAGAGTGATTTTCAAATTCTCATCATCAGAATTTTGAGCTATTAGTAATTCTATTTTTCCTTTTAACACATCTAGGTTTTCGCCTAATGTTTCTAAAACTTCTGAATCGGAATTGGCGATTATTTCCTGAAGTTTGAAAAATATATCAGAGTATGTATGCCTATATTTATTGGCATAAATTTTATTCAATCGTTGAATCCATTTATCAATCTTTTTTGTATCTTTAGAGAAACCCACATCACATAGGGATTCAATTAACTCTTGAAGTTCTGCTTTCTTGTCCGCATCAGTCATTGATTATCCGCCCCTTTGAAAAAGTCTTCGATTGATTTAAATGGAATAATTGATTTATCACCAAAGATTTGATAATTGTATTTCCAAGGGTCTTGGCAATGCGATAAATCAACTAAATCCCATGCTGACCTTCTTGCATATTTCGATAGAACTGAACCTATATGTGTTTCTAATTCAGGATCAATAGAGACGTTTAATTCTTGTTTTGGAATTGTTGAGGATGAATATATAGAAAACACATTATAAACTTCAGGAATAACCGGGCCTAACTGCCAAGCATAAAAATCCTCTTTAATTAGTTGATTTCCAGTTCGTTTTACAATTTCACCTTGTAGGAAATATAAAAGCTTTTGTAGTTTTAAATTTGTTATTCTGATTGAGTGATCATTGCACCAATTGATTATATATTTTGCTATGGTATAAGCTGAATACATTTTCAATCCTCCTTTCAAAAATGTATAAAGATCATCTTAACGCCCAAACTCCTTCAGATATTTGATGGAATAAATCTTTTTTACCATTATATGCACTTGGAATATCGCTACTGAATCTCTGTAATATACCTCTTATGGTTGATTCTTTGGCTTTATTCTTCATTTTAGATTGGCAATCACTATAATATAGAATATCGCTCGCTTCGTTATAAATCTCTGTTAACGTTGCTTCTCCGCCAAGATTTGTCAAAGCTGTGATTATAACATCTGTCCATTTCAGATTTTCTTCTGCTTGTTCAATCTCTCTGGAAAGTTCAACACCAACTAGGCGATACGCCTCTATAATATCTTGACAAATTGTTAAAACCTTGCTTGTTTTTGAGGTGTATTCACCATATAAAAACTCACTATTATCGGCAAATGTTTTATCTTTAGAAACAATTATCAGATCTTCTTTGTGCTCAATCTCATACAAAAGCAATGACTCCCAAATAATTTCATCACCACAAGTATATTTGTCACTCGTTGGTGGGTTGCCAGCAAGTTTTCTTCTACTTGCCGAATCAATAATTTCACTAGACGACATGATGATATTATCGGGTTTACAAAGTTTTTTGAACTTAGAAAAAATATCGTCCTTTTGTGGATTAGCAATTTTATCCTGTATTTCATCGATAATACAGTTCCTCTGTTCTCGAAATTTCTTCAAAGAATCATCATATTTTTTAAAAGACACTAAAGAACGTAGAAAAGTGGAAGTACCTTTGTCTATACTTGTTTGATTTTTAAAATTATCTAAAGTCTCGTTCAATATTTTATGACGATTTCTTGTCAATTCATTGATCGATTGTTCCGTTGTAATGAAATATTTCTTGTTCTGATATAAAAACTGCATAAGAGTTTTTATATCTTTGGGTAAATTAGAACGATACATATCAAGAAAGATATTTGTGTCAATAAATATTTTAGTCAACATATCACATCCTATTTTTAGTGTAGTTTAACCAATTAAATTCGACATTATTTCTTCGTGCCATTTGACATCCGTGATTTGTGGTACTTTTGCAAAAGAACTTTTAACAGCTTTTACAATATCTTTGTAATACACATTTCTCTCTAGGAAAGCCAAAACTTCCTTGTTTGTAAAAGGCATTATAACAACACCATCTACTTTTGTATGAGTATTGGTTGATTCCAACGATACCGAAGCAACCGCTCTCCATATGTTGATTGTATTATGGTCAAGTTCATCGGCTATGAAGAATGTAATAGTTTCTGTCGGCTCATTAGTAGCTTTAAGGTTAAGCGAATGTCTTAAAACTGGTTCCCATTCGCCACGCTTTTGAGCCTGCTTATTCATAAGTGTTACTTCGAGCATTATAATGATTTCTTCATAGTGTATTACGATATCGCCATCTCCGCCTCCTGCATGAATAACAGGTTCAAAATCGGCATTTAATGTTAAATTCAAGCTGTTATACAGATCAAACTCTTTGTTTGAAATATAATACCAAGCAATTCCAATAATGTACTCGTATATAGTTGGCACTGTTGCCGCATCGTTAACTTCTTTTTTGATTTGGTTATCTTTCTTTCGATCAGAGAACATCGGAAGAAGTTCCATAATCTTTTCTTTAGGATACTTATCATTAATGTGTGCAATAAAGTCAGAATTTTTTTGATCATTAAGAAACTTCTTAACATCAGTTGCGGCGCTAACTCCAAGTAGTCTTTCTAATTTAGATGTTATTGCAGAAATATCATCGTGAGAATAATTAAATATCTTCACAAACGGAATGTTCTTGCCAAAGTAAGAATCTTCCGTTTCTTCATAGTTAGCATATTCTTCATCAGTCATCTCGCCAAAAACATTTTGCCTAAGTTGTTCAACATCGAATATTAAAGATAATATTTCTTTGTATGACAATTCTGGCAAATTCTTGAACTTAAATAAACCTGTTGCGCTTAATAATCTAACAGTTGTGTCAGAATACTCTCTAATTCCGTCAATCCATTTAGATCTCGTAAAAGCAGTGTAAAACTCACCTACAAAATCTTCAGAAATTAACAATGGGTGATTTGCGTTTTTCTCTAGGAATCGCTCAAGATTGTGCCGATTACCTCTATTCCCGGCGGCAAAAACAGCTTTGCCATACCCGAACGCTTTGTATATAGTTGCAATGTTATCTTGATCCAAACATTTAATCAAGTTGGCATATGTTTCTTGAGTCTTGTTGTTTCTGAAATCTCTCAAAACAACAAAGAAATCATAATAAAGCTTAGATATTGAATCGTTCTTTTTTGAACCCTTAAAAATGTTTTTGAAAACATCGAAATCAACATCATGTTTTCCAATCAACTCTTCTGGAATAGTAATGTCTATATTGCGAATAGATTCTTCCAGTTCAGCAACGCTTATCTCGTTGTTTCGAATAGCTTCTTTAATTTCATCGCTACTGTATGGAGAAAGGCCTTGAACAACAACCTCAAAACTATGTTCATCAATAGTTTCGTTGTTTAATAGCAAAACAAGTGCCATAATAAATGGAGAATAGAACTGTCTCTTTCCATTATTGGAAGAACCAAAAATTTTAAGTTTAGATAACTGTCTAAATAGTGCAATATTTACATTATCTAAAGGTAATAATTCTTCCAATTCATCTCTAACCACAGAACCCTTCAAATAAGAATATCCTGCTTCGGTAATACTGCGGTTAGTGGTGGTAAATCCCATCTTTACAAGATTGCTTGTATAGTGACGAGATCGTTTTTCTATAGCTTCATCCAAGACTTTTGCAAACTTGGTAATATTATTTTGGATCCAGTTGCCGTCTCTATCAATGAATGTCTGATAATCATCACCAAGTTCATTGATAAAGCTATCGTAATTACCATGAATCTTAAAAACGTCCTTCGATTTTTCTAACGCTTTTTCATAAAATAGAAATTGAGATAAACTAGTGGGATACGTTCCCCAGATTTCAGTAGGATAAACCTCTTTTAATTCCTCAAGAATCTCTAAATATATTTTCAAAGCATTCAGAACGTCACTTCGTCTGCCGTTTGTATCCATCAAATTAAATATTTGATTTTTTTCAACGATCATACTTACACCTCAGTTTTGTTGATAATTCATTATTAGCACTTCTTCAGAGACGGATGTTTTGTCTTTAGTTTGATAGTTAGAGTTTGAATAACTATAATTGAGCGATATGGCTGTATATTTGTCGGAGTTTTTCTCTAACCATTCAATTAGCATCTTATTTTCCTTCCCTTTGCTCCGCAAAACGTTAGATAATGCAAATCGAATATGCTTACTATGCAATTCATCTAAGAATGCAAGTAAATCTTTTTCAGTTGTTTCATCCCAACCACCTTGCTCGTTATATGTAGCGCAGGTGATTAAATATGGGGGGTCTACATACACAAAATCTTGCGGGGTTAGGGCTGATGTATCAAATTCTCTAAAATCGCAACAAGTAAATGTACAGTTTTGCGCTTGGATTCTATCTATGAACTCTACAAGTTTTTGCTCCATTTTCTTGTTAAAATCACATTTTCCAACAGGCAGATTGAATTCACCGTTAGAATTAAAACGAATTTGATTGTTAAAGGCATATACGATTATTACGTAGAGCATTACATAGTAATAATAATCAAAGTTGCCTTTTGCGTGCCTCTCATTAAAATCTGCACGGAGTTTTAGAAATTTATCTCTGTTATAGTCTCCAAGACCTCTACTGCTTTCGCAACCATAATAATAGTAACCGTTTTCACTAACTAAAGACAGATTGTATTTTTCAATAATCTGATAAATCCAATCTAAAACAGATTTTTTATCTAGATTTTTAAATGTATTGTACAAGTATAATAAATTCTCATTAAGATCATTGTAAATAACACGATTACTATCAATGTTTATACCAACATTACAGCCGCCACAAAACAAATCAACAAAGACATTTATGTCTTTAGGAAAAAGCGGCAATATTTGAGGTAACAATTTAAATTTGCCACCGGTATAGTTAAGCGGTGATTGTATCATCGTTTTTACTCCTCGTTAAAACAAGTGCAAAGAAACAGTCTTTCGGCATTTTCTTCAATGTCAGATTTCCCAGTAGTGAAGGCTTTATAGCTTTCCTCAAACACCTTAACTGTACCTTTCTTGCTTAAAATTCTCATTATATCTTCATCAGAAATTTTGGCGTTGGAGCGACTGTTTCCTTTTTCAGCCATATTGTTATAAGAGAGCAATATGTATTTAGCCTTAATGTCATTAATTAGTGTTTCAAAAGCCTTTGTTGCACTTGTTGTACAATACTTGCTTTTCATACTGCTTCTGTCCATTTTTTTAGCAACGCCAAACACTTCGGGCTTTTCCCATCGAGCAACATTTTCAAGCAGATGATATGCATCACAATACTGCCTTGAATTGTACGGTGGATCAATATATATAAGATCTGCTTCAATTCGTTTTACAAGATTGTTTGCATCTTCGTTGAAACACTCGTTTTCTGCGTTATTATTAACTTCTGCTAACGGAACATAAAGTTCTAATGAAACATCAAACTCAGCGCCTTTGCGATATGCGTCATAATGACCGCAGGTAACTGCAATTTTATCCATCGCATAAAGTAACGATGTTATCAAAATTGCCCTTTCTCTCTTGTTCAAATTTCCTTTTTTATAATTGCGCTCAATATCTTCACGGATATAACCAATTTTAGCACAATCACTTTTGCTGAAGTACGTATCTGCAAAATTACGTGTCATATAATTCTCACCGCACTTGAGTTTAGCATTATACCTTATTACATAGTCAATAATTGTTTGAGGGTCATAAACCTCTGCGCCAAACCAAGCATAGTGACAAATATAATTACTATACATCAAATCGTTTGTGATAATTGTTTTATCTGTAAATGCAGAAGATACAGCTCCAGTGCCAGCAAAAATATCGGCCACTGTTTCAATACCTTCACACTTAGAGTTCACTACACCTGTAATGAAGGGAAGCAATTTATATTTATTGCCTAAATATCTTCTGTTATTAATCAATGAGGTTTTATACGCTTTTATTTCAGCAGCACCCATAATGAGTTCCTCCGTTTTCTCTCGCTAATCTAATTATACATCTTCGATAGTCCGATAAAACGGACATTAAACATTTTTAAACAACTCGGACAACGAAATATTCAATCCATTTGCTATTTTTTCTATGTTTACTATAGAGATGTTTCTTTTGCCTAGTTCAACACTTGCAAAATAAGTTCTATCCATTCCTATTTTTTGAGCAAATTTCTCTTGGCTAAGACCAGTTTGAGTTCGCAACTCACGAATTCTATTTCCAATTTTTATAGTGATCATAATGTGTAACCTCTTGTCCTAAAGAATATAAAAATCTCATTATATAACAATACACAATATATTATACACTTAAGTTGCAAATAAGTCAACTGTTTTTAAGTAACAATTTGGACTGCGTATTGTAGACAACGTTGTGTGCACATATTATCAAAAAGCGCTAGATGTTTCTTTCTATTGCTACTTTAGATTATTAAATAATGTTTATTATTTAATATTTCTGTAATTCTATTTTGGATGTTAGATATCTAAATGCCCAACAATTCAATTAGTCACGCTTCGTAATCTTGTATATCCATTCAAAATTTCATAATACCCCCTCCATCAGACTTAAAAATTCGCTCGAATTTGTAGGTGCTTATGAAGGGGGATTTTTTCTACCCTTCGTCGCCGCAGATTTTTTGAAGGGGGTAGCGCTCATTCGGGCGGAACAAGAAAAGTAGTAATACGGAATATTTTGTTTTTT
>JAFQIY010000018.1 GCA_017415165.1 Oscillospiraceae bacterium | reverse complement strand
CCCACCCCCCCCCCCCCCCCCCTCGCCGCTCGCAAGCGGCGAAATTCCTCAATGCTTTAAAAACGGTGAAAGAGGTGAGAAATGCGACAGCATTTCGAGGAGAAGCGGACACGACCGCTTCTCCTTGTTGCAATTACAAGATAATTGTTCCTTCAAAACGTTCCAGTGGAACGTTTTGAACACACTTTGTCTTTATCACTATAGAACCGCAGTAGCTTCGCTACTGTTAGGGATTTTCTCTCTTGCAGAAAATCCCTCTTTCGCAACACGGTTGCGAAATTCACCCTTTAGATGCGCTTGAAGCACGCCTGCGGGCGAAGAAACCAAACGCAAGCGTTTGGTTGGGGATTTCGCCGCTTGCGAGCGGCGATTTAGGGGCGTTGCCCCTAAAAACCCTACCAAAGGGAGCAAGCTCCCTTTGGAAACCCATATCTGAACGCTTTGCGTTCAGTTTCGCTTCGCTATCACTGTAACAAGTCGTGTAAATTATAATATACTAAACAAAAAGAGGAGCGGTTGCTCCTCTTGATTACATATCTTTTCTCGCATTGGCAAGCATAAGCTTGATACGGTTTTCCTGATTTACCTTTGTTGCGCCGGGGTCGTAGTCGATTGCCACGATATTTGCGTTGGGGAAAGCTTCCTTGATTACTCGGGACATTCCCTTTGCGACGATATGATTAGGCAGACAGCCAAACGGCTGGGTGCAGATGATATTATCAACTCCGCCGTGTGCAAGTGCTGCCATTTCCGCTGGAATAAGCCAGCCTTCGCCCATCTTCACGCCCTGATGCATATACTTGTCAGCGTAGGCACGAAGCTCCTCAAAATCGTGGGGAGGGTCGAACTCGCCGTGCTCCTTATAAATGTCAATCATCTGACGCTGGAGCTTGTAGATAAGCTTATATGCAATGGTGAAAATCTTGGTTGTCTTGTTGCTGAAATTGTAAATCTTGCCGTCGTTCACGGTGTTCACGGCGCAGTACATACAGAAGTCCAGAAAGGCAGGCACAACAGGCTCACAGCCCTCGGAGATGAGAAAATCTTCAAGGTGGTTGTTGGCAAGGGGAGAATACTTAACGTAAATTTCGCCCACGATGCCCACACGGATTTTCTTTTCCTTCTTGCGTTCAACAGCGGCAAAGTCCTTCAGCATTGCACGGTAGTGCTTCTTGGTTTTCATATAGCCGCCCTTGCGGAACAGGTCGGCAATTATGCCCTGCCATTTATCCAGCACCTTTTTGCTGTCGCCGAAATTGACTTCGTAAGCACGGCACTGGTTGTACAGGCTCATCATCATATCGCCGTACAGCACGGCATAAAGCATTTGCAGGAACATCTTTGCAGTAATCTTGAAGCCGCTGTCCTTTTCAAGTCCGCTGAAATTGATTGACAGCACGGGTATCTGCGGATAGTCGGCATCAAGGGCTTTTCTAAGCAGGTGTATATAGTTTGAAGCACGACAGCCGCCGCCCGTCTGAGAAATCATCAGTGCGGTTTTGTCAGGGTCGTACTTGCCGCTTTTCAATGCGTCCATAAACTGACCGATTACCAGCAGTGCGGGGTAGCAGGTATCGTTATGTACATTTTTCAGACCCTCATCAACGACGTTGCGGTGTGAAGTTGTAAGAAGCTCCATTTTGTAGCCGTTGATGCGGAAGATTTCCATTATAAGTCCGAAATGAATGGGAAGCATATCAGGGATAAGTATGGTATGCGTTTCCTTCATTTCAGGAGTAAATTTTGCGTTTGACAATTTGCTTTTTCCTTTCAATTTTCATATGAACCCAGTCTTGCAGGGGAAATGTCCGCGTAACCACTGGGGCAAACCTTTCTGAAGAAAGGTTCTTCCCCAGACCCCTTTCCAAAGACTTTCAGTCTAATTTTCCATATAGGGCTATGGCCCTATATGGAAAATTACATTAGAAGTTTTAGGGAGGGAGTTTGAGGGAGGACCCTTTTCCAAAAGGGTCTCCCTCAATGGGTTGCGCAGATATTTTCCTGCGAAACGGGATTTATTTGGACATTGCAGCGACAAGGCTTCTGAGTCTGATTTTTGCTGCACCGAGGTTATTGATTTCGTCGATTTTAAGCTGTGTATAGAGCTTGCCGCCGCTTTCGAGGATTGAACGCACCTCGTCTGTTGTGATTGCGTCGATACCGCAGCCGAAGGATACAAGCTGTACAAGCTGCATATCGGGCTGTGTTGTGACGTACTTAGCGGCACGATAGAGTCGTGAGTGGTATGTCCACTGGTTAAGAACGGTAAGTGTCGGTGTATCGGCAAGGTGAGCAACGCTGTCCTCTGTGATAACGGCAAGTCCGAGGCTTGTGATAAGCTTCTGGATACCGTGGTTGATTTCGGGGTCGATATGGTAAGGACGTCCCGAAAGGACAATAATCGGCATATTCTTTGCTCTTGCCTTTTCGATGATTTCCTCACCCTTTTTGATAACGTCCTTGCGGTAGCTTTCCATAGCTTCCATAGACTTCGCCCATACAGCCTTTGCCTGTGCTTTTGTAATGCCGTACTTGGCAAGTGATTTGCTCATTGCTTCGGCAAAGTGCTTTTCAAGGTTGATGTCGATATATGGGTGCAGGAAATTGTCATCGTTAAGCTCGTTTGTATTTGCTTTCAGCAGCTCAGGGTAGTACGCAACAACAGGACAGTTATAGTGGTTGTCACTCTGACCCTCGTCGATGTTATAGCTTTCGCAAGGGTAGAAAATGAAGTCTGTGCCGCGCTCAAGCAGGCTGAGTATATGACCGTGAGCAAGCTTTGCGGGGTAACAAACCGTATCGGACGGAATTGTATGCTGACCCTTGTAGTAGATGTCACGGGTACTTTCCTCGCTGATGATAACCTCAAAGCCCAAATCTGTGAGTGCTCTGTGCCAGAAAGGCAGCTGCTCATAGAAGCCGAGGCAAAGCGGCAGACCGACCTTAGCCTTTGGATTTGCAGGCTTTTCGTCCACAACGCTGAGGAGACGATTGTATTTGTATTCGTAAAGGCAAAGCTTTTCGCCGTCCACCTTGATGCCTGCGCCCTTTTCACAGCGGTTGCCGCTGATGAATTTGTGTCCGTCGGCAAAGGTGATAACGGTAAGTCCGCAGTGTGCAGTACAGCCGTTGCAGTTAATCTGCTTTGCGGAATATGTAAAGTTTTCAAGCTGTTCAGCAGGAATAAGCGTGGACTTTTCCTTGCGGTTTTCCATTGCGTACAGCGCACAGCCGAATGCGCCCATAAGACCTGCAATTGCAGGACGTACAACGTTTCTTCCAAGTTCAAGCTCAAAGGAACGGAGCACAGCGTCGTTAAGGAACGTACCGCCCTGAACAACGATATGCTTGCCAAGCTCATCCGTGGACTTTGCACGGATTACCTTGTAGATTGCGTTCTTGATGATAGAAGCGGAAAGACCTGCGGAAATATCTTCAACGGAAGCACCGTCCTTCTGTGCCTGCTTGACGGAGCTGTTCATAAATACCGTACAGCGTGAGCCAAGGTCAACGGGACGTTCTGCAAAAAGTCCAAGCTGAGAAAATTCTGCAATGTCATAGCCGAGAGCAAGTGCGAAAGTCTGGATAAATGAGCCGCAGCCTGAGGAACAAGCCTCGTTGAGCATAATGCTGTCGATAGCCTTGTTCTTGATTTTGAAGCACTTGATATCCTGACCGCCGATGTCGATAATGAAATCAACCTCAGGCTCGAAGAAGCTTGCCGCCTTGTAGTGTGCAACTGTTTCAACGATACCGTTGTCGATGCCGAGACCTGCTTTGATAAGGTCTTCGCCGTAGCCTGTTACTGCGGAAGAAGCAATATTAATTCTGTTGCCTGTCAGGCTGTAGATTTCTTTCAGCTTAGCGGAAATAATGTCGAGAGGTCTGCCCATACTGGAGCAGTAGTGCTGATAAAGAAGCTCGCCCTTTGGTGTGATAAGCACAAGCTTTGTGGTTGTTGAGCCTGCGTCGATACCGAGGTAAGCTTCGCCCTCGTAGGTGTTGATATCAGCGTATTTGAGGTCACAAGCCTTGTGACGTTCAACGAACTTGTTGTATTCTTCCTTTGAGGTGAACAGCGGCTCGCCTGTTACGATGTCATCGCTTGCCTTTGCGTTCTTGACTCTTTCGATAACCTCGTCAATCGCCATAGGCTCGCTGGACTCCTTAGCGTGGAGCGCACAGCCGAATGCCATAAAGCAAGGCGCATTTTCAGGGAAAATTGCATTCTCGTCGGAAAGCTTCAGGCTGCTTACGAAAGCCTTGCGAAGTCCCTTCTGGAATGAGAGAGGGCCGCCGAGGAAAAGAACCTTGCCCTTGATTTCACGTCCCTGAGCAAGACCTGAAACTGTCTGGTCAACTACCGCCTGAAAAATTGAAGCGGCAATATCCTCACGTTTTGCACCCTGATTGAGCAAAGGCTGAATGTCGGATTTAGCAAAAACACCGCAGCGTGAAGCGATAGGGTAAAGCTTCTCTGCTTTCAGTGCCATATTGTCCATTTCGTCAGTTGTAATACCGAGAAGTG
>JAFQIY010000001.1 GCA_017415165.1 Oscillospiraceae bacterium | reverse complement strand
TACCAGCCGAATGATAACGGAGATTTAAAGCCGTTACACTAACATAACAATCGAATAAGTCTTGACTCATCAGCAAAAGCTGTTGGGTCTGGCTTGTTGTAGTTATGTGGGTGTGACGGCTTTTTTGTTTTGCCTGAAAAGGCTGATGTATCGTTTCAGTACGTCAGCTATTCTGTAAAACGTTACGAAGTAATCATTTCAAAGGACGCCCTATTTCAGGGCGTCATCGGTGTACCTCATTTCAGGGTATACCGACGGTGAATGAAATGTTCACCGTCCAAACCACCGCCTTAATTCAGGGCACTGGTTGCAGAGAAAGCACACACCCCGTTTCAGGGCAGGTGCAGCGAACACTATTTTATGCCGTCGTGAATTGCGACTCCATAGATATAAACCACCGTCGCAAACTGCGACACTGGTTTATGATAAAGGTCTTGAAATTCGAACTTAGAAATAATGATGAGGTGGTAATTCACCACCCCATTGGCACATTCCCAAAATGGGAAGCTGCTATCCTCAACTCCTCCGAACATTTTACATAACGCAAAAGCGTATGTCGGCAGAAATCTGCTGAAATTTATTTTTATGGAGGACACCACAATGAATGAAGAAAAGAAACTTATCCGCACCGAAGCCAAATACGAAAAAGCTCTTGCCGAACGTGACAAGGTTCAGGCAGAACTTGACCGCCTGACGAAGAAGGAAACACAGGACAGGCACAAACTTGCAACTATGCAAAATCGTTACAAAGAGCAGAAACGCTGCAGTCGCAACCACCGCCTTATCGAGCGGGGAGCAATTCTGGAGAGCCTTATTCCCAATGCCGAGAGCTACACTAACGAGCAGATAAAGCACATCATCAAGATAGCTTTCGGAAATCTGCCCGGCGGATTAGAGGGCATACACTTTCCTGAAAGTCTGCGTGATAATTCTTGAAAAGCTGTTTTGCAAGCTCAGCAATACTGCTTCCCTTGGGACAAGGGCGCACTTATATACCATATTCTATGGTATGTGCGCTCTGCGAGGCAATTCGCAATACTGCTCAGAAACGGAAAGGAGGTTTTGACAATCGCAATCTATCATTGCTCCATCAAAATTATCAGCCGTGGCAAGGGTAAGTCTGCCGTTGCCGCCGCTGCCTATCGTTCGGGCGAAAAACTCACGAACGACTATGACGGAACTACTCACGATTTCACGCGAAAGGGTGGCGTAGTTCACACAGAGATATTGCTCCCCGACAATGTGCCGAGAGAATATGCAGACCGTTCTGCACTCTGGAACGCTGTCGAAGCGGTGGAGAAATCCAAGAACGCACAGCTTTCACGGGAAATTGAAATTGCACTGCCGAATGAGCTTTCCGAAGCGGAGTGCATTGAACTTGCACGGGAGTTCGCACAGAAAACTTTTGTTGACAAGGGAATGTGCGCTGATGTCTGCGTTCACAATCCCAGCCGTGAGCAGAAAAATATCCACGCTCATATTATGCTTACAATGCGTCCGTTTAACGAGGATGGGACGTGGGGTGACAAGCAGAAGAAAGAATATATGCTTGATAAGAACGGCAATAAAATTTACGACAAACGCAAGCGAACTTACAAGTGCCGCACTGTTCAGACAACTGACTGGAACAGTCGGGAAAAGGCTGAGGAGTGGCGTGAAGCGTGGTCAGAATTTCTGAATAACGCTTTGGAGCAACGTAATATTTCCGAAAAAGTAGACCACCGTTCTTTTGAGCGTCAGGGCAAAATTGAAAAGCCAACAGTCCATATGGGAGTCGCCGCAACGCAGATGGAGCGCAAAGGGATACGCACCGTCAAGGGCGATACAAATCGAGAAATCAAATCCATAAATGCAAAAATTTCCGCTCTGCTGAAACGTATTGAGACGCTTGATAATGAGCTTGCCAAGATGAAAGAAATTCCGAAAGAGGACAGCCTCGTTGAAATGCTTATGCGCTTTTACGATAACGGAATTAAGTTCAGCGAGGTGCGTGGAGTCAGCGTTTCCAATCTGAAAAAGATTTCAAAGTTCAAGGATTTGACACACCTTATTGCTTTTGTTCAGGGGCATAAAATCGGAACAATGTCTGAGCTTACGGAGAAAAGTTTTCAGACAAAGGAAGCCCTGAAATCTCATAAGAGGGAGCTTATCGTTAAGCAAAACCGTATCAAGGAACTTGAAGAATTACTGAATAATTATCCTCGATACAAGGAGAATAAGGCGGTTTATCTGGAATGGCAGTCTATTACAAATCTGAAGAAAAAGGAAAAGTTTTATGATAAGCATTACGGAGAAATTACGCTCTTTAAGACGGCGAAAACTTTTTATGATAACAAGCTGAAAGACGCTAAGCTTACGCCGAAAGCGTGGCAGAGAGAACTGGATGAACTGAAAAAATCTGCCGAAGTTGACCGTGCGAAAGTGGAGAAGCTGGGCGATGATGTTGCTGTTATGGAAACGCTGATTTACAATGTTCAGCGGCTTACGAATTATGAAGAAAAACAAAATGAAATTCAGCGCAGGAGAACTGCTGAGTTGGAATAAAACAAAGAAAGGACGGGATAAAATTATGATTTTCATATTTTTAAAAGGAAGGAGGCTCAGCTTTATGCAAAAGGATATCACATCTGCAACCGAATACAAAATCGGTAATACGACATATATCGTGAACGTAAAGTTCACACCAAATTGTAAAGAAAATATTTCCGACGTAGTTCGTCGATTGATAGAGCGTGATATTGAAAAACAGTCAAAACAAGCGGCATAACCGTTTCACGACTCTATGAAAATTTATCGCTTTAAAGTATTGATATTTTACGGTGGATGTGCTATAATTATAGTACATTAGCCGCCGTAATTGTCGGAAAGGAATGGTTATGTTTACAGACAAGATTACGGCTCTTTACTGTCGCTTGAGCAACGACGACGATTTACAGGGTGAGAGTAATTCAATCACCAATCAGAAAGCAATTTTAAAGAAGTATGCTGATGAAAATAATTTCGGAAACACAGCTTTTTATGTTGACGACGGCTTCAGCGGAACGAATTTCAATCGTCCAGATTTTATGAGAATGATGGAAGATGTGAAGTCGGGAAAAATCTCTACCATCATTACAAAGGACTTGTCCCGTTTCGGCAGAGATTATCTGATGACGGGACAATATATTGAAATGATACTGCCCGATTATGATGTTCGGTATATTGCTATCAATGATAATGTTGATACGCTCCGTAGTGAGAACGAAATGATGGTTTTCAAGAATGTGTTTAACGACTGGTACGCTCGTGACTGCTCAAAGAAGATTAAAGCAGTTTTCAAGGCGAAAGGTCAGTCGGGAAAGCCATTGACTTCAATGATACCATACGGTTACAAAAAGTCTGAAACAGACAAAAACGTATGGGAGATTGACGAGGAAGCTGCGGAGGTAGTCCGCAGAATATTTCAGCTTTGCATTGACGGATATGGAACGACACAGATTGCAAGAATACTCACCGAGGATAAAGTTCTAACACCTACTGCTTATGCTGAAATGAAGAAATCGGGAAGCATTACTTGTGCAAAGCCTTATCGCTGGTCGCATAGAACAATTGGAGCTTTACTCGAAAAACTCGAATATATTGGTCATACAGTGAATTTCAGAACTAAAACAAAATCTTATAAATCCAAGAAGCGAATTATCAATTCCAAAACAGATTGGCAAATCTTTGAAAACACGCACGAGGCAATAATTTCAAAGGAAGATTTTGATTTGGTACAGGAACTACGCAAAAACAAGAGAAAGCTTCAGCATCAGGAGGAAGTAAATCCTTTTTCGGGAATGGTATACTGTGCTGATTGTGGCAAGAAGATGTATCTCTGTCGTTCCAAAAGTCTTAACTCAGACCAAGAGCATTTGAAATGTTCGACTTATTCAGCGGATAAGGATGATTGTTCTGCACATTTTATTCGTACTGTTGTATTGAAAGAAATCGTATTGTCTGAACTCAGAAAGATGACAACATTCGTTAGGGAGAATGAAGAAGATTTCTTACAATCAGCTTATGAATGTTCTCAGAAACAGCAATCCGCGGAACTGAAAGCCGCGAAGAAAAGACTTGCACAGTCAGAAAAGCGAGTTTCAGAACTGGACAAGCTGTTTACAAGAATTTATGAGGACAATGTATCGGGCAAGCTTTCTGATGAGCGTTTTGAAATGATGTCGAAGAATTATGAAACTGAACAAAAGAAGCTTCGACAGATTATCCCCGAATTATCTCAGTTTATTGAAGCAAGTGAGCAGAAGAATGCTGACACAGCACAGTTTATCGGAATAGTCCGCAAGTATTCCGAAATCCCGAAGCTCACTCCTGAAATTATGCACGAATTCATTGAAAAGATTGTCGTATATGCACCAGACAAGTCAAGCGGACACAGAACACAGCAGATTGACATCTGTTTTCGCTTCAATGTTGCAGTTGCAACCGCTGTCGCTGACAGTATGGTTTACGACAAAAAAAGAAAGGTTGCGTAGGATTTCCTACACAACCTTTCGGTTACATATTAAATACTTCTGTATGGGTGGTCGGCTTTGTTCGATACCCTTAAAAAATGTTATAAAGGAAGATAAGAATGAATAAAGGAATTATTTTTGATTTGGACGGCACTCTCTGGGATTCCTCAGAACAGGTCGTAGCTGCCTGGAATATGGCACTTGCCAAGCGTCCCGAAACAGATTTGCAGATTACAGTAGCAGATATGACAAGCTATATGGGGAAAACAATGGAAGCAATAGCCGAGCTTATGATGCCCGAAATTGACCTGTCAACCCGACTTGATATAATGAAGGACTGCTGTGATATGGAGCACGAATACCTGCATACACACAGCGGAAAGCTTTTCCCGAAGCTTGAAGAAACCCTGCAAAAGCTCAGTGAAAGCTATAAGCTTATTATCGTCAGCAACTGTCAGGACGGCTACATACAAACATTTTTCCACTGCAACCCACAGCTTGAAATATATTTTGCAGACTTTGAATGTCCGGGCAGAACAGGCAAGGGAAAAGGTGAAAATATCAAGCTTGTTGTTGAGCGTAATAACCTCGATAAGGCTGTCTATGTAGGCGATACACAAGGGGACTGTGACGCCTCTGATTATGCAGGTGTACCATTTATCCACGCCGCATATGGCTTTGGAAAAATA
This sequence comes from Oscillospiraceae bacterium, assembly GCA_017415165.1. Classification (GTDB taxonomy): domain Bacteria; phylum Bacillota; class Clostridia; order Oscillospirales; family Ruminococcaceae; genus RGIG8773. Next base: position 15,766 of record JAFQIY010000001.1, on the reverse strand, counting down.
AACAGGGAAGTGCCAAAGATTAATGCCTTTGAGCAGGTTGTTGAAGCTGCCGCTGAAATATTGAAATAAAAGAACAAAGCCGTGTAAGCGTAAGAGCGTACACGGTTTTGTTGTGCTATAATATAAATTTTTTTATAAGTTCATTTGCAGCTCCGCGCAGATGAACAAATTCGGAGCTGCTGTCTATAAGCTCCATTCCAAGTTTTTGCATAAGCTTTTGTGAGTTTCTGTTCCGTTTTTCAGCAAAAGCCTCAACGTGTTCAATATCAGCGGGAAGCGTGCCGATAAAATATTTGCAGAAACGATAAAAAGTCAACGTGCAATGATATTCCTTTTTTAGTTGTAATTCTTCAACCATAAGCAGTTTGCCACTTATATAGTATTGAATGTACCCAATCAGTTTGTAATTGTCAAAACACAAAATAATCTGTCTTGCAGGCTTATCAATGGCAGGGGAGACGTTGTCAAGCCATTGTTTCTTTTCAAGTTCATATGATAATTCTGACGGTGCAATTTCACGCATATTATCATAAAGCAAGTCAAACAGCTTCGGCAGAAAAATGTCCTTTTCATTTTTATTCAAATATGTAAATGTAATCATATTGTCACCTCATAAAACAAAAAGAGCACCATCAAACGATGATGCTCTTTGGCGCAGAAGGAGGGATTTGAACCCTCGCGCCGGTTACCCGACCTACGCCCTTAGCAGGGGCGCCTCGTCACCACTTGAGTACTTCTGCATAATGGTAACCACTTATGATATTAAATTGAATGGCGGAGAGGGTGGGATTCGAACCCACGGTACGTTGCCGTATCACTGGTTTTCAAGACCAGCTCCTTAAACCACTCGGACACCTCTCCAAGAAGCCGCTTGTTATCCAGCGACTTATATATTTTACCACACAACAACAGATTTGTCAATAGCAAATCCGAATTTTTTTATAACTTTTTTGAACGAGCAAAATCCAGCAGCTTTTCACGTTCGTTTTCAAGCTTTTCGTCAATGACATTGTCAAGCATTTCGTCAAGCACGCCGCCGATTTCTTTGCCCGTGAAACCAAGGTCAATCATATCATTTCCGTCAACAGCAAGGTCGGTAACCTTCAGACACTGATTCTGCAGCATAATTTCGTAGCCCTTGACCTGCATAGCGTCAACAGTCTGGACACGCTCAAAACAGAAGCTCTGCTTTGCACGGTTGTCACCGCGCATTACCTCCAGCAGGAGAGGGAATAATTCCTCACCGACAGTTGCAATAAGTCTGCGCACAACCTTATAGTCGTCAACAGGCGTAACGTAATGGTACTTGATAAGTGTGCAGACCTTTTCAATTGTTTCATTTGAAAAATGCAGGTCACGGAGAATAACCTCAGCAAGCTCCGCACTTTGCTTTTCGTGATTGAAAAAGTGACCGTTGCCTTCATCGTCAAGGCGGAAACAGATAGGCTTTGCAATATCGTGCAGCATAAGAGCCAATCGAACATAAGGCAAAGGCTTAGTATGTTCAATAGCTTCAGCAGTGTGAGTCCACACATCATAAACGTGATAGCGGTTGTGCTGATTGAAACCTATACAAGGACCGATTTCGGGGATAATAACCTCGAAAACATCAGCAAATTCAGTAAGTACATCACACGGAGCAATACCGTTAATCAAGAGTTCAAGCTCCTTGGCAATTCTTTCCTTGGAAATGTTGTTAAGTAAATGCTTCATATCGTGAATTGCAAGCGCCGTGGTCTTTTCAATTTCAAAACCAAGCTGTGCGGAAAATCTCAGTGCACGCATAATTCTCAGTGCGTCTTCACCAAATCTGACTGATGGTTCACCAACGCAGGCAATTCTGCGGTTGAATAAATCCTTCTGTGAACCGAAGCTGTCAATCAGACCTGTTCTCGGATTGTAAGCCATAGCGTTTATAGTAAAATCACGTCGGGAAAGGTCGTCAACAATATCCGCTGAAAACTCAATATCCTTCGGATGTCTGTTATCCTCGTAAGCACCATCAATTCTGAATGTCGTAACTTCAATGTTTTCACCATTTACAACAACTGTAACAGTGCCGTGCTTGATACCTGTGTCAACAGTCTTGTAGCCGTAAAGGCACTTTTTCACTTCCTGAGGGGAAGCAGATGTTGCGATGTCATAGTCATTTGGCTTCTTGCCGAGAATAGAATCACGAACGCAGCCGCCGACAATGTAAGCTTCAAAGCCGTTGTATTCAAGCTTGTCGATAATCATGCTGACGCTTTGAGGGAGATAAAAATCCATAACATCGCTCCTTTCAATAAATTTTGTAAGAAATATTATAACATATAAACTCTCTTTTTTCAAGATGCTTTTTATGCAAAATATACATATTTTTTACACCAAAAATTCCATAGCATTTATCTTTATATGCCGCATATAATAACCTTACCGCTTAAAACCGCGGCAAATCCGTAAGGAAAAAATAAAACCTCGGACACGGGGAATACTCCGTGTCTGCGGTTTCATTTTCTGTAAAAAAGGAGAAATGAAAAATGAAGAATCCATCTATTAAGTGCGATGTAACATCCTGCAAGTACAATATGGACAGCGAACACTACTGCACACTTGACTGCATTCAGGTTGGCACACACGAAAAGAACCCAACAGTTCCTGAGTGCACAGACTGTATGTCCTTCGTAAAGAAGCCAGGCTGCTGCTAATCAAAGCGGATGCGGATATCGATTTGAAGTCGGTATCCGCATTATTGTTGACATTAGCGAAGTAATATGTTAAAATATTATTGACAAATTTTTTGTCAATAATTATAGTAAGGGTGGTTATGTTTATGGCTTTTCTTCTCGAACATCTTGGAACAATTGGCATAATTATTGCTGTAATTGTCGTTTTGGTAATACTGGCTTCAGGTTATGTCAAGGCGCCGCCGGATAAAGCCTATATTATTTCAGGTATCGGCAAAAAGGCAAGAGTTGTCATTGGTAAGGCTTCGGTAAAAATCCCGTTCTTTGAGCGACTCGATAAGCTGGATTTAAGCCTTATGTCTGTAGATGTAAAAACAGCCTCCGCAGTTCCTACTGCCGACTACATCAATATTATGGTTGATGCTGTCGTAAACGTAAAGGTTTCCCTCAGCGAAGACGGAATTGAACTTGCACAGCAGAACTTCCTTAACCGTGAAAAAGCATACATAATTACCGTTGCAAGAGAGGTTCTCGAAGGTAATATGCGTGAAATCGTAGGTACAATGGAGCTTCGTGATATGGTTTCCAACCGTCAGCAGTTTGCCGACAGAGTTAAGGAAAATGCCGCTCCTGACCTTGCAAAAATGGGTCTTGACGTTGTATCCTTCAATGTTCAGAACTTTACCGATTCTCAGGGAGTAATCGACAACCTCGGTATTGATAATATTTCTAAAATCCAGAAGGACGCCTCTATCGCTAAAGCAAATGCTGAACGTGATGTTGCAGTTGCACAGGCAGAAGCTGATAAGCAGGCAAATGACGCGAAAATTGCTGCAAATCTTGAAATTGCACAGAAGAACAACGACCTCGCAATCAAGAAGGCTGAACTCAAGAAAATGTCCGATATCAAGCAGGCTGAAGCAGATGCTGCTTACCGTATTCAGGAAGAGGAACAGCGTAAGCAGATTGAAATCACAACAGCTAACGCTAATATTGCTCGTCAGGAAAAGGAAGTTGAGCTTGAAACTCAGAAAATCGCCATTCAGGAACGCCGCCTTGATGCCGAGGTAAGAAAGCAGGCTGAAGCGAAAAAGTTCGAACAACAGCAGCGTGCTGATGCTGACCTTTATACACGTCAGAAGGAAGCCGAAGCTAAGAAGTATGAGGACATCCAGAACGCGGAAGCTGAGCTTGCAGTTCAGCAGCGTGACGCTGAAGCTCTCTACTATCGTGCAGAACAGGAAGCTAAGGCTCAGAGGGCAAAGGCTGAAGCTGCAAAGTTTGCCGCTGAGCAAGAGGCTGAGGGCATCCGTGCAAAGGGTATAGCCGAAGCGGAAGCTGTAAGAGCGAAAGCACTTGCTGAAGCTGAAGGTCTTGACAAGAAGGCTGAAGCTATGCAGAAGATGCAGGAAGCGGCTATTCTTCAGATGTACTTCGAAAAGCTCCCTGACATCGCAAAGGCTGTTGCAGAGCCGCTTTCCAATATCGATTCCATTACAATGTACGGCGATGGAAATACAGCTAAAATGGTTGAGGATATCACAACCTCCACAACCCAGATTTCCAACGGTCTCCTTGACGGAATGGGAATTTCCCTTAAAGACCTCGTTGGAAGTGTTCTTACGGGCAGAGCAATCGGCGCAGGTCTGAATGCTTCCGAAAACGCAGAAAAAGAGCTTGTAACATCAGGTAAAAAGTAATATTTTAAGGGTATCAGTTTTTTGACTGGTACCCTTGTGTTTTATTCAGTAATTTCGAGTAGGTTTGTGATGTGTGAAAATCTTTCTGAATACTGATAAAAAAGTTCGCAAAGGTATTGAAAAAATCGGAAAATAATGCTACAATAATGGTATATGTTTGCCGAAAGGAATGGTCTGATAAATGGACTTTATATACACATTTGGCTCGCTTGTCCGAAGCATACTCCCGATTGGCTTCTGGGATGTAATTGATATAGCCGTGCTGTCCGTAATTATTTATAAGAGCTTTACCTTTGTCAAGGAAACCCGTGCAGGCGGTCTTATCAGAGGTATTATTTTAATTTTTATCGCATACTTCATTATGAACGCGGTCGGAATGAAAGCTATGGCTTTTCTTATCAATCGTATTCTTGATATCGGTATGCTGGCAGTTGTCGTTCTTTTTCAGCCTGAACTTCGTCGTTCACTTGAAAAAGTGGGTCACTCCAAGGTTTCAAAGCTTACTATGTTTTCCTCTCTGACGGCAGAAACAGGCGATGCAGTTTCACAGAAATGGAATGTGGCAATTGACGCAATATGTGAGTCGGTTGAGGATTTGTCCGCAACAACAACAGGCGCTCTTATCGTAATCGAACGTGAGTCAAAGCTGGGTGAGCAGATTGATACGGGAACAGTGCTTAATGCTGCACCATCAAAGGAACTTTTCGGCAATATCTTTTATCCGAAAACCCCTCTGCACGACGGCGCAGTAATTATGCGTGACGGTATGGTTCTTGCAGCAGCCTGCTTCCTGCCTAAGCCTCAGAAGGAAGAAACCATCAATAAAGCACTCGGTTCAAGACACCGTGCAGCAATCGGTATGAGCGAAAACTCAGATGCACTTGTAATAGTTGTTTCAGAAGAAACAGGTACGATTTCGCTCGCCGAAAACGGTAACCTTGAAAGACCGCTTACAAGAGATACGCTTAAAAAGATTTTAAGAACAAAGCTTCTCCCTGAAAAACCTCAGAAAACAGTCAGACCTCCTAAGAATAACGGTGAAAACGGCGAAAATAAGGAGAACAACGGCTTTTTCAGAAAGAAGAAATTTACAGATAAAATCTGAGTGGAGGAAACAGCATAAAAATGGACTTATTTGGTGCAGTAAAAAATATTTTTAAAAAAATCAGCAGCTTTTTCTCCGGCTTGTTTGAAAAAGATGTTGTAATAAAAATAACATCTATCGTTGCTGCAGTAGCAATATGGTTTGTTATTTCGGTAAATGAATATCCGATTATCAACGAGGTAGTATTCAATGTGCCGATACAGATTGCGCTTGAGGGAACTTATGCGGAAGCCAGCGGTTATCAGGCAATGTCCCAGTCTGTTGAGACGGTAACGGTTTATCTTACAGGCAACAGAGGTGAGGTCGGAAATATCAAAACGGAAGACCTTGTTGCAGTAGCATCTGCCGAAAATGTAATGTACGCTATGGAATACAATCTTCCGCTTGAAATTGAGAGCCTTTCTGACAAGGAGTTTGAAGTAACAAAAATTGAACCTGCTGTTGTAAGTGTAGGATTTGACAGAATTATTACGAAGGAAATTCCGGTAAGTCCTGAAATTTCAGGTGTTTATGCCGCAGAGGGCTATATTATGGGTGACAGCGACGATATTGCTGTTGTGCCAAATAAAGTAAACATAACAGGTCCTGCAACAACCGTTGACGAAATAACACAGGCAGCGGTAGTAATCCGTGAGGATACCGTGCTTAAAGCTACAACTGATTTCAAGACAGATACCATTAAGCTATATAACAATACAATGGAAATTTCAGATGAAAATACTCAGCTGACGTATAATAAAACCGACTTTACAGTTCATATCCCTGTTTATGCAAGACAGACTGTAAAGCTTGACGTCCGCATCACAAATGCCCCTGCAAGCTTTGATGTAGAAAAGTTCAAGGAAAAGCTTGAATTTTCTATTGATGAACTTGTTGTAGCAGTTGCAGATGAAAATGCTGTTGAACGTGACACGATGGATATAGGTACAATAGATATGCGTGAGGTCGATGTGGGTAAGGAATTTACCTTTGCAACAGCTGATTTCCTGCTTGAAAATTATCAGGATTGGAATGATGTTGGAACAATTACTGTAAAATGTCCGTCCGAAGGACTGGCAGTACGTCCTATTCATATTACCAATCCGTCAATCCAGCTGATTAATGCACCTGCACAGTTTGATTTCAAGATTGTAACCTCAGGTGTAACACCTATCTTTATAGGACCAGAGAAAACTCTGGAACAACTGACATACATTGATGTTATTGCGCAGATTGATATGCTTAACAGCTTCAATATCGAAGAAGGATACTGCAAGCTACCCGTAACGTTCAGTATACCTGCATATGATGATGTGTGGTGTATAGGTTCTGAGGGTGTGCTGTCACCAATGGCAACAATACAGATTACAGCCAAAGAAAATAATTGATAACAAGGCGGGAAAGATATGCTTTTCCGCCTTGATTTAAGAAATGAGGTAAATATGGCGGTAATAATTTCGCAGATAAAAACAGCTGTAACCTCAGTTCACAAGGAAATAACCGACACAGCACTTAAAAAAATTGGAATAAAGCCTGCTGATGTGAAAAGAATCGGTGTGCATAAAACATCACTTGACGCACGCGATAATTCCAATATAAAGCTTGTGTCATCCGTGTGGGTTGAACTTGACAGCGAGAAAGCAGAAAAGCGCCTGTGTGAAAAATATCCGTTCTGCACTCAGGTCAAGCAGGATAATATATTGCCCGATAAATCAATCCGTATAAACAAACAGCGTGTTGTAATTGCAGGCTTTGGACCGGCAGGAATGTTTGCGGCGCTTACCCTTGCAGAGTACGGTTATGAACCTATTGTAATCGAACGCGGTGCAAGCATTGATGAGAGGGTAGAGGCAGTAAATAATTTCTGGAAAAATGCAAAGCTTGACCCGTGCACAAATGTGCAGTTCGGAGAGGGTGGCGCAGGAACTTTTTCCGATGGCAAGCTTACCACAAGAATAAAAGACCCGCTTTGCCGCTATGTGCTTGAAAAGTTAGAGGAATTTGGTGCACCTGAGGAAATTCTCATAAAAGCCAAACCCCATATAGGTACAGATAAGCTTCGTAACGTTGTAAAAAATGTCCGTGAAAGAATAATTGAACTCGGCGGTGAAGTCCGTTTCAGGGCAACACTTACCGACTTTGAAGCAGAAAACGGAAAAATCAAATCCGTAACCATTAACGGGACGGATGTAATCCCTTGTGACTATCTTATCCTTGCAATCGGACACAGTGCAAGAGATACCTTTGAAATGCTGTATAACAAAAAGATTTTCCTTGAACCGAAGCCCTTTTCTGTCGGTGCGAGAATTGAACATAAGCAGGAGGACGTCAACCGTTCGCTTTACGGCAAGCATTGGAATAATCCCAATCTTCCGCAGGGCGAATATCAGCTTTCTTACCGTCAGGGAGAACGTGCAGTCTATACCTTCTGTATGTGTCCCGGCGGAACTGTCGTGCCCTCATCAAGTGAATATGAAACAGTAGTAACAAACGGAATGAGCGAGTTTGCCCGTGACGGTGAAAATGCAAATGCCGCACTTGTTGTTTCCGTTTCGACAGATGACTTCGGCAGTAATCCCCTCGACGGAGTAGCCTTTGCACGAAGCATCGAGCGAAAAGCATATCAGCTTGCAGGTAAAAATTATAAAGCACCTGCCGCAACAGTCGGAAGCTTCCTTGACGGCGGCGGAAGCCTTAAAGGTACAGAAGTTACTCCAACCTATGCAATCGGAGTAATCGAGTGTAATTTTAACGAATTGTTTCCGAAACAGGTCACGGATTTAATGCGTGTCGGTTTAAATCAGTTTGCACGGAAAATGAAATGCTTCGGCAACAGAAATGCCATTCTTACCGCACCCGAAACCCGAACATCTTCACCTGTAAGAATTACACGAAACGACGAAATGACCTCGCTATCTATCAGCAACCTCTATCCCTGCGGCGAGGGCGCAGGCTACGCAGGCGGAATAATGTCCGCAGCAGTTGACGGGGTTAAGTGTGCAATAAAAATTATAGAGAAAGGAAACTGACTATGAATAACAGATATTATACTGTTTGTGGAATTGTTGAAATAGAAGGGAAAATCCTACTTGTCCGTCATACGTATGGAAGTGCAAAGGACAGAATATTACTTCCGGGTGGATTTGTGCAGGAAAATGAACTTCCAACGGTAGCTGTTGAACGAGAAATTCTTGAAGAAACAGGTGTTGTTGCAAAGGCAAAATCCATAATAGCTATTCAGTTTAAACCTGAACAATGGTGTGTGGTTTTTGTAATGGAATATCTTTCGGGAACGCCAAAATCAGACGGATATGAAAATAATGAGGTTTTATTGATGACGGCTGAAGAAGCTGTCAAGCGTGATGATATAACCAATATGAGCAGGGAAATTTTAAAATCATATATTGCAGAACATACGGAATTAAATAAAAGTGATTATATTCCTGCTTCATCAGACAGCAGTAACTACAAAATTTTTGGAGTATAATAGAAACGCACAGCGGAGAAATCCACTGTGCGTTTTGTTTTTATTATTCAGTTGTGGACAGGTTAGGAATTGACGCCCTGCTTGTAAGCATCAATCATCTTCTTGCTGATGTGTCCGGAACGACAACCGTCGCTACTACGCCCGCGAACGTAGGTGTAATCGTGGTTTGCACCGGTTTTCAGTTTGATTTCAAGCTTCATACATTCCTTGTTGCGAGGGATAACATTTATTCTGTCAATCAGCGTCACAACCATCTCGTCAACTTCCTCATGGGTCATATCACGGTCAGGGGAGTACATCTCCTTGAAATACCGTTCAATATTTTCAAGCTCCTTGACGTAATCTTCCGACTCCATCGACTTTTTCTCAACAGCGTAAATATCTTCTTCAAGCTCACTAATCGTAATGTTTGAAGCATCATTACGCTCCTTGAATTCCGCCTTTGAAATAAGCGACTCCGTGTACGCGTCAAGCAGCTTTTCACGCTTAGCCTTTTCCTTGTCAAGCCGTGTCCGTAACGCATCAAGTTCACGCTGAACATTTGCCGAAGTATCAGTTTCACGGTAAATTTTCAGAAAGTCAGCAACATACTCCTCAATATTTTCAGCAATGTCCTTGAAGTGCCCCGAAAGCATCTTGTATAAGTCAGCTTCAAGAATTGAAAACGACGCACACGCCTTTGCACCCATACGCTTCTTCTCACTGCAAATCCACTGATAAATCGGCTTGCCCTGAGAAACACTGTTTGAGTAGCTTGTCCGCCAGTAAGCCTTGTCATCAGCCGCACAGAAAATCTTCCCCGTGAAAACGCTTTTGTCCTTCAACGAATGTTCACGGGACTTCACTGTCGCACTTCTTGCACGGAAAATCTCATTGCACTTGTCCCAAAGCTCCTCGCTGACAATAGCAGGAACAACCTCACCCGTTTCGTCCTTGTACATAACCCAATCTTCCTCAGGAAGAAAACGCTGTTCCTTCGTGCGGTAATCAATAACCTTGACCTTGTTTCCGCAGTAATAACCTTTGTATTTGGGGTTCTGAATAATTCCCGAAATTGTGTTGTGATGAATTCGTGTGCCGTTTCGCCCACGATAACCCTTGCTGAAAAGAATATCCTCAATCTTCCGCACGCTGTACTTTCCCGTAGCGTACTCCTCAAAAATCAACCGCACCATTTCAGCTTCACTCTCGTTTATAACCAGCCTGCAATTCTTCTTGTCGTAACCGAAAATACGGCTGTTGCCCATAACATTTCCGCTTTCAATAGCACGTTTCTGACCCCAGCGTACACGCTCCGAAAGCTTACGCACCTCGTCAGCCGCAATACTTGACATAATCGTCAATCGAAGCTCGCTGTCCGTGTCAATGGTACAGATGTTGTCATTCTGAAAGAACACACCAACCCCCGCACGCAGAAGCTCACGGGTGTAAGTAAGACTGTCAATGGTGTTACGGGCAAAACGGCTTACTTCTTTGGTCAGTACAAGGTCAAAAACCCCAGCCTTGCCATCATCAATCATACGCATAAAATTGATACGGTTAGCCGCATTTTCACCTCGTACACGGTCAACGTACCCCTCAACATAAGTCCAGTTCTTGTTGCTTTTTATAAAATCCGTGAAGAACATAATCTGATTTTCGATAGAGTTTTCCTGTTCCTCCTTGGTAGTGGAAACACGGGCATAAAACGTCACACGAAGATTAAGGTCAAATATGTTCTTCTGCTCATTTTTCATCTTGTTCACAGCTTCGTATATGTCCATAAATGCCTCCTTGACTTGTATTCATCTTGATATAATGATACCATACCAAATACGATTTGTCAATATTACATTACTACCGTGTTGTATTTTCAGCGTAAATATGATATAATTGTCTGAAAGAAAAACTAAACAGATAGGAGGATTTCCCGTGAAAAAGCCTGAAATGATTATTTTTGATTATGGACATACCTTACTATATCAGCCTGGGTTTAATACCTCAAACGGAAGCAAGGCATTATATGAATACATAGCCGAAAATCCGAGAAACATTTCCTTTGAGGAATTTGATAAAACCATTATTGATATTTTTGCAAAAATCAAAGCTTATCGTGGCGGAATGATTGAAATTCACGAATATGCCTTTTTGAAAATCGCAATGGAATATATGGATATAACGCTGTCAGTTTCTTTTGAAGAAGCCGAAAAGATAATTATGAACGGTATTTCACAGGGCGGAGTAATGCCTTATGCCGATATAATGCTTGATTACCTTAACTCAAAAAATATAAGAACAGGCGTAATCAGCAATATATGCTTTTCGGGAAATGCACTCAAAGACCACATTGACCGTTTGTTGCCAAATAATAAGCTGGAATTTGTGCTTGCATCAAGTGACTATATATTCAAGAAACCTGACCCGTTTATGTATGAAATTGCACTGAAAAAAGCAGAACTTACAGCAGATAAAGTGTGGTATTGCGGCGACAGCATATACTGTGATGTGAACGGTGCACATAACGCAGGAATTTTCCCTGTATTGTATGAAGGCTCAACTGCTGAGGAAAACCCTTCTGCCTGTGATAATCAGGATATGAGCATACCGTTTGAACATTTGCATATTCACGATTGGCGGGAATTGATAGAGGCTTTAGACAAAATGGGTTGATATTTTTGCAACATACCAAATTATATGTATTAACTAAATAATATGTCATATCAATTATAATCATAAAGTCTTGAACTTACCCCAAAATCGTGATATAATAATCATAATAACAGATAATTCATTAGGGAGGTGCAAATATGGGAATATACTTAAACCCCGGCAATGACCTTTTCAGACAAGCTGTTAATTCTGAAATATATGTCGATAAGTCAATGCTTATTGAACTTACAAATAAAGTATTTGATACCTCCGACAGACATTTATGTGTAAGTCGTCCACGTCGTTTCGGAAAATCAATGGCGGCAAATATGCTTTCTGCATATTACAGTCGTGGCTGTGACTCAAGAGAGTTATTCAGCAGACTACAAATTGCAAAGACAGATAATTTTGAAAAGTATTTGAATAAATATAATGTCATTAAGATTGATATGCGTACATTTGCTGAACAAGCTGAAAATGCTTCGAAAATGAAAAAATACATTACTGAAGATTTGCTGTACGAACTATATGAGCAATATCCCGATATTAAAATGCCTCCGAGAATTACGCTTGAAAAAGCACTTGCAACTATCTTTAATCAAACAAGAATTCCTTTTGTGTTTATTATTGACGAGTGGGATTGCGTTTTCAGGGCTTTCAAATCCGATACCGAAGGGCAATCAAAGTATCTCGGTTTTCTCCGTGATTTGCTTAAAGAACAGCCATATGTAGCATTGAATTATGCAACGGGAATTTTCCCTGTCAAGAAGTACGGTGAACATTCAGCGCTTAATATGTATGCAGAATATTCAATGGCTAATCAGGCTATGTTTGCTGAATACACAGGTTTCACCACCGATGATGTTACTGAACTGTGCAATAAATTTGATATGCCAATGGATGAAATGGCACAGTGGTATGACGGATACAAGGTAGGCAGTTATGACATATACAATCCTCAGTCTGTGGTAAGAGCCGTTTCTACACGTATTTTTGACAGCTACTGGACAAAAACAGAAACCTTTGAAGCATTACAGTTATATATCAAGCTTGATATGGACGGTTTGAGACAGTCTGTAATAAAAATGATTGCAGGTGAGCATATCAAGGTTAACACGGGCAAGTTCCAGAATGATATGGTTACGCTCAATTCTGCTGATGACGTGCTGACTTTGCTTATCCATTTAGGTTATCTGACCTATGATTTCGATACCAAAACAGCGTGGATACCCAACAAGGAAGTTCAACAGGAATTCATCAACTGCATCGAGGACGGCGGCTGGGAAGAGGTTATGAATTCACTCCGTCAGTCTGATGAGTTGCTTTCCGCAACGCTTGCTTGTGACAGTAACAGAGTTGCCGAAATACTGGAGGAAGTTCATCAGAAAAATAGTTCAATTATTGCGTACAACAATGAGTTGTCATTGTCTGTAACTTTGGCACTTGCATATTATTCCGCAAAAAATGATTATGAAATTTTCAGGGAACTGCCAAGCGGAAAGGGGTATGCTGATTTGACATTTATCCCACGCAAGGGTGTTGATGCGCCTGCTATGGTGATTGAACTTAAATACAACAATACAGCAGAAACTGCTATTGAACAGATTAAGGCAAAGAACTATACCGAAAAGCTTGAAGCCTTCAGTGGTGAGATACTGATTGTTGGTATCAGCTATGATGAAAGCAAGGGACATTCCTGCGTGATTGAAAAAAATTTGAAATAAGATGACACAAAGGAGTTATGGTATTGCAACTACCATAACTCCTTTTTTATACGGCAACAAATCTTACATTTCAGTTATCCTCCGTCGGTGCACAGCCGAAATGCTTGGTGTATGCCCTGTAAAAAGCCGAATAATCGTTAAATCCGCAGACGTCACAAGCAGCTTGTGCGCTATATCCGCTGCGGATTTTTTCCTTTGCAACGGTAAGCCTTTTCTTGGTTATGTATTCCCAGGGTGCAGCACCCGTTGCCTGCCTGAAAATACGGCTGAACTGTGACGGACTAAGGTAAAAATGCTCCGCAAGCTTCGGCACGGAAATATCCTCAAAAAGGTGATTGTTCACATACATTACAACACGTTCCGCCGTACTCTGCGGCTTGTGTTCAGTGTTGCCCTTAACAGCAAATGCACGGCTCAGCATATCAAGCAGCATAAGCAAGTGAGTCCTGATTGTCAGCTGTTTATCGTAATCATTACCTGCACCGCACATTTCAGCAAACAGCTTTTTAACAAGAATTATATCAATTTCGGAAGCGCTGAACATATTGTTTTTGCCGAGAGGACGTTCAGAAAAAGCTTTTGTGAGCCTGCCCTCAGGGTCTATGAAGTTTGCAAAATCAATCGGAAAGTTTATCGCATAACGTTCATATTTTTCCCTGCCAACAATTTTAGGCTTGTGTGCCTCGGCAGGACGCATTATCATCAGGCTGTTTTCGTCAAGAGGATATTTTGAACCCTCAACGATGTAGTCCACATTTCCTGAAACAAAGAAATATATTTCGCATTGCTCGTGAATGTGCATTGTAAAATCCTTATCGTCGGGACAATCATCAACAGCGTGCCTTATATAAATATTATCAAAGCTGTATTCGTTAAGCATAATCTCACCTCTGATTTGATTTTAGCATATTATGCGTGAATTTGCAATATATATCGCTTAAATTGACAATGGAAATGCAAATTCATTCGTGCTAAAATTAAAACAACAAATAAAACGGAGGGTACGATTATGAACTTTAAGTTAGCGGCATTTGCCGATGAAGCAGACGGAAGAATTTCCGAACAGATAAAGGCAATGACGGAAAACGGCATAGACTACCTTGAAATAAGAGGAGGTGACGGAGAGAACATTTCCGACATCACAAAGGAAAAAGCAAAGGAAATCCGCAAGCAGCTTGACGATGCTGGACTTGCAGTGTGGTCGCTTGGTTCACCTTACGGAAAAATCGGTATCTGCGACGACTTTGCACCTCACCTTGACAAGTTTAAGCACGGTCTTGAGCTTGCAGAAATCTTCGGAGCAAAGCACATCAGAATGTTCAGCTTCTACGTTCCGTCAGGTGATGAGGAGCGTTACAGAGACGAAGTTATGCGTCGACTTGAACAGTTTATCAGTGCCGCAGAGGGAAGCGGTGTAACACTTTGCCACGAAAATGAAAAGGGTATTTACGGCGATATGGCGGTACGCTGTGAGGAAATCCACAGAACATTTCCACAGCTTAAAGCCGTCTTTGACCCTGCAAACTTTGTTCAGTGCGGACAGGATACAATTGAAGCGTGGAAAATGCTTGCGACCTATGTCGAATATATGCATATCAAGGACGCTATGGCAGACGGCTCAGTTGTACCTGCCGGCAAGGGTATCGGAAATCTTCCTTACCTGCTTGAAAATTACAAGGGTACTGTACTTACACTTGAACCGCATTTGTCTGTTTTTGACGGCTTTGACAAGCTTGAAGCTTCTGAAAAAACAAAGATGGGTTACTGTTACCCCACATCAAGAGCGGCATTTGACGCTGCTGTAAACGCACTTAAAGCTTTAATATAAAGGAGAATTATTATGGATAAAATCAGACTTGGTATCGTTGGACTCGGCAATATGGGCAGCGGACACTTCTACAATGTTTTCGGCGGAAAATGTCCGTCCGTTGAGATTACAGCAGTATGCGACATCAATCCCGAAAAGCTTGAAAAGGCAAAGGATTACCCCACAGTAACACGTTTCACCGACAGCAATGAAATGCTTGACAGCGGACTTGTTGACGCTGTATTAATTGCCGTGCCGCATTATGACCACCCAACAATTGCAATAGAATGCTTCAAGCGTAAAATCCACGTCCTTACCGAAAAGCCTGCAGGTGTTTACGCAAGACAGGTGCGTGAAATGAATGAAGCGGCTGAAAAGTCAGGCGTGAAATTCGGAATTATGTTCAATCAGCGTACTAATCCGATGTACAAAAAAGCCCGTGAAATCGTGCAGAGCGGCGAGCTTGGCGAGCTGAAAAGAATGGTGTGGATTATTACAAACTGGTACCGCACACAGGCTTACTACAACTCACGCCGCCATTGGTATTAGGGATAAGTTCCCCGATAGCAATTCAGTGGGAATTTCCGATAACTTTTGAAATGGCACAGACGTATCAAAAAGCTCGTGGTAAGTGGATACAAAAGAGGAACTGGCACGATATTACTATGGT
>JAFQIY010000017.1 GCA_017415165.1 Oscillospiraceae bacterium | reverse complement strand
CAAGAGAAGACGACGAATCAGCTCTCGGTCACTCCTTCACAAACTATGTATCAGACGGCAACGCAACCTGTCTTGATAACGGCACAGAAACCGCAAAGTGCGACAGATGTGATGTAAAGAAGACAAGAGAAGATGACGAATCCGCTCTCGGACATAATTTCCAGAACTATGTATCAGACGGTAACGCAACATGTACAGAAGACGGAACAAAGACCGGCACATGTACAAGATGTTCAACAACCGATACAGTAACAGAAGAAAATTCCAAACTCGGCCACAGCTTCACAAACTATGTATCAGACGGCAACGCAACCTGTCTTGAAGACGGCACAAAGACCGCAACATGTACAAGATGTATTGCAACAGATACAGTAACAGAAGAAAATTCCAAGCTCGGCCACAGCTTCACAAGCTATGTATCCAACAACGATGCAACCTGTCTTGATAACGGTACAGAAACCGCAAAGTGCGACAGATGTGATGTAAAGGATACAAGAGAAGACGACGAATCAGCTCTCGGTCACTCCTTCACAAACTATGTATCAGACGGCAACGCAACTTGTCTCGCAAACGGTACAGAAACCGCAAAGTGTGACAGATGTGATGCAAAGGATACAAGAGAAGATAACGAATCAGCCCTCGGTCACGATTTCTCCGTAACTGTAGGCTCAACTGCAGGTGACTGTCAGACTCTCGGTACAACAACATTCAGGTGTTCCCGTTGTACTGAAACAAAGGTTGTTGAAGGCTCAATCGGTATGCATGATTATGACGCAGTTGTAACAGCTCCCACATGTGCTCAGCAGGGTTACACAACATACACATGTTCAATCTGTTCAGCTTCCTATGTTGACGATTACACAGATGCAACAGGTGAGCATAAGTTCAATGTATTTGTATCCTCCACAGCAGGCACTTGTCTTGAGGTCGGCACAACAATCTACAAGTGTGAAAACTGTGATGCAACAAATGTTGTTGACGGTGCTATAGGCGGACATACAATTACTGTTGAAAAGATAAATGTAATTGAAGCAACATGTACCGTAAACGGTGAGTACGACAGAGTTGAGTTCTGTTCAGTCTGCAACACAAATCTTGGCACAAAGCATATCATAACAAATATGGCAGACCATATTTCAGGCGAAGTAGTTGTTGAGAACGAAAAGCCCGCAACAGCAACCGAAAACGGTTCTTATGAAGAGGTTATATGCTGTGAAGACTGCGGTAAAGAGCTCAGCAGAAAGACAATTGTAACTCCTGCAACAGGCTCCGATTCGGACGACGATTCAGACCTTAACACAGGCTCAGGCATTAAGCTTTCCTGGTGGGAAAGATTCATTGCATGGCTTTACAAGATTTTTGCAACCATCAAGCAGCTTTTCACAGGAATGGGCTGATGAACAGCTTCGGAAATCTTCCGTAAACACCTGAATAAATAATTTAACGGCGTTGTCCTGCACGGGACATCGCCGTTATTATATATAATGTAATATATATAGTAAGCATATTTTTTTCTGAGAATTTATGTCTTCGTCAGGTAGGGAACGCTCACTGCGTCCCGCATATGGGGAATTCTAACTTTATACAACCAATTTATTGTGTACAAGAAACCAATGTGCACAACGGAAATTACCCTCCTACAAATGCGAACCGCAAATGTCTGCTTTATATAATGTATAATATATATGCCATATCCGAACAGGTTTTTTGTCCGAAAAAATGTCCCCGAGAACTGTATATTGTATATAAAGAATCAGGTATCACAAGGCTTTGGTCAAAATAAACAAAACAAAAAAGGCAAATTTATGAAATACTTTCTATTGCATATTGCATTTAAGTGTTGTATACTGTATGTGTATCTTAGTATCAAAATATATAAAGGAGCATAATATTATGAAAACATTGAAAAAAGCTTTAAGTATTGTTCTCAGCTTTATTATGGTGTTTACCACTCTGGTATTCTTTAATCCCATAAAAGCAGAAGCAATGAAGGCTTCAGACTTTGTCTACGGTACGTATTATTACTATCCCTCAGGCACGCAGTTTATTTCCGATATCAAGATAACTCAGCAGACCGCTGACGAAGCCGGCTGTAAGGATAAGAGAGTAAATGCATCTAACGGTGCAAAAAATGAACTTATTAATGCCGGTTATACTATTCTCGGTACATATGAGTGTGGTTCTGACGGTAATGTTCAGATGACCGGTAACCTTACTCAGCGTAAGGATGAAGCTAAGAACTGGACCACATTCACCTTCCTCGGTTACAAAACAACAACCGATATCACCAAGGCTTATACCGGTATCCGTGCAAGACATGATGGATCATCAGCTTCATTCACAGCGGATAGCAGTACCTATACCTGTCTGTCTACTTATGACCTTAATAAGTCCATCGGTGGTGACACAATCTATCTTTTCGCAACAAAAGATGAAAAGGCAGGTATGCCCATTTCAGAGCTCAGAATCTACAACGACAATGATGATACAGATACAGCCTCCTGGGCAGGCAATGACCGTCTTGTATACAAGGGTAGCAGCTCTGATGTTTCTGACCTTAACCTTAACACATCAAACACCAACTATATCTATATGGCATACGGTGACTACGATGTTTTCGAAGCAATCCCCACCGCAACAATGAAGGCTCTCTATGACCAGATTACAAGATACGAGGGCTATACAGATATCAGCAAGCTTCAGAGTTTAGACAGCACTAAGTATACAACTCTTGTTAATGCATATAACTCAGCAACAACTATCTATAATGCGTTCAATAATAAGTATAACGCTGCTTCCTACACAAAGGCTCAGGTTGAAAGTGCAACAACAACTCTTAAAAATGCATTTGAAGCATTCGTAGTTACTCCTGACTACTCAGCTCTTAATGCAAAGGTAGCAGAAGCTAACCCCTATCTTGCAGATACATCTCTTTACACAGTTTCAACTGCTGCAGCTCTTTCCAAGGCTGTTACTGCAGGTACATTAACTGCTAAGACCTTCGAGCTTAAGAACTATACCACAGCTCAGGCTTTCATTGATGCATATACTGCTGAACAGAATAAAATCAATGCAAGCATTCAGCCCATTGAAGATGCAATGCAGGCTCTTGCAACACAGATAACCTTTGACACATCAACCAACGGCGGTGAAAACAATGTTTCACCCCTCACAGTTACCGTTGGTAAAAACACAAGCGTTACAGTTAATCTTTCTTCCTACACAGGCAAGAAAACAAACTATGACTTCTTAGGCTGGAGCACGGATCCCGATGCAACAACAGGTTCAACAGCCTCCGTAACAGTTCCCCTTGCAACAACCTTCTATGCAATCTTTGCAATCAGCAAGTATACTCTTGCTCTTGACGGTAACGGTGCAACAGAGGGCTCCTACACACCCTCAGAACACGAATTCGGTGCAGACCTCACATTCCCCACAGGTATGTTCAAGAAGACCGGTTACCGAGTTCTCGGTTGGTCAACAGATAAGAATGCAACAAGTGCAACATATGCAAACGGTGCAACTGTTGACGGCGGTATTCCGGGCCTTGCAAGCGGAGCAACAGCAACCTTCTATGTTGTATGGACTCCCATTAAGTATAAAGTTGAATTCAACGGCAACGGCGCAGAAGGCTCAATGTCAACAAAGACATACACCTATGACACCGCTTATGATCTCCCCGAAAACACTTTCACAAAGGAAGGCGGTATATTCAAGGGTTGGTCAACAAATCCCGATGCAACCGAAGCTGAATACACAGACGGTCAGCAGATTATTAATCTCTCCGCAACAAATAACAGCACAATCACTCTCTATGCAGTATGGGATATCGCTAAGTACACAGTTGCATATAAGGGCAACGGTGCAGACGAAGGTGCAGATTATTCCGAAACACACGATGTTTCCGACAGCTTCACTCTTCCCACAGAAGATACCTTCAAGAAGACCGGCTACACACTTGTCGGTTGGGCAACATCAGTAAATGCAACCGAAGCTGAATATGAAGCAGGTGCAACTGTTAAGAATCTCACAGAAACAAACGGTGCAACAGTTACTCTCTATGCAGTTTGGGAAAAGGCTGTTTACACAGTAACATTCGTATTCGCAAACAATATGAAGACAGTTGCCACATACGGCTACGGTGACACAGTTGTTATCCCCGCAAATTCAGCAGATAATTACGATGACAATAATCACTATACATACTCCTGGCCCACAGTTGCAACAACTGCAACCGCAAGTGTAACTTATAACGAAATCAAGACAGGCGAAGCTCATGATTTGTCTCTTTCCGAAAGATTGGCTCCCACCTGTTCAGTAACAGGTTATGAAAAGTATGTCTGTGATTGCGGATATGAACAGACAATTGAGCTTGAAGAAGCAGGCCACGATTACGAAGCATCAGTAACATATCCCACCTGTACTCAGGGCGGTTACACAACCTACACCTGCTCCAAGCCGGATTGTGATAAGGGCAAGAACTACACCTATATCGGTGATATAGTACCCGCTCTCGGTCACTCACCCAAGGCAGCAGTTAAAGAAAATATAACACCCGAAGATTGCGGTAACGACGGTTATTATGAAGATGTTGTATACTGTTCAGTATGCGGCGAAGAACTCAGCAGAACCCCCGTTGTTGTTCCCGCAACAGGCAACCACAGCTACAATGCAACACAGGTACAGGCTACCTGTACAGAACCCGGCGGTACAAAGTATGAATGTTCTGTCTGCGGTGATGTATATTATGATGTAACCGAACAGCCTCTCGGCCACAATTGGGCTGCAACAACATACAGCTTTGCAGAAGACGGTAAGTCCTGTACAGCAGAAAGAGTATGTCAGAGAGAAGGCTGCGGTCTTGTAGAAACAGCAGAAGCTGAAATCACATCAGAAGAAACCACTGCTCCCACATGTACAGTTGACGGTTGGACAACATACACAGCCACCTTTGATGTTGACTGGGCAAAAGTTCAGACCAAGACTGTTCAGGATATTCCCGCACTCGGCCACTCATGGCATGAAACAACCTATAAGTTCGCTTCCGACGGCAGCACCTGCACAGCTACAAGAATCTGTAAAACAGATGCTTCTCATGTAGAAAAAGCAGAAGCTGATGTAGAAGCTGTTGTTAAGACAGCCGCAACCTGTACAACAAAGGGTTGGACAACATACACAGCTACCTTTGAAGAAGATTGGGCTGAAACTCAGGTTCTTGAGCTTGAGGATATCGCAGCTCTCGGTCACACAAAGGCAGAAGCAGTTCAGGAAAACTATAAAGCTCCCACATGTACAGAAAAGGGCTCCTATGAATCAGTAGTATACTGTTCTGTATGTAATGTTCAGATCAGCAGAAAGCTCGTATCCGTTGCAAGACTCGGTCACGACTGGGGCGAAGCAACATATACCTTTGCAGAAGACGGCAGTGCTTGCACAGCAACAAGAGTTTGTAAGACTGATGCAACTCATGTTGAAACTCTCGAAGCTACAATCACCTCCGAAGTTACAAAGGCTCCCTCCTGTGACACCACAGGTGACACAACCTACACAGCACACTTCTATGCTTCCTGGACAGAAAATCAGACTCTCACAGTAGTAGGCAATGTTCCCGCTGCAGGTCACAAGGAAGACAGATTTACAAAGGAAAATGAAGTTCCCGCAACCTGTAACACACCCGGTTCCTATACAAAGGTTATCAACTGTATGGTCTGCGGTGAAGAAATTAGCAGAACAGAAGTAACAGTTCCCGCAACAGGCGACCACAACGAAGGCTACACAGAAAGAGTACAGTTAACAGTTCCCACTTGCGGTGATGACGGTGCATATAAGTTGGTTGTTTACTGTACAGAATGCGGTGAAGTAGTAAGCAGCAAGGAATATGTAGATCCCGCAACAGGCAAGCACACACCCGGTGAAGTAAAGGTTGAAAACGCAACTGATCCCGCTTGCGGTGTTGAAGGCTCATACGACAATGTTGTTTATTGTACAGTATGTAACGATGAACTCAGCAGAGAAACAATAACAATCCCCGCAACACAGAACCATGTTCCCGTTGACGAAGGTGTTGTAACACCTCCCACATGTACTGAAGACGGTTACACAACTCTTACCTGTTCAGTATGTACTTCTGAATACAAGGTTGATATCGTTCCCGCAACAGGTCACACAGAAGGTGCAGTAGTTGTTGAAAACGAAGTTGATGCAACATGCTCCGCAGAAGGCTCATATGACAATGTTGTTTATTGTACAGTATGTGATACAGAACTCAGCCGTGAAACAGTAACAGTTGAGAAGCTTCCTCACACAGAAGAAGCTGTTGCAGGCTACGCTCCCACATGTACTGAAACAGGTCTCACAGACGGCATTAAGTGTTCAGTCTGCGACGAAATTATCTTAGCTCAGGAAGTAATTTCCGCAACAGGTCACACAGAGGGCGAAGTTAAGGTAGAAAACAATGTAGCTCCCACATGTACAGAAGACGGCTCATATGATGAGGTTGTTTACTGTTCAGTATGTGATACAGAACTCAGCAGAAACACAGTAGTTGTTGAAGCAACAGGCCATACTGAGGGCGAAGTTAAGGTAGAAAACAATGTAGATCCCACATGTACAGTTAACGGTTCTTATGACAATGTAATATACTGTTCAGTATGTACAGTTGAAATCAGCAGAGAAAAGGTAGAAGTTTCTGCAACAGGCCACAGCTATGTAGCTGTTGGCACAGTAGATCCCACATGTACAGTTGACGGTTACACAACCTACACCTGTTCAGTTTGTGCTGATTCCTACGAAGCAGATATCGTTCCCGCTCTCGGTCACTCCTTCACAAACTACACATCAAATAACGATGCAGCTTGTGAAAAGGATGCAACAGAAACCGCAGAGTGCGACCGCTGCGATGCAACAGACACAAGAACTGTTGAAGGCACAGCTCTCGAGCATATCTTTGAAACATATGTATCAGACGATAACGCAACCTGTCTTGAAGACGGCACAAAGACTTCCGTATGTAAGCTTTGTAACACAGCAACCCACACAGTAACAGAAGAAGGCACAGCAAAGGGCCACATCTTTGAAAACTATGTAGCAGACGGCAATGCAACCTGTATTGCAGACGGCACAAAGACATCTAAGTGCAGCCGTTGTGATGTAACCTTCACAGCTCCCGATAAGGATTCAGCTCTCGGTCACGACTTCACAAGCTACATTTATGACGGTAATGCAACCTGTACAAAGAACGGCACAGAAACCTCCAAGTGTACCCGTTGTTCTGTTAAGTTCACAAGAGCAGCTGTAGGCACAGCTCTCGGCCACGACTACACAGTAGAAGTAGGCACAACAGCAGGCGACTGTAAGCATCCCGCAACCACAACATACAAGTGCGAACGCTGCGATTCAACAAAAGTGGTTGAAGGCGCACTCGGCGAATGTGTTGTTGTTGAGGTTAAGGAATACACAGTAGAGCCCACTTGCTCTGCAGCAGGTAAGTATGACCTTGTAAAGGTTTGCGAAGTCTGCGGTGAAGAAAAGAGCCGTACAGAGGATATCGATGCTCCCGCTCTTGACCACAATTATGTATTCATCAGCTCCAAGGAAGGTACTTGTGTAACTAAGTACACACTCAACTACAAGTGCTCAATGTGTGATGATATTAAGGTTGAAATCGGTGACCAGTTCGGTAACCACTCACCCAAGGCTTCCAAGCAGGAAAATGTTAAGCTTCCCACATGTTCACAGGACGGTTCCTATGATATGGTAACCCGTTGCAGATACTGTAACGAAGTTCTCAACACAACAAGCTACACAGTTCCCGCAACAGGCCACAGCTTCACAGTTAAGGTTGACAGAACAGCCGGTGACTGCCAGACAGTTTCCTCAACAACCTATAAGTGTCAGTATTGTACTGAAACACAGGTAATTGAAGGTCAGCTCGGCACACATAAGAAGGCTGAAAGACAGGAAAATATAGTTGCTGCAACTTGCGCTACAAGAGGTTCTTATGATAAGGTTACATACTGTACAGTTTGTAACGAAGAGCTCAGCAGAAAGACAGAAACCACTTCTAAGCTCAAGCATGCTTCAACCGAAATAAGAATTGAAAACGAAATTCCTGCAACAACAACTACAACAGGTTCATATGAAGAGGTTGTATTCTGTGAAGATTGTAACACAGAATTGAGCAGAGTAACCGTAACAATTCCTGTAATAAACAATGGCTCCAACTCAGGCTCCAACTCCGGTTCAAGCTCCGGCTCCGATTCAGGCTCCGACTCAGGCTCGAACTCAGGCTCAAGCTCAACCGGTAAGCTCTCCATCTGGGAAAAGCTCATAGCATTCTTCCGTTCCTTGCTCAGCATTTTCGGCTTATAATCGAACGGTTAAAAAGAATACTGATTAATTAATCAACGGCGTTGTGCATTTGCACAGCGCCGTTTTTCCGTTCTCCTCAAATTTCCGTCCCCTACCGTGACGAAGACGCAACCGTCTGCGAAGCAATTTATTGTGTGCAAAAAAAACAAATGCACACAACGAAAATAACCTTCCCCGTAAAACTACAATCCGCAACCTTAATTTTGCTACAAAAACCTTTGGTTTCATCAAAAAAATGCACTCTCCGTTTTTCGGAAAGTGCATTTTTTTAATATATAGGAAATTGCTCGCAAAAAGTGAGCAGTCCGGCTTTATCAAGAAACACCTTTCCCACAAGAAAAGGGGGCAGGGGGTTGATAAATAGTAAGAATTTTCTTATTCCTTTTCGTATTTTGCATATAACTGCTTTGCCATAGGGCATTTTCCGCCGTCTTCCTTGTAGCAATACTTTTTCTCATGCTCTCTTTTGGATGCCGAAGAGGGGAACTTAGTGAGCATACTCGTATTTTTTATGTAGCCCTCGCAGCAGATATAGTCAACATTCTCTTTGATGAAAAACGGACACTTGATTAATGCTTCAATAGTTAAATTTGGCATAGTTTTACCTCCTGAGTACCTTTCTTGGGACATTCCTTGTGCTATAATAACAGTGCAGATGTTTCTGTTGTCTTTAATAATACAGAGTTCTGTAATGTATTTCTCCCCAAAAGCGGTGATTTTTGAAAAATTTTTTCTTTTTTTATTGACTTTTTACAGTATTCTGTATTATAATAAGCCTGCTAAAAAATTTTTTACAGATTTCTGTATTGTTTCTATCAATATAATAATACAGATTTATGTAAATGTCAACCTTTTTAAGGAAAAAAATTCAGAAAATGGGAAAAATATGGAAACTTATAAAATAATCAAGGAACTTTGTGACAGCAAAAACATAAAAATGTCGGTATTGGCAGCAAACATCGGAATAAGAAGCTCAGTTTTTTCGGAGCTTAAGATGGGAAGAACGAAACAGCTTTCAACCGCAACCTTGCAGAAGATAGCTGCATATTTCGAGGT
This sequence comes from Oscillospiraceae bacterium, assembly GCA_017415165.1. GTDB lineage: Bacteria > Bacillota > Clostridia > Oscillospirales > Ruminococcaceae > RGIG8773. Next base: position 12,316 of record JAFQIY010000017.1, on the reverse strand, counting down.
GCCCTTATCAACGCTTGTTGAAGAGGAGCTGTCAGCCGTGGAAGAAAAGCAGAACGAGCTTTTCAGAAAAAGAAAGCTGCTTTTTGACCTTTCTCAGAAAGCAAGCGAGGAAGACCTCGACAAAATGATAAAGATTTTCGGGGCAATTATAGAGTGACGGTAATAATCCGAACCATGCCTGAAATCAAGCCTTTTCAGCGCTTTTCGGTGTTTCGGCTTTGAAAGGCGTCAGCCTTCCTGCATCCTCAACATCCAAAAATCATCTGAAAAATCTTTGATTTCAGGTCGAAGATTTTTTATCTCGAGAATTTTAACAAAGAAGTGGCGGAAGTCAGCTGATAAAAAACACGGTTAGGATTATTACCGTCACTCTCGGGCGAATAAAGGAGGATTCTTTTATTGGAAAATATTATTATCAGAACAATACCTCTTCCGTCTTCGGTGAGGGCATTTACCGTAGCAGACGAATCGGGGGATTATAATATTTATATAAACAGCCTGCTGTCTTTTGAGCAGCAGATAAAAAGCCTTGAGCACGAAGCGGTTCATATAGAAAACGGCGATTTTTACAAAGAAATGACCGCAACGGAAATAGAAAGGTCACACAAATTGAGGTAAAAGCGAAAAGGTAGCAAACAATAAATCGGCTTGCAGACATTTGCGGTTTAGGGGAACGCTGACACAGCGTTTGGCATAAGGGAAGAGTAGCTTCCCGTTGTAGCCATTCATTTTTCGCAAGCAATAAATCGCTTTATAAAGAATGAATTTACTTTGTAACTGCCATAACGAATACGAAACCGTATACAAATATTTGATATAAATGCGAGGAACATATGAGCAACATACTTGAAATCATAAATTCAATAAAAGGCGAGTGCGCGTGCGGGATGTGTCACGGTACTGCTATTGAGGATATTGTAATCGAATCGGGAGCCGTAAACAGAGTTGGTGAGCTTCTTAATAAAAACAATTTCCCCAAAAACATTCTCCTTGTTGCGGACAAAAACACACTCAAAGCGGCAGACGGTATAATCTCAAGCCTTAGCGATTTCAATGTCACAATGAAAATATACCCCTCTATCCGTGTTGCAGAAATGCACCATGTTGAGGAGTTGGAGGCACTTATAAAGGACAGGGATATAGCGGTTTTGTCGGTGGGTACAGGCTCTGTGAACGATCCGTGCAGACTGGCAACAGCAAGGCAGAAAAAGAAGCTTTGCATCTTCGCAACCGCCCCCTCAATGGACGGCTTTGCTTCTTATTCCTCTCCCATTGTGAAGGACGGCTTCAAGGAGAGCTATCCCGCGAAAAGTCCCGAGCTTATAATCGGAGACACGAAAATTTTAGCCGCTGCCCCCACCGAGCTTAAAAGCTCGGGCTTCGGGGATATGATTGCAAAGTATGTGGGACTTGCAGACTGGAAGATTTCGCACATCCTGACAGGGGAGACATACTGTGAAAGAGTAGCCGAGCTTACAAGAACAGCCGTGGACGAGCTTATGCTTATGGCAGACAGAGTGTGTTCACGGGACGAATATACGGCAGGAAAGATTTTTGAGTCACTTCTGAAAACGGGCATAGGTATGAGCTTTATGCAGAATTCCCGTCCCGCAAGCGGCAGCGAGCATATTGTGGCACACCTGATTGAGTGTAAAGAGCTGCCCGAGGGAAAGATACCGAATCTCCACGGAGAGGATGTGGGAGTGTGTACACTTGAAACGCTGAAAATTTATAATACCCTTGCCGAAAAAGAAAAAATCACCGCTGTCAGAGAGTCGGTGAACTGGGACGAAGTGTTCGCATATTACGGCAATATGCGCCCCGAAATTGAAAGAATGAATTTCCCCGATAACATCACAGACGATGTAAACACAGCCGTCTTAGAGGAAAAATGGGAAGAAATCAGACAGATAATAAAGAGTGTTCCGTCATACGAGGAATGCAAATCAGCAATGGAAAAAGCAGGCTGTAAAACCACGGTAGAGGACATAGAAAAAAGCCGTGAGCTGTTCGATAACTGCGTAAAATACTCTCCGTATATGCGAAGAAGACTTACGCTGTTGAGAATAATAAATATGATCAAATAAAATTCCGAAGAATGTAAATTGATGTCAAAAAAGTTCCGTCCCGATTTTGTAGGGGACGGAACATACATAAAAACACTCCGAAGCAACCACGCTCCGGAGCTTTATTTATTATTTTTATTTGCCGTTCATTGAATTTTTTACTGAGCCAGCAATCTTTTCGGCTCCGTTTTCTATTTTCTGCCCGATTTTTTTTGCTCCGTCTGCTATTGTTTCACCAACATCCTCGGCTGCATCAAGTACGGTTTCGCCTGCCTCTTCCATACCGTCAAGTATTGTTTCGCCGGCATCCGAGAGGGTTTCCTCGATTATTTTTGTTGTACTTTCGTTTGTCTGAGGCGGTGTTGTTGTGGTTTCACGGTTGGGTGCGGTGGTTGTATTATTCATATTGTCGTCTTTATTGCTTCTGCAGCCTACGAAAAGCAAGCATACAACCGCAATACAGACAGCAATAGCCAAAGCTGCTTTTTTCATTTTTTCAACTCCTTTCAGCGACTGCAAAGCAGTCAAAGGTTTTTGATAATGTTTCGTCTTCGTCATGGTAGGGGACGGAAGCTCAACCTTGCTGCGGTTACTTGTGTTGGGCTTCCACCCTTTTATATTTTCTCCCGAAACAGAAAAATCATTTGTGGAAATAATTTATCTTGTGAGTGTGCCGTTGTCGGAATAGAGGAGAATTAAAATGTCGGCTTCCTCGAGAGAAAGCATATCAACATAAATCAACATTTCCTGTCCGTCCGTACCCGCGCACAGAAATTCGTATACAAACTTTTCCTTGCCCGTGTCTGTGGGAATTACCGCTAAGCCCGTGTCTTTTATTTTAAGAGAGGGGGCAATTGCCGCACTTGCTGTCTTTTCATCTGCAACCGAGGTCGGGAAAGCTCTTTCTGTATGATTCATAAGATAATCCGTGGCATCCATTGATGTGACCTTGCCGTCAAAAAGGGAAATACTCACCTTTATGAGGTCGGGATAGCAGACAAAATCATTTTCCTCGTATGCGAAATTTATCGTGCATACTCCGTCGGTGGTGTAGTAATAGGTCTCTTCCATATTGTCAAAGCCGATTTTTTCGAGAAAATCCTCTGCCTTGCTGACGGCTTCCTTTTCGCTTATCTTCGCTTCTCCCACAACTGCATCAGAGAGGATATATACGGGATATCCGCCCTTTTTGCTGACGGACACATAAACCGTATCACAATAAAAATCATAGGTCGGGATTTCACCGCCGCTTACTCCGTCAGCCACCAAAGCATCCTCGGAGATACCCAAGACATCGGCGGCGGCTCTTTTTGCCGCGGCATTGGAAAGCTCCTTTTCGTTTTCAAGAAGAGCAGAAACAGAATTGAGCTTATTATCTGCATACGGCCCGTCGTATATGAGCGTGGGATAGTCCGAAAAGGACTGCTCTGCATCGCCTACGGCATTTATATAGCTTACCATCTGCTCGCTGCTCTCCTGAGCCGCGTCAAGTGTGCTGTTAAGCTCATCAAAGGTAAAATAGTTACTGTTGTTAAGCTCGCTCATTAAGTCAAACTGTGTTGACAGACTTGCGGCATATTCCGTGAGATTACTGAGGATTTGTCTGTCCTCCTCGCTTATTTCCTCAGCTGCCGCCGCCTTACGGCTTAAATGTGCCGTATATTCACCTACCTGTGACAAAAACTTATAGATGTTATACAGTCCCACCTCGCCCGATTCGAGTGCGGAGAGACTTGTTTTTGCTCCCGAGGCTTCTCTGAGCATTCTGACGGACAGATTGTTAAGCATTGAACTGCCCGTGGCATACTGAGCCTTTGCAAGGTCGGTTTCTATATTGTCGAGATATTCGCACATCTGCTCCAAAGCTCGCTGACGGGATATTCTCACGAGTGTTTCATAATTTTTTGCCGTAACCGTCTCGGTAATGCCCCAAATCAGCATAGCTGAAAAAACAGCCGCCGCGAAAGAAATCAAGCGTATTTTCAAACGCCTTTTCATAAAAAATCACCTGAATAAACATTTTTTTATAGTTTTACTCAAAAAATAAAGGATATTCATAAATTTTTATATTTGCACTTTTATTATTTTTTAGTATAATGTAATGAGTGCAATATAATTTCAGCAAAGGTTCTGGTATAAATGGAAATTTATCTTGATAATTCTGCCACGACCAAGGTTTGTCCTGAGGCTGTACGGGCTGTAACAGACTGTCTTACCGAAAACTACGGAAATCCGTCTGCGGTACATTCAAAGGGTATCAAAGCAAAAATGCTTTTGGATGCTTCGAGGCAGAAAATTGCCGATGCGCTGTCCTGTGACAGCTCGGAGGTTTACTTCTCCCACAGCGGAACTCTTGCCAACAACACAGCCATTTTCGGTGCGGTTGAGGCAAAACGCAAAACGGGAAACAGAATTATAACAACCTCCCTTGAGCACCCGAGTGTTTCAAGGTGTATGGATAAGCTTGAAAAGTGCGGCTTTGAGGTGATAAGACTTGCTCCCTCAGCCAACGGCTCGTTCAGAACAGAGCAGTTAGTCAATACGGTCAATAAAAACACGATACTCATAAGCACTATGCTTGTAAACAACGAAACGGGCGCGATAAATCCCGTTGAGCTGATTTCCAAGGTCGTGAAAAGAGCAAGCGCTCCTGCGCTTATACACATTGATGCGATTCAGGCATTCGGTAAAATCCCCGTAAAGCCCGTGCGTATGGGTGTTGACCTTCTGAGCATCAGCGGACACAAGGTACACGCTCCTAAGGGTGTTGGTGCTTTGTATATAAGAAAAGGAATAAAAATAAAGCCTTTCCTTTCGGGAGGCGGTCAGGAAAACGATATGTTCTCGGGCACAGAGGCTCTTCCTGCAATAGCAGGCTTCGGTGCGGCGGCTTCGGCTCTTCCCGACCTTAACAGACAGCTCGAACAGACACGCAATCTTAAAAACTTCGCACTCAATGAGCTGTCAAAAATCCCTGCAGTTGAAATAAATTCCCCCTCAGATGCCTTGCCGTACATACTCAATATTTCGGTTACGGGTATTCCCTCTCAGGTGCTTATAAATTATCTCTCACAGAAAGGAATTTACATTTCCGCAGGCTCAGCGTGTAAAAAAGGCCACCGCAGTGAGGTGCTGACAGCAATGGGACTTCCCGCAAAACGAATTGACAGCGCCGTGAGAGTGAGTATGTCGAGATTCACCACACAGGAAGAAATCGCCGTATTCTGCGAAGGAGTAAACGACGCGGTGAAAAATATAAGAACGAAATTATAATTAAAATAAAGGATAAACAAAAATGAAAGAAATCATACTCTTAAAAGACGGTGAACTCGCTCTTAAGGGGCTTAACCGTTCAACATTCGAGGATATACTCATAAAAAATATCCGTATGCGTATTTCCTCTCTCGGAAATTTCACATACAGAAAGTCTCAGTCTACTATTGTTATTGAGCCTGAAAATGAGGATATTGACCTCGACGAGGCTGTTTCAAGAATCTGTAAGGTTTTCGGTCTTGTGGGTGTGTCCCGTGCGGCTGTATGCGAAAAGGATATAGATAAAATCCTTGAAACTGTATGGGATTATCTCGGTGACGAGCTGATGCTCTCAAAGACCTTCAAAGTAAACGCAAAGCGAGCCGACAAAAAATTCCCCCTGACCTCTCCCGAAATATGCGACGAGGTGGGCGGCTTCATTCTCTCTAAGGTAAGAGGAATAAAGGTTGATGTACACAACCCCGAATACACCGTAACCGTTGAAATCCGTGACAATGCCGCATACATCAGAGGCCCTCAGCTTAAAGGTGCGGGCGGTATGCCCACGGGTACGGGCGGCAGAGCCTGTATACTCATTTCGGGCGGTATAGATTCCCCCGTTGCTGCATATATGATGGCAAAAAGAGGCGTAAAGCTCACGGCTGTACATTTTGCCTCGCCCCCTTACACCTCCGAGCTTGCAGAGATGAAGGTACACGAGCTTCTCAAAAAGGTGTCAATGTACTCGGGCAGAATAAACCTTTTCACCGTACATTTCACCGCTCTTCAGGAGGCTATAAGAGATTACTGCCCCGAGGATATGTTCACCGTTACAATGAGAAGAGTTATGATGAAGATAGCCTCGGCACTTGCCGAATGGCAGGGCTGTGAGGCTGTTATCACGGGTGAGAGCCTCGGTCAGGTTGCAAGCCAGACAATAAAGGCTATCCGTTGCACGGACGAGTGTGCAACTCTGCCCGTATTCAGACCGTGTATCGGTATGGACAAGAACGAAATTGTTGAGATTTCAAGAAAAATCGACACCTTTGATATCTCCATCCGTCCCTACGAGGACTGCTGTACGGTATTTACTCCCCGCCACCCCAAAACCCGTCCCACACCCGAAATGGCAAGGGAAACAGAAGCTCTTATCCCGAATGAGGATGAGCTTATCAGGAAATGTATAGACGAAGCTCAGATGATGATTATTGAGGCTTTCAGATAAGCTATAAAGAGGCTGGTGTACAGCCTCTTTTGTTTTTTTTTGCAAACAATAAATTGGCTCGCAGACGGTTGCGGGTTGGTTTTTGTAGTCAACGTGTCCCACAACGTTGCGCATACAGGAAAAGTAACTTTCCGTTGCACACATTTATTTTTTTGCAGACAATAAATTGGTTCGTCATGGTAGGGAACGATGCCCACATCGTTCCGGTATAAGGAAAATGTAACTTTCCATTGTTCATATTTGGGTTTTTGTAACAATAAATTGGTTTGCAAAAGTTAGAATTTGCTTTTTGCGGAACGATGTGGGCATCGTTCCCTACAAGATGAAGACGGTAATTTGCATCAGAAAATTATAAACTGATACAAACTGATATCAATTAGGGAAAGGTATCTTTCCATTATGCACATTATTTTTATGCGAACAGTAAATGGGTTCGTATAAAGTTAGAATTTGCTTTTTGCGGAACGATGTGGGCATCGTTCCCTACAAGTTGAAGACGGCAATTTGCATCAGAAAATTATAAACTGATACAAACTGATATCAATTAGTATCAGTTGTTTTTTAATATATAGGAAATTGCTCGCGAAGTGAGCAATTTAGCTTATATCAAGAAACACCTTTCCCCCAAGAGTGGGGGTAGGGGGTTGATAAATCGTAAGATTTTTTCTTATAAGCTCCCGTCAAATTCCACACTTGCAAACACAAAAATTTTTCTGTATAATTTTACTGAGGTGATTTTTATGGCTTTTATTACAAAATGGCTTTCATTTGCAGTTATGATGTTTTCTATTCTTTTCAACACTATTGATGCGGTAGTAGTCAAAAAAGCTCCTGAGGCTAAAACGGAGACTGAGCTTATTGAAATGCAGGACAGGTTCGATAAATACGAGCTGAACGACGAGATTACCGTTATCAATCTCGGTGCGATGTCTCTTTCTCAGCGTCATACGGTTATTGCGCTTCAGGGACTTATTTCAAGAGACAAGCCTGCGCTTTTTATTGATTACGGCTCTGCTACACACAAATATGCTCTCGAGGAAATGGAAAAGGCAGGCTATACGCTTTCTTACACAGACGAGGACGGCAATCCCTGGAGCTTTGAAACAGTTATAAAAAAATTCAGCTCCTACATAACAGACGGCGGTTATATCCTCTACAAAACAACAGAGGACCACGGACAGCTCAACACCGCAATAAATCTTACAACACTCACCGGCTTCCTGCCCGTAAGTGAGGATATTGAAGAAAGTGTTATCGCACTCGGTCTTGAAAAGAAAGAGGATATAAGTAAGGATGACATAAATCTCAAGTATCTCAAAAAATTCTATAAGAAGCATAAAGAGTCTTTCCGTAACGATTCGCTTGTACATCTTTATTACTATGCTTCGGGTATGAGAGACTTTGCAATTCAGCAGAATATTTTTGTTATGTATATAGAGGATTCAGACTTTACGGGCAGACTTTTCAGAGATGAGGTTATGCGAAAGCTTACTCCCTCGGCTCTGATTTTCGGCTGGTGTCAGTATGAAATCAAGTTCAATGAATCTGCCTCACGCTACGGTCACAGCGTTGTTCCGTCCGACCATTCATACAATCTGAGTATTCTTTCCTGCTTTGATGTTGAGCAAAACAGCTTTGACACTCATCTCCCCGACTCTGTTGAGCTTGATGACAGCAAGCATTATGTTTCTCTTGTTTACAGCGACGGCGACAATCTTCAGTGGATCCAGAACGGATTTTCCGAGTTCCACACATGGCAGTCTTATGAAAACGATACTCCCGTAAGCTGGACCTTCCCTCCGATTGCAAGCACATTGAGCTCCGTTGATGTGAAGAGAACTCTTGAAAACGGTGAGGGCACAGCCTTTATCACGGGCCCCTCAGGCGGCGGCTATGCGAGAATATCCAAAATGAGCTCCTCGGAGCTTGACGCTTTCTCTGCATACACCGCATCCGTAATGCTCGATTCGGGGCTTAATGTAATGACCTTCCTTGATGAAATCAAGGGCAAGGGCTTTGACAAGAGTATGCAGAAGAGACTTGAATATTTCTCACGCTACGATAACATCGAGGGCGGTATTCTCCAGCTTGATCCCAACAACTACGCAGGCGGCGGCGGAAGAGTTTATTTCTCAAATGACAAGCCCTTTGTGACAGTCGGCTTCAGCCTCTGGTATCCGAGCGGAAATGCCGAAGAGGTCACCAACGAATGGCTTAAGGAACAGGCAGACATAATAAACGCCAAAAAGGCAGACATCAATTCAATAAACGGTTATACGGTAATAAATGTACACCCGTGGACTGTTGGCCCCGATGATTTACAGTATTTTGTAAGTCAGTTAGGCGACAATATAGAGGTTATCGGAATAAACGAACTGCTTGCAGCAATAAAGCAGAACATTCCGCACGAATTTGCACAGCCTGAATAAACAATAAAGCTCCGGAGCGTGATTGCTTCGGAGCGGTTTTGCTTTGTTACAAACAAAACAAAAAAGGTAACACGGAAAGTCCGTATTACCTTTAAGTAACTCTTATTTAAGAGCAGCCTTAGCCTGTTCGGTGAGAGAAGTGAAAGCTGCGGGATCTGCGATAGCGATTTCTGAGAGCATCTTTCTGTTAAGAGTAACGCCGGCCTTCTTGAGACCGTTCATAAATGTTGAATAGTTCATACCGTTAGCCTTGCAGCCTGCGGAAATTCTTGCAATCCAGAGTCTTCTGAAATCACGCTTCTTCTGCTTTCTGCCGATGTAAGCGTAGTTGCCGGACTTCATAACTGCCTGCTTAGCAGTTTTGAAGAGCTTGCTCTTGGAGCCATAGTAGCCCTTAGCGAGCTTGAGAGTTTTATTTCTTCTCTTACGAGTCATTAATGCGCCTTTAATGCGTGCCATTCTACTTTACCTCCGTTAAATCTTCTTCTTATTTGTAAGGAATAAGACGCTTGATCTGCTTTACATTTGTTTTGTCTGCAACAGCAGTCTTGCGAAGATTTCTCTTTCTCTTAGTTGTTTTTTTGTTAAGGATGTGTGATTTGTTAGCGTGAGCACGGATAGGCTTGCCGTTCTTGGAAAGCTTAAAACGCTTTTTTGCGCCGCTGTTTGTTTTGATTTTAGGCATTGTTTTTTCCTCCTGTGTGTTTTTTGATTTATTTTATGCGGTGTTATTTCTTAGAAGACTTTGCAGCGAGGAACATAAGCATTGTTTTGTTCTCAAGCTTGGCTGCTTTTTCAATAACGCCGTATTCGGAGCAAGAGTCTGCAAAGGACTGCATAATTTCATATCCTCTTTCGGGATGAACCATCTCTCGTCCTCTGAAACGGATTGAAACCTTAACCTTGTTTCCTGCCTTAAGGAAACGGATAGCGTGGTTTACCTTTGTTTCAATGTCGTGAGTATCAATGTTGAGGGTGAGCTGAACCTCTTTGATCTCAACGACCTTCTGGTTCTTCTTAGCTTCCTTTTCACGCTTCTGCTGGTCGAACTTATACTTACCGTAGTTCATTATCTTACATACGGGGGGTACGGCCTGAGGAGCGATTTTTACCAAATCAAGGTTTCTTTCATTTGCTCTCTTGAGAGCCTCGGATGCAGACATAACACCGAGCTGTTCGCCGTCATCTGTTATAACTCTGACTTCCTTATCCCTGATTTCCTCATTGATCTGCAGTTCCTTAGTAGCTATATTCAAGCACCTCCAAAAATAAATAGAAAAATGCGGACAGAAGACTGCCCGCACATAATAACACACTTATTCTCTGAAAAGAGTGAATTATTTACCCTGAAAAACGGAATTCGCAGGGTGAGAACGGGAATCGTCTGCTTCATTTACCGTCAGATTATAACAGATACATTTATATAAGTCAAGTATTTTTTTCAGAAATCTGAAAAATTTCCGTTTCCGTCAGCACTTTCGTCTTCGTCAGGTAAGGAACGATGCTGTTTTTTTAATGAATAAGAATTAAGAATAATGAATAATGAATAATTTCGGAAGACGCATTGCGTCTTGGATTTTAAAATGCCAACCGCAGGCTCATCACTTTTTACTTTTTCACTATTACTTATTACTTCAATATTCTGCCCTATTATTTCAACAAAATTCTCACGGTGAATTTGTGAATAATATACCAAAAATTTCTGATTGCCGTCAAGTGTCTTGCAAAAGTACATTTTATATGTTATCATAAATCATATTTATGTTCTAAGGAGGGAGAAAGGTGGCAACAGAAAACAACGGTGCACCCAAGGAGTATACCGACGAACAACTCCAATATGTCTATGAAAACCGAAGATATGTAGGCACAAAGGAAACAGTCGGCTTCGTTCTGTGGGATGCTGCACAGAGTTTGAACATCAACACCTATTCCACGCGATTTGTAACAAACATTGTTAAGGTTGACCTCGGCTATCAGACAATAGCTAAAACAATCAACAGTGTATGGGATATCGTAAACGATATTTTCACAGCAGCAATAGTTGAGAAAACCCGTACCCGTTGGGGTAAATTCAGACCTTATCTTTTAGGTCTTGCAATCCCCGGCTGTATCGGTACACTTCTCTATTGGTTTATGCCGCTTCTTTTCGGCGGAAAGGCTGCAACCTCAATTTCAAAGTTCATTTTCTACCTTGTGCTCGAAATCGTAAAAGAGGGTATCGGCACATTCCAGGGTATTGCAAGAACAGGTCTTTTGTCGACCATAACGCCGCACCCTGTTGACCGAACGAGGCTTATAACCATAGCAAACTTCGCATCGGGTACATTCGGTGAAAAGCTGCCCGAGCAGATAATGACGATTATACTTGACCTTATCGATAACAAGGCATTCAAAACAAAGATGTCCATTGAAAAGCAGATGCTTATAGCTTTCATCGGTATGGGTACGGCAACAACACTTCTTTCCAGCGGTATGTCATTCTGGTTCTTTGCTAACTCCAAGGAAAGAATCATGCAGTCAATCAAAACACCCAGTGTCAAGGATTCAATCAAGTCTATCCTTAACAACAAGCCCATTCTTCTTGTTACATTATCAGACTTCCTGTCAGGCTTCGGTATCTCAGGCAGTAAGTCCGACTACTACATAGATGTTCTTCACTTTGCGTCAATGACAATGCTTGCAGGTATCCCCGCAGCACCCCTTTCACCTGTCAGCTATACCTTTGTACCCTGGTTCCGCCGTCATTTCTCAAGCCGTGTGCTTTATATCGTAAGCCACGAGATAGCAAACTTCCTTTATGTGTTTGTATTCCTCTTCGGCTGCATCGGCTTCAATCCCAAGACCTTCAAGGGCGGTCTTTACAGAAACAAGTGGGCAATGCTCTTTGCAATGGCAATGTGGGAACTTATCTGGACATTGTTCTACGGCTTAAGATCAGTTATCGGCACAGAGCTTTACAACGAAACAATGGACTATTGCGAATGGAAGAACGGCTACAGAACAGAAGCTATGACCTCAGTTGCAAAAGGACTTGCAGCAAAGGTTGCATCCAGCACAAGCTCAGTTATCACAACTGCGCTTAAGAAGATGGTAGGCTACGACCAGAACGCATATACAAAGGGTGAAGAACAGCCCGACTATGTTAAGTTCTATCTCTTTGCAATGTTCACAATCGTTCCTGCTCTCACAGGCTCATTCGGTATCATTCCGATGCTCTTCTATGACCTTTCCGGTAAGAAGAAGGAGCTTATGTACGCAGAGCTTCTCGAACGCCGTAAGAACGCTGCAACCGTCGCTTCATCAGGCGACAAGGAAGCACTCGAGGCTATCGCAGAAGAACAGAT
>JAFQIY010000016.1 GCA_017415165.1 Oscillospiraceae bacterium | reverse complement strand
CGACAGACTAATGAAAAATGAATAAAGAATAATGAATAGTGAATAGTTAAGGTGTCCGCTTTGCGGACATTTTTAATATCATTGCCGAAGGCAATTCCTTAATTATTCATTATTCAATATTCACTATTCATTGTCGAAAAATTTTTTCGACAAACTGAACGGTCGTTACATTTTTGTGTAACGACCGTTTTCAGGTTTTAATCAGATATAAACTTCACAGTCAGGATTTGCTTTCTTGAACTTTTTAACAAAGCTTTCATCTGCATCGCTGTACAGCAGATTGAGCTGTTCAAGTCCTGTAAGCTTTAGAACTGCAGAATAATTTCCGCCGTCATTTCCTTTTAAATCAAGTGTTTTCAGGTTGGTAAGTTTCTTTAACGGAGAGAAATCCTGAATTTTGTTGTTGCTGAGAGTCAGGCTTTCAAGCTTAGTAAGTTCAGCTACAAAATCACATTTTGAAAGACTCGCATCATCAATAGTAAGACTTTTAAGCCAAGGCATATCTCCCACAGTTTTGATGTATACATAGCCAAGCTTTTCGTTGTTGTACAACTCAAGCTTCTCAACCGTAGGCATATCTTTAACATATTTGAGCAACTTCCAGCCGATGCGTTCCAGCTTGAGTTCAGTAACATTAAGCTTCGGCAGAACTTCTCCCGAAGCATTCAGCATTCCTTCAAGAGAGAGCTTCTGTAGCTTTTTAAGATTTCCGAGAGGCTCAAGGTCGGTTACCGCACCACATTCAATGCAGAGCTCCTTTAATTTTTTCAGCTTGCCGATTGCTGAAATGTCAGAAAATTTTCCCGCAATATCAAGCTTCACAAGCTTTGTAAGATTTCCGACAGCACTTATATCGTCCATATATTTGTAGGGTCTGATGCTGAGTTCATTCAGATTTTTCAGATTTCCGACAGCCGATATGTCCGTGCATTTTGAGTTTGCATACCACAGCTTTTTCAAGCCTGTTGCATTTTTCAGAAATGACAAATCATCTGTTCCGCTGCAGCCGTACAATCCAAGCTGCACAAGATTTTCCATCTTTGAAACGTACTTCGGATTTTTTATATCGCAGGTAACAACCACAAGCTTCTGAAGCTCAGGCAGTTTTTCTGCAATATCCTTGAAATTCACTGTCGTGTCAAAGTCGACGTAATAATATTTCTTGAATTCGGGAGCGTAGGTTTGCGCAAGATACTGTGATATAACGTCATCACTGCTGCCGCAGACAAGACATATTTGTTTGGCAGCAACGGAAATCGAGTTACCTGCTATCCTGACCTTCTTAGCTGCCGCAGAAGCGTTGAACGGAATGGCTGTAACAGCAATTATCATAGCTGTGACTATGCTCAGAAGCTTAATCAATCTGTTCATAATATTCACTCCTTTTGTCTGTAATTTGTAAATATTTGAATAGGTGCAAATAAGGGCGAATAAGAATATCCGCCCTTATAATTATTATTCAGAAATTACTTTTCAGCAATTACATCTACGCCTGGGAGAACCTTACCTTCGAGGTATTCGAGGGAAGCACCGCCGCCTGTGGAGATGTGGCTCATCTTGTCAGCGAAGCCGAGCTGCATAACAGCTGCTGCGGAGTCACCGCCGCCGATGATTGTTGTAGCGTCTGTTTCAGCGAGGGACTTAGCTACAGCGATTGTACCCTTAGCGAGGATTGGGTTTTCGAATACGCCCATAGGACCGTTCCAAACAACTGTCTTAGCGGACTTAACAGCGTCAGCGTAGAGTTCCTGTGTCTTTGTGCCGATATCAAGACCCATCATATCAGCAGGAATCTTGTCGGAATCAACAACGGAAACTTCGATTTCAGCGTCGATTGGATCTGGGAAGGACTTTGTGATTGTTGTATCGATAGGGAGGAGAAGCTTCTTGCCGAGCTTTTCAGCCTTATCCATCATTTCCTTACAGTAATCGAGCTTCTCGTCATCAACGAGGGAAGTACCGATTTCATAGCCCTTAGCCTTGAGGAATGTGTAAGCCATACCGCCGCCGATGATGAGTGTATCGCACTTTTCGAGGAGGTTGGAGATAACGTTGAGCTTGTCAGCAACCTTAGCACCGCCGAGGATAGCAACGAAAGGACGAACAGGAACCTCTACAGCGTTGCCGAGGTACTGGATTTCCTTCTGCATAAGGTAACCAACAGCTGTTTCCTTAACGAACTTTGTAACGCCTGCTGTGGAAGCGTGAGCACGGTGAGCAGAACCGAAAGCGTCCATTACGAATACTTCGCCGTCAACGAGTTCAGCGAGTTCCTTGGAGAGGTTTTCGCCGTTCTTTGTTTCGTCAGCGCCGCGGAATCTTGTGTTTTCGAGAACAACGATTTCGCCGTCAGCCATTTCAGCAACAGCCTTCTTAGCGTTGTCGCCTACAACTGTATCGTCAGCAGCAAATACAACCTTTGTGTCAACGAGTTCAGCAAGTCTGTCAGCAGCAGCCTTGAGGGAGAACTTAGCTTCTGGACCATTCTTTGGCTTGCCGAGGTGAGAGCAAAGTACAACCTTGCCGCCGTCAGCGATAAGCTTCTTGATAGTTGGGAGGGCAGCCTGAATTCTGTTATCGTTAGTGATAACGCCGTCCTTCATAGGAACGTTGAAGTCAACTCTTACGAGGACCTTCTTGCCCTTTACGTTAATGTCTTCTACAGTAACCTTGTTTAAACCTGCCATTGTTATGACATCCTTTCATAAAAAGATTAATGGAAACGGGTGATTAACCTGTTAAAAGTTTAACACCACATCAATACTATTTTATACTATTTCTGCAAATTTAGCAAGGGGTTACGGAAAATTTTTCTGAAAATTTTCTCAGAAACGAGCAGATTTGTTTGGACATAACAACAAAAGTGAATTTAGTACGGAATTGTATACTCCCTATGGTAA
This sequence comes from Oscillospiraceae bacterium, assembly GCA_017415165.1. Classification (GTDB taxonomy): domain Bacteria; phylum Bacillota; class Clostridia; order Oscillospirales; family Ruminococcaceae; genus RGIG8773. Next base: position 302,352 of record JAFQIY010000016.1, on the reverse strand, counting down.
TATTTGTTATCTTGTCCGAATATGATTTTAACAAAACGGACGAGGAGGCATACTATGCTTGAAATTCTTGATAAGCCGTATATTTCTCCCGAAAAGGGATTATCCTCGGCAGAGGCAGAGGAGCGGCTGACAAAATATGGTGAGAACGTGCTTGCTGACGAAAAGAAGGCGCAGCCCCTGAAAATTTTTCTCGGACAGTTCCGTGACATAATGATAATGATTTTGCTTGCGGCAACGGTTGTATCCTTTTTTCTTGGCGAAATCTATGATGCGGTGACAATCGTGATAATCGTCCTGCTGAATGCAATTCTCGGTTTTGTGCAGGAGTACCGCACAGAGAGGACGCTTATTGCCCTGAAAAATATGACTGCACCCACAGCAAAGTGCTTCCGTGACGGTGCTTTGCAGACAATTCCTGCGGCAAAACTTGTCAGGGGGGATATAATCCGCCTTGAAGCAGGTGACCGTGTCCCTGCTGACTGCGTGCTTCTTGAAGCAAAGGGCTTGCTTGCGGAGGAAAGCATCCTGACAGGTGAGTCGGCGGCTGTTGGAAAAGAGGTGCAGAATGTTGCCGATGAGGATAATTCCCTTGGCAAAAAGGGCGTGTTGTACAGCGGCACGGTTGTAACAAAGGGAAGCGCCGAGGCTCGTGTTATTGCAACAGGAAAGGAAGCACAGGTCGGAAAAATTTCGGGTATGCTTACCGAAATTGACGATGAAATGACGCCCTTGCAGAAGCGCCTTGCGGAGCTGGGAAAAATCATTGCGATAATATGCCTTGTGGTGTGCGTAGTTGTGGCACTGGCAGGAATTCTCCGCGGTGAGCCTGTTTTCGATATGCTTATGACGGGAATAACCATTGCAATTGCGGCAATTCCCGAGGGACTTCCCGCAACGGTTACGATTGCACTTGCCCTTGCGGTGGGACGGATGTTAAAAAAGAATGCCCTTGTGCACAAGCTTCATTCGGTGGAAACACTCGGCTGTGCGTCGGTAATCTGCACTGACAAGACTGGTACGGTTACCGAAAATAAGATGACAGTTGTGAAGGCTTACTGCGGACGAAAGGAGTACGACTTTTCTGGTAACGGTTACCGCATTGCAGGTGAGGTAACCTGTGACGGAGAGAGGATTAACCCTGCCTATGAGACAGCTTTGCGTGAGACGCTTATCTGCGGCACGCTCTGTACAAGTGCATCTATTTCTGCACAGAATGATATTTCAACCCGTGAGCGCGGAAAGCTTACCGCAGGCGGTGAATGGGAGGTTACAGGTGACCCTACCGAAGCGGCGCTTCTTGTTGCGGCGGCAAAGTGCGGAATTACCGCTGAAAAGCTTTCTCACGGCAGGGAAAAGCTTGATGAAATTCCATTTGACAGCGATACACGCTGTATGACGGTTATAATCCGTGAAAACGGCGGCAGGACGGCTTACACAAAGGGGTCTGTTGACGTAATTCTGAAAAAGTGTGCATTTGTGCTTGCGGACGGTGATACTATACCGCTGACGGCGGCAAAGAAGCGTGAAATTCTTGAAGCAAATGACCGTATGACAGAAAAGGCTCTCCGTGTGCTTGCGCTGTGCAAGAAAAATCTCGCAAGCGGCTCGGATACAGAAACGGGAATGATTTTCCTTGGACTGCAGGGTATGCTTGACCCGCCCCGTGCTGAGGCAAAGCAGGCTGTAAGACTTTGCAGAAGTGCACATATCCGTACTGTGATGATTACGGGTGACCACAAGAATACCGCCGCCGCTGTTGCGAGACAGGCAGGAATAATGCGTGAGGGGGATTTGGTTTTCACAGGCGAGGAGCTTGCGGCAATGTCAGACAGCGCACTTGATGAGGTTATCGGCAAAACAGCGGTTTTTGCCCGTGTAACGCCTGCGGATAAGCTGAGAATTGTCCGTGCATTCAAGCGTAAGGGTGAAATTGTTACAATGACAGGGGACGGCGTAAACGACGCTCCTGCCATAAAGGAAGCAAGCATAGGCGTTGCAATGGGTATCACGGGTACTGATGTAACAAAGCAGGCGGCGGATGTGGTGCTGCTTGACGATAACTTTGCAACTCTTGTAAGCGCCGTTGAGCAGGGTAGGGGTATTTATTCGAATATACGCAAGTTTGTGCGGTATTTGTTAAGCTGTAACATCGGCGAGGTGCTTACTATGTTTCTGGGAATTATTTTCGGTATGCCTATGGTGCTTCTTCCCACGCAGATTCTGCTTGTCAACCTTGTCACGGACGGTCTGCCTGCGGTTGCACTTGGAGTAGAGCCGCCTGACCGTGAGAATATGAAAATGCCGCCCCGAAAAAGCAGTGAAAGCTTCTTTTCAGGCGGTCTTATGCAGAAAATTGTTTTCAGGGGCATACTTATCGGCTTGTGCACTCTGGGCAGCTTTGCGGCGGTAAATTACCTTTTCGGAAGTGTTGACATCGCACGTACTGCCGCTTTGTTTACCCTTGTAATGTCACAGCTTTTCCACGTTTTCGAGTGCAAGAGCGAGAAGAAGAATATTTTTACCGTGCCGTATCTCAACAACCCGAAATTAATCCTGGCGGTGCTGTTTTCGATTGCTGCAATTTTTGCGGCAATTTACCTGCCGTATATGCAGATTATTTTTGCAACCGTCCCGCTTACAACGGAGCAGCTGCTGATTGCACTTGGTTTTGCGGTTTCTGCACCTCTTTTGCAGTGCGTGCTGAAATAAACGCTTTGCCGCAGTAACAAATTATTGTAAAAAACTATTGCAATTCCGTGTCCCTTATGGTATAATTACTCAATGACTTTTTCAGGTCAGATTATACAATTGAAAGGACTGTTGTCAAATTGGGTAAAGCTTTAATTATCGGCTGCGGCGGAGTTGCTTCCGTTGTAATTCACAAGTGCTGCCAGAATTCCGAAGTGTTTGAGGAAATTATGATTGCCTCCCGTACAAAATCCAAGTGCGATGCACTCAAGGAAAAGCTGGAGGGTACTACAAAAACAAAAATTTCAACCGCTAAGGTTGATGCCGACAATGTAAGCGAGCTTGTTGCGCTGATGAAGGAATTCAAGCCTGATATCTGTATCAACGTTGCGCTTCCGTATCAGGATTTGACCATTATGGACGCTTGCCTCGAATGTAAGGTTGACTATGTTGATACCGCAAACTATGAGCCTCTTGATACTGCAAAGTTTGAGTATAAGTGGCAGTGGGCATACCGTGAAAAGTTCGAAAAGGCTGGTATCACAGCACTTCTCGGAAGCGGCTTCGACCCCGGTGTAACAGGCGTATTCTGTGCATATGCACAGAAGCACTACTTTGACGAAATCAACTACATAGATATTCTCGACTGCAACGGCGGCGACCACGGCTACCCCTTTGCAACAAACTTCAACCCTGAAATCAATATCCGTGAGGTTTCCGCAAAGGGAAGCTACATCGAAAACGGCAAGTGGGTTGAAACAGAGCCTATGGAAATCAAGCGCGTATACAACTTTGACGAGGTGGGCGAAAAGGATATGTATCTGCTTCACCACGAGGAGCTTGAGTCCCTTGCGCTGAACATCAGCGGCATCAAGCGTATCCGTTTCTTTATGACCTTCGGTCAGAGCTACCTTACGCATCTGAAGTGCCTTGAAAATGTCGGTATGACTTCAATCGAGCCTATCGAATACGAGGGTATGCAGATTGTTCCGCTTCAGTTCCTGAAGGCTGTACTTCCTGACCCTGCTTCACTTGGTCCGAGAACGGTCGGCAAGACAAACATCGGCTGTATTATGCAGGGCTTCAAGGACGGCAAGCCTGTTAAGTACTACGTTTACAACGTGTGCGACCATCAGGAGTGCTACAAGGAAGTAGGCTCACAGGCTATTTCCTACACAACAGGCGTTCCTGCAATGATTGGCGCAATGATGGTTATGACAGGCAAGTGGAAGAAACCGGGTGTTTACAACATCGAGGAATTCGACCCGGACCCATTTATGGACGCACTCAACAAGTGGGGACTTCCTTGGAAGGAAAACTTCGACCCTGTTCTTGTTGACTAAATAAAATATAAATCCCCTTAGAGCAGATAACCGAAAAATTCGGAATGCACTAAGGGGATACTTTTTTATTCTTCTTTAAGCTTCGCTTCCTGCTCAGCCTGAATATCGGCATATGCGGAAAGCATCGGATAAGGTGCGTTGTCAACTTTCCTGATGTTTCTGTTGATATAGTTGCAGGTAATTCTTACAACCACAGGTGAAAGCAGAAGCACACCGATAAGATTAGGAATTGCCATAAGTCCGTTGAGTGTATCGGCAATATCCCACGCAAGACTCAGGTCAAGCGTACAGCCGATTACAATAAACGGAATAAAAATAATCTTGTAGACAGTTACAGCCTTTGCGCCGAAAAGGTATTCCAGTGCCTTTGTTCCGTAGAACGACCAGCCGAGAACTGTTGAGAATGCAAACAGCAGAATTGCAACCGCAAGGATTTTGCCTGCAACATCGCCGAAACGAAGGCTGAATGCGTATGTTACAATCGGCACACCGTTTACCTCGTTGATTTTTACCGATGTGATAACGGGATTTCCGTTTTCGTCTGTCATAAGTGTTCCGTCAGCATTTTTACCCTGAATACCTTGGATTGTCATAATGTTTGCAAATGTAAAATCATCCTCATCGGAGGCTTGGTCAGCGTTTATAAGCTTAACTGTCAAATCCTGTCCGTAAACGGTTTTTGCAGTATATTCTGTATATGTACCCTCAGCGGCATTTTCGTCAGCAACCTTCAATACTGTAGTGTAGTTATTGTCAATAAGCTTTACAACGCCGTTCTTTTCCGCTGAGAAAATCTCAAAATACTGTGTTTCCGTGGAAATATTCTGCATAGCCTCATCAAATGTTTTTGCATTGGCAGGACTTGAAAGAATTACAAAAGCGGTAAGCGTACAAACGATAAGTGTATCGAAGAAAACCTCGAAAATACCCCACATACCCTGAATAACAGGTTCTTTTACGTCGGAAGATGAGTGAACAATTACCGATGAACCGAGTCCCGACTCGTTGGAGAAAATACCGCGCTTGAAGCCCATTGTTGCCGCACGCATAATAATGTAGCCGCCGACACCGCCTGCAACCGCATCAAAGCGGAAAGCGTTGCTGAAAATGCTGGAGAAAACGTAAGGAATTTGCTTATAGTTGGAAATGAAAATAATCAGACAGCCGATTATGTAGAACAGTGCCATAAACGGTACAAGCTTTTCCGTAACGCTTGCAATACGCTTGATACCGCCGATTATAATAAGTCCCGCAATCACAGCAAGAACGATACCTGTAACAAGTGCAGGAATATTGAAGTTTGCCTTCATTGCGCTGGAAATGGAGTTGACCTGAGTCATATTTCCTATGCCAAAGGAAGCTAGTACGCAGAAAACCGAGAACAGTACCGCAAGTGGCTTGGCAATATGCTTTATGCCCTTCTTGTCCTTAAGTCCTTCTTCAATATAGTACATCGGACCGCCTGCCCATTCGCCGCTTGCGTTTTTCTTTCGGAAGTAAATGCCCAATACCTTTTCCGAAAAGTTTGTCATCATTCCGAAGAAAGCAGACATCCACATCCAGAATACCGCACCGGGTCCGCCGATTACAAGTGCCGTGGCAACACCAGCAATGTTACCTGTACCGATAGTAGCCGCCAGTGCCGTGGCAAGTGCCTGAAACTGGGAAATAGCTTTTTTGTCCTTGGTTTTGGTTACGGATTTTTTCTTGAAAATAGCTAAAAGTGTTTCTCCGAACCAATATTTGATTTTAGTTATCTGAAAAAATCCTGTTCGGATTGTCATAAAAATTCCCGTAGAAATAATCAGGACAAGCATAGGCACGCCCCATACAAAGCCGTTGACAGCATCGTTGACTGCTTCGACAGCGTTTATAATTTTATCCATCAATGTGACCACACTCCTGACAAGTGTGTCCTCCCCTCTGTAAAAAAATCAGATGATACATTGACAATTATATCACAATCTTGACGGCTAAAAATGGATATTTTATAAATATGTCGTAATAAAAAATAAAGCACGGAGCATAAGCCGTGCTTTATAATCATATATTAGCCCTGATAACATCGCAGACCTGATTTGAAAGACGTTCAACCTCAGCAGCGTCCTCCTCAAATCCGTCGTAGATATCGTTGCGTACCTTTGCAACAATTTCAGCAGCCTTTGCTGAAAGCGCCGTCATACCGAGATTAGCCGTAACACCTTTAAGCTTGTGTGCAGCTGAAAGAAGCTTTTCATAATCCTTTTCGGCAATAGCCTCATAAATAGGGGTAATTCTGTCCTCATCGGGAAATCTTGCCAGAAATTTAATGTAGATTTCCGAGTTGTTCATAAAACGTGACACGGTTCCATCAACGTCAACTCCGATTTCCTTGAGTGCAGTGAGAAGATTGTTCTGAGTCGTATTCGTAGTATATATCACCGCTCCCTAAAAAATTATCAGACAGTTTACAACTGTTTAATATATTATACCTATTTCGGCATTTTTTGTCAAGAGCTTCCTTAAATTTAAACAAACAGTGATGACTGAAAAGGTTTTCGGTAAACATTATAGATAAAAAATTAAAATATTTTTAATGAGCCATAGTTAAAGTGCACAAAAAAACGAGCTAAAAATGTTTGTTAAACATATTGAAAAAAAATAAAATATATTGTATAATTAGTATTGTAATATGCGGATTGTACGAAGTCCGCCGATTTTTATTTTGAAAGGGTGTACACAATGGCATTAAAGGTAATGGTCTGCGACGATTCTATGTTTGTACGCAAAAAGATGAAGGACGCTGTTGCTGCAGCAGGCGCTACCGAAATTATAGAAGCTGCTGACGGTCAGCAGGCAATTGATAAGTATAAGGCTGAAAAGCCTGATTTGGTTTTTATGGACATTATTATGCCTGTAAAGAGCGGTGTTGAGGCTCTTACAGAAATCAAGGCTTTCGATAGCAGCGCTAAGGTTGTTATGGCTTCTTCCGTAGGTACTCAGGAAAATCTCAAGGAAGCTATTATGGCAGGTGCTTATGACTTCCTGCAGAAGCCTATTGCAAACGAAGATGTAGCTAAAATTGTTTCCAAGGCTTCACAATAATCCGGGAGGGCTGATTTAATGTTTACACAATTTTTCGGTAATTATCTGCTTCACCAGCAGCTTGTTTCCCCTGAGCATCTTTCTGAGGTTCTCCAGACTATGAAAACAACCCGTCTGAAGCTTGGTGTTCTTGCTATCAATGCAGGTTTTATGACAGCAGAACAGGTTGAAAAGGCTCACAACGAGCAGCAGAGAGTTGATAAGAGAATCGGCGATGTTATGGTTGATATGGGCTTCCTTACAAAGGACCAGGTTGAGAGCCTTTTCCAGACACAGCCTGCAGGTCACCTGCTTCTCGGACAGGCTCTTGTTGACAATGGCTATATGACTAATACTCAGTTTGAGCAGGCGCTTAACTCCTATAAGCAGGAAAACAGCATTTCTGAAAACGACTTCAATGACGGAAGTGATGAAGCTGCTGCAAGACTTGTAAAGCATTTCTACAATTTCAGCGGCGGAACAAATTCTGCTTATATGACAAATTACGTTTCACTGCTTTTCAAGAACCTTATCCGTTTTATCGGTGATGACTTTACACCGATGGACGCTAAGCCCGTTTGTGATGAAATTTCCAACTGCGTTGTACAGAGAATTGAGGGCGGTCTCAGCGCAATCACAATCATTGACGCTGACACTTCCGCTATGATTGAATTTGCTTCACGCTTTGCAAAGGAAGAACTTACTGATGATGACGAGTACACACAGGCTTGCGTAAGCGAGTTCATCAATCTCCACAATGGTCTGTTTGCTGTCAATATGTCAAATGATACAGGCATTGAGCTGAAGCTTGAACCACAGTGCTACTACGACAATATGGATATCAGCGAGCTGAAAAATGCCTGCGTTATTCCTGTCTGCTTCTCATTCGGCGTAGTAAACTTTATTGTTTCATTCTAATAAAAAAATATGACCTGAGAGGTTTAATTCCTCTCAGGTCTTTTTATTTGCACAAATCCTTTATAACTTCACCTGCAAGAATAAGTCCTGCAACTGACGGAACAAACGCTACACTTCCCGGAACAATTTTTTTGGCGCACTCCTCGTCGGACGGCAGCGGAGTAATCGGAGGTTCCTGAGAATAAACAACTTTCAGCTTTTTCACGCCCCTCTTGCGAAGCTCGTTACGCATAACTCTTGCAAGGGGACAAACCGAAGTCTTGTAGATATCCGAAACCTGAAAAGCTGCTGCGTCAAGCTTGTTGCCTGCTCCCATTGAGCAGATTATCGGCACGCCCGCATCCTGAGATTTCATAACAAGCTCAAGCTTTGCAGTAACCGTGTCAACAGCGTCAATGACGTAATCGTACTGAGTAAAATCGAAATCCGCAGAATTATCGGGCATAAAAAAACAACGGTACGCATTGACCTCAGCCTCAGGATTAATCTGTGCGATACGCTCCTTCATAACGTCAACCTTGTACTCACCGACTTTGTCAAGCGTAGCAATAATCTGACGGTTGATGTTTGTAAGGCTGACCGTGTCGTTGTCAAAAAGGTCAAGCCTGCCGACACCTGTACGGGCAAGCGCCTCAGCGGCGTGACCGCCTACGCCTCCTATGCCGAAAACCGCAACACGGGCATTTCTGAGTTTATCCATACCATCATTTCCAAGCAGCAGCGCTGAACGGGAAAACTGATTCATATTATTACCTCCATAGGTTAATGAATATATTATAACCCATTTTCGCAGATTTGTAAATTATCATTTATTCTAAATTCCTGATTATGCGCATATAATTAACCGATAACTTTCTGAAAGGTCGGTTGAAAATGAATTCTGAAAATTATTATCCCTATGAGTATCTGCCCTTGCCGTATGATTTCAGTGCACTTGAACCGCATATCAGCAGGTACACTATGTACTTCCATCACGATAAGCACTACAAAAGCTATCTTGATAAGCTTAACGCAATCCTTGCCAATCACCCTCTTATGCAGAATGTTCCTCTGGAGGTGCTTACAAAAATGGGTGACGAGGAGCTGCAGAAAAATGCAGGAGGAACATACAATCACGAGCTTTATTTCAACTCGCTTACACCCGATTACAAAGAACCGTCTGAAAATATGCAGAACCTCATCAGGCAAAGCTTCGGCTCGGAAAAGGAATTCCGTGACGAGCTTGTTGACACGGGCATAAGCCATAACGGCTCAGGGTGGATATGGGTTGTGTTCACTCCCGAAAAAAATCTTGAAATTATGGTTACTCCAAATCAGGAAACAGTCGATTTTGACAAGTATCTGCCGCTGCTTCTGATTGATTTGTGGGAGCACGCCTACTACCTTGACAGGCAAAACGACCGCAGGGAATATCTTTCCGCTGTTATGAAGTTGCTCGATTGGGAAAAAGCAGAGTCAAGGCTTGCGGGACAGACAATGAATTGATTACATAAAAAGGTTTCGCCCATCTGTCAAACAGTGGACGAAACCTTTGAGCCTGTCGATAAAGTCGACAGGCTAATGAAAAATGAATAATGAATAAAGAATAATGAATAGTTAAGGTGTCCGCTTTGCGGACATTTTTAATATCATTGCCGAAGGCAATTCCTTAATTCTTCATTATTCAATATTCACTATTCACTATTCTTTGTCGAAAAGTCTTTTTCGACAAACTGAAAGGTTTCGCCCATCTGTCAAACGGTGGACGAAACCTTTTTTATCTTTTTATCTGTACAGCTGCTCCTCAATTCTCAGCAGTCTGTTATACTTCGCTGTCCTTTCGCTTCGGCAGGGTGCACCCGTCTTAATCTGTCCCGCATTTACAGCAACGGCAAGGTCAGCAATGAAAGCGTCCTCAGTTTCACCGCTGCGGTGAGAAATAATTGTGCCGTAGCCGTTTTCCTTGGCAAGTCTGATTGCCGAAAGTGTTTCGGTCAGCGTACCAATCTGATTGAGCTTGATAAGGATTGAATTTCCGCAGCCCTTGTCAATACCGTCACGCAGACGCTTCGGATTTGTCACAAAAAGGTCGTCACCCACAAGCTTAATCTTGCTTCCAAGTTCATCGGTAAGCTTCTTCCAGCCGTCCCAGTCCTCCTCGTCAAGGGGGTCTTCGATTGAAACAATGGGGTACTTGCCGCAAAGGCTTTTCCATTCCTCGATAAGCTCGTCAGCGGTACGGTTAAGCTTCTTTTTCGGCAGAAAATAACCCATACCGTCAGCCTTCCACTCGCTTGATGCGGCATCAAGTGCAATTGTGAAATCCTTACCGGGACGGTAACCTGACCTCTCTACAGCTTCGAGAATAAGCTCAATAGCTTCCTCCTCGCCGCTTAAATCAGGTGCAAAGCCGCCCTCGTCACCAACACCTGTGCTTAAACCCTTGATTTTCAGAATTTTTGCAAGGCTGTGATAAACCTCCGCACACTGACGAAGTCCGCTTCGGAAGCTGTCCGCACCCTGCGGAATAATCATAAATTCCTGCACGTCAAGATTGTTGGAAGCGTGTGCACCGCCATTGAGAATGTTCATCATCGGCACGGGCATTTTCACGGCATTAACCCCACCGATAAATTTGTATAGCGGCATACGGTAGTGGGCAGCCGCAGCCCTTGCCGCCGCAAGTGAAACCGCAAGCATTGCATTTGCACCCATACGGGACTTGTTTTCCGTGCCGTCAGTGTTGATAAGAGTCTTGTCAACGGTTGCGGTGTCCGCTGCATTAACACCCTTCAACGCCGTGTTGAGGGTGGTGTTGATGTTGTTCACGGCTTTTGTCACACCCTTGCCGAAATAACGCATCTCGTCCCCGTCACGAAGCTCGTGCGCCTCGAAAATTCCCGTGCTTGCACCGCTTGGTGCCGCACCTCTGCCTGCTGTGCCGTCGGAAAGCCACACCTCCGCTTCAACTGTCGGGTTGCCTCGTGAGTCAATGATTTCACGTCCTATAACTCTCTCAATAGTTGCCTTATGTTCAAACATTTATTACCATTCCTTTCGTACATTTGAACTTAGTTTGCACGGAAAGAAACGTTTTTATGCGTTGACTTGGCTGTTAAGGTATGATAAACTTTATACATAACTATTTTAGGAGGACATTATGAGTAATTTGGCATTTTATATATATCCTTTGCCTTATGGAACAAACTACACAGCCGATGATTTATCCGTACAAGACAAGGTTATTGAATTATTTAATTATTGTCAGATACTTGAAGGATATATTTCAAGGGAAGGCTGGGATTTTCTGATTTCGCACTATGGCTTGGACAAGCTGTTTCAGATTGATAAAGCAAGCGGCTGGAGTGATTGCGAAAGCGTTAAAGAATACAGCAAATGGGTTGAATATCAAAAGGAGTTGTCTGCAAATGAAACAGATACCATATAAAATCATAAAGCATCTTGGCAAGCTTGCCGCCCAGAATAACGGTTTTACAAAGGAGCTTAATCTTATCAGTTGGAATAACCGTGAATCCGTGTACGATATAAGAACCTGCAACGAAGAACACACGGAATTTGGCAAGGGTGTGACTCTGACAATGCGTGAAGAAAAAGAATTGCTGTTAATATTAAATAAGGAAAATATCACTTGATTATTCCAAAACAATATGGTAAAATAATAATATCTTTTTTGGGAGGAGATACCGTGAAAATTAAAAGAATCATTTCACTTATCAGCGCTGCCGCAATGTCTGCAATGCTTCTTACAGCTTGTAACAGCAGCGGTACAGCGGAAGAAACAACTGTTACGGAGGAACACGATATGACTGTTGAAACAACTTACACCGCTAATGCGGAAAATGTCAAGCATCTTGGACGTACATATTTCAGCGAGGACAAGCTCTACTGTGCACTATCAGGCTCAGGTGCTGAATTCAGCTTTAACGGTACAAAGTGCGTTATCAAAATCAAGGGCGACTCCACAAGTATGGGTGCAAATCAGGCTGACAATCAGGCACGAGTTGCAATCTATGTAAACGGCGAGCGTGTTATTGACGATATGGTTGACCAGTTTATTGAAGAATACACAGTATTCGAAAGCGAAACAGCAGAGGACGTTACTGTGTCGGTAGTTAAGCTTTCCGAGTCACCAATGTCCACAATCGCTATCGAGGAAATCAAGGTTACAGGCACAGTTATTGAACCTACAGCAAACAAGGATTTGCTCATCGAATTTATCGGTGACTCAATCACCTGCGGATACGGTGCTGACGACCCTGTCAAGGAAAACCACTTCTCCACAAAGACTGAGGACGTTACAAAGGCTTACGCTTACAAGACAGCAAAGGCTCTTGATGCTGATTACAGTATGGTTTCTTTCAGCGGTTACGGCATCATTTCGGGCTACTCCACAAACGACAAGCCTGTTACTGCACAGACAGTTCCGCAGTTCTACACAAAGCTCGGCTACTGTTGGGGCACAAACGGAAACTTCTCACCTTCAAATGTTGAGTGGGATTTCAGCAAGCGTCAGCCTGATGTTGTTGTAATCAACCTCGGCACAAATGACGACAGCTACACAAAAACCGAAAAGGACCGTCAGCAGGCTTACGCTGACGAGTATGTAAACTTCCTCAAGACAATCCGCGAAAAGAACCCTGACGCAAAGATTGTCTGCACTCTCGGCGTAATGGGCGATAGACTTTTCGAATATGTTCAGCTTGCCGCTGATACCTACAAGGCTGAAACAGGCGACAACAACATCTACACAATGAAGTTTGATGTTCAGAACCCTGACGACGGTTACTCTGCTGACTGGCACCCATCTGTTACTACACACGACAAGGCAGCCGAAAAGCTCACAGCTGAACTCAAAACAATTCTCGGCAAATAAAAAATTACGGCTTCCGATATTTCTTCGGAAGCCGATTTTTTATAATTGTTTGAGTAACGCTCTTATTTCTTTCCCTGTTGCAAGTCCCTCGGAAAAAGTCGTTGCACCGCCGCAGGCTGTACCCAGTTTAAGGGCATAATCATAGTCGCCCTGTTCAAGTCCCGCAATGAAGCCTGCAACCATTGAGTCGCCTGCTCCGACGGAATTCTTCACAGTACCCTTGCACACTCCGCTGACGTGAAGCGCATCGTTTTCGTCAACGAGAAGTGCACCCTTTTCCGCCATTGAAACAAGAACATTCTGTGCACCCATTTCTTTCAGCTTGCGTGCGTACTCTGCAACCTGTTCGTTGTTTTCAAGAGTTACCCCGAAAAGCTCTGCAAGCTCAAAATTGTTCGGCTTGACAAGGAAAGGCTTGTATTTGAGCACACGGAGAAGAAGCTCGCCTGTAGCATCGACAATTGCACGGACATTTTTACCCTCAAGACGTTCAAGAATACGCTCGTAGATATCCTTAGGCAGACTGTTCGGAATACTTCCCGCAAGGACAATTGTGTCTCTCTCTTTCAGTGCATCAAGCTTTGCGAAAAGCTGGTCGATAGCTTCGTTGCTGATGTCGGGACCCTGACCGTTAAGCTCTGTTTCCTCAGCAGATTTTATCTTCACATTAATTCGGGAAAATCCGCTTGCAAGGTGCACGAAATCCGTGTCGATACCCATATCTGCAACGCCGCTTTCTATTGCCGCACCCGTAAAGCCTGCAACAAATCCAAGAGCCTTTGATTTTACTCCCAGTTCTTTCAGCACGATTGACACGTTAATGCCCTTGCCGCCGAAGTAGATTTCCTCACGGGTGCTGCGGTTTGTCGCACCTGTTTTCATTTCGCCCGTGTGCACAACGTAGTCCACAGCAGGGTTAAAGGTTACTGTATATATCATCTGACTTGCTCCTTTGAATGATTTAGCCTTACTGATTTTACCACATAAATAAGTGCACGTCAATAGTTGACACTGCGCTGACCTTGTGATATAATATTTCACAGACAGTTCGTGACCATCCTGTCTATAAACAAAACTACGGGCAACAAAATATTCTGCTGTGAGACGATTACCGTGTCACGGCTTACGCCCTTTTGTATTTGTTCGGTACAAAGGGTTTTTATTTTGCTGCGGAAAAGAGGCTAACTATGAACGAACTTTTACTCATCGGGTCGGTAATCCTGACCTACGGCGCTGTGATTGCCGCATATCGCTTATTCGGAAAAGTTGGTATGTATGCAATGACAGCAATTGCCACAATCCTTGCAAACATTGAGGTTACAATGCTTGTGGACGGCTTCGGAATGGAGCAGACCCTCGGCAATGTTATGTTTGCGTCAACCTATCTCATCACGGACATTTTAAGTGAAAACGAAAGCAAGGAGTCCGCAAACCGTGCGGTTGCACTGGGAATTATGACATCGACGCTGATGTTCATTTTCACCCAATACTGGCAGCTGTATTTCCCTGCGGAAAGCGACTGGGCAAGTCCTCACATTGAAGCTATTTTCTCCACAACGCCACGTCTGTTGTTAGGAAGCTTCCTCGGTTACGCCGTGTCACAGCGAATTGACGTGTGGCTTTACCACCGTATATGGAAGGCTACAACTGATAAAAGCGGCGACAGCAAGCGTTTTCTGTGGCTGAGAAACAACGGCTCAACTATGCTTTCTCAGATTATAAACACCGCGCTTTTCACGCTGATTGCCTTTGCAGGTGTTTATGACAATAGCACGCTGATTTCCATAATGATTTCCAGTTACGTTGTCTATATCTTCACAAGTCTTGCGGATACCCCTGCCGTATACATTGCAAGAATTATGAAGCAGAAGAATAAAATTCCGGAATAAAAGTAATACAGATATAAAAGTTTCGTCCACCTTTTCAAAGGTGGTGGGTTTCCAAAGGGCAACGCCCTTTGGTCGCTCTCCGCAGAGAGCGAAATTCTTTGCCTTAGAAGCGCTCCGCAAGGGGTGAATTTCTCGGCAAAGCCGAGAAAGAGGGGACGCCCTGTAAGAGAGGGGTCCCCTTAATTTGTATTGTATCTTATTCGTGATTTTTGTTGTAAATCTGCATAAGCCCCTTGAGCATTATGTCGTCATCAACTATAATTTCATTCTTGCAAAGCGGCACGATAACTCCCGCAAGTCCGCCTGTTGCAATAACCGTACAATCACCCATTTCGTCCTTGATACGGTCAATAATTCCGTCAAGAGCACCTGCGTTTCCGTAAAGAATACCGTTTCTGATACAGTCGATAGTATTTCTTCCGATAACCTTTTTCGGTGCTTCAAGGGCAACCTTAGGAAGCTGTGCGGTACGGCTTACAAGTGCATCGTGGGAAATTCCCACACCCGGCATAATCATACCGCCGAGATAATTTCTGTTCTTGTCAATTACCGAAACGGTTGTAGCCGTGCCCATATCAATTACAATCTGCGGAAGCGGATATTCGTTGATTGTTGCAACAGCCGCTACAACAAGGTCACTTCCAAGCTGTGCAGGGTTGTCAATAAGGATATTCAGACCCGTTTTGAGTCCCGGACCAATCACCATAGCGTCCTTGCCCATAACCTTTTCAATTGCACTGTGCACTGTTGATGTTACGGACGGTACAACAGATGAAATAATTGCACCGTCAATATCTTCCTTTGCAATGCCGTAGAATTCAAGAATACTCTTGAAGCTGATAGCATATTCAAGGACAGTTGCATCTGCCTTTGTGGAAACACGCTCCACGAAAATTATCTTATTGTCACGGCAGCAGCCGATTACTATATTTGTATTTCCAATGTCAACTGCAAATACCATAATATCCTTCCTTTATGCCTGCGGTTCTGCTTTCGGTGCAGGCTTTTTGATAATGTTAAGTACCCTTACAATGATTGAGCTGAGAGCAATGTTTATTACAGCCTCAACCACGAAGTTCAGACCGACAAGTCCGAAAATCATATACTGTCCTGCGGACTCAAAGCCTGCGCCTGCCGCCCATTCGTTGATTGTAGGGAAGAAGAAAATTCTGCACCCTAACAGGAAAATTCCCGTATTCACAATTGGTGCAACAATTGCCGCAGAAATAACAGCTACCCAGCGGTTTTTGTTTTCCAGCGCCTTGTACACAAGACCTGCCACAAGACCAGCCAACATACCCTTGAGTATGCAGGTTGCAACTGTACCGGGTACATTGATTGCAAGAAATGCACCTGCGTCCGTTGCTACTACGACTACTCCGAAAACAAATCCGAGCCACGCACCTGCCTTGATTCCATACAGCGCCGCACCGACTACTATTGGAATGAGCACCAGCGTAATGCTGAATGTTCCGAAGCGGATTGCCAATGCCATCGACTGGAGTACGATAACAATGGCGGTAAGGATACCTGTCCCTACCAGAGTCCTTGTTTTTGTGTTCATATTAAATTCCTCCTTGTTATTATTCCCGAAAGGGATACAATACACCTGCATTATAGCATATTTTTTTTGACTTGTATATATTTTCAGAAAAAAATTCACAAACGGATTTACACTTGTCGAAAAAACTGCAAAAAAGTATTGACAAAATCTGTTTGCGGTGATATACTAATACAAATGAATATTTAAACCGTTGATGCGGAGATAAAGGCAATTATGACTTCACAGAGAGCCTGCGGTGCTGGGATGCAGGTAAGAAACAGCTTGTCAAATGGACCGCGGAGGGCGCTGTCAAAGGTATGGTTTTTGTGCTGTGCTTAGTATTCAGCGACGTTCAGACACACGTCAGCTGTCGGGGATATGTTGGTATCCTGAAAAGTGCGCAGATTACTGCGAAGCAAGGTGGCACCGCGGATTGCATTGATTGTTATTCGTCCTTGACAGAAACGGAAGGTTCTGTCGGGGGCTTTTTTATTTCCTGACATAACTTATACAAGAGTTAGGAGAATGATTATGATACTTCTTACAAAACGATGGCGTGGCCTGCACAACTGATACGTACACATTGAAATTACTATAAATTATTATATTGGAGGAAATTATTATGATTCACAACGGCATTGATTTTGATACCTATTTTAACAATTACCCTGACAAGAACGGTTATTTCGGCAAGTACGGCGGCGTTTACATTGAAGATAAGCTGAAGGACGCTATGGCTGAAATCACTGAGGCTTACTTCTCTATCTGTCAGTCCAGAAAGTTCATTGCTGAGCTCCGCAGAATCCGTAAGGAATTTCAGGGCAGACCAACTCCTGTTTCTCACCTTGAAAGACTTTCTGACGCTCTCGGCGGCAAGGTTCAGCTCTATGCTAAGCGTGAGGACCTCAACCACTCAGGCGCTCACAAGCTCAACCACTGTATGGGTGAAGCTCTCCTTGCAAAGTATATGGGCAAGAAGAAGATTATCGCTGAAACAGGTGCAGGTCAGCACGGTGTTGCTCTTGCTACTGCTGCTGCATACTTTGGTCTTGAATGTGACATCTATATGGGCTCTGTTGATATCAAGAAGCAGGCTCCCAACGTTGCAAGAATGAAAATTCTCGGCGCAAACGTTGTTGAAGTTACACACGGCTTAAAGACACTTAAAGAAGCTGTTGACGCTGCTTTTGAAGCGTACAGCAAGGAATACAACGACGCTATCTACTGCATCGGCTCCGTTCTCGGACCTCACCCATTCCCAATGATGGTTCGTGACTTCCAGAGCGTTGTCGGCATCGAAGCAAGAGAACAGTTCCTCGATATGACAGGTCACCTTCCAAATGCAATCGTTGCCTGCGTAGGCGGCGGCTCAAATGCGGCAGGTCTTTTCTCAGGCTTCCTCAATGACCCTGTTGATATTTACGGCATTGAACCTCTCGGCAGAGGCGAAAAGCTCGGCGACCACGCTGCAAGCCTCAAGTACGGTACTGAGGGTATTATGCACGGCTTCAACAGCATTATGCTCAAGGACGAAAACGGCGAGCCAGCTCCAGTTTACTCCGTTGCAAGCGGTCTTGACTACCCTTCAAGCGGTCCTGAGCACGCTTTCCTTCAGGAAATCGGCAGAGTCAAGTACGATGTAATCAACGACGAGGAAACAATTGACGCATTCTTCAAGCTTTCCCGTCTTGAAGGTATTATTCCTGCAATTGAAAGCTCCCACGCTGTTGCATTCGGTATGAAGCTTGCAAAGACTATGGATCACGGTTCAATCCTCATCAACCTCTCAGGTCGTGGTGACAAGGATATGGACTACATCATTGAAAACTACGGTATCAGATAAATTTTATCGTATTTAAGCAATAGCACTAAATTATCAAAAGCCGCATTCGATTTATCCGAATGCGGCTTTGTAATTCAATAAATTTCAAGGCTTAAAACAGATTTGTACGGCAATTTTTTCAGCGGCAGACATAATTATTCAAGTCCCTTCATAAAGCCTTCAATAATTTCAGGGAATTTCCAAGTGCAGGTCATACGGTCAAGCAGACCGAAGTTTTCGCCTGTGCCGTTAAATGCACCGTTATCCCAGATAAAGCACGGAATACCTATTTCTTTTGCCTTGCTGATGTAGTATTCTGCCCACTTGGCACGGATATCCTCATTAGCCTTGTTTCGTGCGCCTGTTTCGCCGATTATAACGGGAATTCCCTTGGAAATAAAGGTGTCGTTAAGAGATTTCATAAGATTTGTAATTTCACTTGCATTGCCCTCATCAGGTGTGAATTCACGCTGGTCAAGATTGCCGCCGAGTGCAAAAGCATAGGGGAGATATGCGTGGATAGATACGATAAGCTTGTCGTCACCCTCAGGGAGAACAAAATCATTGATTGCGGAAGCTGTAGAGCTTGCGGCGTATGTCGGAAGCATAAGATGACGTTTTGCATTGTTGCCGCCGAGACCGCGTATTGTTTCCACAAAAGCCGCATTCAGCTGGTTTACAACGTCGTGACCTTCCTTGTCACCGCCGTTCCATTCGAGATTTGTGTTTCTCATTCTCGGTTCGTTGAGCCCCTCAAAAATGAGACGTTCATCGTATTCGGCAAAGCGTGTGCCAATCTGAGTCCAGAGCGCCTTGAGCTTTGCAATTGAAGCGTCAGCAGTGTCATAGTAAGGGTCGTGCCAGTCCTCGTGATGAATGTTGAGAATTACGAACATATCCTGAGAGTATGCGTAGTCAACAACCTCCTGAACACGGTTCATCCATTCCTCGTCAACGTTGTTTTCAGAGTCCATATGAGTGCCCCAGGTTACAGGAACACGAATGCCGTTGAAGCCTGCGTCCTTGACGGCTGTAATCATTTCCTTGGTGGTTTTTTTGTTGCCCCAGGCGGTTTCAGCACCAATTCCTGCTGCAGTCGAGTCCAGCGTATTTCCGAGACTCCAGCCGATTTTTATTTCCTTCACAAGCTCTGTGGACGGAATATCACGGATTTCATCGTGCACAACAGCTGCTTCCGTTGCCTGTGTTTCAGCAGGTGAGTCCTGCACCTCGTCCTTGTTGCAGCCTGCAAAAGAAGCAAGCATTACAGCAGCGGTGAATGCTGCACCAAGCTTTTTCAGAAATTTTATGTTCATATAAAATAGCCTCCGAATTAGAAATATATATTATTTTAACATCTTCTGACAGTGGAATCAACAACAAATAATTAACATTATATTATACAGTAGATGAACTTCATTCTAAATTTGCCCCACGATGAAAGGGGAGTGAAATATCTTTTGGCAAGAGTCGTAACGGTTGACTGCATTTCGTGTGCCTCGTCACGGGTAATGCTGTCACCGCCGAAAGATGCTTTCAGCGCAAGTTCAATCACACGAGAAGCGTATCCGTCAGCGAGAAGCGGAGAACGCTGGGAAAGTGTTTCTGCGTATTCGTTATAACTCATTCCGTCCTGCTCAGGCATATCCATAAGCTTCAGAAGTCTGCAGAAGCGCTTGTAGTCAGCACTTACCTTGTCAGCAGGTGAAGCTGCCGACCTGCGGAGTGAAATAATAATTGTTCTGCGTAGGATAAATCCTGTCGGAATTGCCGCGATAACCAGTACAAGTATCAGAACCCACGTCAGGTCATAGACAACATCAACCTGATGTTCGCCCTCAATTCCGAAAATGCCGAAGCCTATTGATTGGGATTTTTCCTCTACATTGCTTTCCGACAAAGGCTTTTCGGTTGCTTCGGAAGGAACTGTTGTGACAGCAGGAACGTCATTTTCCTCATTCTGTGTAATAGTTGTTGCGGTAGTGATTTCCTGCGGCTGAGGAGCAGTCTGCTTAGTTTCCTCATCGGCAGGCTCAACTGTGGTTTCGGTAATTTCTTCGGAAATGCTTTCCGTTGCTGGTTCAGTTTCAGCAGCTGTAGTTTCAGTAGGGAAAGCTGTTCTTACGTTTCCGTAACCCGATGTGAATTCCATAGGATACCAGCCGTAGCCGTCAATGTAAACCTCAACCCACGCGTGACCGCGTGTGTCCTCAACATTAACGGTAACCGTCGCTCCGACAGGAACGCTCTTGTCTACATCGTGCGGTGAGATAACGTACCCCTCAACATATCTTGCAGGAATTCCCGCATATCTGCACATAAGTGCAGCTGTTGTGGCAAAGTGGGAACAGCTTCCTTCCTTGTATTTAAGAAAGTGATTTACGAAATCCTCACCCTTTGGAAGCGGCTCTGTAGTAAGGCTGTATATGCAGTTGTCACGAAGCCAGTTTTTGATGAAGTAAAGCTTTCTGCTGAATACCGTCATTTCGTCAAGTGTGCTCTTGCCCGTCTGAATTTCCTCAGCGGTGATGTACTCGTAATAGCTTTGGGTAAAAATCTCCTCAGGAGAAAATGTGTCGGGCAGTTCCAGATAATTTTCGTATACGAAATTTCTGTAAACCGCCTCATCATCGACAAGTGATGACGGAATAGACCAGCGCTTGCGGAAAAGATTCTGATACCCGTGGTAGCTGTCAGGGTCGTAAACCTGACCGAAATAGGCGGTTGTTGAGCCTTTGAAGTAGCTGTTGTCAACAATTGTATACCTTGCTACGCTTTCGGGAACAAGATTGTACGGCATATAAAGATAGTCAGGATTTGCAGCTATGTTTTTCACCTTAAAGCTGTAATTCGGCAGTATGGAGGGTGCGTTTTTCAGATTGTAGCTGTCCATAAGAAGCGGAGATAATCCGACTGTAGTAAAATTTTCCGTAATCTTATCCAGCTCACGAAGCTTTCCGCCCGGAAGCTCCTCCCAGCTTCTGCCTGTGTAGACTGAGCCTACAAACCCTCTCAGATAAACCGTGTCCTCGGAGCGCGGCATTGTAACCTGCAGCACGTCGGTAAATTCAAACCGTATCCGTCCGAATTCGTCCAGCTTACCGTGGTTTATAGCGCCGTAAACAAGGTAATCACCCGTAAGCTGTGAAAGTGTTTCCTTGATGTTATTCTGCAGCTCGCCGCTGTTGAGATATGTGTCAGCCTTGTCAAAAACGTTGTTCAGAGCTTCGGGGCGCTTATAATCCATAGCTTTTGTAATTCCGAAAACAATTCCGATGCAAAGAGCCGAAACAACCGTAGCTGCCGCCGCACATTGAATTCCGTATTTTACAAACTGCTGATTGTGAACGGTGTTTGTTGTTGTGAATTCAAGCACGATGAGTCCTGCAACTGCCGAAACAAGCGCAGTAAAGGCTGCAGGGTCAGGCTCAAGACCTATAGTGAAAGCAGGAATTGTCGGGCAAATGAGAAGCGTCAGTGCGTAAAGTCCTGCGTCAAACCGTACAAACATATAGCAGACCAGAGTGTATATTATAATTACGGAAAGCACGACAAAAGCAGTCATATGCTCACCTGCAAGGTCAGGCTCTATAATCTCAAAAAACGGCGTTTTGCGGTATTTTTCCAACGCGGTCGATGCGTACATATTAATAAAGTTTGCAAGTCCCGCCGAAAAAGAATTCCTTAAAATTATCGCCGCAGAAATACAGCCCGCAGCGGATACGGCAAGGGCTGTGTATGCAATTTCTTTCCGCAGTCTGTAGGCGTTTGAAATAATGCATATCACGGCTATTACTGCAAAAACCAGCAAGCCGTTTACTTCTGTGTCGAAACAGCTGAGAAACGTGAAAGCAGAGCCGCAGCAGCCAAGTACGGCAATTATGAAGCGTATCACCTGCATTTGCAGAGTAGGCTTTGCGCCTGCTTTTCTTATGGTTGCAGTAACAGTTACGGAAGATGTGCGGTCAGCCATATTGCCGTACCTCCTTTCATTATATAATCAGTAATTCACGGCTGCTGAGCGTTTCAGCGTCAGCATAAATAATTTCAGCACGGTATTCGTCATCGTTTCCTGATGTATCGGAAGCGTCCGTGCATATTATCGTAAGATACGCGTCGCCGCAAAGCGTTTGAAGCTCCTCGGCACGGGCAATATCCGTGTCGGAAACAATGGCAATAACTCTCGAAAAGCTGTTTTTTACCTGAAATGAGCCGTCAGCTGAAACAGCCTGTGCAAAGGTGATTTCCCTTGCAGTATCTTTCAGCACCTCGCACATTTCCGCTGCAGCAATGTGAAACTTGTCCGCATCGTTAATTTCAGAAGCGTGTACGGTATAATCCGAGCAAGCGTAAGCAACCGAATGTGCTGTACCGTATTCGGTGAGAAAATGAGAAACGGAAAAAGCCGTATCAAGGATTTTGTCAACCGATGCCGCATTTTTACAGCCGCAGAAATCCGTGATAACCAGTATTCTGCACCCTACAGGGAGTGAAAACTCTTTTACAATGAAGGTTTCGCTTCTGCTGCTTAATTTCCAGTGAATACGGTTGTTGCTGTCACCCTCGCGGTATTCACGAAGGGCAAAAATTTCCGACGGGTCATCTCCTGGTTTTACAGGGGAAAAGCTGCTGCTTTCCACGGAAGAAGCAGGTCCGCTTTCGACTGATGCCTGTATCGGATAGATAACTGGCAGGGAGACGATTTTTCCTTTCAGGTCGGACTTTACGGGAATTGAAAACAGTCCCATTATGTCACGGAGACGTATTTTTGATACTGCAATGTCTACCGTGCCGCAGTGCTCAGGCTTTATATTCAGCGCAAAGGCTTCCTCGGAGCGTGCTCCGATTGCGGCGCTGAGTCTGAATAACTTTACTGCGGACGCTTCAAACGGCATTGACGGCTTGTATCTTACCTCGACAATGCATCTCGCAATAGGGAGTACGGAGCGGTTTCTGACCGATACTTTAAGCGCCGCAGAGCTTCCTCTTGCTGCCGAAATCTGCTCAAAATGCGCTGTGACATTTACCGCAGGGGCTGAAATAAGAAGCATTGCAAGCAGGAAAAGCGGCAGTATTACCACAAATCCAAGCAGGACAAAGGAAAGGTCGCCCTTGTAGAGTATGTGAAAGACTGCCGAAAAAATCAGCAGAAAAAAATAAAATAACCTCATAAGGCTTGTCCTTTCGGATTTCAGATTTTCGGAGCAGGTATGCGTGCACTTATGTCACGGATTACGTCAGCCGCAGTTACCCCTGCCGCCTTTGCCTTGGGTGAAATTATTATACGGTGCTCAACAACATCGTTGAGAATAAATTTTACATCGTCAGGAATAACGTAGCTGCGTCCGCTGAGAAGTGCGGTAGCCTTTGCCATTGCCGTAAGCGCAACCGAGCCTCTCGGGCTGAGTCCCAGCTTTATCTGAGGGTGTGTACGGGTTGCCGCTGCAATCGAAGCGATATACTTGTAAACACGGTCATCAACGAAAATCTGTTCAGCCGCCGCACGAAGCATAAGCACATCATCTGCGGTTGCAACGGGGACGATGCTGTCGGCAGGCTTTTCAGATCCTTTGGATTTGAGAATTTGTATCTCGCTGTTGAGGTCAGGATAACCCATTGTAAGACGTACAATAAAACGGTCAAGCTGTGACTCTGGGAGCATCTGAGTACCGACTGAACCTATAGGATTCTGCGTTGCAATAACGATAAACGGCTTCGGCAGCTCGTGGGTTACACCGTCAACGGTTACAGAGCCTTCCTCCATAGCTTCAAGAAGTGCACTCTGGGTTTTGCTGGAGGTACGGTTGATTTCATCTGCAAGAAACAGACTGCACAGCGCCGCACCCGGCTTGTATTCAAAACGCTCGGTCTGCTTGTTGTACACAGTGAATCCTGTTACATCGGCAGGCAGTACATCGGGAGTGAACTGCATACGCTTGTAGTCAAGGGACATAGCCTTGGAAAAAGCAATGGCAAGAGTAGTCTTTCCTACACCCGGGATATCGTCAAGAAGAATGTGCCCTCCCGCAATAATCGCAAGCTGAGTCTTGATAATGATGTCATTTTTGCCGATTACAGCCTTTTTAACTTCTTCATTGATTTTCTTTGCCGCAGGAAGAACCTGCTGGCGGATTGTTTCTTCGGTCATATCTGAAAACTCCTTAAAGTTTATTTTCTGAACATACATATAAATTATAGCACACTTTACACAGCAATACAAATTACAATTTGGTAAATGTGGTTACATATTGTAACTTAAATGGAATAAAATTACGTTTTAAGACATTTTTTTCTCAAAAAAACTTGACAACATCAGCCAATGGGTATATAATAAACTGTGTAGATTTTTATTTTGGAGTTAAAAGTATGAAGGCTGTAAATTCTGTTCTTGGCTTTTTTAACTTTATATTTTTTGCAGGCGCAGGCTTTTACTTTAGCTATGGGTTTTACTTTCCGTGCCATAAAAAAATATATTGCCGATAACAGAATTGTAAAGCTGATGTTGTAATAACATATTGTTTGTAACGGTCTGCGGCAAAAGTGTCACAGGCTGTTTTTGTGTTGAAAGGAAAATGATTATGAATGCAAAATTGAAAAGTGTATTCGGTGTACTGCTTGCGGCAGCGATGGCTTTGCCGATGACAGGCTGCAGCAAGGGGGACGAAGCTTCTGGGGAAGCTGCTGAAACTTTTGACTCGGCAGGCTATGAGTCAAGAATTGCTGAGCTTGAATCACAGGTTGAATCGCTTAAAGCTGAAACATCTCCGAATATCGGCTTCAAGGATAAGTCCGACTTTATCCTCGGTAAGGATAACCCCGCTGTAAGCGAGGCAGCCGCTGTAAAAGAGGAGGCTATGGCTGACCTGCCGCAGTTTATTACAATCAAGGGCGTGGAGTACAGCACCAGCCTTACTACACTTACACTGAATAATATGGAGCTTACTGACGAGGATATCAAGGACCTGAAGTATATGGTAAATCTTACCGAGCTTCATATCTATCAGAACAATATCAGCGATATTACTCCGCTCAAGGGACTTACAAATTTGCGTACCCTCTCACTGTTCAAGAACAATATCAGCGACCTTAAACCGCTTGCAGGTCTGATTTCACTGAAGGATTTGTACCTGCGTTCAAATGCTGTTACTGACATTTCTCCGCTTGACGGTCTGCTGGGGCTTGAAGTGCTTGACCTTTCGGAAAATAATATTTCGGATATCACACCTCTCGCAGGTATGACAGAGCTTACGCTGCTTCGTCTCAACAATAACGCAATTACCGATATCTCAGCACTCAGCAGTATGCAGCATATGGACAGACTTCATCTCCAGAACAATCAGATTGCCGACATCACACCTGTTATGAATATGGTTGATATTACGGAAATCTATCTGGAAAACAACCTTGTGTCCGATGTTGAGCCGCTTATGTCCCTTACAAGTCTCGGCTGGATAAAGCTTGGCGGCAATCCCGTTTCCAATCTTAATCCGCTGACAAATCTTGCAGGACTCAAAAAGCTTTATATCGAGGGTATTGATATTTCCGACGAGGATATGACTTCCCTGACAGATAAGCTTCCTGACACAACTATTGTTACAAAGTAAATAAAAACGTTTCGTGCAAATGTACTTTACGCTTTTAAATAAATTGTTATTTCGGAGGAAAATAAAATGATTGTTATTCTTAAAAAAGGTGCACAGCCTGAGGCTGTTGCAAGACTTGAAGAAATTCTCAGAGCAAAAGGTGTAACAGCTAACCATATCGAAGGTGCAACACAGAATATTATAGGTCTTGTCGGTGATACATCAAGAATTGATGTTGACTCACTCATGGTACAGGATTGCGTTGAAAGCATCCGCCGTGTACAGGAGCCTTACAAGCAGGCTAACCGTAAGTTCCACCCTGACGATACAGCTATCCCTGTAAGAGACTGCATCATCGGCAACGGCTCTCTCCAGGTTATCGCAGGTCCTTGCTCCGTTGAAACGGAAGACCAGATTATGAAGACAGCTATCGCTTGTAAGAAAGCAGGCGCTACAATGCTCCGCGGCGGTGCATTCAAGCCAAGAACCTCGCCATATTCTTTCCAGGGTCTTGGCAAGGAAGGTCTTGACCTCCTCATTCAGGCTCGTAAGGAAACAGGTCTCCCTATCGTAACAGAAATTATGAACGGCGCTGACCTTGACCTTTTTGCAGATATCGACGTAATTCAGGTAGGCGCAAGAAATATGCAGAACTTTGAGCTTCTCAAGGCTCTCGGTAAGTCTGACAAGCCTGTCCTCCTCAAGAGAGGTCTTGCAAATACAATGGAAGAACTTCTTATGTCCGCTGAGTACATTATGGCAGGCGGCAACCAGAATATCATCCTCTGTGAAAGAGGTATCCGTACATTTGAAACTTGGACAAGAAATACTCTTGATATTTCCGCTGTACCGCTTCTCAAGCAGAAGACACATCTTCCAATCTGTATCGACCCATCTCACGCAGCAGGTATTGCTTCACTTGTTGAACCTCTCTCACTCTCTGCAATCGTTGCAGGTGCAGACGCTCTCGAAATTGAAGTTCACTGCGACCCTAAGAGCGCACTTTCCGACGCAAGCCAGCAGCTTACACCTGAAAAGTTCGAGTCTGTAATGTCAAATATCAGAAAAATGGCAGACTTCCTCGGCAGACCTATGGGCAAGTAAACCTTACCCCTATTAATAAATTTATCAGGAATGGACGGAGATAATATGTCACTGAAAAAGATTACCGTTACCGCATCAGGCATATATGACGTGCTTATCGGCGGAGGTCTGCTTCGCCACTGCGGAGGATATATCAGCAACGTAACCGAAGCGCAGAAGCTTGCGGTTATAACAGATGATACCGTTGACTCTCTTTACGGCAGAATTGTCGTTGAAGCTCTCGAAAGCGAGGGCTATGGGGTGTGCAAATTTGTTTTCCCTCACGGTGAACAGTCAAAATCCACGGAAACTCTTGCAAAAATATGGAACTTCCTCTGCGAAAACGGAATAAGCAGAAGTGACTGCCTTGTTGCACTCGGCGGCGGCGTAGTAGGTGACATTACAGGCTTTGCGGCAGCAACCTATCTCCGCGGAGTTGATTTCGTCCAGCTTCCTACAACGCTTCTTGCACAGGTTGACTCCTCCGTCGGCGGTAAAACAGCCGTTGACCTTGACGGCGGAAAAAATCTTGTGGGTGCATTCAAGCAGCCTAAGCTTGTGCTTTGTGACACAGATACACTTGACACACTTGAAGAAGAATTCTTCATCGACGGTATGGGCGAGATTGTCAAGTACGGTATGATTAAGTCCGAAAGCCTTTTCTCTGAGCTTGAACAGTATACAGTTGACTCTCTCCGTAAAAATAAGGACGTGCTTGATGATATTATTGCACAGTGTGTAACAATAAAGCGTGACGTTGTTGAGGCTGACGAGTTTGACACGGGAGAAAGAATGCTCCTGAATTTCGGTCACACAATCGGTCACTCAATTGAGCAGTATTACAACTATACAGGCATTACCCACGGTAAGGCTGTAGGTATCGGAATGAAGCTTATTACTGCAATTGCTGAGTCAAACGGTATGGCTGAGCACGGCACTTATGGCAGACTTAAAAATTGTCTCAGTTATTACGGACTTGACAATGATGTGGATATTGCTCCCGATAAGCTTGCAGGCGGCTGTATCAACGACAAGAAGCGCTTCGGCGACAGTATAAATATTATCATCTGCTGTGATATAGGTGCTTCAATGATTAAGAAAATGCCTGTGGAAGCTTTCTTTGCAATGCTTGCAGAATACACGGAATAACCGAAAGGACTAACGAATGGAAGTAAGAATTACCCCATCAAAGCTTATCGGCAGGGTTAAAGCACCTTCCTCAAAAAGCTTTTCGCACCGTATGCTCATCGCCGCTGCTCTCGCAGGCGGTGTGTCTGAGGTGTCAAATATAAGCGTGTCAAAGGACATCGACGCAACCGTCGGAGCAATGAATGCTCTCGGTGCAAATATTCTTTCCGACGGCAGCACATATACTGTTATGGGAATAAAGAAGCCTTCGGAAAAGGCTGTTATTGACTGCTGTGAAAGCGGCTCAACGCTTCGTTTTATAATTCCAATTGCGGCAGCACTCGGCTGCGAATGTGAGTTTCACGGCAAGGGCAAGCTGCCCGAAAGACCTATTACCCCGTATATCCGTGAAATGAGCAGGTACGGCGTAACAATCACCCGTGAGGAGGGCGTTATGCCGTTTACAATGAGCGGCAAGCTCAGGGGCGGCGAGTATCTGCTGGAGGGGGACATTTCTTCGCAGTTTATAACAGGACTTCTGTTTGCACTTCCTCTTTGCGAGGAGGACTCCGTTATCCGTCTTACATCACGTCTTGAGTCAAAGCCTTACGCTGATATGACAATCAGTGCACTGAATTGCTTTGGAATTGAAATCCACGAAACGGCAGACGAAAACGGCTATCCCGTATATAATATAAAGGGCGGACAGAAATACAAGTCCGCAGATTGTACCGTTGAGGGCGACTATTCTCAGGCGGCATTTTTCTATGTTGCAAACGCTCTCGGCTCGGAAATCGTTGTTGACAACCTTAATAAGGCTTCTGTTCAGGGCGATAAAAAAATTCTTGAAATTATCAAGGAAATGGGTTATAATAATACAAACGCTTCCACTTCAGGACTTAAAGCCTTTGATGCGGACGTTTCCGATATTCCCGACCTTGTGCCGATTATGACGGTGCTGGGATGTTTCGGGGACGGAATAAGCCGTATAACTGGTGCAAAGCGTCTTAAAATAAAGGAAAGCGACCGCCTTGCCGCAATAGCAGATGCGCTCAATGCTGTGGGCGGGAAAATCACTGTGTTCGACGATGCGCTGGAAATTGCTCCGATTGAGAGATTTCACGCAGGAAAAATCGAGGGCTGCAACGATCATAGAATTGTTATGGCAGCGGCAATCGCTTCAACAATGTCGGACGGTGACTTCGTTGTTACCGACGCAGAGGCGGTAACAAAAAGCTACCCCGATTTCTGGAAAGATTTTGCCGCTCTGGGTGGTAATTTTGAAGTGCTCGGCAACTAATTAACTGTGCTGAAAGGATTGAAAAAATAAATGTCATCATTCTGGAATCATAATTTAACCGTATCAATTTTCGGCGAGTCACACGGTCCTGCAATAGGCGTTGTTCTCGACAAGCTTCCTTCGGGTGAGTATATCGACCCTGAGGAAATCCGTAACTTTATGGCGAGACGTGCCCCGAAAAAGGACGCTACTTCCACACCGCGCCGTGAATCTGATATGCCGAATATTCTTTCCGGTATCCATAACAACTACACAACAGGCACACCTCTTGCTGCTTTTATCAATAATACCGATACCCATTCTCAGGACTACGGTAATATTTCAAAGCTTGCACGTCCGGGTCACGCTGACTATACAGGTGCGCTCCGTTATAAGGGCTTCAACGACGTAAGAGGCGGCGGTCACTTTTCAGGCAGACTTACCGCACCTCTCTGTTTCGCAGGCTCAATCTGCGGTCAGATTCTTGAACGCAGAGGTATCTACACAGGTGCACATATCATTCAGGTGCACAACATCAAGGAAGAAAAGTTCAATCCTTGTGAGGTTACCAAGGAGCAGATTATTGCTCTGCGCCATAAGAAATTCCCTACACTCAATGACAAGAAGGGCGCAGCTATGGTTGCAGATATTGCAAAGGCAAGAGAAGCAGGTGACAGCGTAGGCGGAATTATCGAGTGCGTAATCACAAATGTTCCCGCAGGCATCGGCTCTCCGATTTTTGAGGGACTCGAAAACAGCATCGCACAGCTTGTTTTCGGTATTCCTGCCGTAAAGGGCATCGAATTCGGCGCAGGCTTTCAGGTTGCTGAAATGCTCGGCAGTCAGAACAATGACGAGTTCTATGTAAATGAACACGGTCACGTCCTCACTAAGACAAACAATCACGGCGGTATCCTCGGCGGTATTTCTTCGGGTATGCCGATTGTGTTCAGAGTAGCCTTCAAGCCTACTCCGTCAATCTCCAAGCCGCAGGAGACTGTTGACATCAGCGCACTTACCAACGAAACTCTCGAAATCAAGGGCAGACACGACCCTTGCGTTGTTCCGAGAGCTGTACCGTGTGTTGAAGCGGCAGCAAATCTTGCTATTCTTTCTCATATGCTTAATTATCCGAATTTCTGATTTATGACAATCTGAGGTGATGATATGTCTTCATTGAAGCGTGAAGAGGAATACAAAATCAATCATCAGCGTTACATTGATATGAAAAATGGCTTCAAGACATCGCTGATTATGTCATTAATACCATCAGCAGGCGTGTGGCTTGTGCTGACGCTGTATTACTTTATCCGTACCCTTGCTATGCTTGCAGGCGGAAGTGCCTTTTTCGGTCAGATGATTATGAATTATGCTAATGGAACAGACGAAAAGTCTGACCTTGCTGTTGAAGTTCCGTATTTGTATATGGCATTCCTGCTTGTAATCGCCCTTCTTACCTTCATTTCAATCTTCTTCAAGAAGAAACAGCCTATTTATCCTACCTTTTTGCTTTACGGAGCAGGCGCGCTGTACGGACTTATCGCACTTATTACGGGCAGCTGCGGAATATTGACAGGTCTGTACTTTATTGCATACGGCGGCTTCGGAATATGGATAAGCGACTATATTCTGCGTCTGTATAAGGAAAAGGACTACCTCTCCAAGCAGGAAGGTTACCCCGATTTTATCGTTGTAATCGACGAACCAAGACCAATGGCAAATACCAGCGGTCTGCATTACAGCAAAAGCGAATACCTCAAACGTAAACAGAAAGAGAAAAAGGAAAATCCCGAAGCAGAGTCCGAGGCTCCCAACTGGGAAATGGAGGATCTGTCTCTTGATGCGGAGCTCCCGAAGGGAACACGTAAAATAGACAATATGATGTAATTGCGGAGTTATTTATGATTGAATTCAATAATGTCGAGCTTAATTCTGCCCACGATGTCAAGGTGATGATTTGCTATCTCCTTGACAAGCTGAAAAATCCCGTTACCGAGGAGCAGCTTTACGAAATTGCGCAGGACAGTGAGATTATAAATTATTTTTATTACACAGAAGCGATGGCGGATTTGCTCAAAAACAAGTCGGTTGTCCGTGTTGAACGCGATGGAGAAACCTATATCGAAGCCACGGAAAAGGGCAGGTTTGGTGCAGAATATTTCAATGACTCCATACCGTACTATTTCCGTAAGAAGCTGCTGAAAACAGCTATGTATTATTTCGCACGCATCAAGCGTGAGAGTGAAGCGGATATAGAAATAACCGAAGTGCCGAACGGCTGTGAGGTAAACTGTAAAATCAAGGATACAAGCTTTGATTTGATGAGAATTTCTCTCTATGCACCTGATTATGACCAGGCAAAGCTTATCAGAGATAAAATTCTGCTTAATCCTACTGATTTTTACAGCAAGGTAATCGGTTTTGCTCTTGAAAACGAAGAAGAACAGATAAAAATTGATGTTGACTAATTCAAAGGGGTACTTACGGTACTCCTTTTTTGTTTACCAAGTTGACAATTACAGGGAAAAACGCTATACTTATACATAGTAAATACGAAAGGATTTTTCATATGGGCTACATACGTTTTCAGGACGTCAGCAAAAGCTTTAACGGAACACCTGTTGTAAAATCCGTAAGCTTTTCAATAGAAAAGGGTGAAATATGCGGCTTCGTCGGCAGAAACGGAAGCGGCAAAACTGTCATTTTCAAGCTTATGACAGGTCTGCTTATTCCCGATAAAGGCAGCGTAACCTTTGGCGGAGCGAATCTTACCAAGCAAAATCGCTTTTTTGAGTCGCTTGGGGTAATGATTGAAACCCCCGGATTTATCCCACATTACAGCGGTCTGAAAAATCTGAAAATTCTCAATTCAATGAGCGTAAATCCTGTCCCAACGGAGGAAATCTGTGCCCTTATGACAAGGCTTGGACTCGACCCCAAAAACCGCAGAGGAGTCCGTACATATTCTCTCGGTATGCGTCAGAAATTAGGCATAATTCAGGCTGTGATGAACAAGCCTGAACTGCTTGTCCTTGACGAGCCGATGAACAGCCTTGATACCGAGTCGGTTGCCGAAATAAGAAAGCTTTTTACCGAGCTTAACAAGCAGGGAGCAACAATTGTCCTTGCAAGTCATATTGCCGATGATATCGACTCACTTTGCACAAGAAAATTCCGTATCGAAAATTCAACCGTTGCAGAAGTAACTGAGGTGCACGATGAAATTCTTGTCAACTGACTTAAAGCGTGTGATAACCGAGCCTGCATTTTTTATCAGCATTGCCCTCAATCTGGTTCTGCTTTTCAGTGCAATGGTGTACTATTTGACAGCAGGCGAAACCGAAACCCTCTACACAAGTGCACAGGCTCTTGCTTTGCCATTTGCCGCACCCGTACTTGCAGCAATGCCGTACTCCGTGATGATTATGCAGGAAAAGGAAACCCGTTTTGGAACACTTATGACAATCAAGCTTCGCAAAGACGGATATCAGCTTGCACGTCTGCTTACAAGCGGAATTTCGGGAGCACTTGCCTTGTTCATTCCACAGCTTGCGCTGTTTCTGGTGTGTCTTTGCATAGGCGGAGTGCCTGATTTTGATTTTGCGCTGAAATGCCTCGTCCTGCCGATTACATTCGGTTTTGGGTACGCCGCAATTTCTTACGGTCTGACTTTTGTAAACCGTCACCGCTATGTACCGCTTGTAATGCCGCAGGTGCTTTATCTGCTGTGCATTTACGCTTTTCCGCACCTGAAACTTGAACGTTTCTACCCGCCACTCGATATAGCACCCTCAATCTACGGTGGAGAAATAACCCTACAGCGTTTCGCCGTGCCCCTTATCCTTACAGTAAGTGCAATCCTGCTTACCCTCTACGGAAAGGCAGGTGACCGCAGATGAAATTGAGAGGACTTCGTTTCAGCCTTTCCGAGCATATCCCCGCGGCAAGATGGTGCCTTGCCCTCGCGGTAATCGCATTTGTGGCAGTTGTAAGCGTCCATAAATATGTCGACATGGCAGGAATGGTAACATTTTCGGCAATGGAAGTGCTGTTTCTCATACTCACCGACCCTATGAATATCGTGTTCATCTATCTGCCGCTGTACCTGTTTGTGGTCTGCGGAATAATGTTCGACAGCGGCTTCGGCGGAATAGAAATCCTCCGCTGCGGAAGCCGTACAAACTGGCTCGCAGGCAAGCTTGTGACCTACCTCGTGAATAGCACGATTTTTTTCGGTGCAGTTTTCGTAATCAACCTTATCATCTGTTCAAGAGCGTTCAATTTCAGCAACGTGTGGTCTGGTGACTTTGTTGGCTTCCGTGTAATGTCGGGTCAGCCAGCGGCAGACTTCACAACCGCACCCGTCCCAACAATAATCGCCGCATCCGCCGCAGTGCTTCTTTTCTATGTCCTCTGCGGCACGGTAAATATGCTTGTTTCCCTCGCAACCGACAGAGAGTCCGCCGCATTGTTCGTGTCCCTCTTTGCAGGAATAGCACTTGGTTTGGGCAATATGCTTGTGCTTTCCAACAGCGCAGGAAGCCAGCTTCTCCGCTGTCTTGTCCTCGCCGCAGCATCAGCCGCAATGTACGTTTTCTGCATAGCCGCCGTGCGTAAAAAGGATTTCGGTGGGAAGAAATTATATTGATAATTCGCAATTCGTAATGCGTAATTCGTAATTATTCAGAAAGGACAGACTACTTATGACAAAAGAAGAATTTGCAGAAAAGCTTGTTGAGATTTTTCCTGAGAAAAAGGAGAAGCTTTCTCAGCATTATGATGAATATGGAAAGCTTCTCGGTCACGTTTTCTTTGGCGATGAAATCAATTTACAGCTTTCCGAATTGCTATCGGAAAATACTGATAACCTGCTTATAAAAACGTATTGCAAATTTGTTGAAGATATGTGGAACAAAGGAAATGATGAGGTAAGAAATATTGTAGAGGTTACAATCTGCGAGTATATTTCTGACAACACAGAATTATGGAAACGCTTTGGCAACTATATTTCAGATGATTTAAAAAATGATATTAACATCGCAATTATTCCTGTAATTTCAACAGCACCGCCAAAGTTGTAACAATTCCACACTTCACTCTCCAAACTCCACACTTTAAAAAACGAAAGGAGTCGTGCTGATGAAAATAATAAAAATAATAGCAATCATAATCGTCGGCACGATTAGCGTGCTGCTTGCGTCACACTTCACCGAAAAGTACGTCGCAGAAGCCGCTGAAAAGGATAAAACCCTTGCCGAAGCAATTGTCCAGGGACAGCTTCAGGCGGAAATCGAAAAAGCCGAGGAGCAAGCTAAGGAACAGCTTGGCGATAAGCTTGCCGTTACCGACGTGGAACTGAAAGGACAGGAAACTACCGTCACAACAGCCCCCCTCGTCCCCGAAACAGAACCGATTGTTCTCACGACAATTCCAACGGAAACATTTACCTCAGTAACCACTCCCACTGTTACAGCTGACACTGAACACACAGCAAGCATAACGGAGGAAACAACTGTTACCGAGGAAATCCCCGAAGAAATAATCACCGAGTTCACACGCGGCGGAATTCTCCCCACGGACAGAAGCGGTATACCGATTAAAACGCTGTTTACTATTTCAGCCGACGAGCAGAATCGTGTTACAAAGTTCCTTATCGACCATTATTTTCTCAATGGCGATGTCTACGTCAAGCAGGAAACACGTCCCGAGCTGAAAGAGAAAAAACAGCTTGCCGATGATATGGAAACAAGCGTAATCAAGTCGCTGAATATGGTTCTCGACAGCGTGAATATGTCCGACATAACAACCCTTATGACTGCCGATTACGGAAAGCTGCGTGATGATGTTACTGCTATCCGTGACGATTTTGAAAAGCAGTACAAAAGCGCTCATCAGCACGGCGAGGAGTTTGGCGCAATGTATGAGGACAGCCTTGCCTACTTCAACAGACTCATCAAGGCGCTTGACCGACTTGCACAGGCGGCTGACGAGTACGCAAAAACAACAAATCCGATACTTGCCATCGGTTTGCTTGCAAGCACTCTCGACGAGGTAATAATTCCTGAAATTATGGCAGTATTGGAGCAGTCCTTTGACCTTGTGGAAACCTCTCAGGAAATCTTTCTGGAAGGCACTCAGGGTACAAAGCTTCTGACCCGTGATGAGGTTAAGGATATAATTATAAATCCCGCCGTTGTGCTTGACACAGGGCTTGCATAAAAGAAAGGAACAAAGCTATGGACGCAAAAATTAAGCTTCTTATCGAAAATATTGAAAAGGTAATCGTTGGTAAGCGTACTCCGATTATGCAGACAGTCTGCGCGCTTCTTACCGAGGGACACGTCCTTGTTGAGGACGTCCCGGGCGTTGGTAAAACACAGCTTGCGGCGGCGCTGTCAAAGTCAGTGGACGGCATGTTCAGCCGTGTGCAGATGACGCCTGACATTATGCCCTCGGACATCACAGGATTCTCTATGCTGAACCGTGAAACAGGGGAGTTTGAATACCGTAAGGGTGCGGCTTTCTGTAATTTTCTCCTTGCCGACGAAATTAACCGTGCTTCGCCTAAGGCACAGTCCTCACTCCTTGAAGTAATGGAAGAACATCAGGTCAGCATTGACGGTGCAACCTATATCCTGCCTAAGCCGTTTATGGTTCTTGCAACGCAGAACCCCGTTGAAACCTACGGTACATATCACCTCCCCGAAGCACAGATGGACAGATTTGCAATGAAAATCAGTATGGGCTACCCTACAGAAACAGAGGAACTCTCAATCCTCGACAGAAACGAGTTTGAGAACCCTGTGACGAAAATTGAACCCGTGCTGAAAATTGAGGAAATTGTGGAATTGCAGGAAAAGGTGAAGCAGGTTCGTGCCGAAGAAAAGGTGAAAAACTATATTATCGAAATCGTAACCGCTACCCGTAATGATGAGGGCATTAAGCTTGGAGTAAGTCCGCGAGGAAGCATTGCACTCTATAAAGCAGCAAAAGCGTGGGCGTTTATGGACGGACGCGACTATATTACTCCGCAGGACGTAAAGGAATGCTGTATCTGCACACTTGCCCACAGAATAATGCTTTCACCGAAGGGTAAGTCAATGTACGAAACCGCTGAAAAAGCACTTGAAAAAATTCTTGGCAAAGTAGCCGTGCCGACAGAATAAGGGACACAGCTATGAAAATGTTTGTAAATGTTTTTCTGTATCTTGTTGCAATAGCTATAGGTGTTGCGTTTGCATTATGCCTTTCCGCATCAATTGGCTGGACGTTTGTGTATATGCTTGTCTGTGCACCGATTTTCTCTGCTGCAATAACCTTTTTCCTTACGAAAAATAACAGGGTAACGATTATTTCCGACGTTGACCGCACGATGCTGTACAAGGGTGAAAACTCAGCGTTGAGAATTGTCGTGCGCAATAAGAGTATATTTCCTGTTCCTGCCGTAAAGGTGCGGATTGCTGAACCGGGAGGTCTTGTTCCCGAGGACGACTGCAGCTGTTATGTCGTAAGCGTGTCGCCGAGAAGTGAAAGCGTTATAGAAATTAACTATAAGGCAAAGGTCTGGGGACGTTTTGTGATAGGTGCGGAAAGTGCGTTTATGCACGATTTTATGGGATTTTTCAAGTTCCGTATGTCCTGCGTCAATTCCGTGAATGAGATTAAGGTTTTCCCTGATATACCCGAAATGCAGGGGGACTCACCGCTTCTGCGCTCAGCTGTTGAAGCGGCACGGTTTGCCGATGACAGCGAAGAAACTCAGGAAAGCGAAAATGTAACAAGCTTTTCGGGAATGCCGGGCTATACTCACAGGGAATATGTTGAGGGTGACCCTGTCCGCAGAATTAACTGGAAGCTGTCCTCGAAACGAGATAAATATATGGTAAGGCTTGACGACGAAATTGAATCAATCAGGCAGAATATTGTCCTTGACAGCACGGGCGGAAGCAATATCTATGAAAATGAAAGAGCAGTTGAAGGTATGCTTGCGGCGGCGCTTGGACTGCTTAAATGCGGCTATGATTCAACAGTTTACTGCCGTTTCAATGGCGCATATGAGGAGTTTGCAATTTCCGAGCCTGGTGATGTTTCCGTGTTGCAGACAAGGCTTGCTGATTACAGCTTTGAACGTCAGCTTGTCGGACAAAAAAAGCAGAGCCGTATACCTTCCGATGAGCTTATGGCGTCAGGCGGCTCAAGGGCGCTTATGATTTACACGCCGTTGCTGGACGATGTACTGAGTGCAGAAATTTCTTCCGCTGAGGAGCAGGGAATGGTCTGCGCTGTTGTAACATCCGAGAAAATTATCAGCGGAAATGCAGAGCGCCTGTGGAGAATTAATGAGGATTATTCCGCCGAATTGCTTTCATAAGGTTTTGTGGGAATTAATTTGTACACCAAACGCTGGCTTTTGAAACCAAAAGGTGCTATAATACAATTGTAACGAACTCCAATCGTTGTTCTCCTTTCTTTCTTCCTTTTTACAAAACAAAATCGTCCGTTTCCGTTAAGGTGCGGACGATTTTGTTTTTGAGTGAAAATTATGTGAAATAATTATGGGCATTGTTGACATTAACAATATTCGAGAGTATAATATTGTAGTTGGGCTTTTCTGCCCTGAGCAAAGTTATCAGAAGATTTTATATACTAAATTGGAGGCAGTATAATAATGCTGGAACTTAAACAAATCAAAAAGGATTATCCCGCAGGTGACGGCGTGGTGCACGCACTTAAAGGGATAGACCTGCAATTCCGCAAGTCTGAGTTTGTATCCATCCTCGGACCGTCAGGCTGCGGCAAGACTACTATGCTCAATATCATAGGTGGTCTTGACGGCTATACAGAGGGCGACCTTGTTATCAACGGCACTTCTACAAAGAAGTTCAAGGACAGAGATTGGGACGCTTACAGAAACCATTCCATCGGCTTTGTTTTTCAGAGCTATAATCTCATTCCTCACCAGTCCGTGCTTCAGAATGTTGAGCTTGCGCTTACACTTTCAGGTGTGTCCAAGTCCGAGCGCCGTGAGAGAGCAAAGAAAGCTCTCGAGGATGTAGGTCTCGGTGACCAGCTTAAAAAGAAGCCAAGCGAAATGTCAGGCGGTCAGATGCAGCGTGTTGCTATTGCCCGTGCACTTGTAAACAACCCTGATATCATCCTTGCGGACGAGCCTACAGGTGCTCTTGATACAGAAACAAGCGTGCAGGTAATGGAAATTCTCAAGAATATTTCCAAGGACAGACTTATCGTTATGGTAACCCATAACCCTGAGCTTGCAGAACAGTATTCCTCAAGAATAATCAGGATGCTTGACGGCGTTATCACAGATGACTCAATGCCGCTTACTGAAGAAGAAATTGCCGCTGAAAAGAAAGCTGCCGAAGAAGCAAACAAGGATGTAAAGAAAACCAAGAAGCCTTCAATGTCATTCGGCACATCATTTATGCTTTCGCTGAAAAACCTGTTTACCAAGAAGGGAAGAACTATCCTCACTTCCTTCGCAGGCTCAATCGGTATTATCGGTATTGCCCTTATCCTTGCTATTTCAACAGGTATGACTGCATATATCAACGATGTTCAGGAAAGCACCCTTTCCGCTTATCCTCTTACTCTCGAAGCAACAACCGTTGAAATGTCCGCACTTATGGAAGCGTTTATGAACGTTGACTCTGAGGAAACTGCACACGAAAATGATGCCGTGTACAAGAAAACTGCTCTTTACGATATGATTAACGCAATGAATAATATCGAAACCAGCGAAAACGACCTTAAAGCATTCAGTGAGTTCCTTGAGTCAAAGTTAGCAGATGAGGAAAGCGACCTTTCAAAGGCTGTTAATGGTGTTCAGTACGGTTACAATCTTGATTTGCAGCTTTATACAGAAACTGTGGACGGCAAGATTATGTATACTAATCTTGAAGAAATCATCATTGACCTTATGTTCCAGTACGTTGGTATGGATATGTCCTCAATGGTGGAAATGAGTAATGCAAATATGGCAAGTATGTCATCAATGAGCGGTATGGGCGGAGTAAAACTCTGGCAGGAACTTCTTCCGGGTGAAAACGGTGCACCAATCAATGACCTTATTCTTGACCAGTATGAAGTTGTGTACGGCGCGTGGCCAAACAGCTACGATGAGGTCGTTCTCGTTGTTGACAAGAACAATGAACTTGATGATATCGTTCTTTATGCACTCGGTCTTGTTTCCGAAGGTGAAATTGAGGACCTCGCCGCAGCTGCAATCGACAAGGTTGAACTTGACGACAGAGGTACAACAAGGTGGTCTTATGAGGATATCTGCAGCACAGAATATAAAACAATCCTCAATGCTGACTGTTACCACTATGACGAAGCAACAGGACTTTACACAGATATGCGTGAAACAGAAGCAGGTCTGCGTTACCTCTATGACAATGCGCTGTCTATGAAGGTATCAGGTATTATCCGTCCTAAGGAGGATACCGATACAGCAATGATTACAGGTTATATTGCATACACAAGTGACCTTACAAAGCACCTCACAGAAAAGGCAGAAGCTACAGACATAATCAAGGAACAGCTTGAAAATCCTGATACTGATATTATCACAGGACTCCCATTCGATTCTACAACAGGAAGCCTTTCCGATGCAGATAAAAAGGCTGCTCTCATTGAATACCTTGAGGGACTTGATACAAACGAAAAGGCAGCAGCCTTTGTTGCAATCAGTTCTGTTCCTACAGCGGAATTCGTGCAGCAGCAGCTTGACGCAACCCTCGGTGCAATGACCCGTGAGGAAATCGAGGCTGCATTGTCCGAAGTGCTCGGTGCACAGGTTGGTGTTTCTGTTGATGAAATTACAGAATACTTTGAATCAATGACTGATGAGGAAATGAATGATTTCTTCGGACAGATGATGACTGAGCAGATTAAGGTGCAGTACGCTGCAGAGGTTGTCGCACAGATGGCTGCAATGACACCTGACCAGCTTGCAGGTTCTCTCGATATGGCAATCCCGACTTATACAGATGAGCAGGCTGCCCTCTATTACGACGAAATTATGGTGTTCTCTGATTCCACATATGAGGACAACCTGAAGAAAATGGGTTACGTTGATATGGAGTATCCTGCAACAATCAATATCTACGCTTCCTCTTTTGAAAACAAGGACGTAATCGTTGAAGCAATCGACGAGTACAACTCCTCTGTGGAAGAACTCAAGCAGATTAAGTATACCGACTATCTCGGTATTATGATGTCCTCCATTACAACAATCATCAACGCTATTACCTACGTTCTTATCGCATTCGTTGCAATTTCCCTTATCGTTTCCTCTATTATGATTGGTGTTATCACACTTATCTCTGTTCAGGAAAGAACAAAGGAAATCGGTATCCTCCGTGCAATCGGCGCGTCAAAGAAGAACGTTTCGGGAATGTTCAATGCCGAAACTGTTATAGTTGGCTTTACTTCGGGACTTCTCGGTGTTGTGGTAACATATATCCTTTGTGTTCCAATCAATATGATTATGTATAACCTCACCGATATCAGCAACCTCAAAGCAATTCTTCCTGTTCCTGCAGCAGCAATTCTCGTTCTTATAAGCGTACTTCTCACACTTATTTCGGGTATAATCCCATCAAGAAGTGCGGCAAAGAAAGACCCTGTTGTTGCACTCCGCACAGAATAATTTTAAATCAAAACGGCAAGGATTATCTTTGCCGTTTTTTTTATCTTCCAACCCTGTTGACAAATCAACGGGCATATTGTATAATAAAAGGAAGTTGATTTGTCAACAATCATACAGCGGAGGTAAATAAATGCTTGACCGTTTTGAAAAATTTTCATATTTTATTTCAGAAATCTCACATCATTGGCATAAGATTTCAGCTGATGTAATGGAGGAATACGGAATGAAAGGTCCGTATTCAGTATATTTTACAACAATGTATCGCTGTACGGAAGGCATAACAGCAACAAAGCTTTGCGAGCTTTGCTCAAGAGACAAAGCTGACGTGTCCCGTGCCGTTTCGTTAATGGAACAGAAAGGACTCGTAACAAAAGAGGGCGCAAATTACAGAGCGCTTATCAAGCTTACTGAGGAAGGCAAAAAGGTTGCCGAACAGATTAAAGCCAGAGCCGAATCCGCAGTTGAACAGGGCGGTAAAGGTCTCACAGATGAGCAGAGAACCGCATTCTATGAAGCAATTGAAATAATCTGTCTGAACCTGGAAGAATTAAGCGAAAAAGGACTTTAACAATGAATGCTGAAAAATTTATTGCAGAATTTTTCAGGGCACATTTCATATTGCACTTCCCTTTATGCCGTACATAGAGCACGTCTGTCTTGGCAGTCTCGCTGAAATTCCCGATGTTATGACAGGAAAAATATAATGTCCTGAACGGTTTTGCCAATGCGTTATCAGCACTATAACAGAGAATTTTACACAAAGCTTCTGCATATCTTCCTTAAATAAAATCAATAACGGCTGTTGCAATTATGCACCGCTCCAAATTGTACGGACAGCACAAAAACAGCTATCTATGATATAAAGTAAAATTTTAAACAACATACTGGCTTCGTAATTCAGACGGAGTCAGTTTTGTTTTAAGTTGAATACGTTGATTGTTGTAGAAATCAATATACTGACTTATGAGGAGGCGAGCCTCCTCATAAGTCTTGAGCTTAACCCGGTAAATGCACTCTGTTTTAAGTATAGAAAAGAAATTTTCAGCCAAAGCGTTATCATAAGGGTTTCCACGTCTTGACATTGACGGAATAATGTTGTATGATTGAGTCAGCTTAAAATACGGATGAGATGTGTATTGAAAGTCTTGGTCACTGTGGAGCTGCAACTCTGCGGTGACCTGTTCCTTTCTCTTAGCCGCCTTGATTGTTTCCAATACAAGCTGTACATTCTGCGTTGTGCTTAAGTCATTGGTACATAGAACAGATAAATGCTATTGTAGAGGTTGCGAAAGAATATGAAAACACATCTGGCACAAGCAATACACTTATAGCGTTATTTGGTGCTATTGAAACAATTATTAAAAATGCAAATGATACATTGATGAAAGGCGAACAGCGTATTATTTCTATAATTCCTCCGGAAGAAAAACAGCTTGAATAAAATCGGGGTTTCAAAATCCCTAAAAAAGAAGAACGGCGGCAGAAATGCCGCTGTTTTTTTACTATCGGACATCAAACGGACATCAAAAAAGCTTGTTCACGAGGGATAAACCACGCAAACAAGCCATTTGAAAGACAAAATAATTATCTCTTGGAGCTTGCACTTTTAATCATTGTATCTTGCTATGCTATCGTTTTTCATTCGTATTTTGCGGTGTTTGCAAAGATACGATAATTATTGTTTTTATTCTTTAGCATAACTTAGCGTGACTTTTTATAAATTAGTTGTCCAAAAGTTGACCTGCACTTGGTGTATCTCTGTACTTAAATTTGATATTAATATTATGATTATTACATACATTAACACTATCACATTTAAAAATATAAGAACACATAACAATACTATCTGTGCTTGTAAGTTTCCGAAATCCTTTTCACACATTCAGTATAGGTTTTGACAAAGCTAAAAACTTCTAAAAGCCACTGGCTCGTTCCTTAGGGAAATCAATGGAATTACCTAACTGTTGATGTTTATATGGATTATTAAAACAATATGCACTCTCATTACTGAAAAAGTAGTGAGTGAATGTTGGTGTATCTAAAAAAATATTGAAAATTCTTATTAAGTGTGCTATAATTGTAATGTATATAATTATAGCATTTGTACCGTCTCAAATTATACGGACAGCACAAAAGCACCCATTTATGATACAATATTAAGTTTTAACCAGCATATTTGCGTTTCAGTTCTGCTTGCTGTACATGCAAACTGTCAGCAAAAGTGACAATTAATGAAATAGAGTTACATGCATACATAATAGACTCATATTTTGAAAGTAAATAATAAAAAAATATAATTGTAAATAACGAAATATACAGAAAAATATTATTGTCAATACTCGTTGAAACGATAATACGAATAACCGCACTATGTTTAATTGTATTTTTATGCATAAAAACACTTTGAACACTATTTGTATCGAAGGCTTTCAATTGCTAGCATTAATAATTGTA
The DNA here is from genome assembly GCA_017415165.1 of Oscillospiraceae bacterium. Lineage (GTDB taxonomy): Bacteria > Bacillota > Clostridia > Oscillospirales > Ruminococcaceae > RGIG8773. The sequence continues at coordinate 259,015 of JAFQIY010000016.1, read as the reverse complement.
TGATAATTACATTCTATGATTGAATAAACAGGTGATAAAATGAAATTAATTGATAAACTCACAAAATATACTGATGTAAATTCCACTAATTCTACAATATATACACACGGAATCCATCCATACCCTGCAAAATTTATTCCCGAATTGCCTAGAGAAATAATTATGGAATGCACAAAAGAGCGAAATGTTGTATTAGATCCTTTTTGTGGAAGTGGAACAACTTTGTTGGAGGCATGTATTGCAGGAAGAAAGAGTATTGGCATTGATTCCAATCCTGTAGCCACACTGATTTCTCGTGCCAAAACCACAGCACTTACAGAACTTGAGTTGCAAACAATTGAAGTTATCATTTCTCAATTGGAAGAACAAAACTATACTTCTTTATGTGCAGGATGGACACCGTCAACAACAAATCTTAACCATTGGTTTCAGCCTTGTGTAATTACTGAATTGTCATGGTTACGTCAATTTATACTCGATCATTCAGTCGGAAATCTGCAAGTGTTCTTGCTTTGCATTTTTAGTAGCATTATTGTCAATGTAAGCAACCAAGAAAGCAATACACGTTATGCCGCTATTGATAAAAACTTCGATAATGGTGTGGTTTTAAATACTTTTATAAAGAAATTAAAACATGAATATAAGCGGATTTGCCAAGTGTCAGAAATGAAAACAGTCATAAAAAATACGCCTACGATAATACATGGAAGCACTGATTGTATTAATGATAATATTATTCCAGATAGTAGTGTAGACATTGTAATTACTTCACCTCCATATGCCAATTCGTATGATTATTATCTATATCATAAATGGCGAATGGCATGGCTTGGTTATGATGTCAAAAAAGTTCAAAACGATGAGATTGGTTCAAGACACGAACATTCAAGTCAAAAAGCACCTATATCCGTCTTTGAACACAAGATGATACCTGTTATGAAAAACATTTCTCGAATGTTGAAGCCCAATAAATTAGCATATTTTTTTGTTGGTGATTCGATAATCTCTGGGGAACTTTTTGATATGGAAAAATGTTTTAAGGAGATAGCGAAAAAATCTAATTTTGCTTTTGTGGATAGCTCAAAGTACACAATGAAGAGTATAACAAGGAGCTTTCACGAGAAAAAATATAGTGATTCAGAAAAGAAAATGCAACATATTTTGGTATTTGAACCAATAAAAACCAAAACTTTTATTTCATGTGATTCTAAGATAATTGCCAAACCAAAATCCGCATGTGAAGTTGTAGATTTGTCAAATGCAATGCCAGAAGATAATTCTATCATATCGATTCAAAGTGGAACGGATTTTAGTAAATTTCACAGTTTGGGCAAGTATCCAGCGAAGTTTATTCCAGATCTGCCAGCATGGGCAATTTTGCACTATAGTAAAGCTGGAGAAGTTGTTTTTGATCCATTTAACGGATGTGGGACAACAACCACTGAAGCAAGACTAAATGGTAGGTATGGGGTCGGTTTTGATATCTCACCTTATGCATGTCTTCTTGCTCGCACTAAAACTTCTGATTTGAGTGCAACACAAATCGAAGCGGAAACAACAAACTTTTTGAATTTTTTGTCAAATAATACAAGCAAAAAAATTAAAAGAACTCTATATTTTGAAAACGATTTGTTTTGGTTCAGTAAGGAGGCTTTGGTAGAGTTTGAAGCTATTCGTGATTATATAACTTGTAATTATGATGGTCAGTTAAGAGATTACTTTATGTCGGTTTTATCTACAATTATTAAACCGTGTAGCTATTTAGATGAAAGTCAGATAAAAGTAAAGCGTGATCAAAAAAAACTTCTAAAAGGAACTCCCTCACCGTTCGAAATTATGAAAAAAGCATTAGTTAAATACAGTAGCATTGTGAGTAATGGTATAGAGTGCAATCAAACTCTCTTACCAGCAGATATTATTAACGATAGTGCTTTGAATATTAAAAAACATATAGTAACCGAAAGTGTGGATTTAGTTGTAACATCGCCGCCATATATAAATGCTATGAATTATGCAATGAATAATCGTTATGAATCCTTTTTGTTGAATTTAGTTGATCCGGAAGACAGCATTGATTATCAAACAAAGTTTATTGGTACGGAGAGAGTATATGCGCGTGACTATTCTATTCTTCATCAATTTGATACACATTCTGTTTTGGGACAAGCATTGAATGATATATTAAAGCAAATCTATGATAAAGAACCCAAACGCAGTTATATCGTTTACAAATATTTCTCTGAAATGAAAGAGGTACTTTATGAAGCGGCAGATGTATTAAAAAAAGGAAAGCGGTTTGTTCTGGTTGCTGGTACAAATACAATCACAGGCATTCATATTGATACATTTAGCATCTTAGTGAAAGTATTGGAAGACTATGGCTTGATACACGAAAAGGTTTTCCACTATGAAATAGTAAAAAATGCGCTAAAAATCACCAGACATAAAACTTCTGATATTATAAAATATGATGGTGTTGCTGTACTAAGAAAGGAGATGTAAGATGAATCACTTTATAGTTTATCATCACAAAACTAGACGTTTTGCAGAATATATTAACCACTATTCTGATATAGAGCAAATGGTTGATGCTAAACGTGCTACTAGTGAAATACGAAATCTTCCTGACAACCATACTACAGGTTTTGCAGAATTACCAGATGAATTGAGACGACTCCTGTTTTTTGCTAAACCAGATGTAGTTATTTGTTATGACAACGGAATTTTACCAATTCGTCCCGTTTTTGCATTTGAATTAACCAACCATGTTCCTGCTCGTGACCATTGGTTGCAGCGATTTAACAATTTAGTTGGTTGTGCACAAGTTGGTGTTCCAGGTGCATATGTATTGCCATTTGATCTATCTCAACACTCAAGTTTTCCAAGTAAACTAGATTCGGCATTTTTCTATGCATATGACCGAGTAATGGAAATTCATCAAACTCCATTTTATATTGCAGAATGGGAATCTGCAGATCAAAAAAATTTGAACATTGATGCGTCATATGCTGATCTTCCTGTTCATGATTCAGAACCTATGAAAAAAACTATGGCTTTTCTTAATAAGGTTTTAACATCAGCAATTAATGGTACTCCTGCTAATCTTTTATTCCAAGAGCGAATGATAGTTGAATTAAGAGACGACATGCGTAGACGTGCATATTCACCGATTCCTAAAATTGAAGATTTTGCTCGTTTGAAGAAGAATATGGTAAATGGTGACTTTCTATCTTGGGTAGATATTCAAACATGGTTAAGGGACAAAGGAATTGATGTTCCAGCAAATATCCCTGATCGAATCATCAAGAGGACACGTAATCTTATTTTTACACCTATTGCAGAAGAACGAGGAAAAAACCCAGAACAGCTTAGGAAAAGTTTAAACACTCGAATTAAAGATAAAGGAGCGGATCCTTATCTAGGACAGCCGTTAGCCTTTGATTACATTTTCTGTAGGTTGGGCAAAACTCCTTATGAACGAGATGCAAATCTTATTATTGACTTGTCCATGCTAAGTTTTGAAGATTTTTCATGTTATCATAGCAAGGTTTGGGAAGGGTGTCCGTTGCAACACAATGACTTGACGACAATAAGGAATATTCCTGAGTATACAATGTTTTTAACAGAGGGTTGTGCACAAGTGATGAAAAACTTTCTCAGAGTTTATGCCTTTACGGCCGATCTTATTGTTTTTAAAGAAGGATTGGTGTATTTCTCATGACAATGGATATTTATAGAGAAGATGACCTATTATCATATTTTGGTTCCTATATATCAAAACACGGCTTTGTTATTCTTGCTTTAAGTGGAAATCAACAAGGTCAATATTGGTTTAATTTAGGCGATTATCGTAAAGCTCCAGATGTAATTGCTGTTCGTGATGATGTTATATTGGTTGGAGAAGCAAAATTGAAGAGTCGAGAATTGTTCAAAGATATAAACGGTCGGCCATCAGATTATCAATGTTTGCAATACTTAATAGATAATCATTGTGCTAAGGAACAATTATCAAAGAAAATTATTGCGAGTCTTTCTCAATTAGGAAAAATCATTGAAGTGCTACCGCCAATTCAAGCATTAGTAGTTGGAGGCGATTCATTTGATGTCTTGAAAAATAAAATGATTGATGAACGCATTATGTGTTTTACAGTTGATAAAATCACAGGAAATGTTGTGTTAAATAAATTTGATGATTGATTTTAGAGTTATATAAATTATTCTAAAATAATAAAATGGAAGTAAATTAGAGATAATTTAAGCCATTGGGTTCTTACCCTCTCAAAGCGCCAGTACTTATGATATTGCGGTTAAAGCAATGTCATAAGTACTATGGAGTTACTTACGGCACCGTAAGTATTCATTGCGGCTCCGCCGCCCTGTTTCCTGTTCCTCGTTCGTAATAAAATCATCCTTCCACAGTGCATAATTCAAATTAGTCTTTGAAAAAAATTTTCAACAAAATTAAAATTACCCCTTGACAAAATCTTCTTTTCGGAATATAATGTGCTTGTAAATATCATAATCCATTTTTTCAAAATTTCAGCTTCACGGTTAATGTTTTGAAACGATATAGCAAGATAGATTATGATATTGAATAAAATCGAATAACGGCATATCAAAGTGGTGGTATGGAACAGCTAACGGAGCTATAATACAAGGTTTTACCTTGTGTTGTAGCTCCTTTTTATTTTTTCAGGAGGTGAACAGAATGATTTACAGAACAATATCCCTTTGTCAGGGAAAAGGCAGTATCGGGCACAACAACAGAGTGTTCCACACAAAGAACACAAATCCAGAATTAACTCCCAACAACATTGTTTTTGTGCAGCAGCCTATCAAAGAAGCTTACGAACAGCTTTTCGGTGAAGCTGTTGAAAGGTACAATGCACGTCAGACTCGTAATGACCGTAAAATTAAGAACGGATATTTTGAGTATCAGTTCGGACAGCTTGTTACAGAAACACGGCTTACCTCTCCCGATAAGCGTAAAAGTTTTTACGAAGATGTTGTACAACTTGGTACTATGGAGGATACGGGAGTTGGTACTGTCGATGGAGAATTGGCTGTCGAATGTCTTTGCGAGTATATGAACGGCTTTTCAAAACGTAACCCTAACTTTTATGTTTTTAATGCAGTTCTTCATCTTGACGAAAAAACTCCGCACCTGCATATCGACTACATCCCTGTCGGACATTACAAGCGTGGAGTTGATACGCAGAACGGCATCGCACAGGCTCTCAAAGAAATGGGTTACGGCAGTGGAAAGGACGCTGTTGCAAAATGGCGTCAGGCTGAATATCTTGTATTCCGTAAAATCTGCGAAGAACACGGATTTCATATTGCAGAACCAAAGAAATCACGGGGTTCTCTTACTGTTGAGGAATACAAGAATTATTGTGCAGACAAGAAGCGGCTTAATGATAAATTAAAGCCTTTGCGTGAAATGGAACTTGCAGCGGATGAAAGTATAGTTGTCGGCAAGAAACAGTTGCTTTCTCACAATATTACTGTTACCCCCGAAGAACTCCAACAGCTTGAAACACAGAAAAAGGCTGTTGCTGTTCAGCAGATTGATAATCAGCGTGAGAAAAATTTTATCGCACGCCGTAAAGAAGATTTGCATAAACGAGAAGCAGAAGTTTCTGCTGACCTTACAGAACGTACCAAAGAGCTTGATGAGCGTGAAGCTGGCATTTTTCAAAAAGAGGAACAGCTTGCTTCTCTCATTTCCGATGCAAAACAGCTAAAATATGATGCTGATATATTACACGAACAGTCAGAGCGTGATTTTGAACGTGCAAAGTCAGAACGTGAATTTCAGCGTGACCTTAATCAGAAATATTCCGAGTTAAGTGATAAGCTGTGTCAATCAGAACGAGAGAATTTTAATGCTGCCCGTCAGTTCAAAAAAATTTGTGACGCACTTAATATTCCATACACAGCTACAAACGAGGAAGCTGTTGACCGCTGCCGTAAAATTGTTGATGAAAAGCAAGAGCTTGAACAATGTATCGCAAAGGAACTTCATTTAAGTTATCAGCAGAGAAAAAGCATAAAGCTGCCTGATATGCTGAAAATGCTTATTGACAATTTCAAGGATAAGCTTCAAACTGCTGAAATTGAAAATGAAGAAAACAAGTCGGTTATTGCTTCTTTGCGTGAAGCGTTTGCAAATCTGAAAAAAGAATTCATCAAGGTTGTGCTTGGCATAAACACGTTGGTTTATGATAAAAAATACAGCAGTGGATTATCAGGGTTCAGCAAGGCTCTTGCAAAGGGCATCAGCCTTTTTATTGACAAATGCTTTGAACAGCGTGAGGAATTTGACCTGATTGACAAATGTGAGATTGACAGTGAGATTAAAGAAAATATGCAGTTATTCATTGAACGAACAAAAGATAAAAATTACTACGAAAGATAAGGAGAATTTACTATGGAAAACAAAACAGAAATTATGGCACAGATCGTTGCTCTTTTAACACAGCTTATTGATGAGAACACAACACCAACAGCAGAAGCAAAGTCCTCTGCACCTGTTGAAATGCTCACCATCAAGGAGTGTACGCAGGCTGTCAGCGGTTTATCTGAGCACACTGTCCGTCAGCTTGTGGCACAGAAGAAGATACCGTATATCCGCACAGGTCAGGGCAAGCGAGGTAAAATTCTTATCAGCAAGGCGGCTTTGCTTGAATATCTGGGAGGTGATGCGTAATGTCTCCTGCCTGGATTGATGATAAGGGCAAGATAAACGAACCATTATTCTGTAAAGAATATGTTTCAAATTGTCCTGTCATTTTCTCTGACAACAGATTTTACAACGTTGACGGAGAAATCAGCGAAGATGTTATCTCCCACAGCATTTCAGAAATGGTTATGCCTTACGTTACCAACAATGTTGCTGCTGTTGTAAAGCGGTTGACAGAAGCATTGAAGCTATACTGTTTCTCCGAACCTATTGTTCCGAAAGAGGATGAAATTCATCTGCTGAATGGTATTCTCAAAACAGACGGAACCTGGCTTCCCGAAAAGAAATTCTGCGTGAACAGACTTAACATTACATACGATCCTGATATATGGAATGGTGAATATTATCCGGTAGATTTTATGCTGTTTCTTATGGAAATGTTTGATATGGATGATATTGCTACATTGCAGAAATACCTCGGTTACTGTCTTATTCCCTCAACAAAGGGACAGGCTATGCTTTTTATCATTGGTAACGGCGGTGAGGGTAAAAGTCGTATCGGTATCGTTTTGCAGGAGATATTCAAGTATGCAATGCTTACAGGCAGCTTTCAGCGTATCGAAACGGACAAATTCTTCCGCTACAATTTGCAGAATAAGTTGCTTATGCTTGATGACGATATGCAGATGAGTGCCTTACCCTCGACAGGATACATAAAAAATCTTGTTACCGCTGAAATTCCAGTTGATGTTGAAGCAAAAGGACAGCAGTCGCAGCAGGCTATGCTGTACTCACGTTTTCTTTGTTTCGGCAACGGCTCTCCGAAGGCACTTTACGATAAATCCGATGGTTTTGCTCGCAGGCTTATAATTCTCACTACAAAGCCTGTTCCTGAAAACAGATGTAATGATCCGTTCCTTGCTGATAAATTCATTGCTGAAAAGGACAAGATTTTCTGCTGGATGTTTGATGGTCTGAAAAGATTGATTAAAAACAACTTCCGTTTTACTGTTTCTGATAAAACCAAGCAGAATATTTCTGAGGTTATGGCTGAGAACTGCAACATTATTGAATTCCTTAATGATAAAAGCTATGTTACCTTTGACAGTGACATTCAGACAAGCAGCACCGAACTTTACAGCGGATATTTTCATTGGTGTGCCGAAAACGCTCTTACAGCTTTAAAACAGGACACCTTTGTCAGCTGGCTTAAATCCAATGAGAAGCGATATGGTATTAAATATGTTTACCACGTTCCGAATAAGAACGGCGGTCACGTTCGTGGTTTCAAAGGAATTTGCACAAAATATAAAACAATAATGATTTAAGGCGTGCAGGCGTGCGAACCGCATAAATACGTCGTTTCAGGCGTGCATACAAGGTGTGCGAAAAATAAGCCGCACACCTTTCGCACGGCTCTCAAACAACGTAATATCGGGCTTTGCACGCCTGCACGCCACTTTTTCAAGTTTGTTTAATATATATTTTCACTGGCGTACTCTATAACGGACAAATACACTTGACTTTACGGTGGTAAAGTGTTATCATAAAGACGTACAGAGGTATGCCATAGTGTAGAATTTTAGGAGGAATTTTTACTTATGGCTAATATTACACATCGTGGAAACACATTCAGAATCAGAGTTTTTGTCGGTACAGACATCAACGGCAAGAAGATTATGAAATCTACAACTTTTACACCGCCCGACGATGTTACACCGAAAAAAGCAGAAAAGCTTGCACAGGAATACGCTTTTGAATTTGAGCGGCAGTGCAGAGGTTACACGCAATTTAATGACAGTATGCGTTTTTCCGAGCTTGCAGATTGGTATTTTACCAATTTTGCTCCCATTGAGCTTAAAGAAAGTACAATTTACACCTACAAGGGACAGTATAGAAATCACATTGCACCTGTTCTTGGCAATATGAAGTTAAAGGATATTACCACTCCAAAGCTTACACAGGTTATGCAGTCTTATGACCTTAATCCGTCAACTGTCCGCAAGGTATATGTTATTGTGCAGTCTATTTTCCGCAGAGCAGTAGAACAGGGCTTTATCCGCAGCAATCCTTGTCACAATGTTATTCTGCCTAAAAACAGGGAACAGACAAAGGTAATGGCTCTTAACGAGGGAGAATTACACAGATTTGTAACTCTTATCAATGAATCGTCCTGTGATGAGGATTTAAAACGTATTTTTCTCTTTCTGCTGCTCACAGGTATGAGATGCGGTGAATGCTTCGGACTTTCGTGGGATGATGTTGATTTTGAGAATATGACAATTTCTATCCGTCACACACTCAATGACATAGGCGGGAAGCACTCTCTGACAGCACCTAAAACCAGAAAGAGTATCCGTACAATCTGTATGAATGAAACCACAGCTGCCATTCTAAAAGAACAGCGTGAATATGTAAATCAGATGAAAGCGGCTTTGGGTTCGGAATATACTCATTCGGAAATGGTCTTTCCGTCCGCAAAGGGAAATTACAGGGACAGAAGTTCGGTACTCACTTCATTAAAGCGTATGACAAAAGGAACAGAGTTTGAACAAATGACCTTACACAAGCTTCGTCACTGCAACGCTACAATGCTTCTCAATGCAGGCATAGAGCTTAAGGCAATCAGCGACCATCTCGGACATTGCGACATTAACGTTACCGCTGATATTTATGCTGACGTTCTTGAAGGTATGAAACGTAACATTGCTGTTTCCATTCAAAATGCTTTACCTGCATTACCATACTGAAAGTTACAGCAAAATAAAATAACCGCTATGCGTGAACATAGCGGTTAAAAAAGTCATTTTTAGTTGACCAAAAGTTGACCAAATTGATAATTGATGTGCCCCAAACCGCATAAATACGCCGTTTGTAAGGGCTGAAATTATCTCTTGGAGAACTGAGGAGCGCGACGAGCAGCCTTGAGACCGTACTTCTTTCTTTCCTTCATTCTTGGGTCACGAGTGAGGAAGCCAGCCTTCTTGAGAACTGGACGAAGCTCAGCGTTAACCTGAAGGAGAGCTCTGGAAAGACCGTGACGGATTGCACCAGCCTGACCTGTTACGCCGCCGCCTGCAACTGTGCAAACGATGTCGAACTTGTCAGCGTTATCTGTGAGAACCAGTGGCTGTCTAACGATAAGCTTGAGAGTTTCGAGACCAAAGTAGTCGTTGATATCTCTGCCGTTGATTGTGATGTTACCGCTGCCTGCGTAAACTCTTACTCTTGCAACGGAGCTTTTTCTTCTACCTGTGCCGTAAAAATATGGCTGTTTAGATTCGTACATTTACTCCGCCTCCTTATATCTCGTAATTTTCAGGCTTCTGTGCTGCGTGGTCGTGTGTAGCGCCAGCGTAAGTTCTGAGGCGCTTGAGAGCAGCTCTGCCGAGTGTGTTGTTAGGGAGCATACCATTAACAGCAATCATCATTGCTCTTTCCGGTTCGTTCTTCATCATATCGCTGTACTTGATCTCCTTGAGACCGCCGATCCAGCCTGTGTGCCACTTGTAGGACTTCTGCTCAAGCTTCTTACCTGTGAGCTTAGCCTGTGCACAGTTGATGATGATTACGTGGTCGCCGCAGTCAGCGTGTGGTGCAAAAGTTGGCTTGTTCTTGCCGCGGAGGATGGAAGCAGCTTCTGCTGCAACTCTACCGAGGGACTTGCCGGAAGCATCAAGCACATACCATTTACGGCTGATTTCATTTGCCTTAGGCATATAAGTTGACATAAACATTCTCCTCTTAATAAATTTTTGTCAGATATCAGGGGCGTTGTCTGCAACTCATTGACGCAGCCCGTCCGACACAACATTGACTATTATACACGGCTTTTTCTCCAAAGTCAATAGGTAAAATGCCGAATTTTTAAAATATATCCCTAAATCTCTTGAAATCTCTCTGTTTTGCTTCAAATCTCTCGGTTTCTCTTGTTTCATTTCATTTTTGCAAATTTGTGCAAAAAGCCGCCTGACGACTTGTTTTCAGGCGGCTTTTGTTGCAATTTAACATATATCACATTCCATAAATCCCACTGTAAACGGCAGGCGCTCAAATTTCTGCGTGCCCGTGCTGACAAATCCGTTTGTTTCGTACCACTTTTTCAGCACGGTATGTTCATCAATAATTCCGATATGAAGCTTGTTTCCGCCCTTTTCGGCAACAGCCTCTTTAGCACGGTCAACAAGCTTTCTTCCGATACCGCCGTGACGGTATTCGGGTAGTACGGCGAGGTTGTGAAGTTCAAACTTTCCATCGGGATTATGCGAAACGGAAACATAACCGATAATTCTGCCGCCGTCCTCCATACCGAACATTTCAAAGCCCCATTCGGCATATTTACGGAGCTTTTCTATTGGCATAAAGCTTGTGTGAGTCGGACAGTTTTCACGTGTAAAACCGAACTCCTCCGCAACTGTCGCAAAGCTTCTGTGTATGACTTCAAGGCACTCATCAAGCCTTGCTTCGTCAATTCTGATTATATTCAAATTTAATACCCCATTTTTTCATCAGCGTATTCTTTCAGATTGTCAATCTCGGAAAAGCAATTGTAAAACTGCTGAAATCTTTGACATTCCTCATATTCGTTGCTGAAAAGAATATCATCGCCGCTAAAATCAATATTTTTACCATTTGCTGTGTAATCAATTGAACCAAGATAATAAGCACCTATCTCATCATCAGGGTCATAGGAATAATAAACACTACAATCTTCAAAGCAATACATTTCAAGCATACTGTAAATAATCTGATATTCTCTTTCGGAAAGCTTTCGTGAAAATCTGCGGTTTTCGCATTTCAGATATAGCCTGCCGTTTTCTATGCTGTAATTGTAGCATACTTCTTCGTCACCCAAATAAATTTCCTGAAATTCAAACTCGAAATCTTCGGGTGCAAGTGCCGCTTTGGCAAGTCTTCCTGTCCATTTTCCGTCCTCGTCAAAAAAGTAATATCCCGAACCCATTTCGGTTTTGCCTGTTGCAGCAGTGCCGTCATCATAGTCAAAGCAGTACCATTCGCCGTCAATACGCCGCCAGCCGTGCGCAGGCTGTGAGTTTTCGTAGTAATATTTTTCACCGCTGTTTTCGTACCAGCCGTTTTCGGGCACAGCATTTTCTTCCGCAAACACCGTGCCGCAGAGTGAAACTGCAATTGCCAAAGCGGAAATTAATGCGATAAATGTCTTTTTCATAAGCTTTTTCCTCCTTGTGTCGTTACTTCTTCTTCCTTTTCACAGGCTTAACCTTATGTGTAGCCTTAACAGGTGCTTTTGCCGCATTTGCATATGCTTCCTTGATGAATGTAGCCTGCGAGTCAACAGCTGTGTCCTCGGTTTCAACGTGCACATAGGTGCTGTCGGGGAGCATACGTCTTGCCTTGACATTGTCGCTGGTGAGCACGCTGAAAATGTGCATAATCCGTGCCTGGACGTGGCTGTCGAGAATTGGTGCGGCAACCTCGACACGGCGGAGCGTGTTTCGTGTCATAAAGTCGGCGGAGCTGATATAGATTTTACGGCGCTCGTTTGTGCCGAAAATGTAGATACGGCTGTGCTCAAGGTAACGTCCCACAATGCTTGTGATTTCGATGTTTTCGGTGTAACCCTCAACACCTGCCACAAGACAGCATATACCACGGATAACCATACGGATTTTTACCCCTGCCTGTGAAGCCTCAACAAGCTTGTCGATAAGCTTCTTGTCGGTGAGGGAATTCAGCTTCAGACCGATGAATGCGTCATCGCCGCGCTTTGCCGCTTCGATTTCGGCGTTAATCATTTCTATAACACGATTTTGTAAGCAAAGCGGTGCAACGAGAAGCTTGTCGGTGTGCTCAACAAGGGTGTTTGTGGAAAGTGCGTTGAACACCATAAGCGCTTCTGCACCGATTTCCTGATTAGCGGTAAGCAGGCTAAGGTCGGTGTAGAGGGCAGAGGTCTTTTCGTTGTAGTTGCCCGTACCGATTTGTGTGATGTACTGGATTTTTCCCGCACTGTTCTTGCGTGTGATAAGTAACAGCTTTGAGTGCACTTTAAGACTTTCGGGACCGTAGATAACGTTGCAGCCTGCGTACTCCAGACGCTGTGACCAGCCGATGTTGTTTTCTTCGTCAAATCGTGCACGAAGCTCAACAAGCACAAGGACTTCCTTTCCGTTTTCGGCAGCGGCGATAAGTGCGTCGATAACCTTTGAGTTGGACGCTACACGGTACAGTGTAATCTTGATTGACACAACGTTCGGGTCAACTGCCGCTTCCATAAGCATACGCAGGAATGGCTTGATTGACTCAAATGGGTAGGATAGGACGATGTCACGCTTCTGCACCTGCGGAATAATCGGTGCTGTATGGTCGATTTCACAGGAATTCTGCGGGTCAGCCCTGCCAAAGAAAAGCAGAGGGAGATTATCCTCAAGACGGCTTCTCAAAGCGTACACAAAGGACAAATCAAGGGGAGTTTTCAGGCGGAAAATCTGGTTGTGCTTCAACTCCAGCTTTTCGCAGAGATACGCAACAGCGGTCTGTCCCAGCTTGCGTGACAATTCCATACGGACAGGGGACAGCTTCTTTCTCTTTTTCAGCAAATCGCTCATCACATCACGCAGGTCAACGTCATGGTCGTAGAGGGCTTCCTCCATATTGATATCAGCGTTTCGGGTGATGCGCATAAGTGACTTGTCAAGCACCTTGTAGTTCTCGAAAATCAGCGGCATATAGTGAAGAATGAGTTCCTCAACAAGCATAAAGCGGTGCTTTGTGCCCGGGAGGAAGATTATGCGTGAGAAAGTTCCGCTTGCAGGAACAAGTCCGATTGTCACGGAGTTCTTTGCTTCAAGCTGTGCAACGGCGTAGATTTCCTTGTTTTTGAGGAACGGGAATGGGTGACGCTTGTCGATAACCTGCGGGGAAATCAGGGGGAGAATTTCAGTGGTGAAATACACTTTTAAGTAGCTTTCCTCCTCCTTGGACAGCATCTTGAAATTGACCTGTTCAACGCCGTGCTTTTCAAGCTCGGACATTACTCCGTTGTAGGCGTTGTCGCGTATTGGATTAAGCTCCGCAACACGCTTGAAAATCGCTTCAAGCTGTTCGGCGCAGGTCATATCGGTCTTGTTTTCACGCACGTCGGCATCAACGAGGGTCTGGTCGTAAAGTGAGCCGACACGCACCATAAAGAATTCGTCAAGGTTGGACTGGAAAATTGCCGTGAACATCAGTCTTTCGCACAGGGGCACGTTCTTGTCCTGTGCTTCTTCAAGCACACGTTCGTTGAATTTCAGCCAGCTGAGCTCACGGTTGTCATAATATTGTTTCATAGGATAACCTCCTGCTTTTGTAGTGAATGATGAATAGTGAATAATGAATAATTAAGGAGTCCGACTTCGTCGGACGGATTTGAATTGTGAATTATACTATAATTATAGTTCCGTATAGATGAAAAGTCAAGGCAGGGTAATATATGATGCTGACCTTTTGTGCAAGGTGTACAAAAAGTGCGCAATTTATTTTTTAGTGCAGTGCGGCAAAATTATAGACTTTTTTGGAAAAATGTTGTATAATATATACATAAATGTGTTGGTGAAAACAATTACACATAGTAAAAAACACAAAGGACTGATACCAATGAATGAACAGCAGATAAAGGAGCAGATGTGTGACATCTGCCATAAAATGTGGCAGCTCGGCTGGGTTGCTGCAAATGACGGAAATCTCTCCGTCAAGCTTGATGATGACACCTTCCTTGCCACTCCTACAGGAATAAGCAAGTGCTTCATCACTCCCGACAAAATCGTAAAAATCAACGCAAAGGGCGAGGTGCTTGAAGCGCTGGAGGGCTACAGACCTTCCTCCGAAATCAAGATGCACCTGCGCTGCTACGAGGTAAGAGATGACGTTGGCTCAGTGCTTCACGCTCATCCGCCTACGGCAACGGGCTACGCTGTGGCAAACAAGGCGCTTGACGGCTACACAATGATTGAATCGGTTATCGCAATCGGCTCAATTCCAGTTACACCTTACGGCACACCGTCTACATATGAAGTGCCTGAGGCAATTACGCCGTACCTTGAGGAGCACGACGTAATGCTTCTGCAGAATCACGGCGCACTTTCGGTTGGCGCTGACCTGATTACAGCGTACTACAGAATGGAAACTCTCGAACTTTTCGCAAAAATTTCTCTTACAGCACACCTTCTCGGCGGTGAGAGGGAAATCTCCCGTGAGAACATTGACAGACTTTGCAGTATGCGCGAAAACTACAAGGTTACGGGCAGACACCCTGGATACAAAAAGTATCCTTACGGGGACAAGTAATTTTAAGTGAGGAGTTTGGAGAGTGGAGTGAGGAGTTATTATTTACAATGATACAGTCAGAAATAAAAGCAAGAAATTCGCTGTCCGAATTATAAATATGTATAAGTATTTATGTGAGGACAAACGGGAATATGTTTTATCAAAGCAGGTATTGAGAAGCGGTACAAGCATTGGTGCAAATATTTCTGAAGCGGAATGTGCATTCAGTAAAAATGATTTCGCATATAAGCTTTACACGGCATTGAAGGAATGCAATGAAACAAAGTACTGGCTTGAACTTTTATATGAAACAGGATATATTGAAAAAAATGCTTTTGAGAGCATCTATTCGGAATGTGAAGAAATAAGAAAAATGCTGTCCTCCTCAACCAAAACATTAAAGGAACAGCTTGACAAATAACTCCACACTCCACTCTCCACACTCCAAACTTTAACAACAAAATAATATAATGAAAGGAACTGAAAACTATGAACAGATTTATTCTCAACGAAACTTCCTACCACGGCGCTGGCGCTATCAATGCAATTGCTGACGAGGCAAAGGGCAGAGGCTTCAAGAAGGCTCTCGTTTGCTCCGACCCTGACCTTATCAAGTTCGGTCTTACAAAGAAGGTTACTGACATTCTTGATAACGCAGGTCTTGCTTACGAGATTTTCTCCGATATCAAGCCTAACCCAACTATCGAAAACGTACAGGCTGGCGTTGAAGCTATCAAGGCTGCCGGTGCTGACTACATCATCGCAATCGGCGGCGGTTCTTCTATGGACACAGCTAAGGCTATCGGTATCATCATCACAAACCCTGAATTTGCTGATGTAAGAAGCCTTGAAGGTGTTGCTGACACAAAGAACAAGTGCGTGCCTATTTTTGCAGTTCCTACAACAGCAGGTACTGCTGCTGAGGTTACAATCAACTACGTTATCACAGACGTTGAAAAGAACAGAAAGATGGTTTGCGTTGACCCGCACGATATCCCTGTAGTTGCTTTCGTTGACCCTGATATGACTGAAACAATGCCTAAGGGACTCACAGCTGCAACAGGTATGGACGCTCTTACACACGCTATCGAAGGCTACATCACAAAGGGTGCTTGGGAGCTTTCTGATATGTTCCACCTCAAGGCTATCGAAATTATCGCAAGAAGTCTCCGCGGTGCAGTTGAAAACACAAAGGAAGGCAGAGCAGATATGGCTCTCGGTCAGTACGTTGCAGGTATGGGCTTCTCCAACGTTGGTCTTGGTATTGTTCACTCAATGGCTCACCCGCTTGGTGCACTTTACGACACACCACACGGTGTTGCAAACGCAATCATTCTTCCGACAGTTATGGAATACAACGCTGAAGCAACAGGCGAGAAGTACCGTGAAATTGCTCGTGCAATGGGTGTTAAGGGCGTTGACGATATGACACAGGAAGAATACAGAAAGGCTGCAATCGACGCTGTTAAGCAGCTTTCCGTTGATGTTGGCATTCCTGCTGACCTCAAGGAAATCGTTAAGGCTGAGGATATTCCTTTCCTTGCACAGTCTGCTTACGATGACGCTTGCCGTCCCGGCAACCCTAAGGATACTTCCGTTGAAGATATCACAGCACTTTACAACTCTCTTATGTAATTTCAATGCGTAATTCGTAATGCGCAATTCGCAATTGTAGGGGACGGGTTTCCCGTCCCTTACTGATTTATTTTGGGCAATGACGGTGCTGCCGCTTTTGCCGAGAGTGAATTTATGGGGTAACAAGATGAAACTTGTAAAATGGATTTTCTTCGATATCGGCTCAACGCTTGTTGATGAAACAGAGGCTTACAGACACAGAATTCGTGACGCAATTTCAGGCACGGATATAACCTTTGAGCAGTTCAATGAAAAGCTGATTTATTTTGCAAAGCAGAATTTGAAGGGTGATATTGAAGCGATAAAATATTTTGGTTTGACGAAAACGCCTTGGCATAAGGAGGACGAGATTTTGTATCCTGATGCGGAAAGGGTGTTGAAATATCTTTGGGGTAAGGGCTACAAAATCGGTGTAATCGCAAATCAAAGTCTGGGTACTGCCGAAAGGCTTGAAAACTGGGGTTTGAGCAGGTACATAGATGTTGTTGCGGCTTCGGCAGAGCTTGGATTTGCAAAGCCTGACGAGAGGATTTTTCGGTATGCACTTGAACAAGCAGAATGTGCGTCAGAAAATGCTGTTATGGTTGGTGACAGGCTTGACAATGACATTTACCCTGCGAAAAAACTTGGTATGAAAACCGTGTGGATAAGACAAGGATTTGCGGTTTATCAGACACCTGAAAATGAAGATTATGAAGCGGATTATGTTGTTGATAATTTGCTTGAACTGACGAATATATTTTGATATGAGGTAACGAAATGCCAAAAGCAATCTTAATCTGCGGAAAAATTTGCAGCGGAAAAAGCTTTTACACCGAAACGTTGCGGAAGAAACTGGGTGCGGCGGTGCTGTCCTGCGACGAGATAACGTTGTCGGTGTTTGACGGAAATCTCGGAGACAAACACGATGAAATCTGTAATCGTATTCACGATTATCTTTTCAGCAAGTCGGTTGAACTGCTGGAAATCGGTGTGAACATCATACTGGAGTGGGGCTTCTGGAGCAGGGCTGACCGTGACTTTGCACGGCAATTCTACGAAAGCCGAGGTTACGAATGTGAGTTCCACTACATTGACATTTCCGACGATGACTGGCAGAGGAACATTGACAAGCGTAACAAAGAGGTTGCCGAGGGGAAAACCAAGGCGTATTTTCTTGATGAGGGCTTGCTTGAAAAGCTGGAGAGGCTTTTTGAGGTGCCTGATGAGAGTGAGATTGATGTGTGGTACTTGAATAGTTTGGAGTGTGGAGAGTGGAGTTAGGAGTGAAAAAATCCATACTCCGTTAAACGAACTTGTTCGTTTTTCAAACTCATTACTTTGAGGAAGGAATTGAAAATATGACAATAAACGAATATCAGAAGCTTGCTATGGTTACGCTTAACCCTGAACTTGACAAAAAGGACGTGCTGATAAACGGTGTGATGGGACTTTGCGGCGAGTCTGGCGAGGCGATTGATATTGTGAAAAAGCATCTTGCACAGGGTCACGAGCTTGACAAGGAAAAGCTTGCAAAGGAGCTTGGTGATGTTGCGTGGTATCTTGCAGAAACCGCAACGGCTATCGGCTACGATTTGGAGGACATTTTTCAGATGAACATTGACAAGCTGAAAAAGCGTTACCCCGATGGGTTCAGCGTGGAGAAGTCGGTGAACAGGGATGAATGATTGTGTTTGGAGTGTGGAGAGTGAAATACAAACCGCAAGCAGTTTGTATCCGAGTTTCACTTCGTGAAACATCGGGAGTCTGCCTATCACATTCAATAAGAGGTGACAAAATTGAGAAATGAAGATATAATTCCAAAACGGACAAAATTCGGAATTGCAATGCTTTTTCTTTTGCTTCAGTTTTTGGCGGCAATTTCGTTGGGTGCTTTTGAGGCTATAGTGATTATTGCTATGATTGCAGCGTATGGGGCAACACGACATTATCTCAGAAAAACGTATAATCTTGATGGCGGCACGATTTTCTCAATTCAGTTTGGTGCGACAATTTATGCGGTAATAGCTGTGGTTATTTATGTGATATATTTTTTCGGCATATATGACCAAAATGCTTCGTGGGAAATAATTGCTGTTCCGTTCAGAGCTGGCGTGGCATTGGTTATGTCATTTGGCTCTTGGTTTGTAAGCTTGGTGGCAATGGTTATTGCTGAACATATCAGAAAGAATAAATAGTATTTTACATACACAAGGAGGAAAATTTATGCTCAAAAACATACCAAAAATTCTTTCGCCTGAAATGGTGAAAACACTAATGGAAATGGGGCACGGTGACGAAATCGTAATTGCTGACGGAAATTTCCCTGCGGAAACCTACGGCAGGCGTGTGGTACGCTGTGACGGTCACGGTGTACCTGAACTGCTTGATGCAATTATGCAATTGTTTCCTCTCGATACATACACAGACAAGCCTGTTATGCTGATGGAGGTTGTAAAGGGTGACCCTGTTGTTCCCACAATCTGGGACGAATACAAGGACATTATCAACAAATACGAGCCTGAAAACTGCAAGATTGAGATGATTGAGCGTTTCGCTTTCTACGAGCGTGCGAAGACGGCTTACGCTGTTGTTGCAACAGGTGAGGAGGCTATTTACGCTAATATCATTCTGAAAAAGGGTGTTGTAAAATGAGTGAGAAAAGAGTTCTCGTTTTTGATTTCGGTGCTTCAAGCGGCAGGGCTATGCTTGGCAAGTTCAACGGCGAAACCATTTCCCTTGAGGAAATTCACCGCTTTGAGAACAACCCTGTGAAGCTTGGTGGCACGTTCTACTGGGACATTTACCGCCTTTTTTACGAGGTGCGGCAGGGCATTTCCAAGGCTGTGCTTGCAGGCGGCTTTGACAGTATCGGCGTGGACACCTGGGGCGTGGATTTCGGTCTGATTGGTGCAGACGGTGCACTGATGGAAGCACCTGTGCATTACCGTGACGAGCGCAACAACGGTATGATTGACGAGGCGCTGAAGCTGTTTGCGAGAGAGCCGTTCTACAAAATCACGGGCAATCAGTTTATGGATATCAACACGGTTTTCCAGCTCCTTTCGCTTCGAAAAAATCGTCCCCATATGCTTGACAATGCCGAAACGCTTCTGCTTATGCCCGACCTGTTCAACTATCTGCTGACGGGGCAGAAAAAGAGCGAGGTTTCCATTGCTTCGACAACACAGATGATGGACGCTGACAAAAAAATATGGTCGGAGCAGGTGCTCACGGCACTTGATATTCCGCAGAACTTGCTGACGGAGATTGTTCCGTCGGGCACGGTTGTTGGCAAGCTTTCCGACAGTATTTGTCACGACCTTAATGCACCGAAGGCTGACGTTATCGCAGTCTGCGGTCACGATACACAGTGCGCTGTTGCGGCTGTTCCTACCGAGGAAAAGGACTTCATCTTTATTTCCTGCGGAACGTGGTCGCTGTTCGGCACGGAGCTTGACAAACCGCTTATCAATGAAAAATCCGAGGAGCTTAACCTTACAAATGAGGCAGGCTACGGCGGAACAACAACGTTCCTGAAAAACATTATTGGCTTGTGGCTGATACAGGAGTCCCGCCGTCAGTTCAGACGTGAGGGGCAGGAGTATTCCTTTGCGGAACTGGAAAAGCTTGCACTTGCGGCTGAACCGTTCAAGTGCTTCATCAACCCCGATGCGACCGAATTTGTTCCCGAGGGAGATATTCCTCAGCGTGTCAAGGATTTCTGCAAGCGTACGGGTCAGCCTGTTCCCGAAACGGTTGGCGAGGTTATGCGGTGCATTTACGAGAGCCTTGCGCTGAAATACCGTCAGGCTTTTGACGAAATAAAGGCGTGCACGGGCAAGGATTACCGCATAATAAATCTTATCGGCGGCGGAACAAAGGACGGTCTGCTTTGCAGAATGACGGCGAATGCCTGCAACTGTGAGGTTACGGCTGGACCTATCGAGGCAACGGCTTACGGCAACGCGGCTATTCAGCTTATTGCGGCTGGGGCAATTCCCGACATCAAGGCGGCGAGAAAAATTATTGCCGCTTCCGACAGCGTAAAGACTTTCGTGCCCGACAGCTTTGCGGAGTGGGACAGGGCTTATGAGAGGTACAAGGCTTTTCAGAGTTAATTCGCAATGCGCAATTCGTAATTCGCAATTAATGGTTTAGGTTTATCTGTATGAATAATTACGAATTATGAAACAATTTCACTTTCCAAATTCAGAAAGAGGTGAAATTAATTGATAATAGACAGAGATAACAGGCAATGGAGCATTGATTTTGTTTCAGCGATACTTAGTTATCCGTTTGGCAACAGGGGATTGAAGTTAATCAATAATTTGTTTGAAAATCATAGTGGGGGGACTGTTTTTCAAGAAAATCCGTATTGGTTTTTTACATATCACGATTTGACAGATGATGACCCATATCAGGAAATCTGCAAGGAAAACGAAGTAGTGCTTTCAATGGATTTTGTGGGCTATGAAGAAGAAATTCAAGTGCTGACCTATAATGAATTGAGAGAGATTGTGGATTATGTTTTGAACAAGAAGAAATCATAATGTAAAAATTGAGTAAGGAAAGTGGAGGATAACAATTTCACATTCCACTTTCCAAATTTCAAATTCAAAAAGAGGTGACATAAATTGAGAAGAATAGTTTGTTTTCACAATCCTGATGAAATGAATGGTTATTTAAGCAACTGGTATATGTCAGACTTTGTTGCTGATAATATTAAATTCACTTCAATGGAACAGTATATGATGTACAAAAAAGCACAGCTTTTCAACGATAAGGAAATTATGCAGGAGATACTTTCAATCGACAACGTTGGCAAAATAAAAATGCTCGGTCGTTCTGTGAAAAATTATGATGAGGTAATGTGGAACGGTGTTCGGCAGATTGTTGTGTATGAGGGTTTGTATGCAAAGTTCAGTCAGAATGAAAGTCTGCGTGAAAAATTGCTTGCTACCGAAAATGACATACTTGCCGAATGTGCGGTATCGGATTGCATATGGGGCATAGGACTTGCAATGAATGACGATAAACGCTTGTCAACAGAGGAATGGCGAGGACAGAATTTGCTCGGCTTTGCAATTATGCAGGTCAGAGAAAAGCTGAGCAAACAATAAAGTAAATATTGAGTAAGGAAAGTGGAGGATAACAATTTTACATTTCACTTTCCAAATTTCAAATTAAATAAAAAGGAGTAGATAATTATGAACCCAAGAATTGGTATCAGACCCGTAATCGACGGCAGACAGTACGGCATCAGAGAGTCCCTCGAGGTGCAGACAATGAATATGGCGAAAGCGGCAAAGGAGCTTATTGAGGCTAACTGCCGATACGCTGACGGAACACCTGTTGAATGTGTAATCGGACCTTGCACAATCGGCGGCGGCGCAGAGGCTTACAAGACAGAGGAATTTTTCGCAACACAGAATGTCTGTGCAACTCTTTCCGTTACACCTTGCTGGTGCTACGGCTCGGAAACTATGGATTTGAACCCACTTACAATCAAGGCTGTATGGGGCTTCAACGGCACGGAGCGTCCGGGTGCGGTTTACCTTGCGGCTGTTATGGCTGCCCACGCACAGAAGGGTCTGCCTGCGTTTGCAATCTACGGCAGAGATGTCAAGGACGCAACCGACACAACTATCCCTGATGACGTTTCCGAAAAAATTCTCCGTTTTGCACGCTGTGCTGTAGCGGTTGGACAGATGAGAAACAAGGCTTATGTTGGTATCGGCGGCGTGTCAATGGGTATTGCAGGTTCTTGGTGCGATGCAAACTTTATGCAGAAGTACCTCGGTATCCGTCCTGAATGGGTTGATATGACGGAAATTCTCCGCCGTGTAAAGCTTGAAATTTACGACCACGCCGAGTACGAAAAGGCTCTTGCGTGGACAAAGGCAAACTGCCCTGAGGGTATGGACGTTAACACCGAGGTTAACCCAGGTAACCCTGACGTTATGAGCCACGAGGAACAGTGGGAATTCTGCGTTAAGATGACACTGATTATCCGTGACATAATGCTTGGCAACGACAAGCTCAAGGAGCTTGGCAGATTTGAGGAGTCCAACGGCAGAAACGCTATTTTCGGCGGCTTTCAGGGACAGCGTCAGTGGACGGACTGGCTTCCTAATGCTGACTTTGCGGAAAGTATTCTCAACTCTACATTCGACTGGAACGGCAAGAAGCAGCCTGTTCTTCTCGCTACCGAAAATGACGGTCTTAACGGTACAGCAATGCTTTTCGGCAACCTGCTGACAGGACGTGCTTCCGTATTTGCTGACGTGCGTACATACTGGAGCCCTGAAGCTGTTGAGCGTGTTACAGGCTGGAAGCCTGAGGGCAGAGCAGCAAACGGCTTTATTCACCTCATCAACTCGGGTGCAGCAGCTGTTGACGCAACAGGTCTTGCAAAGGACGAGGACGGCACAAACCTTATGAAGCAGTGGTGGAACGTTACTGACGAGGATAT
Source organism: Oscillospiraceae bacterium (assembly GCA_017415165.1). Taxonomy (GTDB): domain Bacteria; phylum Bacillota; class Clostridia; order Oscillospirales; family Ruminococcaceae; genus RGIG8773. The sequence continues at coordinate 235,952 of JAFQIY010000016.1, read as the reverse complement.
CAAGGCTATGCTTGACGCTACTGACTGGTGTCCTGCAAACCTTGGCTATTTCAGAGGCGGCGGATTCTCCTCCCACTTCAAGACACAGGCAGAAATGCCAGTAACAATGATGCGTGTAAACATAATTGAGGGCGTTGGACCAACACTTCAGATTGCAGAGGGTTACACAGTAACACTTCCTGATGATGTTCACAAGCCTCTTGATGAAAGAACAGACAAGACCTGGCCTACAACCTGGTTTGTTCCTGAGGTTACTGGCAAGGGTGCATTTGCTGACGTTTACTCCGTAATGGCTAACTGGGGCGCTAACCACGGCTCTATCACATACGGTCACATCGGCGCTGACCTTATTACGCTTGCTTCTATGCTGAGAATTCCTGTTTCGATGCACAACGTTTCCGAGGACAGAATTTACCGTCCGCACTGTTGGGCAGGCTTCGGCACAGCAGACGCAGAGGGCGCAGACTACAGAGCTTGTGCACATTACGGCTCGCTTTACAGATAATTACATAGCAGATACAAAAAGGGTACCGAGTTTATTCTCGGTACCCTTGAATATTTTTCGACGTTAAGATTAGTTGTTGATGAGCTTGTCCTCGTCGCTCCAGCTGTAGAGCTTTCTGATATCTTCGCCTACAACCTCAGCAGGGTGTTCAGCAGCAAGCTTTCTCATAGCCTTGAAGTGAACCTGAGAGCCTGCGTCGGACATATCGAGGAGGAAGTCCTTAGCGAAAGTACCGTCCTGAATGTCGGAAAGAACCTTCTTCATAGCCTTCTTTGTTTCCTCTGTGATAATCTTAGGACCTGTGATGTAGTCGCCGTATTCAGCTGTGTTGGAGATGGAATATCTCATACCAGCGAAGCCGCTCTGGTAGATAAGGTCAACGATGAGCTTCATCTCGTGGATACACTCAAAGTAAGCGTTTCTTGGGTCGTAACCAGCTTCAACCAGTGTTTCGAAACCAGCCTGCATAAGTGCGCAAACACCGCCGCAGAGAACAGCCTGTTCACCGAAAAGGTCAGTTTCTGTTTCTGTTCTGAATGTTGTTTCGAGTACGCCAGCTCTTGCACCGCCGATACCGAGTGCGTAAGCAAGACCGATATCTGTAGCGTCGCCTGTAGCGTCCTGTTCAACAGCGATGAGACAAGGAACACCCTTACCAGCCTGATATTCGCTTCTTACTGTATGACCAGGACCCTTAGGAGCGATCATAATTACGTTAACATTCTTTGGCGGAACGATACAGCCGAAGTGAATGTTGAAGCCGTGAGCGAAAGCAAGTGTCTTGCCCTCTGTAAGGTTAGGCTCGATAGCTTCCTTGTAAAGCTTAGCCTGCTTTTCGTCAGGAATGAGAATCATAATTACGTCAGCAGCCTTAGCAGCTTCAGCAACGGAAAGAACCTTGAGACCCTGAGCCTCTGCCTTTGCAGCGGACTTGGAGCCTTCGTAAAGACCAACAACAACGTTTACGCCGCTGTCCTTAAGGTTGAGAGCGTGAGCGTGACCCTGAGAGCCGTAGCCGATGATTGCAACGGTCTTGCCGTCAAGTCTGCCGAGATCGCAGTCCTGCTGATAATAAATTTTTGCCATTTTAAAAACCTCCGTTTTATATTAATTGGATTTCTATACTTTATCAAACGTAATGCTACGTTCAATTATCTGAAAATTATTTTTTAATAGTTTCCGCACCCTTCTGGATAGCGATAACGCCTGTGCGGACGATTTCCTTTATGCCGTAAGGCTTGATAAGCTCCTGAAAGCGTTCAAGATGCTGGGTTGTGTCGGAAATTTCGAGGGTAAGGGTTGTTGCTGAAATGTCAGCAATCTTCGCACCCATAATCTCGCAGATTGTGAGAATTTCGCTTCTCTGCTGAGATGTAGCGTTAATCTTGATAAGCTGGAGCTCACGGGAGAGAAGCTCCTGCGGCTCAAGAGCCTTTACCTTGATTGTGTCGATAAGCTTGTTCAGCTGTTTTTCAAGCTGTTCAACAGTATGCTCGTCACCGTCGGCAACGATTGTAACTCGTGAAACCTTAGGGTCGTCCGTTTCACCTACCGCAAGGCTGTCGATGTTAAAGCCGCGGCGTGAAAAAAGCCCCGAAATTCTGGACAGTACACCTGCGTGGTTTTCCACGAGGATTGATATTGTATGTTTCATAAGAAAACTCCTTTGATAGCGTATAACGACATTTTACCACATTTTTCGCCATAAGTAAAGTGCATATTTGTTATAATTTGCATAACGTAATATTATAATGTGGTTTCGTTTCTCCATACGTTGCACTCCAGCAGGTAAGGTCCTTTCGCATTACAAAGATGCTCAATAGCCTCCTCAGCCTCAGCCATTGTGCATACACGCTCTGCCTCAATTCCGTAAGCCTTTGCGAGTGCCACGAAATCGGGGTTTCCGTCAGCAATATGGATAGCCGTCTGGTTGTCGCTGTAGTGGATAGTCTGCAATTCACGCACCATACCAAGTCGGTTGTTGCGCATAAGGATAATCTTCACCGCAAGCTTTTCCTGAATGATTGTAGCAAGCTCCATCATCTGCATCTGGAATGAACCGTCGCCGCAGATTGCCACAACCTCGCTGTCGGGTGAAGCAAACTTCGCACCGATTGCCGCAGGCACGGAGTAACCCATTGTACCCATACCGCCGCTTGTAAGGAAGCGTCCGCCCTTGAACTGAAAATTGTTGCAGGTCCAAATCTGATTTTGTCCTACGTCAGCAACGCAGATTGTATTTTCAGGCAGCTTAGCGGAAAGCTTTCTGATGAACATTTTCGGATTCACATAACCCTGTGTTTCGTTTTCGGTAGGAACTTCATTCTTTATCTGTGAAAGCTCAGCAAGCCATTCTGCACGCTCGCTGCATTCAACGTGTGCACAAAGCTGTTCGAGAATATTTCCGCAGTCGCCGACAAGCGGAATATCAACGTGAATGTTCTTGCCGATTTCAGCAGGGTCAACGTCTATATGGATGATTTTTGTTGTCTTTGCAAGGAACTTAGGTGAACGTACAGCACGGTCACCAACCCTTGCACCAATCAAAATCATAGTGTCGCACTTTGAAACAGCCTCGTTAGCGGTCTTTACGCCGTGCATACCGAGCATACCCATATAAAGTGGGTGTTCAGTAGGGAAAATGCCAAGTCCCATCATTGTTGAAACAACAGGGATTTTTGTTTTTTCGGCAAAATCACGGAGTTCCTCAGCGGCATTTGCGGATATTACACCGCCGCCTGCACATATGAGAGGTCTTTCTGAAGTTTTAAGTGCCTCACAGACTCTCTTAATCTGCAAAGTATTGCCCTTGACAGTCGGTTTGTATGTACGCAGCTCAATGCTTTCGGGGTAGTCGAAATCTATAAGCGTGTTCTGAATGTCCACAGGCACGTCAATGAGAACAGGACCGTTTCTTCCCGTTCCAGCAAGGTAGAAGGCTTCTTTGAACACGCGGGGGAGTTCAGCTGCATTCTTGATAAGGTAGCTGTACTTTACGAAAGGCTCAGCCGCACCCGTGATGTCAACCTCCTGAAAAACGTCACAGCCAATCTGGTCGGTGGAAACCTGACCTGTGATACACACGAGTGGAATACTGTCAGCGTAAGCCGTAGCGATAGCCGTCAGCAGGTTTGTTGCACCCGGACCCGATGTAGCGATGCACACAGCAGGCTTGCCTGAAATTCGTGCATAACCGCTGGCGGAGTGCCCTGCATTATCTTCACGGCGTACAAGAACGTGGTGGATATCGGACTTTGTAAGTTCATCGTAAAAAGGACAGATTGCAGCACCCGGATAACCAAAGACGACCTTCACGCCCTCATTTTCCAGACATTTTACCATTGCTTCAGCCGCTTTGATCAATCCAATCACTTCCAATCATAATAGTTTCAAAAATGTATACCTATTAATTGTACTACTTTTATGCTTTAAAGTCAATGGGTAAATTATTTTTTGCATAAAAAAACTATTCAGTGGTCAGCTATCACTGACAACTGAACATAAAGATTCAGAAAATTTCTGCAAACTATTCCATTTTAGAAAAATATGTGATATACTTAAATATATACGTCTTTTTATCCAAAAGGAGGAATTTCTTATGAAAAAAGTATGGCGCGGTTTATGGATTGCTGCAGTTTCCCTTGGCGGAGTTGCACTTGTCAATGCTGCTTTGCTGGCTTTTAAGAAGGACAAGAAAAAATATATTGATGTATAACGGAGCATTTTTTTACTATGAATAAATATCAGAAACTGGCGAGCAACACGCTGATATTCGCTATCGGAAGCTTCGGGGCAAAGTTCCTGAGCTTCATACTTATGAGACTATACACGGGCTGTATGTCTACAGACGGCTACAGTACCGCTGACCTGTTGTATCAGACAGTAAATGTGCTGTATCCGATTTTAACGTTCAGTATGGCGGACGCTGTTATCCGCTTCGGTATGGACAAGGGCTACAATCAGAAGCAGGTCTACACGGTTGCTGTAACATCAACCCTTATCGGACTTGCGGCATTTGCACTGTCATCGCCCGTGTTTAACCTTATTGATATGTACAGGGATTACGGCTTTCTGCTGTATGTGTACTGCTATTTTTCGTGTTTCAGACAGATTGCTTCAAACTTTGTCCGTGCAAAGGGGTACGTCAAACTGTTTGCGGCAGATGGTATAATATCGACGCTTGTTATTGTTATATGCAATGTTATTTTCCTTGTTGTCCTCGATATGGGAGTGACAGGATATGTGCTGTCAATAATTATTTCGGATGTTGTTTCTATTATACTGCTGACATTGCTGGCAAGCCTGCACAAATATCTGGATATCACATATTTCAGCAAGAAGCTGTTCAAGGAAATGCTGAAATATTCCGCACCCCTTATTCCAACCTATGTGCTGTGGTGGGTAACATCCGCATCTGACAGATGGTTTGTCATTGCACTTTGCGGAGAGGATACCAATGGTATCTACAGCGCTGCATACAAAATCCCGTCGCTGCTGATGATGTTTACAACGCTTTTCTATCAGGCGTGGCAGATGTCGGCAATTGAAAACCGCAACGACAGCGGTCTTGCAAAGTTCTACACGAAAATTTACGGCGCATACAGTTCGCTGCTTATGATTGCGGCGGCAGGCGTGATAATGCTTGTGAAGCCGCTTACATACCTGCTTGTTGACAACGACCCGTCGAAGAATTTTACCTTTGCATATCACTATACCCCGATACTGGTTATAGCAATGGTTTTCCAGTGCCTTTGCCAGTTCACATCAAGCGTGTACAACGTAAAGAAAAAGTCGAAGAACTCTATGTACACAAGCTTTATTGCCGCATTGGTAAATATTATTCTCAATTTTCTGCTTATTCCCGATTATGGTGCTTACGGTGCGGCAATCGCAACGGCAGCAGCGTATGCGGCTTGCTTCGTGATAAGAATTTTCGACGTGCGAAACCTTATCCCGTTCAAGGTAAGCCATTTCAGAATTATTGTCAATACAATCGTAATCTGCTATATGGCTTTTGTTGCAATAAAAGAGCCGAAGCTTATGTGGGTACAGCTTATAGTGCTGTTTATTGCGGTTACGATTTTCAACTTTGAAGCGGTACTTAGTACGCTCAGAAAGGTACTGAACAGAGTTGCTCCACAAAAAGAAAATACTACGGAAGGAATTAATTAATTATGAGTATCAAGGTACAGGAATTCCACAAGGACTACAAAAGATGGGCTTGGCAGATTAACGATAATATCAGCTATGCTGAGGACATCGTTCTTTTCAAGCTTGACGCAAAGAACACAAGCTATGTTTTCGGTGCAACCGATGACGGCTACCTTATTCACGCTTACTACGGAAAGAAAATCGAGGACGAGGATCTGACATACCTTCTCCGCCTTACTGAAAATCCGTGGACACTCAAGACAAACGCAAGAGACAAGGGCACATTTATGGACGCCCACGCTTTTGAGTATCCTTGCCACGGCACAGGCGATTACCGTGAGCCTTGCCTTATGGTTATGGATGACGAGGGTATGACAACAACTGACCTTCGTTACGTTTCCCACAAGGTTTACAAGGGCAAGCCTGCACTTGAGGGTATGCCTGCAACATTTGCAAACGAGAACGAGGCTGAAACTCTTGAAATTACCTGCATTGACAAGCACACAGGTCTTGAAGCGGTTCTGATTTACACAGCCTTCAACGACCTTGACGTTATCACAAGAAGCGTTCGTCTGAAAAACAACGGCACTGCACCTCTCAATGTAAAGAGAGTGCTTTCCGCTTGCGTTGACTTTGATAACGACGGCTACGACTTTATTACCCTCAACGGCAGCTGGGCAAGAGAACGTGTTATGGAAAGATGCAGACTCCATCACGGCAAGCAGGGCGTTGACTCTGTAAAGGGCGAGTCCTCACATCAGAACAATCCGTTTGTAGCACTTGTTTCCCACAATGCTGACGAGGACAACGGCGAGGCTTACGGCTTCAATTTCGTTTACAGCGGTAACTTCTTCGCTCAGGCTGAGGTTACACAGCATAAGTATACCCGACTTGTAATGGGTATCAACCACTTTGACTTCAACTGGCTCCTTGAAGCTGGTGAGGAATTTGTTGCTCCTGAGGTTGTAATGGTATATTCAAGCGAGGGTATCGGCGCAATGTCCCGTACCTTCCACGACCTCTACCGTGAACATCTTATCCGCGGCGAATACAAGGATAAGAGACGTCCTATCCTTATCAACAACTGGGAGGCTACATACTTCAACTTCGACACCGAAAAGCTTATCGACATCGCTAAGGAAGCTTCCAAGCTTGGTATCGAAATGCTTGTTATGGACGACGGCTGGTTTGGTCACCGTGACGCTGACAACAGCTCTCTCGGCGACTGGTTCGTGTACGAAAAGAAAATCAAGGGCGGTCTGAAATACCTTGTTGACGAGGTAAACAAGCTTGGTATGAAGTTCGGTATCTGGTTCGAGCCTGAAATGATTTCCCCCGACAGTGAGCTTTACAAGGCTCATCCTGAGTGGGCAATCCAGGTGCAGGGCAGAGAGCTTTCAATGTCCCGTGAGCAGTACGTCCTCGACTACTCCAACAAGGAAGTCCGCGACCATATTTATGGTATGATGAGAAAGGTACTCGACAGCGCAAACATTGAGTACATCAAATGGGATATGAACCGTCAGCTTACAGAAGTAGGCTCAACAACCCTTCCTAAGAACAGACAGCGTGAGCTCTGGCACAGATACGTTCTCGGCGTGTACGACGTGATGAACCGCCTTACAACCGATTATCCACACATTCTCCTTGAAAACTGCTCAGGCGGCGGCGCACGCTTTGACCCTGCAATGCTTTATTACTCACCTCAAATCTGGTGCTCTGACGATACAGACGCTATTGAACGTCTTAAAATTCAGCACGGTACATCTATCTGCTATCCTGCTTCCGCAATGGGTGCTCACGTTTCTGATTGTCCTAACCACACTGTAGGACGCTCCACACCATTTGCAACAAGAGGCAATGTTGCAATGGTAGGTACATTCGGCTACGAGCTTGATGTAACAAGAATTCCTCAGGAGGACAGGGATGCTATTCCGGGTCAGATTGCCCAGTTCAACAAGTATAACCCGATAATCAGAACAGGTGACCAGTACCGCATCGGCAACGTGTTTGAGGATAATATGTGGGATGCTTGGATGTTCGTTGCAAAGGATAAGTCCGAGGCTGTGTTCACATTCGTACAGGTGCTCGGCAGACCGAATTACCGCAACAGACGTGTAAAGCTTAAAGGTCTTGACAGCAAGGCTATGTACAGAAATGAGGAAACAGGTGAAATTCACAGCGGCAGTGCTCTTATGAATGCTGGAATTTTTATGGAAATCCACGGCGACTTCTCATCCAAGGTTATTCATTTCGTAAAAATCGGATAATTCTTTTGGTTAACTTAAAGGTTTTCGTAATGCTTTTTTGTGAAAAATGCACAATATGTTCCAAAGAATATCTATGAAATATCCCTTGACGGATATTTGAATAATTTGTTATAATTGCTATGTAAATATATGATGCACAAAAGTGCAATATGGAGGATTATTATGAAAGATATCAAAAAGCTTTTAGCAGGCGCTATGGCGCTCACAATCACAGCAGGTCTTTCTGCTTGTGCAAGCGATGACGATGCAGGCACAGCTGATGTAACAACAACTGCTGAAGTAACAACTACTACAGCTAAGACTGTTGCAACAAACACAGAAACTCTTGCTGCTGAGGAAGTTGACGCTCTCTCAACTGCTATGTCCAAGCTTCAGGATGTTGAACTCGAAAACAAGGAAATCAAGTGGTTTGCTCACTACGACATCAACCCATCCGGCAACGGTGCTTCCAAGAAGGTTGAGCTTGAACTTTTCGAAAGAAAGTACGGCGGTTCTATCAAGTGGTATCAGACTACTTATGAAAACCGTTTCAATGACCTTTCTACATACGTTCTCGGCGGCGAAGGCATCGACTTCTACGCTTCTGACGCTGCTAACCTTCCTAAGGGTATCGTAAGCGGTATGTTCCAGGCTGTTGATGATTATATCGACCTCGATTCCGAAATCTGGCAGCCAACTTCCGAAGCTATCAAGGCTTACAAGTTCGGCAACAACCACTATATGATGGTTACTAATACAAGAGCTAACTACTATGTATACTACAACAAGGCTACAATCGAAGCTAACGGTCTTGATGATCCGTGGGATCTCTACAAGGCTGGCGAATGGAACTGGGATACATTCAAGTCTATGCTCCAGGAATTCGTTGATGAAGAAAACGATCAGTGGGGTCTTGACAACTGGTTCAATGAAATGGCTCTTGCATATTCCGCAGGTGTTCCTGTTGTAAGCTCTATTGATGGTCAGATTAAGTGTAACCTCAACGACCCAACAATGGAAAAGGCTATGAACTTCCAGTATGACCTCTACACATCCGGTCTCGTTCTCCCACTCGAACAGTTCAACTGGTCCATTCAGCCTGCAATGATGGGCGAAGGCAGACAGCTCTTCTGGATCGGCGGTTACTGGGAGGCTGAAGGTGACCCATCCACATGGTCACACGGTATTGAGCCAGAGAACCTCGGCTTTGTTCCTACACCATCTCCTGCAGGTTCTGATCCATATCAGGCTGCAACTCTCGAAGGCTACGTTCTCTGTAAGGGTGCTCAGAACCCAGAGGGTGTTGCTCGTTTTGCTGAGTGTACAATCGTTGCTGTAAACGACCCAGACTCCATTGCAATTTCCGAAAGAAAGATTATGGACGATGCTAAGTGGTCTCAGGAACTTATCGACAGATTCAACGAAATCAACGATCTCGCTAAGAAGTATCCTGTTGTTGACCTCGTTTCCGGTTGTTCTGCAGATATCGAATCCCTTACAACAGCAAGTGCTGAATCCGCTCTCAAGGCTGCATTCCACGGTACTGACTGGGCTACAACAAGAGAAACATATGCTGATACAGTTAACCTCCTTGTTGAAGAACTCAATACAGAGCTCCAGGCTAAGGTTGCTGAAGAATAATTATAACTATAATCCCCGGCACAGCACAGCCGTGCTATGTCGGGGTATTTATTTTAATTGCAGTATATGCAAATAATCAATTTCAGGAGGTATGTTATGAACAACACAAAGAAGATTCTTTCCGGACTTCTTGCGCTCTCTATGACAGCAGGCTTTACTGCTTGCAGCAGCGATGAAGGCGGAGCAGGCGGTGCAGCTGACGAAACAACAAAGGCTGAAACAGTCACAACTACTGCTGCAACAGTAGAGGTAAACACTGCAACTCTTGCAGCTGAAGAGGAGGACGTTCTTGCTGCAGCTATGGAGCAGCTTCAGGACGTTGAACTTGAAAACAAGGAAATCAAGTGGCTCGCTCACTATGATATCAATCCATCAGGTTCAGGTGCTTCCAAGTCTGTTGCTATGGAAATGTTTGAAAAGAAGTACGGCGGTTCTGTCAAGTACTATAAGACTACTTGGGAAAACCGTTTCAATGACCTTTCTACATACGTTCTCGGCGGTGAAGGCATCGACTTCTTCCCAGGTGATGACGTTTATAACTTCCCTAAGGGTATCATCAGCGGTATGTTTATGCCTGTAGATGAATACATCGACCTTAATTCTGACATCTGGCAGAATTCCGCAGCTGCTATGGAGCTTTATAACTTCGGCGGCAAGCACTTCTCATTTGTAACAACTGTTACAGCTGAAGAAGTTGTTATCTACAACAAGGCTACAATTGAAGCTAACGGTCTTGAAGACCCATGGGAACTCTACAAGGCTGGTGAGTGGAACTGGGATACATTCAAGGGTATGCTTGAAGAATTCGTTGACGAAGAAAACGACCAGTGGGGTCTTGACGGTTACTGGGCTGAAAACTCCCTCCTCTTCTCCGCAGGTGTACCTCTCGTTGGTACTAAGGACGGTCAGCTTGTATGTAACTACAACGACGCTACAGTAGAAAAGGCTATGAACTTCCAGTATGACCTCTTTACATCAGGTCTTGTATTCCCAAGAGAACAGTTCAACTGGGCTGAACAGCCTTCAATGATGGGCGACGGCAGACAGCTGTTCTACCTCGTAGGTGCTTGGCACGTAAAGGCTGACCCTGCTACATGGGCAACAAAGATGGAGCCTGAGAACCTTGGTATTGCTCCTGTTCCGTCTCCTGCAGGTTCTGACCCATATATGGTTGCAACTGTAGGCGGTTATGCTCTCTGTAAGGGCTCAACAAACCCTGAGGGTGTAGCACGTTTCGCTGAATGTGCAATCATTGGTTCTTACGATGAAGGTGCTATTGCTATTTCCGACAGAAAGATGAGGGACGACTATAAGTGGTCTGACGAACTCATTGCTATCGAAAAGGAAATCAATGAACTTGCAAGACAGTATCCTGTTGTTGACCTTGCATCAGGTTGTTCCACAGATATCGCAAGCTACACAACACAGGGCGGCGACAGCGTTGGTACAAGAGCAGCTTTGCACGGTACTGACTGGGCTACAACAAGAGAAACATATTCTGACGCAGTTATTATGCTTGTTGATGAAGTTAACACTGAACTTCAGGCTAAGGTTGCTGAACTTGGTTAATTTACAGTTATAAAAAGATTAAGGGTACCGAGCGGTTGCTTGGTACCCTTGAATTTTTATTGATGTACATTTGTATAAATTGTTCTGTGTTCGGGAGTTAGTCTGTTTCTTTCAAAAAGCTTGGAAACAGTAACAAATTCGTAGCCCTCATCAAGAAGCTTTGGGATAATCATTTTCAGCGCCTCGACCGTGCGGAAGTTGCCCTCTGCATCGTGAAGCAGAATTATCGTGCCGTCGGAAACCTGCGACATAATTTTTTCGTAACGCATTTCGGGAGTTATTTCATCATTGTAATCCTCTGCGCCGACTCCGCAGATAAAGGTCAGGTCAATTGTGTCAAACATAACGTCATTGTATGCAATGTACGGCGGACGGAAAAACCTCGGTTTTCTTCCTACAGCAGCTTCAACCTTGTCAGAGGTGAATTTTATTTCGGCAGCAATTTCCTCCGCTGTCATTTCAGGCATTGCAGGGTGTGTCCGTGAGTGATTTTCGATTTCGCAGCCCAGCTTTACTGCACGCTTCATTGAGGCTTCGCTTTCAGCGTTAATATTGTTGCCTATGACAAAAAAGCTTGCGGTTATTCCGTATTGCTCAATCAGGTCGAGTACCTGCATAGTGGTTGTGGTGTTTGGACCATCGTCAAATGTAAGTGATACAAGCTTTTTTGAGTTCATTGTAATTACCCCTTATCATAGTATTATTTAACAATATTGTAGCACATTTTTACGGGAACTTCAACGGTTACAGAAAAATTTCATTTTCAGGGATAAAATTACAGTTTGGTACAGCACGGTTACAATGCGGTTAATCCTATTGAAAATGCTTTAGCACGGTGCTATACTTTACTTATCAACTGAAAGGGGTATGACTTATGAAGAAAATCAGATTTATTACAGCAATAGCGCTTATCGGTGCATTGCTTACAGGGTGTGCCGAGAAAAACGAAAGCACCGCTGAGGAAACAACAGCTGCAGCAGCGGCAATTACTACGGTTCCGTCAGTTACAACTGCGGAAGTGATTGAAGACCCCGAAACAGAAACGGAAGCTGCTGAGGAAGAACCGTTCAGCCTTGAAAATTGCTCAATGGACGAGAAACAGCAGATTGTCAAAAAGCTTATCCAAATGAAGGACGGCGGAGGAAGAAACATATTCAATCCAAATGCCAGCGCTGTTAATTTCACTGTTGTTTCTCCCGATGAGTTTTCCGTAAACGCTGTATTTGAATATCAACTTTACCGTGAGCCTACCACACTTCTTCACAGTGACGGCAATGATTATGACTCGTTCTATTCCGCAGTGGATTCTGCCGAAAGAAGCAGGTATGCGAAATCCTTCTGTAATTATGAAACCCTGCAGGAGGGCAACGTAATCGTGAAAATCAAGGTTGACGAAAATCTTAACCCTGAAATCGTCAGCATTACACAGGAATACACCATTGAAAATCTGACTTTTAACGGCTTTGTACGCTTCAACAAGGACGATACCACAACTGTCATTGTCGACCCTGCATATATGTATGGAATTCCTATGCCTACGTATCTTAAAGCATATGGTCACAACATAAACGGCATTGACACGCTTATGGACAGCATTTCCTTTTCGAGCGGCTCAATAAACCACCACAATTATCCCGATTATGTTTATGCAAGTATGACGGTTGACAGCCTTACTGTTTCCTACGACAGCATCGGAAATAATTATTCTTCAGCACCCGAAATTACTTCCTTTGAGGTGCTGTACGAAAACGGCGCAGAAGCAATCAGCAGCGCAGAGCTTCTGAAAAAATTTGACGAGAAGAATGACGGCTCGGCGGCGGTTTACAATACCCTTACCGATAACCTTGATATCTTTATGGGCGAGGATGTTGTAGGCGTAAACCTTATTGACCTTGACTTTGACGGAACACCTGAGGTGCTTGTTACAAAAACAGTTCAGGACGAGGTGGATGAAGGTATCGATGAATGTGCAGATGTTGACATTTATACTATAGCTGATGGAAAAATGAATTATGTTGATACTCTTTATAATCACAAGCGTCTTGTTTATCAGAGCGGAAACGTTATCGGAATAAAAACCACTGACAAGCTTGAAAAGAAATGGTACACAATGTCCCGAAAGAATATTGAAATAGGTATTACCGACGATGTAGACTATCTATTTACACTTGAAAACGGCAAGCTGAATTACACTGAGGTGTTCCGAAGTGAGATTACGGGGTACAAGCCCGAAAGCGATGCCGCAGACGCTTGGGATTACTATTTTTACGGTGAAAAGCTTGAAATAAATTCCTACGAAGGACCACATCTTTATGAAGGAGATGAACCTTGGATTTATTGCGAATGGAATGGTATTGAAGCAGCATTCGGAACGTGGGAGCTTTGGGGCTTTATCCGTGCGGAATATTGTAAGGATATTGACATAGCCTTCAATCTCTACAGTGATTGGCTTGTAAAATATAATGAATATGAAGCCTGTGAAAAAATAATTCTCAACGAACGTACAATGGAATACAAGCTTGCTTATCTTGTGGACGCATTTTATTACGGCTATTATGATGAAGAAGAACAGAACTACAATTATTGGTTCCTCGGCGATTATGCAAAGCCTGTAATCTACCTCTACCCCGAAGAAGAAACCGAGGTTTCGGTTAAGGTTGAGCTTGAAGACGGCGAGCTTACCTGCACTTATCCCGACTATCGTGACGGCTGGAATGTTACCGCTTACCCTGACGGCACGATTATTGACAATGCTGACGGAAACGAATACTACTGCCTTTACTGGGAGGGTGTCGGCAAATCAGAATGGGATATGTCCAAGGGCTTTGTGGTTAAAAGCGAGGACACCGCAGATTTCCTCCGTGAAAAGCTTGCGGAAATAGGACTTACTCCACGTGAAAGCAATGAGTTCATAATTTACTGGCTGCCTGAATTGCAGAAGAATGACTGCAATTTTATAACCTTCCAGACAGAGCAGTATGAAAAAAATGCTGTTCTTGATATTGACCCTGTTCCTGACAGCGTGCTTCGTGTATTTATGGTGTACAATGAGTGTGACCCTGATACAGTTATTGAGTCGCAGGAGTTTGAAACTTTTGAACGTAACGGCTTTACCGTCGTTGAATGGGGCGGAAGTCACGCTGAATAAACAACAAATCCGAGGAAGCTGTTTTCCTCGGATTTGTTTATTTTACTATACGAATTGTTCCCGACATCAGCGCCTTTTCTTCGCCGTTGTCGTAACGTACAAGCAGCCTGCATATTTCGTCAATTCCGATACATTCAGCCTGAGCCGAAATATCGTTATGGGTAATTTCAATTCTTTTTCCGATAAGGTTTGAACGTCTGCGGTACTCCTCAATAAAGCCTTTATCCGTGATGTTGTCAAGATGTGCTTCAAGGCTGTTGAGTATTTCCGCAACAATCAGGCTTCGTGAAAAGGATTTGCCCGTCTCAAGATAGAGAGAAGTTGCGATATCGGAAATGTTTTTTGGAAAAGAGGTGTTCTGTATATTGAGCCCTATTCCGACGATTGCATAGTCAAGTCCACCTTGTTCAACATTTATCGCAGCTTCGGTGAGAATTCCGCAAAGCTTTTTTTCGCCAACATAAATATCGTTGACCCACTTGATTTTGCAGTCCAGTCCTGTAGTCTTTTCGACAGCCTCAGCAACCGCAACCGCCGCACAGGACGTAATCAGCAGTGAGTGCTCAACCGAAAGCTTCGGACGAAGAATTACGCTCATATAAACACCCATTCCCACAGGTGAATAGAAGCTTCTGCCCATTCTGCCCTTGCCCTGAGTCTGAACCTCGGAAATTACAGTTGTACCGTGAACAGCGCCAAGCTGAGCAAGACTTTTGGCAAAATTGTTCGTGGAGTCAATGGTTTTGAAAACATCTATTTTTCTGCCGATTTCGCGGGTTTTGAGATTCTGAAAAACGGAATGTTCATTCAGAAAATCGCTTTCCTCAGAAAGGCAGTATCCCTTATTAGTAACTGCGCTGATGGAGTAGCCCTCGCTGCGAAGCTGTTTTACGGCTTTCCATACTGCGCTGCGGGTCATTCCCACGCTTTTGGCAATATCATTTCCCGAAATATTTTTCCCTTTATTTTCTTCCAGTACAGCAAGCACCTTATTCTTCAAAGACATCAGATTACCTCCGTAAAAAAACAAATAAAAAGGGTAAAGTGCACTTTACCTCCTAAAATAATAGCATATTTTTGCATTTAAGTCAATCACCTTTTTTAAAATTTATCATAAACTATACTATCAATTGCAGAAAGACGTGTCGCAGTTTATGATAAAAATTCTTTTACTTATTACAGCAGTCTGCACGGACTGCTTTGCCGCCGCAATGGGATTGGGAAGTGCAGGGATAAAAATTCCGTTTCGCTCGTCGTTGATAATAAGTGCCGTGGGGACAGCATTCCTGTGTCTGTCAGTTGGATTTGCGGAAATACTGCGGATAGTTATTCCCGAAAACATATGCGGAATAATTTCCACTGTGCTGCTTGTGTCGCTTGGTATTTTCAATCTGTTCAGCAATTGTTTCAAGAAAATGGTGGACAGAAAAAAGCTTGCCAAAAACAATCCTGCCGCACTTTATTTTGACGGTGCTGCCGCTGATACGGACAATTCAAAAAGCATTTCGCCTAAGGAAGCGGTTGTCCTTGCGATTGCACTTTCCGCCGACTCTCTTGTGACAGGGATAAGTGCAGGACTTGGGAAAATGAATTTGCCGCTTCTGTGCGGCGGTGCACTTGCTGCAGGTGTAGCCGCAATATCAATAGGCTGGCGGCTTGGCAGAAAGATAGTTTCCTCCTTCAACATAAATCTCGGCTGGATATGCGGAGCAATGCTTATAATTCTTGCTTTTGTCAGATAACAGCCGCACCCCGAAAAGAGTGGTTTTTCGGGGTGTTTTTGTTTATAAAATTATCTGTTTATCGGGTATGCCAAATCTACAGCTTTCAGAAAAGGCTTTCCGTTTTGTATGCTTTTAAGTTCTTCAATGCCTTTTTCTGCATATGTATCAATGAATTCATCAAGCATACCTTCGGTTACAAAAATTGTTTTTCCTGACGTTTTTTCTGTAAAATCACAGGACATATCATCTATAAATTCATTAACCTTGAAAGCAGCTATATTGCAGAGCGGTTCTTTGTGAAAATCAGCAGGCTTTTCAATTATATTGTGAATGTTATATTTTTTTACAATGTAATTATTAAGAATGTGGTAGTTGTTATGAAGAATAGCAACTTCTTCCTTGCTGCAAGGCATTTTAAAGCGTCCGCAGTAAATATATTCCCGATAAAAAGCGTCCTCAACCAGATGCATATAATAACCAAGATACAAATCATCCTTTTGTATCAGTTCAAAATACTGTTCTTTAAAGCTGTCAAAATCAAAGCAAATCTGATTGGTTTCCTCCATCTTTCGTTTGAAATGAGTTTTATTTCTGTCGCAAACATCCGCATAAGCATCAGGCAGGACGCTTCCAAGCAGAAAACGCTGTTTGTTTTTTATTTCAACCTGTTCGGAAAAAATTTCTCCGAGAAGGTAGTGAATGGTACGTTGTGCCATTGGCTGTAACCTCCGTAAAGCTATAATTCAATTGTTATCTGATTATAGCATTACCGCCGTACTAATTCAATAATTATGATACAATTGTAATAAAGTGTACCGAATTGTAATAAAACTTTTCAGCTAACATTTCCACAGAGTAACAGTTTTGTGACAGCTGATGGCTGGTAAGATATTAAGTTGCAGATGCGAAAAATGGCAGCGTTTTCCATATTCAAAATTATTACAGCTTGGTAACAAATTTGGTCACCGCTTTTGTGTAAAAAATATATAAAAAATAAAACAAAAACTGTGAAATATATCAAACTTGTGAAGAATTAACAGTTTGTTAACAAATAGCAAGCCAAAAGTATATATAATTGTAATGTATAGTATTAGAATTATTTCTTAATGAAGAATTATCGATAGAACAGTATAAAGATATACATTAAGGAGGGCTCTCTGCCACAGGGCGGAGAATGTGTGAAATGAAGAAAGTTGCAATTGTCTATACTTCTAAATTCGGACACACCAAGCAATATGCCGACTGGCTTGCTGCACATCTGGGCAAGGACGATGCTGACGTTATTAACGTTGCGACATTTAATCCTACTCAGCTTCTTGCATACAAGCTGATTGTTTTTGCGTCAGGTGTTTACGGCGATAAAATGCCGATTATGGATTTTGTCAAGAAGAATGTTATGGGTATCAGTACGGCAAAAACTATGTTTCTCGCTGTCAGCTGGTACACAAATGACTCCGAAGAAGCTGTACAGAAGCTTATGGACGAAAATTATCCTGACCAGTTCAAGGGCAAGGTACCTCTGTATGTTGTAAACAGTGGTATCGACAAAAAGAAAATTTCTGTTGCAGATAAAGCCAAGCTGCTTGCTTCTCAGGTTATGATTGAGAAGAAGGACGGCAGAAGCAATGATGATATCAATATCCTTGCTATACTCAAGGGTTACTCCGATGCTACTTCTGAGGAAAATCTTGACAGTATCAAGAAGGGTATTGAGGAATATTTCAATCCACCTAAGAAGGAAGAACCTAAGCCTGCTCCTAAGGCTGAGCCAGCTCCTGCACCTAAGCCGGTTGCTCCTGCTCCTGTTCCGGAGGCTAAGCCTGAGCCAAAGCCTGTTGCTGAGCCTGTACCTAAGCCGATGGCTGCAAGCGAAATGACAAGCGATGCAGATGCACTCAGTTCACTTGAAAATGCATTCAAGGCTCTTAAAGCACCAAAGCCTGAGCCAAAGCCTGCTGCTGAGCCTGTGCCGAAGCCAATGGCTGCAAGCGAAATGACAAGTGATGCAGATGCACTTGCTTCTCTCGAAAATGCGTTCAAGGCTCTTAACGCACCAAAGCCTGCACCAAAGCCTGTTGCTGAGGTCAAACCTGAACCTGCGGTTGAAGTTAAGCCTGAACCTAAGCCGGAACCTGCGGTTGAGGTTAAGCCTGAGCCAAAGCCAGCTCCGAAGCCTGTTACTAATCAGTCGGAGGTAGTATCCTCTGTCAAGAGCGCAATCAGAGCTATGAGCAATGGTTCTTTGAATACCAATTATGCACCTGCACCTACTTTTGAAAATGCTAAGTCTGCGGAAAATAACAATATCGGAAGCATTGATATGAATTCCGGCGAAAATGCTGCAGTTGAAACCAGTGAAGAAAAGTCTGCTTCCGCAATTGGCAAGATTGACCTTTCTTCCGAAGCAGGAATGAGTTGGGATCTTGTTACAAGGACAGCGGAAGAAATCAATGCCGATGTTAAACCTGAGCCTGTTGAAGACGTTAAGCCTTCTGCAGCTGAGGCTGATTCGTCGAAGAACAGCTATATGGAGCTGTTTGCAAAGCGCAGAAGAAAAACCGAAGAACCTGCTGCTCCTGCTCCTGAGGTTAAATCAGAGCCGACAGCTGAGGTTAAACCTGTTGTTGAGGCTAAGCCGATTGTCGAAGCTAAACCTGTTGCTGAGCCAAAACCTGCACCTATTGAAAAGCCTGCACCTTCCGCTAATGTTTCTTCGGTAGACGTGCTTTCAGAATTCGATTTTATTTCAGGTACTGCTAAAGCAGAGCCTGTTGCACCTGCTGCAAAGCCTGTTTCAGCTGTTGATACAACTGCGGCTGTTGATATGGATGTCTACGACTTTATGGATGCAGATAAGCCAAAGGCAAGCAGCCGTGCACTCAATGCTGTTCAGGACCTTGCAAAGGCTAAGGCAGAGGCTGAAAAGGAAGCCGCAAAGAAGGCTGCCGAAGCACAGGCTGCTGCCGATGAAAGACCTGCATCAGACAATAGCTTTATCGAAAAGATGAAGATGGATATGGCAGCCCTTGCAGAAGAAAGTCAGCACGAAATTGAAATGGAAAGCAGTGCCGCTTCTTCTGAGG
Organism: Oscillospiraceae bacterium; assembly: GCA_017415165.1. GTDB lineage: Bacteria > Bacillota > Clostridia > Oscillospirales > Ruminococcaceae > RGIG8773. The sequence goes on along the minus strand of JAFQIY010000016.1, from coordinate 216,882 downwards.
AAGAAGAAATCGACGGCTTTACTTTCACAAATGACATTGATTACGACCTCGGTGCAATTGAAATTGATACTCCTCCTATTGGTGAGATTAGTCTTGAAACAATTCACAAGTTTGATGACGAACCACAGGAAAGAAATACCGAGTTCGATTTGAAGAAGCTTCAGGAAGAAATCAATGCTTCAATTGAGTCTAACAAGGCAAGCAAGGAAAAGATGATGAACCGCTATGCAAAGAAGCAGAAGGAAGAGGTTCACAATCCGTTTGCTGTTCAGTTTGATGAAGACGAAAGCAAGAGCAAGAAGAAAAAGAAGGGCAGCGAAATCGGCTCAAAGCGTCTTGATGATCCGCTTGACCCTGATGTATTCTTCAGCAGACCTACCAGAAATGCTGACCTGATGATGCCATCAGACAGTATGCCTGAAATTAAATTCCGTAACAGATAAAAATTATGAGAGGTACTTAATTGTACCTCTCATTTCAATTTGTCGAAAAAGACTTTTCGACAATGAATAGTGAATATTGAATAATGAAGAATGAATAATTAATAATTAAGGAATTGCCTTCGGCAATAAAATTAAAAATGTCCGCAAAGCGGACACATTAACTATTCATTATTCATTATTCTTTTTTCATTTTTTCTGCTATTCTGTTATGATAATTTTCTTCAAGTCCGAGTTCATCACGCATTTCCGTCATATTTGACCAGAAGCGCTTCGGCATAAGGTTCATCCGACAGCGGGGATTGTAACGCTCCTTTATTCCGATTGTGCGGTAGAAGCACTTCCACAATTCGCGATAATATTCTTCCTCGGCATTTGCGGCAGGAAGCTCAAAGTCAATATTTTCGGCAATCTCTGTGCGGCGTGAAAAATAAATCAGAGCCATACGGTGAGTGCGGTCGTAAATCAGAAAATTTTCATTTCGGAAACGGTCGGTGAAATGTGCCGCAAGCAGGGGAATAACTTTATTTTCCGGCTCAATAACTGCCGCAAGGTAGCCGTTGTAATCCGAGAAGCGAATAAATCCTTTCAGCAGGTGTGCCTCGTGCGTGCAGTGAAAAACCGCCTTGTTCACAGCGTTGACCGTGTCATCTGCAAGCATATTTTCAATCTGTCTGCCGTAACGGAAACCCTTGTGCAGAAATTCAAGAATAAGCAAATCCTTGTTTTCAGCGCAGGAAAGAAACATTTTCCGCACGGTATCAAATGAAAAAGGCGAAATCTTAATCGGTATCGCACGGATTACCCGTTCAGCTTTTTCGTGACAGCTTTCTATCGTGCGGACCTCAGAAAAGCTTATCTGCGTAGGCTCTCCAACAATTATTTCCGATGGAATTTCCTTTTTCAAAAAGCTTTCGAAAACACAGCACATAAGCCCCTCAAAACTGCCATCGTAGCTGTAAATCACATCTCTCCTGTAAGGCATTTTACCCTGTCCTCCAAAGTCGGCGCAGCGTCAAAGAAAGATAACTGTTCGCCGCTGTAACCATTATTTTCGAGCTCCTTTACAACGCTTGCGGACATAAGCTGACGCATCATTCCGATTTCAGTAACTATCAGTCCGTCGGCACGCTTGCCCATACAAAGAATAAAATAAACCGCACGTTTCAGTACAACGCCAAGCTTTTTCAAATCCTTGTAATCAAGCTTAGCCTGACGCCGTGCCGCAATAATCCGTTGAGCGGATTTTACACCTATCCCGGGCACACGAAGCAGCATTTCATAAGGTGCACGGTTGATTTCCAACGGAAAAACTTCGGGGTGATGTATCGCCCAGTTGCACTTAGGGTCAAGCAGCAGATTGAAGTCCTGATGCTGTTCGTCAAGAATTTCTCCTGCCGTGAAGCCATAAAAACGCAGCAGCCAGTCCGCCTGATAAAGACGATGTTCACGCAGCAGAGGAGGCTTTTCGTCAGCTGTCGGAATGAATTTGCTGTCACCAACGGGGACATACGCCGAATAAAAAACACGTTTCAGGCTGTACTTTTTGTACATCGCTTCCGACAAGCGCAAAATCTGAAAATCCGTGTCAGGAGTTGCGCCGATAATCATCTGTGTGCTTTGACCGGCAGGCGCAAATTTCGGGGCACTTTTGTATTTTACAATTTCGTAGCTGTTCTGCTGAATTTGTCGTGTAATCTGTCCCATAGGAAGAAGAATGGAATTTTTTGATTTATCAGGAGCAAGCTTGTCAAGACTCTTTTGCGAGGGCAGCTCGATGTTTACGCTTATTCTGTCTGCAAGCGTGCCAAGCTTCTCGATAAGCTCGGGACTTGCCCCGGGAATAGCCTTTGCGTGAATGTAGCCGCAGAATTTGTATTTAACACGGAGAATTGTCAGCACCTCGATAATCTGCTCACAGGTATAATCGGGGCTTTGAATAATTCCTGAGCTGAGAAACAGCCCTTCAATGTAATTCCTTCTATAAAAATTAATAGTCAGGTCAGCAATTTCATCAGGGGTAAACCTTGCCCTCGGTACGTCGTTGCTTCGGCGGTTTACGCAGTATTTGCAGTCATAAAGGCAGTAATTTGTCATCAGCACCTTCAGCAGGGAAATACACCTGCCGTCAGAAGCAAAGCTGTGGCAAATTCCGCAGGAAGCGGCACTTCCTATTCCGTCAGAAAAACCGCCTGCACGGTCAACGCCGCTTGATGTGCAGGCGGCATCAAACTTTGCCGAGTCTGCCAGTATTCTGAGCTTTTCCGAGATATCCATATTACCCCTCCTTTGTGCAACAAATGTTCTTTTATGATTATAACATAGAACACACGTTCTTGTAAATTAACGTTTATCACAAAGTTTGCATATAAAATTCAGCACATTTGTGCGATTTTGAGCATAGGAATTTTACAAAAAGTATTGCATTTTCCAATTTGAAATGTTATAATAAATAACACGCCTCCATAGTTAAATGGATATAATAAACCCCTCCTAAGGGTTAGTTGTGGGTTCGATTCCCGCTGGGGGTGCCAAAAACGCATAATCCGAACACATTCGTAAATGGCTCTGTGTTTGGGTTTGTGGTCTATCTGTGATGCGGAAAAATGAAACGGTCAGGCTATTAAGTCTGACCGTTTTTTCTTTATTATAACAAAAAGAGCAACCCATTATTTTAGGTTGCTCCTTTATCTATTTATGTGTATACTTTATTTAATCAAGTACTGAAAGTGCATTCTTTATACTAACAAAAAAGCACAGTCATTTCAACTGTGCTTTTTATTTGTATATAGGTTACGACTTTTAATCAATACCTGTTCTTTCTGTTAAAGTTTCGGTATCTTCACACCAAACACAATCAGGCTTGCACTCCCTGTCATCTCCATATACTACTTCCGGTCTATAGGCTTCGTCCCACGCCTTGTCACTTGCGATTTCCTTTGTAAATACGTGTGTTCCTTCCCTGTAAGTATTATCTGATATATAAGATGCGCCTACTCCGTGTGCGTTTAACCATTCCGCTACTTCATATGGTCCCTCTTTACCTATTACATTCCAACAAAGTGCTACATTCTTAAGATTTGGAATCTCCTTCAGTACTTCCCATGTGTTTACTCCTGTGCAGCTGTTCATATAGAGCGTTTTCAGACTGTCACATGTTGCCAACGCATTAATATCCTTTAATCTTCTATTGCAGTTAAGTTCAAGTACTTCAAGCTTATCCTTATCCTTCAGTGCAGAAATATCGGTAAGTCTTGCATGTGTTACGGTCACTTCTTTAAGATTTTTGCAATTTGCAAGTCCGTTTACGTTGTCAAGCCATGTATAAGCGAAATCTGCTACCTGTATATTCTTCAATGTGCTCAGTCCATCTACGTTTTCAAGCTTGCAAAACTTGATTTCTACTCTCTTGAGCTTCTTGCATACACTCAGACCATCCACATTTGTCAGATTTACTGCACCGCTTACATACACATATTCCAAATTTGGCATATAATAGCAGAAATCCAAATTTGTGATTGTTGATGTGTTTTCCCAGTCTACGAGATTTAATGATGTTATATTCTTAAAATATTTCAGTACTTCCAAATCCTTATCTGTACAGCCACTGATGTCAAAATCCCACATATTACCACGCTGATACTTATTACCATTAAAACCTTCTGGATATATTACGTCGGCCTTCATACCTATATACTTATTTGTTGCACTTGTTACATATTTTTTACCCTTAATTGTTACTGTCTCTGGTATCTCGCCGCTGACTGTCTTTACTACGCCAAGTTCATTCTTCGTTTCCTTTGTTGTAGTTGTCTTATTAGAAGATGTTGTTGTAGTTACCTTCTGACCTGTGAGCTTCTCTACATTTACACTCTTGGTTACGTTCTTCTTGCCATCCTTTGAATAGACCTTTCCTGTCCATACACCGTTCTTATCAAACTTGTAGCTGTAGCTACCGATGACAATCTTCTTGTTTGCTGTCATCTTACCGCTGGTCTTGTTAAAATAATAGACCTTCCCATCTATTGTCTGCCATCCTGTCTGCATTACTCCCTTTTCATCAAAGTAATACTTGTAAGACGTTCCGTTGCTCTTTATTGTCATCCAACCTGTTGCTCTTGTTCCGTTGCTCTTGATATAATACTTGCCTGTCTTTGTCTTTATCCACTTGCTCTTTGCATAACTGCCGTTGTCGTACTGATACTTTACACCGTTGTCTGCCTTGACCCATTTTGCTGCAGATACGCTTGTTGCTGCTGTTGAAATTGTCATTGTTACTGCCATTGCGATGGCGATGAGGTTCTTTGTAAGTTTCATAATTGCACAACTCCTTGTTGTTAATATGTTGTCAATACTGTTTATTATTATATCACAATAAAGTGGGTTTGTCTACTCTGTGATACTTATAAAAATGGAAAAACACTGTTTATCGTGTGGTAGACAGCGTTTTTTATTTATTTAGAAAAATATTTTTTAGGTAGTTCGTCAAACTGCACAAATGTTTAGTTGAGATATACAGAATAAGGATTAACGAAGCATTATTTCTCTATAAGCAAAAATATGTAAAAACACAACTCACTCATACTGGGTAAGCATTAGCATTTGATTTTGCAAATTAGGGGTAATTTGATTGTATGATTCAAATCATGAGATCTGCCAATTTAATTTTTAATTATATTGTGGTATACTATACGCAGAAGGAAAAATCAGGAAGCGCGCTTTGATATTTTCGATCGGGAAGTTTAAGAGGTAAGTTTGAGAAGAATATACACAAGAGGTACTGCAGGAGGTAATAATTATGCAGATTACAGGAATAAGTTTCACCGTCAACGATGACGGTAAGAAGAAAAGCACGTTGTATGTTGTAAGTGATTTCGATCCTTATTATAAGGATGAAGCAGAGGGTAAGCGTGGTTGTATCGGCAAAAAGACGGAGACGATATATGCGGGCGAGTATGACGTTAGTAATCTTCGTCCTGGTATGTCGATCGAGGTGTCGTACGATAAGGCTATCAGCACGAGAAACGGTGTCTATCGGCCGATCAAGCGCATTGACGTTCTGTCGTCAACAGGTAAGCAACAAACATAATAATATCGGGGAAATTCCCCCGATACTCTAAAGAGGTGTTATAAATGCTAGAGTTAGTTCTTGGTATTATAATTATTTTTGTGGTAGTAGTAGCTTTGTATTATGGTGTTTGTCACATTATACGCATTTGGACAGGATGTAATTTTGAGGAGGCAAGCACTAAGTTGCACAACTATTTCAATGGCACGGTAACATATAGCTTTGAAAACGATAGCGGTTTTGCAAATGCAGTGTGGGAAAATGTACACAATGTAATCGGCGAAAAAGCCTTTGAGCGATTAACAAAACTGGCGAATACAGCTATTGGTATACCATTCCTGTCTTTCACAAAGAATGGGGAATTGCCAACGATTTGCATTTGCGTATTTTACAAGGACGAGAACGAACAGCAGTTGTTAAAAACGATTTTAACAAATTTAGTTCGATCCTATTTAAAAACGTATGGTTGTCCAGACGAATTGATTGCTGACTGGAAAATGTATAGCAATCCGCAAATACCATACCTTGAAATCAGATATGCAAAAACAAAAAAAGAACGTCAAATCCTACATACTATATTAATGTGTGAACAACAGAAGATAGTATCACAAAATAGTACGTTGGTTGACGATACTGACGAGGAAGATTTGAATGATTAACGATAAGTTTATGTTGGGTTTCGATTATCTTTTGTATGCAAATATGGGTATAAAAGCTCCAATATATGCAAGTGCAGATAGCCATTTGATTGTTGTCGGTGGTTCGGGATCAGGGAAAAGCACAGCGGTATTATACTGGCTACGTAAACTTCAACCTTGCAAGCCAACCCTCTATATTGCAGATTTTAAGGCAAGTCGTGAGTTTGGTGGTATTAGTCAGCATTATGCAGAATTTGAAAACTGCTATAAGTTGATTAAAGATTTTTATGACGAGTTTTTATCTACCCCCGAGGGTGGTAGTGGAAAAATAAAAATCTTAATTATTGACGAGATTGCAGGATTGTTGACACATTATAGTATGTGCAAAGAGACAAAGACAAAAGCTGACGAAATTCGTAACATAATGTCTTCCGTACTTATGCTCGGCAGGTCGCGCCGCTGCTTTCTGTGGCTCTCAATGCAAAGATATACTGCAAACATATTTCCCTCGGCAAGCGGTAGTGCAGACAATTTTCACATTCTCATAGGACTTGGTAATCTTACGGTCGACGGAAGAAAAGGTTTGTTTGCATCTGAGCATTTTGAAGGCGAAAATGAATTGCAGTACGGACAAGGCAGAGGTATAGCATTAATTGACGGACAACAACTCCGAGGAATTATTATTCCGCAAGTGTCGAAAGCAAAATTACTACAACTGCTACAATGTTAGCGATGTACAGACGGTAGCGAAGCTACTGTCTGTACACAAGTCACGTGGTAGTATTACCACGTGACTTGTGTGATATGTGACAGGGTGTGTTTACCCGCATATACATTAAAGAATTTAGGCACACACATATGTGTGACAATAAGAAATGGAAGTGACAAGCTTATGGCTTTTAGTACAAAATTAAAGCATAGATGTTGGATGATTACAGTTCATATTGCAAATATGGAGAATATGAATCTTACTGAAGAACAGTATAAAGATCCTAAGGTGTTAGCAGACATTCTAATCGATCTGTGGTCGAACAGCGGAAAAAACAGAAAAGCTGGGGTTTCAGTCTGTCTGTCAGCAGATGGTTGTTACCACGCTCACATTGCTGCATACAGTGGCAACACAACAACGTTAAAAGCAGTTGCGGATATATTCGGTCAGGCTCACACCGAGCCTCAACTTAGTGGGAAGGACACCCTAAAGGCATACCTTGAAAAAGAGGGTAAATTTGCTGAAAAGAGTGAACATGTTTTATATAAAACAGGGCTTGAAGTTATTGAAGACAGTCAAGGAAAAAGAACCGATTTAGAAGAAATAGAGGAGTTACTGCACAACGGCTATACTCCTAAAGAGATTTTTGAAGAGGCGTTCAAATATAGGCGTTATGATAAAATGATAATGGCTGAATATCATCAGAAGCGAGCAAGTGAAACTCCACTCATAAAAGAAATGTGGACTGAATTTCACTGGGGTGATTCTGGTAGTGGTAAGACATACACCTATATTAAGTTGTGTAATGAATTAGGTGCTGACAATGTATATTATTGTAATGACTATCATTCTAATGGCTACAGTTTATTTGATTCATATGGTGAAAATCCTGTTTCAGTTGTTGTTCTTGACGAATTTCGTGGTGATATCCCATATACAATGATGTTAGGTATTTTGGATTGTTATAGCAGAGTGCAATTACATTGTAGATACCGTAACACATATGCATTATGGAATAAGGTATATGTAATGTCAATTCTTCCGCCTGAGGAAGTGTATTACAATATGGTGGATTTTTCGCGTAGACGTCAAGATACTTTCACACAGTTAAAGCGCCGAATAAATAAAATCGTGTATCACTACAAAGATGTGAACGGTGAGTATAAGACATTCGAAATGTTACCTGATGAATATCAAAACGGTAGTGACATGAAAAAGCAAGCTGCATTATTAGATGCAATGGCTGTTGTTGAAGATAATTATAAGGAAGTTAAAGAGGGTGAACAAAATGATATGTTAAGACGGCTTGACGGTAGTCAGATAGCGAGGTTGATTAATTATGGGACAGAAGAAAAATGTGGAACAAGTGAAGAAAATGACAACAGAAGAGATTGACTCGTTAGCTTCGGTGTTGATGACAGAGATTTTGGCTTTTTATAAATCTGAGCGTGGCAAAAGGTTTTGGGACAATTACCTAAATGAAAAAGGTAACTTACAAAGTTTCATTGATTCATCACATTAATTTGTTGACATAACGAAAATGAAGAGATATACTATTGTTAGGTTTAGCTTTTATAGGAGGTAATTATTATGGAAGCTGTTATTTACGCAAAATATTCTTGCGACAATCAGCGTGAAGAGAGCATTGACGGACAACTCAGAGAGTGCAAAGCTTTTGCTGAACGCAAAGGTATAAAAATTATTGGTACATATATAGATAGGGCATTATCAGCTAAAACAGATAACCGTCCTGAGTTTCAAAGAATGATTAAGGAGAGCAACAAGAAATTTTTTGAAACAATAATTGTGTGGAAATTGGATAGGTTTTCAAGAAACAGATATGATTCAGCACATTACAAGGCAATTTTGCGTAAGAACGGTGTTAAGGTGATATCAGCAACAGAGATAATATCAGACGGTGCAGAAGGTATATTACTGGAATCAATGTTGGAAGGATTTGCCGAATATTATTCGGCAGAACTTTCGGAAAAGGTGATTAGAGGTATGACGGAAAATGCGCTGAAATGTAGATATAATGGTGGTTTAGTAACAATCGGATATACAGTAGATGAAGACAATAATTATGTTCTTAATCCTTTAGTTGCTCCGTTGATTAAAGAAGCTTTTGTTATGTACTCAAATGGGAAAATGATTAAGGATGTTATTGCTTACCTAAATGATAATGGTGTAAGAAGTAGTAATGGAAATCCTGTCAACAAAACTTCTGTAATAACAATGCTGAAAAATGTTAAATATAAGGGGCAATATAAGTATCGCGACATAGTGATTGATGACGGTGTTCCTCGGATAGTGTCTGACGAATTGTTTAATAAGGTGCAAGAACGGTTGATAAAAAATAAGCGTTCACGTTCTCGCTTCAAAGCGAAAACAGAATATTTTTTGTCTACTAAGCTTATCTGTGGATATTGTGGTGAATTCCTTATCGGTGAGAGTGGTAAGGGACGTAGAGGTGCGGTGTATAATTACTACAAATGCTCAGGTGTCAAACATCATAATGGTTGTAAGAAAAAAACATTAAGAAAGGCTTATATTGAAGACCTTATTATTAATGATATTGTAGGGAAAATGTTTACGGATGATATGATTAACGATATTGCAGATAGTGTTATGCGTATACAAGAGCGAGATAACAACATTCTACCTTTGTTACATCGGGAATTGCAAGACGTGAAAAGTAAAATGGATAATCTCATTCGTGCAATGGAAATGGGTATGCTAACACAAGCTACAAAAGACAGATTTGACGAATTAGAACTGCAAAGACAGCAGATTGAAGCAGATATTGTAAAACAAGAAATACAGCAAGACCTTGTAACGCGTGAACAAGTTATAGAGTGGTTGAAAGCTATGAAAAGGCTTGATTTAATACTTGATGATAGTAAGCGGAAATTGGTTGATACCTTTGTTAATTCAATACTGGTATACGATGATAAAGTAGTTGTAAGTTTCAATTATAAAGAAGGGGCGAGTATTCTCGCTCTTTCTGATTATGACGTTTCGTGCAGTATTATTTTTGGTGTGCCAAAAACAAAAGGGTCGCTTGGGCGACCCTTTTGTCTATGAGAATTTTTGCGTTGCAAAAATTCTCTGTTAGCGAAAACTCATTTTTTATATATCTTGGGCGACCCTTTTGTCTATGAGATTTTTTGCGTTGCAAAAAATCTCTGTTAGCGAAAACTCATTTTTTATATATCTTGGGCGCCCCTTTTGTCTATGAGATTTTTCGCGTTGCAAAAATTCTCTGTTAGCGAAAACTCATTTTTTATATATCTTGGGCGACCCTTTTGTCTATGAGAATTTTTGCGTTGCAAAAATTCTCTGTTCGTGTAAACATATTTTTTATACGTCTTAGTGACCAATTTATTTATGTATGGAGAAAAACTATGGAAATAAGAATTATCGTCGATGAAATAAATTACAGTGATGTTGTTGCAAAGTGCCTGCCTCTTGTCCGTGACAAGTTAAAGGAAAAAGAGGGGACGCTCCCGAAAGTCATTGCGGGACTTGCTAATCTGCCGCCGTCAATGGCTGCTGCTATGCTTGAAGCGCTGCCTCAGGAAACCAAGGACGAGGTTGCTGCATTGCTGATAAACAAAAACAAGGACAGGCTTATTGCCAAGGCGGAGGAGTATGCGGCAAAGAATGATATTACTCTGAAAATCTCCGATTTGATTGTTGAGAATGAAAAAGACTGCAACGGATAATTTCCCTTGCAGTCTTTGTGTTATATATCCTTTTTGCTGAGCTTAACCTTAACCTTTTTTCTTACAGGTGCACGGAAATAGCGCTTTGCATATTTCATAATCTTTTCAGCAAGCTTGTCGGTAAGGTCATTTTCGCCAAGTCTCCACGCCCAGTTGCCGCCGCCGATTGTGGACGGAATATTCATTCTTGCCTCAGAGCCAAGACCGAGAAAATCCTGCATCTGAATTACAGCAAGGTCGGAAACACTGGAGTAGGCTGTTCTTATCATACCCCAATTTAAGCCCTCTTTTCGGGACAGCGCCATATACTTCTTTGCATTCTTTCGGGTAGCCTTGTCGGATGACTTATACCAGCCGATTGCAGTGTCGTTATCGTGAGTGCCGATGTAAACAACGCTGTTTTTTACATAGTTGTGGGGCAGGTAATTGCTGTCCTCACCGCCGAAGGCAAATTCCAGCACGTTCATTCCCGGGAAGCCTGACTCTTTCAGCATTTTCTTTACGTCCGCAGTAAGGAAGCCCAAATCCTCCGCAACAAGATTAACGTTGCCAAGCTCGGCACGGATAGCCTTGAAAAGCTTCATAGACGGACCCGGTAACCATTCACCGATTTCAGCGGTTTCGTTGCCGTAAGGAATTGCATAGAAGCTTTCGAAGCCACGGAAATGGTCGATACGGGTCAGGTCGAAAAGTCTGCCCGAATATTCAACACGGGAAATCCACCACTTGTAGCCTGTTTTCTCTATATAGTCCCAGTTGTAAAGCGGGTTGCCCCAAAGCTGACCTGTCTTGGAAAATGCGTCAGGAGGACAGCCTGCAACCTTTGTAGGACGTCTGTCCTTGTCAAGCATAAACAGCTCAGGGCTTGCCCAGATGTCGGAGCTGTCCATAGAAACATAAATCGGCATATCGCCGTAAATTTTTATACCCTTTGAGTTTGCGTATTTTTTCAAAGCGTTGTACTGCTCAAAAAATTTGTACTGAATAAATTTCACGCAGCTTGTTTCCTCAGCAAGCATATCGGAGTAACGCTTTACAGCCTCAGGCTTACGCAGACGGATATCGTCGTCCCACTCAGTCCACATAACGTTGCGGAAATGCTTTTTCAGAGCCGTGAAAAGAGCGTAATCGTCAAGCCAGAATTTATTGTTGTTGCAGAAAGTATCAAAATCGGAAAGAGTGTCCTCGTCAGCTGTTTCAAAAAAAGCCTTGCAAGCCTTTTTCAACACTACCTGTTTGAAGCTGTCAAGCTGACCGAAATCTGTGAAAGTCTGTTTCTTTTCGATAATCTGCAAGTCCATATCGTCAGCGGAAATAAGTCCCTCAGTAATGAGCGTTTCGAGGTCAATAAGAAGCGGATTTCCCGCATAAGCGGAGTAGCTCTGATAAGGTGAGTCACCGAAGCCTGTAGGTCCGATGGGAAGAATTTGCCAGTATTCCTGACCGCTTTTTACGAGAAAATCAACAAAATTGTAAGCCTGCTTGCCGAGAGTACCGATACCGTACTTGTCGGGCAGACTGGAAATGTGTAACAAAATGCCGCAGCTGTGCATAAAAATCATTCCTTTGCAGATAATTTATATTATTATACACCATTTACACTTGTTTTTCAAGCGTTGGAGTATAAGTTGTGCATATAGAAATTGATAAATATAATTTGTGTACTGCACAAGAAAATATACCGCAAGGGAGAATGTAAAATGAGCTACCAGAACAATAACCAGAACAATAACCGTCAGGATAACAACCAGAGCAGCAACAAGCAGAACAACAATCAGCAGAACAACAGACAGAACAATAACCAGTACGGCAACAAGAGCGAAAACCGTTCCGATAACAAGAAGGACAACAACCAGAGCAGATAACCTGCATTGAAACAGCCGCTTCCGAGGATATTTCGGGAGCGGTTGATTTTTTGATGTGATGTTGGTATAATTAGTGTGATGGTAAATTGAAAGTTAGGAGTTTGGGGAGTGGAGTGAGGAGTTAAGAGAAACTATGATTTACACATCAACTCCACACTCCACACTCCAAACTCTACTCTAAAAAAGGAGGAAAAGCCGTGGACAAAGAAAAATTCTACACTGCCCTTGAAACCGTGCTGACGGGTGAGCATATCCGTGCGGGAATTGGTACATACGGCGAAAAAACCGTTCATTCGGTGCTGAAAAATTACTTTGAGCCTTACGCTGACGGGCACGAGCAGAAAATCGGCGGATTTGTTGCGGATATCGTCGGCGAGGACGGAATTATAGAAATTCAGACCGCAGGCTTTGAGCGTCTGCGGAAGAAGCTTGACGCTTTTTTGCAGGTCAGCCGTGTTACGGTTGTGCACCCTATTCCACGGTATAAGTGGCTTATCCCGATAAATCCCGAAACAGGCGAGCAGGGAAAAAAACGCAAGTCACCGAAAATGGGTACGCCCTACGATATTTTTCCTGAGTTGTACAAGATAAAACCCTTTCTCACCCACGAAAATTTCCGTCTTTGCATTGTAATGCTGGACGTGGACGAATTCCGTCAGCCGCCCGAAACTGAGGGACTGAAACGGGGCAGACGTAGGGGATACGTCCGTTACGACCGTATCCCGAAGGATTTGGTGGAGGAGATACATATAAATTGCAAGTCCGACTGGGAATATTTTCTTCCCGAGGGTCTGCCCGAGGAGTTCACCTCAAAGGATTTCGGTGCACTAAGCGGTGTCGGACAGAAGTATGCGTCCTTCGTGCTGAATATTCTCACGGCGGCTGAAATCGTTGAAATTATCGGCAAAAGCGGAAGAAGTTACCTATATCGGAGCACTATTTAAACGGTTTTTATATAACCTTTCACAAAAGCGTTTGCGAATTGTTGACATCGTGCCGAAATACGGGTATAATACAAGATAGCGTTTTCAAAATTGCAAATTTACAGAAAATGTATTTATGATAAAGGAAATGAGATAATGTATAGAATTGTCAGAAAAAAGGTACTTAATCCGACAGTAACTCTTATGGATATTGATGCGCCTATGGTTGCGGCAAAGGCTGAGCCGGGGCAGTTTATCATTCTCCGTGTTGACGAAAACGGCGAGAGAATTCCTCTTACTGTTGCTGATTACGACAGGGAAAAGGGCACGGTTACGATTATTTTCCAGATTGTCGGCTCAACAACCGAAAAGCTTAACCATAAAAACGAGGGCGAATTCATTCAGGATTTCGTTGGTCCTCTCGGCACGCCTACCCACATTGACGGACTGAAAAAGGTTGCTGTTGTGGGCGGCGGTGTTGGTTGTGCAATTGCATATCCCGTGGCTAAGAAGCTTCACGAAAACGGCTGTGAGGTGCACGCAATTGCCGGATTCCGCAACAAGGACTTGGTTATTCTTGAAGATGAATTCAAGGCGGCTTCCGACAAGATGATTATGATGACGGATGACGGCTCTTACGGCACAGAGGGACGTGTTACCGATGCACTCAAGGAGCTTATCGAAGGCGGCGAGCAGTACGATGAAGTTATTGCAATCGGACCGCTGATTATGATGAAATTTGTTTGCGCACTTACCAAGGAGTACGGCGTGAAAACTACTGTATCAATGAACCCGATTATGATTGACGGTACGGGAATGTGCGGCGGCTGTCGTCTTACTGTCGGCGGAGAAACAAAATTCGCCTGTGTTGACGGTCCTGACTTTGACGGTCACCTCGTTGACTTTGACGAAGCAATGGAGCGTGCGGCTATGTACCGTGACTTCGAGCGCCACAAGCACGAGGAAACCTGCAATCTCTTCAATAAGGAAGTGAAGTAACTATGCCTAATATGTCCCCTAAAAAGAATGAAATGCCTGCTCAGGCACCTGATATAAGAAACAAGAACTTCAAGGAAGTTGCTCTCGGTTACACAATGGAGATGGCACTTGATGAGGCGGAGAGATGCCTTAACTGCAAGAATATGCCTTGTGTAAGCGGTTGTCCTGTAAATATTGCTATTCCCGATTTTATCCGTAAGATTTGCGACAAGGATTTTGACGGTGCTTACGATATCATCAGTGCTTCAAGCTCACTTCCTGCGGTATGCGGACGTGTCTGCCCTCAGGAAAGACAGTGCGAAAGCAAGTGTGTACGCGGCATCAAGGGCGAGCCTGTGGGTATCGGCAGACTGGAACGCTTTGTTGCTGACTGGCACAACGAACACAGCACAGCCGAGGTTAAGAAGCCTGAACCAAACGGTCACAAGGCAGCAATTATCGGTGCTGGTCCTGCAGGACTTACCTGTGCAGGTGACCTTGCAAAGATGGGCTATGAGGTAACTGTTTTTGAAGCACTTCACCTTGCAGGCGGCGTGCTTGTGTACGGTATCCCCGAATTCCGTCTGCCGAAGGATATTGTGCAGAAGGAAATTGACGGTTTGAAGGCGCTTGGCGTAACAATCTGCACCAATACCGTTATCGGCAGAACAATTACAGTTGACGAGCTTTTCGAGCAGGGCTACGAAGCATTGTTCATCGGCTCTGGAGCAGGTCTGCCACGATTTATGGGTATTCAGGGTGAAAATCTGAAGGGCGTTTACTCCGCTAACGAATTTTTGACAAGAACAAACCTTATGAAAGCATATAAAGAGGATTCCGATACGCCTATCCAGCACGCAAAGAATGTTGCTGTTGTAGGCGGCGGTAACGTTGCTATGGACGCTGCACGTTGCGCAAAGCGACTTGGTGCTGAAAATGTGTACATAGTTTACCGCAGAGGCGAGGAGGAAATGCCTGCCCGTAAGGAAGAGGTTGAGCACGCAAAGGAAGAGGGAATCATTTTCAAGACACTCAACAATCCTACCGAAATTCTTGGTGACGAGCATAAGTTTGTTACGGGAATGAAATGCGTTGAAATGGAACTTGGCGAGCCTGACGAAAGCGGCAGAAGAAGTCCCGTTGAAAAGGCTGATTCCGAGTTTGTGCTTGAGGTGGACAGTGTAATAATGGCAATCGGCACATCACCTAACCCGCTTATCAGAAACACAACAAAGGGTCTTGAAACAAACCGCAGAGGCTGCTTTGTTGCTGACGAAAACGGTCTTACATCCCGTGAGGGTGTTTTCGCAGGCGGTGACGCGGTAACAGGTGCGGCTACGGTTATTCTTGCAATGGGGGCAGGAAAAACTGCGGCAAAGGCTATGGACGAATATATCAAGAATAAAAAATAATGCGCAAAGCCGCTTCCTGATTGTAAGGGAGCGGCTTTTTGTACGGTTCCGCCGGTTTGATGTATTTTTAACTAAAAGCTCTTGCCAAATGAACAAATATGTGATATAATGTTACAAAATGCACGACAGGAGGAATAATTGTGTCTATTCACGAGTCAGGCGAGGACTACCTCGAAACCATACTTATTTTGCATAAAAATACGGGGTTCGTCCGTTCAATTGATATTGCAAATGAATTAGGCTACTCCAAGCCGAGCATCAGCCGTGCTGTGGGTATTCTGAAAAATGACGGATATATCACAGTCGAACCAAACGGACAGATTATTCTTACCGACAGCGGAAAAGCAAAGGCTGAACAGGTTTACGAGCGTCACCTTATGCTGAGGAAATTCCTGACGGATATACTTGGGGTTTCTTCAGAAAATTCCGAGCAGGACGCCTGCCGTATTGAGCATATTCTGAGCGAGGAAACCTATGAAAAGCTGAAAGGCTTTGTTGAAAATTATAAGTAAATAGCGTTGAGGGTACAGGGTGAAAACCCAGTACCCTTGATTTGTATAGTATGCTTTGAAATGATGTGTAATATTGTGCAATTATACAAAAATGTTCCTGCGTGAAAAAATAAGCAGGGATAAATTGTATTCATTACGAAACCGAAAAACATAGAAAGGGTTGATATTATGAAAAGAACAATTGCAAAAACTGCGGCTATAATTATGGCGGCGATGATTGCGGGTACAACTTGTGTTCCTATGACAATTTCTGCGTACAAAGCATCCTCGTCAACCTCAGATGCAAGTCAGGTTGAAATGAAGCAGGCATTGACTATAGTAAAGAAGCGTGTGGATATCCCAAAGGATGTTTCCGAGTTCGATTACAGTATGGGTGAGTCATACGGCACACGTTCCTTTACGTTTACGTGGACGACTCCAAAGGACGCAAAGCAGTACCGCCGAATCCGTGTTTCAATTACGGGAGGAATTATCACAAGCTACTCCGACAGCAAAAACAACACACAGTACACCAACGACCCTGCTCTTGCAAAGCTTACAAATGAACAGATTATAAGCAAGGCGAAAGGGTATATCAGGCAGCTTAATCCCGATATTGCTGACAGTGTAAAGCTTGAACTTGGTTCTCTCAATCTGTTCAATAATACTGCGACCGTTCGTTTTGAGCGTTATGAAAACGATATAAAGGTCAGCAGCAACGGCGGAAGCGTTACTGTTGATAAAGATACAGGTGCACTTTGCAGCTTTACCGCAGGCTGGTGGGAAAACGCTGAATTTGCTGACCCTAAGGCTGCCAAGTCTGAAAAGGAAATTCAGGAGGCTTACAAGAAGCTTTGCAATCTTACGCCGTACTATAAGATTTACAGCGACTACAAATACAACGAAAAGACAGGCAAGGGCGAATGGACACAGAAGGTCGGTCTTGTTTATGACTCGGATATGCACAGCGAAATTGACGCTTTCACAGGCAAGAAATCAACTATCTGGGAGGATATGAACAAGGCTGAGGGTACACGCTATTACGGCAATTATTATGATGATGCCGTAACAGAGGATTGCGTTGAAGAAGAATCGGCTGCACTTGAAGAGGGTGTTCAGTTTACTCCTGAGGAACTGGAAAAAATCCAGCAGGACGAAAATCTTGTCAAAACAGATGAAGCCTTCAAGCAGCTGAAAAATGATAAGTTTGTTGCACTTACTGATGATTACGAACTGAAAAGCTATGACATATACTATGAAACAGATGAAAAGACTGATGAGGAGACCTTCTATGTCAGCCTTAGATATGCTGTAAAGAAAGACCTGAGAGACAATTATAAGGGCTACAAAAATGTGAATGTCCGTATAAACGGCGAAACAGGCGAGGTTCTTGATTTCAGCAAATACAGCGGCAGCGGAAATTTGCCGAAGCTTGATGTTGCAAAGGCAAACAAGCTTGCGAATGAAGCCGCAAAGACCTATTCCAAGGCTATTTTCAGCGGCTACAAGGCTGACAGTGCAAATACTGCACCTGTTCAGAGTTGGAAGAACGGCAAGGAAACACATTATGAAGATGCACGTCACTTTATATTTAACCGCTATGTGAATGGAATTCAGGTCTGGGGCGACAGTATCAGCGTAGGTGTTGACTCAAACGGTGTTGTAACAAGCTATTACGTAAATCATACCGAGGATGTCACCTTCCCGAGTGCGGATATTCTTTCCAAATCAGAAGCCTTTGACAAGCTTTACACCCAGCAGGATTTCGCTTACTATTATGACGGCTGGATTACACAGGACGGCAAGGTAAAGACATACCTCATCTACAAGATGGACAATTTCTACCTCAACGCAAAGACAGGTAAGGTGTGCAACTGGAACGGCAGCGAAAAAACAACCTATATTTCCGCAAGAGAGGTGAAGTATTCCGACATCAAGGGCATTGAGCAGGAGGAAGCAATTCTTGCATTGCAGAAGTATGGCGTAGTGCTTACTACCGACAGCAAGTTCAGACCTGATGAGCTTATTTCCGAAAATGATTTTATGAACCTTATGTCCAATGTTCTCGGCGGATATGTTGCTATTGATGTTGAAGAGGTTGTCGAAGAAGAAGCTGCAAGTGAAGAAACCAAGAAGAAGCTTGAAGCCGAAAAGAAGGACAAGGCTGAAACAACAATGCGTGAAGCGGCTGTAATGTTCGGTAAGATTTATCTTCCTGAAAATATAGCGAAAATGAATATTTTCAAGTCTCCGTTCAGTGACGTAAAGGATACCGATGAAGAAACGGGATATCTTGCTGTTGCAAATGAAAAGGGATTTGTAACAGGTAAAAACGGCAAGCTCGGCGGCGGCAACACTATCACCCGTGCAGAAGCTGTACAGATTATGTATGACTATCTTAAAAAGCTTTCCAAATAAAACAATAAGGGTACCGATTGAATTCGGTACCCTTATCCTGTCGATAAACTCGACAGGATAATGAAAAATGAAAAAAGAATAATGAATAGTGAACAATTAAGGTGTCCGCTTTGCGGACATTTTAATATTATTGCCGAAGGCAATTCCTTAATTATTCATTCTTCATTATTCAATATTCACTATTCATTGTCGAAAAGTCTTTTTCGACAAACTGAGGGTACCGATTGAATTCGGTACCCTTTGATATTTGTGTTAATCAGTGAAAACCTGCACCCAGTAATATTTGTAGCCGTTCGGAACAACTACAAGAGCAACACCGATTTTGTTAAGATTAGGGCTGACGATGTTTGCGTAATGTCCCGATGAGTTAATCCAGTCACCCATAACACCCTCTGCACTGTTTCGGCCTGCTGCGATATTTTCAGCGGCATAACCATAGCTTATGCCAAGGTCATCAAATGCAGTGAAGCAGGAGCGTCCGTCAGGTCGGGTGTGGGAAAAGGTGTCAGCAATTTCTTTTGCACGAAGCTGAGCAGCTTCATTCAGCTTGTCATCCATTGTAAGTGCAGGCAAGCCCTTTTTGGCACGTTCTGCATTTACAAGCTCAACAACCTTTTCTGCCTCGGATAATGAGCTTTCGGAGGCAGTTTCTCCGCCGACTACAATAGTGCCGCCGAATATGGTAACATTTCCGTCACCTTCGCTGCCTTTTACATTTACGGTAATTGTTTCAAGGGTAGATTTTGAGTAGCCCTTTGCATAAATTTTGATTTTTGCAGTGCCGCTTTTTTTGCCCTTTACCGTAAGTTTAAGCTTGTTGCCGTCCCATTTTGCAGAGGTTACAGAGCAAATTTTGGAATTGCTGTTGCTGTAAACAATTGATTTAGAGCCGCTGACCGAAACTGAAACGGTCTTTTTTGCGCCCTTGTTTATTGTGATTTTATCATTATTTGCGGAAATGAAAGCTTTCTTTACATTGACTTTACACTTGAGAGTTTTTCCGCCTGTTTTGGCATAGATGTAAGTGCTTCCCGTGCCGACACCAACGATTTTTGCAGAGGTTTTTGTCTTGGACTTGATTTTTGCAACCGACTTGTCAGCTGTAGACCAGGTTACCTTATCGGCATTGCTGACTTTGAGTGTTATGGAATATCCGATTGGAAGATTAACCTTCGTTTTATTAAGCTTCGGAACAGCTGCCGAAGCAGGTATAACGCAAAGCGTGCAAACGATTACTATTGATAAAAAAATGCTGAAAAGTTTTTTCATTTTTATATCCCCCTAAGGTATTGTTATAAAAATTATACACAAAATCTTCCCGTTTGTCAATCGCAGCTATGTTCTTTTTGCACATTTTATCACTATTGACTAATGAAGCAAATTTATGGTATACTATCCCAAAAGGAGTGTTCAGAATGAAAGCGAGAATTATTCCCACAATACCCGAAACGGTGCTGCATTACAATATCGGCACGAAGAAACTGCTTCTGGAGCAGACTGTGGCTTCACTGAATATGAAGTGCACCGAAATTCCTCTTGACAAGGCAGGGGAAAGCATAGGCTTCCTTGCAGGATATAACGGTTTTACGTCTAATGGCACGGTGACCACGGCGGAGGGCGAGTGCCTGATTTTTTCGGGAATTGACAGCAAGCGGCTTGATATGCTTCTTAAAGCAATGAGAATGGCGGGGGTGAATATTCCGCTGAAGGCGATTGTTACCGCAACAAATCAGAACAAAAGCGTGGAGTGGCTTTTAGAGGAACTTAAAAAGGAACACGAGGCGATGATGAAAAACAGACAATAAGGAGGATACAGAATGAAAAAGCTTTTATCGGTAATTTCAGCAATGGCGGTTATGTTTGCTATGGGCGGCTGTGAGAGCAAAGAGATTGAGCAGGTAAGTGATACGGTTGCGGGAACAGTGCAGAGTGAAAAGCTGACTTTTGACGATATCAATGTTATTGAAATCAACGGTAAAACTGTTTCATTGCCATTTAAGATTGAGGAACTGGGCGAGGGGTATTCAATTGTAGAAGAGCAGGGATATAATGAGAGAGTTCCTGCTATATACTATAATAATCAATGTCTTGCTGTAATTGAAAATTACAATGGAAATGATATAACATCTTTAACATTTACTTCTGATTCATTTGAACATAATAGTGTAGAAATCTGTAACCTGTCTTCAAGTGATAATTTTCAGAAAATAATTGATACTGTCGGTGAACCAAGCAGGCAAAAAGAATTGGCATTGATTTATGAATTTGATAATGGTGAACTTTATTTTGGTTCTGAAGATGGTTCATCAGGCTTCAACTATGTAGAAATTGAACTTTATGATAATTCAGAACAGTAATAGAAAGCAGGCATAAAAATGAACATACAAATCTTCGGAAAATCAAAGTGCTTCGACACCAAAAAAGCAGAGCGTTACTTCAAGGAGCGCGGAGTGAAATTCCAGTCGGTGGACATTCTCTCCAAGGGTCTGAGCAAGGGCGAGCTTGACAGCGTTTGCAAGGCTGTGGGCGGGCTTGAAAAGCTTATTGACGAAAACAGCAAGGACTACTGCAATATCAAGTATCTTCTTGATGACGCAAAGGCGGATAAGCTTGCGGAGTGTCCCAAGCTGTACAAGACACCTATCGTCCGCAACGGTAAGCAGGCTACAGTTGGGTACTGTCCCGACATATGGAAGAATTGGGAATAAATCAATAATTCTGTAGGGGCGAATATTATCCGCCCGCAATAAATCGGTTGGTGAAAAGAGGGCACTCAGGTGTCCTCTTTTTTGTACTCTTTACGCTTTACATTTTGTGCGGTTTGTGCTATAATTTATTCTATTATGTGATATTACGGAGATGTAAAATGATAAGAAAATTTGAAACGGCTGATATTGAGCGTGTGATGGAAATATGGATTGACTCAAATCTTGACGCTCACAGCTTTATCCCTGCGGATTACTGGCAGACACACTTTGCAGGTGCAAAGGAGGCGATTTCCGCCGCAGAGGTTTATGTATACGAAATTGATGGTGCAATTGCTGCATTTATGGGAATAAAAAACCGCCATATCGAGGGCATTTTTGTTGACGCGGATTACAGGTCTCAAGGCATTGGCAAGACGCTTCTTGACCACGCAAAGGGCTTGTACAATAAGCTTACGTTAAGCGTGTACAAGCGTAACGCACGGGCGGCGGAATTTTATCTGAGAGAAGGATTTACCGCTGACCGTGAGCAGATGGATTTCGATACCTGTCAGACGGAAATTTTTATGAAATGGGAAAACGGTGAGGCTAAAAATGAAAAGCTCAATTCTTACAGAAACATTTTTTCATCGTGACGCACTGAAAGTTGCTCCCGACCTTGTGGGCAAGCTTATTGTGCGTACCCTTGATGACGGCAGCGAGGTTACACTCCGCATAACCGAAACAGAAGCTTACCGCGGTGAGGAGGACACAGCCTGTCACGCAAGCAAGGGACGTACTCCGAGGACGGAGCTGCTGTACGGAAAAAGCGGTGTGATTTATGTTTATCTTTGCTACGGTATGCACTGGCTGATGAATGTTATTACGGGCGAGGAGGGACACCCTCAGGGTGTGCTTTTCCGTGCCTGTGAGGTTTATGACGGACCTGCAAAGCTGACAAAAAAGCTTGGTATTGACAAAAGCTTCAACGGTGAAAGCTTCTGCGGCAACCCGAGGATAAAAATTGTTGATGACGGATACCGTGCCGAAATCGAAACGCTGCCCCGTGTGGGGATAAATTACGCAACTCCCGAGTACCGTGACATACTGTGGAGATTTGCCGATAAAAACAGGAAAAAGTGAGGAGAGGTTCTATGCTGAGCATTATCTCAGGCGGAGCAGGCTGCGGAAAAACCTATGAAATGATGAGCCGTATCGAAGCAGCTGTAAAGGCTGACAAGGACGTGCTTGTGATAATTCCCGACCAGTTTTCCTTTGAGTTTGACCGTGCGCTTTATGAGCGTATCGGTATGACCTTGTTCAATCGTGTTGAAGTGCTTTCCTTTGCAAGAACTGCAAAGGATATTTTTATAAAGCACGGCGGCTTGAAGGGCAGATACGCTGACGATACGGTGAAGAATATTATGATGTTCCGCACGCTGAAATCACTTTCCGAAAGAGAGGGACTATGCTTCTACA
This sequence comes from Oscillospiraceae bacterium, assembly GCA_017415165.1. Classification (GTDB taxonomy): domain Bacteria; phylum Bacillota; class Clostridia; order Oscillospirales; family Ruminococcaceae; genus RGIG8773. Next base: position 194,052 of record JAFQIY010000016.1, on the reverse strand, counting down.
ACCGTCAGGCGAAGTCCCCGATGTTTGTGGAAAGCGGACTCGATATCGTCAAGGAGCTGACTCTCAGCGGAGTAACTTCTGAACAGCTTACCGACTGTGTGAACGGACTTGATGAAAGCATCCGTGACAAGGTTACGGATATTGCGCTGATTTATTCGGAGTACGAAAAGCTTCTTTCCGCAAGCGGCTACAAGGACGGCGAGGGCGATATTTCCGAGGCGGCAAGGCGTGCACAGAAACACGGATATTTCAACGGAAAAACCGTATTTATCGATTCATTCAAAAGCTTCACGGCAGACGAATACGCTTTTCTCGAAGCGGTAATTGCGCAGAGTGAAAGTGCAACAATCTGTCTTTGCACGGCAGATGAAAATGCAAGGGATTTTTCAATTTTTGAAACAGTCAACAAGACACGGAACAAGCTTGTACGGATTGCGCAGGAGCACGGTGTTGAGGTGAAAACGACAATGCTCCGTGAGCCGAAACGCTTTGCAAAAGCTGAGCTTGCGTTTGCAAGTGAAAACATACTTCGTTATGTTCGAAGGAAATACGATGGTGAATGTACCGCAGTAAAGGTGTACCGTTCTGCGGACAGCTACGGTGAGGGCGATTTTGTCTGCTCCGAAATACGCAGGCTTGTTATGGAGGACGGATATAATTACAAGGATATAGCTGTCCTTGCACGTCAGAAGGAAACCTATTCTTCTGTGATGGAAAGCGCATTTGAGCGTTACGACATACCGTTTTATACAGATGAAAGCTATACGGCTTCGCACAAGGCGCTGTTTATTTTTGTAAAGACAGCATTGCTCCTTGCGGCGGACGAAAAAGCTTCAACAGAGGACTGGCTCCGCTATATGAAAACGGGTATGCTTGGTCTTTCGGATGATGAAATTGCGGCTGTGGAAAGCTATTGCTACAAGTGGAGCGTCGAGGGGAAAATGTGGAGCGAACCCTTTGACCGTGATGAAAAAATTGCTGACGCAGAGAACGTAAGAAAGCGTGTTACCGAGCCTGTTTATGCACTCCGTAAACACTGTGAAAATTCTGACGGAGCAGAAATATGCACGTCTTTGCTGGACTTCTTTGATGAAATAGGGTTGGCAGAAACTCTTTGCACAATGCACGACAACTGCACAGCTGAGGACGCTGCTGCACTTTCAGCCGTCCGTGAAATCAAGCAGCTCTGGGAGCTTCTTTGCAGTCTGCTTGAAGTAATGAACAAGGTGCTTGCAGGCACGAAAACCGACCTGCTTAGCTTTGCTGAACTTTTCGGCAATGCTGTTTCAAAGCTGAAGCTTTCCGCACCGCCGCAGACTCTTGACAGCGTGCAGTTTATGGCGGCACATACGGCACGTCTTGCAGAGCCGAAAATTATATTTGTAATCGGTGCAAATGAGGGCGTTTTCCCGTTTGCGGCAAAGCCCTCAGGGCTGTTCAGCGACCGTGACAGACTGGCGCTTGAAACCGCCGGAATAACTCTTTCGGGAAGCGTCAAGGACAAGCTTGCTGAGGAGAGATTTGTTGCGTACTCCGTGCTTTCGGGAGCTTCGGAAAAGCTTTATGTAAGCTGTTCAATGTCGGATATTTCGGGCAAACCGCTTTATCCGTCCCTTATTATCGGTCAGCTTTGCGAAATGTTCGGCAATGAAATCGCAGATAATTTTGACAGCCGCGGTCTGCTTTCATTCTGTACAACCGCTGATGCTGCGTATTATCAGTACGTTCAGAATTACAAGCGCAACGACGAGGACTCCGCAAGCCTTTTTGCCGCACTTAACTCCATTCCCGAATATTCGGCAAGAATTGATTATCTTAAAAGTGTTGAGTCGGAGGCTGAGCATCGGCTTTCTCCTGCGACGGGAAGAAAGCTTTTCGGTACTGCTGTTTCCTTGTCAGCTTCACGCTTTGAGGATTACCGTAAGTGTCCCTTTGTGTACTTCTGTGAAAAGGGACTGAGGATAAATCCGCCCGAAAAGATTGAGCTTGACAAGCCGTCAAAGGGTAACGTAATTCACTATTGTCTGTGTGAAATACTGAGTGCCAACAACAAGGAAACCTTTGAAAATTTGAGCCGTGACCAGCTTAACAAGCAAGTGAAATTCCACCTTGACAGTTACTATAAAAGTGAAGCTGTAGGCGGAGATTACGGAAAATCAGGACGCTACAAGGCGGCATACCGCAGGCTTTCCGATACGCTTACAGATATACTTGTGAGACTTTCGGATGAGTTTAAGCAGAGCAGCTTTGTCCCCAGTGAGTTTGAGTACAAAATCGGCAGGGACGGCAGCGAAAAGGCGTTGAAGCTTGTTACCGAAAAAGGAATAACCGTGTATTTCGAGGGTACTGTTGACCGTGTTGACGTGTACGAAAAGGATGGAAAAACATACATAAGAGTTATCGACTACAAGTCGGGTGTGAAGGAATTTAAGTTTGAGGATTTGCTCTACGGAATAAATATGCAGATGCTTCTGTATCTGTTTGCGCTTACCGACGAAAATCATAATGGCAAGTACAGCGATGCTGTGCCGTCGGGCGTGCTGTATATGCCTGCAAAGGACGTTGCTCCTGTACTTGACCGTAACGACGAGGACGTGGAGAAAACCTACAATGACACCTTTAAAATGAAGGGCACGGTGCTTTGCGACAACGATGTAATTGCTGCTATGGAAAAGGATGCAGGCGGTGTGTATATTCCTGTCAAAGCCAAAAAGGACGGCACTTACTATGCAAATTCAAACCTTGTTACACTTAAACAGCTTGAAAATCTGAGGAAGTATTCCTATGAGCTGATGAGGGAAACCGCTGACCTGATGACGGACGGCGAAATTCAGGCAAGTCCGCTGAAAAACGGCAAGAAGCTTCCTTGCTCCTACTGCAAATACAAGAGCATCTGCGGAAATTATCCGCCTGCAAATCCGAGGACTTACGATGAAGATGCGGGACGTATCATAAGAGAAATTATGAAAGGAGACGATGAGGAATGAGCTGGACAAATGAGCAGCTTAATGCTATAAATGCCAGAAATACAGGAGTTATAGTTTCTGCCGCAGCAGGAAGCGGAAAGACATCGGTGCTTGTTGAAAGGCTTATCGGTATACTTTCAGATACGGAAAACAAAATTCCTGCGGACAGACTTATCGTTGTAACCTTTACGAATGATGCGGCGGCACAGATGAAGCAAAGGCTTTCTGCGGCACTTTCCGAGAAAATCGGCAAAGAGCCTGACAACCTGTGGCTTTGCCGTCAGCAGGCGCTTTTGCAGACTGCGAAAATTTCCACAATTCACTCATTCTGTTTTGACCTTATCAGGGAAAATATCCGCTCTCTTGATGTTTCAGCAGGTTTCCGTATTCTTGATGACACGGAAGAAGGGCTGCTTAAAAGACGTGCTGTGGAAAACACTTTTGAGTATTTTTACAGCAAGCAGCCTGATAAAATCAACAGGCTTGCGGACTTTTTCAGCGGCAGGGACAGAAGTGATACGGAGCTTGAAGAAGCGGTGCTGAAAATATATGATTTTCTGATGTCGATACCTTATTACGACGATTGGTTCAAGGAGAAAATTGCTTTCTGGAAAGCAGGTTTTTCTCCCGATACAGACCCTCTTGCAGAGGTTTATCTCAGCAAGCTTGAGGGCATTTACAGACGCATACTGCGCAAGGCGGAATATCTTGCGGATTACTATTTCAGAGAGTTTGACAAGGTCTCCGAGGCGATTGCGGCGGAAATTGATATGCTCAGACTTATGATTAAGAATATCACTTCCGAGGAGTACGACTGGGACAGCCGTGTTATGCTTCCCGAACCTGCAAAAAAATCCATAAGCTTTCCACGCAATATGGACGACGTGCACAAGGAAATTGCTGAGAAAATAAAAAGCGTCCGTGACGGTTACAGAGAGACGCTGAAAAAGCTTCCTGACAATATTTTTACCTTTGAGGACATAACCTCCGACTATGAAATTCACGCCGCAGTTATGGAGGATTTGCAGGAGGTAATGGACGTATTTGCTCAGGAGCTTGCAAAGCTTAAAGCAGAGAAGAATGCGCTGGGCTTTTCCGATGCGGAACAGCTTACGATAAAGCTTCTTACAGAAAAATGGGAGGACGGTGAAATCCGCAGAACACCTCTTGCCCGTGAGCTTTCCGATTATTACAGTATGATAATGATTGACGAATTTCAGGACGCAAACGACAATCAGGACCTTATCTTCAAAATTCTTTCCAAGGGCGGAACAGCCGAAAAAGGCGGTACAAACCTGTTTGTGGTTGGTGATGTGAAGCAGTCCATTTATCGTTTCAGACTTGCCAATCCTAAGCTTTTTATTGATGCCCTCGAAAAGTCAGAGGAGTACACTGACGAGAATTTCAGCGGAACAAATGCGGCAATTTTTCTTAACCGTAATTTCCGAAGCAGTGAGCAGGTAATTGATTTCGTCAATTATATTTTCGGCAGCCTTATGAGCCGTACAACGGGCGAGGTTGACTACACCGAGTCGGAGCAGCTTGTCAAGGGACTTGACTATCCTGAGACTGACAGAACAACGGAATTTATTACAATTCCGACCGATGATGACGCTTCTGAGGACGATGAGGATTACATTGACGAGGCATATGCGGCGGCACAGAAAATCAGTGAAATGATTGGAATGAAAAAGGTTTATGACAAGGGCACGCTTCGTCCCTGTGAGTCGAGGGATTTCTGTATTCTTCTCAGAGGTAAGGCTAAGGCTGACGAATATGTTGAAGCACTTGCCGAAAGAGGTGTAAAGGCATACGCTGAAGAACCTGAAGGCTATCTTGAGTCAAGGGAAATATCCGTGCTTATAAACCTGCTGGCGGTAATTGATAACCCTATGCAGAATATTCCGCTGGTGTCGGTGCTTATGTCGCCGATGTTTATGCTTACCGCTGAGGAAATGGCTGAACTGGCAATTATAAAGGGCAAGGCTGAGGATAAATATTTCCGTGTGATAAAGCTTATTCTGGACGGCGAAACAGAGGTTGCACAGGGGTCTGTCCTATATGCAAAGCTGGAACGCTTTATGAAGCTGTTCGAGAAGCTTCGTTACTGCGCCGCTTCGCAAAGGCTGGAGCGCTTTATCCGCACGATTTACGACAGCACCGATTTTCTGTCGGCGGTGCAGGTTTTCCGTGACGGAAGTCAGAAGCGTGCAAATCTCCGTCTGCTTCTTGACGTTGCGGAAAGCTACGAAAAGAACTCAGGCGGCGGAATATCAGGCTTTGTACGTTATGTTGATATGATAATCCGCAAGAACAGCGATTTGAAGCGTGCTTCGACAGTTTCGGCATCTGACAATGCTGTTTCCGTGAAAACAATTCATAAATCAAAGGGTCTTGAGTACCCGTTTGTATTTCTTTGCGGCACGTCCAAAAAATTCAACGAAAGTGACGTAAACAGCCGTATGATAATCAATTCCGATTACGGAATAAGCTTTAAAATTCAGGACAGGGAAAAGCTTAAATCATACAAGTCGTTCCCTCTTTATGTTATGAGCAGGATTGAAAGAGACTGCCTTGCAAGCGAGGAAATGCGCCTTTTGTACGTTGCACTGACCCGTGCAAGGGAACAGCTTTTCATAACAATTCCCGACAGCGAAAAAATCCGTAAGAAAATATCGGGAATAAGCGATGAAATCATCATCTGTGACGGACTTACCGCCGATATGATTTCTGCGGCAGATTCAATGCTGTACTGGATTTCTGCGGCAATGCTCGTTCACCCTGACGGAGAATGGTTCCGTGACCTTGCACCTGTACCGATTGTGAAGGATGCACCTGATGTGCGGTTTTCAGTTGTCAAGCCTGATGAGCACGACAGCAGCGAAAAGGAGCTGCTGACGGTCTTTGCCGATGCTGACAAGGTCAAGCGGCTGAAAGATATTTTCGGGTTCAGCTACAACAGCGAGCTGATTGACAAGTCTGCGAAAATTACCGTTACAGAAATTGCGAAAAACAGTGACGAAAGTCTGCTATATCTGCGGCGTCCTGATTTTGTTTCGGAACAGGGTGAACTTACCGCTGCTGAAAAGGGTACGGCAATGCACACGTTTATGCAGTACGCAGATTATGCCGCTGCTGAGGTTAACCCTGCGGCTGAAGCGGAAAGACTGACGGAAATGGGACTGCTTGCCGAGGAGGAGCGTGCAAGCCTTAATTTAAAACAGATTACAGCATTTTTCAAGTCTGATTTGTACCGCAGAATGAAGAAATCCGACAATGTCCGACGTGAACAGAAATTTTTAATCAAAAAATCCGATGCTGCTCTTGACGATGAAAGACTAATGGAGTATAATAATAGTAGTATGCTTCAGGGTATCGCCGACTGTATGTTTGATGAGGACGACGGAATTGTCATTATCGACTACAAGACAGACCGTGTGAAAAGCGGGGACGTGCTTGTTGCAAGATATGATTTGCAGCTTAAACTCTACAGCGCGGCTCTCGGAAGGATTTTCGGCAAGCCTGTAAAGGAAGCGTACCTCTATTCCTTTGCCCTCGGCAGAGAGGTAAGGATTGTTTAAAATTATGACTTCAAGGAGGTTTTCTGATGGCAAATCAGTCAAATTCACGTCCCGTAAAGCGCTCGGGCGGTATCAACGCAACTTTTCTCGGTGCAGTTATCCTCGGTATATGTATTCTTATTGCAGGTCTGAATATCAGCGGCAGCATAAAGAAGCTCAATAAAACAGTTACCGAAACTCAGTTTGCGGCAACGAATACGCTGAATGTTCCCTCTGAAATGGCTGTCGGCAATAACAACTATATGACCGAGGCAGAGGCAGGTGAGTACCTTAATCTGTCTACAGAAAAGGTTATTGACCTTATTGCAGCGGGTGAAATTACCGAGTATGTGAAAACCGAGTCGGGTTACTCTATTTCCGTGAAGGTGCTTGATGAATGGTTTGACAATGAAGCATATCAGACAAAGCTGAAGTATAACGCAGCTGCTATGCCTGAGGAAGGCTCAGAAGAAGCTGCCGAATAAAAAATTTGAAAAAAGGTATTGACAAACGGACTAAGGTGTGTTATAATGCTATCTGTTGGCGATATGCCTTAATGAAAACAAAGCAGAACCTTCCGTTCTCACCCTGCCGCAAACGGCGAGCAGCGGTCAATATCTGATTGAATTTAAGCATAACTATGTGCTAAGTAGGATTTCAGTGAGCGGAACAGTTTCTGTTTCCGCTCATTTTTATTATTTGGGGGTGCTTACCATAAGCAACAACAGCAAAGAAGTTCAGATTAATGAAGAAATCCGTGATAAGGAAGTCCGTGTAATCGACAATGACGGTACTCAGCTGGGTATTATGTCCGCAAAGGAAGCTCTTGCTATTGCGGAAGAAAAGGAATTTGACCTTGTCAAGATTTCACCGCAGGCTGTTCCGCCTGTATGTAAGATTATGGACTACGGCAAGTATGTTTTTGAACAGAACAAGCGCGAAAAGGAAGCAAGAAAAAATCAGAAGGTTGTTGAAATCAAGGAAATCAGAATGTTCTCCACAATTGATACAAACGACTTCAACACAAAGGTCAATCAGGCTATCAAGTTCCTGAAAGCCGGTGACAAGATTAAGGTTTCCGTTCGTTTTAGAAAGCGTGCAATCGCTCACCCTCACCTCGGCGAGGAGCTGCTTGAAAAGTTCAAGGAGGCTTGCGCTGAAGCAGGTACAGTTGAAAAGCCATCTAAAATGGAGGGACGCGCACTTGTTATGTTCGTTTCCCCAAAGGCTTCAAAATAAACAACAAGGACAGTTTTGTCTAAATTGAAGGAGGATATATTATGCCAAAGCAGAAGACACATTCCGGCGCTAAGAAGCGTTTCAAGCTCACTAAGGGCGGTAAGGTTAAGTACCAGAAGACAAACAGACGTCACAGACTTACTCAGAAGGCTACTAAGCGTAAGAGAATCAACAGAGCAGCTGGCTACACAGGCTCTGCAAATACAGCAACAGTTAAGCAGCTTATCCCTTACATGTAATAGGAAGCTGTACATCAACCAAAATTAATTTAACGGAGGTAAAAGATTATGGCTCGTGTTAAGGGAGCAATGGCTACTCGTAAGAGAAGAAATAAAGTTTTAAAGCTTGCTAAGGGTTACTGGGGCGCTAAGAGCAAGCACTTCAAGATGGCTAAGGAAGCCGTTATGAAGTCCGGCAATTACGCTTACATCGGCAGAAGACTCAAGAAGCGTGATTTCAGAAAGCTCTGGATTACAAGAATTTCCGCAGCTTGCAAGATGAATGGTATGAACTATTCTACATTTATGAACGGTCTCAAGAAGGCTGGTATCACACTCAACAGAAAGATGCTTTCCGAAATTGCTATCAATGACGCTGCTGGCTTTACAGCACTCGTTGAAAAGGCTAAGGCTGCTCTTTAATTTCAGATTACTCAAAGTCAGAGGCAAATTCTTGCTTCTGACTTTTTGTGGTTTTTTATGATGTTTGTTTACAGGAATTTATACTGCATAAGGAGGTGTGATATGCAGAAAATTACGTCAAAGGACAACCCCAATATAAAGCTTTATGTCAAGCTTGCAGGTGGCAAGAAGTACCGTAAGGAGAACGGTCTGTTCACACTTGAGGGGGTGCGTCTGGTAGAGGATGCGGTCAAGGAAAATGCAGAGCTTCACTCTGTTTTTGTGACGGAAAGCTATGTGAAAAAGCTTGCACAGCAAGGTGAAGCATTGAATTTTCCCGACAGCGTTAAGGTGTTTGAAATTCCTGATGAAATCGGAAATAAAATCTCCTCAACCGACAGCGCACAGGGCATTTTTGCAATATGTCAATGCCTTAGCAAGCCTTTATTTTCCGATACAGTGCAAAAGGGCGGAAGGTATCTCCTGCTCCATTCAATTCAGGACCCGGGCAATCTTGGGACAATAATCCGTACTGCCGATGCAGTCGGAGTGGACGCGGTTTTCCTTGCAGATTGCTGTGATTTGTACAACCCTAAGGTCGTGCGCTCAACAATGGGAAGCCTGTTCAGACTCAACGTTTCTGAGATTGACTTTGAGAAAGCGTTTCCGCTGTTTGAGGAAAAAGGCGTGCCAAGCTTTGCGGCGGTTATAGACAGCGATGCGGTGTCACTTACCGATTGCGATTTTTCAAAGGGCGGGGTAATCCTTATCGGCAACGAGGGCAACGGTCTGCCCCGTGAGGTGAGCAGTATATGCACCGAAAGACTTACGATAAAGATGCAGGGCAACGTGAATTCGCTCAATGCAGCAATGGCGGCAGGAATTATTATGTGGGAGCTTGCAAAATAAAAGGAGGACGTCATAGTGGACAGCAGAAATGTTTATGAATGGCTGTGGATAGTCAATTGCATAGGTTGCGGGAATAACAGAATATGGCAGATTATGTCGGGCTTTCAGTCTGTTTCGGAGGCGTATGAGTTTCTGAATGACAAGGAAAAACGCACGAAGCTTTTAAATGCAAACGAGTGCAGAAACGCTGACAGAATTACAGCTGAACAGATTGATGAAATGATTTCCTATTGCGAAAGCAAAAATATATACATACTCACCTATGATGATGAGCTTTATCCTGCAAGGCTGAAAAATATCTACAATCCGCCTGCGGTGCTGTTCTGCAGGGGAGATATGAGCTGTCTTGCAAATGATTTCAGCCTTTCGGTTGTGGGTACGCGTAAACCGTCGGAGTACAGCGTAAAGGTTACCGCTTCGCTGGTCAAGGAGCTTTGCAAAATGGGTATAACCATTGTCAGCGGGTTTGCGGTGGGTATTGATATTACAGCAAATCTTTCTGCTGTCAGAAACGGAGGAAAGACAATTGCAGTGCTCGGGTGCGGTCTTGACCACGATTATCCCAAGGAGAACAGAAGCTACCGTGAGGAAATAGAGAAAAACGGTCTGTTCATTTCGGAGTATTTCCCTAAGTTCAGCGGCTCGCACGTTTCCTTCCCTGCACGAAACAGAATTTTATCAGGACTTTCTCTTGGAATTATCGTTGCGGAAGCGGCTGAGAAAAGCGGTGCACTGATTTCCGCCAATATGGCGCTGACTCAGGGAAAAGGAATATTTGCACTTGCTCCGCACGACCTTTTTGACAGACGTTACGGAGGTAATGTTGCGCTTATCCGTGACGGTGCGGTTTGTCTTTGCGGAGTCAAGGATATTGTTTATGAATATTACGAAAACTATGGACATAAAATAGCGAAAGCGCAGACCTCGGATGTTGTTGTTCTTCCTGATGATTTTGAGGAGAAGACGTACAAGGCAAAAGCAAAGCCTGCCCCTTATAAGGATATTGAAGATAAAACGAAAAAGCAATATACCGAAGAAGCAGCAGAGGAAAAGTCTGAATTTGACGCTTCTGTACTTGATGATGAGACAGCTGAGGTTTATAAAATGCTTAAAAATGCAGGCAAGCCCGTTCAGGCAGATGAGCTTGCAGAAATGTGCGGAATGGATATCTCGGAAATGCTGATGGTGCTGACCGACCTTGAAATTGAGGGTGCGGTGCAGTCTGCGGCAGGGAACATCTATACCGCAAATTAAAAGAAATTATGTCGCTGTAACAGCGCTCACATAGATTTGAAAGGATAGGATAAAATGTCAAAACTTGTAATAGTAGAGTCGCCTGCAAAGGCTAAAACCATAAAGAAATATCTGGGCAGCGGATATGAAGTTGTGGCTTCAATGGGGCACGTCCGTGACCTGCCCAAGTCCAAGCTCAGCGTTGATGTTGACAACGGCTTTGAGCCTGTTTACGTTGACATCAAGGGCAAGGAAGAACTTATCGCAAGCCTGAAAAAAGAAGCCAAGAAGTCGGACTACGTTTACCTCGCAACTGACCCTGACCGCGAGGGTGAGGCAATTTCCTGGCACCTTGCACAGATGCTTGATTTGCCGTTGGAGCAGACTAACCGTGTAACATTCAATGAAATCACAAAAACAGGCGTGCAGAACGGTATGGCTAATCCCCGTTCAATTGATATCGACCTTGTAAATGCACAGCAGGCACGCCGTATTCTTGACAGAATTGTCGGTTACAAGCTTTCTCCGTTCCTCTGGAAAAAGGTTCGCCGCGGTCTTTCGGCAGGACGTGTTCAGTCGGTGGCAGTGTCACTTATCGTTGAACGTGAAAAGCAGATTAACGGCTTCAAGCCCGATGAATACTGGTCTATTGATGCAAAGATGACAGCGCCGTCCTCAAAGAAGCAGTTTGACGCAAGCTTTATGGGCATAGGCGGCGAAAAGACAGAGCTTCACTCTCAGGCTGAAACCGATGCAGTCCTCAAAAGAATTGAGGGTGCAGATTACAAGGTTACTGATGTGAAGAAATCAGTGCGCAGAAAGTCACCTGCACCTCCGTTCACAACCTCCACAATGCAGCAGGAAGCTTCCAAGAAGCTCAGCTTTGCGGCAGCAAAGACAATGAAGGCTGCACAGACTCTTTATGAGGGTGTTGAAATCGAGGGTATGGGTGCTGTGGGTCTTATCACATATATGAGAACAGACAGCCTCCGTGTTTCTGACGAAGCAAGAGCAGCTGCTTACGATTATATCAACGCAACCTACGGTAAGAACTATGTTCCGAATACCCCTAAGGTATACAAATCCAAATCCAACGCACAGGATGCCCACGAAGCAATCCGTCCGTCAATGCCTGAGCTTACTCCTGAACGCGTAAAGGCAAGTCTTACAACTGAGCAGTACAAGCTTTACAAGCTTATTTGGGAGCGCTTTATTGCAAGTCAGATGGCAAACGCTGTTCTTGATACGGTTTCCGTTGATATTGACGCAAACGGCTGCAATTTCCGTGCAACAGGCTTCTCTGTCAAGTTCGACGGCTTTACCGTGCTGTATGAGGAATCCAAGAATGAAGAAGAAGGAAAGGTTCTCCCGAATATCGAAGTGGGTGACGTGCTTAAACTGAAAAATATCGAAGGACACCAGCACTTCACACAGCCTCCTGCACGATACACAGAAGCAACTCTTATCAAGGCACTTGAAGAAAACGGAATAGGACGTCCTTCAACATATGCACCGACAATTTCAACAATCATCAACCGTTTCTATGTTGAGCGTGACGGCAAGCAGCTTCGTCCTACAGGTCTTGGCGAGGTTACTACAGACCTTATGAAGCAGCACTTCAAGCATATCGTTGACGCAAAATTTACCGCTACAATGGAAAGCAATCTCGACAAGGTTGAGGTCGGCGAAATGAACTGGGTTGACACACTCAGCGAGTTCTATGATGATTTTGCGGCAACTCTTGAAAAAGCTGAAAAGGCAATGGACGGCAAGCGTGTCCGTGTTCCCGATGAGGAAACATCAGAGGTTTGTGAGGTTTGCGGCAAGCCTATGGTTATCAAAATCGGACGCTTCGGCAAGTTCCTTGCTTGCAGCGGTTTCCCTGACTGCACAAACACAAAGCGTATCGTAAAGGATACAGGCGGCGTTTGTCCTAAGTGCCACAAGAAGGTGCTTCAGAAGAAGTCAAAGAAGGGCAAGAAGTATTTCGGCTGTGAGGATAATCCGAACTGCGAGTTTATGACTTGGGATACACCTGTTTCCGACAAGTGTCCTAAGTGCAACGACGGCACAACCTTGTTCAAGAAGGGCGGAAAAATGTTCTGCTTAAAGGACGGCTGCGGCTACGAGGTTGCTATCAAAAAGGAAAAGTAAGCTGAAAGGGGTATTGAGATGAACTGTCCTAAATGCAATACAGAAATGTGCAGCGATACAATGATAATGATGCCGTTTCGTGTTGAGAATACATCACGAAAGATAATTGATGACAACAAGGTAAGTGCGGTAGATTGCTATGGCTGTCCAAAGTGTGGATATATTGAATTTTACGCTAATGACCCCAAGGTTTTCAAAAAACAAGGATAACTAAATATGGATAAAATTACTGTAATAGGTGCAGGTTTGGCAGGCTGTGAAGCGGCTTGGCAGCTTGCAAAGGCAGGTTTTCAGGTGAATTTGTGGGAAATGAAGCCCGTGAAATTCACCCCTGCACATAAATATCAGGGCTTTGCGGAGTTGGTCTGCTCCAACTCTTTGAAAGCCTCACGTGTCAACTCTGCGGCAGGTCTGCTGAAGGAAGAAATGCGCAGACTTGGCTCGCTTACCGTGCCCTGTGCTGAGGAAACGAAAGTGCCGGCAGGCGGTGCGCTTGCTGTTGACCGTGAAAAATTTTCTGATTTGGTGACGGAGAAAATCAAGTCCGAGCCTAACATCACCGTGAAGTGCGGCGAGATTACCGAAATTCCTGAGGGCAACGTGATAATCGCAACGGGTCCGCTGACAGCAGGCGGACTTGCTGAAAGCATTGAAAAACTTTGCGGCGGTTACCTCAGCTTTCACGATGCGGCGGCGCCTATCGTAACCTACGAGTCACTTGACAAGGACAGAATTTTCTTTGCGGCACGCTATGGCAAGGGTGACGATGATTACATCAATTGTCCCTTTACGAAAGAGGAATATATTGAATTCTGGAATGAGCTGAAAAATGCCGAGTCCGCACCTCTCCACGAATTTGACACACAGAAGCCAAAGGGCAACGATGACTTCACCGTGTACGAGGGTTGTATGCCCATTGAGGTGCTTGCAAAGCGTGGCGAGGAAACAATGCGTTACGGTGCAATGAAGCCCGTGGGACTGTACGACCCCGTAACAAACCGCCGTCCCTACGCTGTTGTACAGCTGAGAAAGGAAAACAGCGGCGGTACGCTCTACAACATTGTAGGCTTTCAGACAAACCTGAAATTCGGCGAGCAGAAGCGTGTTTTCTCAATGATTCCGGGACTTGCAAATGCGGAGTTTGTCCGCTATGGAGTAATGCACCGCAACTCTTTCATCAACTCCCCGAAGGTGCTTGACGGAGATTTCTCGCTGAGAGCACGGAGCAGCCTGTTTTTTGCGGGACAGATTACAGGGGTTGAGGGTTATATGGAGTCAGCCGCAAGCGGAATTATGGCGGGACTCAATATGGCAAGACGTTTGCAGGGTAAGGATACAATCATTCTCCCGCAGGAAACGATGATTGGTGCACTTGCAAGATATATATCCGACGAAACGGTTGAAAATTTCCAGCCAATGGGTGCAAATATGGGAATTCTCCCCGAAATTGGAGTACGCATAAAGGACAAGCAGGAACGCTATCAGGTTATCGCCGACAGGGCACTTGAAGCGTTTGAGGGGTATATGAGAGGGGTATGACGTATGAACGAACCCATTTATGATTTCACATTTAAAGAAAAGTGCAGAACTTTTTCCCCTGGTCTTTATTGGGGTGTTTTTATACTTGGTCTGTTGGGTATTCCTAATATTATAGCAGGGATTACGGTTACAATTATATGGTCAGTAAATGGATTTGACAGTGAATTTACAAGTGTCATTATGATAGCATTTATATTTTGTTTTACTTTGCCGTTGTTATTTCTGATATTTGCAATTCGTATGTTCAGAAAAGAAATCAACAACAGATATGTTTTCTATGATAACTCATTTAAGGTGATTGTACACGGAGAAGAATGCAATGTAAAATATTCTGATATTGTTGAAATCAAGGAAATGAAAAATATTTATCACCTTTATCTTGATAATGTAAAATGCTATATGATTGGCAAAAGCTGTTTAGGTGAAGTTATAGCAGAAGAATTTGAACAGTTCCTGACGGTACATACAAATATAAGACCGAAGAAAATGCAATAGAATCTGAAAGGAAGTAAAGCTATGAAAATAATCGTTGACGCATTCGGCGGTGATAACGCACCTCTCGAGGTCATTAAGGGTGCAGCCGAAGCTGTTGCAAAGCTTGACGTTGAGGTTGTCCTCACAGGTAACGAAAAAATCATCAAGGACACAGCCGCTGAAAACGGTATAAGCCTTGAAAAAATATCAATAATACATACTGAGTCGGTTATCGACATTCACGAAGAGCCTACCGAGGTTATCAAGGGTAAGGCTGACTGCTCAATGGCTGTGGGACTCAAGGCACTTGCTGAGGGTCAGGGCGATGCATTCGTTTCCGCAGGCAGCACGGGTGCTCTTGTTGTGGGTGCAACATTTATCGCAAAGCGTATCAAGGGCGTTAAGCGTGCGGCACTTGCTCCGATTATGCCAACAGCGGCAGGTCATATGATTTTGGTTGACGGCGGTGCAAACGTTGATTGCCGTCCCGAAATGCTTGTGCAGTTCGGTATTATGGGCAGCTGCTATATGAACAAGGTTATGGGCGTTGACTCACCTAAGGTTGGTCTTGTAAATGTCGGTGCAGAGGATACAAAGGGCAGAGAAATCGAGCTTGACGCATATAAGCAGTTCAAGGAAGCGCCTGTTAATTTCTACGGCAACCTTGAAGCAAGAGAAATCCCCTTCGGTGCTTGCGAGGTTGTAGTTTCCGACGGCTTCACAGGTAATGTTGTTCTCAAGCTTTACGAGGGTATGGGCTCATATTTCAGCAAGACCCTCAAGGATATGCTTATGACAACAATCCGCGGCAAGCTTGCGGCACTTCTCATCTACAAGAAAATCAAGGCTTTCCGCAGTAAGATGGACTACAAGGAAGTGGGCGGCGCTGTACTTCTCGGTATCTCAAAGCCTGTAATCAAGGCGCACGGCTCATCTGACGCAAAGGCTTTCTACAATGCAATCCGTCAGGCTAAGAACTGCGTTGAAGGCAAGGTCGTTGAGGAAATCACAGCTTCACTTGCCGAACTTAACGCAAAGAAAAAGGCAGAATAACAACCCTTTTTTGTGAGGAATTGAAAATGAATTTCACAGAGTTTGAAAATAAAATCGGGTACACCTTCAAGAACAAGGATTTGCTTCACGAAGCGCTGTCCCATTCTTCCTACGCAAACGAAAACAAGCACCACGGCAGACACTCCAACGAGCGACTCGAATTTCTCGGTGACAGCGTGCTTTCAATCGTTGTTTCGGAGCACCTTTTCACCCATTTCAAGCACTTGCCCGAGGGCGAGCTTACCAAAATAAGAG
Organism: Oscillospiraceae bacterium; assembly: GCA_017415165.1. Classification (GTDB taxonomy): domain Bacteria; phylum Bacillota; class Clostridia; order Oscillospirales; family Ruminococcaceae; genus RGIG8773. The sequence goes on along the minus strand of JAFQIY010000016.1, from coordinate 178,050 downwards.
CGTCACTGGTCTGCGAAAAGGCACTGTTTGAGTTCTCGAAAAAAATTGATTTGGGACAGCATCTCCTTCTCGGCAAAGGCGAGGAAAACAGCGGCGGCAGAGAGCGTCCGTCAATCGTTTCCGACGCATTTGAAGCCGTAATCGCCGCAATTTTCCTTGACGGAGGAATGGAAGCGGCAGCAAAGTATGTGCTTTCCTTTATTCCGAAAAATCTTGACGCAAACAGCGCAAAGGCTTTGCAGGACTATAAGACGATGCTACAGGAAATTATCCAGCGTAACCCCGAGGAGCGTGTGGAGTATGTTCTTGCTGACCAGATTGGACCTGACCACGACAGAAAATTCGTGGTGAATGTCTGCCTTAACAGCAACGTTATCGGAAGCGGCGAGGGACACAGCAAAAAGCAGGCTGAACAGGCTGCCGCAAAGGAAGCGCTGAAGCTTATGGGACTAAAAATTTAAAGTATGAAGCTTAAACACAGTAACATTTCAATCTTTATTCCGCATCTTGGCTGTCCGAATATGTGCTCATTCTGCAACCAGCACACAATCAGCCACACGGCTTCTGCACCAACGGCTGACAAGGTTAAGGAAACGCTGTCACAGGCTTGTGAAAACTTGCCGCAGGGTATGGCTGAAATCGCTTTTTTCGGCGGTAGTTTTACAGCGATTGAACGAAGTTATATGACGTCTTTGCTTGAAGCGGCGCAGCCTTTCGTGCAAAGCGGCAAGGTCAGCGGAATACGCATCTCTACACGTCCCGACTGCATTGACAGCGAGGTACTTGCGTTGCTGAAAAAGTACGGAGTAACCGCAATCGAGCTTGGTGCACAGTCAATGGACAACGAAGTGCTTGCGGCAAACGACAGAGGACACACGGCAGAGGACGTTGAAAAAGCGTCACGGTTAATCCGTGAAAACGGTTTTGAATTGGGCTTGCAGATGATGACGGGACTTTACAAATCCACCCCCGAAAAGGACTTGCAGACGGCTGAAAAAATTGCAGAAATCAAACCTGATACCGTGCGGATTTACCCAGTGGTAATTCTCCGCGGAACACGGCTTGGCGAGTTATTTCAAAGCGGCGAATATGTGCCTTATGGCTTTGACACGGCAGCGGAAATCTGCGCCGATATGCTGACAATGTTTGAGCAGAAGGGCATACGGGTTATCAAGCTTGGTCTGCACGCTTCGGAAACGGTTGAAGGGGATATGCTGGGGGGATTTTATCACCCCGCTTTCCGCGAAATCTGCGAGGGAATCCTTTTCCGCAGGGAGATTGAAAAGAACACAGAACACAAAAACAACTACACGGTTTTTGCTGCACCAAACGCCGTCAGCAAGGCGGCAGGTCAGAAGCGGTGCAACATTGAATACTTTGCCGCAAAGGGTATAGGAATAAAAATCCGTCCCGACAGCAGGCTGCAAAACCGTGAAATTATATTGAAAAAGGACGAATAAAATGTATCTTGAATCACTTGAAATGCAGGGGTTTAAATCCTTCCCCGACAAAATAAAACTGGACTTCCACAAGGGCCTGACAGCTGTTGTCGGACCAAACGGAAGCGGTAAATCGAATATCGGTGACGCTGTGCGCTGGGTACTTGGCGAGCAGTCCTCAAAGAGCCTTCGAGGCGGTAAGATGGAGGACGTTATCTTCGCAGGTACAACTCAGCGAAAGGCTGTCGGCTACGCACAGGTTACCCTTAACATCGTCAACAACAGAGGTATTCTCCAGCTTCCGTCCGACAGGGTTTCCGTAACAAGAAAGCTTTACAGAAGCGGCGAAAGCGAGTACCTTATCAACGGTGCACAGGTGCGTCTGAAGGATATTATCGAGCTGTTTATGGACACGGGTCTCGGACGTGACGGCTACTCCATAATCGGACAGGGTCGTGTTGCGGAAATTGTTTCTGCAAAGTCAGGCGAGCGTCGTGAAATCTTCGAGGAAGCCGCAGGAATTTCAAAGTTCCGCTACAAAAAAGCAGAGGCTGAACGCCGCCTTTCTGCCGCACAGGAGAACATTCTCCGTCTGCGTGACATAATGGGCGAGCTGGAAAGCAGAGTTGAGCCGCTGCGTATTCAGTCGGAAAAGGCAGCAAAATTCCTTGAATATTCCGAGCAGAAAAAATCGCTGGAAATTACGGTATGGGTCAAGCAGCTTGACGACTTGAAAATCAAGCTTTCCGACCTCTCCGATAAAATACTTATTAACACAAATGAATATGATGGCATTGAAGCTGACATTTCACGTCTTGAAGCTGAGGCTGAGGATTTGCAGAATAAAATGCAGGAAAGCTCAATCCGAATAGAGGAGCTTCGTGAGCAAATTCTTGAAGCAGAGCGTTCCAACACACAGCTTCACTCGGATATAGCCGTGTACGAAAATGATATTGAGCACTGCAACGAAGCAATTGCCGACATAGAAAGCCAGCAGAAGAACGCTGAAAATTCGGGTGAGGAAAACCGCAGAATTATTGAAGAAAAGCAGGCGCTTGTAAAGAGGGCTGACGAGGATATTCAGAGCAGCGAAAAGGAGTACGCAAAGACAAGTGAGGAGCTGAACACTCTCATTTCCGAGCAGGACAGCTTCGACAGCAAGTATTCCGACGTAAGCGGCAGCCTTAACAAGCTTTACATCAAGCAGTCCGAGCTGAATATAACAATTTCCTCAGGCGACAGCGGCAAGGCTGAACTTAACGAACAGCTGAAACAAAGCCGTGCAATGGAAGAACAGCTCCGCATAAACAGTGAGGAGCTTACAAAGGAAAAGAAGGAAGTTGAGGACGGAATAGGTCTTCTTGACGAAAAGACAAACGAGGCAAACAACCGTATCAACGGCATTTCAAAGCTTTATTCGGGACGTGCCGAAAAGCTTGCACTTGCTAAAAAGGAGTACGACGACATCGGCTTCTCAATCCGTGACAAGGAGCAGAGAATTCGTCTGCTGAACGACCTTGAAAACAGTATGGAGGGCTTTGCCCACTCGGTAAAGCAGGTGCTCAAAGCGTCCAAAACGGGACAAATCCGTGGTGTCTACGGCTCTGTTGCACAGCTTATAAACGTTGAACAGAAGTACAGTGTGGCAATTGAAACTGCTCTCGGCGGTGCATTGCAGAATATCGTTGTCGATAACGAAGAAACCGCAAAACGTGGTATCCGTCTTTTGCAGGAAACAAAAGCCGGACGTGCAACATTCCTTCCTGTAACATCTGTCAAGGGCAACCGCCTTGCTGAAAAGGGTCTTGATGATTGCACAGGTTACGTTTCTCTTGCTGTTGACCTTGTTGGTTTTCAGCAGGAATTAGGCGGAATTTTCACATCACTTCTCGGTAGAATTGTTGTTGCCGAGGATATTGATACGGCAACAGTTATCGCTAAAAAATACGGCTATAAATTCAAAATAGTAACCCTCGACGGACAGGTAATCAACGCAGGCGGTTCGTTCACGGGTGGTTCTGCGGCGAAGTCAAGCGGCGTGCTTACAAGAAAGAACGATATCGAAAAGCTCACAGCCGAAAAGGAGAAGCTTTCTGCACGTCTTGCAGAGGTGAAGCAGACCGTTGACAAATTGCAGGCTGAAACCGACAAGCTTGGCTTTGACATTGAAGGTGCAAAGGACGAACTCCGCATAATCGGCGAGGACAGAATTCGTTTTGACGCCGAAATCAAGCGTATTGACGCTCTTATGGAGCAGAACGCACAGCAGCTTGAAAATGCTGCCGACAACGCAAAATATTATGCTGAAAAGATTGCCGAAACGGAAAAGAACGCAATCACAGCGGCTGACGAATTAAAGAAGTGCGAGGCTGAAATTGCAGAACTTGAAAAGCTTGCGGCGGACAGCGACGAGCAGAGAAGCAGTCTCCGTGAAAAGCGTGAGGAACTTTCTGCGAAGCTTTCCGAAATGAAGCTCTATCAGATGGAGCGTGCAAAGGATAAGGAAGTGCTTTGTGCTGAAATCAAGCAGCTTGAGGAGCAGTTCTCCGCACTTGGCGACAACACCGCAAGGCTTGCCGCACAGCTTGAGGAACAGCACAGAATTATAGCAGAAAAGCAGGCTCTTATCGAGGAAAGAAAGGCTTCACTTGCAGGTGCGGCTGACGCGGTTGCAGGCATAAACGAGAAGATTGCCGAGCAGCAGTCCGAGCACCGTGCTATGGAGCAGAAGTCCAATGAGGGACGTGTAAAAATCCGTGAGCTGAACGAGCAGAAGGAAAAGTTCTCACGTGAAATGACAAGGCTTGAAGAACGCCGTGTTTCCGTGCAGAACAGCTATGACGGCATCATTTCCGAAATGCAGGAGCAGTACAATATGTATCTTTCCGAAGCTATGGAAATCGCTCAGCCTGTTGAAAATCTGCTTACGGTACAGCGTGACCTGAACGAAATCAAGCAGAAAATCCGCGGCCTCGGCAGCGTAAACGTTGCGGCAATCGAGGAGTACAAGGAAGTTTCCGAGCGTTACACCTTTATGAAGGAACAGCTTGACGACGTGGAAACCTCAAAGCGTGAGCTTGAAAAGCTTATCGACGAGCTGACCGACAATATGCGCCGTCAGTTCAGCGAAAGCTTCAATCAGATAAATGAAAACTTCAAGCAGATATTTGTTGAGCTTTTCGGCGGCGGCAAGGCTGAACTGGCGCTTACTGACCCCGATGATGTGCTTGAATCTGGTATCGAAATCAACGTCGCACCTCCGGGCAAGGTTATCAAGAATTTGTCGCTTCTCTCAGGCGGCGAGCAGGCATTTGTTGCAATTGCGATTTATTTTGCAATCCTCAAAATCAAGCCTGCACCATTCTGTATCCTTGACGAAATCGAGGCGGCACTTGACGATATCAACGTTTCAAAGTACGCACAGTATCTGCGCAACTTTACCGATACAACACAGTTTATCCTCGTTACACACCGTCGAGGAACAATGGACGAGGCTGACGTTATGTACGGCGTAACAATGCAGGAAAAGGGCATCTCAAAGGTGCTCCGTCTTGACCAGCCGCCTGCTGATGTTGATATTAATTCGTAATGCGTAATTCGTAATTCGTAATTTTTTGGAGCAATTCCACACTCCAAACTCCACATTCCAAACTCTAAAACAGGAGGTATGACAATGAACATTTTCAGAAAAATTGCCGCTGGTCTGAAAAAGACAAAGGACTCTATGATGGGCAAGCTTGAAGCGCTGATGAACTCATTTACAAAAATTGACGAGGAGTTTTTCGAGGAGCTTGAGGAGCTTCTCATAACCTGCGATATCGGCGTGGAAACTTCCCTCGATATCTGCGGCGAGCTTCGTAAAAAGGTAAAGGAAAAGGGTATCACAGACCCTGCTCTTATCAAGGACGAATTAAAGGAAATCATTGCCGAAATGCTTGGTGAGGACAAGAAAATTGACACCTCCACAACCCCTACGGTTATTCTCATTATCGGTGTAAACGGCGCAGGCAAGACAACCACAATCGGCAAGCTTGCGGCACGCTACAAGAACGAGGGCAAGAAGGTTCTCGTTGCGGCGGCGGATACATTCCGTGCAGCTGCAATTGAACAGCTTGAAGTGTGGACTGAACGCGCAGGTGTTGATATTGTCAAGCACGCAGAAGGCTCCGACCCTGCTTCCGTAGTTTTTGACGCAGTAACAGCGGCAAAGGCAAGAGGCACGGATATCCTTATCTGCGACACGGCAGGACGTCTCCACAACAAGAAAAATCTTATGGACGAACTCCGCAAAATCAGCCGTATCGTTCACCAGCAGGCTGAGGGCTGTGTGCTTGAAACACTGCTTGTTCTCGACTCCACAACAGGTCAGAACGCTGTAAATCAGGCTAAGCTTTTCAGTGAGGTTGCCGAGATTACAGGCATTGTCCTCACAAAGCTTGACGGCACAGCAAAGGGCGGTATCATTATCTCAATTCACCGTGAACTTGGCATACCTGTAAAGCTTGTGGGCGTGGGCGAAAAGCTTGACGATTTGCAGGATTTCTGTGCACGTGATTTTGCGGACGCACTCTTTGAAACAGAAACAGATTTCGACTACAACTACGAGCGTCTTGACGATAAGAAGGACGAAAAAGAGGACGAAAAGGAAAACGAGTCCGTGCTTGAAAAGGCAGAGGATTTCTTTGAGAATATGGGCAACAAGATTGAGGACGCTGCCGATAAGGTTGAGGATAAATTCGAAGAAATCGGCGATAAAATCGAGGACAAGTTCGAGGATATCGTTGACGATATAAAGGATAAGCTTGACGGCGATGATGAGTCCGAGGAAGGCAAGGAAGAAACCGCTGACGAAGCTGAAAAGCCTGCCGAAAAGAAGGATTTGAAGAACGGTAAGTTCGGCTTCCTGTTCAAGGAAATTTCCTTTGGCAAGAAGAAAAAGGCTGACGAAAATGAAGGCGAGGAATAATGAAATACATTTTTGCAAATGACCTGCGTAGTTTATCTTTTCACGATGCTGTTATCAAAGGGTTAAGCTTTGACGGTGCTGATATGATTTGGAACGTTGACAAAATATATAACGGCGTCATAATCGGAGATATATCAGCAATACATTTCTGTAATTTCTGCATTGAAAAAGCTGTTGACGCTGGATGGAAGCATTTTGCTGACGGTTGGGAAAATTACACCGATGACAGAAAGGATGAGGTTGTAATATTTCCTGATATTGAGTTGAAAAAATCTGAAATTGATGTGTTGATTAATGAAATCCGCAACGAAATACCTATGATTTTATCTCTGAGTGATAGTAAGACACATTGCGGAAAAATGGTTGACGTTATGATTGATTTCAGAAAAGATATAAAGCTGTTGCGCAACAGTGTTGCAAAAATGAAAATAAGTTGTTCAAAAATAATTGTTGAATGGAACAAAGCATAAGGAGTATCCTATGAAAATAATTCTCGCATCAAACAACAAGAACAAGCTCCGTGAAATCCGTGAAATTCTTGAGCCTGCCGGCTTCGAGGTTGTTTCACAGGCGGAAGCTGGCGCTGATATAGAGGTTGAGGAAAACGGCAAAACCTTTGCCGAAAACGCTTTCCTCAAGGCAAAGGCTGTCTACGAAATGACGGGACTCCCCGTGCTTGCTGACGACAGCGGACTTGAAATTGAAGCCCTTGACGGCGCACCCGGAGTTTACTCCGCACGCTATGCACCCGAGGGACAGCGCAAGGCGAAAGTCCTTGCGGAAATGAAGGACGTGCCTGACGAAAAGCGTACAGCGGATTTTGCCTGCTGTATCTGTTACATTGATGAAAACGGTGCTGAGCACTACTTTGAGGGTAAGTGCTTCGGCAAAATCGGCTACGAAAACCGCGGCACAAACGGTTTCGGCTACGACCCGATTTTTATGTACGGCGACAAATCCTTTGCCGAAATTTCCGCAGAGGAAAAGAACAAGGTAAGTCACCGTGCACTTGCTCTTAAAAAGCTGAAAGAATATTTTGTGAAATAAGGAGAACAAAGCTATGAAACTGCTTGCCATAGACGGTAACAGCATTATGAACCGTGCATTCTACGGAATAAAGATGCTGTCCAACAAAAAGGGCGTCTACACCAATGCCCTGACAGGATTTATGAATATATACCTCGCTGTGGCAGGCGAGCTCAACCCCGACGGAGTAGCTGCTGCCTTTGACCTTCGTGCACCTACCTTCCGTCATAAGGCGGTTGCAAGCTACAAGGCTAACCGCCACGGTATGCCCGACGAGCTTGCACAGCAGATGCCGATGATAAAGGAATTGCTCACGGCTCTCGGTGCAAAGGTTATTGAGTGCGAGGGGTACGAGGCAGACGATATTCTCGGTACGCTCTCCAAGCTTTGTGACGACGAAAAGGGCGAGTGCTATATTCTCACAGGAGACAGAGACTCCCTCCAGCTTATTTCCGACAGCACGACCGTCCTGCTCCACACAACAAAGGGCACGGTCAAGTACAACGAAGCAAAATTCACTGAGGATTACGGAATTGCACCAATACAGCTTATCGACCTGAAAGCACTTATGGGTGACAGCTCCGATAACATCAGCGGCGTAAAGGGTATCGGCGAGAAAACCGCTACCCAGCTTATCAAGGACTACCACACCGTTGAGGAGCTTTACTCCGCACTTGAAAGCGGAAATGTAACCGCAACAAAGTCCGTTATCACCAAGCTTGAAGCAGGCAAGGCAGATGCCGAGCAGAGCAAATGGCTTGCAACAATCGTGAAAAATGCGCCTGTTGAAACGGATATTTCTGCATATAAAACCGGCGAGGCTGACGAAGAAAAAATCTCACAGCTTCTCACAAATCTTGAAATGTTCAAGCTTCTTGACCGCCTTAAAATCAAGCCCTCCGCAGTTGTTGAAACAGCATCTGAAACCGTTCCCGCAGAGAAAAAGGAGTACACAATTTCGGGCGAATTTTCAGGCGATATAACAGCACTTGAACAGGCAACTTTCCTCATCAAAGATGACGTTATGCACCTTACTTCCGAGGGCAAAATCTATACGGTTGCCGACAAGAAAACACAGCTTGATTTTCTTTCCTCACCGTGCAAAAAATATACAGCAAATGCAAAACCCGTGTACCGCTTCTGTATCGAAAACGGCACAGAACTGAAAAATGTTGCCGCTGACGCAGATATTTTAGGGTACGTTTTAAATACAAATTCCAACGAGTACACAACTGAAAGAATGTGTGCCGAGTACGGCTCACCTGCATATGAGAAATTGGGCGAATTTGCCGAAGTTGCGGCACTTGACACCCTTATCCCCACAATGCTTGCCGAAACTGAAAAGCAGGGTATGATGTGGCTTCTGAACGAGGTTGAAATGCCGCTGACAGAGGTGCTTGCATCAATGGAGCACTACGGCGTAAAGGTTGACAGTGAAGGTATCAAAACTTTCGGCGAACAGCTTAAAATTGATATGGACGGTCTCGAACAGCAGATTTATTTTATGGCTGGTCACGAGTTTAATATCGGCTCACCGAAACAGCTTGGTGTGGTGCTTTTTGAGGAGATGGGACTCCCCACAGGCAAGAAAACCAAAACAGGTTACTCTACCAATGCCGAGGTGCTGGAAAATCTTCGTGACAAGCACGAAATCGTGGACGCAATTCTGCAGTACCGTCAGCTTTCGAAGCTTAACTCAACCTACGTTGAGGGACTGCTGAAAGTAATCGCTGACGACGGCAGAGTTCACTCGGTTTTCAAGCAGACGGAAACAAGAACAGGACGAATTTCCTCCGCCGAGCCAAACGTGCAGAACATTCCTGTCCGTACCGAACTTGGCAGGAATATGCGTAAATTCTTTGTTGCAGACGAGGGCAAGGTGCTTCTCGATGCCGACTACAGCCAGATTGAACTGCGTATTCTCTCCCATATGAGCGGCGACGCAAATATGCAGGACGGCTTCAACAAGGGTATGGATATCCACACCGCAACCGCCGCACAGGTTTTTGATATGCCTGCGGATATGGTAACCTCCGAAATGCGACGTGCCGCAAAGGCTGTAAACTTCGGCATTGTCTATGGCATCGGTGCTTTCTCACTTTCAAAGGATATCGGTGTTTCCGTTGCCGAGGCAGACCGTTATATAAAGAATTATTTTGCCAAATATCCGAACGTGCAGAAGTTTATGGAAACAACCGTTGACGACGCAAAGGAAAAGGGCTATGCTGTGACAATGTTCGGCAGACGCAGACCAATTCCCGAACTGAAAAATTCCAATAAGAGCATTCAGGCTTTCGGCAAGCGTGCCGCAATGAACGCACCAATTCAGGGCACGGCGGCTGACATAATCAAAATCGCAATGATAAAGGTCTACAACCGTCTTAAAGCTGAACAGCTTGACGCACGCCTTATTTTGCAGGTGCACGACGAACTGATTATCGAGGTAAGCGAGGCTGACGCAGAACGTGCGGCGGCTGTACTGGGCGAGGAAATGCGTAACGCAGTAAAGCTTGATATTCCGCTTACTGCTGACGTTGCAAAGGGTAAGACCTGGTATGAGGCGAAGGATTGAGTCATATTTGAAAAAGGTGAATTATATGGACAAAAGCAATTCAGCAATAAAAATGTATCTTACAATAATGTTTGTTGTAACCTATGGACTTGGTATCCTTGAAGCGATTTTTCAGACAGGAATTTTTTACAATATTCTGCATATAGGCTTCACACCCCTTCCCGTGGTGACAGCATTAATTGTGCGTAAGCGTTCGGGAGAAACGGACAAATTCAGATTATCCCTTAAAGTATGGAATAATTGGAAAATGTGGCTTTTCAGTGCATTTGTGCCCGGTGTGGCAATTGCTCTCGGTGCGGTTTTGTACTTCCTTGTTTTCAGCAGCGAATACAGCGGAGTTTTTGAAATGGGTGCACTGCTTGAAAATGCTTCGGCTATGAAAATATCAAACCCATTGGTATTTGCGGTAGTATGCGTTTTATTATCAGCGGTATTTGTTCCGCTTCATCTGCTGGAGCTTGGCGAGGAAATCGGCTGGCGAGGTTATCTGCTGTGGCATCAGGTTGAGAAGCACGGTGCAAAGAAAGCAGTGTTGATTAACGGCATTGAGTGGGGACTTGCACATATGCCGCTTATATATCTCGGCTTCAACTACAGCAGTGAAAATTTCGGTGCACCGTGGACAAATATGGCGGTAATGATGCTGCTGTGCATAACTACAGGAATTATTTTTTCGTATGTCACATTGAAAACAGGCAACTGTATGTATGCTGCAATAATGCACGGTGTTGTAAATCTTATCGGAGAAATACCTGTTTTCTGTTCAGTATCGCTTAAAAGCGGTCTGCTTGGACCAAACCCGACAGGTGTGCTGTCTATGACATTTTTAATTGTCACAGCAATAATTCTCTTTATCAGGCTTAATGCTGATGGCAAAAAGGATAAAAACCGATATGAGGCGAAGGACTGATTGTAAGATTTTTTGATTTGTTATTTTTATAAGCAGAATAGAGTTGATATCTTGGTAAGCAAGTTAAAATACGGAAACACGAATACCTTTTTTATCCGTGGGACAAAGGCAAACATACTTGTTGATACGGATTATGCAGGTACGCTTCCGTCATTCTACAAGGAAATCAAGAAGTACCACATCGAAATCAAGGATATTACCTATGTACTGGCAACCCACTATCACCCCGACCATATTGGTCTGGTAAGTGAGCTTATGAAACAAGGCGTAAGGCTCCTTCTGATTGATACACAGAAACAGTATGTACATTTTTCTGATGAGATTTTCGTAAGGGACAAGCGGCTGAATTACGAGCCAATCGATACAGAAAATGCAGTATGTATCAGCTGTGAGGAAAGCAGAAAATTTCTTCATAGCGTAGGCATAGACGGCGAAATTATTTCTACCGCAAGCCACAGTAATGACAGCATTTCAGTTATTCTCGACAACGGCGATTGTTATGTCGGTGATTTGGAGCCGATAGATTACCTTGCCGCATATGAAGACAATACCGAACTTGAAAAAGACTGGAAGCTTATTATGAGCTGCAAGCCAAAAACTGTTTATTATGCACACGCAAATGAAAAGATATTGACCTGATTTAAATAAAAGGGGTGCTTTCGTGAAATCAACACTATACAGCATACTGCTGATTTTCATATCGCTTTCAATGCTTGGTTTTGTCCTGTACACGGTTTACCCCTGTTTCGACAGCAACGCTCCGAGTACGGTTTCAGCACAGGTTGACGAGCTTATAAGGGAAATCCCCGTTGACGAAACAAGTGACGTGAAATTTATAAAAGTAAGCTATAAGATTGGTCTGCACAAGTACAAAAAGACACTTTCCCACGAGCATTATTACTATGGACTTGACGTGGGCGACACTATCGAGGTTGCGCATCACAAGAAATCCCTGAGCGATTTTTCAACAGCGATGAGAGTTGAGCTTGTGCTGATAAGCATAGGCGGGGTAATTATTATGGCTTATGCAGTGTCGGGGATGGTTTCAACAACCAGAAAAAACAGCAGATATGATATTTCAAAGACGGAAGAAATTAAGGAATATGTCTTAGCTGAACTTGCAAATTTTGATATTTCGGAAGAAAATATATCAAAGATATTTTTTAATGACAAATTGAATTGTATGGGTACTTTTGTGTATTTCAAAAACAACAAATATTTTTTGAAATATATAGGATTACGAGAGGCAGAATGTTCTAAGTATTCCTTTGATAAGAAAGAAGAACTTTTGGAAATGCTTAGAAACGAATTTGTTTAAAGTATATTATACCTACTGTTAACCGAAAGGAACACCAATTTGGAACACATCAACATCAAAAACATAAAAATAGAAAAAACAGCCGCCCTTGCCCCTATGGCATCGGTTGCGGACAGAGCATACCGTGCGCTGTGCAAGGAAAACGGCTGTGCATATATGGTGTCGGAAATGATTTCCGCAAAGGGGCTCTGCTACTCTGACCGCAAAACCGAGGAGCTTTGCACCGTTATGGATTACGAGCGTCCCTATGCTTTACAGCTTTTCGGCAGCGAGCCTGATTTTATGGCAGAAGCGGCAAAGCGGCTTATGGTGTACAAGCCCGATATAATCGACATCAATATGGGTTGCCCCGTGCCTAAGGTTGCAGGCAACGGCGCAGGCAGTGCACTTATGAAAGACCCGAAGCTTGCGGCTGAAATTGTTGAAGCAACTGTTAAAGCTGTACCCGTGCCCGTTACGGTAAAATTCCGCAAGGGCTGGGACGAGAACAATGTCAACGCTGTCGACTTTGCAAAGGCAATGGAGCAGGCTGGTGCGGCGGCTGTTGCAGTGCACGGACGCACCAAAAATCAGATGTACCACGGCAAGGCTGACGGGGAGATTATCCGCAAGGTCAAGGAAGCCGTGAATATTCCCGTCATCGGAAACGGCGACGTAAATTCCCCCGAAACAGCGGCGGCAATGTACCGTGAAACAGGCTGTGACCTCGTTATGATTGGTCGGGGCAGCTACGGCAGACCGTGGCTTTTCGGGCAAATCAAACACTACATCGAAACAGGAGAAATTCTTCCCGAGCCAACCTTGAAGCAGCGCCTTGAAATGATGTGCAGACAGGTTGAGCTTGCGGTAAAATATAAGGGCGAGCGTATCGGAATGAGCGAGGCACGCAGACAGTGTGCATACTACCTAAAGGGTATGCAGGGAGCGGCGGAGTTACGAAACCGCTGTGGAAAATTAAGCAGTATCGACGATTTGCGTGAGCTTTGTGATGAGGTTGCAAAAAGAAACAATGAGTGATATAATAATCAGAAAAGCGGCGGCGAAGGACGTCCCCAAAATTGCTGAAATCGAAAAAGCGAGCATACCTCAGCCTTGGAGCGAAGCGGCTTTTGCGGACGCACTCACGCAGGAAAATGCGGTAACGTTGGTTGCCGAAGCTGACGGCGAAATCGCAGGCTTTATCACAGGTGTTTTCCTTTTTGACAACGCCGATATTTACAGCGTTGCAACGTCTGAACAGCACCGCAAAAAAGGCATAGGCGGCAAGCTTCTCACTGGTTTTTTTGAAGCACTTCCGAGCGAGGTTGAAGCTGTCGGACTTGAAGTCCGCGAGAGCAATTCGGCGGCAATTTCACTTTACGAAAAACACGGCTTTGAGCGTGTCGGTCTGCGTAAGAATTTTTACGAGCAGCCGAGAGAAAATGCAGTTTTGTATACAAAACAATTTAGTAAATAAGATAGATTTATTGTTGCACGAAAGGATTGAAAAATATGAAAATTCTTGCAATAGAAAGCTCCTGCGACGAAACAGCGGCAGCTGTCGTTGAGGACGGGAAGAAAATCCACTCAAACATCGTCGCCTCGCAGATTGAGGAGCATAAAAAATTCGGCGGAGTTGTTCCCGAAATTGCATCACGTCGTCACTGTGAAAACATTCTCGATGTTGTTCAGCGTGCACTTGAAGAAGCAAACTGTACACTTGACGATATTGACGCTTTTGCAGTAACCTATGCACCTGGTTTAATCGGCGCACTTCTCGTCGGTACAAGCTTTGCGAAGGGACTTGCAATGGCAACTGGCAAGCCGCTTATCCCGACACATCACATAGCAGGACACATCGCCGCAAACTACCTCACAAGCGCAGAAAGCGATGAACCGCTGAAACCGCCATACCTTTGCCTTGTGGCAAGCGGCGGACACTCACACATTATTGAGGTACTGGACTATACAAAATTCCGTGTAATCGGCAGAACCCGTGACGATGCCGCAGGCGAAGCATTCGACAAGGCGGCAAGAGTCCTCGGCTTTCCATACCCTGGCGGCGTGCATATCGACAAGGCGGCTAAGGAGGGCAATCCCGACACATATAAACTCCCTCATCCGAAGGTAACAGGAAGTGAGTTCGATTTCTCATTTTCGGGACTCAAAACAGCCGTGATAAATATCGCCCACAACGCTGAGCAAAAAGGCGAAACCGTGAACAAGAACGATCTTGCGGCGGCTTTCCAGAAAACAATTTCCGAAATTCTCGTGGAAAGAACAATCGGTGCGGCAAAGGCATATGGCTATAAAACTGTTGCACTTGCAGGGGGCGTTTCCGCAAACTCAGCAGTGCGCGGACTGCTTGAAAAGGAGTGTAAGAAAAACGGCTTCAAGCTGTATATGCCCGCAATGTTCCTTTGCGGCGACAATGCGGCAATGATAGGCTGTCAGGCTTATTACGACTACCTTGCAGGCAGACGTGCGGACGAAAGTCTTAACGCTGTTGCAACGCTTTCGCTTGATGATATTTCGGTAAAGTAAAAGGTGACGTAAATGTTTTACAACGCAAAAGAGGATACATTAACAACTGACAATATGAAGCTTGACTATATTACTTTCGGCAGCGGAGATAAGCCACTTGTTCTGATACAAGGACTAAACACCCGAGGTATTAAAGGTGCATCGGTTTCGCTTGCGTATATGTTCCGTATTTTTACAAAGGAATATAAAGTGTACGTTTTTGACCGAAAGGAAAACATCCACGAGGGATATACCGTAAGGGACATTGCAAAGGACGTTGCGGCGGCAATGGACAAGCTGAAAATATCAAATGCAGACGTTATCGGCGTGTCACAGGGCGGAATGATTTCACAGTACCTTGCAATTGACCGACCTGACCTTGTGAATAAATTAGTGCTTTGCGTAACACTTTCCCGTAGCAACGAAACAGTTAAAACCGTTGTTAACAACTGGATTGAAATGGCTGAAAAAGGCGATATGAAAACCTTTGTAAAGGATATGGCTGAGAAAATGTATTCCGAGGAGTACGTCATACGATATAAGCTTTTTATGCCGCTTCTGACAATAATGCAGAAGCCTAAAGACGTAAAGCGTTTTATAACTCTTGCGAAAGCCTGTCTTACCTGTGAAGCCTGGGATGAACTGGATAAAATCAGCTGTCCCGTGTTTGTGCTTGGAGGAAAACAGGATAAGGTTGTCACAGGAGAGGCTTCCGAAGAAATTGCGGAGAAGCTGAATTGTAAGATTTATATGTATGAAAATCTGGGACATTCCGCATACGAGGAAGCGAAGGATTTCAATAGAAGAATATATGAGTTTCTTATAAAAGAAAGGATAGATTAAAATGTTAAACAGCAAACAGAGAGCAAAGCTCAAAAGTATAGCTTCAACAGAAGACACAATTCTTCAGGTTGGCAAGAACGGCGTTATTGATACACTTGTTATTCAGGTAAATGACGCACTCAAGGCACGTGAGCTTATCAAGATGAAGGTGCAGGAAAACTGTATGCTTTCACCTGCCGAGGCAGCAAACGAGCTTGCAGAAAAGACAAAGTCCGAGGTTGTACAGGTTATCGGCAGCAAGTTCGTGCTTTTCAAGCGCAACCCGCAGAATCCGAAAATTGACCTTAAAACAAAGTAATGAACAGAGCAATTTTCGGCGGCAGCTTTGACCCCGTGCACAAGGGACACGTCAATCTCGTTCAGCAGATTTACGACAAAACCGAGCTTGACGAGATAATCATTATGCCTACAGCAATTTCTCCCTTCAAGCAGAATATGGAGCGCAAGCCTGCTTCGGCGGCAGACCGCCTTGAAATGTGCAGACTTGCCTTTGCGGATATGGATTTCGTAACCGTCAGCGACTACGAAATCTCGCTGTCAGAGGTAAGCTATACCGTGAATACAATCCGCCATTTCCGCACGCTCTATCCCAATGATAACCTGTTTTTCATTATGGGCAGCGATATGCTTCTTTCCTTTGAACGATGGAAGAATTTCGAGGAAATTCTCTCAATGTGCACCCTCATCGCTGCTTCCCGTGAGGACGGCGAAACAGATATTGCCAAGCTTGAAGCACAGGCTGAAAACCTCCGTAAATACGGCAATGTAAAGCTTCTCCGCACGGATGTATACGAGGCTTCATCAACGGAAATCCGTGAAAAAATCAAAAAAAATTCCGATATATCTTGCTATGTGCACGAAAATGTAGTAAAATATATTCTGGAGAACAAGCTTTATACTGACTAAAAGGAGGATTTCCCTATGTGTTCCGCAACTGAAATTACCGATATTCTGGAAATAAGGCTTTCCAAAAAGCGCTTTCAGCACAGCCTTAACGTTGCGGAGGAAGCAAGGAAGCTTGCGGAGAAATTTGATTATGCCGATAAGGAAAAGGCATATATTACGGGACTTCTCCACGATATCTGCAAGGAAATCCCCAAGGAAGAACAGCTGGAAATGGTGAAGAAATCAAAGCTGAATGTCTCCGAGGTGGAGCTTTGTACGCCGCCGCTTTTTCACGCTGTGGCAGGTGCGTGGTACGCTGAAAACGTGCTGAATATCCACGATGATGATATGCTTAATGCGGTACGTTACCATACTGTGGGACGTGCCAATATGAGCAAGCTGGAAAAGATAATTTATCTTGCGGATTTGATTTCTGCAGACCGTAATTACAAAGATGTAAACAAAATGAGAAAGCTTGCCTTTCAGAGTCTTGACAAGGCAATGCTTGAAGCGCTGAAATTCTCGGTTACGGACGTTGTTGCAAAAGGCTCAATGCTCCCGTACCACACTATTGAAGCGTATAATCATTACATAACCGAAAAGAAAAAGGAAAGGATTGAAGTATAAATGACACAGGAAGAACTTATTGCTTCTGCGGTAAAAATCCTCGATGGCAAAAAGGCTGAGGATATCCGCGTGATAAAGATAGGGGACTTGACAATTCTTGCCGATTATTTTATAATTGCAGACGGTACGTCCTCAACACAGACAAAGGCGCTTGCAGACGAGGTCGAATTCAGACTCAAGCAGCAGGGCAGAGAGCCTAAGCAGGTTCAGGGCAACAACGGTTCAAACTGGATTATCCTCGATTATTCCGATGTTGTAATCCATATTTTCTATAAGGAAACCCGTGATTTCTATAACCTTGAACGTCTTTGGAGCGACGGCGAGGATATTGATATTTCAAAGTATTTGGACTAAGAAAACGCTGAGCCATAAATAACGGGAAAGGATATGGTTGCATGACGTTGTCAGACAAGGCTGAAAAGGGCAGAAAGACAGCGATAGCTGTGTCGGTTATGTGCTTTATTGTGTCGCTTTTTTCGCTGATAAGCCTCAATATATTAATGGCAGCAATCGGCTTTGTGATTGCATACCATATCGGAAAGGGAAGTCTCACCGCAAGAAACTGCGGAGTGATACTTAGTATATCGCAGCTTCCCGTGCTTACTGTTATGATAATTATGACAGCAGGACATATTGCTCCTGCCTACATAATAGCAGCAGCGGCAGTAATGATAATTGATGCAGCCGTGTTGCTTATGCTTTCTTTCAACAGCAATCTCAGTACCTATTTCAGAGAAGTATACGATATGACTGAAGATAAATGACACAATTTTAATCATAAAGGGGAAATGACTATGGACAATAATAATTATGATATGGATGAAATCGAATTGCCCGTTCTTGAAAGTCTTGACGGAAGCGAAATGCCTGTTTTGGAAAGCCTTGATGGAAGCGATTTCAAGGAAGAACCTGTACCTGTGGAGCATAAGGAATTTGTGATTCCCGAAAGAACTGTTCCGCAGGAGCCTGTTGCCGCAAGAAACATATCAACAAGTGAGGGTGGCAGGCAGGAACGTCAGGAAAGCTTCTTTGCGGCAAATTACAACGAGGAAGAGCTTCTGAACCGTGAGCACGGCGAAAAGATGGTAAAGGCAATCTGTATTTTTATGGTTGCAACCTCTGTTATTTCGATATTTCTGTCCTTCGGAGGTCCGTCTATTGTAACAAACGGCACAAGAATATGGCTTATCCGCAAATTCTATAACGGCGGCTTTCTTCCGTGGCTTGCACTGACGATAATGAACGTGCTGACGGCAATTGGCTTTTTTACAATTATCAGCAAGGTTGAATTTCTTGCAAAGTTCGGATTTGTTTCGAATGCAAATCTTATTCAGCTTGTATATGCCGTTTTTGGTATCGGATACCTTGTTGTAGCGTTTCTGATGGTTTTTGACAAGCGTATAAGAACATATTGTACCTAAGGAATTGTTCTTGATACGGGAAATATGGTGATATAATGCGAATATCTCTTTTTATTTTAAAAATAGAAAAATATGTTGATGACTGGGATTGGATTGGAAACGCACCGGCAAATGATATCACTGCATCCGACCAGCGCAAATATATTGAAAATCTGAAATGTACAGCAGGGAATACGGGCGGAATATCGCTGATGATTATGGCAGTTCTGACAGCAATTTCCGCTGTGTCATATATCCTGTGCGGAAAGCTTTTTCTTGGTTTGATTGCTGCTTCTCTTGTGGGATATTTGTGGTATCGGGCAAAGGCTTACCGCTGGGTTTATCCCATTGGATGCTTTATATGCAGCGCAGCTGCGTTTGTCGGTTGGCTCAGTGATATAAAGCCTTTGGCGTTTCTGCCTGAATTTGCATTTGAAGCTATAACAACACTGTATACATTGTCAATTCCTGTAAATCTGATAATTGGACTTGTTTTTCTTTATTCAAAGAAGATAAATGCTCATATAGATTTAGTTGAACAATTAAGTAAATAAACGGATTTTCCGTCATTCGGAACAATCCGCACTAAATAAAGCAAAGGAATGATTTTTTTGGAAAGATACGATCATACCGCCATTGAAAAAAAGTGGCAGGAATACTGGGAGAAAAATGAATGCTTCAAAACAGATGTCTGGGATTTTTCAAAGCCCAAATATTATGTGCTTGATATGTTCCCGTATCCGTCAGGTGTAGGACTTCACGCAGGTCACCCTGAGGGCTACACAGCAACTGATATTGTTTCCCGAATGAAGAGAATGCAGGGCTATAACGTGCTCCACCCTATGGGCTACGACTCCTTCGGACTTCCTGCAGAGCAGTATGCTGTTACAACTGGTAATCACCCTAACGGTTTTACACAGGAGAATATCAAGACTTTTTCAAAGCAGCTCAAGGAGCTGGGCTTTGACTATGACTGGTCAAAGATGATTGCAACCTCTGACCCGTCATTCTATAAGTGGACACAGTGGATTTTTAAGCAGCTTTATCTTGACGGCTACGCAAAGTATGTTGATATGCCTGTAAACTGGTGTGAGGAATTGGGTACGGTTCTTTCAAATGACGAGGTTATCGACGGCAAATCCGAGCGAGGCGGTTACCCTGTTGTAAGAAAGAATATGAAGCAGTGGGTTATCGACCAGCCTGCTTTTGCCGAAAAACTCCTTGAAGGTCTGGAGGAAATCAACTGGCCTGAGTCCACCAAGGCAATGCAGCGTAACTGGATAGGCAAATCAACAGGTGTTGAGGTCAAGTTTGATATTGTCGGCGGCGGCGAGTTCAGTATCTATACTACTTGTATTGAAACAATTTACGGCATTACATTTATGGTGCTTGCTCCTGACGGAGATATTGTAAAAACACTTATGCCCCGTATTACAAACAAGGACGAGGTTCAGGCTTACATCAATGAAACGCTCAAAAAGAACGATATGGACCGTACAGAGCTCAACAAGACAAAGTCAGGCTGTGAGCTTAAAGGTGTGACCTGTATCAACCCTGTCAACGGCAAGGAAGTAAGAATGTTCATCGGTGACTTTGTTCTTGCAAGCTACGGTACAGGTGCGGTTATGGCTGTTCCGTCCCACGACCAGCGTGACTTTGAATATGCTATTGCACATAATATTGATATGATTCAGGTTATCGACGGCGAAGGCGTGGACGTTTCTGAAAAGGCTCTCGAAAAGGGCAGCTACCTCGGAAAAGGCTTCAAGCTTATCAATTCAGAGGAGTTTACAGGTCTTACCGTTGAGGAAGCAAAGGAAGCTATCACAGTAAAGCTTGAAAAGATGGGTGTAGCAAAGCGTACAACAAACTATCATTTCAGAGAGTGGATTTTTGCACGTCAGCGTTACTGGGGTGAGCCTGTTCCTGTTGTTCACACAGAGGACGGTAAAATTCACGTCCTTGCAGATGAGAATTTGCCGCTTATTCTTCCTGAGCTGGAGGACTACAAGGGCAAAAACGGCAAGGCTCCTCTTGAAAATGCAACTGAATGGAAAAATTACGATGAGAACGGCGTAAAGGGACTCAGAGAGACCTCTACAATGCCGGGTTCTGCGGGTTCAAGCTGGTATTACTTCCGCTATATCGACCCGAACAACGATAAGCAGTTTGCTGACCCTGAGCTGCTCAAGCACTGGATGCCTGTAGACCTTTATGTAGGCGGTCCTGAGCACGCTGTAGGACACCTTATGTATTCAAGAATCTGGAACAGATATCTTTACGATAAGGGTCTTGCACCTACAAAGGAGCCGTTCAAGAAGCTTGTTCATCAGGGTATGATTCTCGGCGAAAACGGAATTAAAATGGGTAAGCGTTTCCCTGAATTCGTTATTAACCCAAGTGATATCGTAAGAGATTACGGTGCAGATACACTCCGTCTGTATGAGATGTTTATGGGTCCTCTTGAGGTTTCAAAGCCTTGGAGCAACGCAGGTGTAGAGGGTGCAAGAAAGTTCATTACAAGAGTATGGAATTTCTTTACCGAAAGCAAAAATCTTACCGATGAAAATGACGGTACACTTGCAATGGTGTATCATCAGACTGTTAAAAAGGTTACAGAGGATTTTGAAGCGCTTGCTTTCAATACAGCTATCAGCCAGCTTATGATATTTATGAATGCAGCATACAAGGCAGAGAAGTGTCCTAAGGAATATGCTGAAGGCATTGTGAAGCTGCTTTCTCCTATTACTCCGCACGTCTGCGAAGAAATCTGGAGCATTTTCGGTCACGATGATACCATTGCATATGAAAGCTGGCCTGTTTACGATGAAAAGGAACTTGTAGTCTATACAATAGAAATCGCTGTACAGGTCAACGGCAAAATCAAGGCTAAGATTATGATTCCTGCCGAAGCTGAGCAGGCTGAGGTTCTCGGCATTGCTAAGGCAGACGAAGGCGTTGCTTCCGCAATCGACGGAAAGAACATTGTTAAGGAAATTTATGTAAAGGGCAGACTTGTTAATATCGTAGTAAAGTAACTGCATTTATGTAACCTTACCGAAAAATGTTAAAATTTTTTGTTGAGTTTTTTTGAAATTACTCTTGACAACATTAGGGTGTATAAGGTATAATAAAATAGTTATATCTTGTATATAAACCTCTGCCGTATGGCAAAGGGAGGGAATTAAATTGGCAGAAATTCGTGTTGGTAAAAACGAATCTTTGGATACCGCTCTCAAGCGCTTCAAGAGAAGCTGCGCAAAGGACGGCGTTATCGCTGAAGTTCGTAAAAGAGAACACTATGAGAAGCCTTCGGTAAAGCGTAAGAAGAAGTCCGAAGCTGCTCGTAAGCGTAAGTATTAATTGTTAATTATTAACGCTTAATTGCAAGAAAGCGGGCAGAATAATATCTGTCCGCTTTTAAATTTTCCGTAAATATTATGTTTGCGGCGGAAAAAATGTGAAAAACACTTGCAATATTGCAAAATATATAGTAAAATATATATGAGCATAATTGCTAAACTGTACGGCAGTGCAGTTGCGAAAAAAATTACAAGGATGGTTTATTTATGATTACAGCAGGCGATTTCAGAAACGGCGTTACTTTTGAAGAAGACGGCAACGTTTTGCAGGTAGTTGAATTCCAGCACGTTAAGCCGGGTAAGGGCGCTGCTTTCGTAAGAACTAAGATTAAGAACGTTATTACAGGCTCCGTTATTGAAAAGAGCTACAACCCTTCCGCAAAGTTCCCGACAGCTTTCGTTGAAAGAAAGGATATGCAGTATTCCTACACAGACGGCGAGCTTTACTACTTTATGGACCCTGAAACATTCGAGCAGGTGCCAATCAGCTCCGCTGAGCTTTCTGACAACTTCAAGTTCGTTAAGGAAGAAATGATGTGTAAGGTTTGCTCTTACAAGGGCAAGGTTTTTGCAGTTGAACCACCAAACTTCGTTGAACTCCAGATTGCTCACACTGAACCGGGTGTTGCAGGTAACACAGCTACTAACGCTACAAAGCCGGCTACAACTGAAACTGGTGCAGAAATCAAGGTTCCTCTCTTCATCAACGAGGGTGAAATGGTAAGAATTGACACAAGAACAGGTGAATACATGGAAAGAGCATAATCGCTCTGCCGTGTGCATAAAATACTTTAATAATTATTACAGTCCGAAAAGGAGGATTAACCTATGAAGCTTGGTGAAAAGGTAGCATACCTCAAGGGTCTTATGGAAGGACTCGAAGTTGGCGAGTCCACAAAGGAAGGCAAGATTCTTGCTGCAATGGCTGATATTCTTCAGGATATCGCTCTCACAGCTGAGGATATGCAGGATCAGATTGACGAAATCGTAGAGGTTGTTGATACAATCGACGAGGATCTCGGCGAAGTAGAGCGTGATTTCTATGAAATCGACGACGATTGCGATTGCTGCTGCGACGATGATGACTGCGATTGCTGCGATGACGATTACGATGATTACTATGACGAAGATGACGACGAGCTTTACGAGGTTGTTTGCCCAAGCTGCGGCGACACAATCTGCCTTAACGAGGGTATGCTTGAGGAAGGTTCTATGAACTGCCCCGGCTGCAACGAACTTCTCGAATTCGATTTCGATGAAGAGGACGAAGAAGCTGACGAATAAGCTCAGTACAACTTAATAGCAACTGTTTCAGGGCGAGGTGCAATTCCTCACCGGTGGTAAAAAGAACAAATCGGAGATTTGTTCTACGGCAATGCAAGCATTGCCGTGGGATGAGTGTAATATATAGATTTGTGTATTTGAGTCCACGAGCGAAGTGAAAGCTTTGTTGATCTGGTGTAATTCCAGAACCGACGGTATAGTCCGGATGAAAGAAACAAACGCATTATGCAATAATTTTGCGCGAGTACGCCTGTGGAATAATTTCCGCAGGCGTTTTTTCTGTTATGGTTGCTCTAATATTTTTATGGAGGTAATCTTATGGAAAACACACTCAGAAAAACAAGTCGTATGGACACGAAAAAAATGGTCGTTCTGGCAATGATGACTGCAATCGCTTACGTTGCGGTATTCATTTTCAGAATACCTGTCGTACTGTTCCTTAAATACGAGCCGAAGGACGTAATTATCACAATCGGTGGTTTCCTTTTCGGTCCTCTTGCGTCAATGCTTATGTCAGCAGTTGTGTCCCTTGTTGAAATGGTAACAATCAGCGGAACAGGACCAATCGGTGCACTGATGAACTTCTTGTCAACCGTTTCATTTGCCTGCACGGCGGCAATCGTGTACAAAAAAGTACATACAATCAAGGGCGCGGTAATCGGACTTGCGATGGGTTCGGTTGTAATGGTCGGCGTAATGCTTGCGTGGAATTACCTCATTACTCCGCTTTATATGGAAACACCGAGAGAAGCTGTTGCGGAAATGCTTGTGCCTGTGTTCCTGCCGTTCAACCTGCTTAAAGCCGTGCTGAACAGCGCTATCACAATGCTTCTGTATAAGCCATTGTCTACAATTATGCGTAAGGCACACGTTCTTCCCGAAACAACTTCCGCACCGACAGAAGGAAGCCATATCAAGCGTTACGCTTTTGTGTACGTCATCGCAATTTTCCTTATTGCAACCTGTGCAGCGGTAATTTATTTCTGGAACAAATAATTTCCTGTTGACAAATGTCGATAGCCGTGCTATACTTATATTGTTAATTGAATAACCCTTATCAAGAGTGGCGGAGGAACTGGTCCTGTGAAGCCCGGCAACCTGATTGCAAACGAACCTGTGGTTCGCTGGCAAAAAAGGTGCTAAATCCTGCGGAATTATCCGAGAGATGAGGAATTTTTAGTGTAAAAATTCACAGCGCTTGGAGTAGTTTCCGAGCGCTGTTCTTGTTATATCAAAAAGAAAGGATTGATTAAAATGGCAAAAATGCTTTTTACATCTGAATCAGTAACAGAAGGTCATCCCGACAAAATCTGTGACCAGATTTCCGACGCAGTCCTCGACGCAATTCTCGCTCAGGACCCTATGGGACGTGTTGCCTGCGAAACTGCAACAACAACAGGTATGGTGCTCTGTATGGGCGAAATTACAACAAATTGTTATGTTGATATCCCAAGAATTGTAAGACAGGTTGTTATCGACATCGGCTACGACCGTGCTAAGTACGGCTTTGACGGTCACACTTGCTCCGTGCTCCAGTCTATCGACGAGCAGTCCACAGACATTGCTATGGGCGTTGACGAGGCACTCGAACACAAGGCAGGTGAAAGCAACGACGATATGTCCACAGGTGCAGGTGACCAGGGTATGATGTTCGGTTACGCTTGTAACGAAACTCCTGAGCTTATGCCTATGCCTATCTCCCTCGCTCATAAGCTCGCTAAGAAGCTTACTGACGTAAGAAAGACAGGCGTCCTCCCTTATCTCCGTCCTGACGGAAAGACACAGGTTACTGTTGAATATGAGGACGGCAAGCCTGTAAGAGTTGATACAATCGTTGTTTCTTCTCAGCACGCCGCAGAGGTTTCCCTCGACAAAATCCGTGAGGATATCATCGAAAAGGTTATCAAGCCAATCGTTCCTGCTGAGCTTCTTGTTGATACAAAGTATTTCGTAAACCCGACTGGACGCTTCGTAATCGGCGGTCCACAGGGCGACAGCGGTCTTACAGGACGTAAGATTATCGTTGATACATACGGCGGTTACGCTCGTCACGGCGGCGGCGCATTCAGCGGTAAGGACCCTACAAAGGTTGACCGTAGTGCTGCTTACGCTGCAAGATATGTTGCAAAGAATATCGTTGCAGCAGGTCTTGCTGAAAAGTGCGAGGTTGAGCTTGCGTACGCAATCGGCGTAGCTAAGCCTGTTTCTGTTATGGTTGATACATTCGGCACAGGCAAGGTTGCTGACGATAAGCTTGCAGAAGCAGTTGACAAGGTATTTGACCTCCGTCCTGCCGCAATTATCAGCACACTTGAACTCCGCAAGCCACAGTACCGTCAGCTTGCCGCTTACGGTCATATGGGACGTGAAGACCTTGGTGTTGCGTGGGAGCGTACAGACAAGGTTGAAGAGCTTAAAAAGGCTGTAAACTAAAATTACAAATCCGCTTCTGATATTTCAGAGGCGGATTTTTGCTTTGGAATTTTATTTGCAATAAATAAATTTTCTGAATAATATTTTCTGCATTTTCGGGAAAGATAATATAAAACTTTCCGAGGAGAAAATGCAATGAAATTTTTTTGTAAGCGTCAAAACTCCGAAGTGTCTGAAAAAAACAGCTTCGGAGTTTTCCCTTTTGTTGTGCTTGCGGTGTCGGCAGCGCTGATAATATCGGCATCGGTAGGTATGTATTATTGGGACGGGGAGCAGGCGAGTGCGGAATATGCTTCTGAAAATGCAAGAGGAGAATATAAAAGCGTGATAACCTTTTCAAGTCAGGCAAAGGAGCTTTCCGTGCCTGAAATTGTGAAAAAGGTCAAGCCCTCAGTTGTGGGTATTTCTGCAAAATTTTCCGAAACAACAGGCGGCACAGGTACAGGCATAATCATTTCGCCTGACGGATATATCGTAACCAATTCTCACGTTGTAAGAAGCAGCACGGACGAAAATCATTCTCTTGCCCAGCAGGTTACAGTCGTGCTTTCCGATAAGGAAGAATATGCCGCCGAAATTGTCGGTGCAGACCCACGGACAGACCTTGCCGTGCTGAAAATAAATACGGAAGGCAAAAAGCTTACATCCGCTGAATTCGGTGACAGTACAAATCTTTCCGAGGGTGAGCTTGCTGTAGCAATCGGAAATCCGCTCGGATTTGAGCTTTACGGCTCTGTAACAAGCGGAATAATCAGTGCCCTGAACCGTACCATAACAATTGACGTGTACGAAATGAACCTCATTCAGACCGACGCGGCAATCAACCCCGGCAACAGCGGAGGACCCCTGCTCAATTCCTGCGGTCAGGTTGTGGGGATTAATTCCAGCAAGATTATTTCCGATTACGCAGAGGGTTTAGGCTTTGCTATTCCAATCACATCGGCAAAACCGATAATTGATGACCTTATTCGGAACGGGTACGTTACAGGCAGGGCAAGCATCGGAATAAGCGGCGAGGATGTGGGCGAAAGCAATGCAAAATATTATGGACTGCCTGAGGGTGTGTACGTTCGCTATATTGAAAAAAATTCCGCAGCCGAAGCGTGCGGAATAGAGGTGGGCGATATAATTGTTGCAGCTGACAGTGAAACGGTAAAAACAATGCGTGACCTGAACAGAATAAAGGAAACCTTCAGCTCAGGTGAGAAAATAGTGCTGACAGTTTACCGTGACGGAAAAAATTCAGAGATAACATTAATTCTCGGTGAGGAAAAGCTTATGCGTGAATATATACAGCAATAAGCTTCTTTTGGCTGAATTTAAAGGTAAGCTGTGAAATACCTCCGCCTGTGAATTCAAACATAATATCTTCCTCTTCGTTTCCGACAACAGCGTTTGCAAATCCGACCTTTTCGGAGATTTCCGAGGGACGTGAGTTAAAATCAATGCCGTATATTGAAAAATCATCAGGAGCGGTATCTGCTGACAGATTGAGAGCGACAATTCTTCCGTCGTTATCAACTGCCGCTCTTGCATACGAGCCGTCAGGAAAGTACAGAAATCCGTCAGATAATGTATAGTCAGGCTTATCTTCAATTGACATCGGCAGGGGATGATATTCACCAAGGTAAAAAATGCTTTCCAGCAGTTCATTCCCGTCCCAGCCGCGAGTGAGAATATATTGATTAAAGGTAGTAGCGGAGGTTTCTGAAGTTGTTTCGGTAACCTCCGTTTCTGTTGTTTCAGTGGTACATCCCGAAAGAATTGCCGCAGAAACAGCAATAGCGAGTAAAGTTGTATATTTCATTTTACATCTCCAAAAAATTATTCAATAAAATAATAACACATTGCAAAATATCTGTCAACTGCTGCAAAAGGTTTCAATACGGTTACAAAAGTTAATATTTTGGCATAATGTTTAAAAAATGGTTACAGTTTTCGTTAATAATAGAAAAAGAGAAAAATGTATGATATAATTGTTGAAGTAAAATGTTATCTTTGCAGAAAGGAGTTTCAGGGCATAAAATGAAAAAGAGCAAATCCCGCAAGCAACCCAATAAAGACAGCGTTTTTCCTGCCGTGTGTCTTATACCGAGTCTTATAGGCGTGTTGATTTTCTTTATAATCCCTTTTTGTGTGATTATATATTATTCAATGGTAGATAACGCAATCAGCAAGGAATTTGTGTTCCTTGACAATTACATAAATGTGCTTAAAAACAATGCGTTCAAAAAGGCGGCTCTCAACACATTTTCCTTCGCAATGATTTCCGTCCCGCTGGCGGTGGTGCTGTCAATGTTCCTTGCAATGCTGCTGGACAGCAAAATCCCGTTTGTAAGTCAGTTCAGAACAAGCTTCCTGTGTCCTATGATGGTACCTGTTGCATCGGTCGTGCTTATATGGCAGGTAATTTTCCATTACAATGGTGCACTGAACGAATTTCTTGCCAACTTTGACGTTGACAAAATCGACTGGCTTAAATCCGAGCTGGGGCAGGTAGTCGTAGTGCTTCTGTTCCTGTGGAAAAACCTCGGATACAATATGATTTTGTTCCTTGCGGCATTGAATAACATACCAAAGGATATACTGGAGGTTGCAACTCTTGAGGGTGCAGGCTCCGTGTATAAATTCTTCAAAATAAAGCTTCGTTACCTTTCCCCGACAATTCTTTTTGTAACAGTGCTTTCGCTGATTAACTCCTTCAAGGTTTTCCGTGAAGTCTATCTGCTTACAGGGGATTACCCATATGACAGCCTGTATATGCTTCAGCATTTTATGAACAACACCTTCCGTAACATTGACTATCAGAAGCTTTCTTCGGCAGCAATACTGATGGCGATTGTAATGATAATAATTATCGGAGCGCTGTTTATTGCTGAAAATAAATTCGGGGAGGATGTTGAGGGATGAGTAATGCTGCTGTAAAAAAAATCCGAAGACCTTCCCGAATAAGACAGAAAATAATTGTTGCGGTGCTTACTGTTTTTGCAGCTGTTTCCGCAGTAATTTTTCTGCTTCCAACAGTGCTTACAATTGCAAACTCGTTTATGAGTGCTTCGGAAATCAGCGCTAACTACGGTTCTGTTTTTGCCACAACCGAGGAGGGCAGCAAGGTATATGTTTCCGAAAGGATTAATCTTAAATTTATTCCCGATATGGTGTCATTCAGTCAGTATTTTACTGTGCTTTTCAAGAGTCCCGATTACCTGCTGAAATTCTGGAATTCAGTAATTCTTGTTGTACCGATTGTGGTTTTTCAGCTTGGCACGGCGTCGCTTGCGGCATACGGCTTTGCAAGGCTGAAGGGCAGGCTGAAGGAAATATTGTTTTTCGTGTACATAATCGTAATGCTTATGCCGTATCAGGTAACGCTTGTACCAAACTATCTTGTTTCCGATTGGCTGAACATTCTGGATACACGTTGGGCAATTATTCTGCCGGGAATTTTCACACCGTTTTCGGTGTTTCTGCTGACAAAGATTATGAGACGTATTCCGTCGGTTATGATAGAGGCGGCAAAGCTTGACGGAGCAGGTGAGCTGCAGATTTTTATGTATATCTGTATGCCCCTTTGCAAAAGCGCACTTTATTCGGTAGCAATTCTTGTTTTTATAGATTACTGGAATATGGTTGAACAGCCGCTCATCCTGCTTTCCGACCCTGACTTGTATCCGCTGTCAGTATTTCTGTCAAGGATTAACACAGGCGAAATCGGACTTGCATTTGCTGTTGCAACAATCTATATGATACCTGCACTCCTTATCTTCCTCTATGGTGAGGACTATCTTGTTGAGGGTATTACATATTCCGGAGGTATCAAGGGTTAAGAAAGGATTTTTGATATGAACGAAAATAAAAGCACCAAAAGGAGAGAATGGGTAAAAAATGCAATAATCATTTTTCTTGTGATAATGCTCATTCTGACTTTCTTTTCAAATACAATAATGAATTACTCACTTCCTGAGGTTTCGGCACAGTACATAGGCGGCGGTACGCTTTCCGAGCAGATAAGAGGAAGCGGTACTGTTACTGCTAATCAAAGCTATGAAATGAAGCTTGATGAAACAAGAGTTATCGCAGTTGTTAATGTCAGTGTCGGAGATGTGGTTGAAAAGGGACAGACAATAATGACTCTCGAGGAGACTGAAAGTCCTGAACTTGAAGCGGCAAAGAAAACTCTTGACAGCCTAAAGCTGGAATATAAGAAAGCATTGCTTGTTACAGGCGAAGATTATACTCTCGATAATCTCAGTATAAAAAATAAGGAAGAAGATTTGGTGCTTCTCAAAGCCGAATATGAAAATCTTGACGATTATCGTAAGGACTATGAAGCAATCGAGGACAAAATTAAAAGCTATAAGAAGCAGATTGAATCATATACTGAACAGCTTGCGGCGCTTGCTGCGGAAGATTATACCTCTTTAGGTACGGATTATTACAACAAGATTAGCAAGGTCAAGGCTACATATGACGCTGCTGAGAAGGCAAAGGCTAAGACAGAGGATAAAATCAAGAAATATGAGGGAGATATTGCTTCAGGCGGAAATGCTGAAGGAATAAAGGCGGCAAAACAGGCAATGGACAATAAGCTCCTTGAAATTAGCGAAACCCAGACTGAAATTACAAATGAGTATATGAAATCTGATTTTAGTCAGGAAACCATTGATGCACTTAATGCAAAGCTCAACAGACTTAACCTTGATTTGCAGCATTTGCAGGAGGATTACAACAGTGAGCTTTCAAAATCAAGCAGTTACTCAAGAAATCAGCAGCTTCTCAATGCTGAAAGAATAACTCTCTCTACTAATCAGAAAAAATGTGATGACGCAAAGCTTAAATTTGATACCGCACTTTTTGAGGTGAAAACTGATATCAAGACAAAGCAGGAGACCACTCAGAATATACTTGATGAGCTTATGGTTGAATCTGAGGAGCTGAAGGGCAAGGCTTCAAAAACCGATGAGGAGGCAGAAGCGGAAATCCGTGCTGCTGAAAGAGAAATTGAACAGATGAAAGTTACCCTTGTTCAGAAACAGCAGTCTGATGCAGAAAATGCGGGAATTGCGGCTCTCGATTTAAAAGCTAAGCAGGACGAAATTTTTAACCAGGAGGAGCTTGTGAAAAAGCTTGAAGCCAAGTCTGTTGATACAGAAATCAAGGCACAGGTTGCAGGAAGAATTACAGAGCTTCCTTTTGTTGCAGGTGAAGAAGCAGCTCAGGGGTCTTCCATTGCAAAAATTGAAATGACAGATAAGGGATACACTCTTGAAATGACTGTTACAACCGAACAGGCGAGAAAGGTAAAGGTCGGTGACGAAGCAGAAATTCAATATTTCTGGTACGGCGATGCAAAGGCTGTTCTTCAGGCTATCAAGTCAGATGCCGCAAACCCTGCCAAGAATAAAATTCTCAGATTTGAAATAACAGGCGATGTTACCCCCGGACAAAATCTGCAGCTTGCTATGGGTGCAAAGGGTCAGCCATACGAAATGATTGTGCCTAACAGTGCAATCCGTGAGGACAACAACGGTAAATTCGTGCTGTCTGTCGTTGCAAAGAGCAGTCCGCTTGGCAACCGATATACTGCTGAAAGAGTTGATATTGAGGTTCTTGCTTCCGATGATACTTCTTCGGCAATTTCGGGAGGACTTTTCGGAGGAGAATTTATTATCACAACTTCTACAAAACCGATTGAAGCAGGTATGCAGGTACGACTTGTTGAGTCCTGATGTGAAAGGTGATTATGAAACGGAAACATATAGTTCTTATTGTTATAAACGGAATATCGCTTCTGTTTTTTGCATTAATGACGCTTGCAGCATCAATGATAAAGAATTCACTGCCTGACCAGCATACAGTTGAACGATGGTCAGACGGCAGTGAGAGGTATGCACAGGTAAGCATAGTTACCGACGAGATGTTTGCAATGAATACAGACGGGGTTTTCACAGCAAGAGTTGATATAGGAAAAAAGCTTGTGGAAAATTCACTTGTATCGGAAAAGGCAAACGCAAGAATATGGGTAGATGCCTTTTCGTCAGGAAATGTAAAAATGACAGTTTCTTCGGATTACGGAAATACGGAGGTGCAGACGATAATAACGGGCGGGGACTTCTTCCTCTTTCACCCGTTGGAGCTTCTTTCGGGGTATTACTATTCCGATGATAATCTTATGTATGACCGTGTGCTGATTGATGAAACACTTGCGTGGCAGCTTTATGGTGCAAGTGACATTGCAGGAAAGCCTGTGCTTATCGGGACAAAATATTTCTATATAGCAGGTGTATTCCGAAAGAGTGATAATTCCGAAACGGAAAAGCTTTTAGGCGAGTCACCGATGATGTTTATGCCTTATCAGGGGTACGAAATTCTCGGCAATGACCCGTATTTCAGCTGTTATGAGGCGTGTCTGCCCGACCCTGTAACGGGACTTGCGGAAAAAATTGTCACGGAGTCTGTACCCGTTGAAAAGGAAAGATACACAGCTGTTGAAAATTCGGCAAGATACAGCCTGAAAAATCGGTTTGATATCATCAGGAATTTCGGTATGCGCTCTGTAAGAGACAATTCAATTGTTTATCCTTACTGGGAAAATGCCGCAAGAATTACTGAGGATAAATCTGCACTTGTGCTTGTCTTTCAGTTTCTCGGACTGATACTTCCGATCGGCACGGCTTCTACCTATATAGTTATAGGTTACCGAAAAAGAAAAACATTTTTCACTTGGTTTGTAAATACGGTAAAGCGTATTTTCAATAAATTATTTACAAAAATCAAAAACAGAAAGGCAGGTATTGCTGATGAATAAAATTGCATCAAGAATTACTGCGGCAGTAATGGCAGTGGGTATGGCACTTTCCCTTACATCCTGCGGTAAGAAGGAAGTTTACGCTTCCAAGGACAACATTTACTCATCACAGAAGGTTGAGCTTCCGGGTGGTCTTGACTACATCAACCGTATGCTCTACGCCAATGACAAATTCTACATCGTAGGTGACAAGTCTCACACCGAGGGTGAAGGCGAAAATATGACCTACACCAGCGAAACATTATTGCAGATTGTCGGTCTTGACGGCACTCTTATAAAGGAGGCTGTTCTCACAACAAACGATGGTACATCCAACTCAAGCAGATATATCAACAACCTCGCTATGGACAATGACGGTAACCTTGTTGCAATCGAAAACTCTTATGAGTGGAACGAATTAACAGGTGAGTCCAAAGAAGGCTACTTCGTAAAGAGGTTCAATACTGAGGGCGAGCTGCTTTCCGAGCTTGACCTTGAAAAATTCAAGGAGCAGGCTATGAAGGAAACCAATCAGGATTGGTTCTATCCTGAAAACATCAATTTTGCAAACGATGGAACAATGCTTATCAGCAGCAACGGTATGATTTTCGGTGTTGACGATAACGGCGGTATGAAGTATGTTATCAAGAATGAAGCTGCTAATGACAACAGCTGGATGGGCGGTATGTATAAAGCAGGCGACGGAAGACTTTTTACAATGTTTACAACAGGTCAGGACGTTGACGGCGAGTACATCACCGAAAGCAAGCTTTATGAAATTGACTGTGCAGCACAGCAGCTCGGCACCGAATACCCATACGAAATGAACGGTCAGATTATGGCAGGTACAGACGAGCACGACCTTCTTATCACAAGAGACTCAGGACTTGTCGGCTACGATATCGAAACTGGCGAAAGCGAAGTAATTATCGACTGGCTCAAGTCTGGTATTGACACAACTGCTATGGACAGCAACGGTACAACTGTGTTACCTGACGGAAGAATTCTCTGCCTTACATACGAATATGACTATCAGGGCGGCGGCTACAGCTGGTCTACAGACGACCTTGTAATCAACATTCTTACAAAGGTTGACCCTGCTGAAATTCCTGACAAGAAGCTTGTCAAGATTTACGCTCTTTACCTTGATATCGGCGTTAAGCGTCAGATTGTAGAGTTCAACAAGACAAACGAACTTTACAAAATTGAGCTTACATCCTATGACGATTACGCAACAAAGAGCTACGATGAAGCACTCAAGAGAATGAACAACGATATGATTTCGGGTAACATCCCTGATATTATCGTGCTCAACAACGAGCTTCCTGTTGACAGCTACATCTCAAAGGGACTCCTTGCAGACCTTTATCAGTATATGGACAAGGACGAAACCATCAACAAGGAAGATTACCTCACAAATATCTTTGACGCATATTCCGTTGACGGTAAGCTTTATGAGCTTGTACCAAGCTTTAACATTACAACTCTCGTTGGTAAATCCTCAATCGTAGGCGAGGAGCCGGGCTGGACAATGGATGAATTCATTGCCCTCGCTGACGCTCATCCTGAGGCAATGGTATTCGGCTACGAAATGACCCGTGACGGTGTGTTTATGACTCTTATTTCCAACTGCTACGACAGCTATATTGATACAGCAACAGGCGAGTGCCACTTCAATTCCGACGATTTCATCAAGGTACTCGAATTTGCAAGCCGTTTCCCTAAGGAAATTGACTGGGACACTCTCTATCAGGACAACAATTACTGGATGGAGCAGGAAACACGTTTCAGAGATAATAAGGCACTTGTAAGCGACCAGTATATGAGCAATTTCCGTGCAATCCGTGAAATGGAAATGGGTAATTTCGGTGAGCCTATTACTTTCAAGG
The DNA here is from genome assembly GCA_017415165.1 of Oscillospiraceae bacterium. Taxonomy (GTDB): domain Bacteria; phylum Bacillota; class Clostridia; order Oscillospirales; family Ruminococcaceae; genus RGIG8773. The sequence continues at coordinate 143,807 of JAFQIY010000016.1, read as the reverse complement.
GCTATCCTGGTGCAAAGGGCAACGGTGCTGCTATTCAGGCAAGCACTTCCATTGCAATCACATCCAAGGCTGCAAATCCTGACGGCGCGTGGGAGTTTATCAAGTATTTTCTTTCCGACGAATACCAGAGCCAGTTTGAATGGCAGTATCCTATCAAGATTTCCGCACTTGAAGCTCAGATGGAAAAGGCTAAGGAAAGACCATTCTGGGTTGACGAAAACGGCGAAAAGCAGTATTACGACAACACCTACTACATTGGCGGTCAGGAAATCAAGATTGGTGAAAACACTGACGAAGATAACCAGCGTGTCCTTGACCTTATCAAGTCCACGACAAACGTAAGCCGCTATGACCGTGATATCTACAAGATTATCGAGGAAGAGGCTGCACCATTCTTTGAGGGACAGAAGACAGCGAAGGAAGTTGCAGACATCATTCAGAACAGAGTTTCAAATTACATTGCTGAAAATATGTAAAATTAATGGGTATCGGATTTGTTTCCGATACCCATTTTCATTTTTCCTCAGCAAGTTTTTCGTGCAGCAGTGCATATGCAAGCGACATAAGCGGTACACCTAAAAGAATTCCTGCCGTGCCGCCGATGCCTGCGCCGAGCATTATCGCCAGCAGTACAAGTACAGGCGGAATACCGAGATTTTTTCCCACAACCTTAGGATAAATAAGATTATTTTCAAGCTGCTGAAGGACGATTATGAACACCACAAACCATATCGCACGGACAGGATTAATCAGAAAAATCAGCAGTGCCGAGGGGACTGTCCCGATAATTGCTCCGACAACGGGAATAAGCGCTGTTACACCGATTATCGTGCTTATCAGCAGTGCATATTCAAATCTGAATATTTTCATTCCGATATAACACAGAACCCCCAGAATTATTGCCTCGGAAATCTGTCCCACAACAAAACGGCTGAAAATATCATAAACCATTCTGTAGCGCCTGCAAACCGTTTCGTAGCGTTCTTTTGAAAATTTCTTCACAATAATTGAAACTCCGCAGCGGATATTTTTCTTATCGGAAAGAATGTAAATGGAAAAAACAAAGCCAATCAGCAAGCGTGCCGCACCGCCTACAATGTCCGAGCTTTTCACTGCCGCTTTTTCAAGCATATCGGGCAGACCTGCACTGAAGCTTTCCAGAGCCTTTCTGAGTGCTGCAAAAATCCCCAGCGTGTCACGCTTTTCAAGCTTTTCACAGTAACCGATAAAGTTGCTGTAATATTCATCAAAATTGTCAAAGAACAGCTTCACGCTTGAAATAAGCTGAGGTACGATTATCCATATAATTCCCGCAAGTATTGCAACAAGGAGAATGTAGGACGTTGCAACGGAAAGAGTATTGATTGTCTTTTCGTTTGCTTTTTTGAAAGCACGGAGATAGAGCCTGCGGAATTTCATTGCAGGAATATTCATCACAAAAGCAATTGCCGCACCTATAAAAAGCGGCATAAGCAGGTTCGCCGCCTTGGAAAGTATTCCTGAAAAAAATTCAGGCTTTATCGCCGTGGCAACAAGTGCCGCCGCAATAAAAGCCGTGAAAAGTATGGTTCTTATAGTTTTTTTATCCATTGCGCCCGTCCTTTTCAGCAGTTTATACTTGTATTTTATGCCGAAAAGGGGTGCATATATGTATTAAAGAATGCTTTCAATAATTTCCTTTGCTCTTGCATTGTCTGCACAAGCTGCAAAGACTACCCAGTTGCCCTCTGTGATAAGAACAGCCTCGTTAAGCTTATACATTTCAGCAGGTGTGTAGTCGGTGTAAATAGCAATCTGACTGTCAAGTCTGCTTTGTACAGCCTCAGCGCCAGCCTTTGCGCCTGCTTCGTCATTGAACTTGAACACCGCAAGTTCATCGGGATAAGCACCGCTTCCGCAGATGAACACGGACATTTCAGCAACTGTTGCTGTGTCTATGTCGTAGTATGCTCCGATATTTTCTGCGTTTTTTTCCATTGCTGACGGAATTTCGATTTCCGCCATAACAGCCGCTGTAATGCCGCTTGCAGTTGCTTCGGCAGCAGTGCTTACTGTTGCATTTGCTTCAACAGCTTCTCCGCTTTCGCAGCCTGTCAGCATAAGCATAGCAGTAATTGCAATTGCAATAATTGATTTTTTCATTGGATAAGTCCTTTCGATTAAGAATTTACAGGAATTTCAGAAGCTTCTGTTTCCTCGGGTAATGTTGTGACAACAGCTTCTTCGGTTGATTCCATCGTTTCACTTTCGGTAACAGCATCCGTTTCAGATGTGTTTTCAGCCTCAAGCTCCTGTATAAGCTCATAATTCATAATAGCTTCCTGAATTCTGCTGAGAATAATGGGGTAAGCGTGAATTTTAAGGTGCAGACCGTCAGTTTCCGCATATTCATCAGCAAGATAACCTGTGTTATCACAAAGTATGCTGTAGGTTTCAACCCAGATGACATCCTTTTCCTCAGCAAGCTTTTCAATGCAGGAGTTGTAAAGCTTGATTCTGTCGATATTTGTTTCGGGCACATCAATTTCGTGTTCAGCTGTAACAGGCGGAATTGAAACAAGAACGATTTCAGAATCGGGACAATTCATTCTCAGCTCGTCAATAAACAAGCTCATCTTTTCTGACATAAAATCTGCTTCAAGATAAGCAATACCGTTTGTGCCGAGCATTATGCAGATGTATTCGGGATTATTTTCAGTAACCTTATCGTATACAAGTGAGCCGCCGACTTCGGTAAACATAATTGATGACGGTGTAAGACCTGCCTGAGCAAAAACCTTGTCGGCAGGGAGAAATTCATAATTGACAAAGCCAGTGGAAAGAGAGTCACCCACGATAAATGTGCGTTCAAAGAAAGCTTCATCATATTCACCCAGCGGCACAGTAACAGCAGGGATGCTTTCTTCCGTGACAGCAGAGGTCGTGGTTATTATTATTTCGGTTTCAGTGGTTGTTTCCGTAACAGCAGCTTCGCTGATGATATGTGTAGTCTGGACGGGCTCAGGCTTTGCTTCAAAAGCGCCACCCAGTTTCAGAATGTATATGCAAAGCAACACCACAATAGCCGCCGCAAGAACAAGAATAACAAGCGTTGCGGCAATGTCTGCAGGTGTTGATTTCTTGTCGTTATAAGACATAATCGGACCTTTCTGTATTTTGGTTTATATATGAGCCATCAGGCAGAGTAATTTTAAAACTAACATTACTATTATACAACAGACAAGTACATTTTTCAAGCATATTTTACATATTTCAAAATATTACAGAAAAATTATTTCTTTATTAACTTGCAAATGTGAAATTTCTGCAATAAATTATGTCTGATTTTTGCATTTGGATAACGTGATATTTGTGATAAAGTTAATAATGTAAACCAAAATACAGGAGAAAACTATGAATACAAAAAAATATATTTCACTTGCATTGTCCGCCGCAATGACTGCTTCAATGTGTGCCTGCACGGACAATAATGACGTTACAACCGGAACATCTGCAACCGAAGCTTCTTCGGAAACAACCGTGCCCACAGAATCTGTTTCAGAGACAGAAGCAACCACAACCGAGCGTGTTATTCCGCCTATGGATACAACGCCTTTAACGCTGTCGCTTTTCGTGGATAACCCCGAATATGCCGCAGCGTTTGATACACTTGTTGCTCAGGAAATTACCGCAAGGACAGGTGTAACTCTTGAAATTATTGTCCCGGAGGACGAAACGGGACTTGACGCACTGATTGAATCAGGAGAAATCCCTGACCTGATTTATGCAGGTGAGCGTACAGCTGAGCTTGTTGAGAATGGTACGCTGATTGCACTTGATGAGTACGTTGAAACTGTAGGGGAATTTTTCCCTGAAATGTACGGCGATAACCTTGATACACTCCGTTCCGAGGACGGAAAGCTTTATACCTTCGGAACAGGCGGTTCAACTCCCGCACAGTTTACCGCTGAGGGTACATTCCAGATTCAGTATGCAGTCCTTGCAGAATTGGGCTACCCCGAAATAAAGACTCTTGAACAGCTTGGGGACTGTCTGAAACAATATAAGGAGCTTTACCCCACAAGCGGCGGTTTGCTCCTTTGCGGTGCACCTCAGCAGCAGTGGCTTGATACGGTAAGCGTAAGAATTAATTATCTGCTGGGTTATCCAGACGACGGCGAATTTCTTGTTGACAACGAAACGGGCGAAGTCGTATACAAATGGACTGATGAGCGTACCTACGAAATCGTGAAGTGGCTTAATCAGATGTATAACGACGGCGTTCTTGATGAAAAGTCGTTTTCATTGAAGCACGATGCATATGTTGAACGCATTTCCAATGGTAACGTCCTTGCTATCGCAGATTATTATGAGGATTATGCACCTGCCGAAGAAATCCTTTCCGCAGCTTGGAAATACGATAAAATGTATTGTCCGATTGCGGTAACGCTTGATAAGGATATGCAGGTTCAGTTCCTTGCAGATTACGGTAATTACGACGTTGCTGACGGTATCGGAATTACATCAGCCTGTGAAGAACCTGAAAGAGCGTTCCGTTTCCTCGATTGGTGGTGCAGTGATGAGGCACAGGAGCTTGTCAATTTTGCAATCGAGGATATCAATGCCGAATTTGACCCTACTTCCGAAACCTATTATGAGGACACAGGTGCTTCGCTTTATGCTGAGCCTTTCCCAATGAGAGGACTTACTGAGAAAAATGCTGACGGAAAATACTATTCTGCTGCTGTAAATAAATATGTTGCAGCATATACAGAGCCGCAGGCTGCCGCTGCTGAGGGGTACGGAGTAACTCTCTTTGCTGAAATGTTCCCGCAGGCAGATGAATTGCCGACATACACAAGAACATTGATAAGTGATATGGAAATTCACTCTCTCAGCGAGGAGGGCATACTTCTTGAAAGCCTTGACACATATATTAAAACCGAGGTGCAGAATGCGATTACTGTTCCTGCCGAGGAATTTGATGCAAAGTGGAAAGAAATTACCGATTGGTGTCATAACAACGGCGCTGACAGGCTTGAAGAAATTATGACAGACTATGTAAAAAAGGATATGGGACTTTAATAAAAAACAGAACCGTTTTCTGAACAATAGGAAACGGTTCTGTTTGTTTTTATTAAATGCGACTAAGCCGATAAGCCGAGTTTTGTCGTGTGCGGAAATCTATCTAGGCAAATCGTTGCCGAAATGCTCAAGCCGTCTTTGCAATACGCCTGCCGAGCAGACAATAACGTATTGTTCCAAAATGACGTTGCATCGGGTAGGGTTTACATAGCAGTACGGTCTCCCGCACTCTGGTGAGCTCTTACCTCGCCTTTCCATCCTTACCAGAAAATCTGGCGGTATATTTCTGTTGCACTGTCCCTAAGGTCGCCCTCGGCTGCCGTTAGCAGCTACCCTGCTCTGTGATGCTCGGACTTTCCTAAAGCTGATGATAAGTCAGTTTTCAACCGCATAGCTTACTCGCAAGGTTATTATAGCATTTTGGGGTATGGTTGTCAAGTTATACAAGTGGTCAAATAATATTTTGTGGTAAAATCTCTTGCCAAATTATCTGAAATATGCTACAATAGTTCTTGGGGACGGCACCCATAACAAAAAACAGCACACAATTAAATATCACGGCAAAGGGGGAGAAACCCATAGAAAAAAACGTAATTGTCACAGATGAATTCGGAAAAGAAATCGGTCGGACTTACCCCAAAAGGGCAAAGGGACTGGTTAAAAACGGTCGGGCAGAGTATGTCTCAGACTGTGAAATCCGTCTTTTGCAAAGGCATACTCATGCTCCTGAAAATATGGAGGATTTTATTATGAGTAATGTTATAAATTTTAATGCAAGAGAATTCAAGTTTGACTCAACCTGTGATTCCAATGTCGGCAGCAGAATGGTTGTCAATGATAAGAATGGTAAAGTTGTTGAGATGTACGAAATCGGCGACTGGAACTGGTCTTGGACTCAGATTAAAAGCACTAAACAGCTTGAACCTAACACGGATTATGTATTTCGTTTTGCGATGACAGGCGGACATAATGATACGAATGATGCTGTTTCTCAATTTATTATGTTTGAGGATAACAATTGGGATGACAGATTTACTTATCCGCTTGATAAGAGCCGTTTTAAGCCTGTTTTAAGTAAGCGTGATGAAAGCGGTTTGCTCCGTGTGTATGAAATTCCATTCACAACGGGCGAAACGGGAAATGTTACTTTTCTTATCATAGCACAGCACGCTGTTGCAAGATTTATGTCTGCACTTGAAAATGATGCTTACGCTGAACTGGAAGATTTGACTTATGAACAGTGGTGGACTGAACGAAACAAATCCTTGGAAACAGGCGAAAATTTCAACAGCTTTGGTTCTTGGCGAAACATTGACCTTTCAGGCGCTGTAATCAGCAGCGGACGTATGCTGAAAAAAATTCTTGAAAAGGTACCATTTGGTGCAAACATCGACTTATCAGGTGCTGTTATTGATGATAACGGTGATGATGATGAGTTTGATGCTGATGATTTCAGCAAAGCATCAAGCGGACGAATGAATGAAGCTATTGAACGTATCAGGGCACAATACGAAGCTGCACCTGAAGGTAGTGCTGAAAAGTTTGCTCTAAAAGAAGCACTTGAAACCTTGCAGAGATATTAACATACCATAAAATTAACGGACACTTTCGGGTGTCCGTTTTCTTTATATAACACAAAAGCCGTACAAAAGTACGGCTTTGATATGTATTAATAGAGATGCTTGAGAAGCTTCTTCTTTTCAGCGGCAAATTCGCCCTCGGAAATCATTCCGTTGTCAAACATTGCTTTAAGCTTCTTTACAGCTGTTTCGAAATCGTCAAGAGTCATATGTTCTGCAACATCGTCAGAAATAACATTGATTTCTCTCTTCGGCTCAGGCTTAACCTCAACCTTTTCCTCCTTAGGAGCAGCTGTACGCTTTGGTGCAGCCTTAGGTGTAAGCTTTCTTGCGATTTCTGCTGCAGTATCAATTTCTTCAATTGTCTGTGCAGGTTTTTCCTTAACAGGCTCAGCCTTGGGCGTTGGATCAGGAATTTCAGCAGGAATTTCAACTGCTTCAATTTCGTCAGGGTCTTTCTGAACAACTGCTTCAGGGATTGCTTCGATAGCCTGTTCATCAGGAATTTCATCAACAACCTCCATAGCAGCTACAGGTGCAGCTGATGGTGCTTCGTGCTTGATGCCGAGAATATCGTCAAGTCCGAGAATATCTTCAACAGAAACAGCAGATGGAGCAGGTTCAACCTGTGGCGCTGGAGCAGGAGCAGGCTTAGGCTCAGCCTTAGGAGCAGGTGCAGGAGCAGGCTTAGGTTCAGCCTTAGGAGCAGGTGCTGGAGCAGGCTTAGGCTCAGCCTTTGGTGCAGGTGCAGGAGCAGGCTTAGATTCAACCTTAGGTGCAGGCTTCTCTGCCTTGATTTCATTCCAGCCGCTTGTTAAGGACTCGAACTCATCGTCCTGAGCTCTGCGGCGTGCTTCAAGCTGCTTGATTTTCTGATTTTTTTCCATTTCACGCTGCTTTTCAAGCTTTTCATCAACCTCAGCCTTTGCTTCGTTGATAACCTTGATGATGGCATCGTTATCAGGGAAGCAAGGGAGAATAATTCTCTTACGGTTGATAACATTCTTGGAAGTATCATCGCACTGAACGTAAATAGGATTCATCTTGTTGTTATTGTTGATATAAATCTTTGTGATTTCCTCAAGACCACAGCTGAAACGGGAATAAACAGGGTCTTCCTCAATAATACCCTGCTGTTCGCAGATATATGCAACACCGTATATATGATTAGCTGTAACAGTTATGTTAACATCCTGCGGTTTGGAGAGCTTAGACTCTCTGTAAACCGTTTCAAAATAAGCAAGTTTTTTCTCGCTGTACATACTTGCCTGATTATCCATCGAAATAACACCACTTTCGTATAATAATTAACTGTAAAATATTATAACATAAATTCTTAAAATAGTCAAACATTATTAATAGTAAACAAAATAAAATTTTAATAAGATTTTTTGACGTTATGCACAATAAATTAATAAAATGGTAAAAAATACACTGTTAATCTTTGGCATTATCACAGTAATTCGTGAAGCTCATCTACAAGTGCCGCTGTTTCACGGAAGAACTCAGTGTTAAGATTTGTGCCTGTGCCGCGGACGTAGGCAACAAGGATATAGGCTGAGTCATCGTCGTAAATTATGCCTGCATCGCCAAGTGTGTAAAAATCCTCCTGGGGCAGATATCCGTATTTTTCAGCAACCGTCTTATCAGGCAGTGCTGCAGAAAACATTTCACGGTATTCAGAATTTGCCATACACTCAAGCATAAGTTCACCGTTTACGTGCCGGTCAATAAAGTAATATATGTCCTTGAAGTAAGCCGCTGTCTGACGTGAAGTCATTCTGAACCAGTAGTTATCGTCAGTCATACGCTGAGGAAGATTGAGTGATTTTGCGTACTCATTAAAATCCGTGTACCCGATGTAATGATAAAGCATTTTATATGCTGTGTTGTTGCTTTGTACAATTGCTGCACGGATGAGTTCTTCGGCGGTGAACATTGTTCCCACAGGCTCATCATTCACAAGCTCGTATTGGCTGTTGAGCAGTTCCTCAGTCATTTCATATTCGGCTGAAAGGTCAATTCCTGCGCCGAGAATGCTTCTTGCGTAAATCGCCTTGATGATGCTTCCTGAGGAAAAACGCTCATCAGCATTGTATTCAACACTTCCGCCGTTTTCAGGGTTGTAGTAGAGGAAACCTGCGTCAGCGCCGTGGGCACGCATAAGACTGTAAAGCTCGTTGATGATTTCCGTGCCCCTGCCATCAGGAATTTCAAGGTCGTAGGTAGCAATATCCAACGCATAGGAGGGGAAATTTGTTTCAAATGCAGCGGCAGGATTGTCAATCGGTCCGTCAACCTTCGGCGGCTCTGTTTCAACTGTAGTTGTTACAATTGGCTCGGTTACGGGCGCTGTTGTTTCGACAGGCTTGACGCCTTTGCTTACGGTTACCTTGACAGTTGTGTTACCTTTTTCGTAAGGTGTACCGACAGCAATGTCCTGTGAAAGAATTGCTCCCTCCGCAAATTTATCGGAGTAATCCTCACCGATTGCTTCAAGTATGAAAAATCTTTCGTAGCACGCCTGTACCTCATTGAAGCTGTAGCCGACAATATCGGGCATAAGTTCATTGTTTGGGGTTTCATCGGATTTGCCGTGATTTATAATAATGATTGCACCCACAACCGCCATTATAATTACCGATACAGCAATGATAACTATGCTTATTATTTTTTCTTTTTCGTAAGATGATTTCATTTACAACACCTATCCTTATTCAATCGCTTTAAGGGAAGTTGCCATATCAATTTTCTTGAGTCTGAAATAGAGTGTGATATTTACGACCACTGCAAAGAGTACGGTCAGTGCCGCTGCCGCAAGGAAGCAGTAAAGCGGAATTTCAGGTGCAAACATTACCGAGTCAACCTCAGCGGTGTGCACGACAAACTTTTCAAGGAAAATTCCGAGAACAAGTCCCGCACCCGTACCCATAAGAGTCAGAAGTACATTTTCACGGTATACATATGCCGCAACCTCTCCGTCGTAGAAGCCGAGCACCTTGATAGTTGCAAGCTCTCTTACACGCTCGTTTATGTTTATGTTTGAAAGGTTGAACAGAACAACAAATGCCAGTGCACCTGCCGCAACGATTACAACAACGATAATCATTGACAGACTGCTTACAAGGTCGCGGAATTTGTCACCGCCGTTTGATGAAAACTGAACAGTCAGCACAGATTCATTGCCAACAAGCTTTGTTGAAAGCACGTCTTCCTTGCTGAGGTCATTCATATTCTGCAGGATTATATTGCTTCTGAATTCGTCCTCAAAGCCTGCCTTTTCATAATCGGCACGGCTCATAAACACATAATTGAAGGTATAGTTTTCGCACACAGAAGCAACCCTGAGAGGATGTCCCTCATTGAAATGAATTTCGTCTCCTGCTTGCACACCAAGCATACGGGAAATCTTTTCGCCGATTATTACGCCGCTTTCTCCAAGTTCGTAGGTTTCACCTGACACACGGTTGTGCAGGTCAATGAACTTGTCCAGTTCAGCATAATTTTCAGGTACAAGAATGTAGGTTTCAACATCCTCACCGCTTGAATTTGCAGCATCGTGAGTTTCCTGCAACGCAAAAAGCTGTTCGGAAATAACACCCGTGTCAAGTGAATCCTGCACCACAGAAGCGTAAGCTTCATCGTCAGCATTTGTATCAAGTATAACCATTGAGTCGTACTGAAACACCTCGCCGTACTGCTTGTCAACAATAGATGTTACCGAATACTGCAAGCCGTACCCTGTGAGAAGAAGTGCCGTACAGCCTGCGATACCGATAACGGTCATAAGCAGACGTGCCTTGTATCTGAACAGATTTCTGAAAGTAACCTTTGTTGTGAATTTCAGATGTTTCCAAATAAACGTGATACGCTCCAGAAGTATTCGTTTGCCTTCCTTCGGCGGCTTCGGACGCATAAGCTGTGCAGGTACGGAAACAAGTTCCTGACGGCTTGCGAAAAGTGCGGAAAGACCCGTGCAAAGACAAGCCGCAACAGCACAGCCGATTGCGTAATCCCAGCGGAAAGGTGCAATAATGTAAGGCTGATTGTACATTGCGTGGTAGCACTCGTAAATGATTGCAGGAATGGTGTTGAAGCCAATCAGCAGACCAATCAGCGTGCCTGGAATACTTGCCGCAAGTGCATATATAATGTACTGCCCGATAATGGAAAAACGGCTGTAGCCGAGGGCTTTCAGCGTGCCGATTTGTGTACGCTGTTCCTCAACCATTCGGGTCATTGTTGTACAGCAAACAAGTGCCGCAACAAGAATGAAGAAAATCGGGAACACAGCGGCAATTGCGTCAACTCGCTCGCAGTCCTCAGCATAGTTTGCGTATGCAGGGTACATATCACGGTCAAAAACGTACATTTCCGCACCGTCAAGTTCTTCTGCAAGTTCAGCTTCGGCATCGGCAATTTCCTTTTCCGCATCGGCAATTTCCACCTTTGCATCGGCTACTTCCTTTTCACCGTCAGCAATTTCCTGTTTTGCATCTGCAATTTCTTTTTCGCCGTCGGAAAGTTCCTGTTTTGCGTTGTCAATTTCTTCCTGTGCTTCTGATATTTGCAGTGAAATCTCATCAGCCTGTTCGTGAATTGCGGTAATATACTGGTCAATTCCCTGTTTTGCCATTACCTTTGTACCGTCATCATAAGCGGCAGGCATCATTATATATCCTGTCAGAAGCTGTTTTAATGTTTCGTCAACAGTAAAGAATTCTTCGTTGAGTTCATCTATGCGTTCATTGGCTTCATTGCTGTCAGCAGCATTTGTTTCATAATCGGAAATAATCTGTTTGAGCCGCTGTTCTGTTCGTACACAGCCCTCAAAGGCTTCCATTGCATCGAAAATCTGAGATTCGCCGTCTTCAATCTGTGCTTTGCCGTCAGCAATCTCCTTTTCAGCATCAGCAAGCTCTTTCTTACCGTCCTCAATTTTCTTTTCAGCATCGGCAAGTTCCTTTTTTCCGTCCTCCAATTCAGCCTTTGCATCGTTGATTTCAACGTAGGCTTCATCGGTAATAACAGATTTTCTATGCTCAATCTGCTTTTCTGCAAATGCTTCAAGAATGTCAGTGCTGCGGGAAATAATGTCCTCGTACTCATCGCTGTACGGGTCAACACCGTCAGCCTCGGCAATGCTCAGGTACATATCCGTGTAAACTTCGTAAGTGAAATTTTCCTCAGGAACAAGTGCCCAGCCGTCGATTGAACCGTTACCGATTGTAGTCGTGCCACGTTCAAAGGAAACGTAACGGGGGAGAAGTCCCTTGCCAACAACAGTATAACCGCTTGAATTGAGCATATCTTCAAGTTCACGGTCATCACCAGTATGCAGGGACATTGTTCCGCCCATTTCAGCAACCGCATTGCTGAACAGTTTTTCATCAATGAAGATTTCCCCAGCCTTTTCAGGCAGACGTCCCTCGGTTATGTAGGGCTTGCTTATGCCGCTGTCGGGGTTGTATGAATAAACCTTGATGATTTTTTCTGCACCGTCAAGTGCGCTGAACATCAAATCAGCGGAGTAACCTGCGTAAATCTCGTCAGCAATTCCCAGCTTTTCAGCGGCGGCAACGTCCTCGTCGTCCATACCAAGCTCGGAAACAATGTGAAAATCGTCAAGTGCCTGCTTGTGAAGATAATCTGCGGCACTCAGCTTCATATCGGGGCCTGCCGACTTAACGCCTGCAAAGAAGCCGCTGCCGATTGCAATAATTGCCATAATTGCAATAAAACGGCTTTTGGTATTTTTCACGCTTCTGAGCGTGTTGCGAAACAGCATTTTTTTCATAAGTATATACCTCTGCTCACCATTCAATAGTATCTACGGATACAGGATTTTCGTTAAGGGTAACTCTTGAAACCTTGCTGTTCTTTATCTTTATAACACGGTCTGCCATAGGAGTAATCGCCTGATTGTGAGTAATAACAACAACCGTCATACCCTTTTCGCGGCAGGTGTCCTGCAAAAGCTTGAGAATTGTCTTGCCCGTGTTGTAGTCAAGTGCGCCTGTAGGCTCGTCGCAAAGAAGCAGCTTCGGTGACTTCGCCAACGCTCTTGCAATTGAAACACGCTGCTGCTCACCGCCCGAAAGCTGAGCAGGGAAATTGTTGATACGCTCACCAAGTCCTACCTGACGGAGAACTTCTTCCGCATCAACAGCATCGGAGCAGATTTCCGTTGCAAGCTCAACGTTTTCCTTTGCAGTAAGATTCTGCACAAGGTTGTAGAACTGAAACACGAAGCCGATATCCTGACGGCGGTAGCGTGTCATTTCTTTTGTGGAAAATTTTGCTACATCCTTGCCGTCAACAAGAATTTTTCCTTCGTCACAGGTGTCCATACCGCCCAGCATATTCAGCACAGTAGTCTTGCCTGCACCAGATGCACCGACAATTACCGCAAATTCGCCCTTTTCTATTTCGAAATTCACGCCGTCAGATGCAGCGATTGTTACTTCGCCCATCTGATATCTTTTGTAAACGTCCCTGAATTCAACGTAAGCCATCTTAATTTTCCTTTCAGAATTAACTTTAACTTTCATTATACCATATTTAAAGCAAAATGTGTATAGCTTTTTGCAATTTTTTTGTGCTAAATACAATATAATATGCGCAAAAAGAAAACCTGCGCAAAATACGCAGGTCATCATTTTATTCACTTGTTTTTTCGGGACTGTTTTCTACAAGAATTCTGAAACCTGTAGCCTGCAAAGCCTTTCGGATTGCAAAATAAAGCGGTATCGAAATCAGAACAGCAAGTCCGCCGTTGATGCAGGAGGTTGCTGCCTTTGTTGCCATAACGCCCATAGCTGTTTCCATAGGATTGCCGAGAATAAGCTGTTCAACAAAGTTCTTTCCGAGGTACAGAACAATATATGTAACCTGACCGCACAATGCCGCAATGACTGTTCTTACGAATTCGTTCTGCATATTGATACGGTTCAGCTTACCTGCTACAAATCCCATACAGAATTTCGACAGAAAAGTATATGGTGCAGAGGTAATGTAAATCGGGTCGAACAGGTCGTACATCGCACCGCCTATACCTGACGCAAGACCTCCGTTGAGTCCGCCGAAAAGCAGACCTGCAAGCAGGCACATTGAGTTGCCAAGATGAACACGGGCATCGTTTGCAAACTTAATCTGCATAAAGTTGCCGATATAAACAAGCGCCGCCATAAGTCCAACGGCTACAATACGGTATAAGTTCTGACGTTTTTTTGCTGTTGCGGTCATAATAAAGACTCCCTTTCGTTTGGTATGTCTGTATTATACTCCCACGTTTTTAATTCGGCAAACTTTTCCGACACGGAAATATTTTGTTCAAATTTATTTATTTTTAACAACTTATTCAATGTCGGCAGTCTGCAATTTCAAGCATTATCCATAAACAGAATTTTCCAAAGAAAAACGCTGAAAATGCCGTCCGTCAATTGTTACAAAGACGGCGCATTTTCAGCGTGCTGTTTTAATTATTTCGCAGAATCTTTTTTCTCGTTCAGCTTCATTGTAAGGGAAATTCTCTTTCTCTTGACGTCAACGTCAAGGACACGAACCTTTACAACCTCGTTAACTTTTACAGCTTCAAGAGGGTGCTTGATGTAACGGTCGCAAATCTGGGAAATATGCACCAGACCGTCCTCGTGTACGCCGATATCAACGAAGCAGCCGAAGTCGATAACGTTTCTTACCGTACCAACAAGCTCCATACCCGGCTTCAAATCCTTGATTTCCATAACGTCACCGCTTCTGAGAAGTGGCGGAGGAAGCTCGTCACGGGGGTCACGTCCGGGCTTTGCAAGCTCCTTGACGATGTCCTTTACAGTCGGTACACCGATGCCTGCTGTTTCAGCAATTTTTGCAACACCGATTTTTTCGGCAGCAGCAGGAATTTCAGCAAGCTTGTTGCCCTTCAAATCAGCAATTGAGAAGCCGCACTCGTCAATGATTTTCTTAGCCGCTTCGTAGCTTTCAGGGTGAACAGCTGTATTATCGAGAGGATTCTTGCCGCCGCTAACACGGAGAAAGCCTGCACACTGCTCAAATGCCTTAGGGCCAAGCTTGGCAACCTTGAGAAGCTGCTTTCTGTCTGTGAAAGAACCGTTCTCCTCACGGTATGCAACGATATTCTTCGCAACAGCCGCACTGATACCTGCGATGTAGGAAAGCAGGGAGTGCGAAGCTGTGTTAAGGTCAACACCAACGCTGTTTACGCAATCTTCAACAACACCCGAAAGTGCCTCGTCCATTCTTGCCTTAGGCATATCGTGCTGATACTGACCTACGCCAATTGCCTTAGGGTCAATCTTTACAAGCTCAGCAAGCGGGTCCTGCAAACGTCTTGCAATAGAAACCGCACTTCTGAGAGAAACGTCGTACTCAGGGAATTCAGCCGCCGCAAGCTTTGATGCTGAGTAAACCGATGCACCTGCCTCGGAAACAACCATATAGCTTACCTTCTGCGGAATTTCCTTGATAAGCTCGGCAACAAAGGCTTCAGACTCACGTGAAGCCGTACCGTTGCCGATTGCGATAATGGAAACGCCGTGCTTCTCGATAAGCTTCTTCACTAGCACCTTGCCCTGTTCAATTTTACGCTGTTCGCCTGTTGTGATGTATGCAACACCTGTTTCCAGCACCTTGCCTGTAGCGTCAACAACCGCAAGCTTACAGCCTGTTCTGTAACCCGGGTCAAGACCGAGAGCAACGTTGCCCTTAACGGGAGGCTGCATAAGAAGCTGACGGAGGTTTGAAGCGAACACCTTGATTGCGTCCTCGCAAGCCTTTGCAGTAAGGTCAGCACGGATTTCACGCTCAACGGACGGGAATATCAGACGCTTGAAGCTGTCCTCGGCAGCTGCCTTCACAAGCTCTCCGCAAGCGGAATTGTTCTTCACATAATTTTCAGCTGTAAGATTTTCGCCGCTCATTTCGGGAATTACAATGCTGACTTTAAGCTTGTCCTCACGCTCACCACGGTCAAGTGCAAGTACACGGTGTCCAGCAATTCTGAACACTGGCTCGGAAAATTCATAGTAGTTGTTGTACACGGTTTCTTCCTCAGGGTCAGCCGCCTTGGAGGTCATCATACCCTGTTTTGTAATCATCGCACGAAGCTTCTTACGGAGCTCAGCGTCGTCGGAAATATCCTCAGCAATGATATCCATAGCACCCTGAATTGCAGCAGCAGCGTCAGGTACGCCCTTTTCTTCGTCAACAAATTTTTCAGCTTCGCTGTTCGGGTCGGAGGACTTGTCCTGAGCAAGAATAAATTCAGCAAGAGGCTCAAGTCCACGCTCACGGGCAACAGAGCCACGTGTCTTTCTCTTTGGCTTGAAAGGACGGTAAATGTCCTCAACCTCAACAAGAGTCATAGCCTTTTCAATTGCAGCAGCAATCTCGTCTGTCATCTTTTCCTGCTCGGTAATTGCAGAGGTGATTTCCTCCTTGCGCTTTTCGAGGTTGCGCAGATATGTAAGCCTGTCAAAGATTTCACGGAGCACCTGGTCGTCCAGTGAGCCTGTCAGCTCCTTACGGTAACGTGCAATAAACGGAATTGTTTTGCCGTCGTCGATGAGAGCAATTGTGTTGTCAATCTGCTCCTGACGAAGCTTGAATTCTTTGGCAAGGGTTTCGTTAATGTTCAAAATAATCTCTCCTTTGAGTAAAATGCCGTGCTGCAGCATTTAGCAAAACAGCTTTTCCATTATATCATATTTCTGGAAAATTAGCAAGGGGATTTGGTTGGTTAAAATTGTAATTTGTGAAAAATAGTAAGAGCAAGGAGTTTGTGGCTACACGGATTAATCCTTGCTCTTTTTAGTATGTAATTTACGCCGCATCCTCAAAAATCGAACAGGTTTCAGAAGTAGCCTTTATGCCCGTTGCACCGTTAATGAGAACCTCGCCCCAGTCGGGAGAAAGCACGGAGCCGTCCCACTCGTTTGCAATGTCGAGATATTCAACACCGCCGCCGTTGCCCTTCCAGCTCCAGCCCATATAGCCGATGCTGTTGTCAGTGCAGTACTGCATAATGTAGGCCTCGTCAACGTCACCGTCTGAATGATTGTGTCCGAATTCGCCAACGATAATGCAGAGTCCCTGGTCGGTTGCACCCTTGATAGCGGCTTCGATTGTGTCGCTGTTCTTGCCTGCCGCACCGTACATATGCACGGAAAACATAGTATTCCTGTCAGGGTCGGACTCGAAAACTTCCATACCGTAGTCCTGTACGCACTTTGCATACTGTCCCCAGCCTGCGGAGTCAACCATAATCGTGTTCTTTATTCCTGCTTCACGAAGCTTAGGGATAGCCTGTGTGTAACCGTCACGCCAGATGGTGCTGTCCCACTTGCCGACCCATTCGTTGGCAATGTTGAGAATACAGTAAGCCTCTGTTCCTGCAAGCACATCCTTCATTTCAATCCAGAAGTCAGTAACCTTCATAAGGTCGTCAATGCTGTCGCTGCCTGTTACGCAATGCACTTCAACAACAGCAATCATATCACGTTCCTTAGCGTTTTCGATAACACGTTCAAGTTCCTTCATATTTGTCTTGCCGTACTGCACACCGCTGCCCAGAACAATTCTGATGCTGTTTGAGCCTGTTTCAGCAATAGCGTCATAAGCGGTTTCAAGCTGGTCCTTGAACCAAGCGTGCGGGTGATTGATACCACGAATTACAAATTCGTTTCCGTTAGCGTCAAGAAGCTTTGTACCGTCAACCTTGAAGCCTGCACCCTCAGGGAGTAAGTCCTCAGGTTCAGCGGCGGTTGTTGCTTCGGTTGTAGTTGTTGATTCTGTTTCCGTTTCAGCACCACCGTTGGAGCAGGCTGTAACAGAAATTGCCATAAAAGCGGCAAGTGCAATTGCAAGTAATTTCTTCTTCATTGTAAAAGTCCTTTCGATAAAATTTCTTTATTATTATACAGTAATGGAAATCCATTTTCAAGCCATAAAGTGTACTTTATAATATGTGTTTTACGTTTGGCAAAAAAGTTTCCCGTTTTTTTATGCAGATTAATAAGTACAATTCGCTGTAATTCAAAGGTCAGCAAATTTTATAATTTCAGGCTGCTTTGCCAGATGTTCACCGATAATCTTTTCCATCCATACCATATCATACCAGCGGTTGTACTTGTAGCCGCATTGCTTAAACGTGCCGACAAGGCGGTAACCCATACGCTGGTGGAATTCCACGCTGTCATTTGTGAGAAATTCGTCCTCGTTTTCCGTGCAGGCTATGCACGCATAAAGGTTGGTTATGCCTTGCTTTTTCAGCAGTTGTTCAAGTTCGCTGTAAAGCAGCTTTCCTACACCGCTTCTGCGGTGTTCTTTTTTTATGTATATCGTAACCTCAACATCGTAATCATAAGCGGCACGGCTTTTGAACACCCCTGCGTAAGCGTAGCCTATAATTTCACCATTCTCAACAGCGGCAATGTAGGGATATTTTTCAAGCGTGCTTCTGATACGTTCTGTAAATTCGTCAGCTGTCGGGACGTCATACTCAAATGTAATAGCCGTTTCTGTTACATAGGGAGCATATATTCCCAGCAGTTCAGCAGAGTCATTCGTAGTAACAGGTCTTATTTCAATCGGCATAGTATCATCTCCTCGGGTAAATTATATCACACAAGTATTCTTAAATCAACTTTGTTCCCGAAAACTATTGAAAAGGATTGAGAAATGTGCTATAATATACAGGTTAATGTGGATAAGTGTTTCCGCAGAAAGTAAAATTAAAGGGAGAATATTATAATGAAAAAGTTTTTTAATGAATTCAAGGAATTTGCAATGAGAGGCAACGTCCTCGATATGGCTGTCGGTGTTATCATCGGTGCTGCATTCAAGGCTATCATCGACTCTGTGGTAAACGACCTTATTTCCCCGATTATCGGTATCATCTTCAAGAAGGATTTCAGCCAGCTTGCTATCGAAATCGGCAAGAAAACTCTTGAAGACGGCACAGTTGAAAGCGTTGCTATCAAGTACGGTGCATTTATTACAGCTGTAATTAACTTCCTCATCGTTGCTTTTGTTCTTTTCATTATTGTAAAGACAGCAAACACAGCAAGCAAGATTGTCAAGAAGCCGGAAGCACCTGCTGCACCTACAACAAAGAAGTGCCCTTACTGTACTTCGGAAATTGCTATCGAAGCAACACGCTGCCCACACTGTACCTCTGAACTTGAAGTTGAAGAAAAGGAAGAGGTCAAGGCATAATGAAAATTGCTATTCTTGAAGCAAAAACCGTATCAAGGGGCGATGTTTCCTTTGATGAAATTTATAAACTGGGCGAAGTAAGGGAATTTCCGCTTACTCCCGTTGACAAAATCGTGGAAAACGTGGGCGACGCTGAAATTGTGCTCTGCAACAAGACACCTTTCACAGCTGATGTGCTTCGTGCGTGTCCTAATCTGAAATACATAGGTTTGTGTGCAACAGGCTACAACAACGTTGACATCAAAACCTGCAATGAACTCGGAATTACCGTGTGCAACGTTCCCGCTTATTCAACAGCGGCGGTTGCTCAGCTTGTTTTCTCGTTCATTCTGCACTTTGCAAGCCGTACATCAGCATACAACAAGTTCGTGCAAAGCGGCGGCTGGATTAAGTCGGAAACCTTTTCTGATTTCCTGTACCCTATTCAGGAGCTTGCCGGCAAGACTATCGGCATTATCGGTTATGGCTCAATCGGACGCAAGGTTGCTCACATTGCACAGGCATTCAATATGAATGTTATCGTAAATACCCGTACCGCAAAGCAGGACGGCTCCGTAAAGTTTGTGGGACTTAAAGAGCTTTTCAGCGAGGCTGATGTGATTACCGCACATTGTCCTCTTACAGAGGAAACTATGGGACTTATCAACAGGGAAACGCTCAGCTATTGCAAGCCATCTTGTGTGATAATCAACACAAGCCGCGGTCCCGTTGTAAATGAGCAGGACCTCGCCGACGCACTCAACAGCGGTAAAATTGCAGGTGCGGCGCTGGACGTTCTCTGTCAGGAGCCTATGTCTGAGGATTGTCCGCTTATCGGTGCAAAGAACTGCATAATCACTCCGCATATTGCCTGGGCTCCTCTTGAAACAAGAGAAAGACTTGTTAAGGTGGTTGCCGAAAACGTGAAGGCATTTATTGAGGGTTACCCTATAAATACAGTAAATTAAGAAGGTACTATTATGTTCAATATCGACGATAAAAAAAGAATTGTAATCAAGGTTGGTACTTCCACCCTTACCCATAAAACAGGCAGACTCAATATCCGCCGTATGGAGCGCTTTGTGAAGGTACTTGCCGACCTGCAGAACAGCGGCAAGGAAATTGTCCTCGTATCTTCGGGTGCTATCGGTCTGGGGATGTCAAAAATGGGACTTTCCGAGCGTCCTAAGGATACGCCGATGAAGCAGGCTTGTGCGGCTGTTGGTCAGTGTGAGCTGATGTACATTTACGACAAGCTTTTCGGCGAGTATAACCTCAACGTTGCACAAATTCTTCTTACAAAGTACATAATTGATACACCACGTAAGAACAACGTTGAGAACACTTTTGAAAAGCTTATCAGCCACAACGTTATTCCTGTCGTAAACGAAAACGACACAGTTGCAATTGATGAGCTGGAGCTTGAGCTTGGCGAAAACGACAGCCTTGCGGCTCTTGTTGCAATTATGAGCCATTCGGATATGCTTGTTATCCTTTCCGATATCGACGGACTTTTCGACGGCAACCCTAAGGATAACCCTGATGCAAAGCTTATCCCCGTTGTCAACGAGATTACCGATGAAATCCGTGGTCTTGCAGGCGGTGCAGGCTCAGGTCTTGGCACAGGCGGTATGATTACTAAAATCCACGCCGCTGAAATTGCAATGGGTGCAGGAATTGATATGGCTATTCTCAACGGCAGAAATCCGTCGGTTCTTTATGACCTTTTTGACGGAAAAGATGTTGGTACGATTTTTACAAGTAAGTGACGGAGGTGCGTTATGAACTATATTGAAACTCTCGGTGCAAAGGCAAAGGCTTCCGAAAAGGCTCTGCGTTGTGCTTCTACAGAACTGAAAAACAAGGCGCTTGCGGCAATTGCAAAGGCGCTTTGCGACAACACAGACAAAATCCTTGCGGCTAACGCAATTGATATCGAAAAGGCTGACGAAAACGGCGTTTCCGTTGTAATGCAGGACAGACTCCGCCTTACAGAGGAACGTGTTAAGGCTATCGCTGACGATATTGGAAATGTTATCAAGCTTGACGACCCTGTCGGCACAACTGACAGCGGTTCAGTACGTCCTAACGGTATGAGAATTACAAAAATCCGTGTACCGCTCGGTGTAATCGGAATTATCTATGAGTCACGTCCTAATGTTACGGTTGACGCCGCTGTGCTTTGCCTTAAAACAGGCAACGTGGTTATCCTCCGCGGCGGCAAGGAGGCTTACAATTCCAACAAGTGCCTTTGCGAAATTATGCGAGGTGCAATTGCTGAGACAGGTCTGCCTGAGGACGCTGTTCAGTTTGTGGACGACACAACAAGAGAGGTTACAACTCAGATGATGAAGTGCAGTAACTACCTTGACGTGCTTATTCCACGAGGCGGCGGAGGACTTATCCGTGCGGTAAAGGAAAACGCAACCGTACCTGTAATCGAAACAGGTGTTGGCAACTGTCACGTTTTTGTTGACGAAACAGCTGACATCGAAATGGCTGTGAATATTGTTGACAACGGCAAAACTCAGCGTCCTTCCGTGTGCAACGCTGTCGAGTCATTGCTTGTTCACGAGAATATCGCTGAGAAGGCTCTCCCTGCAATCAAGGCACGCCTTGACGGTCACAATGTTGAAATCCGAGGCTGTGAAAAGACAGCGGCAATTCTCGGCGAGTGTGTTGTTCCTGCAACTGAGGAGGACTACGCCACCGAGTTCCTTAACTACATAATTTCCGTGAAGGTTGTTTCCGATATTGATGAAGCAATCGACCACATCAACAAGTACACAACAGGTCACAGCGAATGTATCGTTACAAACAGCCTTTCCAACGCTGACCGCTTCAGAAATGAGATTGACGCGGCGGCTGTTTACGTTAATGTTTCTACACGCTTTACAGACGGCGGTATGTTCGGCTTCGGCGCTGAAATCGGCATCTCCACACAGAAGCTTCACGCAAGAGGTCCTATGGGACTGCGTGAGCTGACTTCAATGAAGTATCTTATCGACGGTAACGGACAAATCCGCTGATTAATGAGGAAATAATTATGAGTGAAGAAAAAAAGGACTTTTTTGATTACGACAACTATGTGAAGAATAACAGGGACAAAAAGAAAAAGACTTCCGGAAAGAAGAAACAGACGGAAGATGCTGCTGACAAACCAAAGAAAAAACAGGACAGAGAGTCCATCGACAATATCAAGCGAATGTTTGATGAAGCGCTGGATGAAAACCGTGAGGAGCTTTCCGAGCTTACAGAAGCACCCGTTGAGCCTGAAATGCCTGCGAGCAATCCTGAGGGCTTCCGCAGAAAGCTGTATCTGTTTTTCGGTGTTGTGGTTACATTGCTTGCGATTGTGGGACTTGTGGCAACAGTCAATTTTGCGGTTGACAAGGTAAAGGCTTTTGCCGACAACACTCAGCAGAAAAACGAATTTGCAAAGTTCGTGTACCCGATTGTAATCTGTGACCCTGCACCATTCAATCAGACTATCAAGCTCCGCAGCGATACTATGATTACCGCTGCACTGTGGGACATCATTCTTTACGAGGATAAGTCCAAGTATGAGACTGAGTTTGATATGATTGTAGTGCCTGAGGTTGATGTTGAACAGCACTGCACAAGGCTTTTCGGCACGGGCTTAAGCGTGGAACATCAGTCTGTTCTCGGTGCTGATATCCAGTTTTATTACGACGAAACAATCAAGTCCTACCGCATCCCTTCAAATCCGAAATTCTTTACCTATTCACCGTATGTCGAGGAAATTACCCGTGTAGGCGAAAGGTACACTTTGCTTGTAGGCTATGTTTCTCCGACACCTGCGTGGCTTACTCTTGACGAAAACGACGAGCCTGTTTCAGATAAGTATATGGAGTATATTGTTTCAAAGCGCGGTGATGAAATGACTCTTGTGGCAATTCAGGAATCAGCAAAGAAGGGTCACGCTTATTATGAACATTACGGCATTGAAGAGGAAAAGGAATAATGAACAAGACTAATGCTATGCGTCTGCTTGAAGCGGCGAAAATACCGTTCCGTACTGCTGAATACGAAGTGGACGAAAATGATTTATCGGGTATGCACGTCGCAAATCAGCTTGGACAGCCTCCTGAGCAGGTTTTCAAGACATTGGTGCTTAAAGGGGAGAGGACAGGCTATTTCGTATGCTGTATCCCCGTAAATGAGGAACTTGACCTGAAAAAAGCTGCAAAAGCGGCTGGGGACAAAAAGTGCGAAATGCTTCATGTCAAGGATTTGCTTGGTGTGACGGGCTATATAAGAGGCGGCTGTTCACCTGTGGGAATGAAAAAGAAATTCCCCACATTCTTTGACGAAACAGCTGAGCTTTTTGATGAAATTGCGGTAAGCGCAGGCGTGCGCGGTGCACAGATAATTGCCGAGCCTATGGCGCTTTGCGGATATGTTGAAGCAAAATTACTTGACCTGACGGTCAGAAAGGAATATTGATATGATGAGCGAAATCAGAGATGTGAACCTTTGGGAAAGCGGCGAAACCAAAATTCAGTGGGTAAAGGCAAATATGCCACTCCTCCGCAGTATTGAAGAAGAATTTTCGGCAACAAAGCCTTTTGCAGGAATAAAGGTTGCTCTTTCCGTGCACCTTGAAGCAAAGACAGCCTACCTTTGCCGTGTGCTTGCGGCAGGCGGCGCTGAAATGTACATCACTGGCAGTAACCCTCTTTCCACTCAGGACGACGTTGCAGCTGCACTTGTACACGGCGGTCTCAACGTTTTTGCGTGGTATGACGCAACTGAGGAGGATTACCACAGACATACATCAAAAGTAATCGAGGCAGGACCTAACATCATTATCGACGACGGCGGCGACCTTGTTAACCTTATTCATAATGAGTATCCTGAAAAGATTGCTGACGTAATCGGCGGCTGTGAGGAAACAACAACAGGTATTATCCGCCTTATTGCAATGGCTAAGGAGGACAAGCTGAAATTCCCTATGGTGCTGGTTAACAACGCTGACTGCAAGCATCTTTTTGACAACCGTTACGGTACAGGTCAGTCCGTTTGGGACGGTATCAACCGTACAACAAACCTTATCGTTGCAGGCAAGAATGTTGTTGTTGCTGGATATGGCTGGTGCGGTAAGGGTGTTGCAATGCGTGCAAAGGGACTCGGTGCAGAGGTTATCGTAACCGAAATTGACCCTATCAAGGCTATGGAAGCTGTTATGGACGGCTTCAAGGTTATGAAAATGACAGAAGCTGCAAAGGTGGGCGATTTCTTTGTAACAGTAACAGGCTGCCGCGATGTAATCACCGAGGAAAGCTTCAGGGTTATGAAGGACGGCGCAATCTGCTGTAACGCAGGTCACTTCGATGTTGAGGTTGACGTTGCAACTCTCAAGAAAATTGCTGTTGAAACAAAGACAGCACGAAACAATATTCAGGGCTACAAGCTTGAAAACGGCAAATGGATTTACGTCATTGCCGAGGGCAGACTTGTAAACCTTGCGGCAGGTGACGGTCACCCTGCTGAAATTATGGATATGTCCTTTGCAATACAGGCGCTTTCCGCACTTCACCTTGTAAAGAACAAGGGTACATTTACCGAAAAGGTTATTGATGTGCCTAAGTATATTGACAACGAGGTTGCTGAAAGAAAAATCCGTTTCTGGGGTATGGAAATTGATAAGCTTACCGATGTTCAGGAAGCTTATCTCAATAGCTGGGAAGCATAAAAATAATGCGGTACAGAGAAATCTGTGCCGCATTAGCCTGTCGATATACTCGACAGGCTAATGAAAAATGAATAATGAATAGTGAATAGTTAAGGTGTCCGCTTTGCGGACATTTTTAATTTTATTGCCGAAGGCAATTCCTTAATTATTCATTATTCAATATTCACTATTCACTATTCATTGTCGAAAAGATTTTTTTGACAAATTGAGGCGGTACAGAGAAATCTGTGCCGCTTTGGCTTTTGTGCAGTATTGATAAATGAAAATTGAATATTATAGCGTATTTGTGCGAATGTAACGATTGACATTTCTATACAATAGTTGTATACTTGTATTAGCTACTTAATACAATAGTAAAACACTTGACATAGTGGAAAATATATGATATTATATGTTATATATTATTAAACAAGAGCAGAAAGGAATACACTTATGAAAGCAAGAAAGATAATCATTCCCGTTTCAATAATCGCAGGAATTGCGGCAATAGGCGCAGCAATTGCTGCTCTCGGAAGTGCCGCTTCAACGGTTACATATGCAGATACTGTAAAAATTCAGGAGAAAACCATTGAGAATAAGATTTCTGTAAGCGGCACTGTAAAGAGTGCTGACGTGCAGAAGGTTTACTCCAAGCTCAGCTATCCTGTGGAGAAAATCAATGTTTCTGTCGGTGACGCTGTAAAGAAGGGTGACATTCTTTGTACTATCAGTACTGAGGACCTCCAGCAGCAGATTCTTCAGCAGCAGACCACTGTTGACAACAGCGGAATAAGCGAGGAGTATAATGTTTCTTCTGCTGAGGAGAAATATCTCGAAGCTCTTGAAACTTATGAAAAGGGTGAGAATCCTTCATTGATATCTGCGAAAAAGGCAATTACACAGGCTGAAAAGGCTCTTGAAAACGCTAAAAGAGATGAATCTCTCGGACTTGATTCAACAATTCCGAATGCGCTTGACAGCGCAGATACTCAGGTCAAAAGTGCAAAGGATGCTTACGACAAGAGTGTTGAAGCATACAACAAGGCTGTTGCAGAGCTTGAACCGAAAAATCATCCTGCGACAATAAAGCAGCTTTATGATAATCTTGAAGAATTGAAGGAACGCTATGAGGTTATCAGAACAACTGAGCATATACTTGAGCTTGAAAACGCAAGAAAAAGATATGATAATGCAAAGGTTGAAAAATCCACGCTTTCAATATATCCTGCCGATTATGCGGCAAGTAAGTCCGATGAAATTGCTGAGGAATTAGCCGATGCACAGGCTGAGCTTGCAAAGCTTGAGGCAAAATACGACAGAGAAAGCGTTAAGGAACAGATTGATGCGGCACAGGTTCAGTATGATAACGCTATAGAGGGGCTCGAAAAAGCCCGTGACAGTGCAGAAGCTGCAATGGAAAGCGCAAAGACAGCTTATGATAATGCTGTAAAGGCATACGGAAAGACAGAAAAAAACAATGTAACTACAGAGGAAAATTACAGTATTGCGGTAAAGAATGCTGAAGATGCACTTGAAGATGCAAAGAGGAGCTATGAGCTTGCTGTCCAGCAGGTTGAGACTGACCTTGCGGCGCTTAAAAAGGCTGCTGAACAGCAGAGAACGCTTTCAGGTCTTAATGACCCACAGGTTATCATTCTCGAAAATCTCAAGTCAAAGCTTGAATATGCAGTTATTGTTGCACCTTGCGATGGCATCATAACAGCGGTAAATGCAGAGGAGGGCGTAATGGCAAACGGTGCAATGTTTGTTATTGAAGACCTTTCTGACCTTGTGGTTTCCGCAAATGTCGGCGAATATGATATTCCATATGTTGCTGAGGGTATGACAGCAACGGTAAAGTGTGATGCTGTTGCAGGTGTTGAATATGACGGCAAGGTTTCAAGTGTTGCTCCTACAGGTGTGCCGGGCAACAGCGGAACAAGCTATGCAATTGAAGCTGATATTGACAGTGAGGACGGCAAAATCCTCGTAGGTATGAGTGCGAAGCTTGCTATTATAAGCGATAAACGCGAAAATGCACTTACTGTTACATATGACGCTCTTACAACAGATGAAAACGGAAATGATGCAATTTTTGTTGCCGAAAAAGACGAAAACGGTGTATACCACGCTAAGCTTGTGAATGTTGAAATAGGTCTTGAAACAGACTACGAAATCGAAATTATTTCCAAGGAAATTTCCGAGGGAATGTACGTCCTCACAAATACAACAATGCTTTCCGATGGCGATATGGTTATGATTGAGGAAGGCGAATCGGAAGAAACAGCTGAAACAGAGCAGGTGGCAGAATGAGCAGACCAATAATTGATATGAGAGGAATTGTCAAGAGCTTCTATGTCGGAACTCCCAACGAGCTTGAAATTCTTCACGGACTTGATATAGTTGTCCACGAGGGACAGTTTGTTTCAATTGTCGGTGCGTCAGGTTCGGGTAAGTCCACACTTATGAACATTGTCGGCGCTCTTGACAGACAGACAAGCGGACAGTATATCCTTGACGGAATTGACGTTTCCAAGCTTGAGGACGCTGACCTTTCGGGCATCAGAAACAAGAAAATCGGATTTGTATTCCAGACCTTCAATCTTATAGCAAGAACATCTGCGCTGAAAAATGTTGAGCTTCCTATGCTCTACGCAGGCGTATCTGCAAAGGAACGTACAAAGCGTGCAAGGGAGCTTCTTGAAATAGTCGAAATGTCCGACCGTGAAAAGCATATGCCTAACGAGCTTTCGGGCGGTCAGAAGCAGAGAATTGCCATTGCCCGTGCTATGGCAAACGACCCCGCAATAATCCTTGCCGATGAGCCGACAGGTGCTCTCGACTCCAAGACAGGACGACTCGTAATGGATATCTTTCACAAGCTTCACAAGGAGCAGGGCAAGACAATCGTGCTTATCACACATAACCCTGAGCTTGCGGAAGAAACCGACCGAATTATTACACTTTCCGACGGCAACATCGTGAGCGACGTGCTGAAAAACAAACCCGATGAGGCAAAGGAGGCAGCAGAATGAATTTCTTTGAAAATGTAAAGCTGGCTTTTGCTTCACTTAAAGCAAATAAAATGCGTGCCCTGCTGACAATGCTCGGTATCATCATCGGTATCAGCTCCGTAATTATGATTAACACAATGGGCAGCATTATGGAAAACAGTGTAAACGACATCTTCGACTCACAGGGCGGTGCGAGCCTTGTAGGTTTTCAGATTACGCTCAAGCCTGACCCTGTAAGAGATTACTATACACAAAGCGACCTTATGACAGAAGATATGATTTACAACGTTGCCGAACGTTTTTCTGATGATGTTGACGCATTGTCACTTGTTTACGGCACAGACAGCGCAACAACAAGATTCAAGCGTGAAAATCTTGACCTTGTAGTTTATTCTATCAGCCCCGGTTACCTTAAACAGAGTATGACAGGAGTAATCAAGGGAAGATATATTTCCGACAAGGACGTCACAAAGCACGGTAAAGTCTGTGTAATCAGTGACAAGCAGGCTATCAAGCTTTACGGCAGCCTTGATAATGCAATGGGTCAGACATTAAGTATAGATATGTTTAATCAGAGCTATGACTTTACCGTTGTAGGTATCTACGAATATCAGCTCACAGGTATGATGAGCGCAATGGTAAATATGATGGGTGAGGACTGGAATAACGAAGTATATATTCCTTACACAACAATGGCTGAAATTCAGGGTGACAGCGACCCGTTGTTCTTCTACTTCTATGTAAATATCAAGGACGGCGTAAATGCAACAGAGTTTGCCGAAGACGTAAAGGACTATATGAACAATCGCTTCTACCGTAACAATGACAGTATCGAGGTTTACTACGCAACTGCTGAACAGCAGATGGAAATGATGGGCGAAATCCTCGGTCTTGTTTCTATGGTAATTTCCGTAATCGCAGGTATTTCCCTCGTGGTTGGCGGTATCGGCGTAATGAACATTATGCTCGTTTCCGTAACAGAGCGTACCCGTGAAATCGGCGTAAGAAAGGCACTTGGCGCACCTAACTCCGCAATTCGTACACAGTTCATCATCGAGTCTGTAATCATCTGCCTTATCGGCGGTGCAATCGGTATCGTGTCAGGTATCCTCCTCGGCAACCTCGTTGGTCTGCTTATGGATGCAACAGCAACACCTTCTGTCGGTGCAATTCTTCTTGCGGTAACCTTCTCAATGGCAATCGGTGTGTTCTTCGGCTTCTATCCTGCAAACCGTGCAGCAAAGCTTGACCCGATTGAGGCGTTGAGGTATGAATAATAAAAGGAGAAAGATAAATGTATAATTTTTTTCGTGAAGACTGTGATAAGTACATTCCCGTATCAGAAGATGATATAAATCGGGTTGAAAAGAAATTGGGTATTGTATTTCCTGATGTTTTAAGAAAATACTATCTTGAACATAATGGAAAACGCATACACACATTGTATATACCTGAATGTGATGGGGAAATTACAGGAGTACACGATATAATACCAATAATAACTAATGAAATTATTCATGGCATTAAAAGCGAATTCAGCGTTGAATGTATAAAAGAAAATGAACTTAACGAACCGTGGAATAGAGTCGCATCATATCTAATTCCCTTGGCAATTAACGAGGGAGGAGATATATACTACTGGGATACAAATGACGGTAAGGTGTATATATCATTTAATGCAGATGAAGATGAAAACGGTATGGAAATCCCATATTATGTTTGTTCTTCGGTTGATGAAATGTTCAGGCTTATGAATGAAGCTTACGAAAAAAAGATAAACAGTAAGTAAGAGGATAGTGATTAAAATGCCGAAAAAAGAAAAGCCGAAAGTCAGTACCGCAAGTCTGATAATAATATTCACCCTCGCCGCTGCACTTGCAATCTGTATCAAGCACATTGTCACATCAAATGACCGTGTTGCAAAATTTAAGAATTACCTCGGTGAATATTACTACTCACAGGAGCACTTGGAACTTGCAATGCAGGACACCCTCGGTGACATTTACGGCGACAATGCCGAGGCTAACTTTGACAACTATGTCTACAAGCTTATTCTTGACGACATCAACGAGCACGAGCCTGAGGAAATTGCAAAGTATAACACCATTTTCGGCAAAGACAGAACAAAAGAGGTTACGGAGCAGCTCAGCGAATACCGTCCCGCAGCAGTTACAGTCGAGGACGGTATCTGCACCGTGAAAATCAATGATTTTGTAATCGGCAAGACTTGGAAAGACTTGATTAAATATAAGTCAACTCTTGAAACAAACCGAAAGTTCATCATTGACCTGCGTGGCAATTCGGGCGGACACACAGATGAGCTTGTGGAAGTCCTCGGACTTTTCCACGATGACGGTACTGTGGTTTACACGGATATTGCAAGCGAAATCACTGAGAAAAAGTGTATCGGTGACAAGATAATTGACTTTGACAAGCTTGTTTTCCTTTGTGACGAAAAAACAGCAAGCTCCGCCGAGGTAATGATTTTCAATATGAAAAGTGATTTTCCCGACAGGGTGAGCGTTGTGGGAAAACAAACCTATGGTAAATATTATTCTTTTGTTTATGACGATTTTTCTGACGGCTACTCCTTTGCAATGGTTTCCTCGCTTATGGGCAACAGCAAGGGCGAAACCTTTGACGGAAACGGAATTACCCCAGACATTGAAGCTGAGGGTGACGAATGTATGACAAAAGCTATCAAACTTCTGAAAGGAGAATAGCTATGGAATTGCTTAAAGAACTTGGCATAAGCGGCGGCACGGCAATAATTCTTCTTATCGTATCATACTGGGTAATCAAGGGCGCGGTTAAGAATGGTGTCATTGCCGCATTTGAGGAAATCACAGGCAAGGACACGCTGAAAAAGCTTCTCAAGGCGAAGTATATGAACGGGGAAACGGTTGAACAATCAGAAGAAAAGAAAATCGATGAATGAAAAATAACCATCTCTGAGCGTTTTCAGAGATGGTTATTTTTCGTGTTTTAAGATATCAGACGGTGAACATTCAAGAACGTAGCAAATTCTTGCCAATACGTCCAAGTCAAGCTTTTCAACTTCGTTGTTGTACCATTTGTTGATAACTTCAAATCTTGTATTTGAAGCATTTGCAAGATTATTGCGGTTTATGTTCCGTTTTTCCATTAATTCTTTGAGACATATATTTATTTTTCCGTATTCCTTAATGGTAATTAAAGAATTGCATTTGTTCATTTATATCACTTCCTATTTTATAGTTTATTATTAAAGATACATATTGACAATATACATATAAAGAGTTACTATTTATATAGTAATATATAGGAGGATTTTATTATGAAAAGTGTATTATTAATAGGTCACAATGCAGTTAAAGAAACTCAGCTGTTGTCAGATGTGTTGAAATTAGAATTGGAAAGCATTGCAAAAGAAGGTATGGAAAAATTTTATGTTGGAAATGAAAATCAATGGGATAAATTATGTTTAAGACTACTTGCCGAGTTGAAAATAATTTATCCACAAATACATATTTTCCCTAAAGATAAACTTAACTTGAATGAATGCGAAATGTGTATATGTTGTTTTCCAAGAATGACAGGGAAATCAGCATACACCGTTCAAAAGGTGTGTAACAATGGTGTCAGATGTGTCAATATTTATCAAGTATCAAGAACTATCCGAATTTTGTTAAATAATGAAAAGAAGAAGCTGCAACCAACGGTTGCTGTAACTAAATTTTAATTGACATTTCTCACAAAAAGAGGTATAATTTTATTATGTTAAAATGAGCAAATTATATCTTTTTAAATAGAAAGGCAGGGCAATATTATGTCAGAATTTTCAAGACGACTTCCCGTTTATCTCCTCCTTGACGTTTCAGGTTCAATGGCAGGCGACCCTATCGAAGCAGTAAAGCACGGCGTCCGTGCGCTTATTTCTGAGCTCAGAGGCGACCCTCAGGCTCTCGAAACAGCGTACCTCTCCGTTATCACATTCAACTCCAGCGCAAGACAGGTTACTCCGCTGACTGAGCTTATGCTCTTCAAAGAACCAACTCTTGCAGCAGGCGGTGCAACAGCTCTCGGTGCGGCTTTGCAGCTTCTCAACGAGTGCATCCGCTCTGAGGTAAGAAAGTCTACCGAAACTCAGAAGGGTGACTGGCGTCCTCTCGTGTTCATTCTTACAGACGGCGCACCAACTGACGATTGGCGTCAGGCTGCTGCAATGCTCAAGAGCACAAAGCCTGCAAACATCATCGCTTGTGCTGCTGGTGCTTACGCTGATACAAAGGTGCTCAAGGAAATCACCGACTGCGTGCTTATGATGAACACCCTTTCCGCAGGCGACCTTGCACAGTTCTTTGCGTGGGTTTCCAGCTCCGTAAAAATGTCCTCCAAGAGCCTTGACTCCAAGCCCGGTGCAAATATCGAACTCCCACCACCGCCACAGGGCTTCGTAATTGTTCCGTAATCGGAGGTAACGATGGAAAATAACATTAACAAGCTTTCGGATAATGACGTAACCGCTCACACAGCGGCAATGTGGAAGTACAACCCCGTGCCTGAAAGTCCTGAGCCTTACCCCGAAGCAAGCTGTTCATCTGCAAATGAAAGCGGCTTTGAGGTTTTCGGTGCAACAGTCCGCGGCAAAAAGCATAAGCACGACGGCACAAACTGCGACGACTTCTATGCTTTTGAAATTTTCGAGGGTACGGTTATCGCTGCCGCCGCTGACGGTGCAGGCTCAAAGCTGTTCTCACGAATTGGTGCAAAGGCAGCTTGCGAGGCGGTTATCAAGTACGTCAAGGCACGGCTTTCCGCTATAAAGCGTGATAATCCGAACTATCTTGAAATATTGAGTCTGCCCCTTGACAACGCTGATTTCGGTGTAATGTGCGGTCAGATTGCAGCAATGCTTCGTGACAGCTATGCGGAGGCTTTTGCAGCAGTTGAAGCGGCATTTGAAAAGAGAAAGGACTATCCCGAATTTGAAGAAGCAGCAGGCAGAAAGCCTGAATTGAAGGACTTTTCCTGCACGCTCCTCGCTTCCGTGGTTATTCCCGTGGAAACTGCTAACGGCAAGGAATATCTTACTGCTTCTATTCAGCTTGGCGACGGTATGATTGCGGCAGTTGACGAAAATAACGCAAATCCGCTTGTTCTTCTCGGCACAGCGGACGGCGGCAGCTTTTCGGGCGAAACTGAGTTCCTTACTTCGGAACAGTTCAGAAATCCCGAAAGCCTTATGAGCCGTACAAAAATCCGCAGGGGAAAGCTGACAACGCTTATGCTTATGACGGACGGCGTTGCTGACGACTATTACCCTAACAACACACAGCTTCTTCGCCTTGTGCTTGATTTGAAGCTGAATAATATCCTTGAAATTGCAGAGCCTGAGCTTATTACTGACGTAACAGCTCCACAGCCTGTTGAGTACCCTTGGGTAAATGACGGTGACGTGAAGTATGCTTTGCAGTACACCAAGAATGTCCTTGCAGAAACAAATATGTCACTTGAACAGTTGTGGGCGGACAAGTACGCACAGAAGAAAGCGTCCCTTGCAGCCTTTGATATCGTGCACGACAAGGACAAGGACGAAATGCTGAAAATCTGGCTGGACAACTACGTTGAGCGTGGCTCTTTCGACGACAGAACGCTTCTGATTGTCAATATCAACACATAAATTTCCGGAGGTTTCTTATGAGCAGAATGGGTGAAGCAACCCTTGCTGACGGAAGAAAAATTCCGTATGTAATAACTGATAATCCTCCCCGAGGAGGAATGAAATACACATATTTTGCACCTGATAAATCCTACGTTGTGCAGTTTTTCAACGAGCCGAACAAAATCGACCGTAATATGACCGCACGTCTTGAAGCTATTATCGGGCGTTACAACCCGACTATTCCCGAATCAAAGGGCGGTGCAATCGGTAACGACGAGCGCCTTGCAAGCTATTTTGCAGGACGCTTCTGTTGGCCTACCGACCTTGTTGTCCTGCCTGAATTCGGCATAGTTTCGCCTGCGTACCCCAAAAGCTTTTTCTTTGAGGAGGGTGCATCGCAGTTTCTTGACCTTAAAGGCAAGGACAAGAAAAGCAACTGGTTTACGTCCAGCAACCGCCGCTTTCTCAATAAGAATGAGCTTGGCGATTTCCGTTCTATGATACAGATGTCGCTTCTGCTGGCACGTTCAATACGCAGACTGCATCAGGCTGGTCTTGCACATTCCGACCTGTCCAACAACAACGTGCTTATCGACCCCAAAACGGGAAACTGCGTTGTTATTGATATCGACACGCTTGTCGTACCTGGACTTTTTCCGCCTGAGGTTGCAGGAACACGAGGCTACATCGCTCCTGAGGTGCTCTCAACAATGGAGCTTGACCGTAATGACCCACGAAGAAAAATTCCGAGTTCAGTAACGGATTTGCACGCCCTTGCTGTGCTTATTTACGAGTATCTTTTCTTCCGTCATCCTCTTATGGGACCGAAGATTTATTCATCCGAGTCCGCAGAACGTGACGACTACCTGGGACTCGGTCCGATGGCAACCTTTATCGAAAATCCTGACGATACTTCCAATCGTCCGTCTGCGATGAAAACCACAATCAAGGATTTGGGTCCTGTAATGGAAAATCTTTTCCTGCGTGCCTTTGTGGACGGTCTGCATAACCCTGCCCTGCGCCCTTCTGCAATGGAATGGGAGCGTGGTCTGGTAAAGACCTGGGATTTACTGCATAAGTGTTCAAATCCGTCCTGTGACAAGAAATGGTTTGTACTGCACGATGTAAATAATCCTGTCTGTCCGTTCTGCGGAACACACATTACTGACAGAAATATCGTGCGCTTTGAACTCAGTTCTGAGGTGCGTGGTCACGACGGCGAGTGGAGAAGCTACTCCGAGCTTGATGTTGTAAATAATACGCCCCTTTTCAAATGGCATCTTTACAGCAATGTGTTTGCCGATGAAAAGGCGGATAAATCCCTGCAGGCATATGTATGCTGTCACAACGGCGAGTGGTTTCTGATTAACCGTAATGCCGAGGGTCTGCTTTCACCTCAGGGTAATCCCGTGCCTGCCGGTCAGGCAATCAGACTTACCGATGGAACAATTTTCCGCGGTTCACGTTATGAGCGTGGAATGTTGATTAAGGTCAGAATTATTTAATTTCCCAAAAGAGAGGAATATGGTCTATGTCTTTATCCGGTCTTTCTGAACGTGAGGCGGAAGCTTCAAGACAGAAATACGGCTTGAATGAGCGAACAATTGATATAAATTTTGCTGAAAATATTGTGGCAGGAATAACCTCCCTCAGCTGTAAGCTTTTTACAATAGGTGCAATGCTGAAAATTGTGGCACTGCTTCTCGGTCTGCTTGAAGTAACAGCACCTGTTTCCGATGTGTCGGGGATATTTGTGCTTGCGGGTTTGGCTGTGCTCTGTGCATTGCTTGAGGCAGTTATAAGCTATGTTTCAGAAAAAAGAATTTCTGAAATATCCGCCGATGCAAAGCATAGCAGCTATACTGTGCTCCGTGGCACAAAACCCGAGTGCATAGAGGAAAAAATGCTCGCTGTGGGAGATGTTGTTTATCTTTCCGCAGGAGATGCCGTGCCTGCTGACGGAATTATTGCAGACGGTCAGTTTGTTGTTGACCAGTCAGAATTCGGTATGCTTGAAAAAGCAGAAAAAACTACACCCCCGTCATCTTTTATCGGTAACAGGGCAATGGGATTGAAAAGTGCCTACAGCCTTTACAAAGGCTATGTTATTACTGCTGGGAGCGGTGCAATGAAAATTACTGCAACAGGCGATAATACCCTTTTGGCAGAAAAAACACAGAGCAACATCAGAATTCACAGTCAGGAGTCTGACACAATTATTCGTGCAGGCGGCATAGTCAGTGCAGTATGTGCGGCGGCAGTGCTGATTTTCTGTACGGTTTACGGTGCATTTGCAGGACAGCTTGCAGAGGGTCTGCTTGAAGGAGCGGTTGCTGCGGCTGCGGTGTTGGCAGTAGGGTGTCTTTGCGGAAAAAATCTGATTACGGAAGCCGTTGCGTCAGGTGTGATGAAATCCCTTGCAATGAAAAAAATCAACATTTCCAAACCTGATGTGCTCACGGATATGAGGGATGTGAAAATCCTTTTTGCAGACAAATCAGGTGCGTTTACCGAGGAAAGCTGTGTTGTCAACGGCTTTGTTGACGGCGTTGGAAATCAGATTGACAGAATTGAGGAGGTTGACGAAAAAATCATCAGCCTTATAAAAACAGCGGTAATCAATACCTCAACGGCACAGCTTGAAAATGACAATGCTGTCCACGGCGGTACACCTGCGGACAGAGCAATTCTCAATTTCGTAAAAAGAGTGCCGGTAAGAATCAGGGTGAAAAAGCAGGCAAGCGCTGAAAAAGGCGGAATAAGCGGAGCTACCGTAAATCTTGACAGTAAGCTTGTGACATTTATCAGCGGAAGCGCCGAGCTTATAATCAATAAATGTTCCGAAAGCTTTTCCGCTGACGGAAAGAAATGCAAAATCACAAACAAGGACGCACTAATAAAGCTTGCGGCAACCATTTCACTGACAGGAAATGATGTAGTTGCTCTGGCAGTGTGTGACCGCGTAATCAAGAATGAAAAGCTTCCGTCAGGCACATATACTCTTATCGGAATGCTTACTGTTCACAGCAAGGTGTGCAGCGAAACCGGAGAGGCACTTGAAAGCCTTGAAAAAAGCGGAGTAAGGACTATTCTGCTCACCTCTGCAAGTCGTGAGACTGTAATATATACCTTGAAAAAAACAGGCAAAAAAAGCAAGGGCGTAATTTTAAATTCCGAGCAGCTTGCTAAAATGGATGATAACGAGTTGAGAAAACGTTTCTCAGAAATAAGAGCAGTTGTAAATGCAGACACAGCGGATAAAATGCGTATTGTAAGAGCCGCATCAGACCAAGGACTGAAAACTTGTGTAATCGGCTCGGAATACTGCGACTCTCATATGCTTGACGAAACCGATGTGGCAATAGCTTCTTTTGTGTGTGCATCATCAATCCGCAGTATTTCAGATGCTTCTGCCAATAAATGCGGTCTGAGCGCAGCAGCTGACCTTTGCACGGGTGCAGTTAAGTTTGCGAATATTTGCAGAATGTTTGCTTCTGTAAGAATACTGTGCGCTGTTCTTCTTGCAGCGATAACGGTTATTTCAATTATTGGAGGGTGATTTTTTGGACAGCAAGGATATTCAGCAGCTGCTTGATAATCCTGACAGCTTAGGCAGAGTTGAACTTCCTAAAGGTGATTTTGAAGGAAAGTTCATCGTGCGCAAGAGCTGTAAAGTAAACGGCAATGGTTCTCTCCTGTGGGGCAATTCCGGTCCTGTACTTGTTGTTGACGCTGAGGGTGTTCAGCTTGATAATCTTAAAATTGAGCTGACAAACAACAATCTGCCTCCTGAGCAGTGTATATCGGTTTTCTGCCGCAATGACGATACGAAGTTTACAAACATAGAAGTAAACGGAGCTATTCTCGGTATACAGGACGAGGAACAATTCTGGGGATTGCCGAAGATAATTGATATCGGTACCTTTGAAGCTGAGAGGGAGCACGCATATATATTGGAAATTTATTCGCCCGTTGAAGCGGAAATAAGCTGTAATTTCCACGGAGTTTCTCTTTCCGTGCAGACTCTTACGCAGGGGTACAACACCATTACCGTTAATATTGGTAAAATCCGAAACGGTTCGATGCTGTACGGAAATATCGTCATAAAATCAGCTGTTGAAAGACGGATTATCCTTTGCGGCACGGCAGGAACAGAAAATACACTTACCGATGGAGCAATGCTTCACACGGTTGACAGAGAAGCACCGATGGCTTATTCGGAAATGCTGAAAAATCTTGATTTTGTTCAGCTTGCAACAATGCTAGAGCCTGAGCTTGAAACTATTGAGCCTGTGCTTGAAGAAATTGATGAAGTGCTTGTTGAGAATAATGAGGAAGACGTTCTCATCGCACCTGGCAAGCGGCTTCCGATTGCACCAAAGCAGTATAAGATTGAGTTGACGGGAAAATCCGAGCTTAAAATGGATATTGATGCGTATCTGTTTATGCTTAATATCAGCGGCAGAGTCAGTGATGACAAGCGTATGATTTTCTTTGGCAATGACCAT
The DNA here is from genome assembly GCA_017415165.1 of Oscillospiraceae bacterium. GTDB lineage: Bacteria > Bacillota > Clostridia > Oscillospirales > Ruminococcaceae > RGIG8773. The sequence continues at coordinate 106,089 of JAFQIY010000016.1, read as the reverse complement.
TCCGACTGCGGTAGCGTAACCTATCTCAATGCACCCGATAAGCGTGTGATGTATGTGGATTTCCGACGTGTACCTGCTGATGTGAGTATGATGGTGCTGTTGTTTTCAATTTACGGCAACAACCCTGACCACCTTTTCGACAAACTAAGAGAGGGTGATATCAGCATACTTTGCGAAAACGGAGTACATATGCACCTTCCTGTCTCGGAAAATATCCGCCAAAGAACGCTACTTGCAGTAGCATTTGAGCGTACCGACGGAATATGGGAAATGATACCGTCAGGCAAGGGAATCGGACTTCCTCTTGAAGAAATCTGCCGTGGATACGGCGTAACAGTTGTATAAAGGAAGAAAAATATGGAATTCAGTGAACTTATAAAAAAACGCCGCAGCATAAGAAAATTCCTTGCTGACAGCGTTGACGACAGTATGATTGAACAGCTTGTTTCAGCAGCAGTAACCGCACCAAGCGGCTGCAACAGCCAGTGCTGGCGGTTTGTGGCAATCAGGACTCCCGAAAAGATTTCCGCACTTGCAGAAGCCGTTGAAAGGGGAGTACGCCGCTTTTACAGCGATGCCGAGGACGAAAATTTCGTTGCATCAAGAGTGAAGCAGACAACCTTTTTCAAGAACGCACCTGTGGTAATTCTGGTGTACCTTACCGAAATGAAGTACCACGACCCTCGTGTTGAGGAGTACTACTCCGCAAAGGGTTACGGACACAGCGAAATGCTTTCCGCATTGGGCAATCCCGACGTGCTGAGTGTTGGTGCAGCAGTTGAAAATCTGCTTCTCAAAGCTGAGGAGTTGGGACTTGGTGCTTGCTGGATGAACGACCCTATTGTTTCCGCAGAGGAAATAAACGAGTTCATCGGTGCACCTGAGGGACACCGCCTTATGAGCGTAATTCCCGTAGGTAAGCCAGCTTATGTGCCTCGTGAAAAGCAGATGAAGCCGATGAGTGAAGTTTTTGAGATTATATAAAATAAGGGTATCGAGTAATTTCTCGATACCCATTTTTATTACGTCTTAAACGACTCCGCAATCTTCTTCATTCGGTTAGCCTCGGTAACAATTGCCTTAGCGTCCGCCGTGTCAGGCTTCACAGGCTCGTATGCAGGAGTAAGTGAAAGCTGGAGAATCAAGTCCTCTGCGGATTTTGCGGCATCTGCGTATTCCTTTGCCGCATTGGTAAGTACATTCATCTGTGCAAGTGCCTCATCAGCAGAAGCAAGTGCTTCTTCAAGAAGTGCGGCGGTCTGCTTCGCAAGATTTGAGCCCTTGGAAATGGAGGAGACCGTGCCCTCGATAAGTTCTGTCGTGGACTTGGCAGAGTCGGAGCTCATCTGTGCAAGGGAGCGTACCTCCTCGGCAACAACCGCAAAGCCCTTGCCAAATTCGCCTGCACCCGAAGCCTCGATAGCGGCATTGAGTGCAAGAATATTTGTCTGGAAAGCAATGTCCTCAATCTGTTCAACAACGTCAACAATTCCGTCAGTGTTGTCGTTGATTGAGTAAATCGCCTCTGTAAGATTGTCAAGCTTTTTCTGCTCGTCAGCAAGCTTTTTCCGTGCTTCTTCAAGCTTTTCAGCCGCCTTGTTTGCCTGCGCAACAATGTCGGGACAATTTTCAAAAGCGTTGTAAACCGCAACATCTTTTTTCACAGGCTCAGGTATTGCAGCAGATTTCTCTGTGATTTTTTCTGCATTGTCAATAACCTTTTCCGAAGCCGTTCGGATACGGGAAAGCGCCTTGCGCAGGGTTTTCTTTACATCGGAAAGCGCATCGTGAATCATTGCAAAATCGCCTGCATAAACAGCTTTGTCCTCGGAAATGTCTCCGTCAGCAACGTGGCTGATTGAAACAGTTATCTCACGGATACAGCCGTTAAGTGCACCAATTGTCTTGTTAAGTGCCTCGGCAATTGCCATTGATTCGTCGTTGTAGTAAGCCTTTGGAACAGGGGATGTGAAATCGCCCTCAGCAAGTGCGGAAATTCGCTTTGCCATTGCCTTGATAGGAGTAAGCGTCTTGCTGAGAATTACCACAATGATAGTGCTCAGCAATGCCGCAAGAATTACAGAAAGAGCGACAGATGAAAGAATTTCAACCGTCAGCGGCGGCATAAGCTCCGCTGGTACAGCTTCAACATACATCGTCCAGCCATCACGGCTTTCTATTGCGTAGGAAGAAGTATAAATGTCAGGACTTTCAGAAGCTTGTCCCGCAATAATTCCGTTTTCGTCCTTAACATAAACAGCGCAGGACTTCCCAAGAGAAATCTTGTCAAAGGTTTCACTGAAGAATTCGCTTCCAAGCGTACACACAAGCACACCTGCACGTTCTTCATTCAGATAGTCAAGGGGAGCGGAGTATGTACAAACGCTTCTTCCGTCAAGCTCATACGGTGCAGTGAGCCATTGAGTGCCTGAAACAGCATTTTTAACAGCTTCATTAGCAGAGTAATCCGTTTTACCGTCAATTGATTTCAGGTCAGCAGAATTTACTACATCAAACACCATTCCGCTGTTTGCGTAAACTTCATTACGTTGTTCAAGTAAACGCAGTCGGTAATCGTCAACAGCACGGCTGATTGCAAGGTCATTTGAAACGTCCTCTGCAACAGCGGTAACAGCGTCAATTTTGCCCGAAAGAGCATCCGCCGCAGTAATAACGCTCTGGTCGATGAGCGATTTTACCACAGCTTCGGCGGAGCGCTTTGCTGCCGAGTATGATATAAGGGAGAAAAGCACTGCCGCAGCCACAAAAATTGTAAAGGTTACAGCAATCAGTTTTGTTCTGACTGAATATTTCAATGCAGCTTCCCCCTCCTTTCTTTTACATATAAAATTATTATACAACATTTTACATCACAATGGAATGTTTTTTGTTAATTTGTATATGTAAACATTTTATGAACGCATTGTCATTCATATCAGGAAAGCTCTGCAATTTCGTGGTAAAGGTCAGCATACCTGCCGCCAAGTTCAAGCAATTCATCGTGCGTACCACGTTCAACAACCCGTCCCTTTTCAAGCACCATAATTGCATTGGATTTTCGTACCGTTGAAAGACGGTGCGCAATAACAAATGTCGTGCGGTTTTCCATAAGTGCGTCCATACCTTCCTCAATGTGGCGCTCAGTACGTGTGTCAACGGAGCTTGTTGCCTCATCAAGAATAAGAATAGGCGCACGGCTTATTGCAGCACGAGCAATGTTCAGCAGTTGACGCTGACCCTGAGAAAGATTTGCACCGTCATTTTCCAGCAGCGTATCATAACCGTTTTCAAGCTGCATAATGAAGGTGTGCGCCGAAGCGACCTTTGCCGCCTCAATGACTTCCTCGTCAGTAGCTTCAAGCCGTCCGTAGCGGATATTCTCCATAACCGTACCCGTGAAAAGGTGAGTGTCCTGTAAAACCATAGCAATGTTCGAGCGGAGAAAATCCCTGTCAATCTTTTCAATAGGTACGCCGTCAATGGTAATCGTGCCCTCCTCAATTTCGTAAAACCTCGAAAGCAGATTTGTAACCGTAGTCTTTCCCGCACCCGTCGAACCGACAAAAGCAATTTTTTGTCCCGGCTTTGCGTAAAGAGTGATGTCGTGAAGCACAGTTACCCCCGGAACATATCCGAAGTTCACACCGTCAAGAACTATATGTCCCTCAATTTTATCCATAGGAACAACTTCTGTGTCCTGCTTTTCAGGCTCAGTGTCCATAACCTGAAATACACGTTCAGCACCTGCAAGCGCCGAGAAAACTGTGTTCATCTGCATAGATATTTCGTTAATCGGACGGTTGAACTGACGTGTGAAATTGAGAGAAATCGTCAGACCGCCGATGTCGAAGCCACGCACCGCAACAAGAATTGCACCCACGCAAGCAGTAATGCCGTAAACCACGTTGCAAAGCTGATGCGTAACAGGACCCATAATGCCCGCACGGAACTGTGCCTTAATCTGCGACTCACAAAGTCTGCCGTTGAGAAAAGCAAATTCTTCCTCGGCAATTTCCTCGTGATTGAAGATTTTCACAACCTTCTGCCCCGAAATTGTTTCCTCCGCAAAACCGTTGAGCATACCGAGATTTTTCTGCTGTTCCGAGTAAGCGCCACGGCTCTTGCTGATAATCAGCTTGCTCACCCATACAAGCAGGGGAGTCATAATAATCGTGATACCGCCCAGAATTATGTTGGTGTAAAGCATCAGGAAAACCGTGCCCACAATCGTAATCGCACCCGAAATAATCTGAATAAGCGTCGTGTTCAGCATTTCGCCCACCGTGTCAACGTCATTTGTGAAACGGCTCATAATATCGCCCGCAGGATTGCGGTCAAAGTAGCTTATAGGCAAATCCTGCAGCTTGTCATAAAGCTCACTTCTCATATGGGAAAGTGTGCGCTGTGAAACAGACAGCATAATTCGCTGCTGTAACCATTGGGTCAGCACGGAAATTCCGTACACAACCGCAAGAATAACAAGTCCGCCTGCAAGTCCCTTGACACGGTCAGTAATGTCGGGATTTGCCTCATCAAAATAGATAAACTTGTTCATAATCGGACGAAGCATATAGCTTGCCGCAAGGGTTGAAACCGTCTGTACTACCGCACAAATCATCGCAATAACAAGCAAAGCACGTTCCTTCGCAAGATAGCGAAGCAGGCGAAGTATGGAAGCCTTCATATCCTTAGGCTTGCCCTTTGCACTGAAAGCCGCATCACGGTTTCCTCGCCCCATAACGTCCATATTTTTCTTGGCAGTGCCGTCCTTTTTCACGCTGCTGTACTTTTTCAGCAAGCGTTCCTGTCTGGATGTATTTTCCATAGCTTCACCTCCAATCAGTCTTTCTGCGAACGGTAAATTTCCTGATAAGCTGTGCAGCTTTCCATCAGTTCATCGTGACTTCCGCAGCCAACAATTTTGCCGTCATCAAGCACCACAATCTTGTCAGCGTCAATAACCGAGTTGATACGCTGTGCAATAATAAGCTTCGTAACCTCAGGCAGACGTTCACGCAATGCCTTTCTGATTGAAGCGTCAGTAGCCGTGTCAACTGCACTTGTAGAGTCGTCGAGAATAATAATCTTTGGCTTTTTCAGCAATGCACGGGCAATGCACATTCTCTGCTTCTGACCGCCCGAAAGGTTTGCACCGCCCTGGTCAAGCTCCGTTTCGTAACCGTCCGTAAAGCCGCTGATAAAGGAGTCAGCCTGTGCAATTTTTGCCGCCTCAATAATTTCCTCGTCAGTAGCATTTTCGTTGCCCCAACGGAGATTTTCCGCCGCCGTGCCAGAGAAAAGCGTGTTCTTCTGCAACACCATCGCCACGCTTTCACGCAGATTGAACAGCGGTAATTCACGCACGTCAGTACCGTCAACGAAAACCGTACCCTCGTCAGTGTCATAAAGCCTCGGAATAAGAGAAACAAGCGTTGTCTTACCACTTCCCGTCGAGCCTATAATTCCAACCAGCTCACCCGAATTTATTTCAAGATTAATGCCGTCAAGCACCTTTTCACTATTGTTCTTGAAGTAACGGAAGCTTACGTTTCTGAACTCAATTCTGCCGCTGTTGATAGTGCGGTTTCTGTCCTGCACATTGTCATCATTAAGAGTAATTTCAGCGTCAAGCACCTCGGAAATTCTTCTGTCCGAAGCCGCCGCACGAGTGCCTTGCAGCACAATATTAGCCATAAAGTTGAGTGCTGTCAAAATCTGCGAAAGATATGTAATGAATGCAGTCAGCGTGCCAAGCTCCATATCGCCGACCATAACCTGCTTGCCCGAAACCCATACAACCGCAAGAGTTGTAACGTTTACCGCAAGGGCGGAAATCGGCTGCATAAGAAGCATCATCTTCAGCGCAGACGTGCTCTTTTCAACAAGCTCATCATTGACAAAACCGAACTTTTCCTTCTCAAAATCCTCACGCACAAAGGACTTGATAACACGCTGATTTGTAACCGTTTCACGCACGTTTATGTTCAGCTTGTCAATCTGCACCTGCATTTTCGTGTAACGGGGCGAAGCCGTCACAATAATCGCCGCAATAAGAATTGCAAGAATAGGAATAACAATCAGAATTATCCACGCAAGGTCAGGATTGAGCATAAACGACATAACCATAGCACCGATAAGCATAATCGGCGAGCGGAATGTGCCGCGCAGAAGCGTCTGAGTAAAGTTCTGTACTTGCGTAATATCGTTTGTAATTCTCGTAATCAGCGAGCCTGTAGTGAAGGTGTCAATGTTTGAGAAAGAAAATTTCTGAATTTTCCTGAACACGTCCTCACGCACACCTGCCGCAAGACGTACCGAACCTCTTACCGCAAAATTCGCACCCAACACCCCCGTAATCATCATCAGCACCGCAATTATGAGCATAACAATCCCCTTACGGATAATGTAGTCCACATCACCCTTTGCCGCACCATTGTTGATGACGTCAGCACTGACGTAAGGCAGAATAAATTCACCTGCCGCCTCCAGTGTCATAAACAGCGGGCCAAGCAGAAAGCTGTACCAGTATTTTTTTATGTACGGCAAATATTTTTTCATCGCCATAGCCTCCGATTTCAAAAATAGTATAAGGTATCAAGCCGAAGCTGATACCTTATTAACCATATTAATTATACTACTTTTAAAAAGCTTTTGTCAACAATTTAATTATATTAATCGTGCCAAAAAGCTCCGCACGCAGTATATCTGCAAGCGGAGCGGTGTTTTCAGAACTCGTCCTGCATACGGTAACCGACGCCAAGCTCATTGATAATATACTTGTTTTCGCCGGGCTTTGAGCCAAGCTTTTTACGCAGGTTTGACATATTTACCTGTAGTTTTTTCGTGCTTGTGCCGTCAACATATCCCCATATCTGATTAATGATAAAAGCGTAGGTCAGCACCTTTCCTGAGTGAAACGACAGAAGCGCAAGGATATTATATTCCGTCTGAGTAAGCTTGATTTCCTGATTTCCTACAAAAACCGAGCGCTTGTCGTAATTGATAATCATATCATTGAGGGTGAATTCTCCGCCTGTTGTTCCTGAGGACTCAGAATTGCGTTTGCTTCTCAGTGCCGCACGAACCCTTGCCAGCAATTCAGCCGTGCCGAATGGCTTGGTGATATAATCATTTGCACCCAAATCAAGTGCGGAAACCTTGTCGTTTTCCTCAGTTCTTGCTGAAAGCACAAGTATTGGAGTAATGCTGTTACGACGAACCTCTTTGATGAATTCCGTGCCGTCCATATCGGGAAGCCCGAGGTCAAGAATAACAAGGTCAGGTCTGTGAGAAGCATACATCATAAGACCGTTTTTGCAGGTGTCAGCAGTTATTGCCTGATATTCGTTAGCTTCAAGAGTTGCCTTTATAAAGCTGAGAATACTGCTTTCGTCTTCGACAATAAGTATCTTGTATTTGTTAGCCACAGATTAATCCTCCATTTCAAGTGAGAATGTAAAAGCAGCGCCGCCTTCCTTGAGGTTCTGTGCAGAAATTTCACTGCCGTGCGCCTTGATTATAGCTGAGCATACTGAAAGTCCGATACCCATATTGTTGCGAGTTCCGTCAGTAACAGTGTTGCCGCGGTCAAGGTATCCCGTAAATAAATCACGCAGTCTCTCAGGGTCAATTCCGCAGCCGTTATCCTTGACGGTAAACACCGCCTTATTGCCTTTCAAATCAACCTCAAGTCTGAGCTCTGTCATACCCTTTGCGTGGTCAGCAGCATTTTCCAGAATATTCGTAAGCACCTGCTCTATAAGCATAGCGTCCATCGGAATACTTACAAATTCATCGGGAATTTTAACCGTGACCTCCTGATCGGGACGGCGTTTTCGGAATTTAATCAGCACAGTGTCAATGAGTTCTTCCAGCGCAGTAGGAGTCTTGTTTACACGTACCATCTTGCTGTCAATTCGTGTTACGGACAGCAGATTTTCAACCATTCTTATCAGCCATTCGGAGTCCTCTTTGATTTCACCGAGAAGCATCTGTTTCTGATTTTCATTGAGCTGTTCGTAATTTTCCAGAATGGCCGTACACGAACCATAAATTGTCGTAAGGGGAGTACGCAGGTCGTGTGAAACGGCACGCAGAAGATTTGCACGCATTCGTTCCTTTTCATTTTCAGCCCTGAGTTTTTCCTGTGTTCTCACACGCGTTGTAAGTACGCCTGTCATTACCGCAACAAGCAGCATAACTACTGCTGACGAAACACATTCAGGGGAAATAAGGTCAAACGCATAATAAGGATAAGTGAACGCATAGTTTACAAGCAGTACGCCTACAAGGGACGCAATTATTCCCCATAAGAAACCGTGAGTTTTAAGCGAAACAAAAAACACACCGAGTACAAAAATCATAGGTATAAGCGAGTGCGCGTCGAAAAAGTGCTGTAAAAGCATAATCAGCAGGAATGCAGCTATCGGGATAATTACTGTAAAAACAGCATCCCTGACAATTGTTTTAGTATCTAACATAAGTATTTCTCCATAAAAATGATAAGAACATTATACCATATCGGAGACGAATTTGGAATATATTTTATGCAGTAATTTCAATTTTTGAGTAAGCCTGTGCAATGTTGAGAATGTGGTCACCGATACGTTCAAAGTCAGTGAGCAGTTCAGAGTAAAGGATACAAGCTTCTTCCGTGCACTTGCCCTGACGCATACGTTCAAGGTGCTGTTCACGATAGGTTTCTGTCATATCATCAATTCTCTGTTCAAAAGCAGCAATATCCGACAGCCATTCAGGAGTAGCCGTTTTCATATTCAGAACCTTGTCAAGTGCTTCCTTAGTAATTGTCTGCATTTCGGAAAGCTCTGCCCGTGCTTCATCTGAAAAAGCGATTTTCTTGTTTCGGATAACATCAATGTATCCTGCAATGTTAAGCGCGTGGTCACCGATACGTTCAGCGTTGCCTGTAATCAGGAAGTACTGTTCTACATCAGCAACATTGTCACCGCAGTTGTTGTCAACGAGAATTTTGGAAATGTACTGAGAAACCTCCTTGTTGAGAGCGTCAATAGTTTCCTCGTGCTTGACAACTTCGTCGAATACCGATGTGCTTCCGTTAAGGATAACATTATACGCCCTGTATGTATTTTCGCCGGAAAGAGCAACCATACGGTGAATTTCCTGGGAAAGAAGGTCAGTGTGAACAGCTGTAGAGCCGAGGTGCATTCTGCCTCTGCGGAATTCCGCATTGAGCTTGGAAAGAGGAGTGACACCGTCAGTTTCCTCACCTGTGTCAGGAAGAATTTTTTCTGCGAATTTAGCAAGGTATGTTCCGAAAGGAATAAGGAGAGATGTTGTAACAATGTTAAAAATAGTGTGCATATTTGCAATCTGCTTTGAAGGGTCATCAGGTGTAATTCCGCCAACCCAGTCGGTAACAGGAAGAAGCAGACAAAGTGTGGTGAAAACAATCGTACCGATGATATTGAACATCAGGTGAATAATAGTTGTTCTCTTTGCGCTGCGGTTTGTTCCGATTGAAGCAAGTACAGCTGTGATACAAGTACCGATATTCTGACCAAACAGTACAAAAACAGCGTTAGGAAATCCGATAAGACCTGCTGTTGCAAGCGTCTGAAGAATACCTACAGAAGCAGAGGACGACTGAATGACAGCTGTGAAAACAGCACCTGCGAGAATACCAAGGAAAGGATTTGAGAATTTTGTCATAATTTCAACAAATGCTTCCGATTCTCTGAGCGGCACCATAGAGTCACCCATCATATTCATACCGATGAACAGTACGCCGAGTCCCGCAAAAATTTTGCCTATGTGCTGAACCTTGGCAGCCTTGATAAATACAACCGTTGCTACACCGATAAAAGCAAACAGCGGTGCAAGCATACCTACGTCAAGCGCAATAAGCTGACCCGTGATAGTGGTACCGATATTTGCACCCATAATAATCCATACAGCCTGCTTGAGTGTCATCATACCTGAGTTAACAAAGCCAACAACCATTACCGTTGTTGCCGATGAGGACTGAATTACCGCAGTAATTCCTGCACCCACCGCAACCCCGAGAAAGCGGTTTGAAGTAAGCTTTTCAAGGATGCTTTTCATTTTGTTTCCTGCAGCGTCTTCGAGACCTTCGCTCATCATCTGCATACCGTAAAGAAACAGTGCCAGACCGCCAAGCAGTCCGAGAATTTCAGTAATACCCATATTTTTCCTCCATAATTGCAGGTAAACCTTACCTGCTTTTTTCTTAAAAACCCATCTATTTTGTCCGTAAATAATTATAAGTGATACATATTTTCAATGCAATAAGAAAAGTGTTTTCTTAACCAAATTTAAACCCTTTTTCAGCAGCAGTTGACAACGCCTCGGTTTGTGTTGTATAATTTACTTGTAGGAATGTTGTTTTTACATATAAGATGAGGATAATGATATGAAAACAAGTCTGATTATAATGGCTGCAGGCCTCGGAAGCCGTTTCGCAGGAGGAATAAAACAGCTTTTTCCTGTAGGGCCCTGCGGTGAAATAATAATGGATTATTCAATACACGATGCAATTGCAAGCGGATTTGACAAGATTATAATAGTCCTGCGAAAGGATATAGAATCTGATTTCAGAGAGGTAATAGGCAAGCGTATCGAGCAGGTCTGCTCCCGTAAGGGTGTTGAACTGAAATATGTTTTTCAGGAGCAGAATAATGTACCGGGTGAAGTTCCTGAAGGCAGGAAGAAGCCCTGGGGAACAGGACAGGCTGTGCTTGCGGCAAAGAGCGAAATAAATGAGCCGTTTGCCGTGATAAATGCAGATGATTTTTACGGCAGGGCAACCTTTGAGAAACTGCATAATTATCTGTGCACGGAGGTCTCAGCAGGAAAATATTGTATGGCTGGCTTTGAACTCGGCAATACCCTTTCAGAAAACGGCGGAGTAACAAGAGGAATTTGCAATATTGATGAAGAAAATAATCTTCTGAGTATTTCCGAAACAACAAACGTTACGCTGGTTGGCTCAGAGATAAGAGCGGGGGAGACAATTGTAAATTCTAATTCAGTTGTCTCAATGAATATATGGGGCTTTGCAGAAGATTTTATCGAACGGCTTGAAGAAGGCTTTGCTGAGTTTTTCAGAAAGGACGTACCGAAAAACCCTATTAAAGCAGAATTTCTGATACCTGTATTTATCGCAAAGCTTCTCAGCGAGAAGAAAATCAGCATAAAGGTTCTGCCGACGGACGAAAAATGGTTCGGGACTACATATAAAGAGGACGTTCCGATTATTTCGAAAAACATAACTGAGCTTATTGATAAAGGTGTATATAAAAACGATTTGTATTCCGACCTTTGAGAAAGCTGAAACAGGACATATGATTGAGTTCATATGTCCTGTCCTTGTATACAAACAAAAAAGCCGTACCAAATGGTACGGCTTGATTTTGCAATGTAAATCAAACTTACTTGAGTTCGATTGTAGCGCCAGCAGCTTCAAGCTTAGCCTTGAGGTCATCAGCGTCAGCCTTGGAAGCGCCTTCCTTAATTGTCTTAGGAGCAGCTTCAACGAGCTCCTTAGCTTCCTTAAGGGAAAGACCGCAAACGTCCTTAACAGCCTTGATAACGTCCATCTTCTTGTCACCGAAGGAAGCAAGAACAACGTCAAATTCTGTCTTTTCAGCTGCACCAGCAGCAGCGCCAGCAGCAGGAGCTGCAGCAGCAACAACAGCGGATACACCGTACTTTTCCTGGATACCTTCAACGAGTTCGGAAAGTTCGAGGATGGAAAGAGCGTCAATTAAATCAAGAATATTAGTAATTTTCTCAGATGCCATGATAATAATCTCCTTTTAAATTTTATTTTGCGCTATGCGCAGTTTAGTTTCTGTGGCATAATGGCTATGCCGTTTTTGATTGCGAAATTGCAATTATGCAGCTTCTTCTTCGTTCTTCTTGTCCACGAGAGCCTGAAGTGTAGCAGCGAGGTTCTGCATAGGAGCCTGGAGAGAACCGAGGAGCTGTGCGAGAAGAGTTTCTCTGGAAGGAATCTTGGAAAGAGCAGTAACACCCTTTTCGTCGTAGATTTCTTCACCGATGAAGCCAGCCTTAAGGTTGAACTTGTCCTTAGCTTCTTCAGCAAACTTACCGAGGATACGAGCAGGAGCAGTTTCGTCACCGTCTGTGAGAGCGATAGCGGAAGTACCCTTGAGAACCTCTGTAAGACCTTCAAGACCTGCATTCTTAGCAGCGAAACGGAGCATAGAGTTCTTCTCTACGAAGTAGTTTACGCCTGCTTCACGGAGTTCCTTACGGAGCTTAGTGTCTTCTTCAACAGTGATACCCTTGTAGTCAACGATAACACCTGCTGTTGCATTCTTGAGCATTTCGGTAAGAGCGTCAACTCTTGCCTGCTTGGATTCGAGAATCTTTGCGCTTGGCATTAAAATTTCACCTCCGATAATTCAATAAACAAAACTATTCATTTTGCTTTTTGCTAACGGATTCAAAAAGAAAACCTTCTCCAAATAGGAAAAGGTCGGAAGTATACATATAATACTTACCATCTTTTCCTCGGCAGGACTTACGATTTTTCAATCACCTGCTGTCTTTAGAATACGATAGCTTGTTGTAACACAACTTCTGTATTATATCACACAAAATATGGCTTGTCAAGTGTTTTTTGAAATTTTTTATCAATAACCGTCTTTGTGCAGCAAATCATATACATATGGCTCAATATAAACCTCATTTCCTTCAAAGACAAAGCTGAAACCGGCATAGCAGCCATTATCAAATTCCAAGATGTCAAATACGAACAGGATTTGATTATCATAGAAATTCACATAACCCAAGTCACAAAAATGACTTAAACCATATTTGTTCAGCAAATTTTCGTATGTGTTTTGTTCCATTACAATTCTTCCGTGTATATCTGTATGAGTCAAATCTTCAAATCCAAGAATTACTTCATTACAGTAATTTCTGATATCATCATAATGCTCAATTACATAATTTGACATATCGGTCTGACGGGTATTACAAGCACCATAGTTAAACCGTAAATCTATTTCAATTTTTTCGGTGTATTTGTTATTGTAAATTAACGTTATCAATGGAATAGCAACAGCAATAATTATGACTGCAATAATCAGAACACGTTTTTTCAATATGTTCATTTTAATCTTCCTCATCATATCGTGTCATTTTGATATTCTTCTTAAAGTTCCTGCGTACCTTTCTGTACTTGAACTTGTCACGGATTTTGCGGAAGAAATCTCCGCCGAAGAAAAGTATTACATTAAGCAGAGAAATTGCGATAGCAATTTTACCCGACCAGCCCACAAGTATAAAGCTGCGGATAATCATTGCTGCATAAACCAGTCCCAGCCATTTCATTTTTATAGGAAGGATGTAGAACAGACGCAGTTCCATATTCGGTGCAACAATTGCCATTGCAAGGAACAGCGAAAGGTTGATGAACTGCGCTGTTGCAAAGCCCGTGAAAAAACCGCCGATTATTGAGAAAATTACTCCTGAGAAGTAGAATACGTTGAATCTGAACGTACCCCAGTAGCTTTCAAGATTTGAGCCGATGTGCCAGTAAAGGAACAGCCAGAACAACATATTTATCGGGTCATATGCTTCAGGCAGAAATACAAAGGAAACAATTCGCCACACCTGTCCGCTGAAAATTGCATTGCGGTCGAAGATAAAATGCTGAAGCAGGGGAAGCGTCGGGAAAATATACCAGAATGCAAAAACTATAGCCGTACCTATAACAATATACAGCATAAGGTTGGATATTCCGAATTTACCGAATTTGCGTTCAAGCTTGTTTAATACGTTCAAGAAATTATCTCCTTTCAAGGTTGGGAAAATTAATATAATAAGTATTATATCACCAAAAAATAAAAAAAACAATATGCTATTGCAAATAATAAAAAAATAGGGTATAATAAATAAGTATAATTTTTTTGTGGAGGAAAAACAAATGAGAATTACAGAAGATATGATCATCGGCGATATCCTCGACCTTGATCCCGATACTGCACCTTACTTCCTTGAAATGGGTATGCACTGCCTCGGCTGTCCTTCCGCAAGAGGCGAAAGCCTTGCAGACGCTTGTGCTGTTCACGGCGTAAGCGCAGCTGAAATGGTTGCAAAGCTCAATAAGCATTTCGACAACAAGTAAGAGCGTGCGCCGAATATGTCAGGTTATCCTTTCATACTCGGCGCTTAAAATTTTACATACCTGAAAAGGACGGCTTACTATGCTGGATAAAAGATTGAATTTATGTGCGGAATTCGTCAAAGGCGACCGCATTTGCGATATAGGCACCGACCACGCTTACCTTGTTGCTGAACTGCTTTCACAGGGTAAATGCAGTACGGCGGTTGCCGCTGATATAAACGAGGGTCCTCTTGCGGCGGCAAGGGCAACCCTCGAAAAGGCGGGCGTGCTTGACAAGACGGACGTTATTCTTTCGGACGGACTGAAAAACGTGCCCGAAAATGGCATAACCGATATTGTAATTGCAGGAATGGGCGGCGAACTGATTTCCCGTATTCTTGAAGCCTGTGACTGGCTGGACGGGAAAAATCTCATTCTACAGCCTATGACACAAGCGCCATACCTTGTTAAGTGGCTTTACGGCAACGGCTTTGAAATAGCCAAGCAGCGTGCCGTTGAGGATGGACGTTTCTGCTACACAGTTGTAAATGCCGTGAAAAACAATGCCGCACCGACAAGTGTTACACCGCTTTTTGAGCAGGTCGGCAAGCTTGATTTTGCTGACGAAGCGGCTGTTGCGTATGCAGAAAAGCAGGCTGAAAGACTTTACGCTTCGGGACGTTCCCTGCGTGACTCGGGACGTTCAGTCGAAGCCGTGAAAAATATAGGTCTTGCGGCAGAAATTATTGCAGCAAGCGGAGGTAAACCAATGTATACTGTTAAAGATATTTTTGCAATGATGGACGAAATTGCGCCTATGAAAAATCTTCACAAGGGAGACAATTCGGGAATTCTTGTGGGCAGCCCCGATGCAGAGGTAAAGAAGGTGCTGTTTGCACTGGATATCACCTGTGACGTTGTCCGTGAGGCAATTGAAATCGGTGCGAATGTTATTGTTGCGCACCACCCGGTAATTTTCCACCCTTTGTACGCGCTTGATGACAGCAATCCTGCTTGTCTTGCGTTCAAGAATAACATAGCTTGTATCTGTTTCCATTCACCTCTTGATATGGCAGACGGCGGCATAAACGATATTATTTTTGATCTGCTTAACCCGACATTGAAGCTGAAAAAGCTTGAAACACTTGAACCAATTCACTCTGATGGCAGGGGCTACGGCTTTACCTGCTCAGTGGGCGAGGAAATTCTTCCCGAGGATTTGGGCAAGCTTCTCAAGGATATTTTTGGCTGTACGGTTGTGCGTTATACAAACAGCGGAAAGAAAATCTCAAAGCTTGCGTTCTGTTCAGGCGGTGCAGGGGGCAATCTTCCACTTGCAATTGCACAGGGCGCTGACGCTTACATCACAGGCGACGTGAAGCACGACCAGTGGATTACCGCAAGGAACAACGGAATTGCACTTTACGACTGCGGACATTTCCACACCGAGGATATTGCAATTCCGTATCTTATCAGCCGTTTCAAGGCGGCTTTTGCAGGTCTTAAGCTTGTTCAGGCAAAGGCTGATACTGACCCTGTGGATTATATTCTTTAAGGAGAAACAAAATGCTTATCTGCCCTAAATGCAAGGAAAAACTTAATATAGAGGGGCGTACATATACCTGTGTGAACCGTTATTGCTACGATACGGCGAAAAGCGGTTACGTCAACCTGCTTCTTGCCAATCAGATGAACTCGGCACTGCCGGGCGATAACAAGCTTATGGTACAGGCAAGAAAGGCTTTCCTCGACAAGGGTTACTATGCACCCCTTGCTGAGGCGCTGTGCAGGACGGTTTCGGAGTACGCTTCAAAGGGATGTAAAATCCTTGACGCAGGCTGCGGAGAGGGTTACTACACTGAGAAAATTGCCGTAGCTTGTCCCGATGCGGAAATTGTGGGAATTGACATTTCCAAGAATGCGGCTGACTATGCCGCAAGACGTACAAAAGCTGTCAAGTTTGCGGTGGGAAGTGTGTTTCACCTGCCTGTTGCGGACGGAAGCTGTGACGTGCTGACAACGCTGTTTGCGCCGTACTGCGGAGAGGAATTTCAGCGTGTGCTGAAGGATAACGGTATAATGGTTATGGTTATCCCTGCCGAAAGACATCTGTGGCAATTGAAATGTGCGGTCTATGATGAGCCTTATCTCAATGAGGTAAAGGATTTCGCACTTGACGGATTTGAATTGCTGAAACGAGAAACTGTTACGGGGAAGATTGATTTGCCCTGTAACGAGGATATAACAGCGCTGTTCTCAATGACGCCGTACTATTATAAGACAAGCGCCGAAGGACAGCAGAGATTATCGGAACTGGACACCTTGACAACGGAAATTGGGTTTGAGGTGTTGGTATATAAAAAACTTTGATGGGGGAAACTATTATGTCAATTTTAGATTTTTTCAAGAATATGTTCAGAGATGAGGAAAAGGAAGCTGCTGAGGAGGAGCTTCTCAAGGCAAGAGCAACCGACTTTTATGCCGAGGCTGACCGCCGCCTGAAGGATAAGACTGTTATCCGCACAAGTAAAATTCACGACCTTGACCCGTTGGAAATTCTTGATAAGATGAATTTGTTCCTTGATTTGAAGAACGACTTCGTGCTCAGAAGAAAGCTGAAGAAGCTTTTCCTTGGCGTCGTTGACGAAATGAGCGATTTCGAAACCTACGAGGGCGGACGTGAAATCGAGGGCTACGATTACGAGGAGGTTGACGACGTGGAAATGGAAATCTACGTTAAGATTTCCCGTGCGTCCGACCGTGACCCGTTTGTGGTAGTTGTTGCAATCAGCGAGTTTGCGGAGTAAGTATTTCCGCTGACATTTGGAGGGACATATATGAGTTATATAAAGCAATCATTTAAGAGGACGTTTCTGCCGATACTTATCTATCATTTTGGTATCTTCCTGCTGACTATAATATTTAATATGGAAAACACATCCTTTTTGCTTTATTGGTACATCAACAACAGTGATGTTTCAACCTTGCTTATGGATACCGATAATTACCGCAATATATATTTTATGTATGCTGACTATCTGGGGTTGTTTTATGCATTGCTTGTGGCGGTAATTACCTCTCCTATTCAAATCGGTTTGTACGGATATTGCTTTGAACGTCTCAATGATGAGTATACTTCGGTTGGCGCTATATTTGACTTTTACAAGGGACCAAAGAAAATTTTCAGTTCAGTTATTGTAAAGAACTTCACTTCTGTTTTAATGTGCATAACGGTAGCGTTGATGTTTGTTGTAATGACTCTGATTTTTGGCAATTCAGCATCCGATACAAGTGCAGGCATCTTTCCGTCGCTTAACGCTTTTTCAAAAATTGTGATATGGCTTGCATCAATGGCTGTGTTGTTTTTCTTTTTCCTTTCGGAATACAGGTATGCCGCACACAGCGAAGAAGGCGTACAGAGTGCGGTGTTTTATGCAGTAAAAGCTGCAAAAAAGAACTGGCTGAAAATTGTGGCAGTAATTCTTCTGCTTGCTTTTATAAACAATCTTCTGTCAGGCTGGATTATGAAGCTTGCTTTGCATTTCAGTCTGATAGGGAAATGCGGATTCATTTTTGACACGCTGACTATGTGGATAGGGATTACCTTTGCCCACAGCGTTTTTGAAGATGAGGTGACATAATGAATATCAAAAGAATATTTGTTACCGTATTTCTCGGAGCATTAATGCTTCTGACCTGCTTTGTTTCTGCTGAAAAGGACTCGGAAAAACTTTATGCGGAAATGCCTGATATTGTTTTTGTCAAATTTTATTGGGACTATAATGATATAATTACAGGTGAGTATATTGACAAATATGGTTGTATCAGAAGCTTTGAGTTTTGCGATATGGAACTTTATTCTGAATTAGATAATAGCTACCCAAAGTTTTCAACAGTAAAAAAAATAAATCAGTATGCAGACGTTAGAAATATAAAAAAAGTACACGACCTTGTTGTTGAACAGTATAAAGACATTACGAATAACACAGAAAATAAAACAATTGATGCAGATGTGCTTAAGCAATATTATGTTGAACTTTTGCAGGTAAATATAAATAAAAAAATGATTTCGTGTTCATTCTATGACAATACGGAACGCGGTTGGTCAAGTATGTATGGTATAAGAAAAAATGAAAATAATTCAGAGGAGTTTGTATTTATACGAGATTACGGTAACGCATATTTAACTTCAAAAGAAAAACATACCGAAAATTTATTTTATGCTCTGCATACAGTTTTTTCGCAGATGGAGCCTATGATAAATGGCTGGTAATTAATCGGAGGTCACTATGGCACTTGACGGAGCATTTCTCCACATTGTAAAAAAAGAACTCGGTCACCTTATCGGCGGCAGAGTTGATAAAATAAGTCAGCCTTCCCGTGAGGAAGTGGTTATCGCTTTCCGTACTCACGGCGGCAACTGCAAGCTTCTGATTTCTGCTTCGGCAGGGTCAGCGAGGGTGCACATCACAAAAAAATCAATTGAAAACCCGAAGGTGCCGCCGATGTTCTGTATGCTTCTGCGTAAGCATCTCGGCAACGGCAGGCTTCTTGATATCCGTCAGGACGGTCTTGAACGTATCCTCTATTTTGATTTTGAGGCAATGAACGAGCTGGGCGATATGGTTAAGGTTACTCTTGCGGTTGAAATTATGGGACGCTGTTCAAACCTTGTCATTATCAACGCTGACGGCAAGATTATCGACAGCATCAAGCGTGTTGACGCGGAAATGTCCCGTGAGAGAATGGTGCTCCCGGGAATGACCTACACATATCCGCCTCGTGATAACCGTCTTGATTTCCGCAGCTGTACCGCTGATGACATTGCAAATGCGGCAGAGCAGCTGCCAGACTGCGATTTGTCAAAGGCACTTATCAAAATTTTCGAGGGACTTTCTCCGATTGTTGCAAGAGAGTGGGTTTACTATGCTGCACAGGGCAACGACGCTGTTAAAAGCGACCTGCACGGCGAACTTCTGGAAAGACTTGCTTTTGTTATAAATCAGACGGCGAGAGAGTGCGACGAAAACCGCTGCACTTTCACAGTTGTCAAGGACAAGGAAGGTCTGCTCAAAGATTTTTCCTTTATTCCGATAAATCAGTATGTGGGTCTTATGGACACGAAGGAGCTTGACTCTGCGTGTGATTTGCTGGACTATTTCTACAGCGAGCGTGACAGCATTTCCCGAATGAAACAGCGTTCACAGGATTTGTACAAGCTTCTGCTTAACGCTACCGACCGAATTTCACGCCGACTGGCAAATCAGCGTATTGAGCTTAAAGAGTCGGAAAACCGTGAGGAATTCAAGCTTATGGGTGATTTGATTTCCGCTAATCTGTACCGTGTTGAAAAGGGTATGTCAAGCGTTAAGGTTGAGAATTTCTATGATGAAAATTGCCCCGAAATTGAGATAAAGCTTGACCCAAGACTCACCCCGTCACAGAATATGCAGCACTATTATGCAGAGTACCGCAAGGCTGATACGGCGGAGAAAATTCTTACCGAGCAGATTGCAAAGGGCGAGGAGGAGCTTGCCTACATCGACAGCGTTTTCGATGCACTGACCCGTACAAACGGCGAGGACGAGGTCAACGAGCTTCGTATGGAGCTTGCCGAGCAGGGATACATCCGTGCCGCAAAGCTGAAAGGCAAGCCGCCTAAGTCACATCCGCCCCTTGAATTCAAATCCCCTGAGGGCTTTACAATTCTCGTGGGAAGGAACAACAAGCAGAACGATATGCTCACCACGAAGCTTGCAGAAAAAACTGATATATGGCTTCATACCAAGAATATCACAGGCTCACACGTTATAATCCGTGCAAACGGGCAGGAAGTTCCTGACGATACCATTATCTATGCGGCACGTCTTGCGGCTTTCCACAGCAAGGCGAAGAATTCATCACAAGTGCCCGTGGATTATGTTCCCGTAAAATTTGTAAAGAAGCCCTCAGGCTCAAAGCCGGGAATGGTTATCTTCACCAATAACCGCACGTTGTACGTTACCCCATTAAATCCCAATGAGGAATAATAAAATAACTGTTGACAAATACCCCCGTGGAGTATATAATGTAAGTATACCCCACGGGGGTATTGGAGGTTAATATGGAAAAAGAATGTTGTAAATGCAAAAAGAAACAGCGCTCGGAGGAAGAATACAAGGCGCTGATAAACCGTCTGAACCGTATCGAGGGGCAGGTCAGGGGCGTAAAGAAAATGGTTGAAACGGATACTTACTGCACGGATATTCTTGTGCAGGTGAGCGCAATAAATGCGGCGCTGAATGCGTTCAACCGTGAGCTTCTTGCCAATCATATACACACCTGTGTTGCCGAAGATATCAGAAACGGCAAGGATGAAACTATAGATGAGCTTGTTGCAACATTGCAAAAGCTAATGAAATAATTGAAAGGAACAGCTATGAAAAAAAGCTTTAAAATTTCAGGTATGACCTGTGCGGCCTGCGCTTCAAGAGTTGAACGCTTCGTGAAAAAGCTTGACGGAGTATCCGATGCAAGCGTGAATTTTGCGGCGGAAACACTTACTGTTGAGTACGAAAAAATCGGTGCAAAGGAAATTGAAGCGGCTGTTGTAAAGGCTGGCTACGCATTTGCTGATAAGAACGCAAAGCAGAAAATGTCCCACGAAAAGGTAATGCTGATAAGGCTTATTCTGTCAGCAATTTTTGCGTTGCCTTTGCTTGTGATATGTATGGGACATATGGTTGGAATGCCGCTTCCTGCGGTAATTGACCCGCATCACAACGCTATGAATTATGCGCTGGTACAGCTGGCGCTGACCGTGCCTGTTATGATTATCGGCTGGAAATTCTATTATGACGGCTTCCGCAATCTGTTTCACCTGTCACCGAATATGGACAGCCTTATTGCTCTCGGCTCAAGTGCGGCATTCGTGTACAGTATGTTTATGATGTACAAGATTACACAGGGTATGACCGATGCACACCTCTATTTTGAGTCCTGCGCAACAATTCTTGCACTGATTACTATGGGCAAATACCTTGAAGCACGTTCAAGGGGCAGGACGGACGAGTCGGTCAAAAAGCTTATGAACCTTGCACCGAAAACAGCGTTTGTAATGCGCGGCGAAAAGGAGCTTGAGGTTGCATTAAGTCAGGTCAAGGTAGGCGATATCGTTGTTTCACGTTCGGGCGAAAGCTTTGCCGTGGACGGCGAAATCATTGAGGGTACGGCTGTTGTTGACGAGTCAATGCTGACGGGCGAAAGCGTACCTATTGAGAAAAAGGTCGGGGACAAGGTTGTCGGCGCAACCCTTAACAAGAACGGTTTTGTCAAGTACCGCTCCGAAAAGGTCGGCGAGGACACCGCTTTGGCACGAATTATAAAATTCGTTGAAGAAGCACAGGGCACAAAAGCACCTATAGCACGTCTTGCGGACGTTATAGCTGCTTACTTCGTGCCGACAGTGCTTGCACTTGCGGTTATTGCCTGCATTGGCTGGGCAATCGCAGGCAAGGATGTGGAATTCTGCGTGACAATTCTGATAAGCGTGCTTGTTATTGCTTGCCCCTGTGCACTGGGACTTGCAACACCTACAGCAATTATGGTCGGCACGGGCAAGGGTGCTGAAAACGGAATTCTCATCAAGGGCGGTCAGCCTTTGGAGCAGGCGTGCAAAATCACAACGGTTGTTTTTGACAAGACAGGTACGCTTACTGCGGGCAAACCGTCACTGACAGATGTTGTCCCATATAAAATTGAGGAAAGCGAATTCATTCGCCTGATTGCTTCGGGCGAGGCTGCTTCGGGACATCCTCTCAGCGAGGCAGTTATGGAGTACGCCGAAAAAATCGGCGCTGAGCTTTCCGAGGCGTCTGACTATGTTAATCTTGACGGACGTGGAATATCTGCAACAGTTGACGGAAAAAAGCTTCTCATTGGCAATCGCAGGCTTATGGACGAAAACAAAATCGGTATCCCTATGAAGCTTGTTGTTGAGTCGGAAAAAATGGCGGACACAGGAAAAACACCGATGTTTGCAGCTGCCGATAGTGTGTTCATAGGAATGATTGCGGCGGCTGATACAATCAAGACTGAAAGCCGTGAAGCAATTGAACAGCTTAAAGAAATGGGCATAAAAACCGTTATGCTTACAGGCGACAACAGCCGTACTGCCAAAACAGTTGCGGCAGAGCTTGGAATTGATACCTGCATTTCAGAGGTGCTTCCCGAGGAAAAAGCAATGCACATAAAAAATCTGCAGGAGGCAGGCGAGGTTGTTGCAATGGCAGGAGACGGCATCAATGACGCAGTTGCGCTTACACAGGCTGATGTGGGAATTGCTGTGGGACAGGGCACGGACGTAGCAATCGAGTGCGCCGATATCGTGCTTATCAGGGACGACTTGCGTGACGTATGCAAGGCAATCCGCCTTTCAAAGGCAACAATCCGCAACATCAAGCAGAATTTGTTCTGGGCATTCGGCTACAATTCCCTTGGTATTCCGATTGCAATGGGACTGCTTCATATTTTCGGCGGACCGCTTCTCAATCCGATGATTGGTGCGGCGGCAATGAGTCTCAGCTCCGTATCTGTTGTTTCAAACGCTTTAAGACTTAAAAAAGTCAATATAAATAAGTGAAAGGAATGTTGAAAATGGCAAAGAAAATTATGATTGAAGGTATGATGTGCGAGCATTGCGTTGCACACGTCAAGGAAGCGCTTGAGGGTATCGGTGCTGCAAATATCGAGGTATCACTTGATGGCAAATATGCAGTATGCGATACTGATAAAACAAACGACGAGCTTAAAGCACTTATCGAGGATGAGGGCTACGACGTAACAGATATTATATAAAAAACAAACCTGAGAGAATTTCAAATCTCTCAGGTTTTCGTTTTATTCAGTTGTTTTTTCGCTTTGTTCTGGTTTTTCATCAGCTTTGGTTTCCTGAGTATTTTCAGCAGCCGACACTTCCTCAGCATTTACTTCTGCCTTTTCCTGATTGATTGTTACCGCCGCAGGTGGATTGCTTATATCAAATTCAATGTAATCCTTTGTGCGGTGTGAAAGTCTTTTACGTTTGAGCAGATATGCAACAGATTCGCTGATAAGCGCATAAATAACAGCAAATACAGGTACACCGAGAACCATTCCCGCAAATCCGAAAAGTCCTCCGCCTACGAAAATTGCGAACATAACCCAGAACGGGGTAAGACCTGTTGAGTCACCGAGGATTTTCGGGCCAAGAATATTTCCGTCAAACTGCTGGAGAATGAGGATGAAGATTACAAACGGGATAACCTGCTTCGGTGCAGTGATGAGCAGGAGAAACGCACTCGGAATTGCTCCGAAGAAAGGACCGAAGAAAGGAATTATGTTTGTTACGCCGACAATTACACTGATGAGCGCAACGAATTCCATCTTCATAATAGACATACAGATGAAGCAAAGGATACCAATAATGAGCGAGTCAAGCAGTTTACCCGAAATAAATCCTGAAAGTGTGTAATTTGCCTTTGATGAAATGCGGAGCACGGTTTTGCTCATTCCCCTCGGGAATATTGCATAAACGATTTTTCTTGCCTGAGCCGCAAAGGTTTCCTTGCTGTAAAGCAGGTAAATAGCCACGATAAATCCGATTACAAAGTCCTTTATTGCAACAAGAAATCCGATTGCACCGTCTTTGAGCTTGACAGAGAGGTCACCCAGCGAATTGAGCATATTGTTAGCATAATCAATAAGCTTCGGCTGAATTGTTTCAAGCTGCGATTCAAAGTAATTAACGATTTCGGGGTAATCACCCAGCCATTTTGTAATAAGTACCTCAAGCTGATTGATATAGTTAGGGATATTGTTGAGAATTTCCATAACACTGTCACGCACCTGAATGATTATGACAGTAAGCAGGGACGCTATTATTGCAATAAGCAGAATAAGGCTGACAGCAATACTTAAACAACGATTGATTTTCGGATGCGGTTTTTTTCTTTCAATAAGCTTTGCAAAAACTCTTTCAAAAAATTTCATCAGAGGATTGCAGATATAAGCAATTACCACACCCCACGTTACAGGAGCAACGACCCTGAAAAATTCACTTATGTACCCTCCGATAACGGAGGATTTCAGGTATAGTATAACAAGCGCAAGGCATACTGCAAAAGTGAAAATGCAGTATACAGAAATGGTATTGTATTTCTTATTGAAATCTATTTTCAATATGTCACGTCCTTTCGAAGAAAAACCTATAAGCATATTATACACCTTTCAAGTTGAAAAGTAAAGTTTTTTTGTGAGAAATATTAAAAATTTACCGTCCCTTATCCGAGGGAGATGAATTTATGCAATGTCTGCAATTGACGTCACAAAAATCACGGCAATAAGAAATGGTGCAATATATCTTACAGTGACGGAAAAAAGCTTTTTCATAGCAAATTTCAGTCTGCCATTATTGGAAATTTCTTTGGCAGCCTTGTCAATTCCCCATACATAACCCGTGAGAATACAGATGAAAAATCCGCCGAGAGGCATAATAATCTTGTCCGTGAAAAAGCTGAAAAACTCAAACAGACTGATACTTCCGACCTTTATGTCAGGAATTGCCCCTACAGAAAGTGAAGCAAAGCAGCCTGCAATAAAAATAAGTGCGGAAATAATCGCCGCCGCCCAGGCACGGGTAAGCCTTGTGTTGGTGCAAACCCACGATACGATTACTTCCAGCAATGAAATTGAGGAAGTAAGTGCCGCAAAAAGCACAAGAATAAAGAATAACGCAGCAATAACCGTGCCGCCGCTCATCTGTGAGAAAACTGCGGGCAAGGTTCTGAACATAAGTCCGAAGCCTTCTGTCGGCTCAAAACCGAAGGAAAATACAGCAGGAAGAATTGCAAGCCCCGAAACAATGGCAATAAGCGTGTCAAGCGTAACAATAGTAATGGTGCTCGAAGCAAGGTTGTTATCCTCAGGGAGATAGCTTCCGTAGGTGATAAGCGTGCCCATACCGAGAGAAAGCGAGAAGAAAACCTGTCCCATTGCATTGAAAAGAATGGTCATAAAATCGGAAAAGCTTGTTATTTCCGAAAAATCAGGTACAAGAAAAAACTTTACACCCTCAATTGCATTGGGCAAAGTAAGGCTGTAAATCATTATTCCGAAAAGAAAAACCACAAGAGTCGGAAGCAGTACGGAGCTTACCTTTTCAATTCCGTTTGACACACCGCCTGTTACAATCAGGCAGGTTATAATAAGGAATACAGCCATCCATAAAATCGGTTCAAAGCTTTTGGAGGAATATTCCGTGAAATAATCCGCACCCATATTTGTATCGGTAAAGCTGTTTATAATGTATTTTATTACCCATCCGCCTACAACGCAGTAGCCGGACATTACCCCGAATGCACCTATTACTCCGAAAGCGCCTGCAAAGCCCCATTTAGGATGAATTTTTGCACAGGAATCAATTGCGTTTGACCCTGCAAAGCGACCGATTGCAAGCTCGGAAAGAAGAATAGGAATACCAAGAAGCAGCAGGAAAATAATGTACACCACAACAAACACCGCTCCGCCGCTTGTGCCAGCGATATAAGGAAATTTCCACAGGTTGCCCAGACCGATTGCGGAGCCTGCTGCTGCCATAATAAAACCGAATTTTGAGGACCATTGTTCTTTATTTGCTTTCATTTGCTGCGCCCTTTCAATATTTATCTGTTGAATTATTCCCTGTGACGGTAATTTTTATACACTTTACTGAAAATCAGCGGCAAATATTATAAAACTGTTAAAAATGAAAAAGGGGACTTTTTTTCCATCTGCGGATATGGTATAATATTTACTATACTCAGCAATAGACCGCTCAGGTCTGCGTTACTACATTGGAGGTTCTTATGGCAAACAAACTTGACTTTATTGGGGTAAAAAGAAAAGCTCTCGATGCTTATTTCGGGAAGCTTAACGATATGCAGAAGAAAGCGGTTTTCACAGTCAATGGTCCCGTACTTATCCTTGCAGGCGCAGGAAGCGGAAAAACTTCCGTCCTTGTAAATCGTATTGCAAATATGGTTACTTTCGGCAATGCCTATGCAAGTGAAAGTATTCCTGCGTCCGTTGATGACAGCGATATTGCTTTTCTTGATAATTACAACGGAAGTACAGATGAAGAAAGTGTTTCCCGACTTGCTGAAATTATTGCGGAAAACCGTATCAACCCCTGGAATATCCTTGCAATTACATTCACAAACAAGGCGGCAGGCGAGCTTAAAGAGCGTCTGCGTGCAATGCTCGGCGGACAGGCTGACAACATCTGTGCGGCTACCTTCCATTCTGCCTGCGTTCGGATTTTAAGACGTGAAATTGACAAGCTTGGCTATACTTCAAGCTTTACAATCTATGACAGCGACGATAGTCAGCGTCTGCTGAAATCCTGCTATGACCCTCTTGACCTTTCTGACAAGACTTTCCCTGTCAAGACGGTTCTCGGTGTGATTTCTTCCGCAAAGGACAAGCTTATTACTCCCACTGAATTCGAAAAGGAAGCGGCAGGCGACTACCGCAAGCTTGGAATTGCAAAGCTTTACAAACTTTATCAGCAGCGTCTGCGTGATGCAAATGCTCTTGACTTTGATGATATTATCCGCCTTACTGTTGAGCTTTTTGAGCAGGAACCTGAGGTTCTTGCACATTACCGCAACCTTTATAAATATGTTATGGTTGACGAGTATCAGGATACAAACGAAGCACAGTTCAGACTGGTGTCCCTTCTTGCAGGCGGTCACGGCAACCTCTGCGTTGTAGGTGACGACGACCAGTCAATCTATAAATTCCGTGGCGCAACAATTGAAAATATCCTCAATTTTGAGGAGCAGTTCGACAACGCAACAGTAATCCGTCTTGAACAGAATTACCGTTCAACACAGAATATCCTCAGTGCCGCAAATTCCGTTATTTCCAACAATCTTTCCCGTAAGGCAAAGAAGCTCTGGACAGACGCAGGCGACGGCGACAAGGTTACCGTTTTCAAGGCTTACGACGAGTCCGCCGAGTCAAGATTTGTTGCGGAAACAATTCTTGAGCAGGTCAAGGACGGTGCTTCCTACAAGGATTTTGCAATCCTCTACAGAATGAATGCACAGTCCAACAGCATTGAACGTGCGTTTACACACAGCGGTATTCCTTACAAGGTTATCGGCGGTATGCGATTTTACGACCGCAAGGAAATCAAGGATATGACAGCGTACCTTTCCGTGCTTAACAACAACCGTGATATGCTTCGTTTCAAGCGTATCATCAATGAGCCAAAGCGTGGTATAGGCGATACAACCCTGTCAATGATTGAGCAGATTTCCGTTGACCTGAATGTTTCACCGATTGATGTAATGCGTGACAGCGAAAGCTATGCACCTATTGCAAAGAAGTCTGCGCTTCTTACAAAAACAGCGGCAATGTTTGACCACCTGATTGAATTTGCGGAAACACATACTCTCAGCGAATTGCTTGACGAGCTGCTTGACAAAACAGGCTACGCAAATGCGATGAAGGCACTCGGCGACGAGGGTACAGGCAGACTCGAAAATATCAGCGAACTTAAAACAACTATGGAGCAGTACACTGAAGCAAACGGTGACGAAGCAAGCCTTTCGGGCTTCTTGGAGGAAATCAGCCTCTACACCGACGTTGACAAGCTTGAAGAAGACAGCGACGTGGTTTATATGATGACTATGCACAGCGCAAAGGGACTTGAATTCCCGACAGTTTTCATTGTCGGTATGGAAGAAGGAATTTTCCCAGGCGTAAGAAGTATGAACAGCCTCGAGGATATGGAGGAAGAACGCCGACTTGCGTATGTTGCAATAACCCGTGCAAAGAAAAAGCTGTATATTTCCCACGCTAAGCAGAGAATGTTGTTCGGTTCAACAAACCGCAACCTCATTTCCCGTTTTGCTAAGGAAATTGACTCGGATTACGTTGAGCGTGTTGACAGCACAATGAAGATTGCCGACGAAAGCAATGACGTAATCGTGCAGAGCGTGCCGAAATACACCTTGCAGAGCGAGCTTGCAAACCGTAAGGTTGAACAGGCAAAGAAAAAAGCCGAAGCGGATTTCTCCGTCGGCGAGCGTGTTAAGCATAATATTTTCGGCGAGGGAACAGTTCTCTCGGTCAAGAAGATAAGCAACGACGCTATGCTTGAAATTGCATTCGACAGCGTTGGTACAAAGAAACTTATGGCTAATTTTGCCAAGATTACAAAGATATGAAGAAATGCCTGAGAGGAATAATTCTCTCAGGCATTTTGCGTTTTGTTAAACCTCACGGCAAAGTATAACCACAAAATTCAAGGTATTGGGCGGTTCGGTTGTAACATTGACAACCTCCCAGCCTTCCTTTGTAAATTCGTCCAGTTCTTTGTTAAGGTTTTCAAGGTATACGTCCCACTTAACTTTTACAGCTTTATATTCTTTCATTTTAAATACTCCTTAAGCAAGCGGTGTAGAGCATAAGAAGTGCGTTGAATGCGTAGATTACAATGAAAATCCAGAAGCAAGGTGTTGAAAGGAGAGCCTTCCACTTGCAGTTTGGCTTTACTTCTTCGGGGACATCGATTGCTGTTTCAACGGGAAAACCGTCCTTTTCTTCGTCGATTTTGCCGTTTCTCTTGAGGAGAAGCACAATTGCGACAATTGCAACAACTACGAGAATTGCGGAGTAGATAAGCTCTGTTACAAAGAAATCCTCGCCGATTTTATATTCAAAGTAGCTAAGTACCATAGCGTTTGTGTTTGCAGCCATATGGCAGATGATAGGAATCCATATGGACTTGCTCTTTACAGCAACGTAGCCGATAACAAGTCCAAGCAGGAAGCCGTTGAACATCTGATTGAAGTTGCCGTGCATAACACCGAAAAGAACTGCGGAAGCGATTACCGCAAATTTTTTGCTTACAGGGGAGAAAAGCTTGAGGACAAGACCACGGCAGAGAAGCTCCTCGGTAATTGCTGCAATAAATACAAAGTAGATAACCATTATAACGTTCTGAACGGTGTTGTCGGAGAAGCTGAACATTGCTGCTGTTGACTCGTTGATACCGCTCATTTTTGTTACAGACATAATTCCGTACTGAACAAGAAGTGAGAAGCCCTGAAGTCCTACAATTGCGAGAACAGCCAGCACACAATCAGCGGCAGGAAGCTTAATTCCGCCGAATGCCTTTGCACGGTAATATTTCTTTGTCATAACGTTGCCGATAAGATAAGCAACAGGGTTAGCGATAAGGAAAGCAACTGCGTTGAGTGCGATTGTGACAGCAGGATTCATAAGTTCAGTAATACGCGCTGTAAGTGCCGCTGGGTCAGTGATACCCTCAGCCATCGCCTGCGTTGTGAGAATAACGCTGTAAACTGTTGAGCAAATAATAACAATTGCATTTGCGATAAGGAACTGGAAAAGCATTGCCATACAAGCACGGTTATAGCATTTCTTTACCTGTTCTTTTGAGGAGATTGCGTATGCGGGGGGAGTGGTGTAGTTCATATTAGTGTCCATAATAATGTTCCTTTCATAGTTTTTATATTTCTTCGCTCTTTTTCCTGAGCCTTGAATAATAACCGATAGATTTGACTGCAAAGAAGCCGTATTCAACAGCAATAACCGCCATAAAAATTATAAATACGATTTTGAATGGTGTCATTCCGAGGTCGTCCGTGAAGCACCATATGATAAGCAGTACGGAAAGTATTACGTCAACAGCCAGCGGAATAATCATCTTTTTCAGATAATTCTTTGCGTGGTTGAGTGCCGACTCATTATCGCTGTAAAGTTCGGGGATTTCCTCATCGTCAGTGTATTCCCTTGACCATATGCAGTAGCCGTCCTTTTTGGTGACAGACGCAAATTCAAGCTTCCAGCCATCTTCTTTAGTGAGCGCAATATATTCCTCGGAGATTTCACTCTGAAAATCCACTACAAATCTCAGCTTGCAAGGCTCTGACTTGATGAAATAGAAGTCCTGACCCAGCTTGTCAAAACGATAGAATTTCCAGCCCTCTGCCGCCATTTTTTCAACCATAGCTTCTGCCTTGTCAGGTGCGGCAATCCAGAAAAACGGCGATTTCTTAATCATCTCCTTTGATTTCAGCATAGCCTTTTCCTGTTCCTTGGTGTATATGAAATTCTCCTCGGGAATGGTGAAATCAAACCTTACCGCATCGGGATTTTTAGCAAGAACTTTTTTGTTGGAGTTATGTAAAACGCAATATATGAGTATAAATATTATCGTAGCTATAGTCGGAATAATCAAGGAAAGAATTCTGGTTTCCTTACCCTCTGCAATATTTTCGATAAGCGCAGCTGTCGCACCGATTAACATACCGCCAAAGAAACAGATAATAAAGAAAAGTATCGTCTGCAAGGTGCGATAAAGGCTTACCCAGCTTTTGTAGGACGGCTCAGCTTCGGTTTTCTTGTCAGCATTTTTTATAATGTAATAGTGCTTGCTGTCAGCACATTTTACCCAGCCGTTTTCCATTAAACGCTTAGGAACTTTGCCCTCGCACTTTTTCTCACGGACAATGCGGTATCGCACCTGCTCAGCCTCACCCTGTTCAAAGGTGAACAGACCATAAGGCTTGAAGCCTGTCAACATAAGTCCCTCGGATGCAAGACGTGAAAGCTTTTCCTCTGATTTGACCACATCAGCAAACCAGAACGGCATAAATTTTACAGTCATTTCAGGCTCGCCTCCTGTGAAAGAATGTTACCGTAAACCAGCTTGATACGGGCGATTTCCGCCTTCAGCACCTCTCTGCCGATATCAGTGATTTCATAGATGATTTTCTTGTCGCTGTCATCATAAATGTCAATCAGTTTGTCCTTCTGCATCTTTGTCAGCGTGCCGTAAACCGTGCCCGAGCCAAGCTTTATACGGTCCTCAGTAAGCTCGGCAACAAACTTTGTTATTCCGTAGCCGTGACGGGGCTCATTCAGCGCAAGCAGAATGTAGAACGCCGTTTCCGTCATCGGCAGGTGCTTTTTAATAAGCTTTTCTAAGTCAGTCATAGTTACCTCACATTAAACGAAAATCTGCTTTTTCTTGCCGTTAGGCTTTTTAGGATACTCACGAATTCTTACGATGTATTCAATGTTGACCATATCAAGTCCCTTGTTAGCTGTTTCGATAACCAGCCAGTTTTCGTTTACCTCACGGACAAAGCCTTCCAGCATTGCTGACTCATTGTGCAGAGTCGTGATAATAACTTCCTTGTCGATAAATCTTTTCATCATTTCCATAGCAATTCTCCTTTATTTTACTGCTTCTTTTTCTTTTTAGTTTCCCATTCACTTATCTGAGTGATGTAGTCAATGTTAACAGCGTCAGTGCCGTTGCTGTCTGTGTCAACTATAACCCAGTTGTCCTGCACCTCTGTAATTGTACCGAGTATGCCTGAGCTTGAATTCATAATAGAAATGTTGCATTTTTTTCCGATAAATCTTTTAAGTAATTCGTACATCTTCATTCGCTCCTCTTTATTAAGCTTTTTGTTTTTGATTTTCTTTGTCGCAATAACTGCAGCATTTCTTTTTCTGCGGAACATCGGCAGAATTATAAAAAAGTAAATTATTATAAAGTATATAAACCAGTTGTTCAAGCTTGCCTTCCTCCTTTTCGTAACAGTTTTTATGTAACATTCTTCTGTCGCAGTTCAATGTGTTGTACCGTGATATGTCACGGTGCGATATATATCATAGCTTGAGTATATCACGGTGCGACATAGTTGTCAATGGGGTAATTATAAGTTTGTTACAATTGCATATAATAAAGAGAAATACAATGTGCACAATTTACAAAATGTGATAACGGACTTACCGTATAATAATTTTCAGCAAACCCCTTGACATAATTATAAATATGTGCTAAAATAAATTAGATTTTTGAAATGCTATGACGAAGAGAAGTAGCAGGGAAATTCGTTTGCAGTGAGTGCGGGATAGTGGAAACCGCATATCAGAGTCCTTGTGAATAACACTTCCGAGCAGCAAACTGAAAGCCGATTAAGGTAAGTAGGGGCGCCGTGTTCTGTGCGTTAAACGGAAGGCAGGGAGAACGCTTTGACGTTCCTGCTGTTGAGTGACCGCTGTGCGGTAATTTAGGTGGTACCACGGGTTAATTTTTCTCCCGTCCTAAGTGTTAGGACGGGAGTTTTTATTTTTTATCAGAAAGGAAAATGATTATGAAACACATTGATATCAAAGAAGTTTTCACCAATCCTGCTCTTATCAACAAGACTGTAACAGTATGCGGCTGGGTAAGAACATCAAGAGACTCCAAGAACGTTGCATTTATCGAGCTTAATGACGGTACTTCCCTGAAGCACCTCCAGATTGTTATCGACAAGGCTTCCGACATAGCTCTCGACCAGGCTCTCAAGCTGGGTACTTCCCTCAAGGTTACAGGTACAGTTGTAGAAGCACGTCAGGCTGCTGTTGAAATCAACGCTACAGAAATTGAAGTTCTCGGCACTTGTCCTCCTGAGTATCCGCTCCAGAAAAAGCGTCACACTCTCGAATTTCTCCGTACAATGCCACACCTCCGCGGCAGAACAAACACATTCAACGCTGTTTTTCGTGTACGTTCCGTAATGGCTGAGGCTATCCACAGCTTCTTCCAGAGCAAGAACTATGTTTATGTAAATACACCACTCATCACAGGCAGCGACTGTGAGGGTGCTGGTGAAATGTTCCAGGTAACAACTATCGGCTATAATACAGAATATAAGAATGAAGAAGAATACTACAGCAACGACTTTTTCGGCAAGAAGGCAGGTCTGAGCGTTTCGGGTCAGCTTGAAGGCGAAGTTGCAGCTATGGCTTTCGGTAAGATTTACACCTTCGGTCCAAGCTTCCGTGCTGAAAACAGTAACACACCAAAGCACGTTGCGGAGTTCTGGCACGTTGAGCCTGAAATTGCATTTGCTGAGCTTCCTGACGTAATCGAAATTGCCGAGGAAATGATTAAGACAGTTGTCAAGACCGTTCTTGACAAGTGCCCTGACGAAATGAAGTTCTTCGATACACACTTCGAAAACGGACTCATCGAAAAGCTCCAGAACCTTATCTCCAACGACTTTGCTGTTTGTGATTACACAGAAGCAATCGAGCTTCTCAAGAAGGCTGACAAGGAATTCGTTTACCCAGTAGAATGGGGATGCGACCTCCAGACTGAGCACGAAAGATATATCTCCGAGGAAGTGTTCAACAAGGCTGTTTTCGTAACAAACTATCCTAAGGAAATCAAGTCCTTCTATATGAAGCAGAACCCTGACGGAAAGACAGTTGCAGCTGTTGACCTTCTCGTGCCCGGCGTAGGTGAAATCATCGGCGGCAGTGAGCGTGAGGCTGATTACGATAAGCTTGTTGCAGCAATGAACGAGAGAAATATGAACCTGGACCTCTACACAGACTACCTCGAACTCCGTAAGTTCGGTTCTGTACCGCACGGCGGCTTCGGTCTCGGATTTGAGCGTCTTATTATGTATGTAACAGGCGTTTCCAACATCAGAGACGTAATCCTCTACCCAAGAACAGTAGGTAATGTTCGCTAATTTTGCACATATACTTTTATCGGATAATTCAGAAAGGAATGATTGATATGTCAAAGTCGCTTTATATCCCTGACGGCTATAAATCTGCGCTGACACTCCGTGAAACACAGCACGCCATCAAGTATATCAAGGACGTATTCCAGCAGGCGCTTTCCTTTGCGCTTACCCTTGACAGAGTTACAGCACCTCTCCTTGTACGCAAGGACAGCGGTATCAATGACGACCTTAGCGGCGTTGAGCGTAAGGTTGAGTTCTCCATCAAGGAAATGGACAACGAAGCAGAGGTTGTGCAGTCACTTGCAAAGTGGAAGAGAATGGCTCTCCACCGTTACGGCTACAACGCAGGCGAGGGTATCTATACAGATATGAACGCTATCCGCCGTGATGACGATGTTGACAATATGCACTCGATTTTCGTTGACCAGTGGGACTGGGAAAAGGTTATCACAAGAGAAAACCGTAACATTGATTTTCTGAAGAATACCGTTGAAAATATTGTAAAATCCCTTTCCAACGCAAAGAGAAAGGTTAACCTCCGTTACCCACAGCTTAAAGAAACCATCTGTGACGTGACCTACTTTATTACCTCTCAGGAGCTTGAGGATATGTACCCCGACAAGACTCCTAAGGAGCGTGAGTGGCTCATTACCGAGAAGTACAAGACAGTTTTCATTATGCAGATTGGCGGCAAGCTGAAAAGCGGCGTGCGTCACGACGGACGTGCGCCTGACTATGACGACTGGGCACTCAACGGCGACCTGCTTATCTGGAACAACGTGCTGAAAACACCTATCGAGATTTCCTCAATGGGTATCCGTGTTGACGCTGAAAGTCTGAAAAAACAGCTTGAAATCAGCGGTCAGCAGGACAGAATAAAGTACGAGTACCACCAGCTTATCGCAAACGATACACTTCCGCTGACAATCGGCGGCGGTATCGGTCAGTCAAGACTTTGTATGCTCCTGCTTGAAAAGGCTCATATCGGCGAGGTGCAGGTATCTGTATGGCCAAGCGATATGATTAAGGAATGTGAAGAAAAGGGAGTTAAATTGCTCTAAAAAACGTGCCCGAGGCTGTATGGCTTCGGGCATTTTTGTTGACAGCGTTAGCTGTGGATGTTATAATTGTTAAGGTAACAAATAGAAATCGGTGGAGAGTAGTAATATTATGATACGACATGCAGTAATAGCAGATGCATCAAGAATAGCAGAAATACTGATTTTTGCAAAGAGAATGAATTATAGAAAGATTTTTAAGAATGATAGTGTGTCATTTGGCGAAATGCAAGTATACCCATTAGCAAAGAGGTATATTGATAATTCTGATGAATTAGATAGAATATGGGTTTATGATGATGAATTTGTTAAGGGCATGATACATATTGAAGGAAAACAGATTGTAGAATTATATGTTGATACATTTTTTGAAAATCAAGGCATTGGCAGTAGACTTATAAAATATGCCATTGAGAAGCAAGATTGCGATTATTTATGGGTTCTTGAAAAGAATGTAAAAGCAATAAAATTTTATCAAAGACATGGTTTTGTGATTACAGAAAAAAGAAAATATGAAGAAGGCACAACAGAATATGTTGTAAAAATGAAACGCTAAATCCTAATTCATCAATAAAATAACAAAATCCAGAGAAGCTTAATTTCTCTGGATTTATTGCTTTACACTATTTTCCTCTTAACAACCGCTTCCGTAACATTAGAAAGCACAACTTCGCCGTGCTGATTTGTTACAGTAATGGTAATTTCAGCTGTTCCATTCTTCTCGTTTCGTGGGGTAAGCTTTGAAATAACACCCTTACCCGTCAGCACGTCCCCTGCAAAAACAGGCTTGAACCATTCAACTTTTGAGGACTTGCCTGCCAGCAGGTCATCGCCGAAAAGGTCAACCTCAAGGTACTTCGCCCAAACTGCCATAAAGGACATCATTCCCGGTGCGATAAGCTGTCCGAAATGGGTTGTTTTAGCGTACTCCTCATCGGTGTGAAGCGGGATGTTGTCATAAAGTTTTGCAAAATCAATCATCTGCTGTTTGTCAATCACAGCAGGCGGAATATCAAACTCGTGACCAAGTGTAAGTTCGTCAAAATACATTTTTATTCTCCTTTGCCGTTTTATTTATCTTATACAATTTTAGCACGGATATGTCAATATTGCAAGTTTAATAAACTGAAATTTCACGGGAATAATTTTTCCAATTGACTAATATACTAATTTGTGGTATTATTTTTTTATAGAGTTTTTTGAGATGAGGTAACCCTGATGATTGAAATTAAAGATTACAGAGGACATATAAGAAACTGGCAGGCGCTCTGCGCTGAGCTTGAAATTTCGGAGCAGCTCTCACGTCAGGAGCGTGAAGCAGAAATTCTGAAAAAAGCATACAAAAAGTGGGGCTTCGATATGGCGGAGCATATGCACGGTATGTTTGCTTTTGCACTCTGGGACGAGGAAAATCAGCAGCTTTTCTGTCTGCGTGACCACTTTGGTACAAAGACATTCTATTACTATGTAACAGCTGACGGCAAGCTTCTCTGCGGCACAACAATCCGCAGTATTATGGAGCAGGAAGGCTTTGTCAAGGAGCTTAACGAGGAGCTTCTGCAGATTTATATGAGCCTTACCTATGTTGCAGGCGAGGACACCTTCTTCAAGGGTGTAAAGAAGCTTATGCCGGGTCACTATCTTGTGTGGAAAAACGGTAAAATGGAGATAACTCGCTATTGGAAGCCTACATTCAAACCTGACGAAAGCAAGTCCCTTGAAGACTGGGCAGAGGAAATCCACTCTACATTCAAGGCGATTGTACCTGAAGTCAAGACAGCTGATGAAACAGCCGAGTCGTTCCTCTCAGGCGGCGTTGACTCGTCCTATGTGCTGGCAATGACAGACGTTGAAGCGTGCAACTCCTGCGGCTATGATGACGAGCGTTTTGACGAGTCGGGACTTGCAAAGCAGACCGCTGATATTCTCGGCAGGAAGTTCAATCGCTGTCTTGTAACTCCGGAAGCTTATTTCGATATCGTGCCATATGTAATGTACAATATGGAGCAGCCACTTGGCGACGCTTCTGCAATTGCCTTTGCTCTTGGCTGCAAGGCAACAGCTGAGCATACACCGATTTGCTACTCAGGCGAGGGTGCTGACGAATTTTTCGGCGGCTACAATATGTACCGCAACGCTGAACGTTACGGCGAAAACTTAAAGACTTTCTATGTGGGCAACACCAACATTATGAAAGAGGACGAAAAGAAGCGTATTCTCAGGCATTACAACGAGGACATTCTCCCTATCAACCTTGTTAAGCATATCTACGAGGAAAATGAGGGACTTGACCCGCTGTCAAAAATGTCCGACATTGACATTCAGGTGTGGCTTGAAGGCGACATCTATCTCAATGTTGACAAAATGAGTACCGCCGCAGGTCTTGAGGTGAGAATGCCGCTGACAGACAGACGAATTTTTGATATTGCTTCAAGAATGCCGTCACGCTTCAAGGTAAACGATGAGCAGAACAAGGTTGCTTTCCGTACAGCCGCTTCAAATGTTATTCCCGATGAAATCGCATTCCGCAAGAAGCTTGGCTTCATCGTGCCAATCAGAATGTGGCTCGCAGATGAGCGTTACAATCAGGACGTGCAGAAGAAGCTGGCAAGCGAAATGGCTGGCAAGTTCTTCAATCTTGACGAGGTTGACGCAATCTGGCAGGACTATATCGGCGGCAACTCCGACAACTGGCGCAAAATCTGGACTATCTACACATTCCTTGTATGGTATGAGGAGTATTTTGTAAAGAGATAAAATAAAGCTGCTTTCCTTTTGGAGAGCAGCTTTTCTGTATAAAAACAGGTTACCATCATCTGACGGTAACCTGTTTTACATTACTTAATATCAGCGTGGTAAGCCTGGAGGGACTTGACAAACTTGTTTTCGATGCCCTTCATAAAGCGGATACCCTCTGCACTTGCCTTTGCAGCAGCCATTGTTGTGATGTAAGGAATTCTGTGCTTGATAGCAGACTTACGGATGTAGCTGTCATCCGTAACGCTGTCCTTACCGGCAGGAGTGTTGATGATAAGCTGAATTTCGCCGTTTGCGATTTCGTCAGCAATATTAGGTCTGCCCTCGTACATCTTGAAGATGTGCTTAGCAGGAATACCTGCATCAACAATCATCTGATAGCTCTTGCCTGTTGCAATGATGTTGAAGCCAAGCTCGTTGAATGCCTTAGCAATCTCGATAAGCTCAGGCTTGTCACGGTCACATACGCTGAGGAGAACAGTTCCCTCAAATGGAAGGTGCACCTGAGTAGCCTCCTGAGCCTTGTAGTAAGCCTCACCAAAGGACTCGGAAAGACCGAGAACTTCACCTGTGGAACGCATTTCAGGACCGAGAACAGGGTCAACCTCCTGGAACATATTGAATGGGAATACAGCTTCCTTTACGCCATAGTGCTTGATTTCACGGTCACGGAGGTCAGCAACAGGAGAAGGATTGCCTGTGAACTGAGAAACCATAATTTCAGTAGCAATCTTAACCATATTGATGCTGCAAACCTTGGAAACAAGCGGAACAGTTCTTGATGCTCTTGGATTTGCTTCAAGAACGTAAACAGTGTCGCCTTCGATAGCGTACTGCATATTCATAAGACCGCAAACGTTCATTTCAATAGCAATCTTTCTTGTGTAATCCTTGATTGTTTCAATCATCTTAGGGGAGAGGTTCATAGATGGGAGAATACAAGCGGAGTCACCTGAGTGAACACCTGCAAGCTCGATGTGCTCCATAACAGCAGGAACAAAGCAGTTTGTGCCGTCAGAAATTGCGTCAGCCTCACACTCTGTAGCGTGGTTGAGGAAACGGTCGATAAGGATAGGTCTGTCAGGTGTAACACCAACAGCCGCAGACATATAAACCTTCATCATCTCGTCGTCGTGTACGATTTCCATACCGCGTCCGCCGAGAACGTAGGAAGGACGAACCATTACTGGGTAGCCGATACGGTTGGCAATTTCAAGTGCCTCGTCAACATTTACAGCCATACCAGCCTCAGGCATCGGAATACCAAGCTTGTCCATCATAGCACGGAAGTGGTCACGATCCTCAGCAAGGTCGATTGTCTCAGGTGTTGTACCGAGAATGTTTACGCCGTTCTTCTTGAGGTCAGCCGCAAGGTTAAGCGGAGTCTGACCGCCGAACTGAGCAATTACACCGATTGGCTTTTCCTTGTCGTGGATACTGAGAACATCTTCAAGTGTAAGCGGTTCAAAGTAAAGCTTGTCGGATGTATCGTAGTCAGTGGAAACTGTTTCAGGGTTGCAGTTTACAATAATGGACTCAAAGCCAAGCTTTTTAAGAGCGAGTGCAGCGTGAACACAGCAGTAGTCGAATTCGATACCCTGACCGATACGGTTAGGACCGCCGCCCAAAATCATAATCTTAGGCTTGTCTGTGTTTACAGGGCTCTTGTCCTCGTCAAGGTGATATGTGGAGTAGTAGTATGCAGCATTTTCAGTACCGCTGACGTGTACGCCTTCCCAGGCTTCACGAATACCGTATTCGTAGCGTGCGTTTCTGATATCATCCTCAGGAACAGCAAGAAGCTGGCTGAGATATCTGTCGCTGAAGCCGTCAAGCTTAGCCTGCTTGAGAACATCCTTAGCAGGAACAGCACCCTTCTGTGCGATGAGAGCTTCTTCCTCCTGAACGATTTCCAGCATCTGTTCAAGGAACCAGTGCTTGATTTTGGTAAGCTGGTAAATTTCTTCAACTGTAGCACCCTTGCGAAGTGCCTCATATATAATAAACTGTCTTTCGCTGGATGGGAAGCGAAGCTGCTTGAGAAGCTCATCCTTAGACATTGAGTTGAAATTCTTAGCAAAGCCAAGACCGTAGCGGCCTGTTTCAAGGCTTCTGATAGCCTTCTGGAAAGCTTCCTTGTAGGTCTTGCCGATGGACATTACCTCACCAACAGCACGCATCTGTGTGCCAAGCTTGTCCTCAGCGCCCTTGAACTTTTCGAATGCCCAGCGAGCAAACTTGATAACAACGTAATCTCCGTCAGGAACGTACTTGTCAAGTGTGCCGTACTTGCCGCAAGGAATTTCATCAAGTGTAAGACCGCAGGCAAGCATAGCGGAAACAAGTGCGATAGGGAAGCCTGTTGCCTTTGAAGCAAGTGCAGAGGAACGGGAAGTACGTGGATTTATTTCGATAACAACAATTCTGCCGCTTACAGGGTCGTGAGCGAA
This sequence comes from Oscillospiraceae bacterium, assembly GCA_017415165.1. GTDB lineage: Bacteria > Bacillota > Clostridia > Oscillospirales > Ruminococcaceae > RGIG8773. The sequence goes on along the minus strand of JAFQIY010000016.1, from coordinate 66,119 downwards.
CTGACAGTTACAGCCGCCGATAACCTCAATAGCTTCAATAATCTTGTAGGACTGCTCCTGAAGCTTCTTCTGAACGTCCTCAGAAATTGTGAGCATAGGTGCGGAACAGAAGGAGTCACCTGTGTGAACACCGATAGGGTCAATGTTTTCAATGAAGCAAACTGTGATTTTGTTGTTTGCAGCGTCACGGACAACTTCGAGTTCAAGCTCTTCCCAGCCTGCAATACATTCCTCAACAAGCACCTGACCGACAAGGCTCGCCTGAAGACCTCTTGCACAAACAACTTTAAGCTCGTCGACGTTGTAAACCATACCGCCGCCTGCGCCGCCCATTGTGTAAGCAGGACGGAGTACAACAGGGTATTTCAGCTTTTCAGCGATTGCAACAGCCTCGTCAACGGAGTAAGCAACCTCGCTTCGTGCCATTTCAATGCCAAGCTTGTCCATAGTGTTCTTGAATTCGATACGGTCCTCACCACGCTCGATAGCGTCAACCTGAACGCCGATAACCTGAACGTTGTACTTTTCAAGTACGCCTGCCTCAGCAAGCTCGGAGCAAAGGTTAAGACCTGACTGACCGCCAAGGTTAGGAAGAAGAGCGTCAGGACGTTCTTTTTCGATAATCTGTGTCAGACGTTCAACATTGAGTGGCTCAATGTAAGTGATGTCAGCAACATCAGGGTCTGTCATAATTGTAGCAGGGTTTGAATTTACCAGCACGATTTCGTATCCGAGGTTTCTGAGCGCCTTGCACGCCTGAGTGCCCGAATAGTCGAATTCGCAGGCCTGACCGATAATGATAGGACCTGAGCCGATAATCATAATCTTGTTGATATCTTGTTTCTTTGGCATACTTTTCTCCCTACTCGCACCATAAGATGCGTAATTGAATTTACTGTTATAAAAAACAGCATTTTTTCTCGACTACTATAATAGCACAAATCAGTACAAAATGCAAGATGAAATGCCGAAAATTTCGTGACGGAGCAAAAATTTTTACTACATATAATATAGCGTATGTTGAAAGAGGAAAAATATTGTGCTATAATGATAAAAAAATGTTTCAGGAGTACAAATATGATTCTGAGAATGCCCGAGTATTACAAGAATTTTACCTGTACCGCCGATAAGTGCAGCGACAACTGCTGTATCGGCTGGGAAATTGATATAGACAGCGATACCGCCGATTATTACAATAGCGTGACCGATGATTTCGGCACGAAGCTTCGCAACAACATTTCCGATACTGACCCGAAAAGCTTTATCTTAGGCGAAAACGAGCGTTGCCCGTTTCTCAACGACCGCAACCTCTGCGAAATAATTCTTACTCTCGGCGAGGATAAGCTTTGCAATATCTGCACCGAACACCCGCGATATTATGAGTGGTTCGGAAGCATAAAAGAGGGCGGAATTGGTCTGTGCTGTGAGGAAGCGGCAAGAATAATCATTTCTGCAGATAACCCGTCTGCTGCATACGAAACGGAAATTCCCAATGAGGAAAACGACTTTGAGGAAACACCTTTGCATACTTGTCTTTTGGGAGTGCGTGAGAAAATTCTTGCATATCTGATGTGTGACAGCTTGCCTCTGAAAACAAAAATCAGGGACATAATCAGTTATGCAACACTTGTGCAGAACAATATCGACAATAGTATATACGATATCCCTGAAATTATTTCTTCTGCGGAATATGACGGACACCGCTTCACCGATATTCTTGCTTTTATGGCAACACTTGAACCGATTGACGAAAGCTGGCTTCCATACCTTGAAAAAATAACTGAAATGTATGATACAGCCTGCAATAAAAAAGAGCAATTCCTGCAAAACAACCCAGTTGTGAAGCAATATCTCCGCAACATCGCCGTGTACTTTATCTGGCGGTATTTTATGAAAGGCACGTTTGACGGGGAAATAGTTTCCCGTGTAAAGCTTATGGCGTCAAGCGTTGCGGTAATCGGCTATATGTACCTTTGCAAATGGATTGAAAGCGGTACGCTTACCCACGAGGACTGTGCACAGCTTGCAAAGAATTATTCCAAGGAAATCGAGTACAGCGAGGAAAATCTCGAAGCTATGCTTGATGCCGCTTATGATTTAGCTGCATTTGAGGACAACACGCTGAAAGGCTTGTTTGCATAACCCTGCAAAGTGAAACACAAAAAGTCGGGCAATAATCCGTGTAAGCCTGTATAATAAAGATACAGTCAAGGAGAAAGGAAGTAGGAGAAATGAACGGTTGGGCAGAAGGCATACAGAGTGCGATACAGTATATCGAGGATAACCTTACAGAAGAACTGGAAATCGAGGATATAGCGTCGAAAGCGTACGTTTCGGCATTCTATTTTCAGAAGATTTTCAGTTGTCTGTGCGGTTTCACGGTTGGAGAGTACATCCGTAACCGCAGACTGACCCTTGCGGCGCAGGAGCTTTCCGCAGACGGTGCAAAGGTTATCGACGTTGCGTTGAAATACGGTTACGACTCACCCGACAGCTTTACCCGTGCATTCACAAAATTCCACGGCATTTCTCCCTCGGCTGCAAAGGAAAAAGGTGCGGAGCTGAAAGCTTTTGCACCATTACGAATAAAGCTTACGTTGGAGGGCGGTACTACTATGGAATACAAAATCGTTGAAAAAGAAGCATTTACAATTATGGGCAAATCAAAGCTGTTCAATACCGAAACTTCTTACACAGAAATCCCGAAATTCTGGGCTGAGCATTATCAGACAGGCGGAGGCGAAATCATAAAGGGAATGTTCGGCGCCTGCCTTGACAGCGACGGAAAGAGCTTTGATTACCTCATCGCAGACCTGTATTTTCCTTGGAACGATATTCCTGAGGGCTGCACAACAAGAGTCATCCCCGCAGGAACGTGGGCAGTTTTCCCGTACCACGGTGAATGTCCGAAAGCTTTGCAGGACGTGAATACTCAGATATGGAGCGAGTGGATTCCCAACTGCAAGGAATACAAGCTCAGCGGCAACTACAATCTTGAGTTTTACATCTCACCGACTGAAGGTGCAATATGGGTGCCTGTTGAAAAGGCGTGATAACGAAAAACAGACCTTGGAGTAAAATCCAAGGTCTGTTCGTTTTTAGCTGTTAACCGACGAATGACTGTAAATGTAGAATTCTTCCTGACTCGGCTTCCATTCCTTTTTCTTAGGCGGGAAGGCAGAGTCAAATTTCTCAACAGCCTCAGCATCACCGCAAGGAGCACTTGCAGAGCTTTCGTGGTAGTACCATCTTCTGCCGTCCAGCGCACCCTCTTTAAGCTCATTCACAAGCAAAGGAGTTGGAAAGTAATCCCCGTCAAGACACACGTTGTATCTTCTGCAGCTTCTGAAGCCACATCCCACATAGTTTGCAGGATTGCCGAAAATAGCGATAACATCGTAGCCCAATTCCTTGGCTTTTTCAAAGCTGTGTTCAAGAAGCGTCCTGCCGTAGTGATTACGCTGAAAATCAGGGTGTACACACAAAGGACCAAAAGAAAGAATTACCTTTTCCTCGCCCTTTTCATCAATAAGCTTAGCTTTGGTGTACATAACATTTCCGATAATCTGCCCGTCCTTTTCGATAACGAAAGCAAGCTCAGGAATGAAGTCCTCGTGGCTTCTCATAACGTGCACGAAATAATGCTCGTCAGCGCCCTCCTTGTAAACGTTCCAGAAAGCTTCACGGGTAAGATTTTCAACTGCACGGTAGTCGTCAGGTGTTTCGCTGCGGATAATAAAATTGTTGTTCATTAGTAGTTTCCTCCTGAAAATTTCAAAATAGTTCAAATAATAAAATATCCGAAGTTCCAGGAAGTTGCTTTGTGAGTAACCTCCCGGTTACAGCACTATCGCCTTATTGGTGTAATTTTTCAAACAAAAATCTCCTTGTTAATAAATTTAAGCGTGGAAAGAATTTCAATCCACGCTTTGATTTTAACATATCTGCATATATTTGTCAATATAAGATTTACACATTTTCCCTGTTCTTGTTTTTTACAGCAATACCAATCGCCATTCCCGCAATAGCAACAGCCATACCAATAGGAAACTTTGTAAAGTCAGGCCAAATAACCTGTTTATACATTTCATTGCCAACGGTAACCATTGTAACATAACCGCCTAAAGCGTGCATAAGACCAAAGCAAATAGGTGCAAGCCATTTGAACTTGCCGAAATAATCACGAACGCCCATAACGAATGAAGCTGCAAAGAATGTAACAGGCAGTACGCCCCACATTACCGCAAGACTGTAACCGCTTGCAACAGTGCCGCTTTGCACAAGCCAGAATGCAACAACTGACAGCACCCATATTCCCAGTGTAACCAGCGTAAGCGTCAGCTTAGACTTCCTGTCATTGCTTCTGACGGTGTTTGTGCTTTCTTCGAGATATTCCTTGTAAGTTTGTTTCATAGATGTTTCCTCCTTCAAGAGGTAATCAAGACTTACGGAATAAAGGTCGCTCATCTTAATGACGCTTATAATGTCGGGATAGGATTTACCGTTTTCCCAGTTAGAAATGGTCTGCCTGCTTACGCCCAGGGATTCGGCCGCCTGTTCCTGTGTAAGGGACGCTTCATTTCTTGCCTTTTTGATAATTGCTCCGATTTCCATAATCTGTATCACCTCAAATAATATTGTTCCGTGTTGGAACAATTTCATAATAAAAGAAAAAACATCATCTGTCTACCAAATTGCTTTTACAAACCGAAATTTCCGTGTCAAAATGCTTTTACATACGGAAAATAGGCGGTTTATTCCTCTTCAGAATAGTATTCAGCCGATTTTTTTATTCCGTCCATATAACCTGCATTATATCCGTTGTCATATCCGTTTTTATAACTGATATGAGGCAGTATAACAGTTGGAAATAATATGGACATAATAATAGTGCCTGTCAACATTCCGACAAGAAAAAACAGAACTGTCCTTTTTTTATTCATAACATTTTTCTCCATAATTTTTGCTGTTTCAGCAACTTCACACTCCACTCTCCAAACTCCACACTATACACGAAGCCGCCTCCACAAAGGAAGCGGCTCAATATTATACATATCCGAAAACGGAAGAAAGGAAAATTACCACCATAAATACAGGTGCAACAAACTTAATCATAATGCGGTACATACCTTTTGACTTGAATGGGGAGTTCATCTGTACCTCGTCCTCAACATAAGCTGTCTTTGCAACGTAACCGATAAGAATACAGGTAAGGAGCGCAACAATCGGCATCATAATGTTGTTGCTGAGGAAGTCGAAGAATGTGAGCAGGTCGTCCTGACCGAAAGGCTGTACACCCTTCCAGATGTTGAAGCCAAATACGGAAACAAGTCCCAGTGCAAAGGAAAATGCAATTACAATAAGGCAGGCAGGAATACGCTTGATTTTGAACTTTTCCATAACTACCGAAACAATGGTCTCCATAAGGGAAATAGATGAGGTAAGCGCCGCAAGAAGCACCAGCACGAAGAATACAAGACCGATGATGTTTCCGCCTTTCATTGTGCCGAAAACCTGAGGAAGCGTCTGGAACATAAGGCCGGGACCGCTGTTGATTTTGGATGGGTCACCGCCTGCAAATGCGAAAACAGGTGGTACAACCATCATACCTGCAAGAAACGCAATGCCCGTGTCGAAAATTTCAATCTGTCGTACGGACTGTTCAAGGTTGTCCTCTTTTCTCATATAAGAGCCGTATGTAATCATAATGCCCATTGCCAGCGACATCGAGTAGAAAAGCTGTCCCATAGCCGCAACAACCGTCTTGATTGAGAAATTGCTGAAATTAGGCTTGATGTAATAAATGAAGCCGTCCCACGCACCGTCCATAGTAACAGAGTAAATAGCGATAAACAGCGAAATAAGAACAAGCACAGGCATAAGCAGCTTGCTTACCTTTTCAATACCCTTTTCAACGCCAAGCATTACAACGACAGATGTCAGCAGTATGTAGATGACAAAAAATATTGTAGGCTGTGCCGTCTGACCGATAAAATTGCCGAAGTAAGCGCCTTTGTCCGCAGCAGCCTCAGCGCCTGCGCCTGTGATGTACACTGTGACATATTTCATTACCCAGCCGCCGATTACGCAGTAGTAGGGAAGAATTATAGCAGGTACAGCCGCCGCCAGCCAGCCAAGCGGTTTGAATTTCTTATTGATGTCAGCATAAGCACCGATAACGCTCTTGCCTGTTTTTCTTCCGATTGCAATTTCAGTAATCATCAGCGTAAAGCCGAAGGTTACAGTGAGAATAATGTAAACCAGCAGGAATATACCGCCGCCGTATTTAGCTGCAAGATACGGGAAACGCCATATGTTTCCGAGACCTACAGCAGACCCTGCCGCCGCAAGAATAAATCCGAGCTTTGAGCTGAAACCGCCCTTGCCCTCGGACTTGTTTGCTTTTGTACTCATAAATATTAAAGCCCCTTTTTGACATAATTTGCACAATTACTTTATTATATCAGTTTTATGCACACATTGTCAAGCAAATCCGCTGTTTTTAGGACAAATTTTGCTGTAGAACAATCTGTATAATTTGCTCTTGACAAATTCGGAATAATATGCTATAATGCATACATTATGAGGGAGTAGCAGGCGTTAAGACGCAGCAAGTCAACAGTTACTCGTTCAGGAATTTTCCTGTTCTGGCTTGCTTTAAATTGCGAGACTCATTGTATATCTGAATGGCTATACATTGAGTTTCTGTACGATAAAATCAAACGATAATCAGAATCCGAGTGTAGCTTGTCTGCACTCGTTTTTTTGTTTTTCGGACGCGTGCGCAAAAACGTGAAATGTGTTGACAGTGAAAAACTAATGATGTATAATTGTAGTATGTAAAATGGGTGAATTTTAGTGCTTTTTACAATTATTTAATGAAATGTCTGGTGTTATATGAGTAATTACGTCAGGTCTGTAAGACATAATGTTATGAATATTTCTTCGGTTGAGGGCTTCTGCAATGTACGCGGCGGCTTGAACAACGGCTGCAAGGATGTGTATTTTGTACGGGCAATCGGCGTAAATCCGTCATTTGCGGAAGGTATCAGAAAAATGGACAGCTTACTCTCTGACGGCAGAATTTCATATAACCGTGTTTCTTCATTGCCAAGGCTTGCGTCGGCAGATGATGCAGATTACTACAATACCTGTCTTAGCCAATGGAAAAACAGCAGTGGAAAAACCGCTGAAATCAAGCGTACAGCAGGAATTCCGCTTGCTGAAGCACTTGCTTCGGCGCTGCATAAAACCCTTGATGCGTTCAGCAATACCAAACAAAATGCAAGCCAGTCGATGAAAGACAATTTTGCAGTAAAGCTTCTTTACTGGTTTGATAAAACCGTGCCGGAATTCAGCAATGGATATGGCGGCAAAGAAACAGTTAAGATTTGCGCTGACAATGTCACGAAGCCTCAGGAATACCTGTTTTTCTATATGCTTACGCTGTGCGGCTTTGACGTGCTGCTGTTACAAAGCAGAGAGGATATCGGTGCCGACCTTGACAAGTACGGCTTTTCCGTAAAATTTTCACTTGGAATGTTCAGCAGTGACCCTGTACCCGAATATAATCTTACTAAATCCGAACCGCGGCAGGAAATCAGTGCCGTGCAGCCTGTGAACAGAACGGAAAATATCCGTGTGGAAATTCCGAGACGTGCAGAAAAAATCCCTGCGGCAGCAAATTTTGCAAATACTGTCGCACAGCACACAGTAACAAGAGAAAAATCTATGGAGGAGCTTGCAGGTCTTGCTTCCTCGATAGTAATGATTGCAGTACATAATTCAAGGGGCGATGTTATCGGCACAGGCTCAGGAATTATGATTTCCGAAAAGGGATATATCCTTACAAACAACCACGTCGCAAGAGGCGGCAGCTTCTATTCCGTCCGCATTGAGGACGATGATGAGGTTTACCGTACCGACGAAATAATCAAGTACAATCCTGTAATTGACCTTGCCGTAATAAGAATTGACAGACGGCTTGACCCGATTCCAATCTACAGCGGCAAAAAGCCTGTGAGAGGTCAGAAGGTCGTTGCGATAGGAAGTCCTCTCGGACTTTTCAATTCCGTTTCGGACGGAATAATCTCAGGCTTCCGACTTATCGACAGCGTGGAAATGATACAGTTTACCGCACCTATCTCCCACGGAAGTTCGGGCGGTGCAATTCTTAATATGAACGGTGAGGTAATCGGCATAAGCACCGCAGGCTTTGACGCAGGTCAGAACCTTAACCTTGCGGTCAGCTACGAATATATAAATACATTCCTTATGGGACTGAAAAACTGACAGGAGTGATAAAATGAGCGGAAAGTCAAAGCTTAAAATAACATTCAATTCTCCCGTGATAATCGGCTTTACCTGTATATGCCTTGCGGCACTTATCCTTAGCTATATCACAAACGGCAGAACCAACGACCTGCTGTTTAGCGTGTATAAATCCTCATTGCTCAGTCCGCTGACATATGTGCGTTTTGTAGGGCACGTTTTCGGGCACGCTGATATTTCGCATTTTATGGGCAACATAATGCTGATACTTGTTGTAGGACCGCTTCTTGAAGAAAAGTACGGCTCGTGGAATATCGGCTGTATAATTTTTATAACAGCGGTTGTGACAGGTGTTGCAAATGTGCTTCTTTTTCCGCACGTCCAGCTTCTCGGAGCAAGCGGAGTAGTTTTCGCACTTATTCTCCTCTCGTCAATAACAGGCTTCAGAAACGGTGAAATTCCTCTCACATTTATTCTTGTAGCTTTGATTTATATAGGCGAACAGCTTTATCTTGGCTTGTTCATATCTGATAATGTTTCGAATTTCACACATATCCTCGGCGGAGCGGTAGGCTCAGTGACAGGATATGCACTCAATAAAAAGAAATAAAAGGTGACGTTATGTTTGTTCGCGGAAAACTGAATAACCTCAGCGACTTTTTCAAGCCTGCCAATGACAGAAATGGAAAATGCGTTTACTTTTACAGAATAAACGGCTTTAACAGTGATATTGACAGCTTTCTGAAAAAATACTACGAGGCAGCAATAAAATGCGGTGCAGTAATCGAGGGTAATATTCCAAATCCCGATGAAAAAAACCTTGCCTATTACAACGAAATGATGGGTATGGATTTCCGCAGGGACAAGGAATTCATTGCGGCAAGCCTTAAAAAATGGCTGCCGAGAATGAATGAATATCAGGTTGACTCCGTTTCAGGCTCAATATGCAAGGTACTTGACAGCCTTGCCGCTTCGGGCAAAAATGAGAATATGCTGAAAAATGCGTATATCAAGTTTATGTGCTGGCTCTATTACAAATTCCAGCAGATTGTGGGAAGTCTCGGTGCAGACAGTGTACCGAAAATTCTTTACGAAGCAAACGTCAGCAAATACGAGCTTATGCTCCTTGATGTGCTGTGCGAGTGCGGCTGTGACGTAATTCTTCTCCAGTATGCAGGAGATGCGGAGTACCTTAAACAGGACCCGAATTCAACAGTTTCTGCCGTGCTTAACATTCAGGGACTTACAGCGTTTCCGCAGGGATACTCTGTAAAGAAAATCCGCGAGGATTTGAGAAATCAGTCTGCACCTCAGGCGAGCAGACCGACAAGCTTTACCCAGAATTTCAATTCAGCACTTAACGTTACACTGCGCAATTCCCCAGCTCCGACAGCTGTACCTGCTTCATCACAGCAGACAGTGAAACGCTGTACAAACAGCTGGATAAAAAAACAGCCGTTTGACGATATAAAGACACCTGCTTCAAAGCGCGGCACGGAAAGCGGTGCAATTTATAACTGCTTCTATCGTATCAACGGTGCAGAAGAAAAAAATGCCTACATCAACGACCTGTATAAGCTTCAGGAGGATGTGAAGAACAATAAGCGTAACCTGCTTATTATCAACAATACAATTGCTATTCCTACAAATGACGAGATTGCAGCAATCCGCCGAGGAAATTATGACTCCGCAGAGCGAATGATTTCCGCACTCTCCGCAAATATCAGCTTTCCTTCCGATATTGCGCTGCAGAAAGCTATGGTAAACGCATTCTGCGAAACAATGCGTGCTGAGTACGCAAAAAGTCAGAATATCAACAAGGAAACAAGCAAGGCGGTTTATCTGCTTTGCTGGATTAAGCGATATCAGTCACAGCTTTTCAAGGGACGTGCCGCAGATGCAATAAGCTGTTTCATCTACCTTGGCGGCTGTAAAAACGGCAATGAAGCTGCATTTGTGAAAATGCTTGTGAAGCTGCCTGTTGATGTGCTTATTCTTGTTCCAAATCTCGAAAGCAAATGTAAGCTTGAAGACGGCACAATCTGCGAAATAAACTATGATGAGTCCGTAGAACTTGCGGAGTACCCTTGCTCAAAGGCGAATATGCATACAAGTACCGCAGCAGCAAATGCCGCACGTCAGCTTGACACGATGATGTATCAAAGCGGCTCGGGAATGTTCCGCAGAAACCAGTACCGAAAAGCTGCCGCAAGAGTTCTTGAAACAACCTATGACGAAATTGCTATACTCTGGGACCAGGAACTGAAATTCCGTCCCAACTTCGATACAGACAAGGCAGAAGCGGATATCCCCGTTATCTTTGCCAAGGTGTCAGGTGTCCATAACAAAGACCTGAGCAGCTATTGGGGCTCAATAAAAGCACTTATGACTGACAACACCATTATCGTGAAAAATCCTTCCTTTATAGATAAGAATGCAGAAAATCCGATTAAGAAGTATGCTCCGTCCTTCCTTAAAAACGGACAGCTTCAGTGTGATGCAATCAAGTCCCACTCCTGTTATAAATACGGACATCTCCGTGAGGAAATGCAGGAGCATATTCTGGATAAAATTCAGATGCTCCTCGACAGCGGACTTATCGCAGGAACATTCCGCAACGGTATGGAGTATACAATTGTTGCCGAAGCACTGAACTTCGACCAGCGTCTGCTCCGTAAAATGCAGGACTTCGACTTTACAAGAAAAAATCCGAAAATCATATATATCAATACAACCGAAACGCCAATCCCCGTTGAGGACTCAATTTCAATGGCGCTTCTCAACCTCATAGGCTTTGATGTGGTATTCTTTGTGCCGACAGGCTACCGAAGCGTTGAGAATAACTACACATTCACGCCATTCTGTGAGCATCAGGTCGGCGATTATATGTACGACCTTGGAATTCCCGATTTCAGTACCATTAAACGCTCAATCCTCAAAGACCTTATTTTCGGGAGGGGTATCTGATGGCAAGTGAATTCGAACTTGAAGAATTCCGTCCCTATGATATAGCTGCCGAAAGACAGCTTATAACCGAAAGCCTTGTTGGTACGGACGAGCTTGACGCTGTGGTAAGCACCCTTGACGTCGCTGACCTGAACACGATAACCTCTTTCGGCAGGCAGGCAGCGGAGCAGGTTGCACAGGCATCGGACGCCGTACTGAAAAATGTCAGTATGGCTCAGATTTCCGAGTCAAACGAGGTAATGACCGAGCTTGCAAAGCTGATGTCAAAAATCAACATTGATGAAATTCAGGCAGAAGCAAAAGGCTTCATCGGCAAGCTTCTTGGCAGCAACGAAAAACAGGCTGACAAAATTTACGAGAAGTACCGTATCATAGGCGAGGAAACGGATAAAATCTTTATCCGCCTTAAACAGTATGAAGCGGAAATCGGCAACTCAAACCGCAGCCTTAACCGTATGTTTGAAGCGAATACGGCTTATTACCGTGAGCTTGTGAAATATATCGCCGCAGGGGAGCAGGGCTGCCGAGAAATTGAGGATTACCTTAATGAATTAAAGGACGAGTTCGCTAAAACAGGCGATAAGTCGATGTTTCCCGAAATGGAAAACCTTGAAAATGCGCTTATGCTGCTGCAAAACCGTACCAATGATTTGCGGATTGCAGAAAGTATAGCAATCCAGTCCGTGCCAATGATAAAGGCTATGGAATTGAGCAACTCCAACCTGATGAATAAAATCAATACAGCTTTTCTGGTAACGCTTCCGATTTTTAATCAGTCACTATCACAGGCGGTTTCATTGAAGCGTCAGACGCTTGAAGATAAAGCAATGGCAGCACTTAACAAGCGTATGGAGGAGGAAATTCTCGCCAACGCAAAGGATAACGTCCACCGTGAACAGCTTGAACAGAAGCTCAAGGCTGCTCCACAGGGGAAGAAAACGAAGCTTGCAGAGCTTCACAGCGCAATCGTCGGCAGTATCGACGAGTTCAAACAGTTACAGAATAACGCCGCTAAACAGCGCATTGACTATCAGACAGCACTTGTCAGGGCAATGACGAGGTTTGACGGAATTAAATTCAATTGAGTACAGGAGGAAAAAGTTATGTCAATCAGTTTAGCAAAAGGTCAGAAGGTTGACCTCACAAAGGGAAATCCAAGCCTTAAAAATGTAATGGTAGGTCTTGGTTGGGACGTAAATGTATACGACTCAGGCGTGGCTTTCGACCTTGACGCAGAAGCATTTATGCTCGGCGAAAACGGCAAGTGCCCTACAGAAAAGGAATTTGTTTTCTATGGCAACCTTGTCCACGGTTCAGAGTCCGTAAAGCACCTCGGAGATAACCTCACAGGTGAGGGTGACGGCGATGACGAACAAATTCTCATTGACCTGAGCAAAATTCCTGCAAATGTTTCAAAGATTGCTTTTACCGTAACAATTTACGATTGTGATACAAGACGTCAGAACTTCGGTCAGGTCAACAACGCATTTATCCGTATTGTTGATGAAGCAACAAATACAGAGCTTGTAAGATACGACCTTGGTGAAGATTTCTCTATCGAAACAGCTATCGTTGTAGGCGAAATCTACCGTCATAACGGCGAGTGGAAGTTCAACGCAATCGGCAGCGGTTTCCAGGGCGGTCTTGCAGCACTCTGCGCACATTACGGTATTGATGTAGCTTAAATTTAAGGAGGAATATATTATGCCAGTATCTCTCAACAAAGGTCAGAAGGTAAGTCTGACAAAGGAAAATCCGGGTCTTGCAAACGTAGTTGTAGGTCTTGGCTGGGATATCAACCAGTTTGACAACGGCGGTGCATTCGACCTTGACACAGCAGCATTTATGCTTGATGACAGCGGAAGATGTCCTACAGAAAAGGAATTTATCTTCTTTGGCAACCTCAACCACACATCAGGTTCCGTTCAGCACCTCGGCGATAACAAGACAGGTGCAGGCGACGGCGACGACGAGCAGATAAGAATTAACCTTGCTGCAATTCCTGATAATATCTCCAGAATTGCTTTCTCAGTAACAATTTACGAAGCAGAGGAACGCCGTCAGAATTTCGGTCAGGTCAACAACGCATTTATCCGTATCTACAACGAAAACAACGGCGAAGAAATTCTCCGTTACGACCTTGGTGAGGATTTCTCCATCGAGACAGCTGTTGTATTCGGTGAACTCTATAAGTACAACGGCGAGTGGAAGTTCAATGCAATCGGCGGCGGCTATCAGGGCGGTCTTGCAGCACTTTGCGCAAATTACGGAATTGATGCAGAATAATTCTGCGAAAAACAGAAAGGATGATTAAATATGTCTATCAGTCTTCAGAAGGGTCAGAAGGTAAGCCTTTCAAAGGAGCAGGCAGGTCTTTCCAAGCTCCTTATCGGTCTTGGCTGGGATGAAGTAAAGCAGAGCAGAGGTCTTTTTGCACCTAAGCCGCAGCCAATCGACTGTGACGCTTCCGCAATTCTTCTCCAGAACGGCAAGCTTATGGCTAAGAAGGACCTTGTATATTTCGGCAACCTCCGTCACAGCTCAGGTGCTATAATGCATATGGGTGATAACCTCACAGGTGCAGGTGACGGCGACGACGAGCAGATTATGGTAGAGCTCAACAGTCTCCCTGAGTGCTACGACAGAATTGTTATCGTAGTAAATATCTATGAGTCTGTTGCAAGAAAGCAGCATTTCGGTCTTATCAAGAACGCTTTCATCAGACTTGTTGACGCAAACAAGGGTACAGAAATGTACAAGTACAACCTTACAGAGGATTACTCAGGCAAGACAGCAATGATTTTCGGCGAAGTATACAGACATAACGGGGAATGGAAGTTCAGCGCTGTAGGTCAGGGTACAAACGACCCGGGTCTCGGCGAAATGATTAAAAATTATATGTAATCATTGAGCATAAGGGGGAACTGCTTGCGGTTTCTCCTTATTATGTGCAAATTAATTAAAAGCAGTAATTCGGGGTGTACGCTGCAAAACTTGAAAGGATGTATTTAAAACTATGAACTACAAAGGTCTTAACAACTCCGAAGTCGAAGCTTCCCGTGAAAAATACGGCTCAAATGAAATTCCTGATTCCGAGCCCACCACGTTCTGGCAGGAATTCAAGGAAACTTTCGGTGACCCGATGATTAAAATTCTCCTGGTAATTGCGGCAATTATGATTGTGATGTTCTGCCTGGGCTATGCAGAAATCTACGAGCCTGTGGGAACAATCGTTGCTATCCTTATCGTTGCATTCGTTTCCGCAAAAACAGGTGTAGCAAGCGATACAAAGTATCGTGAACTCAAGGACAGCACCAAGAAGGATACCTGTAAGGCAATCAGAAACGGTCTTGTAACAATCATTGAGGTTGACGATGTTGTTGTGGGGGATAAGATTATCCTCCAGTCAGGCGATAAAATTCCTGCCGACGGTATCCTCGTTTCAGGACACCTCAACGTTGACAACTCCGCACTTAACGGTGAAGCTGAGGAATGTAAGAAAACCGAAGCTGACCCGAGCTTTGAGCTTCCCGACGATATCACAGGTGATACATTTGTTGACAAGCACTCCCTTTTCAGAGGTGCGGTTGTATTTGACGGCGAGGGTGTACTTGATGTAAGAAAAGTCGGTCTGAAAACAATGATGGGTAAAATGGCTGAGGAAATGCAGGAGGACGAGCCTGACTCACCTCTCAAGGTAAAGCTTGCAAAGCTTGCAAAGCAGATTTCCACATTCGGATATATCGGCGCTATCGTAATTGCTGTTCTGTACATTATCTTCTTTATCAGCAACGCAGGCGGCGTAGGCGAATTCTTCGCACAGCCTGTCAATGTAATCATCGAAAAGATTGTAGAAGCTGTAACTCTTGCAGTTGTAATTATCGTCTGTGCCGTACCTGAGGGACTTCCTCTTATGATTTCTCTCGTTCTTATGCAGAACACAAGCAAGATGCTTGACCATAACGTTCTCGTCCGTAAGGCAGAGGGTATCGAAACAGCAGGTTCACTCAATATCCTTTTCAGCGATAAGACAGGTACAATCACAAAGGGTATGCTTGAAGTTGTTGACTTCTTCACAGCAGACGGCAATTCCATTGATATTCCCGAACTCAGCAAGCACGGTGACGTAAAGGGACTTATTGATGTTGCAATCGGTAAGAATACCCAGTCTATGTTTGACTCCGAACACAGAGTTATAGGCGGTAACGCTACCGACCAGGCTCTTATGAAGTTCATCGGTGAGGATACATTCAACCTCCTCCAGACAAGAGACGAATACAAGATTACCGAAAGCCAGAACTTCAACTCCACAAACAAGTTCAGCCAGAGCCGTATTGACGGTGTCGGCAAGACATTCTACAAGGGTGCTCCCGAAAGACTTCTTGCAAAGGCTAAGAAGTATATGGACGGCGACGGAAAAATCCACGACATTGACAGTGCAGTGCTTAACCGAAAGATTGACGAGCTTGCTGCAAAGGCAATGCGTGTACTTGCATTCGGTTACTCCGAAAGCGCAATGACCGAAAGCACAATCAACGACGACGTTGTAATCATCGGTCTTGTTGGTATCCGTGACGACGTACGTCAGGAAGCAAAGGAAGCTATTGAGGAAGTACAGAAGGCAGGAATTCAGGTTGTAATGATTACAGGTGACCGCCTTGAAACAGCTGTTGCAATCGCTAAGGATACAGGTCTCCTCAGAACAAATTCCGATGTTGCAATTTCTTCCGCACAGCTTAACGAAATGTCCGATGACGAGGTTAAGAAGATTATTCCTAACCTCCGTGTTATTGCTCGTGCACTTCCTACAGATAAGTCAAGAATGGTACGTCTTTGTCAGGAAATGAACCTCGTTGTAGGTATGACAGGCGACGGCGTAAACGACTCTCCCGCACTCAAGCGTGCAGACGTCGGCTTCGCAATGGGCAGCGGTACGGAAGCCGCTAAGGAAGCAGGTAAAATCGTTGTCCTCGATGATAACTTCAAGTCCATCAAGGACGCTATCTGGTACGGCAGAACAATTTACCATAACATTCTTAAATTCTGTATTTTCCAGCTTGTAATCAATGTTACAGCCGTAATCGTAAGTGCTTTTGCACCATTCTTCGGTGTGGAAGAACCTCTCAAGGTTACACACCTTCTCTTTGTTAACCTCGTAATGGACGGTCTCGGAGCAATGATGCTCGGTAACGAGCCTGCACTCAAGAAGTATATGGACGAAAAGCCTCGCCGCCGTGACGAAAGCATCGTCAGCAAGAAGATGATGACCCGAATTGTTATTATGGGTCTGTGGCTTGTTGTGCTCAGCTTTGTTTACCTTAAAGTGCCTTTCTTCAGAGGACTTTTCGAAACAGACGAACAGCACCTCACAGGTTATTTCGTGCTCTTTATCTGGGCAGCACTTTTCAACGGCTTCAATGTCCGTGATGACGGCTTCGGCATCTTCAAGGGTCTTAATGAAAACAAGGATTTCCTCCGCGTGTTCCTTGCAATCGTTGCAATTCAGGCAGTTATCGTTAATGCGGCACTTATTCCTCTCGGTGCATTTGAATTCATCGGCAAGATGTTCAGCTGTGTACCTTTCGGAGTAACAGGCTGGGTTGCAGCAATCCTTCTCGCTGTAACAATGATACCTGTTGACCTTGTCAGAAAAGCAATCACAAACGCTGTAACAGGCGAAAAAACAGAAGCAAAGAAAGCATAATCATATAACAGAACAAACCGCCGTACATTGTGTGCGGTGGTTTGCCTATATTTCAGAATTGGAGAAAAAAGTAAAATATGTATACGGAAAAAGATTTGGTAACAGTAGCAAAGCGTGAAAATAATACAAAACGTAAGTATCTTGTCGTAAACAAGCTTCAGGGCAAGCATTTTCCCGTTGACCCGAGAAAATCACTGGCAATGTTCAATGAACTTGCACAGCAGGTCAAGCAGGCTTATGCAGAAGAAAAAATCCTGCTTGTAGGCTTTGCCGAAACCGCAACTGCAATAGGTTCAGCCGTTGCCGCAGAAACAGGCGCACGCTACATACAGACAACCCGTGAAAATATCACAGGGGCAGAATATCTTTTCTTTTCCGAACAGCACAGCCACGCAACCGAACAAAAGCTTGTAAAAAATGACGTCGACGCAGTAATAAACGATATCGACAGAATTGTTTTCGTTGAGGACGAGGTTACAACAGGAAATACTATCCTCAATATCATCAACATTATCGAAAAGCTGTACACAGCAAAAATAAAATTCTCAGTAGCAGCACTCATCAACGGTATGGACGAGGACTCCGCAAGAGTTTACACCGAAAGAGGAATAACCGTCCATTATCTTGTAAAAACACGCAACAGCGAGTATGATGAGGTTGCCGATAAATACGAAATCAACGGCACTTATGTAAATGCCGATACCAATAAATCGGACATCAATGCAGAAACAATTACACTTGCGGGACACGTCAACGCAAGACGTCTCACCGACGGAAATACATATAAGCAGGCTTGTGAAAACCTTTATCAGCAGATTAAGGATAAGCTTGACAATTGTTGCAGTAACCTGCTTGTACTCGGTACAGAGGAAACAATGTACCCCGCAATGTATGTAGGTGCACGACTTGCAGATGATGGTTACAACGTAAAAAATCACGCAACAACAAGAAGTCCTATCGCAGTAAGCAATGACGAGGGCTATCCGCTTCACACGCGTTACACCCTGAAAAGTCTTTACGACGAGGAACGAACAACCTTTATCTATAACATTGAAAAGTACGACGCTGTACTGCTTGTGACAGATGCAGAAAATATGACGGACAATGCACTCAATACCTTGCTCAATGCTCTTTCGGCAGGCGGAAACAGCCGGGTTTATATTATCAGATGGACAAATTAAGAGGAATTCAAATGAACAAATATAATTCTGATATCCTCCCGTATAGTCTGGGAGGACTGCTTTACACACCTGCCACAAATTCAGCAATGGCAGATAAAATTATAAATAAGGAGTATCCTTGCCTGACTGCGGTTTCTTTCTGCCTTGAGGACGCAATTCTCGATACTGCAATGGAACAGGCGGAAATGACTCTGTGCGAAACACTTCGCAGGCTTTCATCATCAGATACGGATTTGCCGTACCTGTTTGTAAGAGTCCGCAGTCCCGAACAGCTTGAACGTATGCACAGCCTGCTCGGCGGATACGAAAAGGTGCTTACAGGTTACATCTTCCCGAAATTCGATATCTTCAACGGCAGCAAATATCTGAAATCAATAAGCCGCTTCAATGAAAACCGCAAACAGAAGCTTTACGCAATGCCTATCCTTGAAAGTAGAGCAATTTCCGATAAGAATGTCCGTACCGATAACCTTTGCGGAATAAAATCATTGCTTGACAGTTATAAACAGTACGTCCTCAATATCCGTGTGGGCGGAAATGATTTCAGCAACATCTACGGTCTGCGCCGTACTGCAAGTCAGACAATTTACGATATCGGCGTAATCCGTGATATACTTATCGACGTAATCAATGTCTTTGCGGCGGAGTACGTCGTTTCAGGTCCCGTGTGGGAATATTTCGGCAGTAACACCGATGACGAGTGGTGCACAGGTCTGAAGCGTGAACTTGAACTTGACAAGCTTAACGGCTTTATCGGCAAGACAGCAATTCACCCTACACAGCTGCCGATTATCTTTGACAGCCTTAAAGTAAGCCGTGCAGACTATGAGGACGCTTTGAAAATCCTTGACTGGCAGCCTGAGGTTGCAGCTGTGGAAAAAAGCAGCGGCGGTAACCGTATGAATGAGGTCAAGTGCCACACAAGATGGGCAGAGCGCATACAGACACTCGGCAGAGTGTACGGCATAAAGGAAAATGGTGATTGAAATGAGAAGTTCATATAAGCCTGAGGATGTGACAATTCTTCTGAAGGATATCACGGGAATGGTTACACCTCAAAGCACCGAGGAGCGTGAAAAGCTTATACAGAGCGGCACTCATTATTGTGAAATGCTTCCCATTGAGTATGAGCCGACTGAAAAATATATGGACGCCTACCGTGAAGCAGTCAAGGTTTATTCCGCAGTAACCGCAAAAGCCGTTGCATCCGTTGCAGAAAAGATTTACGCAGAAAAGGGGAGCGAAGCTGTCCTTGTTTCCCTCGCAAGAGCAGGTACGTCAATCGGCGTGCTGATAAAGCATTACCTTGACCGCAAGTACAGCGTGAATATTCCGCATTACACTATCTCGATAATCCGTGGTAAGGGCATCGACCATAATGCAATGAAATATATTCTTGCACGTCACAAACCACAGCAAATTCAGTTTGTTGACGGCTGGGTAGGCAAGGGCGCAATTCAGACCACCCTTGATAAAGCAATGCTTGATTACCCCGAAATCGACCCTAAGCTTGCAGTCCTGTCCGACCCTGCACTCGTTTCCGGCAAGTACGGCACAACCGAGGATTTTCTCATCGCAAGCTCCTGCCTTAATTCAACCGTGTCGGGACTTATCAGCCGTACATTTCTCCGTGCCGATATAATCGGGGAAAGCGATTTTCACGGCGCAATGTACTACGAAAACTTCAAGGACAAGGATTTGACCTATAGCTTTATCAATTCTGTTGAGGAGCACTTTGACTTCGATAGTGACAATGCTTTTGAGCACGAGTCAACCACAAGCGGAGTGGAAGAAGTAAAGAAAATTGCCGAGGAGTTTTCAGTAGCCGACATCAATCTCGTTAAGCCGGGAATTGGCGAGACAACAAGAGTCCTGCTTCGCAGAGTCCCGTGGAAAATTCTTGTGCACAGCCTTAACGACAACGAACATCTCGGACACATCTACCAGTTAGCAAAGGAGAAAGGCGTAGAGGTTGCGGAGTACCCGCTGAAAAGCTATAAAGCCTGCGGAATAATCCGTAAACTCGCCGATACCTGATATGAAAAAGATTTTATTTGCCTGCGATATGGACAACACCCTTATCCATTCGTCACGGCTTTATAAGGAAAACGACACCAACGTCGAAATCTATGACGGACGGGAAATCAGCTTTATGTCACTGAAAGCGATTGAACTGCTTGACAAATTGCTTGAAAGCGATAAGGTGGATTTTCTTCCCGTGACAACCCGTTCAATAGCACAGTTTTCCCGTATACAGCTTCCGAGCAAAGTGAATACCGCACTTGTCTGCAACGGAACAATCCTGCTGAAAAACGGTGTACCCGATGAAAAGTGGCAGGAAACAGCTGATGCGGAAACAGAAAAATATCTTCCCGAAATGGAACAGCTTTGCAGGAAATATGAGGAAAGCGGCTTGTTCCGTACCGTAAAAATCGTTGACGGAATGTTCCTTTTTGCCGCACGTGAAAACCGTGACGGAATTGAAGAACTTGCTGAAAAGCTTGTAAAAGAAACAACCCTCAATCTTGAAGTTTCAGGACGTAAAATGTATTGGTTTACGCCAATTGCAAATAAGGGAATTTCGCTGAAACGCTACTGTGAAACATTCGGCTATGAAAAGGTAATTGCCGCAGGGGACAGTTCAATCGACTATCCTATGCTTGATTTTGCAGATACTGCACTTGTACCCGATAGGGAAACTGCGGACAAAATAAAATCCGCAGATGTGAAAATCTGCGGAGATGAAAACTTTGCTGAGTTTATTCTTGAATACGTTTTAAGTCTGTAAGCACCTTTGAAAGCCAAAGGTGCTTTTAATATTTAGGAACACTTCTGCGGTATTCTGTTGGACTCACCCCTGAAAACCTGTGAAAACATCTGCTGAAATAGAGCATATCCTGATATCCCACAGTCTCGCTTATTTCGCCGACAGGCATAAGTGTGGATTTCAACAATCTGCAAGCCTCGTTCATCCGCAGTGAAGTGTGATATTGCTGCATAGTCAATCCCGTTTCTTTTTTGAATACCGAAGCCATATATTTGTAGCTGAGAAAGAAATTTTTTTCAAGTGCTTTGGCAGAAAACGGCTCAGCGTAGTGCTCATTGAGGTGCAAGGATATTTTTTCGGAAATGGTGACAGAGTGCTCAGAAGTTTCGCTGTACATTGCAATTTCACTCAGCAATGAGTGAAGCATCAGATTAATATTCCATTTTTTCATTTTATCATCAGAATGAAAATATTTTATAAGTTCAGAAAGCTTTTTTTCAACAGCACTTCCTTTCATCCCCGTAAGAAATTTCGGAAGCGCTTTGCTGAATTTTACAGGCTCATATTGCTGTATTGGATTGGTATTAGGCAGAAATTCTTCAATACCCGATTGCTCATCAAAATAGAAGTGCACGAAATACCATCTTGTCCCTTTTGAAATCTCGTGTTTGCCGAAGTGGCGCAATCCATTTTTCAGAAAAAGCATTTCTCCCGAATTAACAGCATAATCAGCACCGTCCTCAGTGACGTAAATCGTGCCCTCAATTACATAGATAAGCACATTAAAATCCAATGTCCTGTCAGCGTGGAAAAAGCTTTCCGAAGCAGCGCAAAGGTCACATCCGTTGAGTATTGGCATAGAGATATTGTTGAAAACAATGTTGTTCAAGATAATCCTCCATATAAATGCGTAAATAATCTATTTATAACTGCTTTGAAAAAGATTATAATACATATATAACGATTTGTCAATAGCAACTGAAAGGCGGTATGAATATGAAAATTCAGAGCAGAATTTCCCCTGCGGCATATAAATCCGAAGACTTTATCGGAAAGTATCAGAAGCTTATCAAGGACACGGTTATCCCATATCAGTATACTGTTTTGTGTGACGAAGCCCCCGATACGGAGAAAAGCCACGTTGTACAGAATTTTGTCAATGCAGGCAAAGCCGTAAAAGGTGAAGATGTGGGAGACGGCTTTTATGGTATGGTTTTTCAGGATAGTGACGCCGCAAAATGGATTGAAGCAGCAGCGTACTCTCTCGCAGATTTTCCTGACGCAGAGCTTGAAAAAACAGTCGATGAGCTGATTGAAAAAATTGAAGCCGCACAGGATACCGACGGATACCTCAATACATATTTTACAATCAAGGATAAAGATAAGCGCTGGACTAATCTTTCTGAGGGTCACGAGCTTTACTGCTCAGGGCATATGATGGAAGCAGCCTGCGCCTACTATGAGGTTACAGGAAAAAGAGTGCTCCTTGATGTTATGCTGAGAAATGCCGAGCACATCTATAACCATTTCATTGCTGAGGGGCACGAGGGCTATCCTGGACACCCTGAGGTTGAGCTTGCGTTGATGAAAATGTACCGCTGTACAGGCAATAAGCATTGCCTTGAGCTTGCTGAGCATTTTATAAATGTCAGAGGTGTTGACAAGCATTTTTATGAAAAAGAAAAGGAAAAATACGACTGGACAGTGTGGGGCAATAATCGTTCCGATTACGATTATCAGCAAAGCGGCAAGCCCGTCCGTGAGCAGACAGATGCAACAGGTCATTCCGTCCGTGCGGTATACCTCTATACAGGAATGGCAGACCTTGCATCCGAAACAAATGATAAAAGCCTTTTTGATGCCTGCAAAACTCTCTGGAACAGTATCACACAGAAAAGAATGTATATAACAGGCGGAATAGGCTCAACTGTCATTGGTGAAGCCTTCAGCGTGGACTACGATTTGCCGAGCGATACAGCCTATGCAGAAACCTGTGCCTCAATCGGACTTATGTTTTTCGCATCAAGAATGCTTGAAAACGAAGTGAACAGCGAGTATGCAGACATAATGGAAACAGCTTTCTACAACACCGTCCTTGCAGGTATGCAGCTTGACGGAAAACGCTTTTTCTATGTTAATCCGCTTGAAATCATCCCGGGAATTTCGGGTGTTTCCCCGACACACAGGCACGACCTTACCGAGCGTCCGAAATGGTATACCTGCGCTTGCTGTCCTCCTAATGCGGCACGCCTTATTTCCTCTTTCGGTCAGTACGCTTACGGCGAAAACGACACCACAGCCTTTTGTCATCTTTTTGCAGGCGGTACCGTTGAATTCAGAAACGGTATGAAGCTTGCCTGTAAAACTGCGTACCCATACGATTTTACAGTTACCTACAAAATTGAAAAGGGCGGAACGATTGCAGTAAGAATTCCTGCCTGGAGCAAGAATTACACAGTTGAACTGAACGGTGAAACAAAATCAATGTCAGCAGAAAAAGGTTATGTGTACATTTCCGTAGAGGACGGCGACAGCGTAAAGCTTATCCTTGACGGTACGCCACGATTTGTTTACGCTTCAACAAAGGTTCCCGAATTAAGCGGCAAAACAGCACTTTGCCGAGGACCATTGGTTTACTGCTTTGAGGGTGCAGACAACGAGAACGATGTACTTTCCGTTTCACTGAAAAGAGGCGGCAAGGTCAATATCGGTAGCTTTGATAATAACCTTCTCAGCGGTACTGTTCAGCTGACAGCAGAAGCAGTGCGCCGTGAGGACAGCAACACACTTTACAGCAGCGATGCACCAATTGAAAAGGAATATACAGCAGTTGCAGTACCGTATTATACCTGGGGCAACCGCGGTGAAAATCAGATGAGAGTCTGGATGAATGAAATGAGATAAAAAAATTCCTCCGAGTTTTTCGGAGGAATTTTTATCATACGTTAACAGCATCCTCTTTCGGAAATTTCTTTCTCATAAAGATGAAGCAAACAAAATGCGCAAGGAACGTGATTACCCACGAAACAGGGTAGGACATAAACAGCATAAATTCCGTGTGGAACTGGGGAAGCTGGAAGCCGGTGAAAATCCACAGCAAACGTATACCGCACGCACCAAGCAGTGAAACAATTGTTGGTGTGACAGCGTAACCCATACCACGGATTGACCCGACAATGCAGTCCATAAGTCCGCAGGTAAAATAGAAACAGCATACAAGACTCATTCTTGTCATACCTGACGCAATAACCTCAGGACGGTTGTCATAAATCCCAATCAGCGGTTCACCGAATATGTAAGCAAGATTGCCGAGAATAAGTCCCGCAGCAGCGCCGCAGGTGCAGGCGATAAACGCAATTCTGTTTATACGGCTGTATTTTTTCGCACCCACATTCTGACTTGTGAAGGTCAGCGCACCCTGAGAAAATGCGTTCATTGAAACCCATACAAAGCCTTCAATGCTTGCCGCCGCCGCACTTCCCGCCATTGTAATCGGTCCGAAGCTGTTGATTGATGACTGAATTACAACGTTTGAAAGCGAGAATACAACGCCCTGAAATCCTGCAGGAATACCGATTTTCAACAGCTTTGAAGCAATGTTTCTGTCAAGTCTGAGTTGCTTGAACTGAAACTGAAAAGCGTCCGTTTCGTTTATCAGACAGCGGAGAATGAGAAAAGCGGAAATGCACTGTGAAATAACCGTAGCAAGTGCAACACCTGCAACGTCCATCTTGAAAAAGATTACAAAAATCATATTCAGCACGACATTTACCACGCCCGCAAACGCAAGAAAATAAAGCGGACGTTTCGTGTCACCCTTTGAGCGGAGAATTGAGCTGCCGAAATTGTAAATCATCATCGCAATCATACCCACGAAATAAATTCGCAGATAAAGCGTTGAAAGCTCAAGAACTTCGGGCGGATTTTTCATCAGCAACAGCAGCTTGTCAGCGAAAATAATTCCGATAACCGTCAGAAGCAAGCCGCTGAATATCGCAAGAAAAATTGATGTGTGAACAGTCCTGCTGACCTTTTCATTGTTTCCCGAACCCATATAACGGGACGTCAGCACATTCGCACCCGTTGAAAGTCCAAGAAAAAGATTTGTCATAAGGTTAACCAGCGATGAAGTCGAGCCAACCGCCGCAAGTGAGTTTTCGCTTGCAAAGTTGCCTACAACAATGATATCCGCCGCATTGAACAACAGCTGTAAAACGCTTGAAAGCATAAGCGGCAAGGTAAGCTTCAGAAGCTTCGGCAGAATAGGACCGCTTGTCATATCTATGTTATAATTTTTAGCCATAATAAATTCCTCTCTTTACACAAAACTATTATACGCTCAGTGTTCATAATTGTCAACGGCAAAAATGCCAAAAAGCTTGATTTAAAAAGGGTTTTGCTGTATACTTAATACATAAGGAGCTGATATAAATGAGCGAAAGAGGAGATAAAGCAAAAGCGCTTTTTGAAAGCGGCTACAACTGCGCACAGGCAACACTGATTGCCTTTACCGATATCACAGGTCTAAGCGAGGAAACCTCAGCAATGATTGCCTCAGGCTTCGGCGGAGGAATGGGAAGAATGAGAGAGGTATGCGGTGCGGTATCGGGAATGTTTATGGCGGCAAATATGATTTTCGGATATTCCGACCCGAAAGCCTTCGAGGAGAAAAAGCAGAATTATGCAGTAATCCAAAAACTTGCTGAGGAGTTCAGAAAGGAAAACGGAAGCATTATCTGCCGTGAACTTTTAGGACTTTCAAAACCAGAGGGTACGCACGTCCCCGAAAAGCGTACCGACGAGTATTATAAAAAGCGTCCCTGCGGTGAATTAGTTAAGACAGCGGTTGAAATACTTGAAAGATATATAGATTGATGCAAAAATTTTATATGTTTAATGGAGTGTAATCGGCTATGGGCGTAATTGGCTGTGATTTATATGACAATGATGTTGCTTATGATGTAAAAACTTCATTCAGTGATATGATATATAGCGGTATAAGCTGCAGTGAGGCTACTGCTAATGTCATATCTGATTTTCAAGAATCCTTGCAGGACAATGATGATTGTCCTATTGTATGGATTGCATTGGCAGATGTTCAATGGGATATGGGACTGCTTTTAAAAAACGTAAAAAAAAGAGCAATTAAAGAAATTGACAAGCTGGTTACTGCTGACGTATATGAGAATTGTGATTTCAAATTTGACTTTTTTGAAAATATAAAAAGGATTAAATATAAATTGGATTCACCTATGCCGTCTAAAGTTAAGATAAAAAAATCCCCAAAGATTTATCCGTCTTTATGGGAAAAGGGTGATATTTATAGAATTCAATTAGCAGCAGACAGGTTACAATATGACAGCGTTAAATTTCTGAAAGACAGATGGCTTATGCTGCAGGTTGTAGATATTGTTGAAGAAAAAGAAAAAGCTTCTGTTTATCATCGTCCTGTAGTACGGGCATACATTTCAAATGACAGTGGTATGCCCGATATTTCTCAGTTGACAGAACTTGAAGCCATTGTTATGTTTGAGAGTGCTATTTATGGATTTGAATATAGATTTTGCATTACTGATATATCGGAATTAAATGTGCAAGATTATCATTATTGCGGAAAAAGTATATTGCAATCTGAAAGTGAAATGTTGATTGACATAAAAAACATTATGCATTTTAATATCGAAGGTTTAGCAAATGAATTGGCGTGGTATTATTATTATCTGAAAAGGGAATTGAATTATTAGTTGAAATGAAACAAGGCACATCGTAGTGATGTGCCTTGTTTTATAGTATCATTTCTTTGTCTCATAGTCTCGTATCAATTGCTCCATAAACAAATCATACGCAGATATGTGATGATAAAAAACATTGTAATACATAGAGTGCCATTCTTTATCACGCTTATAAACCGTCCCAAGCTGTGCACAGGTATATTCCTGAGGGGGACATTCAGCCCGTGCCTCAATAACATACTTTTTCGTGCGGTCAAAGCTGTCACCGAGAATTTTCGCCAAATCCAGTTCGTAGTAATATCCGCTGTCAGCAATTTGTTCAGCGTGGCATTCTTCACCATCATTCCGCACATCAATCAGAAAACCCTCATCACAGTACAATTCTTCTGCATTTTCGTCAAACACCTTAACAGAATTAACCTTGACCTCTGTGCCGCTTTGCATCGTCCATACTTCAAGCTTGACATATCCATCATCACAGCTGACAACAGGGAAGTACATAACCCTGTCCTTGTTATCAGGAACAGGCATCTTATTTCTTACCGAAAAATAATATTGTCTGTTTTCAGTATCAACATTAAATTCAAAAGTAATTTCGTTTACCGTTGCTTCAATGCTGTAGTTGTTGCCATTGTGATATAAGCCGCAGAAATATTCGCCCTGTGAAAAGAATTTCTTGTACCCATTTTCAGACAGCATTTTCCTTTCAGCAAGCACATCGCACCACTTAATCAAATCCTCCGCTGTAGTAACAATTCCGTCCGTGTAATTTATTTCAATAGGCTTGCCTTCATAGTAACCGATAACATCGGTCACGCCGCACCAGCTTGTGTTGTCCATACCAAGCGGAGTGAAAATATACTCGTCGAGAATTTCGCCGGTACCTTTGCCGAAATTCTTTTCCCATTGATGTACCAACGAATTTATATCATCATCAGGAGAAAGCTTGTACAAGTAATCATCAGCATTCAACATACCTTTATCTTCAAGCAACAGAATACAAAACGCAAGAAAATGAAAATACGCAAATCCTATCACAAACCTGCAATTCATACCGAATGGAATGTTTTTCTCATAATCAGCCTTGCCCCATACAGCAAAAGTTTCATTTTCATCGTGTTTATAAGAAAAGCCGCTGTAATTGTAATCTGCAAGTATCTTGTCAAACCACGGTTCAATCTTTTTGCTTTCGGACAATTCATCGTCCAGCGAATTTAGCTGTTGTTCAATATGCTTTTTCTTTTCAATAAGACTTTTCCGCTGTTCCAGAAGTCTTGACGATGAGTTGAGACCATTGCTTGAAATCAAAGCAGGTATCTCTTTCAGAGGAAAATCGAGTCCTTTATAATAAAGAATACCTTTGAGTTGATTAACAGAGCTTTCATCGTAGTATCTGTAACCATTCTGCTGATTTATTTCAACAGGCTTCAGCAAACCAATCCTGTCATAATATTGAATAGTGCGCACGCTTACTCCTGCAATCCTTGCGATTTCACCTACCGATAATTTCATATGTATCACCCTTTCATACATAAGTATACACTATTACGTGGGGTAGTGGTCAATAGTCTTTGAAAAATTATTTTTAAAAATGCAGGAGCTGCAATTAAAAAAGCATAGCATTCCTGTGATGTTTCGGGAGAAAATCCGAGTGATAACATATAAAAAACGCCGGACAGAAAAACTGTTCAGCGTTTTACTTTATTCAGTTACATCCTCAGCTTTCAGAAGCGGAGTCATACTTTTCATACATATCGTCATAGTCGAGCCGTTATGAAGAAGTGCCGACAGAGACGGTGAAATCACACCACCGAAGCCAAGCAGAAGCAGTGCTGTGTTAAAACCAACGATGAAGCGGTAATTTGCATTTATCCTCTCCATAAGCTGTTCGCTGAGCTTTCTCATTACGGCAAGCTCTGTAAGACCTGCACCTCTGAGGGTTATGTCAGCGGTTTCCTTTGCAATGTCAGAAGCGTCGCTCATTGCAACCGAAACGTCAGCTGCCGCAAGTGCAGGAGCGTCGTTTATGCCGTCACCAACCATTATCACGCAATGTCCGTCAGCTTTAAGCTGTTCGATGTGACGGTGCTTTTCCTCGGGAAGAACCTGTGCGTGGAACTCGGTTATGCCAAGCTGCTTTGCAATTATTTCAGCTGCGGAATTGCTGTCGCCCGTAAGCATCACAACATTTTCTATGCCGCACTTTTTCATCAGCTTTACAGCCCTTGCCGCTTCCTTCCGAGGCGGATCGTTTATGCAAAGAACACCTGCAAGCTTTCCTCCCACGGCAAGGTAAATTACAGATGAAGCACCTGCTTTTTCGTTGATGAAAGCCTGCTGTTCTTCTGTGATCGTTACGCCCTCATCCTCACAGACAAAATGACGGCTGCCGATTATTGCACGTTCACCGTGAAGCGTTGTTGCAATTCCGTGAGCAACTATGTAGTTCACCTCGGCGTGTTCCTCTGCGTGAAGAACTCCACGCTGTTCAGCACCCTTTACAATTGCTCTTGCCATACTGTGAGGGAAATGTTCCTCAATGCAAGCCGCTGTTTTCAGCACTTCTTCCTCGGTGTAATTCTCAAAAGGAATTACCTTTTCAAGCACAGGCTCAGCGTTTGTGAGAGTGCCCGTCTTGTCGAAAACAATGGTATCAGCCGCCGCAAAGGCTTCAAGATATTTTCCGCCCTTTACCGTAATGCTTCGGTCAGCGGCTTCACGAATTGCTGAAATAACCGAAATGGGAGTGGACAGCTTTATTGCGCAGGAATAGTCCACCATAAGCAGTGAAACCGCCTTTGTGATGTTCCTTGTAAGCAGAAGCGTGAGTCCGAATCCCAGGAAGCTGAATGGCACAATTCCGTCTGCAAGACGTTCTGCACGGCTCTGAATACCTGCTTTGAGATTTTCCGAGCTGTCGATAAGCTCAATGATTTTCTGTATCTTAGTTTCGGAGCTTACCGCTCTTACCCTGACAACTATCGAGCCTTCTTCAAGCACCGTACCTGCGAAAACCGTTGCGTTCACGGACTTCATAACTGCAAGGGGCTCTCCTGTCATTGAAGCTTCGTTTATGTAAGCCTCGCCCTCGGTTATTTCACCGTCAACAGGAATAACGCACCCTGTTCTGACACGGATTTTATCTCCGACCTGCAATTCCTTTATAGGAATAAGCACGTCCTCGTTTCCGTTTGCAAGCCACACCTTGTCCGCCTTTATTGCAAGACTTGATGTAAGCACCGCTTTCGTTCTTGCGTGGGTGTATTCTTCAAGCAGCGACGATACGGACAGCAGAAGCATTATAGTCCGTGCCGTGCTGAAATTGCGCTGTGCAAGACAGGCTGTGATTGAAGCCGCGTCAAGAACTTCTACCGTAAGCCTGCCCTCCATAAGACACTGCAGGCCTTTCAGAATATACTTTGCGGCTCTGTACGCAACAAAAAACGGACGGAGCGGTGCAGGGACAAGCAGCTTTCTTACAAGATGATTGACTCCAAGCTTCACAAGTCCCTTTTTGAAATTCTCGTCAATTTCATTAGTGATGCTGTCCTCATCAAGAGGTGTAAGACTGCGGAAATTCAGGCTCTCCACAAAGTTTATAACATCACTGCGATGTTCCTTCTGATAAATTATCAGCAGACCGCCGTTTGCCGAATGGACTTCTGCGGAAAGAACGAAAATGTTAGCTATGGCTAACTTTTGGATACAGCTTTCCAGCGATTTGTCAAACGCATACCCCCCGAAACGGACTCTCATCCTGCCGGGTTTATCAAATACGATCTGATAACGCATTATTCAGCACTTTCCTCAGCAAGGCCTGCCTGTTCCTTAGCTTCGTAGCAAAGGTCCTCAGCCTCGTCCTTCATATTCTGGAACGCTGTCTTTGCATCGTGAGTAAGCTTCATACCCTTTGCAAGACCTGTTACTGCAAGCTGTCTTGTTTTCTGAGAGCAAAGTACCTTCTTGCCGATGATTACGCCTGCCGCACCTGCAACAGCACACCAGAGTTTTTCATTTTTAAAGATGTTGTTCATAAGATTTCCTCCTCTGAATTTGATACGGTCATATGCCGTTATTTCAATTATAGCCTGTTTCTGAGAGGGTGTCAATAAAAAACATAGGTTACCCTATGGCTAACTTTTTTTACTGCATAATATATGGAAGATTTCAACAATACTCACTTTAAAAATCAAGCCATGTGACAGCATTTTTCCAAAAATAAATTTAAACCGTTGACAAAAAATCAAAAATATGTTAGCATATGCTTACCAACTTAAAACGGTGAGGGAGTAGTGGCACGAAAGTGTGACAAATCAACATACTGACGAGCGTTTTTCGCAAGTCTGGTTTGCCTTAAATAACGAGACTCACGTATTGCCGGTGTTAATTTTAGCAACGCTGAAATTAGCATTGATGCTGTACGTGCGTCTTTTTTATTTGACGAGTACAGCAGGAGCGGTACTCGTTTTTTTGTTGTCAATAACAAATCAGAAAGAAGGCAGCTATTATGTTTCTTGAAATCAATGGTATCAGAAAAAGCTTCGGTGAGGGTGAAAGCAGGATTGAGGTCCTCAAAGGCATTGAGCTCAGCATTGAAAAGGGCGAGATATGCGTTCTTTTAGGCCCGTCAGGCTCAGGCAAATCCACACTGCTCAACATCATCGGCGGCATTGACAACGCAGACAGCGGCTACATTTCCATCAACGGCGAAAAAACTGCGGATATGAATGAAAAGGCGTTGTCCCTCTACCGCAGAAAGCACCTTGGCTACATATTCCAGATGTATAATCTTATCCCGAATCTGAACATCAAGGAAAACATCGAGGTTGGTGCATATTTAAGCGATAATCCTCTCGATGTTGACGATATCCTCCGCACACTTGGCCTTTATGAGCACCGCCACAAGCTCCCTAATCAGCTTTCAGGCGGTCAGCAGCAGCGTACAGCAATCGGACGTGCCATAGTAAAAAATCCTGATATTCTTCTTTGCGACGAGCCGACAGGTGCTCTCGATTACAAAACCTCAAAGGAAATCTTGAAGCTTATCGAGGACATCAACAAAAAGTACGGCAACACGGTTGTGATGGTTACTCATAATGACGCTATCAAGAATATGGCTGACAGAGTTATCAAACTTCGTGACGGTATGATAAGAAAGAATTATCTGAACGAAGAAAAAATTGCAGCTATGGATCTTGACTGGTAAAAGTTTTGCTTCGCAAAACTTTTACAGGAATGGAGGAAGATAAATGAAAAATCCACTTATCAAAAGGCTGCCCCGTGAGCTTAAAAGCGAGGCAGGAAAATATGCTATCATTTTCATTTTTATGATAATCGTAATCGGTTTTGTTTCGGGATTTCTTGTGGCTTCGGGAAGCCTGATGAAGATTTACAACGAAAGCTTCGAGAAGTACAACATTGAGGACGGAAACTTTGAACTTTATGCCGAAGCTGACGAGCCTGTAATTGAAACAATAGAAAAAGACGGCGAAATAAAGCTTTACAATAATTTCTACATAGAACGTGAAACGAAAGAGGTTGACAGCACCCTCCGCATTTACAAGAACCGTGAGGAAATCGACAAAATCTGTGTTCACGAGGGTGAAATGCCTGCAAGTGAAAATGAAATTGCCATTGACAGAATGTACGCCGTTAACAATTCACTAAGTGTCGGCGATACTCTTACCGTTGGCGGAAAAGAGCTGAAAATTACAGCACTTGTGGCTCTTTCTGATTACAGCGCATTGTATGCAAGTCCGTCTGATATGATGTTTGACGCAATCAAATTCGGCGTTGCAATTATGACAGATGAAGGCTTTGACTCAATGGGTGAAAACAGCTTCCATTACAATTATTCCTGGAAGTACAACAATCCGCCCGCTGATGATATTGAAGCAAAGAAAATGTCCGAGGACCTGCTTGAAGTGATTTCTGAAAATGCCATTGTAACAGGATATATTCCGATGTATGCAAATCAGGCAATTCAGTTTGTAGGCGATGACACAGGCGGCGACCGTATAGTATTCACCACATTTTTGTATATTGTTGTTGCAATCCTTGCATTCATAATGGCTATCACCACCAATAATACGATTGCAAAAGAAGCAACAGTTATCGGTACACTTCGTGCTTCGGGATATACAAGGGGTGAGCTTATCCGTCACTACATCGCAATGCCTATGCTGGTTGTGATTGTTTCTGCGCTTATCGGCAACATTATCGGTTATACTTTGTTTGAAGGTGTTGCGGTAAATATTTATTACACGAATTACAGCATACCTGTTTATGTTACAACTCCAAGCATTGACGCATTTATAAAAACAACGGTTGTTCCTGTTGCAATTATGCTTATAATAAATTACGCAATTCTTGCACACAAGCTCAGACTTTCACCGCTGAAATTCATTCGTCGTGACCTTAAAACAAAACAGCGTAAAAAGGCTCTGAAGCTTAATACAAAAATCGGTATCATGCACCGCTTCAGAACAAGAATTATTCTTCAGAATATACCCAACTACATAACAATCGTTATAGGAATTTTCCTTGCCAATATTATTCTGGTTCTTGGAATGGGATTTCCACAGCTTCTTGACAAAAACAGCCAGCTTATTTCCGAAAACATTATCTGCAAGTATCAGTATATTCTCAAAGCACCTGTTGAAACAGAAAATGAGAACGCTGAAAAATATTGTGCAGGAAGCTTGTCAACAATTGAGGGCAGATTAAAAAGTGAAAGTGTAACAATTTACGGTCTTGCGTCTGACAGCAGGTATATTGATGTTGCTACTGAAAACGGTGTGTTTATTTCCGATGCGTACTCGCAGAAGTTCAGAGTAAGTACAGGCGATACAATTACCTTAAAGGAGGAATACGGCACAACAGAATATAACTTCAGGGTTGAGGGTATTTATGACAACCCAACATCAATCGCTGTTTATATGGACAGAGATTTCTTCAACGAAACCTTTGATAATGAAGCCGATTACTTCAACGGCTATCTTACCGATGAAAAGCTTGATGACATTGACGATATGTATGTTGCAACGATCATTACAGAAGATGATATGAACAAGATGGGACGTCAGCTTACACATTCGATGGGGGCAATTTTTGATATGTTCTACCTGTTCGGACTTATTATGTTTATGCTGATTATATACCTGCTTTCAAAAATTGTTATTGAAAAGAATGCACAGTCTATCTCAATGACAAAAATTCTCGGCTACAATAATGCAGAAATCGGTGGACTTTACGTTGTTTCAACAAGTATCGTTGTAGTGCTTTCCTTCCTGCTGACAATGCCACTTGTAAACGTACTTATGAAGTATGTCTGCGAAGTAATGTTCTCGGAATTTTCAGGCTGGATAGCTTATGATGTTCCTGAAACAGTGTTTGTGAAGGTTATTGCTTCGGGTATCATCGCTTATGCTGTCATAGCTTTTGCACAGTTCCATAAGCTCAGAAAAATCCCTATGGATATGGCTCTCAAAAACGTTGAGTAATTTTCAATTTCAAAAAACGCTGGACAGAAAATGTTCAGCGTTTTTGTTATCAGGTTAATCAGCGGCTAACTTTTTATTGACAAAAAGGGAAAATTATGCTATAATTTATTTGGTGTAAAAATACACCATTTTTTAATAAACATAAGTTAGCTATAACTAACCAATCTATAAATGCGGCTTCGCGCCGTATTTGGTTTATGCATAAGTTAGCTATAGCTAACAGGAATTGAGGGATAATAATGACAGCAGCAGAGCTCAAATATCTTACGGCTATAAACGAATTATATGACGGCAAAGTTGGTATAAAACTCATCTCCATTGCCGCAAAAATGAATGTAACAAAGGTCAGCGTCTACAGGGCGGTTGAACGTCTTGAAAATCACGGCTACATAAAGCGTGACGATAAAAATAAGGTCGTTATGACGGAGCACGGATATGAACAACTTGAAAAGTACAACGTACTTATCGGCTGGCTGAATAATCATTTGCAGAAGTATTGCAGGGTGTCCGCTGAAACTGCATACAACGACGCAATCGGTGCGGTCTGTGCTTTCAGTGATGAAACGAGATTGGCAATAGCTGAATTTATGGCAAAAGCAGAGGAGAAAGTTAATGATTGATAAGGAATTGATGAAGCTTCTGGGCGGCAACAAGAAATATATATTTTATACAGTAGGATTTATGGTGCTGGGGCTGTTTACAAATCTTACAGTTACAGCAAGCATCTGTCAGATCATTTATCTGCTTTCAAAGGAAGCTGAACTGTCGGCATATATAACTCCTGCAATATGCGGTATTGTCGGAATTATTGTACGATACACCGCAAGCCGTATCACAGGCAATCTGAAAGATTTGCTCGGACGAAAAGCCAAAAAGGATTTGCGTGAACAGACCTACAACAAGATTGTAAAGCTTGGTGTACGAAGCACTGACGGAATGAGCATTGCAGGGCTTACACAGATTGCAATGGAGGGGATTGAACAGCTTGACCTTTATTATTCCTCATACATTCCCCAGTTTTTCTATGCTATGCTTGCACCGATTATACTTTTCGGAGTAACTGTTGGAATTGACTGGAGAGTTGCTCTCGTACTGCTTTGCTGTGTACCGCTTATCCCCGTTTCAATCATAGCTGTATCAAAATATGCGAAGAAAATTTTTGCAAAATACTGGGGTAAATACACTTCTATGGGTGACAGCTTTCTCGACAGTGTTCAGGGACTTCGTGAGCTGAAAATCTTCCGTGCAGACGCTGCTCAGCATGTTAAGATGAATGAGAATGCAGAGGAGTTCCGCAAAATCACAATGAAGGTTCTTGTTATGCAGCTGGCAAGCACAACTATAATGGATATGGTTGCTTACGGTGGTGCAGGTATAGGAATTGCCTTTGCAGTAACGGGCGTTGTAAACAGAAGCTTATCTCCTGTTGCAGCATTGATCCTGATACTTGTTGCGGTGGATTTCTTCCTTCCGCTTCGTGCGTTCGGCTCAGCCTTTCACGTTGCAATGAATGGTGCAAGTGCAGGAAGGAGGATACTTTCCCTGTTAAATCAGCTTGACCCTGTATGGGGTACTGGAAATGTTACCGACATCGAACTGAAGCTTAACAAAGTTACCTTCAGCTATGACGGCGAACGTGATGTACTGAAAAATGTAAGCGTAACATTCCAAAAAAATAATATGACAGCAATCGTAGGCGAGAGTGGCTGCGGCAAGTCAACGATCGTAAACCTGCTTTTCGGTGCACTCCGTCCGAAAAAGGGGACAATCACAGTTGGCGGAAAAAGTCTTGAAAGCCTGTCCCGTGAAGCTTATTACTCAAAGCTTGCGGTTGTCAGCTACAACACATACATTTTCAACACAACTGTCCGTGAAAATTTTAAGCTGGCGAAAAATGATGCTACCGATGAGGAAATTTTTGCGGCACTTGAAAAGGTAAATCTTAAACAGTTTATCATAGACAACGGCGGACTTGACAAAGAAATCACCGAGGACGCAAACAACATTTCGGGCGGTCAGAAGCAACGACTTGCCCTTGCTGTAAACCTTGTTGCTGACAAGGAAATTTATATTTTTGACGAGGCAACAAGCAACATCGACATCGAAAGCGAAGCAATCATAATGCGTAATATCAAGGCGCTGTCCGAAAGAAAAAGCGTTATCGTTATTTCGCACAGACTTGAAAACGTTGTTCCTGCCGATTGCATTTATTTTATGGAAAACGGTGAAGTCAAGGAAAGTGGTACACACGCCGATTTAATGAGCAGAAACGGCGGTTATGCCGCATTGTACACCGCACAAAAGCGGCTTGAAAACGGTTATGCGGAGGTGAGCGAATGAGTAACACAAGACGAAGCGGAGCAAAAATTATGGCAAGCCTGATTATGCTTCTCGGCTCACTTGCCTACATAATGGTGCTTGCTGTCATAAACGGCTCTCTCGGATTTGTCTGTGCAATGGGTGTTACACTTTTCGGTGCAGTCGGAATTGCAAAGGCTATGGGTGAAGCAATCACGCTTTCTTATGGCTGGATTATCGCCCTTGCAATCGGCTGCGGAGTAATGCGTGGACTGCTCCGCTATCTTGAACAGTACGGCAACCACTA
This sequence comes from Oscillospiraceae bacterium, assembly GCA_017415165.1. Classification (GTDB taxonomy): domain Bacteria; phylum Bacillota; class Clostridia; order Oscillospirales; family Ruminococcaceae; genus RGIG8773. The sequence goes on along the minus strand of JAFQIY010000016.1, from coordinate 29,390 downwards.
CATCGCTTTCCGTCTGCTTGCGGTGCTTCGTGATAAAATTTTCGGTGCACTCCGCACACTCTGTCCCGCAAAGCTTGAAAGCAAGCAGAAAGGCTCAATAATTGCAATGATAACCTCGGATATTGAAACACTGGAGGTTTTCTACGCACACACGATTTCTCCGATTTGTATTGCGGTAATCGTATCGCTGGCAGTGTTCATTTTTGTTGGTACGGTTTCACATTGGTATCTTGCTTTCGTGGCACTTCTCGGATATATTCTTGTAGGAATAATCGTACCGTTGATTTCTTCGGGTAAGCTTAAAGAGTCGGGAGTAAAATACCGTGCCGAGTTTGCAAACTTCAACGCATATTTTCTTGACAGCATAAAAGGCATCAAGGATATCGTTCTGAATAACGCAGGCGAAAACCGCAAGTCAGAGGTGAATCGCCGTTCCGATATTCTTCTTGCTGAAACAAAGAAGATGAAGAACGGCATTACAAAAGCTTCCGCCGCAACGGAGTTTACCGTTTCGCTGATTATTTTTGCCGTACTTGCGGTTGGTGTAATTCTTGTTACAAAGGATATGCTTTCTCTCGGTAAAATGATTATCGGAGTAACAGCCGTATTTGGCTCATTTGGTCCTGTTATTGCAATTTCAGCACTTCCGGGCAATCTTACACAGACCTTTGCAAGCGGTGACAGAGTGCTTAATCTGCTTAATGAAAAGCCTGCGGTTGAGCCTGTGAAAAATGGTGAGAAATTTATTTTTGACAATCTTGAAGTGACCGACTTGTCATTCTCTTACGACAGTGAAACACAGGTGCTTTCCGATATTTGTCTGCACGCAGAAAAGGGCGAAATTATAGGTATCGTGGGCGAAAGCGGATGCGGTAAATCCACTTTGCTGAAACTTCTTCTCCGCTTCTGGCAGAAGGACAAAGGCACTATCTGCTACAACGGAACTGACATTGATAAAATTGATGAAGCAAGCCTGCTTGATAACGTAACGATGGTAAGTCAGGTCACATATCTTTTTGATGAAACCATTGAGGACAATCTCCGTATTGCTAAGCCGAATGCAACGCAGACAGAAATTGAAGCGGCTTGCAGAATGGCTTCTGTGCACGATTTTATTATGTCACTTCCCGATGGATACAAAACAAAAGTCGGTGCACTTGGCGATAATCTTTCCGCAGGCGAAAAACAAAGGCTTGGACTTGCCCGTGCATTTTTAAGGGGAAGCGATTTAATCCTTCTTGACGAGCCTACAAGCAACGTTGACAGCATAAACGAGGGTATTATTCTTAAAGCGCTTAAACAGCAGAAGCAAAGCAAGAGCATTATTCTTGTTTCTCACCGTGAATCAACAATGGCGGTTGCTGACCGCGTTTACAGGGTTGAGGGAGGACGGATTTATGAGTGCTGTTGAAACAAAACGTCAGCGGGAGAAAAAGACGGTTGCACTTATGATAAAGCTTTATTGCAGGAAAAAACACGGGACAAAGAATGAGCTTTGTCCCGACTGCAAGGCACTTTCCGAGTACGCCGCAATGCGCAGTGACAAGTGTCCCTTTATGGAAAGCAAGACCTTTTGTTCTAATTGTAAGGTGCATTGCTACAAACCTGATATGCGAGAGAAAATCCGTGAGGTAATGCGTTTTTCGGGACCGAGAATGATTTTATATCATCCGATAATGGCAGTACGTCACGTTATTGAAAACAAAAAAGAAAAGCGAAGATTGGAGAATGAACAATGAAGAAGATTTTACTGATAATTGTTGGCTGTATCGGAGTTGGCTTGGGTGCAGTAGGTGCGGTTGTGCCTATGCTGCCTGCGTTTCCGTTTCTGATGCTGGCGGCGGTGTGCTTTGCAAAAAGTTCTGAAAAATTGGACAGATGGTTCAAGGGCACAAAACTATACAAAAATAACCTTGAAACCTATGTCAAAGGTCAGGGTATGACTAAGAAAACAAAAATCAAGGTTATGATTACTGTTACAGTGCTTATGTCAATCGGATTTGTGATGATGTTCTCAAAAGCGATTTATGTGCCTTGTATCATACTTGGCTGTGTATGGCTGTTCCATATTATTTATTTTGCATTTGGAGTTAAAACGTACCGACCGACGGAATAAAAATGCAGAGGTGCACAATGGAAAACCCAAAGAAAACAACTTTAGTTAAATATATCATAACAGGAATTTTAAGCGTTGTATATTTCTTTTTTACAACAAAATTAAGCTGTATGCTTGGTTATGTGGCATTGTCAGAACTGGATAGCTCAAATATTTTTCAGCGTCTTATAAGCGATTGCATTTCAACACTTGTCCCTGTAATCGCCATACTGATTGCCTTCCGCAAAACACCAGATAAACTGGGAATAAGCTTCAAACAGCCTGTTCTGTGCATAGTATTGCTTGCAATCTATCTGCTGTGTTTTGTTCTTCACGGTGATTTTTCAGTTGCAGGTTGGTACAAGCTTTTCTTCTACATAATTTTCGTTGCAGGCTTTGAAGAATTATGGACAAGAGGTCTGTTGTACCTGCAATTAAAGCCCTGCGGAAAAGCTGCAGCAATTCTTGTCAGTGGTGTATTTTTCGGAATTATGCACGCAGTTGTGCCGTCAGTTCTGAACGGCGACGGGCTTGGCGAAATGTTCTCATCAATGTTCAGTTACCTTGGCTTTGGTCTGATTGGAGGACTGCTGTTTATTTTCCTGTTTGAGATGAGCGGCACAATTTTTGTCCCTGTTCTCATACACGCTGTTATGGACTTTGCACCTGATCCGTTGGTGTATATCGTAACTTTAGTCGGAACAGTCGTGTGGCTGATTGTTTTCAAGAAAAAAGAAAGGGAGAAAACACTATGAAATGCTTGGTATCGGCAAGGGCGGCTATCCTTTTATTAAAAAGGCAAGTGCCGAAAATCAGTTTTACTCCGACCTAATAACTCCCCTTGAGGAACAAATCAGTGCTGACAGCACCAAAATTCACATTTTCTATGCACAGAAAATGGGTGAAAAATATTTTGAGCGTTACAAGGAGCATTTTAAAAATCCACACATTGTTGCACACGATTTACGGCACGAAGAATTGCTGATATGCTATCCTGAAAAATGGGTTGAGGAGATTGAAAAATGCTGTTTTGGATAAGACACTCAGACTTGTCTGACGGCAGTTATTGTCACGATGAGATTATAATAAAGACAAAAGTGAAAAGACTGATGAATTTCAGATTGCCAAAAACGTGGCTGTTCTTTATGGACAACCACGTTTTTATCTGTACTATTTTACTTATCTTCGATTATAATTTATCCTGCAAATAATTTCAACACTCAAAATTAAAACAGGGAACTGCTTCACCATACAAAACAAGTTTCATCGTGAAGTAAATTCATCAATTACACCGTTTTCTATTCTTAGAATATGTGTACAACACCTTGAAATCAGCTCAGGGTCATGAGTGGCAACAAAAACAGTTTTTTTATTTTTCAGAGAGGACAGAAGCTTGGCTGTCTGCTCCATATGCTTAAAATCAAGTCCGCTTGTAGGCTCGTCAAAAAGCAGGATTTCTTTATCTGCAAGCATTGCCGAAGCAATTGCTGTGCGCTGTTTCTGTCCTCCCGAAAGGCTCATAGGGTGACGCTGTGCAAAACCGTCCAAATCAAGTTCCTCAAGGATTTTCTGCACCTTGCCTGCATTTTCTTCATTCATTCCAAGCTGAACTTCTTCCTCGACGGTTTCACAGAAAAGCTGATGATTAACATCCTGCATTACCATATAGCACTTTTTCAGCAGCTGCCTTGATTTCAGCGTTTCACCGTTCAGCAATACCGTTCCCTTAAACCGTTTTTCAAGTCCGCACAGACAGCGTGAAAAGGTGGATTTGCCTGCACCGTTGTGTCCTGTTACGGCAACGATGCTGCCCACGGGGATTTCAAGCTTCGGGATATTAAGCACCTCTTTTTTGTCGTAGGAAAAGCTGAAATTATTCAATGTCAATATATCTGTTCCGCTGAAGTTACCGACAGTCTGAACTGCATTTTCTGCAAAAAGAGGACGCAGACCATAAGCATTTCTTTCTTCATCGGAAAGTGACTTAAATTCTTCCATTGTCATATCAAATTCAATTCTGCCGTTTTGAGTGCAAATGACCCTGTCGCATATTTCACGGAGCCAGTAAAGGCGATGTTCGGCAATAATAATGGTCTTGCCGCTTTGTTTCCATTTCTGCACGGTTTCTTTCAGTTCTTCAATAGCGTTCAGGTCAAGGTTTGAGGTAGGCTCATCAAGCACCATTATTTCAGGCTGAAGTGCCGAAACAGAACCGCAGGCTATCTTCTGTTTTTCGCCGCCTGACAGCTCAAAAATATTTTGTCCCATAAGAGATTTAATGTTCATTTCAGCTGTAACTTTGTCAATTCTCGAAAGTATGTCCGCTTCGGGTAAACCCATATTTTCACAGCCGAATGCAAGCTCGCTGGTTGTATCAACACAGAAAAACTGACTTCTCGGATTTTGAAATACGCTTCCAACTTTTTTAGCGGTTTCGTAAAGCTCCGACTTTGTAACATTAAGTCCATTTGCAATGACCTCGCCATGCATTTCGCCTTCATAATAGTGTGGGATAAGTCCATTGATAAGCCTTGTTATCGTGGTCTTTCCGCTGCCTGATTCGCCGCAGAGAAGCACGCACTGTCCGTCGGGAATTGTCAGAGTAATATCGTGAATTGAGCCTTCGTCAGCGTTTTCGTGACGGAAGCTTACATTTTTTATTTCAATCATAGCTTACCTCCGTTATATTCCGACAATATCAAGTATCCACAGCACATAAGGAACAATGCTTACCGTAATAAAAATAAAATCCTGAACCTTGAAGCCGATATTGCATATATTTGTACGGCGAACCTCTCCGCCCAATCCTCTTGTCAGAGCCGCTGCTGAAAGCTCCTCGCCGATTTTTACACAGCAGGTCATAAGCGGTACAATGCGGTACTCCAGAATTTTTCCTGCATTCTTGCCGCCTAGGTGTATCCCACGCATTTTCATTGCCGCATTTATAGAAGCGGCTTCATCGAAAACGGTAGGGAAAAAGCGGAACATTACCGAAAGGGGAATGATGATTTTCTCACTCAGCTTCATTTTGAGCATTGCCGCTGTAAATTCGCTTACAGTGGTTGTTGAAACGAGATAACCGCCCATCATAATGCTCGGCAAAAATCTTGCAAGAATACCGCAGCAGCTGAGAAGAAAATAGTGGAGAAAGCCCGTTGTAATATCACCGAAAACAGCGTACCCCACATAAGAAACGCTGAAAAGAATTATATATGTAATTGCTGTCCTCCATTTTTTCGCCGACAGCAGAAGCACCGCAGGCATAGCACAGAACAAGGGCGTGAGAGCCTGAACCCTCCCGCCCCCTGCCGAACCGAGAACAAAAATCGCCATATTTAAAAGCAGAAGAATTTTCGTTCTCGGGTCAAGCACAAGTCCTCTGTCGGTAACGCTTGCCTGTAAGATACTGCGTCCCATTAAACAATACCTGCCTTGATAAAGTGCTTTTTAAGAAGTGCTTTGCCAAGAAGTGCACCCAATACGCCAAACACGAAGGATGCAATGATAAGAACAGGAATCATCCAGTTCTGCATAATACCGCCGAGTGTGTCAACATATTCCTGTCCGAATTTTTCTCTTGAAGCGAAATAGCCCTCACGGTCAATGAAAAGCGGCAGATAGTTGCCGAAAATCATAAGGCACATTACACCGTAGCTGAGTACAGTTTTTGCAAAGCTTTTGTAGCCGCCGCTTTTTGCAACAAGGTCTGCAAGAAAGCCGAATACAACGCCGAAGATTGCAGGGTAAATACCCATACCTGTTACCCAGAGATAAATTCCGATAATAACTGACATAATCGTAATCATACCGAATTTCTTTGTTTTGGTGTAGAAAAGCATCATAGGAATGCCGCCAATGAGAGGGCAGAATACTGCCAGTAACGGCATCATAATCGGAATGTAGCCAAGCATTGCAATGCAGGTCATAATTACGCAATAAATCGCCGCATAGATACCGATGTTTATCAGGTCTTTACCTTTGATCTTGTTATCATTATTCATAATATTACCTCTTTCTTAAATTAAATTTTCCATCCAATCGCATTTTCTCTGGACTGAACAAATGACTTATAAATTCCGTCTGTTTTCATAAGCTGTTCGTGAGTGCCTTGTTCAGCAATCCTTCCCTTGTCAACAACAATGATGTTGTCAGCATTGCGTACGGTTTTAAGTCGATGTGCTATCATTATAATCGTCTTTTCCTTTGTAAGCTCATCAATAGCTGATACAAGCTCCTTTTCATTTTCAGGGTCAACATTTGCGGTTGCCTCATCAAGAATTATGACAGGAGCATTTTTCATTATTGCTCTTGCAATGGAAATTCTTTGCTTTTCACCGCCTGACAAGCTTGCACCGCCCTCGCCGATAACCGTATCATAACCATTCGGCAGACTCATAATGAAATCGTGACAACAAGCCTTTTTCGCCGCTTCAATAACCTTTTCCATAGGGGCTTCAGGCTGACCGAAACGGATATTGTTTGCAATGGTGTCACTGAAAAGATATACATTTTGGAACACGAAGCTGAAATTTTTCATCAGGCTGTCCATACTGTACTCCTTTACGTCTGTGCCGCCGAAAAGAATACGTCCGCTGTTAACGTCCCAGAAGCGTGAAATCAGGTGACAAAGGGTCGTTTTGCCGCCGCCCGAAGGACCAACTATTGCAGTTGTTGTCTTTTCGGGAATACGCAGGGAAACATTGTCAATTATCTTTCTGTTTTCATAGGAAAAGTCCACATTTTCAAGTGTAATGTCAAAATTCTTCGGAGTAATATCTTTGCCGTCAATATCCATTTCAGGCAGTTCAAGGATAGCCTGTGCCTTTGCTACAGCCTGGTCAACACTACGAATCAAAGCTGAATAGTTGCCTGCCGTTTCAAGGGCAGAGAAAAGAATGAACGAAGCAATAACCATTACAATTGCATTAAGAAGCACCATTGTATCGTTCAGGTAAAAGTACACCGAAAGAAAAGATATCAGCGTACCGAGAAGCTTGATGGTGATATTCTGCAAAAACATAAGCGGAATAAATTTAAATTCCATATCGGTGCAGACCTTGCTGTTTTCACGTATCGCCTCGTTAAGTTCCTTGCTTTTTTCGCCTGTCAGATTGTAGGCTCTTACCTCGGAAATGCCGTGGAGATATTCAAGAATTTTTGAAACAAGCTTGCTGTCGGAGTTGTCCTTTATAGGAGCCATTATCTGTCCACGCTTCTGCAAAAATGTGTTTACGATAAAATAAAGGATAACGCCTGCTATTGAAACAAGTCCTATGCGTATATCAAAAAAGCACACCATCATTACAACAAACGCCGTCGTCAAAATGCCCTGTGTAACAAACATTACAACTCTTGTAGCAACGTCTGCAAGAGCTTCCATTGTATTTGTTGCGACAGAGGTTATGTAGCCAAGACTGTTTTTGTTGAAGTAACCCATAGGGAGATATTTAAGGTGCTCTGCAATTTCAATACGCTTATCGGCGCATGTTCCGTAGCCTCCTTCGGTTTGAAGCATAACGGATCTGTAGCTTATAACAGCATTGCCCGAAACGCTTACAAGCATTATTCCAAGACTGCCGAGAATGTGAAGCATTGTAACATTTTTATCAAGCACACCGCTCATCATTAAAGCAATTGCAGGAATTTTCATAGCTTCAAAAATTGCTTTTACAACACCGAGAAAAATGGATTTGTAGAATTTCTTTCTGTTATCCTCACGGCAGAAAGAAAAGAAACGTTTTAATGTATTAAACATTTTTCTCACCTCCAACCGTGTCCTTAACGGAAATATGTGCGTCCCACATATCCGCATAAAGTCCGTTCTGTTTCAATAACTCGTCGTGCGTACCGCTTGAATTTACCTTGCCGTCTTTAATTACAAAAATCCTGTCGCTGTCAGTAATAGTTGAAAGTCTGTGAGCAATAACGATAAGAGTTTTACCCTTGACAAGTCTTGCAACAGAGGCTTGAATAAGTGCTTCGTTTTCAGGGTCAGTGTAAGCCGTTGCTTCGTCAAGAATTACAATCGGCGCATTTTTAAGCATTGCTCTTGCAATGGAAATACGCTGTCTTTCACCGCCCGAAAGATGACCGCCTGCACCGCCGACTACTGTGTCATAGCCCTTTTCAAGCTGCATAATAAAATCGTGACAGCCGCATTTTTTCGCCGCTTCGACAACCTCGTCATCAGTAGCACCCTGTCTGCCCATTCGGATATTTTCCATAACGCTTTGGTCAAAAAGAAAATTATCCTGAGAAACGTAGGCAATCATTTTGTTGTAATCCTCGGAGCTTATTTCACGAATATCAACATCGCCGATCTTTATATTTCCGCTTTTCACGTCCCACAGTGACGCTATGAGCTTTGCTATCGTGGATTTACCGCTGCCCGAAGGTCCTACAAAAGCGTTTACAGTGCCTTCTCCGATTTCCATATCAATGCCGTGAAGCACTTCTTTTTCGTGATAGCCGAAGGTTACATTTTCAAGGGTAATGCCGTAATTTTGGGGCAGTGTCTTTGTCTTCTCAGGGCGTGGGAGTTCAGACTGTGTGATGATCCCCGTGACCTCGCCGATAATGGTATCAAGCCTTGCTAGATCGTCCTTATAGCTCATTACCGACATAAGTGAAGCGATAAGACCAACCGAAAGAATTATTACCTGCACAAAAACATCGGCTTCAAGGGAGCCGCCCTTGTAAAGCAGACCGCCTATCGGCAGTATAGAAAGCATTGTTGCAGGAAAAACCGAAAGAGAAATGTTGAAGTAAAGGTTACAGCCACGCATCCACTCTATGTAGCAATCTGCACCCTCTTTTGCGGCAACAACAAACTTTTCGTATGAGCTTTGTGCCTTTCCGAAAGCCTTGATAACCTCAATACCGCCGATGTATTCCACCGCTGTATCATTGAGTGCCTTGGTCTTGTTAATGGCATTCTGATAGTTGACCTCATAGCCCTTCATCATACCGCCGAAGAAAACCAGAGCAATCGGAATTGTTACAAGTGAAGCCAGTGCCATTCGCCAGTCAAGATTAAAAAGATACACAAGCAGACCTAGCGGTACAAGCATATTTGATGTAAATTCAGGGACGATATGTGCCATTGTGGTTTCAATTGTATCAACACGCTCAACTATAATATTTTTAAGCGAGCCTGACGGCGTATCAAGCACATATCCCAGAGGTACTCTGCTTAATTTTTCACAGCAGCGTTTGCGGATGTTTCCCAGCACCGTAAAGGTTGCCTTATGGGAAAGGGATGTTGAAATGCTGTGGAACAAACATCTTCCTGCCCATAGCAATGCAATTATGACAATGCTTTTTGCGTACACATCAATACCCCTGCAGCCGTCAAGAAGATTTTTTACAATATCCCCTATGAGGAAATACGGGAGAATTCCGCATAGCACACCTGCAATCGCAAAAGCGACGCTTAACCCGTACACAGGTTTATGCTCGCCTGCAAATTCCCATATCCACGAGAAAGGTGAGCGTTGTTTTTCTTTGTTCAAGTCGTTCACTCCTATCTTAATCTTTTTCTGTATTCAAGGGGAGTAACTCCCATTGTGTCACGGAATGCGGCAGAGAACTTGCTTGGATTGTCATATCCAACAAGTGCCGCTATTTCGTTGATTTTTATATGGCTGTCCTGTACTAAAAGAGAGGCGGCATAGTTCATTCTGTACTCACGCATATAGCTGTAAACAGGGCTGCCGTAAACTCCCTTGAAACAGCTTTTCAGCATTGACAGTGACATACCAAATTCTGCTGACAGTTCATCAAGGGTGTAGCTTTTAGACAGGTCGGAAACCATAAGCTCGTGCATAGCTTTGATTTTTTCAATCTGCCCCGAATAAAAATATGGCTTTTCCTCGTTATGTTCCATAACTTTCATCGCACCAAGCTGAATAAGAAGCTCGGTAATTTTTATTCTGAAATAATCCCTGAGAATTTCCGAGGGAACGTTGTACAAGTCAGAAAAAATGCGTTCAATAGCTTCGTTTTTGCGTATTACAAATGGCTTTTCGCCATTGCCGAATTTTTCCGCTATAAGCTTCAGGTCAATCGAAACTGACGGCATTGCTGTTTTAAAAGAGATTTCAGCACGTTCAAGCTGAAAGCCTATTGTAAGGCCGTGATAATGACACAGTGGAAAATTCATACTCCCTGTATGGTGCACACGTCTGTCAATACGCATATCACCTGCTTCCATATAGTAAAGCATATCCTTGTCGGTACGGTGTTCGATTCGTCCCTCACGGCAATGGTCAATGCAGAGCACGCTTTCTTCACAGGAAAATCCGCTGTAGCATTGCCGCATATGAAAATCGTTGAACATAAGATATACGCCGTCAAAAACGCTGTACATTGTCATTGTTCCTTCGCCTGATTCGTCATCAACACGCAGTATTTTGCAATCCGCCGTTTCAACTATTTCACGGACATTGCTGCCAAGCTGTGCTGTGCGGAACAACTCCCAGACATAATTTTCTATGGTAATCACCTCACTCGGTTAGCTTTGGCTAACTCGATCTTGTAAAAAACAGCTTTCTTCAAAGCTGTGACTTATTATATCAGAAAGATAATCAAATTTCAACTCCAATTTGTTTAATATACTCCAATCGGTTTTTGAGTTTTGAAAACAAGAAAACACTATTTTTCGTAATTCTATTGACTTTTTTCAGAAAATGTCGCTGACTTGAAACAAAGTGCTTTTCTTACGTTTGTGTGGAGTGCAGATTTTCTAAGCATAAAATTTTTTGTACAGTTTCAACAGCAATCAGACTGCTTACAGTTCTGTTTTTTAGCAAGCGTTAGCATTGACTAACTTGCCGTTTTGTGATAAAATGACTACAACAGCAACAAAAGTCATTAAGTTTTAAGGAGTTAAGTATGCCAAAAGTATTTTCAGAAACGGACAGAGAGAATATCCGTGAAGCGCTGCTTGAAAACGGAAGAAAGGCGCTTGAAAAGAATAGCTATAAGAACATTTCTGTTGCGGATATTGCCGCAGAAACGGGAATTGCAAAGGGTACATTCTACAATTTCTTCACATCAAAGGAAGCATTTTTCTATGAGGTAATGCTTAAAATCCGTGACAAAAACCGCCTTGCAATAATCAACGCTATGGAAAACCCAACAAGAGAGAATGTTTACAGATTATTTTATGAACGTTATACAACGTCAAAAACTGTGTATGATTATTTTACTCCAGAAGAAATGAAAATAATCTTCCGCAGGCTTCCCGACAAGCAGGACGAGGCAGACGAAAACAGTATTCAGCTTGCCCGACAGCTTATTTCCGTCTGTACCGACAGCAAAGACGTAAAGGCAGAGGTTGTTATAAACCTTATGAATATCGCAGCTTCTGCCGCCGCTGAAAGAGATTTTTTATTACAGGACAGCTACAACGAAACTGCTGCGGTAATGGCAAAAGCAATCACAGATTATATTTTCGGTCAGTAAAGGAGATTTTATTATGACGCTTGAACAATTCCATAAAACCTATCCTCAGCAGACAAAGAAAATAAACGGCAAGGATTTTGTGTACCGCTACTATAAAAATAAAAATGCAAAATCCACCATCGTTCTTCTTACAGGCGGCATCGGACTTTCCGACCTGTTCTTTATGCACTTCGACCGCTTTGCGAAGGATTTTTCCGTAATAACCTTTGACTATCTTATGTGTTATCCGACAATGGCAGAGTTTGCTGACGCTGTTGCAGTGCTTATGAAAGAACTTGATTTGAAGGTATGGCTTGTAGGACAGTCTCTCGGAGGTGCGGCGGCACAGATCATTACAAAAAGGCACCCCGAAATCGTTGGCGGACTTGTTCTTTCCAACACCGCCGCTGTTCAGAATTCAGGCGGCTCAAAGGAATACTTTGACGGAATGAAAAAGCGTCAGAGCAAGAGCCGCCGTCTGATAAAAATAGTGCCCTTCGGTCTTGCAAAAAAGGCTATGATGAAGACTATACGCAAAAAGATGGATAAGCTTCCGCCCAAACACAAAGAAACCTTTGAGGGCATGGCAGATGTGCTGTTCAAAATGCTCACAAAGGAGTACGAGCTCCATATGATTGATATGCTCATCGACTGCGGCAATCATCTTAACATCAGCAAAAAGGATTTTGAATTCCTTTCCAACAGGGTTATGCTTGTAATCAATGAGGACGATGAAACATTTTCTGCTGAAACCAAACAGCAGCTTATTGATGTTATGACCAAACCTAAGGTCGTTAAAGAAAAGGACGGCGGTCATCTTGGCGCGCTGATGGATGTTGAAAATTATGCGGCTTCTGTTGTCGGTTACATCAAAGAACGTGAATAAATATACTGCATATTCTTCCTTACAGGACAGTTTTACGAACACAACAAAGGACTTGCAATAGTTCTCGGAGCACTTGCGTATTTGGGTGCGGTATGCGGATTTTTAACACACTTCTGTGCCTGTATAAAGCCGCTGATTTACAAGGCGGTTGACCTTGACACAGAGGTTACGGAAAGAATAATTCAGCGTATGAGAAAAGCGGCGGCGATTCCATTTTACATACCCTTTGCAGTGTTTTGCTTCATCGTACCGATAATTCTCATTATAGCAATGGCAAATGGTTTTCTGACAGTATCACCTTTGTGGCTTCTGATAACTCCATTGCCTGTTCAGATTTTTGCGGCAGTTCTGAAAAAGCTGAATAACCGTATTTTCTTTGATTTTCCATATTGTTGTGGAATTGCTCTCGGAATGTTGGGATATTCGGTTATTGCACTTTTAAATTTGATGTAAAAAACAATCAGGAGAAAGCTATGAAGAAAACTTATCAACCTCAAAAAATGATTTACAAAAGCAGATTCAAGGATTATTATAACGAATTGAATAAAAAGGAACAGCTTCAATTGACAAGTGTAATGTCGCATTTAATCAAAGAAAATGCGGAATATGCCGATTCAAAAAACTACGGTCATCTGTGTAATCTGATAACATCTCTTGCAATGATAATAATGCTTGAGGAAAACGGCAAAACACGCAAAGAGGCAGAGGATATTGTTGCAACGGCAATGTACAAATTTATAGAGCCGCAGATTGATGCTATGCAAAAGCTTGCAGGCAACAGTTGGTTTGTAGGCTTCTTAAAAATATCCATGCCGATAAAATTCAGGAATACACTTGGTTACGGCTGGAATGTGGAGTTTCCCGAATGTCCTAAGGATACCTTTTCAATGATAACGCACAGCTGTATTTATCATCAGATATTCAGCAAATACGGTATGCCCGAAATGACGGCTGTGTTCTGCAAGGTAGATGATATTCTGTATAGCGAACTCCCGAGAGCACAGTTTTTATATACGGAACAAATAGGCAGAGGTGGAAGTATGTGCGATTATACTTTTAAAAAGAGATAGGTATGGTGATAATACTATGAATAATAAAGAACATCTCCCAATGTACGGAATAGGTCCGATTTACGGTGGTGTAAGCATAGCCGTTACAGTTGCCGCAGTAATTCTGGGACAGCAAGAGTTTTCGGAAGCAGGCAAAATTGCTATACTGAAAATCCCGTCACTGATAATAGGAATACTGCTGATAGTTTTCGGCGTATATCTTTGGTACAGTGCAGTTTTTCGTGCAAAGGTCGATAATGGAATAATGCAGAACAAGCTTGTTACAACAGGTGTTTATGGCATTGTTCGTAACCCGATTTATTCCGCATTTATGCTTTTTTGTACAGGTGCACTGTTTATTTCAGGCAATGTGTTTTTCTATCCATTATTTTTCTTTTACTGGAGTTTTATGACCGTGCTTGTGATAAATACGGAGGAGAAATGGCTTGAAGATGTATGCGGTGAAGAATATATTGAGTACAAAAAGAGCGTGAATCGGTGTATCCCATGGAAAAAGAAAGGGAACTGACTCTCAAATCAATTAGTGCTGTTTTTTCAGTTTCCTCGCCAACTCCCTCAAATCCTCACAAGCGTCAAAGCACATCTGCGTGTAACGGTCAATATCCTTAACACTGCTTTTTGAAGTAAGCCCACGCTTGACAGCACGGATTTTCTCACGCTTTTTATTAAAGGCAAGGTTGTATTTTTCAAGCAATTCGGGATATGCGGAAAGCTTCTTGCGGTAGCTTCTGCATTTGTTGTCAAAATTAAGGTATACTTCTTTGATAGGATCGCTCATAGCACGTTTCTTGTAATCGTCATTAGCCTTGTACAAACGCTCTTTCTTGCAAGTAGTTCTGCCACAGGTAAGCGAAGCATTGGCACGATTTGTAATCATAAGCTGTCCGCAGTTTTCGCAGTTGGAGATAATTCTGCCCGAAGCGGAAATGATGTCAGCGTAAATATCAAGCAGAGTGGTAAATGAATTATTGGCAACATAAAGCGTAGTAGCATTATGTTTGTATGTGCTGCTATCAAAAACCTCCGTTTGACTTTGCACAGCGGAAGTCAAATTAAATGATTTATCGGCTCTTGCAGACAAGAACGGGCGGAGAATTTTCTCGCTGTCAGCTTTAAACAATTCAATATATTTTTCAGCACGGTCGTGGTTGCCCTTTACGGACAACCCGATTTTTTTATTGAACTCCCTCTGTCGCATTTTGAACTTGCTGTACAAAAAGTAAATAATATAGTTTTTCACAATGTTGGCATACTCGGAATAATCGTAAAACTGTGAGAGCTCATCAAGAACAGAATTGCAAGAACCGTCACAAAGCATATCTGCATTGCAGAACGTATCACGAAAATCAACAATTTCATCAAGTTCGTATTTCACCTTCATAAGCCGATTTATGTCTTTTATCAAATTTCCAGCCTTGTTCTTATGCAGAATAACTCCGTCAGTAGCTTTTTGGGGGCAGCCGCAATACGCCCAATTTTTAATATCGTCAGGCGTACCCACAACATAAGTTTCAATGTCTGCCGAAAAATCGACGATAATTCCCACAGAAGCAATATCACCGCAGGACGTAAAGAGATTTATCATAACAAATACGTTCCCTTCATATAAAATCAAACAGTTCTCTATGAAAAATATTTATATATTTTATTCTATCATTTTCAGTATGTTTTGTAAAGAAGAAATACGGAAATATCTTGAAGTATACAATTTTGCACGCAAAGGTCTACTGCGATATATGGTGCAAAATATATACGGTCAAAATCAAGTTTTCTGAAATTTTGGTGCTATACTGTGAGCAGTTCAAGGGCAACCGAGAACAATATGCTGCACAGGAGGTGAACATGATGAACAGCAAAGATACTTTGCCAATGATGTTATCAGCTAACGAAATTCAGGCAATGAGGTTTACACGAACAATGGCTTACAATATCCTTAACCGCAATGACGTGCCTGTTGTGAAAATCGGAAACAGGAAGTTTATCCAGCGTGATAAATTTTTTGAATGGCTGGATAAGAGGGAGCGTAGTGAAAAATGAAATTTCAGAAAAAAGTACCGAGATATAAAATCTAAAAAATCGCATAATCGAGCTTACGGATAAATCATTGAAAATTGCAGAATTGAAAAATATGCTTGAAGAAGTTCTGACTGTTTTATCAGAAAATGCAAATTCGGGTATGGGTAAAAAGTTCGGAAATCTGTTTACAGGAAAGCGTTAAACGAGATTGAATTAAACGGGTTGAAAATGTACTGTAAAAGCAGTTGCTTTTATCATAGCAAGCATAGAAAAAGTATCCACTTTTTCGTTTTCAGTGATGATAACAGCACTATCAGGGACACTCCCCTGATACCCCGCAAAAATAGCTATAAACCAATGGATAATAAAATATATAAAATACAATAAAGCGTTTTCAGATAAATGACTTATCAAAATTTTATTCGGATTCTACGCTTACAGACAAAATTGATTTTAAAGGAAGGTGAGATATATGAAAAAGGAGACAATCAAAAGAACAATTAAAGAGAAAAATATCTCAATCACAGAAGCTTACGAAATAATGTTCAAAGATTATCCCGATGTAGTCAACATAAAGGAACTTTCAGAAATGCTGGGTATATGCTCTAAAAAGGCATACGAGCTTGTACGTTCAGGAGCTATCCCCGTTCTGCCTTGCAGTAAATGCTACAAAATTGCAAAGCTTGACGTTATCGGGTATATGCTTAATTCTGCATAGATAATATAAATATTTGATTTTGCGCCGCTAAAGTGTTGAAGTTTGAAAGTGAGTGTGGTATAATATATCCATACTTACAGATTTCAACACAAAGGCGGTCAGGAAAGGAGTTAATATGACCGGAAATCTGATAATCAGAAAAGACGTATATCATATGCGTATAAATTTTAAAAACGAAAACGGAAAATGGACCAGCGTGACACGTTCCACAAAGCTTCCTGTCAAGGGAAACAAAAAACGTGCACAGGCTATGCTTGATGATTTTATGAAGCAGTTTGAAATGGAAAGTGTTTCTGCTGACAAAGCAGTACATGACTATCTTTTTACGGAATATCTTGATATGTGGCTTGATTTTGTAAAGCCAAGTGTTGCCGCTGCAACCTTTTCGGGATACCGCAACTGCATTAAAATTATTAAACAGCATTTTGAGCCGCTTAAAATCAAGCTTACTGAACTTAAACCCATTCACCTTCAAGAGTTTTACAACAAGCGTCTTGCAGACGGAGTAAAGGCTTCAACGGTAATTCATTATCACGCCAATATCCATAAGGCGCTAAAACACGCTGTAAAAATGGAGCTTATTCCATACAATCCGTCTGACAAGGTTGAGCGTCCGAAAAAGGAAAATTTCACAGGCAGCTTTTATTCGGAAGATGAAGTCCAGCAGCTTTTTGAAGCTTTCAAGGATGATGAATGTGAGCTTTGTGTACATATTGCAGCATTTTACGGACTTCGCAGAAGTGAAGTTATCGGTTTGAAATGGGACGCTGTTGACTTTGAAAACAAGACTATTACCATTAAGCACAAAGTTACGGAAGCTCTTAATGATGAGGGCAAATATGAGCTTGTTATTGAAGATAAGCTTAAAAATCAGTCAAGCCATAGAACTATGCCGCTTATTCCTCACATTGAAGAAATGCTTATCAAGGAAAAGAAAAAGCAGGACAGATACCGCAAGCTGTGCGGTAAGTCCTACTCAACGGAATTTGATGGATATATCTGCCGTAAAACTACGGGAGAGCTGATAAAGCCGAATTACTTTTCCGACCATTTCAAATGGATACTTAAAAAGCACAATTTAAGAAAGATACGTCTGCACGATCTCCGCCACCAAAACACTATGAAAACACACTTATTAAATTGTACGATTATAAACTATATCTCCATGCATAAAACAGCGGCAGTTCAGAAAATGAACTGCCGCTGTTATTGTTATATTAAGTGCATAGTGGTATGCAGTTTTCCTTGCCAAACCAAATTTGTGCTGTATTAATCATTTCAGGAGTTGGAGCAGCACAAAATACAACTAAATTTTCCATGGCTCTTGTGCAACAAACATAAAACAGTTTTTGTGTTCTCTCTAAAACATTTTGATTGCATTTGGGATGATTGGGATTTAAGAGATATTCAAAATTATATTTAGACCATTCTCCATTATCTAAAATGATAAGAACATTTTTATACTGTTCGCCTTTAATTTTATGTTGGGTAGAAAATGGGGTATATCCTTCTAAATAATTATACAGAGATATAAATTCACTGTATGGCACATTAGCTACTCTAGAATAAAGATAAAAATTTGAAGCAATAAAATTATTGATATTATCATCTTTTATACACAGATTACTTTCATTTGCGTATTCAATAATTTCTTGAATAGTATTGCTTTTCATATCAATAAGGCATTTTATCTTCTCTTGAATGACTTTTTTGTCAGATGCGTTGGTTATGCGAAATGAAGTTTTTCTTAAAAAGTCGTTATACTGTTTGTTTTCGTATAAAGTAATAATATTCTGAATTTTAAAAAGATGTCTGATTAACTTATCTCTTTTGGAAAGCGAGGATTTATTTTCATTGTCTTCTTTTTTATCGGCAATTAGACAATCTTTATCAAAATATATTTTTCTCACATCGCCAAAAGGCTTGTCCTTTACAATGTCATACAGCCTACTATTATTAGTATCTTCTAAGAAAACATCAATGTATTTTTTGTTACGATGCTCTTTGATTTTAGCATTTCCGCTGTATCTCCAATCTATAGATTTCATGACATAATCGAAAGTATGCGAATCATCAACATCTATACTATTTTTCTTAATATATGCAATAAAATTTGATTTCAGTTTCAACAGAGGATCTTTATCATAAATCTCCATAAGTTTTGAAAAGCCTGCAGTATTAGCAATTAAATTATGCGTTAGTCTCAATTCCTTAGTTTCTTCTGGATTGGTAAAGTCCCATTCATTAAAATATGTTCTTTGTTTTAAATCATCAATTGATTCTATTTTTCCGTATAAGAATTTTACATTTCCTTGTTTTACTTTACCATTTTCCATATTGGGAGCCTTTTCATCATCAGAAGGTGCTTGTTTAAGTTCATCTAAACGAAGTATATTACTTAAGTCAATTACGGATTGTGGGTTTCGTCTGTTTTGTTCTTTTTTTACTTCCATTACAAACCCTTTTTGTATATATTCATTAATATCACCAACGCCGTCATCATAAATAGCTTGCATTGAATCTCCAAAAAAACCGATAATGCTTTTCTTATCAGTTTTTGATAATGAATCAAGTAATATGTTTACTACATATGGAGATGTATCTTGATATTCATCTACTAAGATAAAATCATATTGACAATTAACTATATTACATAGTTTTATGTATTTTGCGAACATTTTACAAGCCAATACAATAACTTCATCATGAGAAATGTTTCCTTTATCTATGCTCAAATGTTCTGTATATTTAATACCATCTGCAAATTCGTTTGAGTATGGTGTGTCAACATGAATATTTTTAAAAGCTGATTCACTTTCGTTAATACCTTCTATTAATGTCTCTTTCAACTCTTTTTGAAATGGAGAAATAATGTCCCAAAGAAAATCATGAATAGTTGATATTCTAATATTATTGTACGAAAGCCTGTTTTTTATTTCATCCGCAGCTGCATTGGTATACGTTATACAAGCTATTTTAGCATTTGGAAATGTTGACATTATTTTGTTTATTACGGCAACCAGCGAAAAAGTTTTTCCGCTTCCAGCTCCGCCGCTTAATAAGAAATTCTTTTTGTTTTTTATGTGTTCAAAAATTTCTTCAAGTTCACTCAATTCTTTTGAAGCCATATTAGCCCCTCCTTGATATATGATGGTATTTCCCAATTAATAAAATCTCGACTGCCGTCACTTTTGCTGTTTAATAGAATATCCATTGCCAACGAAGGCTTTTTGTTTACGCAATTTTGAGCCAAGTAAAAACTATCATTGTCAGTGTTAAAAAGTTCCTTGACATTTTTTAAACCTTGATATAAGCTCTCGCATATTTTGATTTTTTCTTCTTCATTATCGCCTGATAAATCAGTAAATAATTTTCTATTCAGATGAAAAAATGCATCTTCAAAACTGCGTGCATTATAAACTGCACCTTCCGCATTTGATTCGGAAGTTTGATATACAATTAATATATTTCCATTTGGATCTGATAACCATTCACCATTGATTTCTCCGGTAGATTGATTCTTTTCTTCAGAATATTTAATTGTTTTATCTGCCAGAGTTAACTGTGTTAATGTTTTTATGTTATTTTTGTCATTTTTAGCAAGTTTGTTATTCAAATAAAATCTTAATGCTGAATTTGACGTAAATGCATTGTCAGAAACTGGACAAGGAACAATCTTTCGTATTGTTCCCCCATCTTTGTTCTTCTTAGGTTGTCCGTTATTATCAAGATCGTCTACATATGTATTGCTATCTATATCCGTAATTATTAAAGTTTTTGTGTTAATGAAATTTATAAACTTTGAATATATTTCAGAGTAATTTCCAACTTCAATTATAGATATATTTTGAGATAACAAAGGTATATCAAAATTGTATTCTTGGTCTAATTTCTTGAGCATAGCAGGAAGTAATATTCGTTCTGTATCACCTTCAATCAAGATGATTTTGTCAGCAAAAAAGATCTCTGAGCGATTAAGCGTAAGGTACTGTTTTAAAAATTTAAAATGATTATTATCTTTTCCATATTCTTGTTGATAACTAATTTCAAGATCCTTTAAATTTTTAGAAATTACATTGCATCCCTCCGAATCCTTTTCTTTAACGAAATATTTCAAATCATCAAAATTGCACTCGGATACAATATGAGAGGAATGTGTTGTCATAAATGTTTGTAACTGAACTTTTGAATCACCTACGCTTCTGCCTTCTTCCAATAAACCTTTTATGTTTTTTATAAATACATACTGCATCTGGGGATGTGTATGTGCTTCTGGTTCTTCGATAAAAATGATATTTATATCTGCAGGAGTTTCATCTTCCTTACCATCTTTTCTGATTTGACTTAATACGGTTTCTATTTTTATAATCATACTGATTAAATTCAAATAACCTAGTCCATTATAGTGTTCGGGCAGATAGTTTGATTCATCACTGTATACGACAGTTGTGTTATCTTTAAGTAATTTTGCGGATTGCATTTGTGAAATTATCTTTATTTTCGTATCATCTTTTTTTATACCGCCAAATTTCGATATTTTGTCTAAAAGTTCTTTAAATACTTTTGTATAAATATCGTCAAACTTAATATCTGTTTCATCTATCTGATTTTCAAAATCTGATACAGTACTCGTATCATCATCTTTAGCTTTAGTTCTGTTGTAGTATATATTTGAAAGAGCTGACAGTTCTGTTTCTGACGTATTGGAAACATCTCGTCTTGCACTGATATAATTAAAAGATATAATTCTAGAAATATCTACATCTTTACCATCTAATAGTTTAAATACGTTATTATCAATTTTCTGATTAATATAATCATATAAAACACTATACTTCTTAAACACAAAGTATCTTCTGTGTTTTTTCTGCATAAATTTAGTAAAAGAATTATCCTCAGGAATTTTTGAATGTTTTTCTTTGTATTCAGAGAAATCTTTTTTTATCATATCAATGGCGTGCGCATCTATACTATATTCAAATCTTAATATCACAGTCTTGTTATCAGGGTCTAAGTCTAATAATAATTTGCTAAGGTTAGCAAGATTGTCAACATCTTCATATGATATATAAATATCTACTCTTATTCCGTTTAATTCATTCTCGTTAAATTCAATTTCTGATTTAATAATTTTATATAACTTTTTTTGAAAAGGAATACTAAAGTCGTAATATTCAAAATTTCCTGTTTCTGTTTTGTTACCTATACATTTATTTAAAATTGAAAGTAAGGAAGTCTTACCACAATTATTTTTTCCTACGATCAACGAAAGTTCATTATCACATGTTATTACAGTATTTTTTAGAAGCCTATAGTTATTAACAGATATTTTATCAATCTTCATTTTTATTCCTCCGTATTATATTATCAGTGTCCTTCTTGTCTTTTGTTCATCTTCTGAGTCTTTTTTACATAATTTTAATCTCAAATATATACTAATTTGAAGAGAGTCGTAATTTTTATTATAAATTATTACTTAAGCAATTATAATATAAATACACCGTTTTCAAAAGTATATTGTTCTTTTGAAAACGATGTATTTATATTTTTTAGTCGTTTATTTAATGCCAAATGCATAGATGTGAAAATATTAATTTAATCTTGTATTTTGTTAATTTATAAATATAGTACTATAAACCAAACATTTTTTCAATTATTCAATATTTTTATTAAACTTCCTTTAGAATGGTATGAATAATATCGTGTTCATCTGAAGCTCTATCCATATATATTAATGTGTTTTTATCAACATAACAAGTAAAATGTTCATAGCACATTGGATGTATAACATAATATTCATTGTTACTAAAAGTTAAAAAACCTTTTATTTGATATTCAAATCTCGCAGTAATTACATGTATGCTTTTTTCATTACCAAGATAAGTATTGTGTGGTTTTATTTCATTATGTTCACTTACAATGCCAATAAGACCACTTTCTAACAAAATTTTTTTAACATCTTCTGAATTTAAATGTGTATGTGCAGCTGCTTCTTTTAATCGTGTGGAAATCTCACTGCCCCTAAATAAATAATAATTATTTGATAGCACTCTAGAACAAGCTTCCTCAATTTGTGGAAAAGATTCATTATACATACTCAATGCCGAACCGATCATCAATTCTTGTGTAGAATGAATAACATTCTTTATTTCTATTGCATTTTCTAAAAAATAATTGATGTTATTATTTTGTATTATTTTGTCAATTAATGCATTAAAGATATATAATAATTCTCTCGGCTTTTTTAAAGTATGTCGTATACAATATGCAATTGTTTTAAAATCATAGTTAAGGCTAGTAGGACACATTTGAGGCATAAATTTGAATATCAATTCTTCTGCAGTAGCCCTATTATCTAATTGTTTTAAATCAAATTCGGATAAAAAAGAAAACAAATAATTATACTGAGATTTTTGCATATAAAAAAATATTCTTTTTGCAATAAATGTAACAAGATTATCATATTTCCACTGAATGACTACTGTATTTCCACGCTGTTTTCCAGGCAATGTTTGCAAAATATGTGTATATAACTCAGAAGGGAGAGCAAGCTTCAAATAAATATGCCATTTGCTAAAATTATCATAAAAATTAAAACAGTTACTTATTAAAGCTTTTACAATAATAACTGTCTCATTACAATTTAAGTTATATTCATTTGCACTATCTATTAAGACTAAAACATTATTATTAGATAAAAAATTATGTAACTCCTCAACAGCATCACAATATTCTTCTGAATGTAATTCGTCAATAGATTCACTAATCTTCTTTACTAACGATGCTACTTCGCCTACTTTTCCTGGAGCATTAGACATAATTTTTATAATATTTTTCATTTTTTTTACGATATTATGACTTCTTCTATTAATACCTATGTTAGTAAGAAATCTATTTACAGTTTGCAATTCATTACTACAATTAATGTTTTGGATTAATTCTTTCATAATGTAAATATTGATAATCCATTCTGTACATTTTTTAATAGCTATTTTGGTTATTTCAGTATTATCAATCAATTCATATTCAGAAATAATTGTTGTAATATCATCAACATGTATTCGCACAACATATGATATATTGGTAATTATCTTATTTTTTACTTCTTCCTCTATACAACGTAAAATGGCAGTTTTCCCTGTTCCAGTACGACCCAACAATATTAATGAGTCTTCTTCCAAAAAATCGCTATATGTTTTAGTATGAAGAAATAAATTTTTAGCTATTCCCTTGTCATCGTTCCATTCTTTTGCAGCATCAGTTTTCCCTAAATAATAACGTTCTGTATCCCTATATGCATCCACATTTTTCATTTGAATACAATTATTTCTATCAATTATACTTCTCATATTACATATATCCATATGAATGTCCTCCGTATAAACACATAATTTTTAAATATCCAATTGTTTTTTTATATCAAATATAACTATTTTTCACATGTTTCCTTAATATTAGCAGAAACGACTATTGTATTGCTTTTTAAATCGAATTTATCATCTAATTTGTTACACGAATCGCAGAACGGTGCAATATATTCACCAGATACATTATCATCGTTGTTTATGATATGTGCTCCTAAAGTTGCTATATTGCAACAATGTAAAACTGAGCATTTTTCGGGCCATGATTTGCCTGAAAATTTAAGCCAATGGTTTTTCCATGATCCACATTTGCAAAAACGATTACTAGTCCCTTTCGTATTTTTCCAATCATATGTTGGTAAGCTCATATTATTCACCTCATTATAATTTGTTATTAAATTTCATTGCAAATTGACAAATATATTAATTATTATGTTATAATTAATTATTGTAAATCTATAACCTAAATAAGTTTTTAAAGACTTTCATCTTGACATCAATCTATTTTGAATGCATATATAAGTGATTATTTCTATATAAACACGTAGATTAGTAATATTTGAAACTTATTAGTCATAATATAAATACAATTACTCAAATTTATCTTTATGTTATGATAGTAAAACATAACGACATTCTTGTCGAAAAACATTTTCAAAACAAGACCAATTTTTAAAAATCAACGTAACGTATATTCATATAATTTAATTAACGATACCTGTTTATCCGACAAATCTCAACATATATTCGATAAAGTGTATAAAAATCAGAACGAAATTACTCTTATGTGCAGATACAATTATTCATTATTATATCAATAACGATAAATTTCCTCATTATTCTACAAGTAAAGCACCTATATTTTTTAGTAAATCAATACAATACACCGTATCTATCCGTTAAACAGATTAAATAATCTGTTTAATTTTGGAAATAGATTATATATTATCCTATAAATTAAACTATGCTAACATCTGACTACCGCTATATACAGATGTGCTTTGATGCTTGTGAGGATTTGAGTAAGTTGGCGAAGATAATTAAAATGCAATACAGATAACTCTAATTCCATATTACACGATTTAAATTGGTTTGTATTGTAGGTTTTGTGATTTTATCATGCTAAACTTTGCCTAAGGAGGCAATCATCATTATTTTAGTCATACATAGGAGAAAGAATTATATCCTTTTCTTTAGTGTCTTCACTATCTTTATTTTGATTAACAACACCCCCATCAATAACCACGCCATCTTTTTTTATAACAAACGGCATACTATGCAAAAATATATCTTCACTTATGTTTTCTTTTGACGACTTTGATATATAATTCTTGTTGTTTGATATTTGAAGATTGACATTGTTATAACATTCAGAATTTGCACAGAGGATTAATATAGCATACAATGACAATAATATGAGAATATTTAATATCTTTTTATACCGATGTAAATGCATATATATCACCTCCACCTGCAGTAAATGTACAAATTATATCACAATCAGAATTAGTTACATAAGCAGTTTCATTTATATACACCCTACATGAAAAAGTACATTCTGCTGTACAATAACCTGAATAAGATTTTATTGTTGCATCACATGCATTTGCTATATAAGCTGGGTATTGGTATGTTGTTGAACTAAATCTATCAACACTCACATATGCACCCCATCCACCTGAATAATTTACAGATGATATTATATTTAGACTATTTGAATTTGTAGATGCATTATAGTATAAACGCTGAGTTTCAGTTACAGTTGGCGAACTTCTTGAACTATTATTACTTTTAATGGTATATAACATATAGTTTTCATTATTATCTGTGACCATTTCTATACTTTTATTGGCATCCAACCAGATTTCATATTGCTGTTTTAAATCAAGAAAATATTCTTCAAATTCATCATCTGTCATTTGTGAATAAAAAACTATTATTTCATCTAGGTCCGAAACGCTTTTGTTATAAATATCCAACTCGAAACTTGTTTTATATTTTTCATTAAAGCGCTCCAGCTTTTGTATGTAAATCTCTATTGTATCTGAACATTCCTCTGATGAAACATTAAAGGAGAAAACAGAACAACACATTATTACACTCAATAGTATGCTTACAAATTTTTGAATTTTACGTTTCATAAATACATATTCCTTTCCATAATCAATTAAACACTCAGCTTTTTTGAATTTGCAATATGGGCACAGAGATTGTCTGTGCCCACCTACTAAAATTGTCATATCATATGATGTTAAATATTATAGTACATTGCACTTTCATAAACTATGTACAGAAAGTTACCATAATCTGCCCCAACACTTCCACAATATCAGGATTTGCATATCCGCCCGAAAGCAATCTGTTTTCATACACCTTTTCCAGCTTTTCAATATAATCAGCTGTAACGCTCATATCAAGCTGATTTTCACGAGCGATTGTCGGGTCGTTCATAATGCCATAATCCCTGTAAGCAAACGGATTTCCAATAGGATTAAGCATTGCACGCAGACCTCCGTCCACTCCGCAAAGGCTCATTTCGTTTGCCGCCTTGAACAGATTACGCTGAGTGATTTTCCCGTTTTCGGAATAGCTGTCCATAATTTCCGCACGGATTTCAACATCGCTCATATCGCCGTAAAGTGCTTCTCTGCGTGCCTTTTGGGCTTCTGCCGCACCTCCGCAGGCTTCGTTTACTTCATCGTTGAATTGACGTATCACCGATATACACTTATCATAAGGAAGCGGGGGAGAAACGTAATCAATCGCCGCCGCATCAAGGAAGCTTTCACCGTAGCAATACTGATATTTTTCGTAAATTGCCTTGTACTTGTCTGAATTGCTCATTCCCTCAAAGCCGCTTGCCTCCTGTTCGGCAGTAAGACTTGCAAAATGACCTGCGTTGCGGAAATCAAAACAGCTTGCCTTGTAGTCCATTCCCATTCGGATATACATATCCTGCGTAGTGTCGCCTGTTTTGTAATACTCCTCCTCGCCAACTGTACGCTTTGAAAGGTCGGCAACACCGATATTCTGTGCATTTGTCGAAAGGCTCAGCGTATCCTTGAAGCTTTTGTTATCAAAGGCGGTTTCTTCAATCTTACGGAAGTTATTGCGATAACCGATAATGTTTCCATTGCTGTCGAGTGAACCGCTGTAACCTTGAGAAATACAGTTATTGATTTTTGTAAACATATTACCTCCGTAAAATTATGCCAAAATCGAAAGTGTTATTTCACGAATTGCCGAACAAGAAGCTGAATCAGTAGGCATATAACGGATTTCCAACAATGTAGTTTCAGTTGAACTCATAAAGGAAGTTACATTTACAGCAGAATATTCTGTACTGTACCAAGCTCCACCGTTAAATCTGAATACCATGTCAGAAGTAAGATTGTACAATGCTCCGTTTTCATAATAAACAGCATCAGGGGTGTTCGGATTTCTTCCGTAAAGTGTAAGCACTAATGCGTTACTTGCAGGTTCTGTTGCAGTTGCTGCATAACGAATATAAATACGATTAAATCCGCCTTCTGGGATTGCATCAATAAATGTATCTACCAAATAATATGCAGGAGAAATTGCAACGTATGATGCTCCATCACCAAGTGCAACCTCAATTTGCTTTTCACTTGTGTAAATTGCTAATATCTCGCTTATGCTGTCATATTCAACATATGAACTTGGTCCTGCTGAACGTGTCTGTACTATAAGTTCACAATTTGGTGGAGGATTACCATTAGTTGATGTTTGGTATCTTATCTGCAGAGTATAATCATAATCATAAATTGGGAAATAAAGTGCAGTTCCTGTAAACTCAGTCCAATCTGAATATGAATATGTTCCGTCACCATTATCAAATTTTGCTCTATACTCCATTGTGTTATCCACACCTGATACATATGCATAATCAGAATGAACGTTGTATGCAATAGTAGGTGTAGTAGGAGCAGTTATGGAAGTCCATGTAATATTTACTTTTGCTTCCTTGGTTACCATTGGTGATACTTGATCGTAATAACCTATAAATTTAGCTACACTTGAAGTTTTTTCTGTAGGAATTGCAAATATATAATCATCTATAAATCCATAAACAGTTTCGCCTGAACTAGCTATATTTCCGGAAGAATTTAAACTTGCCATATTAAATGAACCTGTTGGCGAAGCACTGTCTAAACGATTGTATGCAGATGTAGTATATCCCCACTGATACACTCGGAAACGGATATGTGTAAATCCTGTTGTGTTAACCGTGCTAGATAAGCTTGTCTGAGGTGAAGTTGAACTATACACTTCGGTCCATCCAGTACTACCATCAGAGTCGTACCCTGAATTTCCTACCCATATATTGGTGACACCAAGCACTGATAACGGATTAGCTGTTGCTCGTGGACTGATACCTAATGTAGTTGCACTATTTGTGTTGTCTGAAATTATCAGATCGGTATCAACAATGTTGCTTTCATTGTTATTATCAAAAGATACCTCTACTACATTATTCGGAGTTACATAAGACATATCACCTGTAAACTGTGACAAATCAATTGTCTGTGTTACTGACTCACTCACAAGATTGAGTTCTGCATTTGCTTCCAATGCTGTAACATTACTTGCCAAAAGCGACAAACTCAGTGCGGCACTTACTACAGCACTAAAAATCTTTTTGAATTTCATACAATCCATCCTTTCAAATTCAATTTGTTACTTCAGAACTTATCTTTTCAAAGCTTTCATAATTTGTTCCGCTGTAAACTTTAATTACAGTTCTTAATCGATAAGTTCCGCTGCTTAGATTGCTTTTGCTGTTAAACATATTAAGAGAAATTCCGTTTGCAGAATCACTCCATGTTCCACCGCTTACTGTTGACCAAGTAGTACCGTTTTTCTTTTCAAGGTATTGTGTAGCAGTTATTTTAGTTGCTGTGCTTTTTGCTGAAACTGAACTTATACAAGTAGCTTCATTATCTGATATAGACAACGAGCTTGAAGCATAGTTAGTATAGGAATATCTTGGTTCGACAGCAGATACCGTCATTGTAAACAGAAATGAAACAACTGTAAGCATTATAAGACAAACATACAAACGCTTCTTCATAAGAAAACCTCCTTCCAGATTATTTAATGGTAATATAACCATCTATCTAAATAATCCGTATAGGAGGTTTTAGGGGACAAAATTATATATAAATTTTCATTATTCTGCTTTATGCACAGATTCGGCTAACTCAATTAGTTGCTTTTGACCAATATTACCTATGATGTCAAAGACATATTCTCCATCATCCCATGTTATAAGATATTCATTATTACCTAAATCAACAATATAACCATCTGAATTTCCAATACTAATATAATTTAACTCGCCATTTTCATTATCAAAATTAACATTGTATACAGTTTTCACTGTTTGAGTAAAAAATATATAGTGATTATTTGAATCGTAATATTCATATTTATTAAATATTTCGCTCTCGAACGTATTAATTAATTCAAAGTCATTTGATACGTTGATAGAATATTTATTTATAATACGTCCAGGTGTATTTTCAATATCATTTGATTGAACAGTTGTGTGCGTATCAAAAATCTGCATAAAAAAGTTTTTGAAGAAATCACGAACAGCACCTACGGATAATGCCATAATCGTAGCAGCCAATACCGCTGCTGTAATACATATAAACATTCTTTTTACTGTAATTTTAGATTTTGAAGCAGTTTTACTTTGTTGTATAAGCTGCTTCATTTTCTTTTCAAATCGCTTTGAAAAAACGTGGTCTGGCATATCGGGAACGGTATTTAT
>JAFQIY010000015.1 GCA_017415165.1 Oscillospiraceae bacterium | reverse complement strand
GATTTCCTATGTCGTGATTATCTGTCCCTGTCTTGGGATTTCTTTCTCTGCTTCGGCTGAGAGTTCTGTTTGCCCTCTTCCTGAAGCTGTCTGAGCCTGTTACGCACACTTTGTTTTTCGGGCGGTCTGTGCTGTTTTTCAGCAGGTTTCTGTCCGTTCTTAACGGCCTGCTCCCATTCTGCGAGGTCTTGATTATACTGTGTCACAATAGCCTCTGCTTTGCGGTAAGTTTTCATAAATGCCTGTACATCAGGATAACCGTCATCGGTGAGAATATCGGGGAGTTTATTTAGTTTTTCATTAAGCTCGGCTTCGGTCTGCTGTATACAGGATATATAATCTCTTGTTTATAGAGATTATGCGACTAAGTGTAACTTGTTTATCAACATTTTGAAATGAATTGACTTTTGGAAATCAGTATGCTATAATGGCTAATATAATTAGCCTATCAAAAGAAAGGGGTAGTTAAATGAAAGTAGGATTAGATAAGAAAGCAATTATTGAGGCTGCGGCGAGTATGGCCGATGAAAAAGGGGTTGCAAATGTAACCTTAAAGGTGTTAGCAACGGAATTGGGAATAAAATCTCCGTCATTGTATAAGCATTTTAGCGGTGGACTTGACGAGTTAAACAAGGAATTGATGCTTTATGGCTGGCGTTCTTTGGAAAGTGAAATCACAAGGGCTGCCATAGGTAAAGCAAAAGACGATGCAATTATTGAAATTTGTTATGCTTATCGAAGCTTTGTTTCCGAGCACAAAGGTTTGTTTGAAGCTATGCAATGGTACAATATGTATCAATCGGAGGAGCATTTACAGGCAACGCACGGGACAGTATCTGTTATGTTTCAGGTGCTTGAAGCCTATGGATTAACCGAGGAACAAAAAGTGCATAGTGTTCGTGTGCTTCGTGGCTTTTTACAGGGATTTTGTGCTATTGAAAGCCACGGCGGATACGGAAATCCAGCACCTCTGAATGATACCTTTGACTTTGCATTAAAAACGATATTGAATGGCATTCGTGATTTACAAGGAGGGACGGAACAATGAAGCAATTTTTGAAGAATATCAGTCCACTTAATAACCGAACGGAAATGCCGATGGCATTATTCGTTGTAAAGAAAATTCTTGCTTTCTGGTTGTGCTACATAGTTGGACTGTTTTTAGCAGAGGGAGTAATCATACTCTTACATTTTGCTCTTGGTAAAAATATGCTTGTAGGAGATGTGTTTGACGCACAGACGATAACGCTGATTACTTATTACGGCTATATTATTATATCAGGTGTAGCATTGCTGTATTGGAAACTGATCGAGAAAAAGCCATTATCTGAAATGGGATTGACAAATCACTTTGGAAATTACTTTATCGGAGCTATAATAGGTGTTCTCTTACTTGCTGTATCTGTTGTTGCTATCATTTTGACAGGCAATATTGAATATCACGGAGTTTTTGAAAATGCTGATATTCTTGTAATTGTTCTCTTAATAGGTGGTTTTGTCGTTCAAGGTGCAACAGAAGAAATCTTATGCCGAGGTGTTGTTTTCCGCTCACTCAAAGAGAAAACATCTTTAGCTATTGCAATGGATATAAGTACCTTAATGTTTATCATTCCTCATTTGTCATCTTTGTTTGACGGCGGAGTGATTTATGGCGTATTCGGCATAATCAATCTTTTATTGATTTCCACTATTTTTTCGCTTTTGACTATCCGCTTTAAGAGCATTTGGGCGGCTTGTGGTTTGCACTCATTTTGGAACGCTGTTTTATATAGCGTTCTAGGATTGAATTTGAGTGGAAATGATGAAACTGTTACTGCGATTTTCAATATGCAATCCGTAGGCGAAAATATATGGAACGGCGGCGTATATGGTATTGAAGCAAGCCTGATTACCACCGTTGTATTAGCTTTCGCCGCCATACTGATTATGGTTATTGACAGAAAGCAGGTAAAAGAAAATGACAAAGTCTGAATGGGTACGCTGTCCAGTCTGCGGAAGTAAGACCCGTAATAGAATAAGGGAAGATACTGTTCTCAAAAACTATCCTCTTTTTTCCCAAGTGCAAAAAGAGGTGATCATTAACGCTGAACATTTATAGGTTTCGGTTTTGAAAGAGGAACAAGAATGTACACAGGCAGTCGTGACGAAGAAGCAAAACTACTGAAACGGTTATGTACAACACAGACAACCGCCTGCCCTTAAATGTGGTGTGGATGAATTGGTACATCTCCATACAAGAAAGTGTGTAGTGCAGAGAATAACAGGAACCCGAAAAGTAAAGCCGAAAAGTGCGACCGTGCCGATACCTGTCCTACGCTTCCTATGCAGACTGAATTACATACTCTGGTAAATCGTTATTTTGAGAGTATTACACTATCATCATTAATTGAGCCGGACGAATCCAATAAACGATCTTTCGCAGAGGGTATGTTCGTCACATATTGAGCAATGATCCGGCAGCACGATTGAGAATCATCGCAGGGTATGAACAAACTGTAACAACTAAAATACATCTATTGACAAAGTGGGTAAGTGGGTGTATAATGTATCAAAATTTAATACTTCAAACCGCTGAAGCGGAGATAACGGCAATGATGCCTTTACAGAGAGCCTGTGGTGCTGAGAGTCAGGTAAGAAACAAGTTGTCAAATGGACCGCTGAGGGTGCAGTCAAATGGGGTTTCCCAAAGTATTCTGCAACGTGTTGGCATACGTCAGTTGCCGGGGATATGTTGGTATCCTGCTAAGCGCACGGGTCGTGCCGTGAATCAAGGTGGCACCGCGGATAGTGTCGTACTTTATTTGTACCTATTCGTCCTTGACAGAGTGTATATTTCTGTCAAGGGCGTTTTTGTTTTGTTTGAAACTCCTTTGACATGGGATATATGTCAAAGGAGCTTTTTCCTGTTTTAAGGAGGTAAATAAAATGATGATGAAACGCTGGTGGCGCTCCGTGCGCCGAATAAATGACATCAAGCAGAAAGTGAACGTAAAACTCAAACCAACCTGAAACAATACTTATTTATGGAGGAAACCACAATGAAATTTAACAATATTGATTTTGATACCTATTTTAAGAACTATCCTGATGCCAACGGCTATTTTGGAAAGTACGGTGGCTCCTATATCCCGCCAGAGCTGCAAGTCGCTATGGATGAGATCAGCGAGGCCTATCAGACCATCTGCAAGTCCCGTAAGTTTATCAATGAGCTTCGCCGTATCCGCAAGGAATTCCAGGGCAGACCGACGCCGATTTCTCAACTTGCAAGACTTTCCGATAAGATCGGCACGGGAGTTCAGCTTTATGTCAAGCGTGAGGACTTGAACCACACCGGAGCACACAAGCTCAATCACTGTATGGGTGAAGTGCTGCTGGCAAAGTATATGGGAAAGAAAAAGGTCATTGCAGAAACCGGAGCTGGTCAGCACGGCGTAGCTCTTGCCACCGCTGCGGCATATTTCGGTATGGAGTGTGACATTTACATGGGGGCTGTAGACATAAAGAAACAAGCTCCCAACGTTGCCAGAATGAAGATCCTCGGCGCAAGAGTGGTCGAGGTAACGGACGGATTACAGACCTTGAAGGAAGCAGTTGACGCCGCTTTTGCCGCATACTGCAAGGAGTATAAGGACGCCATCTATTGCATCGGCTCTGTGGTAGGTCCGCATCCCTTCCCT
>JAFQIY010000014.1 GCA_017415165.1 Oscillospiraceae bacterium | reverse complement strand
TTGCATTGGAGTTTGCAAGGAATTCAATTACAGGACCGTTATTTGCGCCGATGTCGGCATTACCCTGAACTGCCTCTACCAATACGTTGATGGCAACTTCCTTGTTCTCATACTCGTTACCGGCAGTAACAGGAAGCTCAACAGCGATTTCAATGTTTCCGCTGTCAGTAATGCTCTCGCCTACTGCAAGTGCCGTCCAAGCGGATGTATAGGACTTGAGGACAGGATAAGCATCGTCGTTAATGTAAACAACGAGACCTTCCATAAGCTCCTCGCCCTCTACGCACTGAATGATGTAACGGCACTGAATAGCTACGTCGCTGTTATTCGTAGCTTGAATCTCAAACGAAATCTTATCACCGGGGGTGATCTTGTCGAGTTCAATCATAGAACCGTTCTGTACGGCAGTTCCACCGTTTGCAAACGTGCCCGCAGTGGTACGATCTACATACTCGTATTTGCCACCGTTCTCATCGACAATTGTTCCGTTGGAGTTCGCTTCAACCGAGTAAAGCTTGAAATCTTCAACACTTGCAACTACGTCTACATTACCTGCGGTAACTGCAATGTTGGTCTTACTTTGACTCGTGAACAAAGCGAAAGTAGATCCCGCGATCAGACAAAGGCAAAGAGCGATTGTCGCAATCGAGGACAGCAAAACTTTCTTTTTCATTTTGCGTTTTCTCCTTATATTATTTTTTCGAAGCTTGATTTCGGTCGAAACGCGAACTCAAGCTTCAGCAAGTTCTGCGTTCGTGTTTTTTGCGTTAGTCTGTTGCCTGAACAGCGTGTACGACCAGATCAAACGAAAGGTTTTCGCCTTGCGCCAAATCATTATGGTCGATGTTGTTTTCCGCAACAAAGCTGTCAAGGAACTCAACGGTTACGGTAAACTCAGCCGTAGCACCGATGATAAGCTCACCAACATAGTTGCTTGAGCTACCAACGGTCAAGCCGTCGTTCACAGATGCCGAAGCATCGGCTCCCGTATTCACGGTCACCTTGAGCTGCTTCGCAAGATCCGCACCGTTCGTCTTGTCTGTGCAAACGATCTCGATCCAATAACCGAAAGCAACGTCGCTGTGGTTTTCAACCTGCATCTTTGCAACGTACTTCGTACCGGGAACGATCTTTTCGCCCTCAACAATGCCAAACACGTTTTCGTCCGTAGGATTGGAGAAATTCTTTGTGGTTGTATCGGGGTCCGACGTAACAAGCTTACCCTGAGCGTTTAACGTCGTCTTGGTCAGCTCGGTACGTTTAAGCGTGATGGAAAGATCACCTGCCTGCAAATGGTTGGTTACCTTTTGCGTATCGGTGAACAAAGCCCACGTCATTCCTACGATAATCGTCATACACAACAGGATTACTGAAGCGGAAACAAGCAAAGCTCTTTTTCTGTTCGTACTTTTCATAGTCACTCCTCCTTTCTTACAGATTTTTGTTTATTGAAACGCTGAAAACAGCGGCTTCAATCTCTAAGAATAATAACCGTGCCGCCCGTAAGCTCGATCATCTTGATCGCCTGAATGGAATAGCTTTCGGACTTGATGGTAAGCGGCTTGTTGAGCATTCCGTCGGCAAGAACCTTCATTCTGCCAACCTTTGAAGATATGAGTCCTTTTTCCTTCAAAACTGCGAGTGTAATCACGTCGTGTGCATTGAAATTATCATCAAGTACACCGATGTTGATAATTCCCTGCTGTCCGTGTCCCGCACCGCTTTCGTAATTTGCGGTTTTCATAGCCAGTGAGTCAGAGATCATAGCATCCGCTTCCTCAGCGTCAATATGCTCCACAAATTCGGGCATTACTTCGGGTGCAGCATCAACAATAGGAGCTGCTACAACCACGGGCTCTTCCTTCTTCTCTTCCTCGGGTTTATCTTTATTGCGAATTTCAAGAACGATGTCAACTGTTACGTATCCAAGAGTTCCAATCGCAAAGATCGATGCAATAACCATAAAAATGATTATAAATATGTTCATATCATTCGCCTCCTCTCAATGGATTTTATTATTTATTTTGTTCTGTTGTTAGAGGAATGCGATCTCGTTGTAGCGTAAGCCGTCAAAACACCGCCCGCCGTACCGATTAAACTGCCGAGAATCAGCCAAGCGTAAGTCTTTGAGGGAAGCGCTTTTTCGACACACACGGCAGTATGCTTGCGTTGCTCATTCTTCCGCTCTCCGCGCTGTGATGAAATACTTCCCACAACGTAAATAAGCGTAGCAATCGCAAACACGGATGCAACTATACAGAATATAATAACCGCTTTGCTCATTCCGTTTTATCCTCCTTGATTTCTTCGTTGCCGTTTGATTCTACCGCAGTAGGTTGAGAGGTAGTTTGCTCGGTCTTTTCCCTTTCAAGCTCCGCAAGCTTACGGCGAAGCTCTTCAAGCTCACTCTCCTTCTGAGCCTTCTCCTCTTGCTCCCGTTTCTTTTTGTCCGCGCCGAGCACCTTTGCGATTTTCAAGACTTCGAGCAAGATAATAATAAAACACGGTACGATAATCAGCAGGATCATTCCTACGGGCTGCATC
>JAFQIY010000013.1 GCA_017415165.1 Oscillospiraceae bacterium | reverse complement strand
CTGAGGCATAATCGATATATTCTTTTGTCTGCCGAAAACATCGCAGAATGCAAGTCGGATAAACTTAACGTCTTCCTCTTGAACGAATTGAATAACCTCTTGCTTTGAATACTTCATAAAACTACCTGCTTTCTGAATTATAATTTAATTGGCTACATACATTTGTCTATACGGATTCTTACTGTCGGGAGTAACAACCGTGAAATGCGAGTTTAATATTTCGTTTTCATCATATCCGAAAAAATCGCAGTATTCGGATATGTTTTTTTTTATTTCTTGAACATCCGTTTCAGTTGCAGCTTTCGCTGTGACCTGACTTGGGAAAATGATATCCTTGCACTCTCCACGCAAAAACATCTTTCCGCCGTGCATACCCGTGCATGGGAAATTGCCGACTATCCGCCTGCCTTCAGAACAAAGACCGAGAACAATGATTATTCCGCCTGCCTGATACTCTCCGAGAAAGCTGCCTGCAGTGCCGCCGATAACCATAACCGGAATTTTATCCTTATATGCCTTCATATGGATTCCCGCACGGTAGCCGGCATTGCCTTTTACATAAATTTTTCCGCCTCGCATTGCATAGCCTGCGGCATCACCGATATTTCCGTGAATGAATATTTGGCCTTCATTCATAGTGTCGCCTACGGCATCCTGAACATTTGAGTTTACTGTTATCGACGCACCGTTGAGATAGGCACCGAGAGCATTGCCGGGAACACCGTTGATTGTAATTGATTTGTCTGACATTCCTGCTGCAATAAATCGCTGACCGCAGCAGCCTGAAATAATACAGCTGCCGTCGGCTTTTCGAAGAGCTGAATTTATGGCTTTATAATTGAGGTTTGTTACATCTATTTGCATAATATTATACTACACCTCCAAGCATTTTTCTACGGGTTTCTTGCGGAAAAATCGATAAAGTTGTAACTTTTTTCAGCATTTCAAAATCTATGGAGTCAAGCGGGACCCTGTTACGGACGAGAGAAGTATATATTCCTGCACGGTCGGTGTTGCCGATAAGAATATAACCTGAAAGCAATCCGTCAGACACAAAAAGCTTTTTTATTCCGGTTTCTGTTTTCTCTTCATAAACTTCACCCGAATAATTGCCTGCCGTCATAGCATGCAGACCGAAGAAACCGATTGAATTTATGGGAATGGCTTTGTTGTACATTTCGTTTCCGCCCGACATATTTATTCCTGCACACCTGCCCTGCATATAAGCATTCGGAAGAATTGCAAGAACTCTTTTTTGTCTGCAGGAGATATCGTATCCTTCGGTGCAGTCACCTGCGGCATAGATATCCGGAAGCGTTGTTTCCATTCTTTCATTTACTACGATTCCGCGATTAACTTCACCGCCGATATCTTTGACAAGAGTTGTATTTGCACGGACGCCAACAGCAAGAACGAGCGTGTCAAATTCTACGGTTTTTCCGCTTTTCATTTGAGCAAAATTCTTATCAAAGCGGACAGCGGTATCCCCAAGCAAAAAACGAATACCGTTTGCCTCTAAATGCCTTTGCACAATAGTGGCGCAGTCGGTGTCAAGAATACTGGAAAGT
>JAFQIY010000012.1 GCA_017415165.1 Oscillospiraceae bacterium | reverse complement strand
GAATAATGAATAGTGAATAGTTAAGGTGTCCGCTTTGCGGACATTTTTAATGTTATTGCCGAAGGCAATTCCTTAATTATTCATTCTTCATTATTCAATATTCACTATTCATTGTCGAAAAAATCTTTTTCGACAAACTGAACTCCGCTGCACAAACAGCGGAGTTTTTTCATATAAACGGGTCAACAAGATTTAAATAAGCATAGGACAGAAACACAATCCACCAGCTTATTGATGTGATAAATATCGGTAAGGTTCTTGCCTTGCCCGCAGGAGTAGGTCTGCGCATATTCCTGCCCTTGACGAGAACAAGAATTCCCACAATCAGCGCCGCAAGCATAAAGCCCATTCTGAACACAAAGGTTGCAATAATCGGAATCATAGCTTCAGGCGATATCATATCAACAGCCGTCATAATATCTCCGTTTGCAATCTGATTGAAAAGTTCAGGTGCAGAGTATTGTATCCAGCAGTTGAATATCGTGCCAAAGGTATTGAGGAAAATATGTGTGAAGATTGCAGGCACAATCGAGCCGCTTTTGATTGTGACAACCGCAAGCGGAATACCTACCAGAAAACCGAGGACAGCCTGCTGATAATTCTGATGCATAAGCCCGAACACCGCCGCCGAAAGGAAGATTGCAAACCGTTCGTTG
This sequence comes from Oscillospiraceae bacterium, assembly GCA_017415165.1. Taxonomy (GTDB): domain Bacteria; phylum Bacillota; class Clostridia; order Oscillospirales; family Ruminococcaceae; genus RGIG8773. Next base: position 21,196 of record JAFQIY010000012.1, on the reverse strand, counting down.
TATTTGCGCATCGACTGAAGAATTACCCCTCGGTAGAGAAGCTCCTCCAGCACAGGACCCAGCAGACAAGCGTAAAAATACATTATCAGATTTGCAGGCAGGGAAGTCGTTGCGCTCAGGTCAGCGGTTTCGCCCTCCAGACCGAAAGTTTTGAGGGCAGCACCTATCGCCGCCGCAATGTAAGCCGCCGCAGTCTGCAATCCGAGCGAAAGCGTCACAAGCTTTGCAACCGTGCCGCCTGTGTAGCCCTCACGGGTAAACATCGACCTGAAATCCAGCTTCATAAGATATATTCCAAGAATAATAGAGGTAACCTCTGCAATAATCGGCATACCGCAGGAGTAAATCGTCCTCGTGAAATCGTTCCAGATGCCGTTGCCGAATGCCGCTTCAAGAACAACCCTTACCGCCCAAGCCAGTCCGTTGAACAAAAGCGTGTTGATGATAAGCACCAGCCCGACCTTGTTGTACCGCAGACGTATTGCACGCTTTTCTTTTGCGTCAGGAATAACCGAAACCTGAGGTGTGTTTGTACAATCCATATAAATCTTTTCCTTAGCAATTTTTTAATAGTATTATAGTACATTGTTTACTCTTTGTCAAGAGATTAGCCTTTTACGGCGATTTTGTACCCTTGCAGTAATCAAACTGTAACGGAAATGTAATTGAATTTTGCCGCATATAATGGTATAATTTATATAATGAAAACAATTACATAAAGAAATGCCTGTTGTTGCATTTCTTTCGGAAAGGAGGACGCCCTTATGACAAGGCTTAAAAAAATAATTGCAGCAGCAATTGTCTTATCAGCTGCGGCAGCAAGCGGATGCAGCGCCGAAGCAAGTGAACCTGCGGCAGAAATCGTCAATGAAACAACCTATACCGAAGCCTCCGAAAATCTTGTCCAGTTTGCCTTTACCGAAGCTTACGAGGGCGAAGCCTACAACGAGCCGTTTATCTCCTATACCTACGATTTTTCCGTGTATGGCAGTAACTATATGATAACCGTTGCCCCTGACGAAACAACTACGGGTCTTACCCTTACCGTTGAGGATAATCAGTTCGGTTTTTCAACCTTTAACGTCACTCCTCCAAACGGATATATGGTAATGCTCCCTTATACCCAGCAGCAGGCAAGTCAGGTCTGCACGGTAATAAAAAGCTCCGAAGAAAGTGCCGACGTGCCCGATTTGCTGAAAATCGACTTCTACCTCAGCACCTTTGAGGACGAAACCCTGCCCTATACAGTAAGCAGACTCTATTCAATCCTCGATAACCGCCTTGTTGAGGTTGAGGTGTACGATACAATCGGTGACGGCACAGAGGAGGATATCCTTGAGCCTATGAAATATATCCCCGACAGCTATCTGTACCAGACAGAAAACGACACCTTTATGCCTGAGCCTGTCGTTACTGTGAATGAGGACGGCACTCTCTCGGCAAAGGTTATAACCTACACAATCAACTACAACGATATGACAATGCGCCGCGGCTATGAGGATACATCTTCCGTTGATAATGCGCTTTACTACGGCTATGCCGCTCACGCAATCGCAGGCGATATCTATAAGTATTTCATCGCAACAAGCCTGAACGTTACCGATTACGAAAACTATGTTGAAGTCCCCGACGCAAACTCAGACGGCAGCCAGTATTTCTTCAAGGTTGACGACCCGAGATTTTCAACGGTTGACGAATTCAAGGCTTATGTAAGCAGATACTTTGAAGAAAAGCTCGTAAGCGAAATGTTCCGTACTGCACCTCAGCAGTACCGTGATATTGACGGTGAGCTTTATACAATCCTCGGTGACGGAGGAATGAATTTTAACCTCGGCAAGCTGACAATTACAAGCTGGGAGCAGGACGGCAGCACTATTACCTACCATACAAAGCAGGAAACCTTCGATGATAACTATGTCTTTTCGGGATATGTTGACGGCGGAGATTTTGTAATCGAGATTACCGACAGCGGATTTATCGTCAAGGAGTATCGTTACCCGTCTTTGTAAATAACTCAAACAAAAACCGAAGTTCAGCAAAGGCTAAGCTTCGGTTTTTTATAAAATAACGGACAGAGTTAATAAATAATTAACCAAAATATATATGTTATATATTGAAAAAATTTCCGATTTGGTATATAATGTACAATTATATATTGCGAAAGGAGTGACCGTGGTGTTTTATTGCTGTGGAATAACCGATACAGGCAGAGTACGCGACCATAACGAAGATTCGTTCTTAATCAATCATCTCGTTATGTCCTCAGCTGAGCTTGAAAGCAACGTTAAAGCGCCTATGGTTGCGGCAGTTGCGGACGGCGTCGGCGGGGAAACCTCAGGCGAGGTCGCTTCACGTCTTGCACTCCAGCTTCTTTCCGATATGAAACCGTCACCGAAAACGGATTACGAAAAGAAAATTATGACCATCCACCGTTCCCTCCAGCGGCACGGTATACTCAACAAGTCTGAAAATATGCAGACAACTCTCTGTGCCCTCGTCGTGGAGGAAAACGGAAAAGCACTGTTTATCAATGTGGGCGACTCACGCCTGTACCTCTACAGAGGCGGCAGAATAAAGCAGCTGTCCCGTGACCAGTCACTTGTGCAGATGCTCTATGAGCAGGGTCATATCACCAATGAGCAGAAAATCAACCACGCCCAGAAGAACGTGATTTTCCCCGTGCTCGGCAGCCTTTCCGACGACCCCAAGCCGCAGATTGCGGAAATCGAGGGAGGACTTGTCCACGGTGATATCGTCATAATATGCAGCGACGGTCTTTCCGATAAGCTTACCAACGGAGACTTTGAAAGTATCCTTGCACAGCCGAAAAAGCTCCCGAAGCGTCTGGCGGATATGGTTACCCTCGCCCTTGACAACGGAAGCCGTGACAATGTTACAGTTGTTGGTATAACCTGCTTTTCGGACGAATAAATTTACCTTAAAAAGAAATAATAAATAAGTCCGTAAACAACCGAAGCGGCAGTGCCGTAGAGAATTACAGGACCTGCAATGGCGAAAACCTTTGCCCCGACACCGAGAACAAATCCCTCAGCCTTGAATTCCAGAGCAGGTGATGCAACCGCATTTGCAAAGCCTGTTATCGGTACAAGAGTGCCTGCACCGCCGTGCTTGGCGATTTTCTCGTACAAACCAAGCCCCGTCAGTAAAGCGCTGACAAATACAAGTGATATCGACGTCCACGCGGCAGCGGATTTTTCGTCAAATCCGAAATAAGTGAATAAATCCAGAAGTCCCTGACCGATGGAACAGATAAATCCGCCGATTAAGAAAGCCTTCAGAATGTCAGTACGGCTTTTGGAATTCGGCGATATTTTTTTAACCATAGTGCTGTATTGCTGTTTGGAAATGTTCATAGACAACCTTCTTTCTTTTCAGTATTTTTTGCAGTACGGTCGGTATTATACGCAGAAAGGAAAATTTTATGCTGAAGAATATTTTAACAGGCAGCGATTGCGCAAGCTGTAAAATCTGCTGTATTTTTGATAAGTACGATATATGGGAAACCCCCGTCCTTGACGAGAAGCTGAAAACGCTTGTGGAGGAGAAATACCCCGATATTTCTTTCGTGCAAAAGGGAGACGGCTGGATTTTCCGTATGGAGGAAGCGGAGGACGAGCTTTATTATTGCCCGATGCTTGACCATAAAACAGGGTGCAGACTAAAGGACGACAAGCCCTTTGACTGCCGTATATGGCCGTACAGGATAATGAGTCTCGGCGGAAAAAGGGTAATATCAATGGCATCAATCTGCCCGACAATGTATAGCAAGCCGTTGAAAGAGCTTGTTGACGAGCTTGGCAGAAACGGACTTGCAGAAAAGATTTTTGCCCACGCCAATGCACACCCCGATATCGTGAAACCGTATGAAAACGGATATCCAATCCTGATGGTGGAGAAGGATAAATTATAATTTTTAGCGCACGATTTGCAACAGTGTGAAATAATGGGTTTCCAAAGGGGACGGTGTCCCTTTTGGTGGGGGTCTTGGGGGCGAAGCCCCTGAGTCGCTCTCCGCAGAGAGCGAAAAACTTTCTTGCGCCCGCAGGCGCTGCCTGAGAAGCGCTCCGCAAGGGTGAATTTTGCAACTATGTTGCAAAAGAGGGACGCCCTGCAAGAGAGGGCGTCCCTAACAGTAGCGAAGCTACTGCCATTCTTTAGCGTTCAAAGCGACTTTATCTTTAACACTATACGAAAGCAACGGCTTGCGCCGTTGTTGGAGAGGTTCTCTCTTGCAGAACCTCTCCCTTTTGAGGCTTGCCGCCTCAAAATTCACTCTCCAGAGCGCTTCTAAGGCGGCACTGCGGTGCCAAGTAAGAGTTTCGCTCGTTGCGACGAGCGACTCAGGGGCGTTGCCCCCAAGGCCCCCACCAAAGGGGACACCGTCCCCTTTGGAAACCCATTGTTTGAACGCTATAGTTAGTGTTGTAAATTATAATTCGCCAAAGGAGATTATTATGGACACATCAAGACTTGAAGCTCAGCTTGCGTTTCTGATGGAGGCTGACAAGCTGAAAAATATGTACCGTCAGACTTACACCCGTGTCGACGACCTTCCACCTATGCCTGAGGACAGCAACGTTACAAAGCCGTACCCAAGAAAGGAAAACGATGCTGAACACAGCTTCTCACTTGCCCTTTTTACGGCAATTCTTGCGGAGTATTCCAACGAGCCGATTGACGTGTTCAAGACGATGAAAATGGTGCTTGTTCACGACATTGTGGAAATCGATGCGGGCGACACATACTGCTATGACGATGCAGGCAACGCAACCAAGGCTGACCGTGAAAAGCGTGCCGCAGACAGACTTTTCGGACTTCTCCCCAAAGAGCAGGAAGCCGAATTCCGTGGTCTGTGGGAGGAATTTGAGGAGTGCAAAACCCCCGAAGCAAAGTTTGCCGCTGTAATGGACCGCATCCAGCCGCTTCTGCTCAATCTTAGCCGTGACGGAATTTCCTGGCAGGAGCACGGCATCCACCTTTATCAGGTGCAGAACCGCAACAAGCTTGTTGCCGACGGCTCACAGTCGCTTTCCGATTATATTTTCGCCCTCCTTGACGACGCAAACAAAAGGGGAATTCTGCCCGATTAACACAATTTATTTTTCTGCATATAGTATAACAGTATGGAAAAATATACTAACCATACGGAAAGAATGATATTATGTGCAACTGTTTCAATAAATGTGAAGACGGAAAATGCAGACTTGCAGTAGCAGTTGAGGATAATTTTGCACCCTGTACATTTCCGAAAAAGCTTTTTGACGTGGAAATCAGAAGCAGAGACGGCTGCTTTGAAACCTTCGGCAAGGTTGCCGCAGGCGGCTCTCAGGTTTTTGACCTGCCTTGCAATGATGGCAGTACAGAGTATACCGTAACTGTAATCGGCGATATGCTTTCTTCACCAAGGTCGCAGACAAGACGCGTTTGCTGCTGCTGCGGAAATACAAGCGGCGTAACCTTCATTTTTATGGTCTATGAGCCGGAATGTGAAACAAAATTTTATCCACCGTGCCCTCCGCCTTGTCCAGTACCGTGTCCACCGCCTTGTCATCCGCCGCATCCTCCAATGCCTTGCATTGAAATTCCGCCAAAACCACCAACCTGTCCCTGCGAGGAAATATTTATGTAAAAATCAAAACGGTGTTATTGAATTCAATAACACCGTTGTTTTGTTATATTGTGAATTTGCCAACAAGATTTTTAAGCAAATCAGCCTGTCCCGAAAGTTCTTCAGAAGCAGCAGCACTCTGCTCTGCTGTTGCGGAGTTTGTCTGAACAACACAGGAAATCTGTTCAACACCGCTGCTTACCTGCATAAGTGCCGAAGCCTGTTTTGCGGAAGCTTCAGAAATAAGCTCAACGTTTCTTGTAAGCTGCACAGCGCTTTCAACTGCCTCAGCAAGACGCTCTGCTGTTTCGTCAGCAATTTCCTTACCGTGCTCAACAGCTGTAACACTGCCTTCGATGAGTGCAGATGTGTTTTGCGAAGCCTCTGCCGATTTTACCGCAAGCTGTCTTACTTCATCAGCAACAACTGCGAAGCCCTTGCCTGCCTCGCCTGCGCGTGCCGCTTCAACAGCAGCGTTAAGCGCAAGAATATTTGTCTGGAAAGCGATATCCTCGATAGCCTTGATAATTTCACTGATTTGTGCCGAAGACTCTGCAATTTCGTCCATTGCTGCAACCATATGCTGCATCTGCTGGTTGCTTGCATCTATCTGTTCAGAAGCCTTTTCAGCAAGCTCACCCGCAGCACGAGCGTTGTCTGCATTTGTCTGAACTACATCAAGCACATCGCTGATTGTTGCCGAAAGCTCCTCAACAGCGCTTGCCTGTTCAGTTGCGCCCTGTGAAAGGGACTGAGCGCCTGCGGAAACCTGTTCCGAACCCATTGAAACCTGACCCGAAGCGTCAAAAATTGTACGCATAGCCTCGTTCTGCGAGGAAATTGTTTTTCTGAGTGAATCAAGAAGCGGCGCAAAATCGCCCTTGTACAGATAGTCACGTTCCGTATCGACGGTAAGATTGCCGTCAGCAAGCTCCGCAAGGAGATTTGAAAGGTCGTTGATAATCTGCTGCAGCGAGTCAGCTGTTGTATAAAGAGCCGCCATAAGGAGACCCGTTTCGTCTTTTGCTCCATTAGCATCGACAGGGGATGTCAGGTCGCCCTTCGAAAGGCTCTGGAGTCGTTTCACACAAGCACCGATAGGCTTGGATATTCCGCCTGAAATTAAAAGTCCGAAAAGAACTGAAACAACCACCGAAACAATTGTAATAGCAATACTTACAACGGAAGCTGTGCTTGCCATAGAAGAAAGTGTCGCACTGGCTCCATCGCCCTCTGTTTCTTTAAGGGTCAGAAGCTCCTCCCAAGCGGTATAAAGCTTCTCGTAAAGCGGGTCAAGGTCACGGACAGCCGCCGCCTGCGCTCTTGAAATTTCAGTTGAGTCAATGGTGTTGCCCTGCTCGATAATAGGCTTTGAAGTTGTTATGTAAGCATCGTATGCAGCGGAAATTTTTGCATATTGTGCAATTTCGTCCTCAAGCATTAAATTAGCAGAAATTTCTGCAGCATAGGTATTGTAAAGCTGTTCGTCCTCCTCAAGCTTTGCAAGAGCCTTTTTCATCTGCACGGTATCCTTGAATCCGATTACATCACGGACCTGTTTATCGTAGTCGGCAATAGTCATAATAGCCTTACCTATATCGCCCTGCGTGAAGCCGTAATAAAGGAGGGTGTTGTGGTGCTGATTATTAAGATTATTCATCATAACATTAGCCACAACGCCTGAAATTGTAGATATCACTGCAATAATCACAAAGCTGATAATCAGCTTGGTACGGATTTTCATATTTTTAAGCATATATATAACCGCCTCTCAGTGGTATAGTTCATACCTTTAATTATACGATATATACGCTTTTTTGTCAAAGATATCCACGCAGAAATTACACACGGTTTTTTGTTGCTTTTCAACAATTCTTAAAAAACAGATTGAAAATTACACAGCAAAAAATACAACAAGAATATGATGTATAAATAAAATCCCTGCACCCGAAGATGCAGGGATTAATATTAATCAGTAAGTTCAGAATTGCAATTATAATTATGCGAGTTCTGCAAAGTACTTGATTGTTCTTACCATCTGGGATGTGTAAGAGTTTTCGTTGTCGTACCAGGAAACTACCTGTACTTCGTAGAGGTCGTCAGCAATCTTAGCTACCATTGTCTGTGTAGCATCGAAGAGAGAACCGTATGTCATACCGATAACGTCGGAAGAAACGATCTGGTCTTCGTTGTAGCCGTAGGAAGCAGAAGCAGCAGCCTTCATAGCAGCGTTGATGCCTTCCTTAGTTACATCTGTGCCCTTAACAACAGCTGTGAGGATTGTTGTAGAACCTGTTGGAACTGGAACTCTCTGAGCAGAACCGATGAGCTTGCCGTTGAGTTCAGGAATAACAAGACCGATAGCCTTAGCAGCACCTGTGGAGTTAGGAACGATGTTAGCAGCACCAGCTCTTGCTCTTCTGAGGTCACCCTTTCTGTGTGGACCGTCGAGGATCATCTGGTCGCCTGTGTAAGCGTGGATTGTGCTCATAATACCGCTCTGGATTGGAGCATAATCGTTGAGAGCCTTAGCCATAGGAGCGAGGCAGTTTGTTGTACAGGAAGCAGCGGAAATGATTGTATCGCTAGCCTTGAGTGTGTTCTCGTTAACGGAGAATACGATTGTTGGGAGGTCGTTACCAGCAGGAGCGGAGATAACTACCTTCTTAGCACCAGCATCGATGTGAGCCTGAGCCTTGTCCTTGGAGCAGTAGAAGCCTGTGCACTCGAGAACTACGTCAACACCGAGTTCGCCCCAAGGGAGCTCTGCAGCGTTAGCCTTAGCGTAGATTGTGAGTGTCTTGCCGTCAACTGTGATTGTACCAGCTTCATCATCAGCAACTACAGTGTGAACGTTTTCGCCCATCTTACCGCAGTAACCGCCCTGAGCTGTATCATACTTGAGAAGGTGAGCGAGCATAGAAGGCTTTGTGAGGTCGTTGATAGCAACTACATCATAACCTTCAGCACCAAACATCTGTCTGAATGCGAGACGACCGATACGGCCAAAACCATTGATTGCAACTTTAACTGACATTGGAATTTCCTCCTAAAAGAAATTATTTTTATTCCGGTGTTAACATTAACACCACATAACTATATTTTAACCTATTTTGTTTGATTTTGCAATACCTTTTGATAAAAAAATAACAGTTTTTAATTTCAATTTTCATTTAGTTAACAACTTAGGCAGCGTCAGTGCGCTATTTTGCATTCATAAGCGTAAGAATAATCTTCTGACGTGTAACAATTCCGATAAAATATCCTCTGTCATCAGTAACAGGAATAAAGCTCTGCTGAACAGCACGCTTCAGAAGCTCGTCCATAGTGATGTAAATATTAGCCGCAGGATTGAATTCGGGACGGATAATATCCGCAATGAGCATATCCTCCATAGCTTCAATGCCGCCTTCCGCGTCAAGCATATTCCACAGGAAATCGCCCTCGCTGACAGTACCGACGTACAGACCGTCCTTGCTGAGTACGGGAATAGCGGTGTAGCCGTGGTTTTTCATATCTTCAATTCCCTGACGAACCGTGCAGTTATCGTAAATATATGCGGCGTTGTCCTTTGGGATAAGCAATGAAATAATGTTCATAGGCACCCTCCTTAATGTTTCTTATAATAGTATACCATATATAAACACAAAAGAAAAGGGGAATACGTCGTATTCCCCATAAATATTTTTACCAGCCCTCTGTAATTTTTCTGCACAGGGTTTTTCCGATGTTTGCAAGTGACTGCTGTTCCGAGCAGGCACCCAGCTTATAAGCCTCCATCGGCATACCGTAAACAATACAGCTTTCCTTGTCCTGACCGATTGTGTACGCACCTTTCTGATGCATTTTAAGCAGTCCCTTTGCACCGTCAGCGCCCATACCTGTCATAATAGCACCGATAGCCTTTTTGCCTGCCGTGTCAGCAACGCTTGAAAACATTACATCAACGGAGGGACAGTGCCCCGAAACCTTTTCGCCCTGATAGCATTTTACATAGTAACCCTGAGCGTCCTTTTTCAGCTCCATATGGTAACTGCCTGCCGCAATGAGACAAAGCCCCTGCCTGAGTCGGTCACCGTTTTCGGCTTCCTTTACAGTGATATCACAGCATTTGTCAAGACGTTCGCTGTACATTTTGGTAAACACAGGCGGCATATGCTGAACAACCAGCACAGGGGGCATTGTTTTCGGGAATGACCTCAGCACACATTCAAGTGCGTCCGTGCCGCCCGTTGAAGCGCCAAGCGCAACAACAATTCCGTCATTTGCAGCTCTGGAAAGCCCTGTAATATCGCTTGGTGACGGAAGATTAGGCGGGATTTTTCCTGTTTTCACAGTTGAGCCGAGAGGTACAAGCCCGTCATCCTTTTCAGCAGCTGTCCGTGGTTTGCTTGCCTTATAAACAGGCTTGCTTGCGGCAAGAATGATTTTAGTGCCGAGAATAGTAGAAAAGGTTTTGAATTCAGCAGGAGAACGAGGCTTTTTTATAAAGTCCGCAGCACCTGCTTCAAGAACAGACTCTTCACTTTCCGTGCCCGAAATCATAATGCAGGGCAGCGGATATTGCTCCATAAGCTGACGGAGAAAGTCTCTGCCGTCCATTTTCGGCATAACAACATCCATAACCAGCACATCGGGTTTGAGGTCGTTGATTTTGTCACGCGCCTCAAAAGCGTCGGCTGCCTCACCTGCAATTTCAATATTAGGCATAGAAGAAAGCGCCTGCACAATTGTTGAACGGAAAAGTGCAGAATCGTCCACCACAAGAACGCGGACTTTCAGCTTGTTTTTCGTAGTACTCATAGTAAAAATCGTCCAGCGGAGTGCTGACGCTCCTTAATTTTGATTAAAGTGTTCTGCCTGCATAGGAACGACCGCCTGCAGGCTTGTTGGAAACCTTGCGGTAAATTGCAGGCTTGACGTAGCTGTAACGGGTATCCTTGCCTACGCTTTCAGCGTGACCGATAAACAGATAGCCGCCCTCCTTTGTTACGTCATAGAAGCGCTCAATGAGAGCATTTTTTGTTTCCTGCTCGAAGTAAATCATAACATTTCGGCAGCTGATGAAATCGAAAGGTGCGCTGCACACAATCGGGTCCATCAGGTTGAACTGTCTGAAAACAACCTGCTTGCGGATACGCTCGATGACCTGATAATGCTTGTCATCAATCTTGGTAAAATACTTATTGAGCCAGTTTGCAGGCACGTCCTTGACCATATCCACGGAGTAAATACCTGCCTGAGCGGTACGGAGTACATCCGTGTCGAGGTCAGTCGCAAGAAGCTTCCAGTCCCATTTTAAAGCATTTGCACCGAAGTATTCGTCTATCGTCATAGCAATAGTATAAGGCTCCTGACCGGTAGAAGAAGCAGCGCACCACAGCTTCAGCGAGTGGGTTTTCTCGTTAGCCTTTTCAAGATAAGGGAGAATAGTGCTTTTCAGAAATTCAAAGTGCTCAGGCTCACGCAGGAAAAAAGTGTGGTTTGTGGTAAGCTTGTTGACAAGCTGCATAGTTTCGTTGCCTGTCTTGTCAGCAAAAGCAAAATCAATAAATTCCTTAAAGCTGTTGAAACCGCGGCGGATAACCATATTTGAAAGACGTCCCTCAATGAGTACACGCTTCTTTTCAAGATTTATGCCGTAGTTTTCTTTCATATACGCAACAAGACGTTCAAAATCGTTGTCCGTAAGTTTAAGCATCATTGGGAAATACCTCTTTTAATCCATAATAAGCTTGTCACAGTCAAGAAGCAGTCTGATGCCGCTTTCCATATTGATAATTGACTTGAGATAGCGGTTGGAGTTAACACTCTTGGAGTCAGGCACCTTGCTGATGATGTCCTTATTTACAACAACAACCTCGTGCACACGGTCAACGATAACGCCGACCTGCTGACCGTCCTCGAATTCGATAACCACGATACAGGTTCTGTCATCGTAAGGGATTTCCTCCATACCGAAACGCTTTCTGATACTGATAACAGGAACAACCTTACCTCTGATGTTGATAACGCCCTTGATGTGGTCAGGAATTTTAGGAACAACGGTAATCTGTTCGATGCCGATAATTTCGTTGATATATTTGATTTCAATACCGTAAACTGTGTCGCCGATGTCGAAGAAAAGAACTTCAGCGCCGTCTGCGGTGTAGGTTACATTAGTATTTTCAGCCATACTCGGTCTTCCTTTCTTTAAAGAGCAGACTTCCGTATCAGCGGAAGCCTGCACTGTCATTCATCAGAAATCTGTGATAATGTTGCCGACATCAAGAATGATGGTGATAGAACCGTCACCAAGAATTGAGCAGCCTGCCATACCGTTCTGCTTAACGTTGTAGTTGTTGAGCAGAGGTGAGAACGGCTTAACAACTACCTGCTGTTCGCCGATAAGCTCATCAGCGAGCAGACAAGCACGCTTGCCTTCAGCCTCAACCAGAATTACGATACCCTCATAGAGGTCATCTGTAGCAGGTTCAAGGTCATACATATCATAAAGTCTGATAAGCGGGAAGCACTCGCCGCGAATCATAATCATTTCCTGACCGTCAGTATCCTTTACAAGCTGACTTGGCTTAGCCTTGAAGGATTCCTTGATGGAGTTGATAGGAATTGTAAAGATAGACTGACCAACGGAAACCTCCATACCGTCCACGATGGAGAGGGAGAGAGGAATCTTGATAATGAAGCTTGTTCCCTGACCGTACTTGGAGTCAACGGAAACGGAGCCGCCGATTTTCTCGATATTCTTACGAACAACGTCCATACCAACGCCTCGTCCCGAATACTCGGTAACCTGTTCGTTGGTGGAGAAGCCCGGAAGCATAATCATATTGAGAATTTCCTTTTCGGAATAATCGCTTGCAGGTCTTGTGAGAATACCGTTCTTTTCAGCCTTTGCAAGAACCTTTTCAGGATTGATTCCGCCGCCGTCGTCAGCGATAACGATAATAACCTCGCCCGAAGCGTTGTAAGCAGAGAGAGTAATCTTACCCTTAGGGGACTTGCCGGCAGCAATTCTGTCCTCAACGTTATCTTCAATACCGTGGTCCATAGAGTTACGAACCATATGCATAAGCGGGTCGTTGAGCTGGTCGATGATGGACTTGTCAACCTCTGTTTCCTCGCCCTCAAAGATAAGGTCAACGTCCTTGTTGAGCTTGACCTTCATATCTCTTACGATACGTGTCATCTTGTTGAATGCACCTGAGATAGGAACCATTCGGATGGACATAACAGCATCCTGAAGTTCGGAGTTGAGCTTACGGAGCTGTCTTGCAGCCTTCTGGAAGTTATCGAGGCGCAGACCCTTCAGGTCAGGGTTGGAAGTAACCATAGCCTCAGTGATAACAATTTCACCAACAAGGTCAACAAGAGTGTCAAGCTTGTTGAGGTTAACGGAGATAAGGGACTGCTTAGCGCCGCCGCCCTTATTAGCAATAGTGTTGTTAATCTGTTCCTTGGACTGAGCCGCAGGAGCAGCAGCCTTGGGAGCTTCTGCCTTAGGAGCAGGAGCAGCAGCCTGTGCAGCAGGAGCAGCCTGAGCCGCAGGTGTATCAGCCTTAGGCGCTTCCGCCTTAGGAGCGTCATCCTCAATTACTTCATAGGACTTAACGCAAGGTGTGCTTTCGATAGTCTGGAGAACCATCTGAGGCTTATCGGAAGCAAAATTCACAAGGAAGCCTTCCTCGATGATAGTCTTGCAAGTGTCCATATTATTTTCGATATCAGCAGGCTCATATGTAACGCTGTCGCATACTTCCTTGATAGTGTTTACAACGAGAAGCGCACGGAGATTTTCCATCTTGCAGTCGTCCTCAAAGTAAACTCTTACAGAAGTCATATCGCCTGAAACAGTTTTTGCAACCGCAACGCCTGAACCTCTTGCGATGATATCGCACTTCTTGACGTTAGGGGTTGTTCTGATAATATCAACAATAGCGTCAATAGTTGTTCCGTCAGCAGGAGCAAAGCTGATATTAAAGCCTGTGTTGACAATAATCTGAGCGGTATCGCCGTTAGTCTCGATATCCTCAGGCACATATTCAAGCTGCGAGCAGGAATCTGTAATACGGTTGATAACGAGAAGCGCACGGAGATTTTCCATCTTGCAGTCATCTTCGAAATAAACCTTTACAGAAGTGAGTGAAGGAGCAGCAGATGATGCAGCCGCAGGTGCAGCCTGAGCGGCAGGAGCAGCCTGCGCAGGAGCCGCAGCAGCTTCGGGAGCAGCTTCACCCTTGAGTACAGCGGCATAAGCCTTGATTCTTGCAATCTGCTCGCTGAAATCAGTTGCAGTGTATTCGTCCTCCTGAATAAGCTCAATTTCAGCCTTCATCAGGTCGGACGCGTTGAATACGATATCGTACAACGTTTCCATAGAGGTAATCACAGGATTGTCCTCACGGATAACGTAGAACATATCTTCAATTGCGTGAGCAAGCTTGGACATATTATCAAGCCCCATCATAGCGGAAGAGCCCTTGATAGTATGCATCGTGCGGAAGATTTCGTTGATTTCCTCCTCACCGAAGCTGCTTTCATTTTCGGTTTTCATAAGGATCTGGTCGAGTTGTTCAAGAAGAGTGGTAGTTTCAAAGACGTACATATCCGCCATTGCTTCCATTCCTGCTTCAAACTTTGCCATAAAAACACCTACCTATTCAGTTAATGTCCTCATATATATTATATTGCCTATAAGAAACCAAAGCGAGAAGGATTTATCGTACAGATAACTCCTTTGTGTTACACCACGCCATAATATTCTATAGTATATTCTTAATTATACTACAAAAAAGTCTTTACTACAAGCCAAAAATGTAATATAATAAGATTAAACTGGAAAAATTTTTTGATGATTTTTCAGTAAAATTACACAAATTAGCATAAATTCTGACAATTCCTTTGGCAAAAAAGCAACTTTATTTACAATATTTTCCAATGAATAAGAATTATATGCAGGAAGGATTGGGACATATGTCTGAAATGTTAAGAGTAACCTCGCCCGTTGCTCCTAAGGACTACAATCTGAATCAGAATATCAAACCGCAGAATCCTGAACAGGTATTCAACCTCGGCAATGTCGATTACGTCAATAAGACGAACGTCCGTGACGAACAGCTTGGAGAGCAGAACCTCAAGGACGGTTCGGGAGCAGGTCTGCCTAAGCTTCATACCGCAATTTCGAAAGACCCTGCTCTTTCCGCAGTTCTGCTCAAGGGCATCATAGGCAGCGGAGCTATGTCCGCAATCGGTGCAGCGGGGGACGCTGAACTTCTGAACAAGGTTACGGAATTCGCCAACGAGCTGCTGCTGTCACCCGAGAATATAACCGACGATATCCTTCGTCAGCAGGACGAGTCAACAATGTTCAGCGGTAAGCTGTGGGGCGCATTGAAGGATATGATAGCGGGACTTTCAGGCTCATCTGTGAGCGAGGAGGTCGGCTCTGCTGTGCTTGATTTTCTCAAGGCTGCCGCAGCAGCGAATTCCCGTGACGATATTCTCTCCTCAATTTCAGCTTCACTGCGTTTTCTTGCAGGTGAAACCGCTCAGAGCAAGCAGCTTGTGGATTTGCTTATGCAGACAGCCGATAAGCTTAATGCCGAGAATTTCGGCACTGTCAAGAATGATATTCAGGCGCTGGTGAACTACCTTGAAAAAAGCCTGCTTCTTAACGACAAGACGCAAAATCTGCTTTCGCTTATTACATATAACCTCTCACGCTTCAACGGTGACAGCTCAGCGCTGGGAGAAAGCTTCAATTCCCTCCTTAATATGGCTCCTGATGCCGCAACCGCTGAAAAGCTCAACACCCTTTTTGCGCAGTTTGTGGAGGAGTCAAATCTTCCTGCCGATATAAAGCTTGCGGCGCTCCGTGACAACCCGTCCGCAGCCGCACAGCGCTCTATGACAATGCTTACCGAAAGACTTGCCGACGCAGTGAACAACAATATAAACGGAATTCCGTCAGAAAAGCTGTCTGAAATGCTTTCTAAAATTCTTTCGGACGCAAATATAAGTTCAAATGAAAATCCTAATGGAAATGCGAATGTAACTTCAAAGAGCGGTACGGCAATTCTGAGAGATATCTTTTCAAAGGTACTGCCCGACAATATGAAGGGCGGACTCAATACCCTGCTGAGAAATTTTGAGCACACAAAAGACCTCAATACCCTTATCGACCGTCTCAGCGTAATCGTAAACCGTATCGACGATATGGACAACAAAATCACCCTTGCCCAAAGCGTCAATCTGGTGCTGACCGAAATGGCACAGGCGGCAGGCGTGGATTACCGTCCGCCGACAACTATGGAAAATATGCTTGACTTCCTTATCAAGAATATCAACGACCCGTCGCTGAAATCCCTTTCCGCAATGGGCAGACCCGAAATGCTCCAGGGCTTGCTTAGCGCTCCGGGCGTATTTACACCGCTTCTGCACTTCCTTGTACCTATTAATATGGACGATATGAAGGCATTCGGCGAGCTGTGGGCAGACCCCGACGCAGGTACAGACCCCGAAACAGGCGAAAACGACCGTCATTTGTTCCTTTGCTTTGAAATTGAGGAAGCAGGCTATTTCGAGCTGGAAATTTACGCAAGAGGCAAGTCAGTAAACGTGGCACTGATGTGTCCTGAGGGGACACAGAGAAATTACCTGCCGCTAAAGGAAACGATTCCTGCCCTCGCAAGCGCCTGCGGCTACAATGCGGAGAAAATGATTGTAGAGCCGCTTAAACGCAGACGTGACCTTACAAACGTATTCCCTAAGCTCAACGAAAGGAGGAGCGGACTGAATGTCAGTGTATAAAGGAAAAAAGCCGAGCAACGCCGCCGTCGCACTTAAATACAATCCCGAAAAGGACTACACACCGATAGTTGTAGCATCGGGGCACGGTCACGTTGCCGAAAAGATTATCAACCTTGCCGACGAAAACGGCGTCCCCGTCTACCGTGACGACTCAGCAACCGCACTCCTGACAATGCTCAACGTCGGACAGGGAATTCCGCCCGAGCTTTACCAGCTTGTAGCAGGAATTTATGTGCAGGTTATGCAGATTGCAAAGGATAAGAATAAATTATAATTTATCGTTGAGTTAGGAGTTAGGAGAGTGGAGTGTGGAGTTAAAGAGAACCATAGTTTACACAACAACTCCACACTCCACTCTCCTAACTCCACACTCATAAATTACAATTTACCACAAAAACGGCTGTACCAAATCGGTACAGCCGTACTTTTATTCATTCAGACAAATCTGGTCATCAGGAGAAGGCTTCACAACAGGAATACTGTCGTCAGGCTCACCCTTGTACAGAAGCTTCATTATAATAGGTGTAGCAATGGAAGAACACATAATCAGAAGGATTACCGATGTGAAGTAAATCGGGTCGAGAAGTCCCACTGCAAGTCCCTTCTGAGAAACAATCAGCGCAACCTCGCCTCGTGTCATCATACCAACGCCGATTTTGAGACAGTCCTTGCCGCGGTATTTGAACAGCATCGAAACAAGTCCGCAGCCGATGATTTTTGTGATAAGTGCAACAATTACAAAGCCGATAGAGAACCACAGAATGTCAGTTGTAAAGTTGGAGAAGGTTGTTTTCAGACCGATACTTGCGAAGAAAACAGGACCGAACAGCATATAGGAGTTGATGTCCATCTTTTCAGCAATGTATTCGCTGTCCTTGAGGTTGCAGAGGATAATACCTGCAACGTAAGCGCCTGTAATATCAGCAATTCCGAAGAATGCCTCAGCAATAAATGCCAGTGCAAAGCAAAGGCAGAGACCAAGAATAGGAATTCTTCTCTGATGATAGTATCTCTTGTCCAGCATCTTGAAAATCTTGTAGATTACAAAACCTACACCGATTGAGAACGCAAAGAAAAGAAGTGTGTTGATTACAACCTTCATCGGACTTGCAGAAGCGTCCTTGAGTCCGATTACGAATGTAAGCACGATAATGCCGATAACGTCGTCAATGATTGCCGCACTTAAAATAAGCGTACCAACCTTGCCCTTCAGCTTGCCAAGCTCACGAAGGGTCTGAACAGTAATACCAACAGAGGTTGCTGTCATAATTACACCCGTAAAAATAGCACGGTAGAATTCCTCCGAGCCTGCAGGGGAGAAGCCGTAGAAGCAGGAGTAAAGCAGCCAGCCGCCGAAAAGCGGAACACCTACACCTGCACAGGCAATCGCAAGCGCCGTAGGACCTGTCTTGATAAGGTCCTTCAGGTCAGTTTCAAGACCTGCGGAGAACATCAGCAGCAGAACGCCGATTTCAGCCATCTGAGTGATAAAGTCCGACTGCTCAACAAGACCAAGAACGGACGGACCGATGATAAGACCTGCGATAATTTCGCCCACAACCTGCGGAGCACGGAGCTTCTTTGCAAGAAGTCCGAACAGCTTTGCGAAAAGGATAATAATCGCCAAGTCTTTGAATAATTCGATTTGCATATAAAAGACCTTCCTTCAATAAATCCCATATTAAATATGTATACGCAAAAACAGCGTACAGTTTTGTATTATATACCTATTTAATTGCAAAATCAACCACTTTTTCGGTTAAAAAAATTTTTTGTCGGAAATTGCAATTTTGCACATATTTCAACAGCTGTATATGGTTATATTTCCGCCGTTTTCAATTTGTAACCTTTATTACAATGCGGAAACAGCACGTTTACAGTTCAGCGAAATTTATTGACGGCGAAAGTATGCTTTGTTATACTATACTCAGACGAACAAAATCCGACATAAAGGAGGGGTAACCGTGAAAAGAAGATACGTTGTGGGAATATGTTTAATAGTATGGGCAGTCTGCATAGTGCTTTCCGCCTGCGATAAAACAACCTACCAGCTTCCTGCGGATACCTCTGCTATTGAGGAATATATTGAGACAACCTCGGCGGCTATGACTGAGACTGTTGTTGAGGAAACAAGCGTGGTAACTGAGGCTGAAACAACGGTTACTTTTTCGGAGATTGAGAAAATCAAAAAGCTTGCGAAGGAAGATTATTTACTTTATGATTTTACAGGCGATAATTTTCCTGAACTGATAAATTTTTATCCCGGGGTATTTGTTGAATTTGAGTCCTCTGTAATCTGCCAAGGCTACAATTGGGAAGATGTGATTGTACACAATAATGAAATTTACGTCTGCCGTGATGAAAACGGGAAAAGCTTTCTTGTAACAATGTACTGCGGAAGCGGTATGTTCAAATGTACAGATTACTACGTTATGCGTTATGATTTTGGAAGTGACGGCATAAAGGAAACAAGATTAGGCTGTGCAGATGTGTTTACAGGATATTCGGGCAAGCTGTACAATAGCGTATTTACATTTATGGGCGATACCTCGGAGCGTATCGGAGTGTATCACGAAGATGATGGGATTTCTGTTGAGGATATGCTGAAAAAGCATATGCTTGAATATGTTTCGGGATATGAGCTTGCTGATGTTATTACATTGGATTATGATAACGGGCTTGTTGTAAATTGCAATGAAGATGATGATTTTGCAGATGGATTTACCGATACACTTCCTGCACTTGGCGTTGATAATGCCGAAAATAAAACGTGGCTTGCGATATGCGCTGATGAAATAGAGAATGGCTTTGATTTTTCTAAGCTTGATGAATATGAACAGCTTGGATTTGTGTCTTTTGATTATGACACTGCCT
Source organism: Oscillospiraceae bacterium (assembly GCA_017415165.1). GTDB lineage: Bacteria > Bacillota > Clostridia > Oscillospirales > Ruminococcaceae > RGIG8773. Next base: position 1,884 of record JAFQIY010000012.1, on the reverse strand, counting down.
ACACGGAAGAAAAAGCAGTTATCAGAACAGGTGAGTGGTGCGAAAAAATCACAAAATTAAGAATAAACGTCAGTGATTATGATACAAGTGTTGATTTTTCAGCGTTTGAAAATGTTGAAACCATTATTATAGACGGATATAAAATTGATAAATCGGCACTTGAATTTCTTGCTGATATGCCTTCAATTAAAATCGTATATACATATTTTTCAACAGAGCACACTGAAACCTTTGACCCGATTTTTGATTTGCCAAATCTTGAAGCTATAATCGACTCGGGGCACGGAAGTTCAACGGAATTGCTCGGTGATGAAGAACGTACAGAAATTCGTGAACGCTTTGACGGGTATTTCTGGACAATAGTGAAATAATCAGCTCTCCTCCAACCATTTTTCATATAACTCCAAAACGAAACCGCCTCGGATTTCCCCCAGTCCGAGGCGGTTTCCGCTTTTTATTGCGTAAATACTTGACAAACTGCTGAGCAGGTGCTATTATATATGTGCAACGTTGTAAAAATAAATAATACTTAACAAGGGGAGCTTCGAAACCGAGGCTGAGAGGAAGCAGGTTGCTTCGACCCAAAAACCGGACTTGCTCTGGTCTACCTGATTCGGATAATGCCGACGTAGGAAAATACATTTTGTATTGTTATGTGTATTCTGCGCCTTTGGATTTCCGAGGGCGCTTTTTGTGTGCCTTCGGAGATAAGTATTGTTGCGGAGCCTTTTGTTAAGAAACGGAGGTATACTATTATAATGAACAAATCATCAAAAACCAGAATTCTCGTTGAAGCGGCAATAATGATTGCCCTTGCAACAGTGTTGTGCTACATAAGAATAATAAAGCTGCCCTGGGGCGGCTCAGTAACCCTGCTGTCAATGCTGCCGATTGTGATTTTCAGCATTAAGCACGGGGTTAAGCACGGTATGTTCGCATCATTTGTCTTTTCACTTATCCAGTTCGGTCAGGGTGTGCTTGACGGTCTTTTCGGCTGGGGACTTACCCCTGCAATGCTTATCGCCTGTATCCTGCTGGACTATATAGGCGCATACAGCGTAATCGGCGTGGCAGGCGTGTTCAGAAACAAGGGCTTTGCAGGCTGGATAGGCGGTACAGTCCTTGCAGTATTTCTGCGGTACATTGTCCACTTCCTCAGCGGCGTGGTAATATGGCATTCAATCGGTTCAATATGGGAAGGCTTTTACACAGACAACGAGGTGCTGTACAGCCTTGTTTATAACGGCGCATATATGCTGCCAGAAATGATTTTTACAGTAATCGGCGCAGCTGCACTGCTGAAAATCCCTCAGACGAAAAAGCTTATTACACAGGAATAATGTAAAGAAAGAGAGTCGCAACGACTCTCTTTTTTCTTGTTTTCAGAGCATTTTTGTGCAAGTTTGATATCAAATAATATGATTTTAACAGTATCGATTAGTTGTTCCTACAAATTGAAAAAAAGTGCTTGACAAATCGGGTCGAAAGAGGTATACTAATAAAGCTGACTCGCGAGGGAGTCAAAACCGAAAGAAAAATTTCAAAAAGAAATTTTTAAAAAGGTCTTGACAAACCGAAAAGAGTGTGATATAATAAAACACGCTTCTTCACGAGAAGCAAAACTTAAAAGAATTACGAAGTAATTCTTGGAGTCAAGTGCTTGCGCTTGATTTGGAATCTTGAAAATTGAACAATGGTTGAAGTAACGAATACAAACCTAGAAAGAACCCTGAAATTCCAGAAATGGAAAAGAAAGCTCAAGCATAAGAGCAAAAAATATGCAACGAAGTCAGTTGACTGTAATGAGTTAACAGGATAAGATATTAAAGCAGAGAAATCTGCTTTAACATACAAACTTTTTAAAGAGTTTGATCCTGGCTCAGG
>JAFQIY010000011.1 GCA_017415165.1 Oscillospiraceae bacterium | reverse complement strand
ATATTCAGCCAGCGTCGAACTTAACGTTGTTGACTCCCCTACTAAGACAGAAAATCCCCAAAAACGCAGAATTGACTTCGAAAGAGATTCTGTAAGCGAAGTTGAGAATCTTCAGAAACTTGTTGCAAGATATCCTCACGGTAACGCAGAAATTCCTGTGTTTGTTTCATCTGTAATAGATTACAGTGATTATCAGAAAGCCGTCACAGCCGACGGCGCTGTCTGGGAAATAAAAGAATACGGTGTACTTCGTACAGACGTGAATGCACCGACACAAAGAGATGTTGAGCAACGCTTTATGGGTGACCGTTATTTTTATTCCGATGACACGTCTTCGGGTAAGGTTCTTGCCATTTTCCCCGACGGAGAATACGGAATATGGACCGTTATGGAAAGCGGTGTTACTCACATTCAGATGATTGAGGCAGACGGAAAACTGAAAGCATCATATATGAGTTCGTTGACTTTTGATCACGTCAGCAGACACGGTCTTGTTAACAATTCGCAAATTATTGACGGACAATGGCAGCCGATTGAAAGCGATAACGACGGATTGTGGACATCTATGTACGGTGCCGGTGAACTTATGCGATATGCCATTCTTCGGGATGATCCCGAAGCAACCGAAGAGGAAATTGCTCAGGCAAAGAAATCTGCTTATTCCGCCGCCGAAGCTGTGTTGTTGCTGTATTATATTTCAATGCGAAGCGGTACAATCGAAGCATATGTCCGCAAACAGACAACGCAGAATATTCCCGGAACATCCGCCGACCGCTGGCTTTCAGCAGATGCTCTTGAGGCAGGCGGAAATCCCTCGGTTATGATCCCGGCCAAAAGCCCTCCGAAACTTTATGATGAGGCTATGGCATCATACACACTTTTCGGTTCTGCATCAAAACTTGAAAATGAAGGATTTTATACTGAGGTTTCACCTGATGATTGGTCCGATCCTGCCCAAAATCCTTCAGCTGAATATGAAAAACAAACAAGACTGCTTGAAGGATTCCCTGTGAGAACATTCAGACTGAAATCGGAAAATTTCGGTTTTTACGATAATATTTATTGGTCAGTAAACGGTGACAAAACCGCAACGGGAATTTCTGATAAAAAAGAAGGAACTGAAGGTTATCTTCTGAACAACGAAAATCTTCGCGGAGTAAAGGTTGATGCCTCCGCAAAAGTGCCCGAGCGTTTGTGGAATGATCTTATCGGTGAGCAGTATTCTCCCGAAGATATAATCTATAAAACCGACACAAGTGCAGACGAACTGATCGGTCATATGTTTATTTTCAAGCTTATGTATGACATAATTGCTCCCGAAGATCCCGAACTCAAAGAACTGCTTATTATAGCCGTTGATAATCTCGCACAGCATCTAAGCGATAACAGTTATATGCTTGTCGACGCTACGGGACAACCGACCACGTGGGCAAATTTCGGCAGAACTCTCTTCTGCACGGGAAGCTCTGTTGCGGAAACTTCTCTTCACGCTCTTGTTCTTCTCAGCATATTCAAAACGGCAGCATACATTACAGGATATCAGAAATGGGAAAACGAATACCGTATGGCAGCGCTAGATCCCGCTTATGAATATGCAAAGATTACATCACAGCATTACGAAAGAATGATGACCGCAATAAAATATACAATCGGAAACAGCACGATTCATTTGCTTGGAAATATTGTCGGAATGATTAAAAGCACCGACCTTGTTGAAACAGTTTACAGATTGATAGTTAACTATTCCAGCGAAGAGATGGCAATGCTTGGATTTTACATAATGTTTCAGCTTGAGGATGACGAAAATATTCTTAATTATTATCGGGATGCTATTGATGACTGGTGGATATCTGTTAAGTACAGCGAAAACCCATTATGGTATTTTATATATCAGCTTGCGTATCCTGATAAAGAAATTAACGATGCATATAATAACGATATCGTAGATACTGCAGTATGGTCACTCAGCAGACATCCTGCAGATACTGTTTTATATCACGCATCCAACAAAAACCGTGACGACATTGCCGAGCTGAATATTTCGAAAGTTGGTATTAAACTCAATGAACGACTAACTTACAATATTAAAACGAGTCCGTCATTGCCTGATTTGGGAGAAAATCCCGGAATTACGGATATCATAAAGTTTATTCTTACGGCATCAAAACTCGATTGGACGGTTGCCGCACCTGATGAGCGTTCGCTTCATAAGTATAATATAAGCTCGTATTTCCTCGATAATTGGTATCATCAGACATATTGTATGGAAGCTTCTACAACTTATACTCTGCCATACTGGATGGGTTCATATCACGGAATTATAAAATAATGAAACTTCGGTTTATGTTTATTGCATAAGCCGAAGTTTTGTTTTATCAGTATTTATTAATGTCAAAGTT
>JAFQIY010000010.1 GCA_017415165.1 Oscillospiraceae bacterium | reverse complement strand
ATGCTTGATAACCATATTTTGTCATATCGTAGATTTTTTGTAGGATTTTTAATTCCTCAATCTTAACCACCTCTTTCAATATGACTTGTTATATTATAACACTATTTTGTTCTGTAATCTGCTTTTTGTTATAAAATAACGGAATACGTTATTTTAATTTTAAAAATCTAATCCCCGCCTATCGGCGGGGATAACAGAACACAGTAACCAGATTACAGTTCTACAAAAGCGGAGCGGAAACCGAGATAGCCGTTCGCCGCCGAGCGACCGTCGTCGCCGAAGCAGCAGAACACGCCCGCGCTGCCGTCGTCGTTGAAGTTGCCACCGCGATAGAACAGGCGCTCTCCAGATGTGCTTACATAGTAGTAATCATCCCTGTATGTATCAGCTGCATCGTTCGGGAATAATGCAAGAGCCTTTACAAGAGCGGGAATTGTTACACCACTTGCAGCAGTAGCATCTTTGAATGTTCCGCTTGTGTTAATTCCTGTCGAGCCAAACTTAATTGCTCCACTTGTTCCCGGAGCAACATAAGCGCCTGCCTGCGAGATTGCCTTCCAGAGTTCGCTCGTCGCACTTTCATCAACACCCATAGCAGAGTCGTTGTTCGGAATTACCTGGAGCTCTCCGGCATTCACTCTTACACCAGACACCCATTCGTACACATTGCCGTTAAGGTCTGCAATACCCGAAAAATCGTTGTTATGAAACCAATTCTTCGGACCTGACCCCGTTGCAGTATAAGGAATTAAATCGCACTCGTCTTCGTTTGGATTCGAAGGATCCCAATATACTTTTTCAGGCATCGGGGCACCTTTATCTGTGGTGTTGTAATAATCACCATAATCGTAGTTGTTGTTTCCATAAGGCATACAATCGTGCTTTTTACACCAAAGAGCAATAGCCGCCCATTCAGCATTAGACATAAGGTGCCATCCTTTACCTTTCGCTTCGCAGAATGCTTTTGCCTCATCGAAATTCACTGTGTGATGTGGTCTCTGATACGGGAGCGAATAAGCTCTGCCGTTTTCTACAATATTCTGATATTTTGAAATGTAGATATACGGCACTTCTTTTCCGTTGACGATAAAAGCGGGATGTGTGCCACTTCCTAAAAGTCCTAAATCTGCATAGGTAAATTTCGGGATTTTAACCATTACGGAAGGCTTACCGAGGTCATCCACGATAAGCTCATTGTTTGGAGGTAACACAAGATTGCTCAAACTGTTACCATCCGCCTGTGTCATTAACTTGATATCCATTATTCACACGCCTCCAATCTGTTGATTTCGTCTCTGATTTCCTGTCTTTCCCTGTGCACTTCTGCCATATCATACGGCAAAGGAGAGCCAAGCAGAGAAGCCTCGTTGCACTTGATTACTTTGTAATCTGTGCTTGCAAGTTTTTCTTTGAGCTGCTTAATCGCCTCGTAATTGGGATATGCTTTCCAAACAAGTACGATTTTGCCTTCCTGTTCCTCATAGGAACGTGTATAGTTGTGAGGAATTACGTTTTCGGGAGTTTCAGGCTTTTCGGTTTCCTCATACGGCAAAAAGCCTGCGTTTGCTGCTTCTTCGTCAGACTCAAACATAGCAAATTTCACTCTGCCGGTTTCGTCTAACTGTGCATACTTTTTCTTGTTCATAAAAATTACCTCCAATTTTTATATTATTTGTTTTAAGACAGCCTCACCATTTGAGATAGCGAAACTGTAGCTTACACCGGTTACATCATCTGTGATGGCATTTCCGATGTATTTAAGCCTCGGAATACCATCAAGAGGAATGTAAAGAAGATAGTCGCCACTGCCATCCTCACGCAAATAAAAAGAGCCTTCGCCGTCAACATCGAAAAGAGCCACAGGATAAATAAGTTTGCCATCAACATAAACATTCGGTGTTTTGTTGTAATTCGGCAATTGTTCATCCGGGACAATTCCTTTTGTATCAAGCTCAGCCACTCCGTCAGCTGCTCCTTTTTGCGAAAGCGGGATTTTTGTCGGATCCTCAATTGTGATATTGTCAGTTCCGTCAAAGGATACTCCGTTGATAGTTCTGGCGTTCTTCAATTTTGTTGCAGACAACACCTCTTTTTCTTCATCGGAGGTATTATCGACATTACCAAGTCCGATTTGCGACTTTGTAACACTATGAGGATTATTCTTGTTGCCTGTGTGTGCCTCGAAATCGCTTTTTGCGGCTTGTTTCACGTTATCGACATTACTTAACCCTATCTGTGATTTTGAAACTGCGTGAGGGTTGTTTGTGGCGTTTTTATGAGCATTTATGCTTTCGAACAATTCATTGATTGCTCCTACAACGTTTGTTTTTACCGTTGTAAGCAGTTCTGCTACTTTTCCTATCCACCCGCCGAGCGTTTTTCCCTGTTTTGCCGATAGAGCATCATCTTCACTATCACTTTCAAGAGTGTCTAAAACGTGAGTTTTTACTTTGATCGCCATAGCCGTTCCGTCTTCCAAGACAGTGAGCAAATAATCACCGCTGCCGTCTTCACGGATAATGATTTCTCCGTTTTCGGATACATCAACAAATCGGGTACCATAAAGAGGTGCGCCGTTTGCAAATAACGTGCTGCTTTTGTTAAAGCAAGGCAAATTCTCTTCCGGGATAACTCCGTTTTCGTCAACCTCTGCAAACCTCCCGATATAACAGGGAGGAATAACATCCTCGCCGTCGCAGAGCACGTGTAATTTTCCTGTATCTGCATTGAAACGCAGCTCGTCAAAATGGCTTTCGTCAATCCCATGCTGACGAAGCATTCCGATAAATGCTTCAAACGTAGTTCTACGGATAGAATCGACTTCTGCACCTTCGACATCTTCCTTTGTTGTAATAAAAATTCTCACATCATCATCAAGATTGGTAACGACAGGCTTTTCAGCTAATTTTGTTGTTGCCACAGTATCACCTCCTATCTACCTACAACATAGTGGTATTTATAACCATTTACGTTTGTGTGTGGATGCGAGCTTGACGAGCAATACCACACATAGAAGCCGTTGCTTACTATAGCAACTTTGATGTAGTGATAATAACTCGATGGACTTGAGCTTACATCTGTGTAAAGATACAATGTGCTAACAACATCATTCATTCCATCAACTGCAAATCCGTTGTAAACTGCACTCGTTTGTGCGTTGTCGCAGATTACCTTAACAAACTTCGGCCTGTATCCAAGATTGATAAATTTATACGATGCGCCATCACCTGTGTACTCTCCTATGGAAATTATTCCGAGATTGTTTCGGAGCGAAGCCATACTTGTGACACCTGTGCCGCCCATTGATGCAGGTAATGTTCCAAAAACAGGATTGCCGGCAGAAGCGGAATATAATGCACCGGTACCACGAAGAGAAGAACAGGGATTTGAGCCATTCGACTTTAACAAGCCTCCTGTCGTTGGAGAAGAAAGACCTGTGCCACCACGTTGAGGGCTTAAAGTGCCTGTGTTGATATCTGCCGCCGAGTGAGTATGTTCCTTGCTTGCCGCTCCGACATTGTCAGGTGTGCATCCGTGTGGGTTTGCTCTGTTTCCGATATGTGAAATAAAGCTCTTAACGATTTTTGCGATTTTACCGAAAGCCGTTCCAAGTCTTTCACCGCTTACAAGTTCTTCATCCACCTGCGGCAGAGTGTATGTTGGCGTCTGGTTGTTTGTTGTTACATTCGGAACATTCCCTAATCCAACCTGTTCTTTGGTTACATTGTGAGGGTTTTCTCCGTCTGCAACGTGTGCGTCAAAATCTGTTTTAGCAGCATACAAAACCGATTCTGACAAAATAGCGGTAACACTTGTAGCATCCCCGACAGCAATAACAAGAGCGACGGTCTGTTCTGCGACTACCTCCGTAGAGTTAGCCTTTAACATACCGGCGTTTTCTCCGTCATTGGAATACGCATAAAGCACTTCTATATCATCCTCACCTTTACAGAAGATGCCAAGCTCTCTCCAACGGAAATCACTTGTTATATACGTACTGTCGAATTTGCCCGTCAGTTTTACGTATCCCGATGAAGACGTGTCTATTTCGTTGATAGAAAACTCAACAAGGGGGTTAATTAAATCTACCAAAGCAGAAATATCGATGTCCGCTAATTCACCATTTCCTATCTTAAAGCGAGTAAAGGTTATTGTTTCGCCTGCAATCGCTCTAATCTGTAGGTTTCTTCCTGCTTCTGTTATGGTAGGAGCTACTGATATCATTTCTTACCTCCTTAATCCAAGAGAATTAGTCCGTTTTCATCCAGTAAGAGGTTTCCGATTTCATCAATAAGCCAATTGTAATCGTTGGGGTCTATGCCAGCAACGGTCATTCTTACTGTCGAGCCACCCTGCAAAGCAAAACCGATATATGAGGTTGCTTTCTTTTCGTGCTGAATTCTGATTTTATACCATATATGTCCCGGTATTCTTTTAGACAATACCTTGACGATATTATCTAATCGGTAACTGAAAGACGGGTTAAAAATATTGATATTCAGACAATTGTTCCCAGCGTTATCGGCCGGAAGGAATGTAACCTCACTATCTGCATCGGACAGCGACTTGATTATGCTTTTTATGGTAGTTGCAGACAGTTTTCCGAAGCCGGTAAAATATGAAACGAGCAGATTTCGCCTATCATCAAGTGTGGAATCACTATCGCTTTCCAATCCCAGAAAAGCCTCTAACTCCGAAATTGTTTCTTCGTCAGCTGATAATATATAACGATTCGCTTTCACTATGTTGATTTTCAAGATTAACTCGTCAACCATTTCACCGTCAACCCGGTATATTGAATCCATTTCAAAGATGTCACGGAAAAAAACAGGAACAAATCTCAGTATTCTTTCATAACTACTTAAATTCATTCACATCCCTCCGTTACGCACTCATTTCTGTTACGTTTATATCGTTGAGGACAGCGATACAATGCGGAGAAATGTCAATGTTTGCATTAGCAAATTCTTCATCGCCAATGCGTATCAAAAGATTGTCGTAATCGATAATCTTTTCTGACTGTGAAAAAAGAGATCCGATTTGTTTTACTCTGATTGTCGTATTGCTCGGAATTCCATTAACAAAAATAACTTCCTCCAAAGCAACAGATTTCAGATAATCGGTCAGCCTTTCAGAAAGGTCGTTTTTAACATCTTCAAGCGTATATGCGGAGCTTGCCAACTCTACACTAACCGAGACATCAAAATCTAATTCTGTGGCTTTTTCTGCGGCAAAATGAGCACCTAAATTCGCTTCGCCTTCACCCAATCCTAATTGGTCGGGGTCTATGTACTCCTGCACAAGTTCAACTGTGGCATCGCCAACTGCACGACCTTCGTCAGTAAGCAATACACCGGTTACCCAATTCGGTATGCCTGTCTGAATTGCACCATCTACAATTCTTACAAGGGGGAATATCTTTGCAAAGCCAACACCCTCACAGTCCTCGCACCACGTTTTATAATGGTGCTTGTTTCCGTTTTCGGAAGGTCCTCCAATTTTGTTTTGCAGTCTTTCACGAAGGCTCTCGTCGTCCTCTTCATCAGCTCCCAAAACGATAATTTCTCCAACTGTCGCAGATATTAAGCCGTCAACATCTGTATATGGAACAAGCGTATCTCCCGTTCTTACGACATTTCCCGCTGTGCCGGTTATTTCTGCCTCTATATACAAAGGTCCTCCGGCAAGGAGTTCTTCATCGTTCGGATATAGCTCTGCAAGATTATCCTTCAGTGTGAAGAAAACATCATTGCAGAAAAATCTACTTCCGGGAGCAGGGGTTGTTCCAACAAAAACGGCTCTGCATTTCAAACTGATGGGAGCATTACGATAAACGCTATGGTCCGCCGCGCAATCGTCAAGGTCTCTGCCGACTGCACTGTTTATATGGCAACCTTCGATTACAATATCAAGGTCAGCATAAATCTCTGCCAATAACAAACATTTTGCCGCACAGGCATCATAGAAAATACTGCCTTGTTTTGTATCAATACCTTTTGGAGCTTTATCCAAGCATTTTTGTAAGAGTTTTTCGTAGGTTTTATCCTCAAACAACACCGCTTAACACCTCCTGCACTTTCAAATTTCCGTAGATGGTCTGCACGTCAAAATCTACATAGACGCCATCCTCGACAAATTCAAACGTGAATGCCGAAGTATCCACGTCAATTATTCTATCGTCATTTATAATGGCATCCTTGACGATTCTCGGCAGTTCTGCCGCAACGTACGCAGGAGACGCATCCTCTGTTGTGATTGCCTGCTTTATTTCAGAGCCGTATTGGTTGTTATAAATCAAGCACCTAAACCGAGGCGTAATCAACGCTTTGCGTATAAACTGCTGACAAGCTTCTAAACCATCTACAAATCCCTCAATTCTTCCTTTATCCAAATCAAGGGCGTAGGTACGTGTAGGCGGAGTTTCTTTCTTTGTAATCCCTGTAATCGGGATTGAAATGTAAGTATTATTCACAAATTACACCGCCTTATCCAGTACGTAATACAGTTTGCTTTCGCTCACCGCAAGCATATAAACCTTATCTCCGACTTTGAGGGAGTTGTCAATCGTAATTGTCCCCTCTATCGTAAGGCTTGAAATGCCGTGTGAATGCGCACCGGTCATTGAAACCGACACAGCTCCGCTGGTGATGCTACAAGGAAACTGCTGCACTGTTAAATGTTTCGGGATGCGAAGCGTATCAGAAAGAACGAGCTTATCATCAGTTTCGGATTTTATCGTAATAGGTGAAACCGATATTACCTCACCTCTGAACAACTCGGCCGATGTCGGCACCATTCCTTGAAACGCCTCTTTAAGACTTGTTGGTCCCATTATATCCCTCCTTAAATATCATTCGCCCAATTAAGAGTAAGCGACATAGTATGCTTTCTGCCCTTGAACGTGTGTGTATCTTGGTCAACGTAAAAGGTCTGCTCAATCCCCAAATCCTTTATAATAACATAGACACCTATGCCGGAGAAAATCTCCGGTATTCCAAGTCCCGAAATAGTAAGGGATTTTTCCGTTTGTCCTTTTTCGCTTATCATACTGTCCACAAGCTCCGTTAATTGTGCTTGGTTTAAATCATCACTCGGAGTGTTAATCTCTTGAAATACCCCGAATTTTGACTCCAGAGCATCGTTTGTACGCTGTGCCAATACCTTGTCTTTGTTTGATATCAGCTTAACCCTTGTTTTCACCTTTTCAATGGATTTTTTGTACGTGTATGAGGAAAGGTTTACACCATCCTCGATTACCCACTGCAAAATGGTATCTTTGCGGTGGAGTAAGTTCATTTTCCCCTCAAGAGAAATAGGGAAAAATCTTGCTCCGGTAGCTTTGTAAGTTTGACTAAGAGCGTCTTGAATAACGTCAAAATAGGTTGTTTTCGGTTTCGGGAGTTCTCTTATTACATATCCCGTTCCCGCAACTACATTGTATGGAATCTGCAATCTGTTACAACAGTCAACAAACATTTGGTCTGCAGTCTTGTTTTTGTAAGTGAACGTGTCCTTACTATTTGCAAAATGCACTCCCAAATCGTAAGCCTTTATCGGCATTTTCATTTTGTTGCTCTGTTGCTGATTCATAATAAGACCTCTGAAGAGTTCTTTATCATTCCAATAAAATATGCAGCTTTGACCGTCTTCAACGTCAATATCCGAACGCTTTAAGCCTGCTCTGTTGCTATCAAGCAAAGAGACTTCAATAGTTCGGGCGGCAGAGCCTTTTCTGCCGCTCCATTTTACCTGCTCAACCAACCCCGATATATCGAATGTAGAGCCGTCTCGCTTAACGTGAAGTAATTTAATCATAGCATCACCCCGGTATCACAAAAACTTGACCTGTGTAGATAAGGTCAGGGTTTTTAATTTTATCGGTATTCGCATTGTAGATTTCTCTCCAACGCTTGCCGTCCCCCCATACCTTTCGTGCAATCGCCCAGAGGCTATCGCCCGAAACGACAGTATAGGTTGTCGGGGTGCTCCTGTTATCAACTCTCGTTTCTGCTTCTTCGATAACCGCCGTAGTGTTGACGACTTCGATTTGTCTTGGAGCAGTATTGCGAAACTCTTTGAGTTTTATGTCGTAATACACAGTTCCAACATCGCCGCCGACCTCCCACAGCTTGTATTTTTCGACAAGCACATAAAGGTTTACAGGAGTGTTTGTGATTATAAGGTGGCAAGGACCGTCTTTTTCTTTCCACCCGTTAATCCTGTTTGCTACCCAATACGGATCATAGACTACTTCAAAATTCATTCCCGGGAAGTACGTGGAAGGGAGAAAGCATTGCCAACTTATTTCCATAGCCGGCCGGTCCTGTTTAATGAGAATTTCGCCCAAGCCGACAATGTCGACTTTATCCACTTTGCCATCACAAACGACTGTGATTTTTTCGGGATTCACAGGAAAATGTATCTTTTCCGTTTCGTTGTTGAACGTGAGCCATATTTCATTTCTAGTACTCGTAGCTTCCATCTCCTTCCTCAAAAACTTCCTCCTGCAATACAGAAAGTAATGCAGGCTTTAAGTTCGCTATAAGCAATTCAACGACAGCGTCTTTATCAACATTGCCGTTTACTGTAATTTCGCCGCCGCCCTCGATAGCAACCACGATACGCTTATCCTTTGTCGAAACATCTTGGGTCTTCTGACCGGTTAAGCTCTCCGGGACATTCGTATTAAGCGGTGTGGGTCTGATATTTGTGAGCATACGCTCTGTTTCGTCTGCCGGATATACAGTTTCGCCTCCGCTAAACTCAACGATTTCAGGACCATTTTCACCAACCAAATGCCATCCGGGAGTAGCGAAGTCTGTACCACTTGCGTAACCCTTTCCAGTAGTTCCACCGCCGCTAACGCCAATACTGATTGTAGTGTTCGCACTTTCAAGTGCGGCCTTGATTTGAGAAGCTATTGACTGTGCGTTTGCAACAGCCATTGCGCCGTTTGTTAAAACAGATTGTGCGTACGCTTTCATAGTATTGGATGCAGCAGTTGTCGCCTCTGTGCTCATATCAAGCTCTTTCATTGAGGTTTCCATCTTGTTAACGATTTCATCCATTTTATTGTCGAAATCGGTTTTCCAAGCAGCTACCTCGCCAGCCGCAGCCTGTCGAGCAACCTGTATCTGCCCAATTGTTTCAGCCAATTTAGCAATCGATTCAGTGTTGCCGCTGTTTACGGCATTCGCCATACTTTGAGCCAGCCCTGCCGCTTCTTCGGTTCCGGATTGTACAAATTCAATCAAGGTGTTGTAATTTTCTTGGGTTACTCCCAAATCTTCAGCTGACAACCCTTTCAATACAGAAACATTGGATGCGTAAGTTTCCCAATAATTAAGTTGGGAATCAAGGGCACTTTGCATACTTGCAACGGTTGCACTAGCATCAGCTTTTGCTTGGTCGAACAATCCGAATTGCCCCTCAAAGCTTGTTAACGCTTCATTGTAGGCATCTTCATAAGCCTGTGCAAGTATTTGTACTTGATAAGCGGTGTCCGCAATTACGCCAGCCAATTCATCCGATGCATCTTTCGCGGCAACTGTTATGCCTGATGCTTCTACGAAAGCGTCACGATATCCTTCGGATTTGGATATTGCATCATCCAAGGTGTTGTTCGCTTCGTCAACCTTATCATTCCAATCGCGCAACTCTGCTTGCGCATTATTTACTTGTGTCGCAATATCTTGATAAGTAGATGCGAAATTTCTTCCTGCCGCCTCCGATGGTGCAAGATTTTCAAGTGCAGCTTGCATCTCTTTGTATCGGTCTGATTCCAGTAGTTTATTTAAGCGTTCCTGAGCGGCAGCTTGGTTTGCAGTCGCAGTTGTCACATTGTTTTGAGCATCTACAACATCCCCGAGACTATCTTTGTACGCTTTCCAAGCTTCGTCTGATTTTTCTTTCTTGTATTCAGCCATAGCCAAATTTTCAAGAGCCTCAATTGTCGCTTCCGTATTACCTATAACATCTTGATAGTTAAGATTTAACTCTGGAAACTGCTGGTTTAATTCCTCGACAATCGCAAGGATTTCAGCCTGACTGGATGCGGCGCCATCATCGGCAGTTGTCAGCTGTTCAAGTCGAGCGATCAAAGCAGTTACGCTATTATTTTCTGCGTCTATTTGCTCTATTGCTTCGTTATAAGACTGAGCGGTTTCCGCGATAGAATCAGCGGTACTCTGCATAGCTGCTTCAAATTCTTCAACTGTGAGCTTAGATTCTTCAAATTCATTCTGGAGCATAATAAGCTCTCCTTCGAGCTCTTTTGCTTGTTGAGAATTTTCCCCATACACTTCGCAAGCGTTTTCGTATTCCTCGTTCAATGCCTGGATTTTATCATATTGATTTTTGCTTGCCGCAGTCAGTTTGTTGTATTCATTTTCCGCAATATCCATATTAGAGATAAGAACTGCTAAACCGGCAGTAACACCTATAACGGCAGTTGCCACAAGTATAAACGGATTGGCGTTCATAGCGGCCGTAAATGCCGCCGTAACAACTGTTGCATACTTGGTGTATAACGTGTAGGCGGTAACACCTATAGTAAGAGCAGCTACCGCAGCTGTTGCACCAACAACAACCGCTGTAACAACAGGGCATTTTTGCACCACTGTCGCAATGCCCCCCATTATCTTCGCTCCTACAGAATATAAGCCATCTAAAACACCTGACAAATCTTCGCCTATTGCAATCTGTAAATTCTTTGCAGAGTTTACCATTTTTTGTTCTGCAAAAGCAGATGTATCAGCCATTTTATTAAACGCCATAGATGCTGCACCTGTACTCGTTTCCATAGAATTCAGCACCTCGTTATATCTTTCTGCACCGCTATTCATAATAGAAAGAGCACCAATGCCCGCCTCAGAGCTACTCCAAAGCTCATTGAAGGCACCAGCATTGTTATTAACAGAATCGCCGAGTATCGCCATTACATCGCCGAGAGAGTATCCCTGCTCGGTCAATTGCGCGAATCCCATTCCTGTTTCGTTTATCAAAACTGCAGTTACGGCACTTCCGCTATCACCAAGCTCGTTCAGCATAGCTTTAAGGTATGTTCCTGTTTCAGCAGTAGCAATACCATTAGCAGTTAAAACCGCATAAGCAGTTGAAAGGTTATCCATTTCAACGCCATAAGCCGCCGCAATAGGAATAACCTTACCGACAGAGTTTGCAAGTTCATCAACCGTCGTTTTACCGAGGTTTTGCGTTGTAATGAGGTAGTCGGCTATCTGCGAAACCTCCGTTGCCTCTAACCCATAAGCATTTAACGCTGTTGTTAAAACGTCAACCGCCGTAGTCGCAGATGTAAAACCACCAACGGCCAATTCATTAGCTTGTTGAACGAACTCAACAGAATTTGCAGTATCAACACCGGCAGATATCGCCTGATATGTAGCCTCTGCCAAGTCGCTCGAAGCCTGCCCGACATCATTAGACAATGACATTATCTCCGAAGAAATGTCGTCAATGGATTTTACTGATGTGTCCGCAAGGGTGCTGACTTTCGCAACAGATGTTTGGTATTCTTGAAAGTTTTCCACACATTCAGCCGTTGCGGAGGCGATTCCTCTTAACAACTGAACAACACCCGCCGCAGTTATCGCATCAGCAAGCATTTCGGTGGAATTCGCAGCCTCGCCGGCACCTTCGCCGTATTCTTCGGATGCACGTGCTGCTTCTTCAGCAGCATCGGCCTCTTGGTCTAACGCATCAGCGGTCTTATATCCCATTTCGACAAGTTCTTCTGTGGAGTATATCGCTTCCATAGCACTTTTATCGTAATTGCCTATTTTGTCGGTCCAGTAGTCGGTTGATTGAGAGGCAGTATCCATTGCTTTAGCGGTTTGAGTTGCCGCTTTTGCGGTGTCTTCAAAGGCACTGTCGCCGATTTCGCCAGCTTTTTCCCATTGGTCCATAGCTTTCTCACCGCTATTAGCCATTTTGTCGAATTTATCGCTCATTTTATCTATAAGCTCAAATGTTGCCGATAAAATAGCCATCAATCACCACCTCCGTTTGTATGGCATATAGGCTCGTCGCTCAGTTCTATCATTTCAGAGGCAATATAAAAATGCTTGCGTGGTGAAGGGAATGCTTCGAATTCCTCCATACGCAAGCCTTTACGTTGCCATAGAACGTGAGCCCAATAAGCCTCCGAGCCTATCTGCCTTATGAGTTTTTTGCCGCTTCAATCTCCTCGTCAGCAGAAGGACGGTCTATCATCCCCAAGGTTTTCATAACGAGCTGTGCGGCATCGTTGAAATCTTTTGTGTTTGAAAATACGTGCATAGGCATATCTGTAACATCCTGACACTTATAATGAGCCATAAGCTCTTTATCTTTAAGATCAGGATATACAAACGCCTCAACCATAATGTGACGGAGAGAACGGTCGTTGTCTTTTTCCGTTTTCCAAGCAACTTCGCCGTTGATGATATAAGGATTTCCTTTCGCATCTGTCGCAACAGACCTTTTGCGATAGTTGTTTTGAATTTTACGGATATGTTCGTTTGTGAGGACTTTAATTTCAAAGTCGATAATCTTTCCGTTTTCATCCTTAAAACTCGGAAGACCGGGAACAGTTACGACCTCCTCGGTATTGTCTCTCATAAAATATTTAAGTGATTTTGCTGACATTTTGTATTACCTCCGTTTAATAAATTAAAATAAAATCTGCCCTACCATCAAGGCAAGGCAGATTGTAAATATTACACCATTTCTGTCGCACCGAATGAAACTGTGTCGGTAGCGTATTCGCCGCCTGTGTCGAGTTCCAAGATGCTGATATCACCGGTAAGAACGCATCCGTTACAGGTTACGGTTTCAGAGCCGAATTCATCATAGCAGTCAGCATTTTTATCGTCTCTGATACCTGTGATAACAAATTCCGGTGTTTTGCCGGTCTTGATGTACTCTTTCGCAGCATCTTTCAGCCAAGGACTTGACGTATAATTCGTCATATCAATGCCGATGTCGTATCCAAGGTAACGTCTGCTTGTGCCTCTTTCTCCGAGTGCGCGGGAAGTCGCAACGTCAGGCTTGAATTTAATCGAAAGCTTCTGTGCATCAATAACCTTTATGCCATCAAGAAAGACCTTACCTTCTCTCAAGCTGATTCTGTTTTTATTTGCGCCCATAGTATGTTGTACCTCCTTCTTTAATTAGTTCTTACCTGGAAGTAGAGTTTTTCGGAGCTATCAACAGGCTGCAGATACACATCGAAGTATGTATTGTCGCCCTCTGATTTTGCTCTGTCAACCAAGAAATCGTTCTTTTCGTCAACGTTCTTGATTGCTCCGTCTTCCTGCATTGCAAGATGTAACGACGCTCCAAGACCTTCCATAACGTTCCAACCGGTTTCGTTGTTATCGTACTTGTTGGGAGGGAATGTCGTTTTGTAAAGAGAGTTTGCATTGTCGAAAACTCTCTGCACTCTGTTTTTCCTGTAAGAGCTGTCTTTCTTTGAAGTAAACGTTACAAGTGAGTTGATGTCGTATTCTACAACAACATCACCGGCTTCGGAGAACGAGAAGAAGAATTCGCCATTGTTGATAGCCGCAACTGCTTCTTCGTGAAGTTTGTTTCCGATTATGTCAACTGCACCCTCATAAAGTGCGTAAGTGTTGGAAGTTGTATAAGACGCTCCGGCATATGCAGCCGCAACCCAAGCACAAGCTTTTACATTGTCGATTTCGGTACCATCCGAAAGAACAACGCCATTTGTAACGTTTATAATGAATTCACAGTCTGCCTTGAAATCGGGAACAGCTGCGTGAACACGCTTTCCGCAAGATTCCCAAAGGTAATTAACCTTTGCTTTTACGGAGCTCTTTAAGCTCTCTGCACTCTCTCCTGTGATAGGGAATGCAAAAGAGTTGAGAGTAATTCCCTCAATAGCATCAAGAAAGTCTGTGTAATCTTTTGTAGCAGCAGTCTCGCATGTGCCTCCTGCAAGAGCTACGGAAGCGATTTCAGCAAGTTCCGCACCTTCTGCCGCAGTAAAGGTCACATATTCATCCTCTGCTGAAACAAGGTCAGCTACAGATGTTACACCCTCGTAGTTTGATACTTTCGCACCACCGAGATAAACTGTAACATCAAAGCCAGCGACAGGATTTGCAACAATGCTGAATTTGAGGTCGTTGCCTCTTGTTCCTGCATATTTAGCAGTAGCCGAAACGCCACCGCCGCTTCCTGTTGCCTGAGTACCGGCACCGGCTACAATGTAAACATATACAGTGCTTGCCTTTTTGAACGCCTCTTTGACAAGAAGTAATTCGTTGTCATAAACGCTATAACCAAGCATTGCATACGCCGCATCAGGTGCAGCAT
This sequence comes from Oscillospiraceae bacterium, assembly GCA_017415165.1. Taxonomy (GTDB): domain Bacteria; phylum Bacillota; class Clostridia; order Oscillospirales; family Ruminococcaceae; genus RGIG8773. Next base: position 15,530 of record JAFQIY010000010.1, on the reverse strand, counting down.
TTGTCAGTTTGATAAACTCACCGACAGGGCCGTAATTGTGATTGAAAAGAGGTATAGCCGTTATACCTCTCACGGCACTTCCAGAGCTTTCAACTTTGTCACTTTCAAAGTTGATATAATTGCCCGGACGCACCTTTTTAACTTTAGGATCAAAAGTTCCTCCAGCCATATTACTTTACCTCCTTCTTTAACCATTTGTCGATATGGTCTTTCATTTCTTCAACGGTGTATTCGCCGTCTAAATTGTGTGTCGCTCCCGCATACGTGCTCTGGGATACCCCGAACAGTTCGAGAGCGTGTGCTCCTAATTTTTCGACAGTAAACTTCGGAGCTTTCTTGGTTTCTGTAACATTGTTTTCCGTTGATTCGGAAACATTCTTTTTACTCATTGTTACATCAATCCTCCTATTCCTTTAAATTAAGAGAAACATCATAAGTCTGCATTTTTTCCGACTTAACTGACAAGTCGTCATATTCATAGCTTTCATCCCAATCAAGCCACATTTGATAAACTCCATCATCAGCCTTTTTTATTTCTGCACGTGAAATACGGATTTTTCGACCTGTGGGCGTTCCATCCTCGTTGAGTATAGGAATAAGGTATCTGCCTCCGACAATCTTTGCTAACACCTTTTTTGCGATAGCTTTCGCATTATCGGTTGTAGAGTGAAAGAATTTAATATACCACGCATCATTGAATGCATATGTATCTAAATCCTCTCTGCTTGTTCCTGTGTCTGTTTCGGGGAAGAATACCGATGGTACCTTAAATCCTGCTTTCAGTTCGTTATAATAAGGCGTAATGTTCTTGCCTGCAGCTGATAAGACGTAATTTGCTATACTAGCCTCGATTTGTTCCATATAAACACCGCCTTTACATCAAATCACCAAAGTATTTCCTTAACCATTCATCGAGCTTTTTATCAAGGAATTGCGGATACATTTTTTCCATAATCTTCAATGCACTTTCCCAATAATGTTTTCCCTCTACCCATTGTTGTTTAAGATACATTCCTGTTTTTGAGCCGGGATTATAGACAAATTTATCACCTTGCCAATCGCCCGGAATAAATCGTCCGATTTCACCTTTGCTACAAGTCCAGTGTCCGTCGTTTACGTATTTTGCATACTCAACATTGGTACCGACTTCGAGCTTCATTTTTCCATCAGACCAAATCCAGACGTTGTCGCTGTCGCCCTTTTGAAAACTGTTAAGCAGTAATCGGGTATCTACAACCTTACGCCGCATAATCTCGTCTTCACAGAGCCGCAAAAACTCAATTCCTAAAGCTTCGATAAATAGTTCAAGTTCTTTCTTGAAATCGCCTCTGGCCGCTGCCTGCAGGCGAGCAAAAAACGCACTGTATTGAGAGAGGTCTATGCGGATACTGTTTCCAGCCATCACAAAGCCCTCCCCGTTCCAGTGCGTTTAATATAAACAAACGTGTGATGATTTCTCGGGTGTCTCGGAATTTCAGCGATATAGGAATAACCTGTTTCTTTGCTTACGATTTTATCATTTACGCGAATATCAACACCAAAGGGAAGTGTGAGCTTTATTCGGGAATCCATATCGTTCGTCAGTTCATTTTGAACAATGTTTATAGACGCACTTTTGATTCCAAAATGACACTCTTGGTCCGTAATGTCGGGAGTTTCGGGATAACTATACTCGTCAGAGGACGGCAAACCATATCCCGGAGAGTTCCCTTCATTAACTGCGTGATAAATATCGCAATGGTGGTCGAGGAAGTCTAAAAACATACCAGCACCCCCTATAATTTGCGTAAACGCATATTTACAGTATTTGATGCCTTCGCTTTTTTGTAGTCTTCCAACAACGGCGCAATTTCGTCAAACAGAGAGGATACCTCAATTACGCTGCTTTCCGCAGTATAAGAATAATCGTCAAAAGTTTCCGATTTCTTATTCTTTGTCTTTTCAATAGCATTATGAGCAAATGCCTCAGCAAGAATTATGACGGCGTTTTTAACTTCCTCCGGGATAGAGGGGTATAATTCGCCGTCAAGAAAATCCTTGTTGTTTGTATAGGACATTATCTGCATTTCTGCTCTCGAAATGTCGATAGCAAGCTTTGAAGTGCTACGACCTTTGACATCCGAGTATTCGGTGTAGTCTATGACATCTTGCGGCTGTACCCACGGTCTGTCTGCCATAAATCACACCTCCGATTATTCCTGGATATCCAACATTGTTAAGCTGCCGCCGAGTGCAACAGAAATCGCCTCGAGGATTTCAGCCTTTCTGGATTTGCCCGAAAGGTCAATCCCGTGTTCACTTGCAAATGCGCGAAGCTCGTTGATATTCATAGCTTCGAGTGTTTCAGAATCGATTTCCCCTTCAAACAATTCACCGTCTTTGTTGTTATCACCGGTACTTTCTCCGCCGTTTTCCTCTCCGTTGTTACCACTTTTGTCGTCTGCATCTTTTGTAAGTGCAAAATAACCGGTTGAAATCAATCTTTTTGCCTCTTCTTCAGATACAGATACTACAGGTTTTTTGAGAGTGGCTTTGATTGTGCCGTCTTTTGTTTCGCCCAAGTATGAGCGACCTTTGATAAGCTTAATCTTCACCATAAATCACACCTCCGATTATCTCAAGCCGGTAATGATAGCAGTAGCGTCGAGCTCTTCGATGATTGGGTCGTAATCAAGGTGAGCAACATAGAAACGCTTATCCTGCATAATCGCCTCTTTACCTTCAGTTGTCTTACGTACCTTCATATCGTAAGTATTAACTACGATAAGGTTTTTCGGGTCTGTAAGGATGATTGTATCATCGCTCATTGAAGGACATTCAATTGCCTTAATCTTTGCAGGAGCATTGTAAAGGCTTTCAGGAACAGCGCCGCCGGCACCGATTACCTTATTGAGCAAGAAGAGTTCCCATTCCTGTGCTCTCTTTGGAGACATCAACCAACGAAGTTTTCCGTTGTTGTATTTGTTCGGGAGAAGAGCAAGGGTTTTGTAGAACAGGTCAAGGCTCATTGTGTCAGATGCAGATGCATCATAAACGTGGCCGCCGTTCTTAATCTGCTTAATCCAACCATCATTGATTTTAAGGAAGTCGTAATCGTCAGCCTCAGAGTCTGTTTCTTCATCACCGTTAAGGTAAAGGTCTTCCAAATCAACGCCAAGCTGGGTTGTCATTAAGTTTGTGATAATAGCTTCAAGCTGCTGACCTTCGATATTCTCACGAAGAGTTTCCTCTGTGATTTCCCAAGGCAGACGAACAGCAGTAGTCGCATATTCAATCTGTGTGGTATCTACGCCTGCTCTGTATCCATCATCGGTGTTTTCCACCTTTTTTCTCAAGATACGGCTTGCGATACCGATTTTGTCGATTTCGCCGCTTTTTGCTCTGCGCATTTCGTGACGAATTAAGCCACCAAGATTTGTGGCATCAAAAGTCTGCTGAATAAACTTTCTCGCCTGTTCCGGATTCAGCAAACCGGAAGTAAGCATAGCTGTCTGAATAGGATCAGTAGCTTTTGCAACAATTTTGTTATTTGTAGGCATATTCTTTTCCTCCTCTTAATTAAAACATTCCCGTCATATAATGCGGTTCTTCTTCGCTTTTCTTGACTTCGCCTTCGTTGTTGAGATTAACGGGCAAGCCTTTAGCTTTTAATACAGGCTCCATAGCCTTCTGTACTGCTGCATTGATTGTGTCAGCAACATTTTCAGCAGTAATAGGGGTTTCTGCCGGAGCAGCAGGTGTTTCACCTGTTCCCATAGCTTTCTGCACTGCAGCTGCAACCATCTTTTCGATAGTGTCGGCAGTGATAGGGGTTTCGCCTTCACCGGCAGGGGTAGTCTCTGCGGGTGCAGGATTTGGTGTCTGAGGCTCTAAAGCCTTTTTGATTGAATCGTCAATCATTTTCTGGATAGCCTTTTCATCCATTTCTTTTTCCTCCTTTTCGGTTGTCTCGGCGAGGAAAGCGCCAAGACTTTCATATACATTTTCTAACGCTGCACGGTTTTTCGTGCTTAACTTTTTGCCTGCTTTTTCTATGGCACCCTCAACAGGCAACAGAGATTTCGTCAAGCTTTTCTCTGCAAGGGTATTGATTACGATTTCGGAGAATTCCTCCAATGCTTCTCTGATGACGCTCTCGTTGGTCTCGAATTCGTCTCTATCGGTAAAATAATTGTATCTGCACAAGGTTTCCTGCAACGAATACCAAGCATCCCAGAACAATGTTCTTTGTGTCTTCTGCTTGAATTTGTCTGCTACTGTGCCTTTTTCCACCACCTCAAAGCCGAGAGCCTTTGCAATCCTCGCAAATATGCCCTTCTGTTCGGAAGTGCTTGCGGATTTTTCAAGAGCAGAAATATCATCGTCAACTTCGCTATACTTGCCGACACCACCCATTGAAAAGCCTGTAAGCTCTCCTTTCTGAATGGAATCCCAAGCGTCGCTATCATCGGGAAGTTCTACCGTCATAAGCCACGTGCCTTTTTTGATTGGCTGACCTTCGATTGTTGTATCAGCCTTTTCAATCCAGCTTTCAACAACTACCGCATCAGCAATCGGCTCAAATTCGTGCTGAATATCAATCTGATTTCCGTTCTTGGTAAACCAATAAGCAGATTTTCTGATTTCTTCTTCGGTCATATAGTTTCCGTGAGCGTCTTCCTCCATAGGAGCATAAACAACACCGGTTACATAGTGACTGTCAGCATCGCTTTTGAGAATCATTCCGTTTGAAAGGAAATTAGCCGAGCCGTTTTCCGCCTTCGTAATCAAAAATTGTTTCTTGTTGGCCGCTTTATTAACAAGCGAAACAAAACTGATTTTTGCATCCGAAATCGCGAATGCTTTCTGAATTGCATCCATTTCTCTTTTCACCTCCTTTCAAATAGGCATAAAAAAAGCAGCCTAAAATAGACTGCAAATATTAAAAAAGCCGACAATCAGTAATTGACGTCGGTCTTTTTAACAGTATTAAGTTTTAACGTGTCCTCTTTGCCCTCTAATTTGACGTTGAGGACGCTTAATAATAATTTTGATGTGTTTATACTCTTAAACCGTTACAGAGCATTTAAGGGCATTTAAGCCTCAATCGTGCATACCTGCTTTTATTTCAAGTTCATCGAGAAAATCCCACATCTCGTCACTCGGAAACTTTTCGTATATATACTCAAACAATTCGGTGAAGTAGAGAAGGTCCTCGTCGTTACATCCTTTGATGTATTCCTTGATTTCTTCTTCATCATCCCCAAGAGCTTCCATCATAGGTTTGAGATATTCAGATTCAAACCAAGGCTCTTCGCCGCACAATGTTCTTCTGTAATCGAGCAGTTCAGAAACTTTTTGCGTATTCACTTAATATCTCCCACCTTTCTTTGTTGCGCATCCGGGAATATTGTTCCCACATTGTTTTCGGTATCTACGTAAACACCGACTGTAACTCCGTTGTATCGACCATATTTTTCGTAACCGACAACTGTATCCGAGCTGCCGTATTTCGTTATGGTAACCTCCGGCTTATTGGCAACATAAGTGCCTGCAACAAGAACATCATCATCCGTCCAAGATGCAGGAAACCACGCTTGACCGCTTTGTGATAATCTCTTATTCGGGGTAGTGTGGTTTTCAACGCCACCAATACGAACACCATTTTTGTACGTCTTGGTAACAGAATATGCAATGCCTTTGTCGTCAAGCCTCTTAATATTGCTTTGAGAATGTCCGCCACCTGTCATATTGCCGCCGTTTTTACCACCGGCAGGCTTTTTCGGGTTTTTGGTCGCTGAAAAATCTCCCTCAGTCGAATGTTTATACGGATCTTTCAGCTTGCCTGACGAATCCTTGTACCTTGATACTGTAATTATACCATCTTTTTTCAAAGATTTCAAGGTTTTGCGAGTAGTTATTTTCTTTCCTGTTGATATTTTTGTCGTCTGATACAGTTGCGAAAGACCTGCATCATCGGTAATTACACCGCTTTCAACAAGAGCCCAGCGGCTTTTACTGCCGAGATAGTTAATCTGTCCCTGCTTGGTCTTGCCTTTCAACCAATCCATTTTGATAGTTTCCTCATTTATGCCGGCTTTTGCTTTGTTTCTTGCATCAAGTTCTTTCTCCCATGCTCCGTCGTCTTCCTCGATTGCCTGTCTTTGAAGTTCTTGGCGTTCTTCAAGGGACATTCCGAGAATATCGTCAGAAGCATTACCTCTGTGGATGCAATGACAGTTCGCAGTTTCGCCAACAGGGAGAATCCTATCTCTCGGATACATCGGATTGTATGTATGACCGTCTGCACCGGTTAATGTGAAAGGCTGATTTTTAGGAACAGTCTGACCGCTAATATCAACGTGGTTTTGTCGAGGCTTTATTTTGTAGGTACCGGAATGTACCCACGTCTTTGTTTCTACTGCCGGACTTTGCATTATACCTTCCTGTCTGGCAACAGAATGAGCTCTTAACATTTCGGTAAGGGATGCTCTACGTGCTTTGTAGTATTCATCACGAATACCGCTGTTCATAACCTTTCGGGTTACTTTCTCAACGCTATATCCTTCGTCAAGACCTTCAATGAGGATACGTTCAAATTCATCGGCAGAGTTCAGCTTCATAATTTGCCCGAGTTCTTCGCTCCACTCACTAATCCAAGCAGTTGTACGCTTGCTCGTCTGCATAAGTGTAAGCTCCGAATCGGTGTCCTGGATATATGACGATATAAACTGCGGCATAGTCTTTTCAAATTCTTCTTTGAAAGCCTGTGCCAATGCCGCATCGACATCATCAGCACCCTTTATTTCGGGCCACCTGTCAGCATAGAATTCCTCAAGGTCTATAACATCTGTTAAATCCCCTGTAAAAAGAGCAGTTTCAATCTTAAGGGCATCTGCAAGCTTTTCCTCAAGCTCGGATGCAGCCTCAACAGTTAATTCCGCATCGGCATAACCTTCTGATGTCAGCTGTTCCTCAAGGTCGTTATCTGCTTTTTGAATATATGCGTTTATGGCACTCAATAAGCCTTTACATTTACACATCATCCCCGCTCCTTTCGAGAAGAGCACGGACCTCCTTCATTATTGCAACAAGTTCCATTTCGTTGTTGCTCTCTGCTTTTAATATTGCCTCTCCGACTTGGGCCTTAACAAACTCACCGTCAAGAGGTTGTGCAGGAGCAGAGGAGGAAGTAGTCTTTTGATATGCAAGAGGGATATTTCCCCAATCGCCTTCGTAATCCTCGGATACTTCGCCGATAGCTTCCAAGCCGATTTGTTTTGCCTTATTCGGTGTAAGACCTCCGGCACGTTCTACGATATTGAGTATCTTAACCAAATCATCAGGATTAGAAATATCGGGTTTCTTGAAATATGCTCTGACATATTTGAATTGGTACCCGTTGAGAAGTTTGTTGTTTATAATCCATTCAAGGCTTTCACGTTCCGGCTGGAATACCTGTTCCTCTGTAACCTCCATAGCCGTCTGCGCAGTTGCTCTGTTGAAATCCGTAGTATAACCAACGTAAAGGTCGGGCAGCCTGAAAGAGGACTGCACCTTTCGTCTGCTATTATCAAGATAACCTTGGAATAATTCATCAGTCTGAAGAATAGATGCAAGGTCTTTGAGTTCGACATCGGGTTTCTTATCGGTTTCAAAACCTGCCTTGTCTTCGCTATCCTCAACCTCCAACACAAGAAAAGCGTGTTGTCCGTTTTCGCCTTTGATATCATTCATATACGTCTGGAGCTTCTTGAAACTTTCCTCCGAAAGTGTTCCGCCTCTGACGATAATAGCAAGAGGTGTGTGTCTGCCTTCCTCGAAATAACGATTGTTAAGGTTTTCTGCCTTTCTCGCTCCGTCTATTCCAAGAATTTGACCTACCCAGCGTACTTTTCCGTAATCGTTTGTGCCGATAGAAAACTCCAATATTTCATTAGCGTGGTAGTTCGCCTCAACTGTATTATCATTAGTTAAATAATCACCGGTCCGTAAATCCATTATTCGAGGATCCCCAAACTCTTTGAAATATACAGTTTTACCATTTTTCTGCTGATAGTATTTACGGAAACGCTTTTTACGCTTGATGATGCTGCCCTTGTAATAGTAATCAACCTCGACTACATCATCAAAGACAACGGATTTGCGAATAGTGGGGGTATCTCTTATGAATTCAACCTGTACGACATTTCCCTCAAAATCCCTTACAACCTCGACATAGGATATTCCGTATGTTTCTCTGCTTTCAATGACGTTCTCAAACATCTGCTTAATATCCATATCGACAGTTAATAGGTCGAGCAGTTCTGTCGCACGTGTGTATTCTGCCACCATTTCAGGCGTTTCCTCTTGGTTATCTTCTATGTACTCAATACCAAGACCAAAGCCTGCGATATTGTTTTTATAAGCACATATACACTGCGGCAAGATTGTTGAATTATCCACCAACACTTGATAACCGAGCAGATTTGTCGGAGGACTAAGCCACACCGACGAGGCACGTCTGTCGTCCTCGATAGCTGTTGTTGTGTCAGCCTTCATTATAGGCTTTTCAACAGACTTAATAATTTGAGCATTTATTTTTCTGCCGCCCTGCTTTTGAGCAGCAGGACTATTATGTTTACTCATTTATCGGTATTCTCCTTCCTGTTAAAGTTCTTTCTTGATACCGGGAGACATACAAGCAAAATGCAATCAGCTTCGTCGGGCGAGGTTAAGCCGCGCTCCTTCATATCCTTTTTGCTTTCCACGTATTGTTTGCCATTCCCTTTGAAATCGTATTTGCGGCACGATAATTGACCGACAAGGTCTGAATCGTTAGGGAGTATCAGTTCAACCTCTTTAGGGTTTCCGTCTTCGTCAACGTCTGATATCAAATCTCTAACAACTGACATCATATAAGTCGTTGTATCGTTGTAATACTTGTGCTTTATCGGCATTCCGAAATGTACCGGGACAATCATCATCCAAGAATACCTTTTCGGATAATCCCTTTTAAGCTCACGCAGTTTGTCAACAACGCCACCACCAACGCCGCCATCGTCAACCTTTATCGGAATACATTTAATGTGCTTGTGCTTTTCCATAAGCTCCAAGCCGAGATTGGCGACCATCTTTGCAGTTTTCATTGTGTCCTGACCGTGAAACTTTTTATATATTTCAGCCTTTCGACCTACTCTATATCCGATTACTGTCTTATCATCACCGAATCGAGCAACGTCGCATCCGATGTCTATCTGAAAGACTTTCTCGTCTTCGTCAAAGTCCGTCATTATAGACTTTTCTATCAACGACAGAGGAATAAAGACATCATCCTCTTGCATTGGAAATTCACCATACACACGCACACGAACAACATTACTGTTTTCTCCGTATTTACGTTTCAAGCCTTCAATATTGGCTTTATTTACCCTTGATACTGTTTCGGAATTAACAGTATGGCATTTATAAAGGGAGCGGTCTCTTGTATGGCTATCATAAAAAACGCCCGACGTTTTGGTCGGGTTTCCAAGCATAAGCAGTTTATTATTTTCGCCTGATAATGTACCAAGTATTGCCTCCATTATTGCATCAGCTACGCCGGAGGCTTCATCAACGATAAAAAGCATATTATCTTCGTGGAAACCTTGCATATTCTCAGGCTTTGTTGCTGTCCTTGCTACTGCAAACCAGCGTTTCTCATAGCCTTTCATATAGATATAAGTTTTAGTCCACTTCAATATGCGTTTAAGAACAGGGCTCTTTTCTTGCCATTTTGCAACTTCACTCCACAACACGTCATTGAGCTGTTGCTTTGTTGGTGCAGTGGCAACAATCCTCGGATAAGGGAAGCACGTCAAAAACCACAATACGATTATCGCAGTTGCAGCAGTCTTTCCAACACCTTGCCCGGATTTAACACTTACGCGATTATCTGTTACCACATCGGCAAACACCGCTTTTTGCCAATCATCAGAATTAAAGCCGAATTGTTCTTTTGCGAACAATGCAACATCTTTTCTATATGCCGGGATACGTTGCTTAAAGAAATCAAGTCTATTCATCGTCAGCACTCTCCTTTACGGCAGTAATCCAATCATCGACAAGGTCTTTGTCACTATCGCTGTCGCCGTCAACGTGCAACTTCGCAAGAGCCTCTATACACTTTGTCTTTTTGGATTGTACGGCAGTAAGCTCACGCTCAAGCCGTAATATGATGTTATATGTCGCCTCTGTGGTGGTCTGTGTGAATTTATCAAATCCGAGATAGCTTATTTTGCCCTCTTCAATCTTATTTTCCCGCAGTTCGTTATATCTCTCCTGTTCAAGCTTTCCTGTTTCATCATCGGAGAATGTTCTTTTTTGGTGTGATGTAATGACACCCGATACTGCCAGACCGCCTTTTTCCTGCTCAACAGTTCGATATTTGTTAATAGCTTTCATCAGACGTCTTTCTCTTACGGAGAATAACTGTATCTGCTGAATAAGCAACTCTTCCTCGTTTGTTTCTGCAGTGTCGATAAGTTCCTTTTCTTCTTCGTCAAGCGTATCCCAATATATTGCCGAATACCCTCCGTGTTTCAAGGCGTTTGTGTTACCGACAGGAGCACCGCCGTTATTACCAAGAGCGTTCTTGTTTCCCTTTGGTGCTCCCCTTGATTTTGGTTGCGACTTATCGGCTTTACCGGTTGCAACTTTTTTTCCTTTTGTTGCATCCTTGCCCTTGTCTTTTTTATTATTCCAATATCGAGCCGCCCAAGATTTGACTGCACTTAAAGAAACTCCGTATTTTTCAGCAATGTCCTTATACTTCATTCCTTTTTTGTAGTCTTTAAAGGCTTGCTCTCTTGTGTCCATTACATTCTCACCACCTCGCTATAATAAAGTTGTTTCGGATTTTCACTATATGTTGGTAAAAAACTCTGCCTTGCTGTGCTGATTTCCATTTTTTACCATTAAGGTCAAAAAATCCTCTTTGGAGAAGTCAGAAAGACGGAATATTTCCTCTGGCTTCATACCTAATTGTTTGCCTATTTCCTCAACGCTTTTACCACTATCCATAAGCTTTTTAACAATGGCTTTCATCGGCTCAAGCAGATGTGTACCTCTTGCTCTGTTGTGTGTTACAGTGCCGTATATATCTTCGCTTTGTTCGTTGTGTTCAACTATAACAATCGGCACTTTTCCGCCTAAAGCGGTATATAAAGGCTCTTGACCTGCAACAGTCCACCGGTGGAATCCGTCAATTATGGTTAAATCCTTCCTGACAACAATCGGAAGAGTCCAGCCATTTGTCATAATCGACTGTACCAACAGTTTAAGGTTTTCTTTTGAAACTTTATTCGGGTTATAATCGTTAGGTTTCAAAGAATTCCTGTCAACCCATTGCAAAGAGGTAAGAGGGGCAAATAATTTACTGTTTTGCATTCGGATTTCCCTCCTTTCTCGCTTTCTTTGCATTATCGATATATCTTCCGTATATCCTCTGGAATAATGCTCTGAAAGTTCGTAATTTAGGATCTCCCGAAATAAGTCCTTCGTAAATCATCTTGAAATCACGCTGGTCTGCAAAGGAGCTTATCTGCATAAAGAAATTTTTATAACGTTTTGCAACATATCGCTTGTGCTCGGTAGTGAAATATGTGTCGAAATCGCTGAACATCGTCAGCAATAATGCTTTGTAGTCTTTTTCCTGTTCATTTTCAAGAGCTTTTCTGTTTCTGCTCCGGCGGCCGAACATTTCACTATCCCAATACAATGCGGCGAGGTAAGCGTTAGGTTCTCTGCGGATAACCCTTTCCATAAGGTCGGGGTAATACTCATTCATTTTTACAAGGCTTCGTGCGGTATCGATAGAGAAGAATTGTGAAACTCTTAACTGACCTTTTCCTGTGCCGGCTTGCCATAGATACAAATAAATTTCGGGAATATCTACGTGTTGCTCCTTCAAATAGAGCCAAACGTCTTTATCGGCCCAATCGTAAATAGGTAATATTTGACGTTTGTGCGTGATTTTCTTCCCGGAGGAATTCATTTTTGCTATGTTTTTAAGTCTTTGTATCGATTCTGCAGCTCTTACACCGGTTATTGTTATCCCATCCACGCAAAGTCTTGGTAAAAAATCTTGATATGCGTCTTTTCTCGGCTTTAACAAAGGATGCGAACGAATTGCAAAAGAGGGAGGTTTTCTTACCCACACATCTTCTTTGTATCTGTCCCAACAAATAAACGTCTCGTCATTTGTCAGTTCATTAAAGCAGTTGTAATGTTTTACCTCTATGCAATACCATTCAAACTTTGCTCCGAGAAGTATGAATTTTTTTCGCCATTCCAAGACGGTCTTTTCGATGCAGGGGAATATTGCCTCCTCGTCAATAAATTGCACCACAAGCTGATTGAGATTTATTTCCCCACGTTGAGCAAGGTTTATAATGAGTTGCGACAAGCACAGACTGTCTTTTCCGCCCGAAAAAGACATATAGACCGTTACGCCGTTTTTGAATACGTTTTTAAGTCTTATTTCTGCCGCCTCTACAACATCAATGTTTGCCTGATTTCTGATTATAGCCATATTCTACACCCGCATTCGGGGCAAATTACAGATTTTTGTGTTTCTGTCGGCTCGGGCGGTGTGGTCTGATGGGGGCTGTTATCATTTGAGATAGCATCGTCGTCGGTTTGGTCTTCTTCCGGCTCGTTAGATGGTGGATTTGCCATTAACGCCTCTTTTCTTTCCTTGCTCGCTTGGATTGCCTTGATTTCTTCATCATCAATGGTACCGTATTCCGATATTTTTTCGGTTACGTCTTCAGCCTCAGCCACCATTGATTTAAGGATACTTTCATCAAATCCCGGAATGTCAAGGTCTTCTCCGAGATCCGAAAGGAATTTGTTAAACGTGTCAAGGTCGTCTATACCTAAACCATAGATTTTATTGTCAGCTATCATCAGCTTTTTCTTTTGGTTTTCGGTTAATCCTGTAACCTTGTAAACGTCGGCCGTATCTATTCCCATTTTCACAAGAGTAGCATATAGACCATTGCCGCAGAGGATTACATTATCATCATCCACAACAATCGGTCTAATCTGACCGAACATCTTTACACTTCTTTCAAATTCCTGTATCTGTTTTTCTGTGTGTATCCTGATGTTCTGCTCCGGGCATTTCAACTCGGATATTTTCATTTTAACTATTTTCATTTTATACCCTCCATAAATCTTTTTGCGCTGTCGATGTGCTTTGCAGCATCCTCAACTATGCTTTTATCAATTTCATAAATCTCCTGCCACCCGTTTTCAATGGATTGTGTCCACTGACGAGCCGGCCAAGGATGTGTACCGCACACATATCCGTTTTTCCAATCGTATATAGGCGGTAATGGAAGGTTGTTATAATGAATATAAGCCAAAATGTATTCGTGTTTCCACGAAGCCAACGGACTGTATCTTGTGATACCTTTTCCGTCTGTGTATATTGAATCAGCTCCCCCCACGTAATTCCCGTCTGCTTTTCTGCGTCCTAAAACCAAAATGTCAAGGTTTTGGTTTTTGAAATACTTTCTCTGGGCGGCGTGCTGAACAATAGCAAACCATCGTGCAGCTTTCGTGCTATTCTGCGGGAATAGCATATCTTGGTGTTTTGCAAGCCATTCCATATCCTGTCCTGTGTTTACAATTTCACAGTTTGCAGGCTTATTCTCATAAACCCACTTTTGAAAACAAGGATATTCGAGATTGCACATACCAATCATTGAATTTGTGATGCCTGCTTTCTCGCATATATCGGCAAGAACAATACTGTCTTTGCCGGCACTCCACGCATAAGCTGCTTTTTTGCCTTTGACAGTCTTCTTGATTTCATCGACTGTCAATCGGGTTGCAAGGTCTAATTCTTCCCTTGATACAAGGCTTTCCACGTTCTTGGCTGCATCAAGCCACATATCATTGGTAGTGGTCTGTTTTTTAGCAAGAGGTTTCATTTCGCACCTCCAGCTTTGTTATAATCAGAGCCGCAATTCCCGATGTTAATACTGTTGTCAAACTGCCTATTGTTTTCATAATGGCAATATTGGCAATGTTTCCATAAGCAAATATCGGCATACCGAGTAACAGGGCGATAATAACGCCGAGATAAACGCTTTTTGCCGTTAGCTTAACACCTTTTAATGTCATTACAGTCGGAAGCATTGTAGAGGCTCTGAACGTGCCATACAGTAAGAATAAGTGTGTTACAGTTAATCCAGGGATGTTTGCTATGCCCACAGAGATTATGAGTAATGCAATCATACCGATTTTTGATTTCTTAACATCGAATTTTTTCTCTTTGTCATACATCAATGATGCGAATGAGCAAAGATTACTGTCAACGGTGGAGAGCAGTCCCGATATAATCATAAATAAGAACGGGAGCAACACCCAATTCGGAAACAGATTTTTTATCAATTCGAGGTTTACAACACTTACGTCTGAAACTGGCATGCCCGTTCCCGCTGCCATATATCCGAGCATACCCATAGAGAAAGGTATAATGCCGAATAGTATAGCACCGAATCCGAATGCTTTGCCGATTTTGTTTTTATTAACTGCGAAAGCTCTCTGCCAAAAGCTTTGGTCTCCGAAAGGACCTGCTATCAACCCAACTGCCGTAGGAAGTCCGAAACCAAGAAAGACATCTAAACCACTCTTTGAAAATAACGAGCCAAATTCGCCTGTATGCCCGCTTAATCCGTTTAATAGGTTTCCATATCCTCCCGTAAACTTAAAGGCACAGAGGGCAAGAGAAACGCCTGTAATGAGCATAAATACCATTTGCAACGCATCTGTAAGCACCGATGATTTAATTCCCGAAAATTGAGAATACGAAAATGCTATAATCGCAAGGATTATTGTTGTTAAAATCAAAGGTAAACCGGTTAGAAGACTTAACATCTTTCCTCCGGCCAACAACTGAACGGCGGTAGAGAGCATAGACAAAGCTCCGAGCTCAAAGGTATATACCTTTTTAACGCCCTTGGAGTTATATTTGCTATACATATAATCCGAAAGAGATATGCCTGTCGGTTGTTCTTTTCTGATTTTCTTTGCAAAAGGTATAAAGAAAAATAAGCATAGCACATTCGGTACCAGAAACCAAAATAGTCCGGGCAATCCGTTTGTGTATGCTTTTTCTGCTGACGTGAAAAGGGATGGCGCCCATATCCACGTTGCCGCAACGCTTAATGCAGAAACAACAGTGCCGAGGTTATGATTTCCCGCAAGAAATCCCTCGGCAGTCGTTTCCTTCTTGGTGAATAGTAGTGTAGCCGCTATCATCACAACGGCATACGTCAATAATACGATAATTCCGTACACTTGAAAGTCCTCCTTTACAAATCTTTGATTTCTCTCAAACAATGGCGATTTGTCTGAGCCTGCAAAGGAGCAACGCACATTTACACAACTATCCTCCAATCCTGTGCATAAAATAAGCTGCCATTCCGAAGAATGACAGCCCAGCGTATGCGATATAAAATTTTACACATACATTATAACACACTCTATATTGACACGTCAATGACATCTTTGTGACATTT
>JAFQIY010000009.1 GCA_017415165.1 Oscillospiraceae bacterium | reverse complement strand
TTAGCGTTCAAAGAAACTTTAACACTATACGAAAGCAACGGCTTGCGCCGTTGTTGGAGAGACTCTCTCTTGCAGAGTCTCTCCCTTTTGAAGCTGCCGCTTCAAAATTCCCTCTCCAGAGCGCTTCTAAGGCGGCGCCTGCGGGCGCCAGAAACCAAACGCAAGCGTTTGGTTAAGGATTTCGCCGCTTGCGAGCGGCGACTCAGGGGCGTTGCCCCCAAGACCCCCACCAAAGGGTGCGCACACCCTTTGGAAACCCATTATTTCACGCTGCAGCATATCGTGCGCTGAATTAAATTTACCACAAAAAAACACCCCGAAGGGTGCTTTTACTGCTTTTCACTTCTCCGCAGGCTTTCCGCCCACACGAGAAGGATAATTCCTATCACTGACAAGGTTCCGCCTATGCTGTAGAGGTCGGGTGAAATCACGTCGCAGGTACACTTCACAATCGTCCGCACGACTTTATCGCTGTCGCTGTAGGGAAGCTGCATTGAAAAAAGAAACGTTGCCGCAAGGACGGCTGCTCCTCCTGCGAGGATTGCACCGCCGCCCCAGCTGAGGACGCGTGTGCTTTTTCTGTTGATTGCCCTGAGCGCCACGAACATTGACGCCGCCAGCGCCGCTGTCACCACAACCGCAGGCACCGACCCGTACAGACGCAGTGCCGTAAGCGTGCTGCCGCCGATAATCTGCTCCATATTTTCCGCCGAAATCATTTCCAGCAAAGGCTCGGCACGCTCAATCTCGCTGCAGGCAAGCTCGATATCGTGCTCATTCAGAGCGTACCCCATCCTGTTGTCAATCACCGACACATTTTCACGAAACACCTTTTTCACCTGCTCCGAGGTAAGCTTTTCGGGAGCATCTCCGCTGCGTATGAACTCGCCGTACTCCGAAAGCTGTGCCGCAAGAAAATCCTTCATCGTTGACTCCTCATAGATGAGGCGTATATCGTCACGGCTCAGACCCGTGCCGAGGGACATCGTGTAAATTGCGTCCTGTACGGTTTCCGTGCCGCTTTGCTCCACAGGCAGAGCCATAATGTCAAGCCTGTCCGCAAATTCGGAAATGTTCCTCTCGTCCGTGACAAGCCTGAGCATTACCGCTCCCACCGAAGCGAGGATAAGCAGCAGCATAATCAGCGAGGTTATCAGCGACCCAGTAAATTTCACCGCACCCGTCAGCGCCGTGCCCCTGCTGCGGATTTGTATCGGAATAACCTGCTCGTCGGCACGGTTTTCAAAATTCCGCACAAAGCCCTCGCCGTCCTGAATATCCACGGACAGCTCCCCTGTCCCGGACGTCCTTTCGGGAATAAGCGGCAGCACCGTCTCCGACTCCGACCCGATGACCGTCTGCTCCGTGTCCTTTTCAAATGGGACAAGGTCCGCTCCGCAGCTTATACAGCAGGTCATCTTTTCGTTGTATTCCTTTCCGCAGTTAGGGCAAATCATTTTCATCAATCCTTATCTTTTTGGAATATTATGGTCATTACATTAATATAATATACCATTTTATGCCAAAAGTCAACGAAAATTATTCGACAAAAACCGACATCTTACCTCAGTCCACAATTCTGCCGTCCGTAGAAATTATCACAACACGCCACGGAATAAACTTGCCGCTTGCCTGAAGCGCACGCTTCACAGCGTTTTCGATACCGCCGCAGCAAGGCACTTCCATTCTCGCAATCGTCACGCTTTTTATGTTGTTGTTTGCAATAATCTGCGTAAGCTTTTCAGCGTAGTCCCCCTCGTCAAGCTTCGGACAGCCGATAAGCGTAACGTGATTTCTGATGAATTCGTTGTGGAAATTCCCGTAGGCAAACGCAGTACAGTCCGCCGCAACAAGCAGATTTGCGTTGTCGAAATACGGCGCATTTACAGGCACAAGCTTAATCTGCACAGGCCACTGAGAAAGCTGACTCGTTACAGCCGCACCCGTTACAGGTACAGCCTCACGCTTTATAGCCTTTGAATTTGTCCCCGGACAGCCGCAGGGAAGCGTCCCCGTTTTCTGCTGCTTTGCCGCAGCCACAGCCGCCTCGTTGTAGGCAGGTGCTTCACGCTCCTCAAAGGTAATTGCATTTGTAGGGCAGGCAGGCAAGCAGTCCCCTAACCCGTCACAGTAATCCTCACGGGTAAGTCTTGCCTTTCCGTCAACCATTTCAATTGCACCCTCGTGACAAGCCTCCGCACAAAGTCCGCAGCCTATGCATTTTTCTTCGTCTATCTTTATAATTTTTCTTACCATTGTAATTTCTCCTTGTTTCAATTTTTGAAAGCACTTGACTTTCTGATACAATTATAATATAATTTTTCAAACAAGTCTGTTGTTTTTACAACGGAAATGAGGTTTCTATGAAAAAATATATTCCAATTCTGAAAAATACAAAGCTCTTTTCAGGCATCAGCGAGGAGGAAATCAATACAATGCTTTCCTGCCTGCAGGCAAAGCTATGCACATATAAAAAAGGCGAGTACGTCCTGCGTCAGGGCGAATACATCGACAACATTATGGTGCTTGTCGAGGGCAAGCTTCACATTCAGCGTGACGATTACTGGGGCAACCGCAGTATCATAAATATGGTCGGAGTCGGTGAAATGTTCGGAGAAGCATATGCCGCACCCGAAAGCGGTGCGCTGATGAATGATGTCCTTGCTGTAGAGGACTGCGCCGTGCTTTTCTTCGACGTAAAACGGATTATTACCGTCTGCCCCGCCGCCTGCAGATTTCACTCAATGGTAGTGCAAAATCTGTTTTTTGCCATTTCCGAAAAGAACAGACAGCTTATGCAGAAGCTTGGCTGTATGTCAAGACGCACCACAAGAGAAAAGCTGATTTCCTATCTTTCCGAGGAGGCAAAGCGCCATAACAGCAGCAGCTTTTCCATACCCTTCAACCGTCAGCAGCTTGCGGATTATCTCTCCGTAGACCGCAGCGCAATGTCAGGCGAGCTGTGCAGAATGCGTGACGACGGACTTATCGAATTTGACAAGAACCGCTTTACGCTGCTCTGATACATTTTCAGCAGACTGTGACATAAAAATGGCTAATTGTTACGTTTCTGAAAATTTGCCTTGAAATTTAACCAATCTTTTAAGCAATTAACTGTAAGTTTTGTATAATATTATTCTCAAAAGTGGAAAATTATTGACTATTTTGTCGAAACGTGCTATAATTTGGACACAACATTAAAGGAGGCTTCTTTATGAGCTATTTATCTGAATTTGTCGGCAGTTTAATTTTCCTTCTGGGCGGTTATGCATATATGTGTAACATCAACCTCAAAAAGACATTGGTTTCAAAGCTTAACTACATTGAGCTTGTTGTTGCGTGGAGCCTTGCGGTTGGCTTCGGTCTTGCAATTGCCGCAATAATGGGCGGTCCTGCATACCTCAACCCGGGTGTAGTCCTCGGAAGCGTCATCTGGAACGGTCTGCCAATCGGCGAAGCAATGATTTACATACTTATGGAATTCCTCGCAGCAGGTGCGGCAGTTCTCCTCTGTATGATTTTCTTCTGGGACTCCTTCAAGGCATCGGACGATTCACCAAAGAGAGGCATCTTTGCAGCATATCCTGTTGAAAAGAATATGGCTCTCAACTTCGTTCAGGAAGTTATCGCTACATTCGTGTTCCTGTTCCTCGTGTTTATGGGAATTGCAGGCGTTACAGCAACCACTACGGACAACCAGTCTCTTGTTATCGGTGCAGTAGGCTTCGGCGCTGTAGCATTTATGGCTCTTACACTTAACAGCACAGGCTTCAGTATGAATGCAATGCGTTCAGTATTCAGCAGCATCTGGTTTGCAATTCTCCCTATCCCTAACAAGGGCAAGGAAAAGGTTGACTGGACATATCAGCTTGTAGTAAACCTTGTCGGTTCTTCAATCGGCGGTATACTTGCTGTTATCGCTACAACTGTCCTCAAGGCAAAGATTATTGGTTAATTCTGAATTGATTTTTACAGACAGCAAACCCTCCCGTGGTAATCTCACGGGAGGGTCAGTTTGTCGAAAAAGATTTTTTCGACAATGAATAGTGAATATTGAATAATGAAGAATGAATAATTAAGGAATTGCCTTCGGCAATAACATTAAAAATGTCCGCAAAGCGGACACCTTAACTATTCACTATTCATTATT
>JAFQIY010000008.1 GCA_017415165.1 Oscillospiraceae bacterium | reverse complement strand
TCTGATTCATCTGTGCATATGACTCGATTGAATCGCGTACGGTGTTGCTTACTGCTACGCCGTCCTTGTACGCTGTGATGTATACTGCTTCGCTCATCATGCCTGCGTCAAGCTCATTGAACAATACATAGTATGTATTCGATGCTGAATCGTAAACAAAGTCTTCTGCTGTCTTTGTCCATTCCATGCCTGCTGCGCTGAACTTCATTGTTACGCCTTCAACTGAATCGGTAGCGAAGATATACTTCATAACTACTGCATCCTCAAGTATCAAGGTCTTTGACTTCCATACTACTGTCGGGCTGTCAATTGTTTCATACTTGCTGTTGAAGATGCTTGTAAGTGTAGGTGTTTCGCTTGTTCCGAATGCCTTTTCAGCATCAGTAAGTGCTGCGTTTGCAAGGTTTTCGGTATCAAAGTTTGTATAAATCTGTGCCTGTGCACCGTAGTTAAGAAGGTCTACAATCAAGGTGAGGAGCTTAGCCTGTGAAGGATATGCTGCGTACAATTCTAATACCTTGTAGCCGTAATCTGCTGCTGCAAATTCCTTAACTGCTGTGTATTCTTCGCCGTTTGCTGTTGCATAAAGGGTTGCTGTTACGTTCTGAGTAAGCTCGTTAGGAGCAATTCCCTTCAATGTGAATACATAGTTGCTGCCTGATTCGGTGTATTCGGTAACAACGCTTTCTCTTCCGCGGATAACGAATGTCATGTAAGGATCAGCGTATGCATCATCGGCAAAGAGGCTCTTTTCTACTAAATAGTTCAACGAAATGTTGCTCTGTAATACCATTGATACAGATTTTACCTTTAATTCAGGTAATACAACTGCATCAGGATCTGCTTCGCCACAGTTGCTGCAGGTGCCGTCAACATAGTTGTGACCGAGAGCGTCGATAGTTTCGGTTGAAAGTGTCTCGCCGCAAACGTCACATGTTACTGTGATTGAACCGGGTTCTGTACATGTAGCGTCAACTGTTTCGGTTACTTCGGTGTGGCCGAGTGCCGGAATTTCTTCTTCATAAGTGTCTTCGCAACGGCAGGTGTAAACTGTCTTTCCTGCTTCTGTACAGGTCGGGTCGATTACTTCTGCTACATAGTCGTGTTCATGAACGACTACGCCGAATGTGCCATCGCCGTTGTCAACGCCTTCGAAACCGTCAGCACAGAAGTCTGAGCCTGCGCCCTCTGCTGCGTTGTCCTGCGGATTCCAGTTTGCGAATGTACCGCCACTGATTGTAACTGTAGCAGTGCCGTTTCTGTAGCTGGAGTCGATGCAGTTGATGAGGTATGCGTAGTTTCCGTTGTACGGGTCAGCCGAGAAGCTGCCGCCTTCGATAACGAGGTTACCCTTTGTAACAGAGATAGCTGTGATGTTTCCATGGTAGCTACCACTCTTAATAATAAGGTTACCTGCCGACGAGAAGTCGGAAGCACCGAGGATTACGCAGTATTCTGCGGCATCGATGGTTACGTTTTCAAATGTTACTGTAGCGCCATTTACGATGCGGATTGCAGGATCTGCCTTTGAGCCGGCAACAATCTTTACGTTAGCGATGGTCATGTCTTCATCGATAACTGCAGTCTGGATAACTGTGATTGTGTCGCCAACCTTTGCATCGGCAAGAGCTTCTTCGAAGGTTTCGTAGCCGGCATCACCGATTCTGGCAGCGATCATGCCAACGTCATCGATTCCGTTTACGGTTGCGCTGTCAGCAAAGACGTATGCCTTTCTTGAATCATCAGCAACGATGATTTCGCCGCCGTTAACGTTAACTGTAGCGTTTTCAGCTGCATGGTATACGGTGATTGCGCCGTAGTTTTCGTTCGGGTTAGCGTCAACGTTGGTGAGCTTTGTATCGTTGATTTCAACGTATGCACCTGCAGATGCTACGTTAACAACTGCGAGACCTGTAAGGTCAGAATCATTGATAGTAACGTTTGCTGCACCTGCTGATGTAGCAAGGTTCACTGCGTAGTTGCCGGCAGTTGCTGTTACGTTATTGATTGTAACGGTTGCGGGCTGGTTAATAATGTTGATTGCACGTTCGCCCTTAGCCACGATGGTAAGATCTTCGATTGTAACGTCGCCTGTGCAGTCAACGTTGATTGCACGACCTGCTGTTGAGGTAAGGGTCTTGCCGTTACCGTCGAGGGTGATCGGCTTGTCGATTGTGATGATTGCTGAAGCAGTGATGTCAGCAAGGAGTGTGATTGTGTCGCCTGCTTCTGCTGCTGCGTAAGCGTCAGCGAATGAGTAGAAGTACTTGTCGCCTACCTGAGCGATTGCGTCAGGATCAACGTCGCCGCATTCGCACTTGCCATCAACATATGTATGGCCTGTTGCGGGGATAACGGTAGCAGAAATTGTTTCGCCGCAAACTGAACATTTAACGATTGTTGAACCGTCAACTGTACATGTAGCGTCAACTGTTTCGGTTGCTTCGGTATGTCCGAGTGCGTCGATAACTTCTTCATATGTATCGCCACATTCGCAGGTGTAAACTGTCTTTCCTGCTTCTGTACAAGTTGCATCAGTTGTTTCTGCTGTGTAAGCGTGTTCGTGCGGAGCTTCGGGCTCATCGCCTGCAACGAGCTTCAATGTCGGATTGGTTCCCGACTTAACTACCCAAAGGTCAGCTTCCTCGCCAAGCCAACCACCAGCCTGATATATAGCAAGGTTGCCTGCACCCAAATTTGTATCTGTCACTTGATTTCCTGCATAAACGTGTCCGATAAAATCGCCATGATAATCAATGCCGTTTGTCGCCTGGCAAGAAACTGCGCCCAAATTATACGAATTATTTATTGTAATTGTAGGTGTATATCTCTGCAATACTACGCCAACAAATCCGCCTGAATATGCGTCACCGTTGATTGTACCTTCGTTAGCGCAACGGGTAAAGGTTATGCTTCCGCCATAAGTTACGCCAACAAATCCACCTGACGCACTTCCGTGACGCTGGTGTGTAGGTCCTTCCCACGAATTATACTTCTGTCTGGTAGAAATGTTACCATAGTTGATACAGTCGGTAAATGTTAACGAACCGCCGGTATATCCTACGAATCCGCCTGTCTGTGTAAGGTTGTCAACGTCTGCATAGTTTACACAGTTTGTAAATGAGGTACCGCTGCTGGCACTACCAATGAAAGGTCCAGCTTTCTGAGCAGATTCATTTTGTACGCCTGCTGTAACCTTACCTCTTGTTATACAATTAGTAAAGGTACCTAAACCACTACCGAACATAAGTCCACGGCCGTATTCCGAGCCGTTGTGGTTTCCGCCGGCCAAACCGTCAACTACTACGTTTTCAATGGTACCGCCATTTGTCTTATATCCAAGGATACCGTGAGTAGCGTTAAAGGTGCCAACGTACGAATCAGCAATGGTAAGATTCTTTACGGTTCCTTCGATACAATAGAAAAGTCCTGCCTTATTTGCAGTGGCGTAAAAACCATAAATTGTATGGCCATCACCATCGAAAACGCCTGAGCCGGAAAGAGTGGTGGAGTTTACCGGCCACTCGATGAAGCTGCCTGCATTGAGGGTATAATCCTCGCTAAGCACGTTTTCGTTAATAACGATGTCTGCACCAAGCTTAACGTAGCTGCTGGTACCATTTCCTGAAACATAGTACGCAAGCTGAGATGCATTCATAATAATGTAAGGATCAGCTTCGGTACCCGAACCGCTGGCAAAATCGGTGGCAACCGAGCCGTCCCATGCCGCAGAAGCTACCGTTACCATTGAAAACATGGAAACGAGCATTACTACGGTCAGAAGAATGCTAAGTGTTCTTTTGATCATTTGCATAATTTTTTCTCCTTTTCTTAATTTATTTTTTAAAAAATAATAACAATTTATTGCCATCCGTGACACTTGCAGGATGCTTGTTACATTAAGTATTTTAACATTTACGATAGTTTTTTTCAATATAGGTATACTTTTTTCTACATTTTAACCAAAAAACGCCCGATTTTTATTGCCTTTTCTCCATAAAACAGAAGCCATAAAAATCTCGACTGTGCAAATTTTTTATATCACTCCTTTGTTTTTTTTAACATTGTTAAAAAAATTGATATTACCCAGATTTTCAGTTATTTTCATTTTTTCACAAAAATACTACTATGTTCCTTAAAATTTTAAAAATTTTTCTGGTTTTTTTAAATGTTTTTTACACACGTCCAAAATCAGCACTATGCACAACAACTAACGCACGCAATAACCTCACTCACAGAACAGATTGTCTGCGCTTATATTTAGCAGCCCTCGGCATAATTACATCCCCTACATTAACAGACCCTCTGCCCATTTTCGCCATAAAAACGGCTTATTGCGCTGCTTTTTTCCTTTGTTGTCACGGCTTGTCCACTTAAAACGAATAGTGGAAAAATATGGGACAGTTTTAACCATTTCAACAGAGTTTTTAACAGCAAAAATGCCGAAACTTCGCATAAATAAAAGGCTTTTCGACAAATTGTCTTGACAAACGACCATAATCGAATATAATAATTGATGAAAATTGAACGCAGGGGTGCTGACAAATTACAGTCGGCTGAGATAGGGCGTGTTTCGTCCTGACCCTTTAACCTGATTCGGATAATGCCGACGTAGGTAAGCAGGAATATTGTGCTTTTTTTACGTCGCGAATGTTTCCGCGGCGTATTTTTTTATGCTTTGACGAGCTTAAACGGTCAAAAAATGCGTTCAAAATATAAAATAATTTTTTTGGAGGCGTTTTTTTATGAACAAAAAAAGGAAAAATGTTGTCTGGCTTTGCGAAGGGGCAATTATGATTGCCTTTGCAACCGTGCTTAGCATGTTTAAGGCGGTCGACCTTCCCTATGGCGGAAGCGTTACCGTATGCAGTATGCTGCCGATTATGCTGGTTGCTTACCGCTACGGCCTTTTACGCGGAATTGTTACCGGTGCGGTTTACGGCGGCACTCAGCTGCTTCTCGGCATGGGTGCGCTTAGCTATGCAACCTCGTGGCAGGCAGCGGTCGCAATCGTTGTGCTCGACTTTATACTTGCCTTTGCCGCTCTCGGTCTTGCCGCAATTTTTAAGCAAAAATCGTGTCAAAATCAAGCCACCGCATTTGTGGGCAGTATCCTCATCGCCTGTGCGGTAAGGTATCTTTTCCACGTTATTGCGGGTTGCACCGTTTGGGCCGGCGTTTCAGTACCGAGTGGCGACGGGCTCATATATTCGCTGATTTATAACGCGACCTATATGGTTCCCGAAACGATTGTAACTGTAATTGGCGGCTTCTATCTCGCAAAAACGCTTGATTTCAGCGCTCAGCGACTTGCTCCCAGAAGCATTACCGCCGACCAACCAAAGGGCTCTCGTGTTCTTATGTCAGCAGCCCTTTTTGTCCTTGCAGGCGTACTCGTTTACGACACGGCAGCCATTTTCGGAAGGTTGCAAAATGCCGACAGCGGCGAATTTGATATTACAGGTATTTCGTCTGTGCCTTGGCTCACAGTCGGTATTTTAACCGCCGCAGCTCTCCTTATTGTCGCGGGTGCCACCATCATTAATAAGAAAAGAAAATAAAGTAAACTATGAATTTTTAAAAAGCACAATCAACAATTATTTGCCTTATAAAACAACATAACCCCCACTTACACACGCAAAAAAGCGCAGAGATTTTACTCTCTGCGCTTTTTTTAGTTTTGGGTTAACCCGTTTGGGTTAGGTTAGCTTAGTTTTGCTTTTAGCTTAGATTAGCTTTTTTAGTTCAGCTGTTTTTGCTATGCT
>JAFQIY010000007.1 GCA_017415165.1 Oscillospiraceae bacterium | reverse complement strand
ATATAAGGCTTTTGCTTCATTCTCGCCAATAACTTCCGACATTTCTTTGTAAGTAAATCCGTATGGATCATTCCGTACTTCCGCAGGCGTATATTTAGGTAAACGTTTCATTTTTATATCCTTTCTTCTAAATAATAAAAGTTTGTTTTTCTGTATTTTTGATTACAATCTCTAATTTTTCTACATCAATGATATGCGTCAATTTGCATTTAGGGCAGAAAAGAGGAAAATCTTTTAATACAGTATTATGAAATACTTGAACTCTCGTCTTTCCGTTACAAATCGGACATTTTATCCAATATTTTTTAAGCATTATATTTCACTCGTCCTTTTTACACAAAAAAATGCAGGTCAATCCTCAACATGAGCATTGACCTGCATTTATAATGCACAGAGCAGTACAACAAAACTAAGGCATAGCTTGCACTATGTCTATACTATATCTATACGTCGTTAGTTTTTTGTATAGCATCCGCAAAATAAGCATGACAAAAAAGCCCATGTTGAAAATGGGAAAATCCTTTTTTTCAATGCTTATCTAATACGCATGCTATGCAACATAAACGCCGCCTCCTTTTACATAAATTTTATTTTATCAGAAAATCAGTCTACTGTCAATACACAACAGGAAGTATTTAACCTAATGATATGAATTGTGTGGACATATCCAAAAAGAAAGGTGAACTGTAAAATGTAACAGGGTGAATGAAAATGGCAAAAAGACCCGTACCATTGTACGACTTTAAGGCTTTCGGGGCAGCTATAAAAGCCGCGAGAAATGAATACGGCGAGAGCCGCAAAAAGGTAAGCGACGAGTTATATATTTCCCCGCGCTACCTTGCGAATATCGAGAACAAGGGACAACAGCCGAGTTTACAGGTATTCTATGACCTTGTAACCCGGTATCATATTTCGGTAGATCAATTTTTCTTCCCGAACAGCAATGCGGAGAAATCCACCGGGCGGCGGCAGCTTGACGCGCTGCTGGACGGTATGAGCGATAAAGGCATACGGATTGTAACCGCAACAGCAAGGGAGATAACGGAAGTCGAAAAAGCAGAGGATTAACCTCACAATATGAGAAATCGGGAGATTGCAGCGCATGGCGGCTGCAATCTTTTTTTGCGTCCAAAATCAAAGGAACGCGCAACAAATACCGCCTTTCGGTGGGGGTATGGAGTAGATAGCAAGCACAGCAAACGAGTACCCGTTTGCGGAAAATGCTTGTTGGGATAATCCCAAACCCTTATACCGAAAGGCGGTGCGGAAATGGAAAACCGAAAGAGAAATATACAGATGAAGTTTTACGTTACGGAAGAAGAAAAGCGGCTGATCGACGAGAAGATGAAGCAGCTTCCCATAAAGCAGTATGGGGCATACTTCCGTAAAATGGCGATAGACGGGTATATTCTTGTCGTTGACCGAAGCGACACAAAAGCATATATCCGGGAACTGCAAGCGGTGAGCCGGAACATCAACCAAATTGCAAAACGCGCCAATGCGACGGGGACGGTTTACAGGCAGGATATAGAGGACATTAAAAAGGCGGTGGACGAGATATGGCGGTTACAAAGACGCACCCTATTAAATCAACCTTAAAGGCTGCGATAGACTATATCTTAAATCCCGAAAAGACAGACGGGAAGCTGCTTGCGTCCTCTTTCGGCTGCGGGCTGGAAACCGCCGATATTGAGTTTGCATGGACGCGGGAAGCTGCCGGAGATCGCGGCACACATTTAGGGCGGCACTTGATACAATCCTTTGCGGTGGGAGAAACCACACCGGAAGAAGCGCACAAAATCGGCATGGAACTTGCCGGGGCGGTATTAGGCGGCAAGTATGAGTTTGTTTTGACAACTCACGTCGATAAAGACCATCTGCATAATCACTTGATTTTCAACGCGGTTAGCTTCGTTGACTACAAAAAGTACCATTCCAACAAGCAAAGCTATCACTTTATCCGGCGCACCAGCGACAGGATATGTAAAGAGCATGGGCTATCCGTCGTCGTACCGGGACAGGACAAGGGAAAAAGCTATGCAGAATACACCGCCGAAAAGCAAGGGACAAGCTACAAAGCAAAGCTGAAAACGGCGATAGATACTCTCATTCCCCAAGTGAAAGATTTTGACGAACTGCTGCGCCGCTTGCAGGAAATGGGGTATGAAATCAAACAGGGCAAATACATTTCCTTTCGCGCTGCCGGACAGGAACGGTTTACCCGCACAAAGACGCTCGGCGCGGCCTATACGGAAGAAGCGATAAAGGAGCGTATCAAGGGCGTGTATGTTGCCAAAACAAAAACGCTGCGGGAAGATAAAAAAATCCGGCTTGTCGTTGATCTTGAAAACAGTATCAAAGCCCAACAGTCGGCGGGCTATGAACGGTGGGCGAAAATCCATAATCTGAAACAGGCTGCTAAAAGCATGAACTTCCTAACCGAAAACAAGATTGAGTATTATAGCGAACTTGAAAGCAAGATAGCCGATATTATGACCGCTCATGACGCGGCGGCAAAGGCGGTTAAGGAAGTGGAACAGCGTATGTCTGATTTGTCGCTGCTTATCAAGCACACCACCACATACCGACAGTTAAAACCGATTTACGATGAATACCGAAAATCGCCGGACAAGGAAAAGTATCTGCGGGGGCATGAAAGCGAAATTATCCTGTTTGAAGCTGCGGCAAGGGCATTAAAGGAAATGCAGATAAAGAAGCTGCCCGATCTCGCCGCGCTGCGCAAGGAGTATAGAAGCTTAAACGACAGGAAAACCAAATTGTATGAAGATTATCGGCAAGCCAAGAAGCAAATGCAGGAATACGGCGTTGTCAAAAAGAACGTCGATAGTATTCTTTACCCGTCCCAAAGCAGGGCGCGGGAGCAGGAGCGATAAGGCGCAAAACATGGGGTGGCAAGTGGAATGTTAAGGGCTGAAAACGCCTGTGTTTCTGCGGCTTCCAGCGCATGAAAACGACATAGACGATAAAGTATATTCAAACCCGCAAAAACGGCTTTCTAATTGTCCACGCAAGGACAAAAAAAGAACAGGGGCGCGGTGCCGGAAATCGGCAACCGCGCCCCTGTTCTCTATGGGCTATTCCTCGTCGGTCAAGATAAACTCCCTTTCGGAAAACTCGCTGTCCGTCATGGCTTGCAGCTTGTTCACCGCTGCGGCGGCAAGCTGGCGCATATCCTCGTCCATGTAGGGCATGGCGGCAAGGATATTTTCAAGCGTTGTTTCCCGGCTGTCCTCGGCGTAGATCGCAACAATGTTTTCTTCCTCAATGGTAAAGCGGGTATTCATGCTATCAAACCTCCAAATCCTTTTTATGCTCTTTCTGTTTATCTTTCGGCTGCTGCGCCGCCTGTTTCTTGTATTCGTCCAGCTTCTTCAAAATGGACGGTTTTTTCTGCGGCTGTTCCCGTTTCTCGGCTTTTACCGCTTTTGCAAGGTCGGTAACGGAAATCGCTTCCCCCGCCTTTGCCCGCTGCTCAAAATCTGCAACGGTGGGCGTTTGCGGCGTATTGTTGATAAGCCCGTCAAAATTGTTGTCGTTCTGCTCTATGGTGTCCTCGACGTGCTTTAAGGGATTATCCCGCTGCGGCTGCTCGGCGGCTATGGCATAAGCCTGTGTGCCATTTCCCATAATGAGATACTTCCCGTCCTCCGACGCATGATGAAAACCAAAGCCCGCCGCTTCGATCTGTTCACGGCTCATATCGGTAATATGAAAATTGCCCCTCGGCGTTCTAACGGTTTCACCCGTCAAAAGGCTGTCGGGGGTCGCTTCCGGCTGCTGCTTTTCAAGCTGCCCGTCCTTGTAGGAATATCCTTGCGCCGCGATTGCTTCAAGGGTCTTGCCCGTAACGTCGCCATAAATCCGCTTGTCTGCGTCAACCAGCATTTGCAAAGTGTCTTGTACGGTGTCGGACAAGGCTTGCTGCTGTTCGGGCGGCAGCTTGTCAAATACGGGGGTCTGCTGCTCCTGCAAAAACTCCGGCACTTGCTGAAAACCGATACTGTCTACATAGTGGGCGGTGTCCTCGTCGTTCTGATGAAGCACAACAATGTCGGAAACGGAAAGGCTATGCCCCTTAAAGTCGGCGGGGTGGTCGATATTAAACCTTTCCCAAATGTCGCCCAGCGTCATATCCTTTGTAAGCGGTGCAGTATAGACGAGTTCATAATTTACCCGGTCAATGGTAAGTCCAGCCGCTTGCAGACGGTCATAAGGCTCAAAGCGCAAGTCCCTTGTTTCGTCCCCGCGCTTTAACTGATAAATGGAAAAGGTATCGCCCTGCTCCTGCTCGGCTTGCCGCTGCTGCTGCAACTCGGTAAAATGCCCCTCAATCTCGGTAATGAGTTCCTTTGCGGTGGTCTGTATTGTTTCAAGGGACGCTTTTAACTCGGTCATTTCCTTGCCGCTGCTCCAACCAGCCACATAGCCGAAAGAGTAATCGGAAGTATCAAGGCCGAAATGCTGGCAAACCGTATAAGCGACGCTTTCCGCTTCTACCTCGCAGGTATGGCGGTCAACGCGGTTTTGCTGCTCCGGCGGGGCGTTTAAGTCTACGTCGTGCAGCTTCGCATGGGCGATTTCGTGAATGGCGGTCTTTACCGCCTGTAACTCGCTCACGCCCTCTTTGATTGCAATACGCTTGTCGGTCAAACTGAAATACCCATTTGCGCCGTTTGTGATCTGCTCAAATGCAATCGGGACGGGGGACGCTTTTTCAAGGGCGGCGAAAAAATCCTCGTACTGCTCCACATCGGCAAGCAGCGGTTTAACGGAAAGGTCGGGAAACTCCTTGCCCTCGGTCTGCGAAATATCAAAGACGGTTATAACCTTAAAGGCGGGGACGGTGATTTCCTTTTCTTCCTTTACCACTTTTCCCTCGCGGTCAAGCATGGGCTTTCTCGTTTCGGGGTCGATTTTATCAACCAGCTTTTTCACCTTGTAGGGCGCGGGGGCAAAGATTTTAATGCCTTTCTCGCCTTTCTTTACATGGCGGTCAAACTCCTTTTCCCATTGACGGAAGCCCATTACCAAATTGCCGCCCTGCATAGCAATTAGGATAGTGTTATTCAAACTATAATCATGGAACTTTGACATAGCGGTTAGAAACTCTTTGTAGCGGTCGCTGTCAAAAATCGCCTGTACGCCCTGTTCCAAACGCGCGGTGATCTCCTTTACCTTTTCGGCGGGCTTTTCGGAAGTAAGGATAATGGGGACGACGGGGCGGGGCTGCTGCGGCTCTGCGGCCTGTGCGTCTGCTTGCTGCGTTTCGGCTGCGTCCATATAGGCTTTGTCCTGTTCGCCGCGCTCCGGCTGCGGGTAACTCATAATGCGGT
>JAFQIY010000006.1 GCA_017415165.1 Oscillospiraceae bacterium | reverse complement strand
TGTATGACCGAGTGCATCTACTACTGTCTGTGCTACAAGAACTTCACCGCAAACTGAGCAGTGCTTTCCTTCTGTAAGTCCTGTTGCTGTACATGTGGGAGCTACTGCTGCGTCAGTTACTTCTTTGTGTCCGAGTGCGGCTACTGTTACTGTTTCTCTGCTGAGTTCAGCATCACATACTGTACAGTAAACTACATTATCATATGAGCCGTCGTTTACACAATCAGCTTCTACTTCATTTTCTACAACAACTGCGCCCTCTGTATGTCCGAGTGCATCTACTACTGTCTGTGCTACAAGAACTTCACCGCAAACTGAGCAGTGCTTTCCTTCTGTAAGTCCTGTGCTTTCACAATCAGGTGCTACTGCTGCGTCAGTTACTTCTTTGTGTCCGAGTGCATCTACTGTTACTGTTTCTCTGCTGAGTTCTTCTTCACATACTGTACAGTAAACTACATTGTCATATGAACCGTCGTTTACACAATCAGC
The DNA here is from genome assembly GCA_017415165.1 of Oscillospiraceae bacterium. Taxonomy (GTDB): domain Bacteria; phylum Bacillota; class Clostridia; order Oscillospirales; family Ruminococcaceae; genus RGIG8773. Next base: position 4,697 of record JAFQIY010000006.1, on the reverse strand, counting down.
TTCTACTTCATTTTCTACAACAACTGCGCCCTCTGTATGTCCGAGTGCATCTACTACTGTCTGTGCAACGAGTACTTCGTTACATACTGAGCAGTGCTTACCCTCTGTAAGTCCTGTGTTTGTACAGTCAGGTGCTACTGCTGCGTCAGTTACTTCTTTGTGTCCGAGTGCGTCTACTGTTACTGTTTCTCTGCTGAGTTCTTCTTCACATACTGTACAGTAAACTACATTGTCATATGAACCGTCGTTTACACAATCAGCTTCTACTTCGTTTTCTACAACTGTTTCGCCCTCTGTATGACCGAGTGCATCTACTACTGTCTGTGCTACAAGAACTTCACCGCAAACTGAGCAGTGCTTTCCTTCTGTAAGACCTGTGTTTATACAATCAGGTGCCACTGCTGCGTCGGTTACTTCTGTGTGACCGAGTGCATCTACTGTTACTGTTACTCTGTCAAGCTCAGCAAGACATACTGAGCATGATGTAACCTTGTCATAGGAACCGTCCTGCGTACAGGTTGCATCAGCAATTTTTTCTTCATAAGAAATCTTTGTGTGGCCTGTTGCAGTAATTTCTTCATAGGTTGTGTAATCACATCTTGAGCATGTTACATATGCTTTCCATCCGTCTTCGGTACAGGTAGCATCCTTGCCGCTATGATTTATTTCATCGTGGCCAAGAGCTTCACCGTAAGCTTCACCGCACAAATCGCATACTGCTTTTTCGGTACAGGTAGCCGTGCCGCCTGCATGCTCACATTCTTCAACAGGGAATTCTGTTGTGGTTTCATAATCTGTGGTTTCTTCGATAACTATTCCTGTTGTGGTTTCATCCGGCTTCGGTGCTGTGGGATCCGAGAACCACCACGGGAAAAGCAGATACAAAATCCACAATAAGAATATTACGACTTTTGAAATTGCGCCCATTACATCCATATTTTTCTTGCCTCCGGCATATTTTTAGTTAATTTTATCATATCATTATTAACATTTTTAGTCAATAATTTTTACGGTTTTTACCTTTTAAATTTACCCTTTTAAATAAATAAAAAAAGGAACTGCTTTAAAAAAACAGTTCTCAAAAACTCATAATGTCATAAATTCACACAGCGGAGAATACAGTTCCCGTCCCTTGTGAATTCAACTATCGTTATTGATGTATTTTCCAATGCAAAACGGAATATATGCGGATCAACTCCCAAGGCGGTGGGGATAAGATGCTCCAGCATTCCGTGATGAGAGAAAACTGCTACGCTTTGTCCGTAGGTGAAGCGGGTTTTCAGATAGTCTATCACCTTTTTAGCTCTGATATCATTGTCTTCCTTTGTTTTGCAAGAGAATGAATATTCCTTTGTGCCGTAAAGACTTTCACACATTTTTGTGTTGTCATAATAGCGGCTCAGATACTCTTTACTGCAGCCGAAATACCCCGGAGTACAGCCGCACTCAACAAGCTCGGGGCAGATTTCGAGCACAGGCTTGTCGGGCTTTGCCTTGCATACACCTGTTGCAGTCTTGAAGCTTCTCAGAAGTGAGCTTGTGATATATGCATCAATCGGTTTGTTTTTCAGCTTTTCACCCAATTCAATACATTGCTTTTCGCCCTCGGCGGTCAATTCACCGTCGCTGGGATCACGGTCGCCTATATCGTCATAGTCTGTCTGTGCGTGACGGATAAAAATAATTTCAAGAATATCTTTGTTTCTCATAATATCGCCTCCGTTTATTTAACAGTACAACAAAAGACGGATAATATCAAGATTTTTTTGTTGATAACTCAATTTCTATCTGCTAAAATTAAGAAAAAAGTAAATAGGAGGCTCAGCCTTATGGAAAAAATCAGAATTGGTATATTCGGTGCCGGACGCGGTATTGACATTGCAGAAAATCTTATGCTTCTCGGCTGTGAAATTGTGGCTCTTTGTGATTTCATTGAGGATCGCAGAAATAAAGGTATTGAAGCACTTGGTGAAAATGTTAAAGGCTTTGATAATTTTGATGACTTTATAAAGGAAGATATGGATGCCGTTGTGCTTGCAAACTTTTTCAACGAGCACGCACCCTATGCGATAAAATGCTTCGAAAAGGGAATTCATGTTTTCAGCGAGTGTATCAGCAACGGCACACTTGCAGAGGGTGTTGAGCTTGTCAGAGCATTTGAAAAGAGCAATTCAATTTATATGCTGGCAGAAAATTATCCGCAGATGATTTTCAACCGTGAGATAAAAAGAGTGTGTGACGGCGGAACGCTCGGCAAGATTCTTTATGCAGAGGGCGAATACAACCATCCCGTTTGCCCCGACAACACCGAATTCAACAAGGACTATATTTATTTCGTTGACCATTGGAGAAATTTCAATCCCCGTTCATACTATATAACCCACTCACTTGCTCCCATTATGTGGGCAACGGGTGCAACACCGAAAAGAGTGAGTGCACTCCCCGTTTATGCACCCTTGGAAGAAACGGCAACCGCAAGACACGTCGGCGACAGAGCTGCTATTATAACAACGCTTAATGACGACGGCTCTGTTTTCAGAGTGACGGGCTGTGCAGGCTTCGGTGCACATCATAATGCATACCGCGTGTGCGGAACAGAGGGACAGATTGAAAACTTACGCGGAATGGGCGACAAGGTTATGCTGCGCTACAGCGAATGGGCTGTACCCGAGGGAATGGAAACAGAAAATCTTTACACTCCCGAATGGAACGATAAGGACGAAGAGCTTATCGTCAACAGCGGACACGGCGGCGGTGACTATATAATTGCGAGAATGTTCCTTGACTGTATCAGAGAACACAGACAGCCCGAGCATCCCTTTGATATTTATTCAGCCGTAAATATGTCAAGCGTTGCAATACTCTCTCACCGTTCAATCCTTAACGGCGGTATTCCTTACGATATCCCCGATATGACAAGTGAGGAAGACAGACTAAAGTATGAAAATGACAGACATACACCATATTTTATTTTCGGTGATAATGTACCCGATTTGCCCTACGGCTCCAACGGTAAAAAACCCGACCTCCCCTGCTGCTCCAACCCCGACTACAAGCCGAGCGAGGAACAGATAAAAGCATATATTGAATCACTTAAATAAAAAAAACGGCTTTATCTGCAGTACATTCAAAAAAATGGTTTTTATATAAAAATGGTGCAACCTCTAAAAAGGAGCTGCACCATTTCTGCTTTTAAACTGTTTTTTCTTCTGCAATCTTTATTAATTCTCTCTCGGATTCAATATCCGTTGAATACGGATAGGTTCTTGCAATATTTTCAAACTCGTTTTTTATCTTTTCTGCCTTTGCGGTATCCTTTTCAAAAAGTAACGCAAGAGCATATTGCACACGCAGCACAGACGGAAACCGTTTCATTGCTTTCATAAATTTCTTTTGCTCTTTGGTCATCATATCTGCAATTACATCACTGCGGTTTTCTTTAATCAATTCAACATAAATTCTGTCGCATATCATAAGATTGCGATGCAAGCCAACAATTCCGCTGTCAATCTCAAGCAGGTGTGCCATAAGTGCATCTGCTTCCTCAAACTTTCCCGCATCCATAAGTCTGTTACATGTAAACACACAACGGGTTGCAACCATACTGTTTTTCATAGCTTCATCAGTCGGTACTGCAAACCACTCAGAAGGCATATCCTTGATACGAACCCCCTTTGAACCTTGCTCAGCAACCTTAAGCTGAACCCAAAAGGCTTCAACCGCTTCTTTATTTTTCGATAATGCAAAGGCGTTGTAGCCGTCATTGTCAACTGTTCCCATACGCATCGGTATGCCGTTCATCATAGCGATCATAAATCCTGCTACAGCAAATATAAGAAGAAGCGGTGAAAGGAACGGAATATCTGAACAAAGCAGATGACCTGCCAAGAACAAAACACCGAGAATGATATTGATAAATGAACCTCCGAGGTTATATAACACAAGCGGCATTTTGCCGTCCTTAATATCGGGCGGAGACATAAGACATTGACCGCCTGTTCCAACCATAGTAAGACGCTTCAATTTGAGTTTTCCGTTTTCTTTCAACCACATAAAAGAGGCTATACGGAAAGAACAGAACTCATATCCCGTCAGCAGACCGAACACAAGATGTCCTGCTTCATGAACGATCAGATGAAAAAACAACGCAGCATACATACCGAGTAGCAGTCCTGCAAAAGAGATAAGTTTTTGGTGCGACGGTGTTTCTGCTGTGAACTTATCAAGATAAGAAGCTATAACGATACCGCAAATTACACCTACAAGCATCATAAATGCAAAGCCTATGTACTGTTGCCAGACTATTTTTTTCTTTTTCTTTCCTTGGTTCATTTCTATCTCCTTAGGGTTTTCTATTATACTTTATCGTTATACTGATAAACTCTTACATAGTCCACAATGAAAAATGCATCGTCTGCTTTGGTGTTCGCTCTTTCGGAAGGAATGCCGTTTTCGCCCTTCATTTCAACGGAGAGAATGAGATATTCTTCATTCTGACTTACACCGCCGAAATCTGTGCGGAAGGTTTCAACACCGTTGATATAGAAAATATATTCGTTTTCGTTCCACTCAAGACCGTAGGTGTTGTATTCCTCGTAAGGATTGTTGCCTGTATAGAAAGCCTTTGCACCGAGCTTCTGATGAGCGTCCCCGTAGCCGTCAAAATGAAGATTTGAGGTTACGCAGTTTTCAAAGGT